>NZ_JAEDAJ010000002.1:452154-524310 GCF_016623465.1 Brachybacterium halotolerans
CCCAGGCCCGGCGCCCCCCCCCCCCCCCCCGGGGGGGGCCCCCCCGGGGGGCGCCCCCCCCGCCCCCCCCCCCACGCCCCGTCCGGTCGTGCGCGCAGTCCCTGGAGGAGAATGCGCACGTGCACATCGTCCTGTTCATCGTCCTGCTGGTGGTGACCGTCCTGGCGGGCTCCGCGATCGCGGACCGCCTGCGGCTGCCCGCGCCGATGGTCCTCATCGTCATCGGCGTGATCGCCTCCTACCTCCCCTTCGTGCCGGCCGTGCGACTGACCCCCGAGCTCGTGCTGCTGGGTCTGCTGCCGCCGCTGCTCTACTCCTCGGCGCTGAAGACCTCCCTCGTGGACATCCGGGCGAACCTGCGCACCGTCGCCATGCTGTCGATCGCCCTGGTGGTGGTCACGACCGTGACCGTGGGCGCGACCGTGCACCTGCTCATGCCCGACGTCCCCTGGCCGGTCGCCCTCGCTGTCGGCGCCGTCGTCGCCCCGCCCGACGCGGTCTCGGCGAGCGCGGTGGCGCGGCGCATCGGCCTGCCGCGGCAGATCGTCACCGTGCTCGAGGGCGAGTCCCTGCTCAACGACGCCACCGCCCTGGTGGCGCTGCGGGCCGCAGTCGCGGCGATCGCCGGCACGGTCGCGGTCGGCTCGATCGGCCTGGACTTCCTGATCGCCGCGGGAGGCGGCGTGATCGTCGGCCTCGCCGTGGCGTTCGCGGTGCTCACCGTGCGGCGCTGGGTGCACGACCCGGCCGTGGACACCGGCATCTCCTTCGTCGTCCCCTTCGCCGCGTACCTGCTGGGCGAGGAGCTGCACGCCTCCGGCGTGATCGCCGTGGTCGTCGCCGGTCTGCTCATCGGCCACAAGGCGCCGCTGGTGCAGACCTCGACCTCGCGCCTCACGGAGAACGCCACCTGGACCTCGATCGCGTTCCTCCTCGAGCACGCGGTGTTCCTGCTCATCGGTCTGCAGTTCTCACAGATCATCGCGGGCGTCAGCCACTCCCTGAGCTGGGGCTTCGTGCTGGGCGTGTGCGCGGCGGCCCTCGCAGTCGTGATCCTCACCCGGCTCGCCTGGATGTGCGCGAGCCGCCTGGTGATGACGCTGTGGGTGCCCGCGGACCGCAGGCCGCCCTGGCCGAACGTGGTGGTGACGGGCTGGGCCGGCATGCGCGGCGTCGTCACCATCGCCGCCGTGTTCGTGATCCCGGCGTCCGTGCCGCACCACGACGTGCTCGTGCTGATCGCGCTCGTGGCCGTGCTGGGCACGCTCTACCTGCAGGGCCTGACCCTGCCGTGGCTCACCCGCGTGCTGCGCGTGGTCCCGAACGATCCGGCGGCCGACGCCCTCGCCCGCGCGACCCTGCTGCAGAAGGCGGCCGACGCCGGCAATACCGTGCTCGCCTCCTGCGGGGAGCAGGACGATCCCGCGGTCGTGCAGATGATCCGCGACCGGCAGGACCAGCGCACCTTCGCCGCCTGGGAGCGACTGTCCACGCAGGTGGGCCAGGAGAGCCCGAGCGACGCGTTCACCCGCATCCGCACCCGGATGCTCGCGGCCGAGAGAGCGCGGGTGCTCGAGATCCGCTCGAAGGGCAAGGTGCCCTCGCACGTGGTCCGCGAGGTGCTGGGCATGCTCGACTTCGAGGAGTCGCTGCTGGACTCCGGCACCGAGGCCCGCGAGGATATCGTCGCGACCGGCAGCGGCGAGGGCGGATGGTGCGAGGACCTGCGGCGCTATCCCGCCGTCGGCACGCCCGCCCCGGAGCGCGCCTTCTGTCGGCGCTGCCGCGAGGAGGGCACCACCACCGTGGCCCTGCGCCAGTGCCTGGAGTGCGGGGAGGTCGGCTGCTGCGACAGCTCCCCCGGCCAGCACGCGACCGCGCACTTCCACGACACGAGCCACCCGGTCATGCAGTCCGCCGAGCCCGGTGAGACCTGGCGCTGGTGCTACGTGCACCAGGCGACGGCCTGAACGGCGCCGCACAGCCCGGCTCCTGCCCGGCCGCCGTCCCGACGAGGCGCCCTCAGCGGCGAACCTCGCCGTCGCGCACGTCGCGCTCGCGGTCCCCGTCGGCGTCGGGATAGTCATCCTCGTCGCGCCCCTCGGCCCTGCCATCGCCGGCGTCCTCCGACTCCGGCCGCGTCGGATCCTCCCCGCGCCGTGCCTTCTCCAGCCGCTCCCTGCGGTCGCGGATCGTGCCGATCGTGACCACGAAGACGACCACGACGACGAGGACGGGCACCAGGTAGTCGACGATCCAGTCCGGCACGTCGATGCCCAGATGGATGTCCGGGATCCATCCGAACAGCAGGTTCCAGAGCCAGCCGAGGAACCGACGTATCGGCTCGAGGAGCGCGTCGACGAGCTCGCGCACGGGACGCGTTACCTCGCCGATCCAGGTGCGGATGCCGCGGGTCGCCTCGTCGACCCAGGTGACGACGGGCTCGACGAGTCGGCCGATCCAGCGCTTGACCGGATCGAGCAGTCCCGAGAAGAGCGCCCCGAGTCCCAGCAGGGGCACCAGGAAGCGCGCCGCCTGGGCGCCGGCGGCGATCAGGCCGAAGCGCACGGGATGATCCGCCTTGCGGGCCTCGCGGGCGGCGGAGGGCGACCCCTCGGCGGGCACCAGCGGCGCGCCGACGAGCTCGTCCGCGCGGACCACGTCCACCTCACCGGCGCCGCCGAGCGTCGTGGTGCGCACGACGAGCTTCTCGCGGTCCTTCATGGTCCCGCTCGCCGTGGGCCTGCGCACGGTGATCGTGCTGCGGAAGAAGCCGTCGTCGAGCTTCAGGGCGAGGCCGTCCGCCGTGGTGACGTCCTCCGCGCTGTCGGCCCTCGCGAGCGCCTTCTCGGCTTTCGGGTCGTGGCGCACGCCGTCGATGAGGATGACGGCCTCGGTGTCCAGGGGGCGATGGCGCACCTCGGCGACGTACTCGTGGCCGTCGCGCCGGCCCTCGTAGCGCACGTCGGCGCCGAAGCCCGTGGTGCGGTGCGTCCCGAACTCCTCGTCGCCCTCGGTCGCGCCGTCCGTCCCTTCGAGGTTCGTCCCCTCGATGTCCGGCTCCCGGTCCTCGGTCCCCTCGTCGTGCATCCCCTCGTCCTGCATGCCCTCCATCGTGCCGGGCCGCGCGGGGCCGCGGATCATGCGGAAGCATGGGGTCGGGGACGACGACGGTCTCCCCCTCAGACCATCGGTCGACGCAGCACGTGCCGCAGCGCCTGCTCGAGCTCCGTGTGGGCGGGGTCGAACCCGCTTCCCAGCAGGCGCGACGCGTCGACATCCTGGTCGGCCCGCACGAGCTCCTTCGCCCCCTCGCTCCCGAGCAGCAGGGCGGGCCCGAAGCCGGGGACCGGGACGAGCGCGGGCCGGTGCAGCACGCGTCCGAGCGTCCGGGCGAACTCCCGCGAGGTGACGGGCGCGGGGGCGACCGCGTTCACGGGCCCCTCGAGGTCCTCCGTGCACAGTGCGTGGGCATAGGCGCGGGTCATGTCGTCCAGGGTGATCCAGGAGAGCACGGCGTCCGGCGCCGCGAGCCGTCCGCCGATCCCGGCGAGGAACATGGGGATCTGCGGGAGCAGGGCCCCTCCCCCGTCGGAGAGCACGATGCCCGTGCGCAGGTGCACCACGCGCACGCCCGCCCGCGCCGCGGGGGCGCTGCTGGCCTCCCACTCCTCGCAGACGCGGGCGAGGACGTCGTCGCCGAAGGCGTCGTCCTCGGTGAGCACCTCGCCCGGCCGCTGGGCACCGTAGGCGCCGATCGCGCTGGCCTGCACGAGGACCCTGGGACCGGCCGACGCGCCGTCCGCTCCGTCCTTCATGCGCGCGAGCGTGCGCGCGATGAGGTCGCCGCCGCGCACACGGGACGTGAGGATCTCGCGCTCCGCGCGCGCGGTGAAGCGCGTGGAGATCGGCCGGCCGGCGAGGTTCACGACCGCGTCGACGCCCTCGAGGTCGGCCGGGTCGAGCTCCCCGCGCTCGGGGTCCCAGGGGATCTCGTCGGGCCCCTCGGCGCGGCCGCGGACCATGCGGATCACCCGGTGGCCGCCGGTGCGCAGCAGCGCGACGAGCTGCGTGCCGATCAGACCGGACGCCCCGGCGATCGCGACCACCAGCCGCGGGGAGCCGGCATAGCGGGCGTGGAAGGCGAGGTCCTCGCGCAGCTGCGCGCCGCGGAAGGCGAGCATGCGCTCGATCGTCCGACGGACCTCGCGCGCCGGGAGGCCGCCGATGCCGCCCGTCAGGTCGGCGCCGCCGCCTCCGGCCGCCTCGCCGGTGCTGCCGATACCGCCCGGCAGCTCGAGGTCGATGCGGTCGCGGATCTCCGAGCTGCCGGACCCGGTCCCGGCGATCTCGTGCTGGTGCCGCCACGTGCGGAAGGGCCCGGTGACCTGGGCATCGACGAAGGAGTGGACGGACGTCGCGCCGCTCCCGCGATCCTCGCGGGAGGCGTGCCGCAGCTCCCAGCGGGGGCTGAGCCCCGTCGGCAGCAGCGGAGGGCCGAGCCGCACGGCGACCCGCCTGCCGACCTCGAGCCCGCCAGCGTCCGGGTCCTCGATCCTGGCCATGCCGGGCGGCGTGAGCCGGACCAGGGCGCCGTGCCGTTCGTGCCAGGCGAGGACCTCGTCGACGGGGTGGTCCAGCGGGGTGCGTGCCTCGATGCGCATCGGTGCCTCCCGGCGTCGGTCGCGAGTGTTCGCGGTGATGCGCCACGGTACGCGCCCCCGCTGGTCGGACGTCGGCGTCCGACCGGCTGCGGCGGAGCGGCAGGGTCAGTCCAGCGCGTCGACCTTGGGCCGACCGCCGTCGCCGCCCGCGGCACGGGCGTCGGCCCTCTCCTCCCAGAACTCGGCGTTGCGGATGCCCAGTGGTCGCGGATCGAACTGCGGATCCAGGCCCTCGCGCTTCTGGCGCCGGTAGTCCTTGAGCGCCTTCATCGCGGGCACCTGCAGCACCAGGATTGCGATGATGTTCAGCCAGGCCATCGCGCCCACGCCGATGTCGCCGAGCGCCCACGCGTTGCCGGTGGTCGTGGCCAGGCCGCCGATCGCCACGGCGATGATCATGAGGACGCGGAGCACCCACACCAGCGCGCGGCGCACCTGGTGGCTCGGCACCCAGCGCATGAGGTAGGTCAGGTTGGTCTCGGCCATGTAGTAGTACGCCACGATCGTGGTGAAGGCGAAGAAGAACAGCGACAGCGCGATGAACGAGGCGCCGACGCCCGGCAGGAAGGTGTCGAAGCCCGCCTGCGCGAAGCCGGGACCCACGGGGACGTCGTCGGCCAGGCCGCCCGGACCCTGGGTGAGGATCTGCGAGGGATCCTCGACCGCATCGGAGTACACGCGGTACATGCCGGTGGACAGGATCATGAAGGCGGTCGCGGAGCACACGAACAGGGTGTCGACGTAGACGGCGAAGGCCTGCACGAAGCCCTGCTTGGCGGGGTGGGAGACCTCCGCGGCGGCCGCGGCGTGCGGGCCCGTGCCCTGGCCGGCCTCGTTCGAGTACAGGCCGCGCTTGACGCCCCACTGGACGGCGAGGCCCACGATCGCGCCGTAGACCGAGTCCATGCCGAAGGCGGAGGAGAAGATCTCGGAGAAGACGGGCACGATCTGGTCGGCGTTCACGAACATCACGACGATCGCCGCGAGGATGTAGATGACCGCCATCACGGGCACCACGAGGCCCGCGAAGGTGGCTATGCGCTTGACGCCGCCGACCACGATGAGCATCAGCAGCACCAGGATCACGACGGTCGAGATCCACTGCGGGAGACCCCAGGCGCCGAAGGCGGAGACGGAGATGCCGTTGGCCTGCACGCCCGGGAGGAAGAAGCTCATGGCCAGCACGGTGACGAGCGAGAAGACGATCGCGTAGACCAGGGAGATGCCCTTGGCGCCGGTGTGCTTGTAGGCCTTCTCGATGTAGAACGCGGGACCGCCGCGGTACTCGCCGGTGTCGCGGTCGCGCTCCTTGAAGATCTGGCCGAGCGTGCACTCGATGAAGGAGGTCGCCGACCCCAGGAAGGCCATCGCCCACATCCAGAAGACCGCGCCCGGCCCGCCGAAGGCGATGGCCGTCGCGACGCCCGCGATGTTGCCGGTGCCCACGCGGCCGGCGAGCGAGATCATCAGCGACTGGAAGGAGGAGACGCCGCTCTCCGACTTCTCGCCCCTGATGATCTGCCGGAGCATGTCGGGGATGTTGACGACCTGGAGGAGCAGGGTCCTCGCGGTGAAGTAGAGGCCTGCACCCAGGCACAGGATGATGAACGGCGCGCCCTGGATGTTTCCGGACAGCCAGGCGATGAAATCACTCATGCGAGGAGGCTCCTGAGGAGGGGGCAGGGGATGTGCAGCACGCACGAGTGTGACGCACGACTCCCGCTTTCCGGGCCATTTCGGGTCATGTTGCGAAATCGAGACCTCGGCCGACGGGCGCTGCGCGCGACGCCCTCGGGCCCCTCAGGCGACGAGGCGTCGGGCGATGACCCTGGTCAGCGGGCGCACGCCCAGAAGTCGACGTGCCGCACGGTGCACGAGACGCTCGGCCGGGCTGCGGGAGATGAAGGTCCCCGCACTGCGCCGGCCGCTGCGCTGTGCGCGCTCGGCCACCGGGCGCATCCTGCGCTCGTACTCCGCGAGACCGGCGTCCCGGTGCGGGCCCGCGTGGCGCAGGGAGACGGCGAGCGCCTCGGCCCCGGCGATCGCGAGCGAGGTGCCCTGCCCGGCGAGGAGAGAGACGGCGTGCGCGGCGTCGCCGGCGAGGGTCACCCCGCCTCGGCTCCACCCGGGGGCGGAGGACTGGGCGACGAGGTCGTCGTAGTACTGCGCGGGGGCGTGCTCGAGGGCGCGGTCGGCGAGGGGGTGCAGTCCCGAGAACCGCGCGCGCAGCTCCTCGGGGTCGGGGGTCGGCCGGGCGGTGACGGCGGGGTCTTCCCTCTCCATCAGCAGCAGCGCCGCGCTGCGGTCGTCGCACGCGTAGAGCCCTGCCGTGCGCTCGAGGGAATCGGTGAGCATCGCCCAGTCGCCGAGCTCGGCGGCGATCTGCGGATCCTCGAACAGGAAGCTCGAGGCGCGGTACCCCATCGGCATCACCTCGGCGTGCGCCGGCGAGATCGCCGCGCGCACCCGCGAGCGCACTCCGTCGCAGCCGACGACGAGGTCGGCGGTCAGCTCCTCGCCGCCCTCGAGCACGACCCGCGGGCGCTCCCCCGACCGCTCGCCCGCGTGCACCTCGTCGACACGGGCGGAATAGCGCAGGCAGACCGCGTCGGGGAGGGGCGGCGAGCAGGGCGAGCTCGACCTGCGGCCGCAGGATCGAGAAGTAGTCGGTGCCCAGCACCTCGATCAGCGGCGCGACCTCGATGCGCCCGTGCTCGCGATCCGCGGCGTCGACGTAGCGCACGCCCTCGAAGACCCTCGAGCGCGCACGCATCTCACCGAGCACGCCCAGGCGTCTCGCGGCGCCGACGCCGGGTCCGAAGAAGTCGATCATGTATCCGCCGCCGCGCGGGCCGGGAGAGGTCTCCAGGACCGTCACGTCGTGCGCGGGGGCGAGTCCGCGGGCGAGTGCGAGTCCGCAGACTCCGCCGCCCACGATCAGGACCTCCATGGGGCGAGCGTACGCGGCACCCGGGCATGAGAGGACCCCTCGCGCACCTGCCAGAGCCCACCTGCCCTTGCTGCCGTCAAGCCCTGGGGGAGTTCAGTGAGGTGACACCGCACGAGGGGTCGCGCACGATTCTAGCGATCCTGCGCCGCGCGTGCACACCCGCCGCCGCGCGGCGTGACGCGGCTCCCTTCGGCCGCCGCGGACGTGCGGTCCCTGTGCTCTCGCCTCGCGAGAATCCGCCTCCCCGCCAGGCCCTCCGGAGCCGTAGAGTGGTGATGCCGGTCACGTCCCGAGGATGCGATGTGCTCCCCGGGCGAGACCACCGATGGAACCGATCTCGACGAGGAGAGTCATGACCGTCTACGCACGACCCGGGACCGACGGGGCGAAGGTCGCCTTCGCCTCCCGCTACGACAACTACATCGGCGGCACGTGGGTGCCCCCGGTCAAGGGCGAGTACTTCGAGAACCCGACCCCGGTGACGGGCGAGGTGTTCTGCGAGGTGGCCCGCTCGACCGCCGAGGACGTCGAGCTCGCGCTCGACGCGGCGCACAAGGCCGCCCCCGCCTGGGGGAAGACGTCGGTCGCCGAGCGCGCCGTCATCCTCAACAGGATCGCCGATCGCATCGAGGAGAACCTCGAAACCCTCGCGGTCGCCGAGACCTGGGACAACGGCAAGCCCATCCGGGAGTGCCTGAACGCGGACCTGCCGCTCGCGGTCGATCACTTCCGCTACTTCGCGGGCGCGATCCGCGCGCAGGAGGGCACGCTCTCCCAGATCGACGACGACACCGTCGCGTACCACTTCCACGAGCCGCTGGGCGTGGTCGGCCAGATCATCCCCTGGAACTTCCCGCTGCTCATGGCGACGTGGAAGCTCGCCCCGGCCCTCGCGGCCGGCAACTGCATCGTCCTCAAGCCCGCCGAGCAGACCCCGGCCTCGATCATGGTGCTGATCGGCCTCATCGGGGACCTGCTGCCCGAGGGCGTCCTGAACATCATCAACGGGTTCGGCGCCGAGGCGGGCAAACCGCTCGCCTCCAACAGCCGGATCGCGAAGATCGCGTTCACGGGCGAGACCACGACCGGGCGTCTGATCATGCAGTACGCCTCGCAGAACCTCATCCCGGTGACCCTCGAGCTGGGCGGCAAGAGCCCGAACCTGTTCTTCGACGACGTCGCGAGCGAGAAGGACGCCTACTACTCGAAGGCCCTTGAGGGCTTCGCGATGTTCTCGCTGAACCAGGGCGAGGTCTGCACCTGCCCGTCGCGCGCGCTCGTGCAGAAGGGCATCTACGACTCGTTCGTGGCCGACGGCCTCGAGCGCGTGAAGGCCACGAAGCAGGGGAACCCCCTGGACACGGACACCCAGATCGGCGCGCAGGCCAGCAACGACCAGCTCGAGAAGATCCTGTCCTACATCGACATCGGGAAGCAGGAGGGCGCGAAGATCCTCACCGGCGGCGAGCGCGCCGACCTCGGCGGGGACCTGTCCGGCGGCTACTACGTGACGCCGACGGTCTTCGAGGGCGACAACTCGATGCGCATCTTCCAGGAGGAGATCTTCGGCCCCGTGCTGGCCCTGACCTCGTTCACGGACTACGACGACGCGATCTCGATCGCCAACGACACCCTCTACGGGCTCGGGGCGGGTCTCTGGTCGCGCAGCCAGAACATCGTCTACCGGGCGGGCCGCGCCATCCAGGCCGGTCGCGTGTGGGTGAACAACTACCACAGCTATCCCGCTCACAGCGCCTTCGGCGGGTACAAGTCCTCGGGCATCGGTCGCGAGAACCACCTGATGATGCTCGACCACTACCAGCAGACCAAGAACCTCCTGGTCTCCTACTCCGAGACCGAGCTCGGCTTCTTCTGATCCCGCCGGGTCTCCATCGCTCGCGAGAGGTGAGTCGTCGTCGTCAACAGCCCCTTTTGAGGACGTCAACTCACCTCTCGCGGGATCGTGGCGCTGCAGCTGCACCGGCTGCCGCGCACCACGCGCCGCGCACCACGACCACGCGCGCGGTCTCCCCAGGAGGCCGCATATCGGAAGGAGCGCATCATGACGGATTCCTCCGCCGAGAACCCGACCCCAGCACCCGGCACCTCGTCGGCCGCGGCCCCCGCGCCCGCGTCCGCGCCCGCGTCCGCACCCGCACCCCAGCCGGGCCAGCCGCCCGCTCCCCCACTGCCCGAGCCCACACCGTCCGACGACGTGCTCGAGGCGGACCCCACGATCGAGGGCGAGGACTTCTCCCGGGTGGCCTTCACGCAGGCGGCGGTGGCGCAGATCCAGCGGCTCATCGACCGCAACGGGCCGCTCATGTTCCACCAGTCCGGAGGATGCTGCGACGGCTCCTCCCCCATGTGCTACCCGGCCGGCGACTTCCTCACCGGCGACGCGGACGTGCGCATGGGACATGTGGAGGTGCCGCTGCCCGACGGCACCGCGAGCCCGCTCGACTTCTGGATGAGCCGCGAGCAGTTCGCGTACTGGCGCCACACCCACCTCACGATCGACCTCGTCGATGGGCGCGGCGGCGGCTTCAGCCTCGAGACGCCCGACGGCAAACGGTTCCTCACCCGTTCCCGCATGCTCCCGGAGGACGCGCAGGTCAGGGAGCGCCTGGAGCTCTGAGCCGCACGGGCCCCGCCAGGAGACCCGTTCCCGCCGACCTCGCCCCGGGGCCGGGGCCGGGGCCTCTGGGACTACTCCGCCCCGCGTCCCTTCGCGTGCGCGATCGCGGACTCGCGCTGCTCGATCATGCGCAGCACGTCCAGCAGGCCGCGGCTCATGACGGTGCCCACCACGACCATGCGCATGGCCTCGGCGGTGCTGCGGGGCATGTGGGCGATGTCGGCGCGGGCCACGAGGGACATGGCCTCCGCGTAGGCGTCGATGTGGTCGTCGCCCGTCGGCACGCGCGCCTTGTCGCAGGCGGTCCAGGCCTGCTCGAGGCGGGTCATGAGCGGATCGGAGTGCTCCAGGACGGTCCAGCCTCGGCGCTCGGCCAGCGACCGCACGCGGGGCGAGATCTTCCCGGGCGCGAAGCGCGCGGCGTCCTCGTCGACGGCCGCCGTCTCGGCGTCCTCCGCGGTCTCGCCCGCGAGGGTGCGCTGGGCGATGCCGAGCATGTCGATCTGCTCCTGGTGCGGGGAGTCCAGGGCGTCGACGATGCGGCGCACGGCCGCGATGTTCAGTCCGCCCGCATCGGTGAGCGCGCGGATCAGGCGCACCCGGTCCACGTGGCCCTCGTCGTAGACCGCGCTCGTGCGGGAGGTGAGCCGGCCGGGCGGCAGCAGCTTCTCGCGCAGGTAGAACTTGATGGTCGCCACGGGCACGCCGGCGGTGTCGGCAAGCTCGGAGATCCTCATGTCACGTCCTCGTCCGGCGGTCTGGGTTCCTGGATATTACCCACCGGAAACCATAGGTATGCGCACGAGGTGCCCGTGTGACCGCTCACCCGGACACCAGCGGCGCGAGCAGGGGCAGGACGAGCGTCATGGCCAGCGCGTTGAGAACCATGGCGGCGCTCGACCAGCCGCCGGTGACGGGCGACTCGTCGAGCGCGCGGGAGGTGCCGATCCCGTGGGACGTGAGCCCGATGGCGAATCCGCGCGCCCGCGGGTCCTGGACGCGGGCGAGGCTCAGCAGCACGGGCGCGAACACGGCGCCGAGGATCCCCGAGAGGATCGTGAGCACCACGGCCAGCGGTGCCGAGGCCTGCAGCGACTCGGCGAGGGTGAGGGCGACGGGGCTGGTCACCGAGCGCGGCAGCACGGAGCGCAGGATCTCCGGGTCGGTGCCGAAGGCGCGCAGCACGCCCACGGTGACGCCCAGGCTCACCACCGCGCCCACCATCAGCGCGAGCACCACGGAGGCGGCCGAGCGGGCCAGCGCCCGCCCGTTCGCCAGCAGCGGCAGGGCGAGCGCCACCGTCGCGGGGCCCAGCAGCAGCGTGAGCACCGTGACCTGCTCCAGGTACTCCGCATAGGGCAGGGCGACGAGCTCGAGCACCGCGGCGACCACCACCACGGTGACGAAGACCGGCGTGAGCAGGGCAGGCCGGCCCGTGCGGCGGTGCAGCCAGAGGGAGCCGAGGTAGACGGCGAGGGTGAGCACGAGACCGAAGATCGGCAGGTGGACGACGGTCTGGACGGCGCCGCTCATGCGCCGCTCCCCTCGAGCCGCTGATGGCCGTCGTCGCCGCGGCGTCGGTCCTGCCGGTGCAGCAGGGCCTGCAGCACGCGGCCGACGACGAGCAGGGCCAGCAGGAAGGAACCGCCGACGGCGAGGGCGATCGGCAGGGCGTTGCGGGCGAGCGCCCCCATCTCGACGACCACGCCGACGCCCGGCGGGACGAACAGCAGCTGCAGGTGCGCGAGCAGCGGGGTGCCCGCGGGCTCGGCGACGCGCAGGATGCCGCGGGTGCGCGGCACGAGCCCCAGGATCACGAGCAGCACCAGTCCGAGCACCACCCCGGGGATCGGCAGATGGAGGAGGGCGGCGAGCGCGAGGCCGATCATCTGCAGCACCAGCAGCACCGCGAGGCCCAGCAGCACGGGCGGCAGGAGGGCGGGCAGCGGCCTCCGCCCGTCGTCGGTCGCCCCGTCCCCCGTCGGCCCGTCGTCGCTCGGCTCCCGCGTGCTCATCGGCTCACTGTCCCAGATGGATCCCGTTGCCCGGGCCCAGCGGCAGGTCGAAGGCGAAGAACACGGCGAGGATCAGCGTCCAGGCGATCCAGAAGGGGACCACGAAGGGGAGCATGCGTGCGAAGAGGCTGCCCAGTCCGGCGGCCGGCTCGTACTTCCGCAGCATGCCCAGCAGCACCACCATGTACGGGTTCATGGGCGTGATCACCTGGGTCGCGGAGTCGCCCACCCGGAAGGCGGCCTGCGTGAAGGCGGGCTCGTAGCCGAGCAGGGCGAACATCGGCACGAACACGGCGGCCATGATCGTCCACATGCCCGAGCCGGAGATGATGAACAGGTTCAGCACGCTCGCCAGCAGGATGAAGCCGATGACGGCGCCGAAGCCGGTGAGGCCGATGTGCTCGAGGCCCTCGGCGCCGGTCACAGCGATCCAGGAGCCGATGCCGGACCAATTGAACAGGGCGATGAAGTTGCCCAGGATGAACGCGAGGACGATGAACGGGAGCATCTCCTTGAGCGCTTCGGTCATCATCCGCACGGCGTCGCGCGTGGAGCGCAGGGTGCCGGTCGCGATCCCGTACACGCTGCCCAGGACCACGAAGTAGAGGAACACCAGGAACACGATCGAGTCCAGCAGCGGGGACGTCGGCAGGAAGCCGCCGTCCTCGTTGCGCCACGGGGAGCCGGGCACGAGCGCGGCGAGCAGCACGATCGCGGTGAGCACGAGGCCGGCGAGAACCGTGAGCAGCAGGCCGCGCTTCTCCGGCCGGGAGAGGGAGGCGCGCATCTGCTCGGAGGACTCGCCCGAGGTCTCCGGGGCCTGTCCGTCGGCGTCCTCCTCGATGGTCTCGTCGCGCGGGATGTCCTGGCGCACCAGGCGCGGCTCGATGACGCGGTCGATGATGAAGCCGGCGATGAGGGCCAGCACGATCGAGGAGGCGATGTTGAACCACCAGTTCGACACCGGGTTCACCGTGGTCGCGCCGAGCCCGGAGACGGTCTCGATCACGGAGTTCGTGATGCCCGCGAACAGGGCGTCCAGGCTCGTGGGCACGAGGTTCGTGGAGTAGCCGGCGCCGGCCGCCGCGAAGCCGCCCAGGAGTCCCGCGACGGGGTGCCGGCCGGCGGCCTTGAACACGAGCGCGGCCAGCGGCGGGACCACCACGAAGGCCGAGTCGGACATGATCGAGGCGATCACGCCCACGATGCCCACCACGTAGGGCAGGAGCCACGCCGGCGAGGAGCCGAACATCGCGCGGATCCCGGCGGCGAGCAGCCCGGAGTGCTGGGCGATGCCGATGCCCAGCAGGATCGGCATCACGGTGACCAGCGGCGGGAAGCCCAGATAGTTCTCGCCCAGGCTCGTGGTCAGCCAGGCCATCCCCTCCCCGGTGAACAGGCCCTTGATGACGGTGACCTCGTCGGATCCGGGCACGCTCACCTTCACCCCGGCCAGCGCCATCGCGGTGGAGACGATCCCGGTGACCGCGAAGAGGATCAGGAACAGCATGAACGGCTCGGGCAGCTTGTTGCCCAGCCGCTCGACCACGTTCAGCAGGCGATCGGTGCGGGTCAGCCGCGCGGCGGAGCCGTCAGGGGCGGGTCCGTCGGGGGCGGGGCCGACGGGGCGCGGGGAAGGGCTGCTCATCGTCTCTCCTCGGGGCGGGACGGTCGGTCGACGGGGTCGGCCGACGGGTCTGTCTGCGGGGTCGGTCGACGGGGTTTATCGGCGGGATCGGTCGACGGGGTGCGGGGTCAGTCGAAGTAGTGGGGCACGTCGATGGCGCCGCCGGCGGCCTCGAACTCCTCGCGCACGGCGGCGGCGAGCTCGGCGTCGTGGAGCATGTCGAGCACTGTCGCGGCGAGGCCGTAGGCGCCGTCGGCCGCGGAGGCCCGGGCAAGGTCACCGGTGGCGGCCGCGGCGAACTCGCGCGTGTGCAGCGCGGTGTCGGCGTCGGCGACGTGGATGACCGGGTGCATGCCGGGGACGCGGAAGCTCACGTTGCCGAAGTCGGTGGAGGCGGCGAGGGTCTCGGAGACCACGCCGCGGGGCAGCGGGTCCCGCCCGCGCCGGCGCTGCGCCTCGACCCAGCGCCCGGTGAGGGCCTCGTTCGTGCGCACGGGCAGCGAGGGCGGGTGCTCGTCCCAGCTGATCTCGACGCCGCAGCCGGTCATCAGCGCGGCGCCCCGGGCCACGTCCTCCACGCGGCGCGAGAGGTCCCGCAGGGTGGAGGGCGCCAGCGAGCGCACGTAGAGGTCCAGGCGGGCGGTGTCGGGGATGACGCTGGCCCGCTCCCCGCCCTCGCGGATCACCGCGTGGATCCGGTCCGACGGCGGGGTCTGCTGACGCATCAGCCCGATCCCCTGGTACATGAGGCTCGCGGCGTCCAGGGCATTGCGCCCCATGAACGGCTGCGCGGAGGCGTGGGCCGTGTGCCCGCGGAAGACGACGGTGAGGGTGCGCCGGCCCAGCCATGCCTGGTCGGCGAGGTCGTAGCCGGGGTACGGGTGGGCCATGACGGCGGCGTCGAGGCCGTCGAAGGCGCCCTCGCGGGCCATGTACTCCTTGCCGGTGTGTCCCTCCTCGGCGGGTGTGCCCAGCAGCACGACCCGGCCGGGCACGGCCGACGGGTCCGTGGCCGCGAGCCGTGCGAGGGCGAGGAAGGCGCCCACGCCCATCGCGGCGATGACGTTGTGGCCGCAGCCGTGGCCCACTCCGGGCAGGGCGTCGTACTCGGCGCAGATCGCGATCGTGGGCGACTCCGCGGTCGCGGCGCCGCTGATCTCCGCGCGGATCGCGGTCTCCAGCCCGTGCACGCCGACCTCGGGGTCCAGCGCATGGTCCTCGAGCACGGCGGCGATCGCGGCGGCCGAGCGGCGCTCCTCGAAGGCGGTCTCCGGGTGCGCGGCGAGATCCAGGAGCAGGTCGACCATGGCGTCGGCGTCGGCCGCGACCGCGTCCTCGAGGCGGGCGTGCAGCTCCTCCCCCGCGCCCGCGAAGGCGGAGCCGGGGTGGGACGTGGTGCGCATCGCCTGCTCGCGCGCCGCGTCCAGCTCCTCGAGGTACGCACCCGACGCGGGGACCGGGCTCTCGGTGGGGACCCTGCTCTCGGCGGGGACGCCGGGGGCGGGCGCGTCGGCCGCGCCGGGCTCCCCGATGCGGCCGTGGGACTGCGGGTCGACATCGCTCATGGTCAGACCCTAATGGACCTCCCCGTCCCGCGGCGCCGGGCTCCGTCCCCGCCCGTCGGCCCTGACCGGCCAGTGACCCCCGCGTGCCCGGAACGCCCCATATCCCTTACAGTGCACGCTCAACGTGCACCGCGGATCCGCTCCGCCGCGCGCGGGCGCAGAGCCCGTCGCGCGTCCGGGCCGCAGCCGCCCGGAGCACCCGTCGTCCTCCACTCCTCCATGCGGAAGGCATCGCATGACCTCCTCCCCAGCCACTGCCCCGAGCGGCGAGGCGCCGCAGCGCGAACGCGCGAACCGCGGCGCCTTCAGCGGACGCTCGGCCTTCATCTTCGCGGCGATCGGCAGCGCCGTCGGCCTCGGCAACATCTGGCGCTTCCCGGCCGCCGCCTACGAGGGCGGCGGCGGGGCGTTCATGATCCCCTACCTGGTCGCGCTGCTCACCGCCGGGATCCCGCTGCTGTTCGTCGACTACGCGATCGGCCACCGCTGGCGCGGCTCGGCCCCTCTGGCCTGGCGGCGCCTGAAGCGCTGGACCGAGTTCATCGGCTGGTGGCAGGTGCTGATCTGCGTGATCATCGGCGCCTACTACGCCCTGATCATCGCCTGGTCCCTGAACTACATGGTGTTCTCCGTGGGCCAGAAATGGGGCGACGATGCGGAGGGCTACTTCTTCGGCCAGTTCACCCATTCGCTGATGGGGGCCGACGCGGGCATCTCCTTCGACTACGTGGGCCCCGTGCTCGTCACGATCCTGCTGGTGTGGGTCGCCGTGATCATCACGCTCGCCCTCGGCGTGGAGAGCGGCATCGCGAAGACCTCGATGATCTTCATCCCGCTGCTCGTGGTCATGTTCGTGATCCTCGTGGTGCGCGCCCTCTTCCTGCCGGGCGCGATGACGGGCCTGAACGCGCTGTTCCAGCCGAACTGGGCGGCGCTCGCCGACCCGGCCGTGTGGATCGCCGCCTACGGGCAGATCTTCTTCTCGCTGTCGGTCGCGTTCGGCATCATGCTCACCTACTCCTCGTACCTCAAGAAGAAGACGGACCTCACGGGCTCGGGCCTCGTGGTGGGCTTCGCGAACTCGAGCTTCGAGATCCTCGCGGGCATCGGCGTGTTCTCGGCGCTGGGCTTCATGGCGCAGGCGCAGGGAGTGCAGGTCCAGGACGTCGTCACCGACGGCATCGGGCTCGCGTTCATCGCCTTCCCGACGATCATCTCCCAGGCCCCCGGCGGCGCCCTGATCGGCGTGCTGTTCTTCGGGTCGCTGGTGCTCGCGGGCTTCACCTCGCTGGTCTCGATCATCGAGGTGATCGTCTCCGCCGTGCAGGACAAGTTCGGGCTCTCGCGCGTGCCCGGCACGCTCGTGGTGCTGCTGCCGATGGCCATCGGCTCCACGCTGCTGTTCCCGACCACGATGGGCCTCGCGCTGCTGGACACGCTCGACAACTTCGTGAACTCCTACGGGATCGTCGGCGCCGCGCTCGTCTCGACGATCGCGCTCGGCTACATCGTGCGCGGCCTGCCCACACTGCGCGACCACCTGAACTTCAAGGGCACCTTCCGCCTCGGCATCGGCTGGGAGACGTGCGTGAAGGTGATCGCGCCGCTGGTCCTGGGCGTGACGATGGTGCTCTCGGCGGTGCAGCTGCTGACGGCCGACAAGCCCTACTCGGAGTACCCGGCCTTCTTCGTGAACGTCTTCGGGTGGGGCATGGCGATCGCCCTCGTGGTGATCGCGATCGTGCTCTCGCTGGCCCCCTGGCCCGCGGGCTCCAACAAGGACCGCCCTGATTCCGACGGCGACCCGATCGCTCCGCCCGTGGTCGCCGACAGCGTGCTCGCCGCGCCCGGCACCCGCGTCGTGATCGACGAGGCCGCCGAGCCCCGCACCCCGCAGGAGCTGCGCCCGCCCCAGGTCTCCGGTGCCGGTGACGTGCGCGGGACGGGCGGCGCCGACGGCGCCCAGGAGATCGCCTCGAGCGCGATCGCGACCGTCCGCAGCGGCGCCGCGGCGCCCACGGACGCAGAGGGCTCCCGGGGATCCCGCGGCTCCGCGCCCACCCACCGCGCCGAGCAGGGAGGAGGGAACTGATGTCGGCATCGGCCATTGTCATGCTGTGCGTCGCGATCGTCACCGTCTGGGGCGGCCTCGCCGCCGCGATCGTGAACATCGTGCGTCATCCGGAGGAGCCGGAGGATCCGGAGGACTGAGCCCTGCGGGGCCGATCCGGCCTCGTCACCGCCTGGTCGGCCCGACCGGGTGTGACATGCACCCGGCCCGGCCGGGGCCGGCTCGCACCACCGGGGGTCCTCCGGTAGTGTGTCTTCTGCTCTACGAGCAATGGAGGATTCGCATAGCGGCCTAGTGCGCACGCCTGGAACGCGTGTTGGGTGAAAGCCCTCGGGGGTTCAAATCCCCCATCCTCCGCCCAGGGAACGCCCCTGATCCGCGCTTCGCGGGTCAGGGGCGTTCTGCATCCGCCGGGCCGGTGGCACGATGAGCGCCATGGTGCAGGAGTCCACACCCCGTCGGCGCATCGGCTCCGCGGTCTCGCGCGAGGGCGAGGAGGCGTTCGTCGGCCGATGCCTGTCGATCCTCCGGGACGGCGAGGTCGACGCGGAGCTCATCGAGGTGCTCGGCGGGAACTCCGCCGGCCCCGTCCTCACCGGCAGGTCCGACGGCCCCCACGGGTACTGGGTGCGCACCTGGGCGCTGCGGGCCTTCCTCTACGCCTGGACCGCTGCCGCCGAGCCGACCGTGGTCGCGGCGACCGACGACCCGCACTGGCGGGTGCGGGAGATGGCCGCGAAGGTGCTCTCCGCCCGGGCGTCCTCGCGCTGCGGCGCCGAGGCGGCGCTCGAGCGGCTCCGACAGGACGGGCATCCCCGCGTGCGCGCCGCGGCGGGGCGAGCGCTGGGTCGCCCCGGCTGATCGGTTCGAAGCGACGCTCCGTCCTCCCGGGAGACGGGGCATTCCGCGCCATGGATGACAGGCATCGCAGTCGACGCAGGAACGTGGAGGTGCTGGAGGATGACAGACGGAGCGGGGGCCTTCTCGATCGTCACCCCGGAGAGCGAGCTCGAGCTGATGGGAACTGGCGCCACTGCCTCCTTCCTGCTGGACCACGGATTCGCGAACGCCGACCGTGAACCGCATTGGCATCTGCGGTGGTGCCTGGATCGGATGGAGGTCGGAGAGTCCATGGACGTCGGCTCCGCACGTGTCGTCCGCGAGGCGCCCTACGACTGAGCGGCATCGTCGTCGGTGTCGGCCGTGCCGTGCAGGCCGCCTCTCAGCGCTCCGGCAGGTCGTAGGTGCGCCGGATGCTCGAGCCGAGCTCGCGGATGTCTGCGCCGTAGACATGGATCGAGATCGCGGTGCCCTCCCCCGCGTTCCAGACCCGATGCAGATCCCCGGGCGGGGCGAAGCCGTCGGCGCTGCCGTTCGGATTGGTCACCTCTGCGGTGCGCACGAGCGCCAGGCCGTCCTCCGGGTCCGGCATCTGCCCGTCGTCGAGGTGCACCTCGCTGCCGGCGGCGTCCTCCACGCGGTACCGGATCTCGGCCTCCTCGCCCTCGTAGACGCCCACCACACACCAGGAGATGTGGTCGTGCACGGGAGTCTGCTGCCCGGGGAGCCACACCAGCGCGACGATCGAGAAGCTGCCGTCGGGCTCGACGTGGACGATGTTCTGCCGGTAGCGCTCGGGGTCCGCCACCCGCGCCTCCGCAGGCAGCAGCTCCGGCACGGCGAGGTGCTGCTCCAGGGCCCGCGTCACGCGGCGCGAGGTCTGGGCGGCGTCGCCGCCGGCTGCGACCGCCTCGCGGATCTCGTCGATCAGGCGCTGGAGGGAGGGCGGCGCATCCTGCGGCGAGCGATCGTGCTGGGCTCTCTCCGGCCGGACCGCCGAGGTCTCCTGCGCACTCATCGGCCCGTCCCTTCTCCGAGTGCGCCCCTGCGAGCAGGCGACGCACATCCATCAGCGGTCTCCGGCCAGGCTATCGAGCACCCGGCGTCGACCGCACGCTCGACGAACCCCCGATGTCGAGGGGGTGACGAGCGCGTGGACGGCGCAGGCCGCGTCTACCCTGGGGCCATGGCGGAACCATCCGGACAGTCCCCGATCGAGACGGCCACCGCGGGGCCGTCCGCGGCCACGGCCCCCGACGCCCTCCCTGAGAAGTACACGCGCACCCTCTACACCGCGCGCGTGGAGAACGTCGGCGGGACGGCGGGCGAGGTCCGCGTGGAGAACGGTCCCACGCTGCCCACGGGCGGTCCGTCGGCCGACGCCACGGGCTCGAATCCCGAGCAGTTCCTCGCGATGGCGTGGAGCACGTGCCTGGGCGAGACGCTCAAGGCGGTGCTGCGAGAGCGGGGCATCGACGCCGCGACCCATGTGCACGTCGAGGTCAGCCTGCACTTCGACCCCACGGGCGGCTACCGCTTCGCGCCCCGCGCCCTGGTGAGCGTCGAGGACGTGGGCGAGGACGAGGCCCGTCGCCTCGCGGAGGCCGCGCACGCGCGCTGCCCCGTCTCACGGCTCCTCGGCCGTGCCGATTCGGGGGCTCTCGAGGTCGTGCCGCCGCCCCGGGGTTGACGCCCGTCGGGCAGCCGCGCATGCACGGGCCGCCGCCTGAACAGCCGGATCTCAGGGGCGGGCGTCCAGGATCTCCTGGGCGCGCGCGAGGGCGACGTCGACCCCCGCGCGGACCTCGGAGAGTCCCTGTGCGACGGGCAGCGCGCGCAGCTCGTCGGCGATGATCTCGACTCCCCAGAAGCCGTCCCATCCCGCGTCGATCATCGCCACCACGAACCCCGCCATGTCGAGATCCCCGCGGCCCGGGAGGCAGCGCGGAGCGACGCCGTCGGCGCCCACTGGCGCGTCCCCGAGCTCGACCACCGCGACCGGGACGCCCTCCAGGAGCGCGGGCAGGAGCGTGACGTCGTCGTCGCCGGATCTCGCGAGCTGATAGATGTCCACGGCGAGCCCGGCGCGCGGGTGGTCCACGGCGCGGACGAGGTCGACCGCGTCGCCGAAGGTCGGCAGGTTGGTGTCCGCCATCGCCTCGAGGGCCAGGGTGAGGTCGAAGGCGTCGGCGCGCTCGGCGGTCCGGTGCAGATCCGCGGCGAAGGCCGCGGGCTCCGGCGCTTCGGAGCGGCCGGCGCCGAGGCGGCATGCGCCGATCTTGAGGGCAGGGGCTCCGAGCTGCGCCGCGGCGTCGAGGAAGTCGTCGAGCTGACGGTCGGAGGCCGCGCGTGCCGTGCCGCGTTCCCACCAGTCGCTGAGGAACTCGAGCTCGATGCGCTCGATGCCGGCGTCCTCGAGCTGCTCGCGCAGTCGGGGAAGACCGATCGTGTCGCGCAGCTCCACGAGGTCGGCGTGCTGGATCCCCACTCCCCGCCAGCCCGAGGCGGCGAGCGCCTCGATCCTCTCCGGGAGAGGCACGGGGCTGCGCTGGTCTGCGTCGCGGGGCCGACGTCCCCTGCCCAGGTCCAGCAGGAGGCCAGCAGGTCGTGGTGGGTGCTCATGGTCATTGCCTCTCCGCGGCGGCAGCGCTGCGATGCGCACTGCCATGGATACGTACGAGTGTACGAAGGGCGGGTCCGCCACGGCCCTGCCGCGCGCATAGGGAACCGACAGCTCGCGTTCAGCGCCTGCCAGGCTGGAGCCGGTTAAGTGTATCCCAGGTGCTGACGGAGCGGCGAGCCACTGAGGAGAGGCTCCCCGCCTGACCCGCAGCACCGGGGAAAGGGATGGCCCCGGCCCGTGGGGACGGGCCGGGGCGCTTTCTGTTCCGGGGCCCCGATGCCGGGCACGCCCCGTCGGCCGTAGCCGTTCAGCCGTTCCGCCGAGGGATCGACCGACCGTTCAGCCCAGCGTCGCGGGGCGGTCCCAGGCGGTGCCGCGCACGTGCTCATCGAGGAACCCGAGGAACGTCTCGTACCAGACCTGCGCATTGCCGCGACCGGTGATCCAGTGGCCCTCGTCGGGGAAGTAGAGGAAGCGGTGGCGGGTGCGGCCCTGCTCGTCGCGCGGCGTGGCGGAGAACTCGTGCAGGTCGTACCAGAGCGCGTGGCCCTGTGCGATCGGCACCCGGTAGTCCTTGTCGCCGTGGATCACGAGCATCGGCACCTGGATCTCGGCGACCTCGTCCTTGGGGTTGAAGCGGCTGTTCTGCTCGCGCATCGACCGCTCCCAGCCGGCGTTGTCGGTGGTGCGGCCCATCGAGGCCGTGTCCCACAGCGAGGCATGGGTGACCACGCAGCGGAAGCGGTCGCCGGTGTGCCCGGCCACCCAGTTCGCCATGTACCCGCCGTACGAGCCGCCCGCGAAGGCGGTGTGCTCGGCGTCGATGTCCGCGCGGGCGACCGTCGCGTCCGCGAGCGCCATGATGTCGGTGAAGGGGGCGCCGCCGAGCTCGTGCTGGCCGCGGTCGATCATCTCCTGCCCGTAGCCGGTGGAGATGGCCGGGTCCGGCAGCAGCACGGCGTAGCCCGCGTCGACGAAGGGACCGGGATTCCAGCGATAGGTCCAGGCGTTCCACGACCCCCAGGGGCCGCCGTGCGCGAAGACGACCAGCGGGTGCGGGCCCTCTCCCGCGGGCAGACGCAGCCAGGCGCGCAGCGCCGTGCCGTCCTGGGCGGTGGCGGACACCTCGGTGAGGGGGCCTGGCTGCTCGACGGCGTCGGCGGGGTTCGGAAGATCCGCGACCTCGCCGCTCGCCAGATCGATGCGCACGGGGTGCGGGGCGACGGCGATCCCGGAGGCGGAGGCGACCGCCGTGCCGCCCGCGACGGTCAGCTGCGCGAAGGAGAGCTCCTGGTCCGGTCCGCCGGCGAGCCGGCGCCCGGCGGCGTCGCCGAGGCCGCCGATCCACACGGATCCGCGTCCCTCGTCATCGCCCGCGCCCACGAGGGTGTCTGCGTCGACCCAGGTGAGGTGGGGGTCCCGGTCCAGCTCGGGCCAGATCTCCTGGCTCTCCCCGGTGGCGAGGTCGAGCACCTCTGTGCGCGAGCGGGCGGAGGCCGTCTGCGTCCAGGTGCGCTCGCGCGAGATCAGCGCGTGCGTCCCGTCGGGGCTGAACTCGCCGGGCCAGAACTCGACCTCGTTCGTGGCGTCGCGCAGCAGCTGCGGGGCCTGCGTCCCCGTGAGGTCGAGCAGGTAGAGGCGGCCGACGCCCAGGCGGTCGTCGAGCGAGTCGGTCATCGCGACGAGCGCGCGGCGGCCCTGCCGGTCCACGCTCCATGCGCTCAGCCGCCCCGGCGGCATCTCCAGGTGCCGGAAGTGGAGGACCTGGCGACGAGGGGCGTCGTCGTCATCGGCCGACGCGGGCTGATCGGCCGACAGGGACTGGTCGGTCGAGGCGGACTGGTCGGGCGACACGGACTGATCGGGCGCGGCGGTCGCCTCGGCGGTGAAGAGGTCCTCGGGGAGGGCCGCCACGGCGAGCACGCTGCGGGCGGGGCCCAGGTCGTGGTCCCAGTGGCGGGTCGGGAAGCCGTCGTGGAGAGCGGCGCTGACCTCTGCCTTCGAGCGCTCCCGGGAGAGGCGGGCATGCTCTGCCTCGTCGGACGCCTGCGAGTGGACGTCGATCTCGGCGACGAGCACCCCGTCGGTGAGGTGCAGCCCGCCGAAGCCGCCGGGACGGGAGGCGATCTCCCGAGCCTCTCCGCGCGGGGGCAGGGCCCAGAGCTGAGCGTCGTCGGCCTCCTCGCCGTCCTCCCCCACGCGCCGGGCGGTGAACAGGGTGGTGCCGTCCTCGGCGAGCACCACGGAGCCCACGGACGCGCTGCCGCGGGTCAGGGGGAGCAGGGAGTCCCCGAGGATCTCCACGAGCGAGCTGCGATAGGACGCGCCCTTCGCGTCCGGGGCCGAGACCTTGGCGACGATCCTCCCGCCCGGCGTCGTCTCCAGTCCCGCGAGGCGGCGGGCGTCCAGCAGTGCAGTGATGCTCCGATGCGTCATGACCAGCAATCCTGCCAGAACGAGTCCGGGCGCGTGGTCGCCTCGCCCCGGTGAGTACGCTCTGTGCTGACGCGGCGCCTGGGTACGCTCTGGACCGGAGTGCCGCACGCGCCACGAGGGGGAACCATGACGCAGGGACCGGGATCGCCGTACGGACAGCAGTCGCCGCCCGGACCACCGCAGAAGTCCGGGCAGCCCGGACAGCAGGGCCAGCAGGGCCAGCAGGGCCAGCAGGGCCAGCAGGGCCAGCCCGGCCAGCCCGGCCAGCCCGCTCCGCCCCGCCGCCCCGTCGGCCCCTGGATCGTGGGGGTCTGCGGATGCCTCGTGCTGCTGCTCATCGCGATCGGCGGCGGCGCGCTCGCCGTGATCCTCAGTCAGCGCGGCGATGACGAGGCGTCCGCGGACCCCTCGGCGACGTCCTCCTCCGACTCCTCCTCGAAGCCGCCGGAGACGCCTCCGCCGTTCACCCCGGCCGACCCCTACGAGAAGCTCACGCTGAGCGAGCAGGAGACGCGCGAGGTCCTGCAGACGAACCCGCTCACGCGCGGCACCCTGCCGACCGCGGACGAGTGCGACCTCCCGAAGCTCGCGGCGAAGCACAGCGACGAGGAGCTCGAGGCCTTCCTCAACGCCGGCGAGTCGTGCCTGACGCAGGTGTGGTCGACCGCGAGCTCCGACCGCTCGATGCCGTGGGCGACGCCGAGCATCGTGGTCTACAGCTGGCCCGACGTGCCGAAGTCCAGCTGCGAGAAGGACACCTTCGAGCGCGACTACCCGCGCGTGTGCAACCTCGACAACACCATCTACTGGCCCGCCGACTACGACGCCTCCGACGCAGAGGACCCCGCCGCGGACTACCCGGCCCACCTGCTGTGGGGGCTCGCCCTCGTGCAGCAGACGACGGTCATGTGGCAGTCCAGCATCGGCCTCTACTACCAGCACCTGGACGACGAGGTCAGTGACGACGAGAAGGCACAGGACGAGGCGCACCGTCGCTACGTCCTGCAGAACCAGTGCATGGCGGCGGCGACCGTGATGCAGCTTCCCGACGGGGCCCGCCCGTCGGCCGCCCTCCAGAAGTCCGTGCTCGACGCCCCGGCGCGCAAGGACAACACCGACCCCACGATCTCCGAGGACTCGCAGGACGCCTGGATCCGCGCGGGCCTGGAGAGCGAGGGCGATCTCGGCGCGTGCAACGCCTGGACGGCGGAGACCTCCGACGTGAGCTGAGCCCGTCGGCCGCGCCGCCGACCCGATGGCCGATCTGAACCCGCAGGTCAGCGGCCCCAGTGTGTCCCACGACCCGCCGCGCTTGCCGCCGCCCTCAAAGTAGTTTAATGTTGAACCATCTTCAGACGCTGAGCCCAGGAGGCCGTCATGCAGTTCGGAATCTTCACCATCGCGGACATCACCCCCGACCCCACGACGGGACGCGTGCCGACCGAGCACGAGCGCCTCGAGCTCATGGTCGAGGAGGCGAAGCTCGCCGAGCAGGTGGGCCTGGACGTCTTCGCGATCGGCGAGCACCACAACCCGCCGTTCGTCACCTCCTCCCCCACCACGACCCTCGCGTACATCGGCGCGCAGACGAAGGACCTCATCCTCTCGACCGCGACCACGCTGATCACCACGAACGACCCGGTGAAGATCGCCGAGGACTACGCGATGCTCCAGCACCTCACGAACGGCCGCGTGGACCTGGTGATGGGACGCGGCAACACGGGCCCCGTCTACCCCTGGTTCGGCAAGGACATCCGCAAGGGCCTCGAGCTCGCGATCGAGAACTACGACCTGCTGCACCGCCTGTGGCGGGAGGACGTCGTGGACTGGCAGGGCGAGTTCCGCACCCCGCTGCAGCAGTTCACCTCGACCCCTCGCCCGCTCGACGGCGTGGCGCCCTTCGTGTGGCACGGATCGATCCGCTCCCCGCAGATCGCCGAGCAGGCCGCCTACTACGGCGACGGATTCCTGCACAACAACATCTTCTGGCCCATGAGCCACACCAAGCAGATGGTGCAGCTGTACCGCGAGCGCTATGAGCACTACGGCCACGGCAAGGCCTCGCAGGCGATCGTCGGGCTGGGCGGCCAGGCCTTCATGCGCAAGAACTCCCAGGACGCGATCGCCGAGTTCCGCCCGTACTTCGACAACGCCCCGGTCTACGGCGGCGGCCCCACGATGGAGGACTTCACGAAGCAGACGCCGCTGACCGTCGGCTCGCCCGAGCAGGTCGTCGAGCGCTACCTGGGCATGGCCGACGCCGTCGGCGACTACCAGCGCCAGCTGTTCCTCATGGACCACGCGGGCCTTCCCCGCCAGACCGTCCTCGAGCAGATCGAGCTGCTGGGCACCGAGGTCGTCCCCGTGCTGCGCCGCGAGCTCGAGGCGCGCCGCCCGGCCGACGTCCCCGAGGGGCCGACGCATGCCGCGATGGTCGCGGCGCGAGACGCCGAGAAGGGCGCGTTCGATGCGTCGTACCGTTTCGAGACGGGCGACAACTGGACCGGTCTGCGCGCCGAGGACCGCGGCTGACGCGGACGGGCCCCTGTCCCCCGCGCCGGCCGCCGCGCCTGCGCCTGCCCGCCCGTCCATCCCGCCGCTCCGCCACCTCGTCGAAGGAGTCCCCGTGCCCCGCACCTACCGCGTCCTGACCCTCACCGCGGGCCTGTCGACCCCGAGCTCGACCCGCATGCTCGCCGACCAGCTCACGGCCGCCGCGCGCACCGCCCTCGAGGCCACGGGGGCCGGGGTCGAGGCCTCCACGATCGAACTGCGCGAGCATGCCCATGACCTCACCGATGCCCTGCTCTCGCACTTCCCCGGCGAGCGCCTGCGCCCCGTGGTCGACGCGATCCGGGAGGCCGACGCGGTGATCGCGGTGACCCCGATCTTCAACGTCGGCCCGTCGGGCCTGTTCAAGCTGCTCATCGATGCGCTCGACAAGGACCTGTGGCGCGGCAAGCCCGTGCTGCTCGGCGCGACCGCCGGGACGGCCCGCCACTCCCTGGCGCTCGACTTCGCGATCCGGCCGATGTTCTCGTACCTCCGTGCGGAGCTGGTGCCGACGGCCGTGTTCGCGGCGTCGGCCGACTTCGGCGGCGCCTCGGCCGCCGAGGCCTCGCAGGATCCGCTGGTCGAGAGGGCGCACCGAGCGGGCGGGGAGCTCGCGGCGATGCTGAGCGCGGGTGTCGGGCGGGCGGACGGGTCCGGGGAGACCGACGACGGTTCTGAGGGCGCCGACAGGGACGACGACGCCGACGACGCCTCCGTCGGCACCTCCCCTGCGCTCGACGCGGAGTTCTCGGACTTCGTCCCGATGGGACGCCTCCTCGGGCACTGACCGCGCCGGGTTCCGGGCATTCCGCCCGCGCCGCGGAGCTCGGCGCCGCGCATCCTCCGCGGCGCCTCCTCACGCCCGGTAGCGTGGGCGGCGACCGCCGCAGCCAGGAGGACCCATGCACGCAGCCCGCCTCACCGATTCCCTCTGCTACCACGGCGAGGGCCCGATCTGGTCGGCGAGCTGGGGCGAGGGCGGGGCGCTGCGCTTCGTCGACATGCTCGCCGGGTCCTTCCTCGAGCTCGACCCCGCGAGCGGTGGCATCACCCGCACCGAGGTGCCGAGCCCCGTGGTCGCCTGCGTGCGCCCGCGTCGCGGCGGCGGCGCCGTGCTCGCCCTCGAGAAGGGATTCGGCCTCCAGGAACCCGACGGCACGATCACCGCCCTGCCCGCGCTGTGGGACGAGCCCGTGCGGATGAACGAGGGGGCCGTCGCGCCCGACGGCACCTTCTGGTGCGGCTCCATGGCCTACGACCGCACCGAGGGAGCGGCCTCGATGTGGCGGCTCGGCACCGACGGCACGGCGATCCGGGCATGGGGCGACGTCACGATCTCCAACGGGCTGGCGATGTCCCCCGACCACGCGCACGGGTACTACGTGGACACCCCCACCGGCCGCGTCGACGTCCTGGACTGGGACGAGACCGCGGGGTTCGTGGGCCGACGCACCTTCCGCGACCTGGGCGACGAGGACGGCCACCCCGACGGCCTCACGGTCGACGCCGAGGGCCGCGTGTGGGTCGCGATGAACGGCGCCGGCAGGGCCCTGTGCCTCGAGTCCGACGGCACCGTGGCCGAGCGCGTCGAGGTGGACGCCCGCCAGGTCACCGCCTGCACCTTCGGCGGCGAGGGCCTCACGACCCTGTACCTCACCACCAGCAGGGAGAACCTGCCCGAGGGCGAGGACCCCGCCGCGGGCTCCCTGTTCGCGGTCGCGCCGGGCGTCAGCGGCATCGCCGAGGAGCTGGTGTTCGGTGGGTGAGGGCGTGATGCCACCGTCGGCCGATCACGAGCGCGGGACTACGGCCCCGTCAGTGCCATCCATGTCCGACGCCGAGGTCGCCACCGCGCTCACCCGCGGCCCGCGAGGACTGCGGACGCTGCTCGAGTTCGCGCTGCGCAGCGAGCGTGCGGTGCAGCCCCATCCCCGCAAGATCGGTCGGCTCGACAAACGTGTGTACGACGCGGCCATGCGGCGCGAGGACAGCGTCCCCCACGCGTACGTCCGCAGACTCCCGTTCCTCCGCTCCACGCTGGCACCCCTGCCGCCCGAGCCATCCCTCGAGGAGATCGCCGCCCTCATCGAGGCCCTCCCCCTGCTCGATCCCCTCGAGGACGTGCTCCGCTCGTGCGTCGCCGATGCGGTGACGACCGCGCGCTACTGGCAGGGAATGGCCGGTGAGGACGTGCTCGCCTCGACGCCCCCGGTGAGCCGGTCCCTCGAGAGGGTCGGGGAGCACCTCTCGCGCTCCCCACTCGTACACTCCTGGTTCTCGGGCATCGCCACGGATCATCAGCAGCGAATCACGTGGGACGAGGAGGAGCCCACCACGATGCATGACGGTCTCGGCTACGAGGCCAACGCACTGCGTGACCTGCTGGAGCAGCGCCAGGAGTGGCGTGCCGACGCCCGTACCGGCGGCACCAGCACCTGGTGGACCACCCCGCACTTCCGCATCGAGGGCACCGCGGGGGTGTTCGCCGATGGGGTCCCGATCCACCTGTGGCTCGTCGAGGACGACTTCGGATACGACCGCGCCCATGCGCAGCCCCTCGAAGGCACGCGCGGGCGACGGTTCGTGGAGATCCGTTCGGAGCAGGACTGGACCGACCTCTGCCGCGAGCATCCCGTCGTCCCCATGCAGGATCCGGGCGGGAACTGGCACGCGTGCACGGGCGCCGACGGCCCGTGGGTGATGCCGGACTGGGCATCGGTCGCGCGCACGGCGGACGGGGTCCATCTGAGCCTCGGTGCCTATCTCGATCTCGCAGGACGACCGCTCGAGGTGAGGGGCATCGAGGCGCCTCCCACGCTTCGGAGCGGGCGCGATGCTCCCCGCACTGCGCTGTCCATCGTCGCCGGCTGGCACCCGGACACGACATACTGGCTGCACGAGGCGCCGCGCCCCGCGGGTCAGCCCGAGGCCTGGCATCGAATCGATGTCGACGGCGCGCCCGGTGAGCTCTCGTGGACGCGAGATCGAGGTGCACGAGGGTGACCGGCCGCCTCGATCCGACACGCACAGGAGCTCCCGACCCGGGTTCTGCAGGGCGTGCAGGCCCCGCCGCGGACGTCGGGCGCTGGTTCTCGACGGGCGCGCAGACCGCGAGCGTCGGTGCGCCCGACAGCCCGAACGCTCCCTCGCCGAACGCACCTCGCACCCACGCCCGCGACCATCCCTGGGGCCCCGCGGATCCCTCGCTCTACGGCCGGCTGAGCACTCCCGAGGAGGTGCTCGGAGCGCTCGACGTGCTGCGGGGCGGCCCGGTCACCGTGCTGACTGGGGCGGGACTGTCCACGGAGTCGGGGCTTCCCGACTATCGCGGTCCGCGCGCGGTGCCGCGCACGCCGATGACCTACCAGGAGTTCGTCCGCTCCGATCTGTCGCGGCGCCGGTACTGGGCGCGCTCGACGGTCGGCTGGACCCAGTTCGGCGCCGCCCGGCCGAACCGCGGGCACCGCCTGCTCGCCGCGCTCGCCGCGCCCCTCGAGATCAGAGGCGTGATCACCCAGAACGTGGACCGGCTGCACGAGGAGGCAGGCTCGAACCCCGTCGTCGACCTGCACGGGCGCCTCGACGTGGTGCGCTGCCTGGACTGCGACGCGACCGTCTCCCGCGACTCCCTGCACTCGCGCCTGCTGGGGATGAACCCCGACATCGCCGCGCGCCTCGAGGACCTCGCCCGGGACGCCGCCCAGGCGCCCGACGGCGACGCCGAGGTCGACCGCACGAGCCGGTTCCGCTACCCGCCGTGCGCTCTGTGCGGCGGGATGCTGAAGCCCGACGTGGTGTTCTTCGGGGAGAGCGCGCGGCGCGAGATGGTGGCCGACGCCTTCGCGCTGCTCGAGCGCTCGCGCGCCCTGCTCGTGCTCGGCTCGAGCCTCACCGTCATGTCGGGTCTGCGATTCGCCCGCCAGGCCCTCGCCGACGGCAAGCCCGTGGTGATCGTCAACGACGGCCCGACCCGGGCCGACGACCGCGCGACCGTGCGCGTCCACGGCCGCGTCGGCGATGTGCTGGGCGCCTGGGCGCTGGAGCTCGGCGTACGGGATCACCCCGGGCGTCATCGGAGCCGATGAGACCATGACGCCCATGCACGATCTCTCGTCCGCGCCGCTTCGCATCGCCCGTCCGACCGGCGATCTGGGCGCCGCAGAGCGCTTCTGGGTCGACGGCGTCGGGCTCGAGGTCCAGTGGCGCACGGACGCTTCGGCCGAGGGTGGGCATCGTCTGACCATGGTCGGTCCCGCCGGGGGAAGCTGGCATCTCGAGCTCGTGGACGATCCGCAGTGCGCGGCCGAGGCGCATCCCACCGACGAGGATCTGCTCGTCGTCTATCTCGGCGAGCCGGCGTCGGACGCGTGGATCTCCCGCATCGAGAGCGCCGGCGGAGTCCGCGTCGCCGCCCGCAACCCCTATTGGGACACGTTAGGCGTGACCCTGCGCGACCCCGACGGATACCTGTTCGTTCTCTGCTGCCGGGACTGGGACCCGGCGGAAAGGACCGGCGCACGATGATCCGTCCCGGCCTCTGCTCCATCACCTTCCGCGACCTGACGGCCGAGCAGCTGATCGACCTCGCCCGACGCGCCGGCCTCGCCTGCATCGAATGGGGCGGCGACGTGCACGCCCCTCCCGGGGACACGGAGACCGCCGAGCGCGTCCGCCTCCTCACCGAACAGGCGGGACTGTCCGTCGCGTCCTATGGCTCCTACCTGCGGTTCACCGGCGACAACGCCTCACATCGCGCTGACGCGGACGCGGTGCTCGCCTCCGCCCGCGCCCTGCATGCCCCGCGGATCCGGGTGTGGGCGGGCGGCACGGGCTCCCGTCGGACCCCGACGCCGCTGCGGGCACAGGCCGCCCGGCGCATCCGCGAATTCGCGACGCGCGCGGGCGAGCACGGGATCGACCTCGGCCTCGAGTTCCACCGCGGGACGCTCACCGACGAGATCGGGTCGACCATGCGCCTGCTCGACGAGGTCGCCGCGGACAACGTGCGCACCTACTGGCAGCCGCACCAGGACATGCCGGACGACGACGCCCTGCAGACGCTGCGCACCGCGCTGCCGCGCACGTCCACCATCCACGTGTTCTCGTGGTGGCCCGGCGCCTCGCGCCTGCCGCTCGCGGAGCGTGCCGACCTGTGGTGCGCAGCGTTCTCGATCCTCGAGGCCGAGGGCTCGGACCGCGACGCCCTGCTCGAGTTCGTCCCGAACGATGACCCCGCGGTGCTCGACCGCGAGGCGGCGACGCTCCGCGAGCTGATCGAGGACGGACGGGCGAGCACCCCATGAAAGTCCTGCTCGCGATGCCCGATGGGCTGCAGCACCGCATGTTCGACCGCGACCAGCTGGCGCGCCTCGCCGCGCTCGCGGACGTCGACGTCGACGTCGAGCGCACCGCACCCGACCTCTCCGCCCTCGACGATGCCGAACTCGCTGCCGTCGACGTGCTCCTCACCGGTTGGGGCTCGCCGCTCGTCGACGCGGCGGCTCTCGGGCGCATGCCGCGGCTGCGCGCGATCGTGCACACCGCCGGCACCATCCGCTTCGTCGTCTCCGAGGCCGTGTGGGAGCACGGCGACATCGTCGTCACCTCCGCGACCGAGGCGAACGCGGTGCCCGTCGCCGAGTTCGCGCTCGCGCAGATCCTTCTGGCCGGCAAGCGCACGCTGGCGCAGGCGGCCCGGCATCGGGAGGTGCGCGATCGGCGCCGGGAGCCTCCGGTGAGCGAGCGCGTGGGGAACTTCCGTTCCGTCGTGGGCCTCGTCGGCGCCTCGCGCATCGGCCGCCTCGTCGCCGAGCATCTGCGTCGCTTCGACCTCGAGGTGCTCATCAGCGACCCCATCGTGAGCACCGAGGGGATCGCGGCGCTGGGCGGACGCAAGGTCGAGCTCGAGGAGCTGTTCGCGCGCAGCGACGTGGTGAGCCTCCACGCCCCGGACGTCCCCTCCACCCAGGGCATGGTCACGGCGCGGCTTCTCGCCTCGATGCCCGAGGGGGCGACGTTCCTGAACACGGCGCGGCCCGCCCTCGTGGATCGCGACGCGCTGCGCGCCGAGCTGCTCAGCGGACGGATCAGCGCCGTGCTCGACGTCGACGACGACCTCCCGCCCGACGACCCGCTGTGGGATGTGCCGACGGTGCTGATCACCCCGCACATCGCCGGTTCGCAGGGCAACGAGCTGGGCCGCATGGGCGAGTCCGCGCTCGAGGAGGTGCGCCGCCTCGCTGCGCGCGAGCCGCCGCGATTCCCCGTGGACCCGCGGCGGCTCTCTGTCAGCGCCTGAGAGTGCTCATTCGCTGGCCGTGCTCAGCCCCTGTTCACGCGGTCGAGCATCTCCTGGAGCTGCTCGCGGCCGAACCCGCCGAGGCCGGTGAAGCGGCCGACGGGGATCTGCTCGGCCATCTTCAGCATCTCGGGGTCCGCGAACAGCCCGCTGTCGCCGAGCAGCGAGCCGAGCGCCTCCTCACCGCCGGGAAGCGCACGAATCTCGAGCGGCGTCGAGGTCATCGTCATCACCGGGCGGGGCTCGTCGCCCGCGATCTCGACGTCGGCCGACGCGCCCAGATCCCTGCTCGAGGCGCCCACCTCGACGCGGTAGGTGCCGCTCTCGACGACCCAGCTGCCGGCCGCGGGGCTCCAGTACTGCAGGTCCTCCGCGGGAACCGAGATCCCCACGCGCCGGGACTCACCGGGCGCGAGCTCGACCTCGGCGAAGCCCTTGAGCTCGCGCGGGGCGCGGGTCACGCGGGAGCCCGGCACGGAGACGTAGGCCTGGACGATCTCGCGGCCCGCGCGGTCGCCGGTGTTCTCGACCGTCACCTCGAGGTCGATGCCGCCCCGGGCCGAGGCGGTCACCGCCAGATCGCTCTGCGCGAAGGTCGTGAAGCTGAGGCCGTGGCCGAAGGGATAGGCGACCTCCGCGTCCACGGCGTCGAAGCCGCGGTATCCCACGAACAGGCCCTCGCCGTAGCGCACGTGCGAGTCCTCGCCCGGGAAATGCAGGTACGAGGGGGTGTCCTGGAGGCGCAGAGGGATCGTCTCGGCGAGGCGGCCCGAGGGGTTCGCACGGCCGAAGAGGATGTCGGCCGTGGCCTCGCCGCCGCCCTGGCCCAGCAGCCAGCCCTCGAGCAGGGCGTTGACGCCGCGCAGCGCCTCGGGCAGGCGCACCACGGAGCCGTTCGAGAGGACCACGACCACTCGCTCGGCGACCTCGCGGACCCCCTCGAGGAGCTGCAGCTGGTCTGCGGGCAGCTCGATGTCGGTGCGGTCGAAGCCCTCGGACTCGACGTCCTCCCCGAGCCCAAGGAAGAGCACGGCGGTGCGGGCGCCGCGCGCGAGCTCGACGGCCTCGGCGCGCAGGGCTTCGGGGCTCGGGGCAGCGTCCGTCTCCCCGTCGGCCGCGCCCGGGACGAAGCCGCGGGCGAAGGGCACGTCCTCGCCGGCGATCGCCCGGATCGCACCGAGCGCGTCGGTGAGCCGGGTCGGGTTCACATGCGAGGAGCCGGCTCCCTGGTAGCGCGGGGTCTGCGCGAAGTCGCCGATGACCACGAGTCCCTCGGCGTCGGACGCGGTGCCCGCGCCGGTTCCCTCACCTGCGCCGTCCCCGGGCTCGGCGAGGGGCAGCGTGCCGTCGTTCTCGAGGAGGACGAGCGCGCGGCGGGCCGCCTCGACGGCGATGCGATGGTGCGCCTCGGCGTCGTAGGCCGCGTCGGGGTCGGCCGCTGCGAGCCCGCGGCGCAGCAGGGCGACGGCCTTCCCCGCGGCGCGGTCCAGGGCCTCCTGGTCCACGTCCCCGCGCGCGACGGCCTCGCGCAGGTCCTGCTCGCCGAAGGGGTCGGCGGGCATCTGCAGGTCGAGGCCCGCCTGCACGGAGGCGGGTCGGTCCTCGACAGCTCCCCAGTCGGAGACCACGAGTCCCTCGAAGCCCCACTGCTCGCGCAGGATCTCGGTGAGCAGGCGGCGGTTCCGGGCGACCGGGGTGCCGTCCACGCTGTTGTAGGAGCACATGACGGTCCACGGCTGGGCCCGCGTGACCACCGTGCGGAAGGCGCGCAGGTAGATCTCGTGCATGGTGCGCTCGTCCACGTCGACGTCCACGCGCATGCGGTCGGTCTCCTGGTTGTTCAGCGCGAAGTGCTTGACCGAGGTGCCGACTCCGCGCTGCTGCATGCCGTCCACGAAGGCGGTCGCGAGCTCGCCCGCCAGGTGCGGGTCCTCGGAGAAGTACTCGAAGTTGCGTCCGCACAGCGGCGAGCGCTTGATGTTCATGCCCGGGCCCAGCACCACGGAGACGCCGCCGGCGAGGGCCTCCTCGGCGATCGCGCCGGCGACGGCGGCCGCGCTCGAGCGGCTCCAGGTCGAGGCGAGGCCGACGGCGGGCGGGAAGCAGGTGGCCTCGACGGAGTCGTTGAGGCCCAGGTTGTCGGCCGCGCCGGACTGCTGGCGCAGTCCGTGCGGTCCGTCGCTCACCTGGATCTGCCCGAGCCCCAGGGACGGGGCGGCGTGGAGGTGCCAGAAGTCGGCGCCGCCGGTCAGGGCGATCTTCTCCTCCTGGCTGAGCGCGGAGACGTCGGCCGAGGGGTCGGCAGACCCGGCGGAGGGGTTCCTCCGGGGGCCGGAGGGTGTGCTCTGGGGGTCGGAGGGGGTTCTCTGGGTCATGGCGGTCCTTCCTGCGGCGGGACGACGCGGGCCGACGGCGCGCTGCGCGGCTCCTGCGGATCGTGGTGATCGCACAGTACGTCCTGCGGGCTCGTCGGACCCTGAGCACTCGTAGCATGGCCGGACTCGTCGTCCCCGACCCGTGCCCCGCGCCCGACCCGGACCTCGACCCCGATCCCGTCCTCGACTCCCCCGGAGGCCACCTTGGCTGAACTGAAGAAGTCCCTCGGCCTGCCCTCGCTGATCGCCCTCGGCGTCGCCGGGGTCGTCGGCTCCAGCTGGATCTACACGTCGTCCTCGTTCTTCGCGGACCTCGGTGCGGGCGGCATGATCATCGGCCTGCTGATCGGCGCGGCCCTCGCCGCCTGCGTGGCCCTCGCCTACGGCGAGATGACCAGCGCCGTGCCCCGCGCGGGCGGCGAGGTCGTGTGGGGGTACACCTCGCTCGGACGCTCGGCGGGCTTCGCGACCGGGTGGTTCCACATCGGCGCCTACATCTCCTCCCTCGCCTTCTACGTCACCGCGTTCGGGACGCTGCTGGCGAAGTACGTCCCGGCGATGGACGCGATCCCCCTGTACTCGGTGGGCGGCGCGCCCGTGACGCTTCCGGTGCTGGCCGCCGGTCTCGCCCTGACCCTGGTGATCTTCGGGCTCAACTGGTTCGGGGTCTCGCTCGGCGCGCAGATCCAGGTGGGGCTGTTCGGGGCGATGCTGCTGATCGGCGCGGCGCTCGTGATCGGCGCCCTGGTGGTCGGGTCCCCCGCGAACCTGTGGCCGATGTGGACCTCGGAGCAGCCGCCGGTCGCCTCGACCCTGCGGATGGTGGTCCCCGGCATCACCTACGTGGTCGGCTTCTCCCTGGTGGCCGTGCTCGCCGAGGAGTCGAGCCTGTCCCCGCGTCGTGTGGGCCGTGCGGTCGTCGCCACGGTCGGCTGCGCCGCCGTGTTCTACACCGCGGTGCTGCTCGCGACGGCGTACGTGGGCCCGTGGGAGGACGTCGCCGGCATGGACCTCGGGACGATCGACGCCTTCACTGCGGCCGGGCTGCCGCTGCTGGGGCTCGGTGCGTTCCTCATCGCCGTGCTGGGGCTGATCACGAGCTTCCTGGGGCTTTTCGTCGCCTCCAGCCGTGTAGTGCTCGCGCTCGCCCGCTCGCGTCTGCTCCCCCACGGCCTCGCGAAGGTCGACGAGCGCTCGGGCGTGCCGCGTCGGGCGCTGCTGTTCATCCTCGTGGTCACCGTGGCGCTCGGCCTGCTGGGTCCGGGCGCGATCATCTGGTTCCTCGATGCCGGCGGCGTGTTCCTGGGCGTCGTGTGGTTCCTGGTGGTCCTCGCGAAATATCGGCTGCCGCGCGTCTACCCGGGCCTCGACCGCACCTATCGGGCCCGGCCCGCCTTCCTCCCGGCCGTCGGCGCGCTCGGCGCGGTCCTGGTCATCGCCTTCACCCTGGTGCCCGTGCCGGGTGTGGAGATGTCCCTGCAGTGGCCTCAGGAGTACCTGATCCTCATCACGTGGGTGGTGCTCGGCGCGGTCCTGTTCGTCCTCACTCCGCGCCCGAAGGACCCGGAGCAGGCGTTCGAGGAGATGGTCGGTCCCCTCGCGGGGAGCCTGCGCGGGGCGAAGCGGGGCTGAGGGGATCGGCCGCGCGCACCACGGCGAGGGCGTCCGGGAGCTCCGCGGCGAGGTCGTGCCACGAGCACTCGATCGTCACGTCGGCCGTGCAGCCTCCGCGGCGGAGCGCCTCGAGGAAGTCGGCGATCGGCCAGTCGCCCTGGCCCGGCGGGGTGCGGCCGCTGTCGGCGACGTGGATGTGGCCGACCCGGGGGGCGTGGGCCTCGACCGCGCGCAGGGACTCGCCTTCGTGCTGGACGTGGAAGAGGTCGGCGACGATGCGGACGTGATCGAGACCGTGAGCGTCGAGGAAGCCGGCGGCCTCGACGATCGTGTGGATCAGGTCGGTCTCCTCCCGACGGAGGGGCTCGAGGATGATCTCGAGCCCCCTCTGCTCCGCGAGCCCGTCCGCGAGGCGGAGGGCCTCCGCGAAACGCGCCTCACCCTCCTCGCGCGCGGTGCCGGCTCCGATCGTTCGGGCGGACCCGCTGCCCAGCACCACTTTTGCACCAGGACGGGCGACCGCCGCCACGGCGTCGAGCGCCGTGGCGAGGTACGCACGGATCGCCGACAGCGGCACCGAGGGATCGGAGAGCCGTACGTTCGAGGGCACCAGGACGGCGCACGAGCCGATGGCCTCGACAGGGTCGACCTCCGTGGCCCGCCAGAGCCCGGAGGGCCCCTCGACCACGAGGCCGCCGACCACGGTCGGCTCGAGATAGTCGGCCCCTGCGTGCAGCGCCGTGGACTGCTGGGAGATGTCTGCGATGACTCCGTGGGGCACGAGGACTCCTCGTCGATGGTGCGTGCCGGGACGGATGGATCCTGACACGTCTCAACCTCCGTGGCCAGCACAGCGGGCGAATCCGCCGACCTCGACGCCCGGCGATGACAACACTGTGCAACCGCTTTCCGCCGGTAGTGGGCGTCATCACACTCGTGCGACATCAGCACACCTGCGCGCTGCGCGCGCCGACCCTCACCGGAGCGGGCGGCGGCGTCGCCGCCCGCAGGTCGCACCACATCCTGGACGGCGCGAGGACGCGTCCGTCGCACAGCGAGGAGCCGCATGTCCCTCACCCGCCGCACCCTGCTCGCCGCCTCCGGCGCCGGTGCCGTCGCCCTCGGGGGCGCCGCCTGTGGATCGGGCGGCGCGATGGACCCCTCCGTCCCCCTCGACATCGACGTCGCCGACGCCGACCTCTCCGGGGCCATCGGCCTGCTCACCCCGGACTTCGTGGGCGATGACCGCGCCGTTCTCGACGATGACATCATCGCCCCCTTCACGAAGCGGACCGGGGTCGATGTCTCCGTCGACCAGGTCGACTGGAACAAGCTCAACGAGAAGATCTCCACCGGCATCGCCGGCGGCATCATCGCCGACGTCATCATGACCGGGGTCGGCTGGACCCAGCCCTTCGCCGAGAAGGGCATCTTCGCCGAGATCCCCGCCGACTTCATCGAGGGCCTCGGGTACGACGAGAGCGTGCTCGTGTCCACCCGGTACGACGGCCGGTACTACTCCCTCCCACAGGCCCTGGACCTGCGCTTCATCGGCTTCCATCCCGAGCTGCTCGAGAAGAAGGGCATCGACTCCGCACCCGAGTCCCTCGACGAGCTCGCCCAGGCGGCCGCGGAGCTCACGGGCGACGGCGTGGTGGGCCTGGACTTCCTCTCCGGCAGCGCCGGCAGCGCACGGCAGGCCTTCGTCTTCCTCCTCTACGCCTTCGGCGGCACCATGTTCAGCGACGACGGGCTCGCGCCCAGGCTGCACGAGGAACCCGGGCGGCTCGCCCTGCAGTGGATGCTCGACTGCATGGACACCGGTGCGATCGACTACTCGATCCAGGCCGCGGAGGGACAGCCGTCGCCCTTCCAGCAGAAGAAGGCCGCCATGTCCCTGGTCTCGACCGGAAACTGGCCCACCTGGCAGACCATGACCCCGGAGCTCTGCGAGAAGGGCGCCGTGGGAACGTTCCTGCTGCCCAGCGGCGTCGACGCCGACCCGGTGATGTTCCAGGGCGGCACCTTCATCTCGATCTCGAGCCTGTCGAAGAACAAGGACGCCGCGGCCGGTTTCATGAAGCACATGCTCGAACCCGACATCCTCGGGAAGGCGAGCGCCGCGACCGGCAAGGTGCCGCCCACTCCCGACATCCCCGAGACCGAGGGGATCCGCAGCAATCTGCTGATGGCCTTCGGCCTCGAGAACCTCCCGTACGCGGGGGCGACCGAGGGCGGCTCCGCCGCCTACATGGAGGTCAGGAGCAATCTCGACGGCATCGTCGAGACCTGCCTGACCGGCAGGGCCACGGTCGACCAGACCCTGGCCGACATGAAGAAGCTGTGCGACGGCGCGATCAGCAGGATCTGAGGACCGGACCATGACGACCACCGCCCCCACCGCGGCCACGGGCCGCACGGCCCCCGCCGCGAGCCCGACCGCTCCCGAGCCGCGGCGACACCGCTCCGTGCGCACCGCCGAGAAGCGCTGGGGGCTGCTGCTCGCGGCCCCCGCGACCCTGCACACGCTGATCTGGATCGGAGCGCCGATCGTCGTCGCGATCGTCCTCAGCTTCACCGCGTACGACATCATCCACGCCCCGGAGTTCTCCGGGCTCGAGAACTACGCGACGATCTTCACGGACGGCCTGTTCTGGCTCTCCGTGCTGCACAACGTAATCATCGCCGCCGTCGGGATCCCCATCTCGATGTTCCTCGCGCTCGTGTTCGCCACGATGCTCAACCGGGCCCTGCCGGGCCGCGGCGTGTTCCGCGTGATGATCTTCCTGCCCCACATCACCGCCACGGTCGCCGTCGCGATGATCTGGCTGTGGATCTACAGCCCGTCGCAGAGCGGCCTGATGAACGTGGTGCTCGGTGTGGTGGGGATCAAGCCGCTGCCCTTCCTCACCAATCCCGACCTGGCGCTGGGCAGCGTCATCCTGGTGACGATCTGGCAGGGCATCGGTTTGAAGATGCTGATCTACCTGGCGGCGCTCCAGGGCGTCGACGAGCAGCTGTACGAGGCGGCCGATCTGGACGGCGCGAACTTCGTGCAGAAGTTCTTCCGCATCACCGTGCCGATGCTCAAGCCGGCGACCTTCTTCATCCTGGTCACCTCGCTGATCTCGAACTTCCAGACCTTCGACCTCATCTACATCCTCACCGAGGGCGGTCCCGCGAACTCGACCTCCGTGGTCACCTACCGCATCTACCAGACGGCATTCCAGGAGTTCCGCGTGGGGCTCGCCAACGCCCAGTCGGTGATCCTGCTGCTGATCCTGGTGGTGCTCGCGTTCCTGTCCCGCCGCATCGTCGGAGGCACCGATGACGACTGACCACGCCCCGAGCATCAGCGGCACCGCCCCGTCCGCGACGCGCGCACGGGACCACAGCCTGCGACGGCGCAAGCGCACCTCGAACGCGCTGGTCCTGGCGTTCCTCATCGCCGCCTCGGTGATCATGGCCGCGCCGTTCCTGTGGATGGCGATCTCCTCGATCCGCGACCCCACGGAGCTCGCCCAGGTGCCGATGCCGCTGATCCCGAAGGATCTGCGGCTCGAGAACTACAGCGAGGCGCTGGGCCGGGCGCCGTTCGCGACCTATGCGCGCAACAGCCTGATCCTCGCGACCGCGGCCGCGGCGCTCAACGTGGTCTTCGCGTCCGCTTGCGGATACGCGCTGGCCAAGCTGAGGTTCCGTCTCGCGCCGGCCGTGTTCGGCTGGATGGTCGCGTGCATCATGATCCCGTTCTACGCGACGGTGATCCCGGTCTTCCTCATGGTGCGCCACATGCCGCTGTTCGGCGGGAACACCCTCATGGGCGTGGGCGGTACCGGCTGGATCGACACCTGGTGGGCGCTCATCGTCCCCGGGGCCGTCTCCCCGTTCATGGTGTTCCTCTTCCGCCAGTTCTACGTCTCCACACCCTCGGAGCTCATCGAGGCCGCACGGCTCGACGGGGTGAGCGAGTTCGGGATCTACACGCGGATCATCACCCCGCTGATCCGCCCGGGTCTCCTGACGGTCGCGCTGCTGAGCTTCGAGGCGGGCTGGAACAACTTCCTGTGGCCGCTGCTGGTGACGACCTCCGACAGCCTGCGGGTCATCCAGGTCGGGATCGCCTCCTTCAGGCAGGAGGCCTCGACGGACTGGCACCTGCTGATGGCGGGGACGACGCTCGCGGCGGTGCCGATGATCGTGCTGTTCCTGATCTTCCAGAGGTACTTCGTGCAGGGGTTCGCCGCCTCGGGGATCAAGTGACGTCGGCACCGGCGGACGAGGCCCGGGGACTGCTGCGGTTCTTCGTGGTCCCCGGCGCGCTGATCGCGACGAACTGGGCGGCGCTGCTCGGTGCGCTCACCGTGATCGGCCTGGTGCCGGCGCTGGCGGCGGCGACGCGCACGACGAGCCGCCTGCGTGAGCAGCCCGACGTCGCCTTCCGCTCGACGCTCTCCCGCGCCCTCGGCACCCTGCGGCGGGACGCCCCGACATCGGTGCTCACCGTGCTGATGATCCTCGCGATCGGCTTCGACGCGCTGTTCGTCGCATCCCTTCCCAGCCCGTCCCGGGTGTTCGTGGCGGGGATCCTGATCCCGCCCGCCTGGGCGACGATCGCGTGGATCTCCGCCTACGTCCGGGTGGCGGCCGAGTCCGGGACGGTGAGCTGGTTCGAGGTCGCGCGCGAGGCGATGGGGCTGTGCGTCTCCCGTCCTCTGCGCGCGGCGCTGGCCCCCGCGGCGGTCATCGCGCTGTCTCCGCTCTGGCTGCTGGCGCCGCTCACGATCGCGTGCGGTTTCTCGGTCCCGCCTCTGGTCGTCGGGGCCCTGTGGGGAGCGTGGGGTGCGGACGCTCGAGAGCCGCGGACGCCTGCCCGCGCACACCGCACGAGCTGAGGTGTTCTCAGGGTCCGTTCCGACCCCGGGATCACGCCCGGCTCACAGCTCCCGCATGATCTGGGCCATCCGGTCCATCGACTCCCTCGCCTCGCGCAGGCCCACACGGTTCAGGTGCCCGTGGCTCACGCCGCGGCGCACCACGTGCTCGACGTCGACGTCGGCCTGCGCGAGCTGGTCGGCGTAGGCGCGGGAGCTGACCCGCAGGTCGTCGAACTCGTCGGACTCGATGAACGTGCGGGGCAGGGCCGCGAGGCGCTCGGCGGAGGCGAAGGCGGGGAACACGGCGGCGCCGGCCGCCTCGGGGTCCCCGCCCACGTAGGCCGTGCGCATGATCTGCATCGTCTCCGGCGGGAAGCGCAGCACGGGCGGGGTGACGGAGAGCGCCGCCTCCTCCTCGGCCGTGGGCTCCGGGAGCGAGGCGTGGGCGACGGGGTACATGAGCAGGGAGGCGGCGAGCGGGATGCCCTCCTCGGTGAGGCGCAGGGTCGTGGCCGCCGCGAGGTTCCCTCCCGCGCTCGCTCCGCCCAGGGCGATCCTCAGCGGGTCGGCGCCCAGCTCGTCGGCGCTCTCGCGGGCCCAGTGCACCACGGCGCACACGTCGTCGCCGGGGATCGGGGCGTGCACCCCGCCGCGCGATCCGCCGACGCTGCGGGCGGGGTTCCCGCCCATCTCCGGGGGCTCGTCGCACAGGCGGTAGTCGACGGACACCACGACGGCGTCGGCCCTGCCGGCGACGCCGCGCGCGACCTGATCGGCCTCGGGCATCTCGAGGTCGCCGTGCATGAAGGAGCCGCCGTGGCACCACACCAGCAGCGGGCGCGCCGAGAACGACGGCCCCTGCGGTGTGTACACGCGCACCGGCACGGGACCGTGCGGTCCCGGGATTTCGCGATCGAGCGTCCCGACCGCCCATTCCTCCGCCTCGCCGTAGGGGGCGTCCCACGCCTCACGGACCTCCTCGTCCACCTCCTCCCAACCGGCCGCGTCGCCGAGGTCGCGCATGCGCCGTGCCATATCTCCGTGAGGAGGCTGCGTGGGCGACGGGGAGGGGGTCTCGGACGGTAGGTCGGCGGGCATCAGTGCTCCGATCGGTCGGGGGGAAGCGCTCGCGCAGGCCGACGGACGGGCACCGCTGCGAACCCAGGAGGAGCTCCGATCCTTTCACATCGAGGACTCCGCCCGGGGTCGATGGCGAGGCGGCGGACGGTGCGGGGGTCAGCCCAGCGCGTCCATCAGGAGGTCGACGGACTCCTCCCCCACGAGGCGGTGACCTGCATCGGTGACCACGAGCCGGGCTCCGCGGCCGACGTCGCGGGCACCCTCCCTATCCGCCTCGAGCCGCGCGAACGAGGCCCGGGCGGCGGCGATCGGGAACAGCGGGTCCGCCTCCCCCGCTTCGAGGACCAGGGACCGCGGCGCGACGAGCGCGGCGATCTCGGCCATCTCGAACGCGGGCAGCAGCCCCGGCACGACATTGCACGGGCAGTGGGGGCGCGCGACGATGCTCGCGGCGAAGGACGAGAAGAAGTTCGCGACCAGGGTCGCGCGAAGTCGGGTGTCGAGCGCCGCGAGGAGCAGAGCGACGGCGCCTCCGCCGGAGCCGCCGACGACCCCGACCCGGTCCGCGTCGACATCGGCCCGCGATCGCAGCGCCGAGACCGCGGCCGAGGCGTCCGCGACCCGTGCGCCGAGCACGGGACTGCCGTGCAGGAGATATCGGGCGGCGTCGACCGCGCAGCTGCTCTCGGCAGGGCCGTACGGCGCAGCGCCCGGCGCGGGCGGCGTGCGCCGCTGTCCGAAGGAGATCATCTCCGGCACGAGCACGGCGACGCCCCGGTCGACGAGACGCCGGGCGATCGCCCCGTGGTACGCGTCGCCGTCGCCGACGAGCGCGCGCATCCCCGCCCCGTGCCCGGGGACGAGCACGACGGCCGCTCCGCTCGCATGCCCGGGCGCGGGGCGCTGCAGGAGAGCGGGGAACGGGTCCCTGCCCTCGGGCGCCACCTGCACGGCCGCGGGTTCGCCGGGTGCCTGCGCGTCCGGGCCGGCATCGGGGTCCGGGACCGGCGACGCGGGGCCGACGAGGCGCGCGGCGGGGGCAAGTGCGCCGGGGCCATCGCAGCCGAGCAGGGCGCGGAGGCGGGTGCGTGCGGCCTCGTGCGGATCCTGGGGCGGCGCCTGGTTCGTCTGCGTCATCACCGCCCCATCTTCCCGCCGACGCCCGGTCCCGGGCGCCGCTCGGGGCAGCGCGGCCGCATCCGCTTGACGAATGAATCGTTTCAGTTCTACGGTGTGCATCGCCGGCCCACCACGGCCCCGCCCGCAGCACGGAGATCGCGCCGCGGACCGCACCCCTCGACCGGCCCCGCAGCACGACGAAGGAGTCAGCGCTCATGCCCATCGGCCGACCCAAGCCACTGACCGGCTGGAAGGCGACCGCGGCCGTCTCGATGTCCAACTACATCGATTCCGGCTCGATCATCGCGATCGCCACGTCCCTGGGGTTCTGGGGCGCCGCCTACTTCCCCGACGACAGCGGACGCATCGCCGGGCTGCTCGCCGCCTTCAGCTCGAACGCCTTCGGCGCCGCCGTCGGCGCGCTCATCGGCGGTCCGCTCTGCGACAAGTACGGCCGCAAGTTCATCTACACCTACGACCTGCTGCTGTACGCGGTCGGCGGTCTGATCGCGACGTTCGCGATGAACCTGCCGATGCTCTTCGTCGGCTTCATCGTCATCGGCCTCGCGGTGGGCGCATCGGTGCCCGCGGGCTGGACGTACATCGCGGAGTCCGCGCCGACGCATCAGCGCGGGCGCCACATCGGCGCCACCCAGCTGGCATGGTCCGTCGGCCCGTTCATCGGCTTCGGCCTCGCCGCACTGCTCTCGCCCCTGGGGCTGGTGGGCAGCCGGATCATCTTCGCGCACCTCGTGGTGATCGCCCTGGTCACCTGGTACATCCGGCAGGGTCTCTACGAATCCGAGGCGTGGCAGAAGTCCAAGGGCGGGCAGCAGGCCAAGGCCCCGTCGATCTGGACCTCCCTGCGCGGCCTGTTCAGCCGGAAGGCCAACATCACGGCGCTGCTGTTCCTGGTGGCGATCTACACCTTCTGGAACCAGGCGGCGAGCCAGAACGGGATCTTCCTGCCCACGATCCTGTCGTCGATGGGCTTCGGGACGCTCGCCTCGGACCTCTTCTCGATGCTCACCTGGGCGTTCGTCATCATCGGCACGATCGTGTTCATGGTCTTCGTCGACAAGGTGTCCTACCGCTGGTTCTTCCTCGTCGGCGGGGCGATGGCCGTGGTCTCGTGGGTCGTCCTCGTCTTCGGCCCGTCCACCGCGGCGGCCACGGCCTTCGGGTACGCGATCCTGTGGGGGCTCTCCTCCGGCCCGTCGGCCCAGGCCTTCTACTCGGTGTGGTCCCCCGAGCTGTTCGCGACGCCGTACCGCGCCGGGGCCCAGGGACTGGTCTTCTTCACCGTCCGCGTCGCCTCGGGGATCATCTCGCTGGTCTTCCCCGTGATCCTGATGGGCGCGAACGGTCTGCTCATCGACGGCCTGATCCTCATCGCCTTCCTGCTCGCCTCGACGCTGATCGGCACGATCTTCGCCCCGCGCACCCAGGGCAAGGAGCTGCGCGAGATCGAGATCGAGCGCTACGGCGAGGTCGTGTCGGCCGGGCTGCTCGATGCCGAGGCGGGACGCCCCCGGACGGACGACGAGGGGCGCTGACCATGCACCACGACGACCTCCGTCCGATCCCAGGAGCCCGGTCATGACCACGGACGCCGCGCCCGCGCGCGCTCCCCATCCGTGGCACGTCGCGATCGTCTGCGGCATGGCCTCCTACATCGACGCCGCCGCGATCGTGAGCTCCGGGATCGCGCTGGTGATCTACCAGCAGGCGATCGGCCTGACGAACGGCCAGGTGGGGATCCTCTCCGGGCTGCTCACCTTCTGCATCGCGATCGGCGCGATCACGGGCGGGCGACTGGGCGACCGGCTCGGCCGACGCCACGTCTTCATCGCGACGATGGCGATGGTGGTCCTCGGGGCCGTGCTCCTCGTCCTCGCGGGCACCTTCACCAGCCTGCTGCTGGGCACGGTGCTCGTGGGACTCGGCACCGGCGCCGACCTGCCGGTCTCGCTCGCCACGATCTCCGAGGCCGCGAGCGACGCGAACCGCGGGAAGCTGCTCGGCTTCTCCCAGGTCCTGTGGACCGCGGGCATCCTGGGGACGACGGCCACCTCCGCCGTGGTGGGAGGAATGGGGCACCTGGGCGGGCAGATCATGTTCGCCATGATCGGGGTGATCGCGCTCGTGGTCCTCGCGCTGCGGCTGACGATCCCGGAGTCCCGCTCGTGGCAGGACGCCCACGCCGAGCGCCTCGCCGGGGCCGACACCGTCCGCGCCCAGCGCACCGGCCTGAAGGACCTGCTGACCGAGCGTCTCTATCTCGTGCCCTTCGCCGCGATCCTGGTGTTCTACTCGCTCACCAACATCGGCGCGAACACGGGCGGCCAGTTCGGCACCTGGATCGCGGTGAACGTCGTGGGCGTCTCGGTGCAGCTGAACTCCCTGATCAGCCTGGTGCTGTTCCCCGCCGGGTTCCTGTGGGCGTTCCTGTTCATGCGGATCGTGGACACGCCGCACCGCATGACCTGGTTCCTCGTGGGCGCCGTGGCGCTGGTGGTCTCCTACCTGCTGCCCGCCGTGCTGGGCTTCTCCCTGCCGGTCTGGATCATCATGCAGATCGTCAACGGCTTCGGCGGCGGCTTCGCCTTCGAGGCCATCATGAAGGTCTGGTCCCAGGAGTCCTTCCCCACGCTCATGCGCTCGAGCGCGCAGGGCACCACGATCGCCGTGGCCCGTGTGATCGCGGCCGTCGCCGGCATCCTCACCCCGTCCCTGCTGTACGCGAACCCTCGCGCCTTCTACGCGGGGATCGCCGCGGTGGTGCTGATCGGCGTGGTCGTCGGCCATCTCGTCTTCCGATCCCGCCGCGCGAACCTCTTCGACGTCGAGGCGAAGGACCTCGGCGAGGCGCAGGAGGAGCTGATGGAGCAGGGGCTCCGCGCCGACGCTCCCGCCGGGCCGTCCGCCGGGACCCGCCCCGGGCCGCCCTGACCGCCGCTCCTCCCGCAGGCCCGGAACATCATCCCGATCCATCGTCCCGACCCACCCGCTCGATCCACCCGTTCACCCCACCCGACCGCTCCCCCCGCGAAGGAGACCGCCACATGACGCACCTGACCGCCCTCCCCGACCCGATCGCCCGCGACCTCGCCGACTTCTCGATCGAGGTGCCCAGCTGGGGCTACGGGAACTCCGGCACCCGCTTCAAGGTGTTCACGACGCCCGGCACCCCGCGCGACCCGTACGAGAAGATCGCCGACGCCGCCCAGACGCACGCCTTCACCGGCGCCGCCCCGCGGGTCTCGCTGCACTACCCGTGGGACCGGGTCGAGGACTTCGGGGCACTGGCCGACTACGCCCGCGAGCAGGGCGTCACCGTCGGCATGATCAACTCCAACACCTTCCAGGACGACACCTATAAGTTCGGCTCCCTCACCCACGGCGACACGACCGTGCGCCGCCAGGCGATCGACCACCACCTCGAGTGCATCGACGTCATGCGGGCGACCGGTTCGAAGGAGCTGAAGATCTGGCTGGCCGACGGCACGAACTACGCCGGCCAGGACTCGATCCGGGAGCGCCAGGACCGCCTCGCCGAGTCCCTGCAGGAGGTCTACGGGGGCCTCGCGGACGACGAGCGCCTCGTGCTCGAGTACAAGTTCTTCGAGCCGGCGTTCTACCACACGGACGTCCCGGACTGGGGCACGAGCCTGCTGCACTGCCTCGCCCTCGGCGAGAAGGCGATGGTGGTGCTCGACACCGGCCATCACGCGCCCGGCACCAACATCGAGTTCATCGTGGCCCAGCTGCTGCGCCAGCAGCGCCTGGGCGCCTTCGACTTCAACTCCCGCAACTACGCGGACGACGACCTCATCGTGGGCGCCGCCGATCCGTTCCAGCTGGTGCGGATCCTCTTCGAGATCGTGCAGCAGGGCGCCCACCGGCCGGAGTCGGGCGTGAACTTCATGCTCGACCAGTGCCACAACCTGGAGTCGAAGATCCAGGGCCAGATCCGCTCCGTGATGAACGTGCAGGAGGCCCTGGCCAAGGCGCTGCTCGTGGACCGCGCGGCCCTCGCCGACGCCCAGCGCCGCAACGACGTGCTCGAGGCGAACGGCATCCTCATGGACGCCTTCTGGACCGACGTCCGCCCGGCGCTCGCGGCCTTCCGCGAGGAGCGCGGCCTGCCCGCCGATCCCTTCGCGGCGTTCCGCGCGAGCGGCTACGAGGAGAAGGTCGCCGCCGAGCGCGTGGGCGGCGACCAGATGGGCTGGGGCGCCTGACCCCTCGCCCGTCGGCCGGACCCCGTCTCCCCTCCGCATCCTCGACAGGAGAAACTTCATGACCACTGCCCGCGAGACCATCGACGCGCTCCTGGAGCGTTCCCACCAGCTGGGCGCGGACCCGCGCACCACGAACTTCGCCGGCGGCAACACGTCGGCCAAGGGCACCGACACCGACCCCGTGACCGGCCAGGACGTCGACCTGCTGTGGGTCAAGGGCTCCGGCGGCGACCTCGGCACCCTGCAGGAGAATGGCCTCGCGGTGCTGCGCCTGGACCGCGTGCGCGCGCTGCGCGACGTCTACCCCGGCGTGGAGCGCGAGGACGAGATGGTCGCGGCCTTCGACCACTGCCTGTTCGGGAAGGGCGGCGCCGCACCCAGCATCGACACCGCGATGCACGCCCTGGTCGACGCCGCGCACGTGGACCACCTCCACCCCGACGCGGGCATCGCGATCGCGACCGCTGCGGACGGCGAGCGCCTGACCCGCGAGATCTTCGGCGACGACGTGGTGTGGGTGCCGTGGCGTCGGCCCGGTTTCCAGCTGGGCCTCGACATCGCGGCCATCAAGGAGGCGAACCCGCAGGCCATCGGCTGCATCCTGGGCGGCCACGGCATCACCGCCTGGGGCGAGACCTCGCAGGAGGCCCAGCAGCGCTCCGAGCGGATCATCCGAGAAGCCCAGGCGTATCTCGACGAGCGCGGCGCCGCCGATCCCTTCGGCGCGCACGATGACTCCCGCGAGGCGCTGCCCGAGGACGAGCGCCGCGCGAAGGCCTCGGCACTGCTCCCGGTGATCCGCGGGCTCGCCTCGACCGATGCGCCGATGATCGGGCACTGGACCGACACCGAGGACGTCCACGAGCTCCTGGCCGGGGAGAAGCTCGCGGCCCTCGCCGAGCTCGGCACGTCGTGCCCCGATCACTTCCTGCGCACGAAGGTCAAGCCGCTGGTCCTCGACCTGCCATCGGACGCCTCGACCGAGGAGCAGGTGGCGCGCCTGCGCGAGCTGCACGAGGCCTACCGCGAGGGCTACGCCGCCTACTACGCGCGCCACGCCTCGCAGGACTCCCCCGCCATGCGCGGCGCGGACCCGGCGATCGTGCTGGTCCCGGGCGTGGGCATGTTCTCCTTCGGGGCCGACGCGCAGACCGCACGGGTGGCCGGCGAGTTCTACGTCAACGCGATCCGGGTGATGCGCGGCGCCGAGTCCGTCTCGACCTACGCGCCGATCGACGAGGCGGAGAAGTTCCGCATCGAGTACTGGGCGCTCGAGGAGGCGAAGCTGCAGCGCCGCCCGCGGCCCAAGCCGCTCGCGACCCGCGTCGCGCTCGTGACCGGTGCCGGGTCCGGGATCGGGAGGGCGACCGCCGAGCGGCTCGTCGCCGAGGGCGCCTGCGTGGTCATCGCCGACCTGAACCTGGAGAACGCCCAGGCGGTCGCCGAGGAGCTCGGCGGACCGGACCGCGCCGTGGCCCTGCGGGCCGACGTCTCGGACGAGGCGTCCGTGGTGCAGATGGTGGCCGACGCGGTGCTCCCCTTCGGCGGCATCGACCTGATCGTCAACAACGCCGGGCTCTCCCTGTCCAAGCCGCTGCTCGAGACGACGGCGAAGGACTGGGACCTCCAGCACGACGTGATGGCGCGCGGCAGCTTCCTGGTCTCCCGCGAGGCGGCCCGGGTGATGATCGACCAGGCCATGGGCGGGGACATCATCTACATCTCCTCGAAGAACTCCGTGTTCGCGGGGCCCAACAACATCGCCTACTCGGCGACCAAGGCCGATCAGGCCCACCAGGTGCGCCTGCTCGCGGCCGAGCTCGGCGGCCACCAGATCCGCGTCAACGGCATCAACCCCGACGGGGTCGTGCGCGGCTCCGGCATCTTCGCGGGTGGCTGGGGCGCGAGCCGCGCGAAGGTCTACGGGGTCAAGGAGGAGGAGCTGGGCGAGTTCTACGCCCAGCGCACCCTGCTCAAGCGCGAGGTGCTCCCCGCGAACGTCGCGAACGCCGTGTTCGCGCTGACCGCGGGCGACCTCTCCCACACCACCGGTCTGCACATCCCCGTCGACGCGGGGGTCGCGGCCGCGTTCCTGCGATGAGCCCGGGACCGGCGTCCGACGGGGCGCGCCCGCAGGCGGACGGGGCCGACGGGGCGCGACTACGGGCAGAAGGGGCGGACGGGGCGCGTCCACAGGCCGACGATCGGCCGCTCGCCCTGGCCGCGATCGACCTGGGCGCGACCTCGGGACGCGTGATGGTCGGTCTTCTGCACCCGTCGCCCTCCGCCACGACCGGCGGCGGCGGCCGCGGCGACGGCGGCCACGGCGACGACGACAACGACGACCCGACCCGCCGCCTCGACCTGCACGCCGCGCACCGCTTCGAGAACCGCCTAGAACGGCGCGATGGTCATCTGAGCTGGGACATCGACGCCCTGTGGGAGCAGGTGCGGCAGGGGCTCGCAGCCGCCGAGCGCCTCGCACAGGACCTCGGCGCGGACGGCATCGCCTCGATCGGCGTGGACTCCTGGGCCGTCGACTACGCCCTCGTCGGCCCCGACGGCGAGCGGATCGGCGAGGTGATCGCCTACCGCGACGATCGCACCGACGGCGCCGCGGAGAGCGTCGCCCACCGCGTCGACGTCGGGCGGCAGTTCGCGCTGACCGGCATCGCCCAGCAGCCCTTCAACACCCTCTACCAGCTCGCCGTCGACGATCGCCTCGCGAATGCCCCCGACGGCACGCAGGCGCTGCTGGTCCCGGACCTGCTCTCCCTCCTGCTCACCGGCGAGCGCCGCACGGAGCTCACGAACGCCTCGACGACCGGAATGCTCGCGGCCGGCGAGAACGCCTGGTCCCCCGAGCTGCTGGGGGCCGCGGGCGTCACGAAGGAGCAGTTCGCGCCTCTCGTCCGACCCGGTGAGCGCGTCGGCACGGTCCGCAGCGACCTCGCGCGCGAGCTGGGCATCGGCGAGGTGCCGGTGATCGCCGTCGGCTCCCATGACACGGCCTCGGCCGTTCTCGCCGTCCCCGCCGCGGAGGACGACCCCGTCGCCTTCATCTCCTCCGGCACCTGGTCGCTCATCGGCCTCGAGCTCGAGTCGCCCGTCCTCACCGAGGCGGCCCGCGGGGCCGGTTTCACGAACGAGCGCGGCGTCGACTCCACGTACCGCTTCCTCAAGAACGTGGCGGGGATGTGGCTGGTCAGCGAGTCGATCGCGCAGTGGGAGGAGTCCGGGGCGCGCATCGACCTCGACGACCTGCTCGCCGCCGCGGCCGCGGTCCCCGGCGACAGGTTCCGTATCAACCCGACGGACCCGTGCTTCCTCGCCCCGGGCCGGATGGCCGGCCGCGTGGCCGATGCCGCCCGCGTGATCGGCGGGGACGAGGAGCGCCCGCGCACCCCGGCCCACCTGGTGCGCTGCATCCTCGAATCCCTCGCCGAGACCTATCGGGACGAGCTGCACGCGGCGTGCCGTCTGGCGCGCCGCCCGCTGCCGGAGCGCCTGCACGTGGTGGGCGGCGGCAGCCGGAACCGCCTGCTCAACCAGCTGACCGCGGACGCCCTGGGCATCGAGGTCGTCGCGGGGCCGATGGAGGCAACCGCACTGGGGAACCTCACGCTGCAGGCCCGGGCCCTCGGCGCGATCCCCCACCGCAGCGGCTCGATCCGCGAGCTGGTCCGCGCGAGCGTGGAGCTGGAGGTGTTCGCGCCCGGAGGGACCTCGGCGTCGAGCGCTCGGTGAGGACCGCTCAGGCCCTCCGCCACGCTTGACGGGCGAACACCGACGCGTAGGCGGCCGTGCACGCGGCGAGGGTGAGACCGGCGAGGCTGCGTCCGGCGGCCGGGTCGAGATCCCCGCGCAGGACGAGCACGATCGCCGCGCCCGCCCCCAGGCAGCCGACCACTGCGGCGACGACGTGCAGCATCTGGTCCTGGATCAGGCGGAACAGGGCGAAGTGCGCCGCGACGATGAAGGCGACCGCCGGCACGACCAGGGCGCCGTGCCCTGTCCTGCCCAGCAGCACGCAGACGAGCGGGATCACGAGCACCTCGATGCCGGCGAAGATTCCTGCCGCGCGGCCGGAGACGAGGCCTCCGCGCTCCCTGTCGCCCCGCGCGGACCGGGGTCGGCCGCCCCCGCTCCGCGGATCCCGTCGGCCGCGCCCCAGAGCGACCGCGCCCATGATGACGGCGAGCCCTCCGAGCACCATGCCGATGACGGCGATGACGGGGAGCGTCTCCAGGGCGTTGGAGGACCAGGCGGTCGTCATGAGTCCCATGAAGACGGTGAGGCCGGCGAAGACGCGTCGTTCGGTGGTCATGGGTCGATCCTGCCGATCCGGCGGGCGCGCCGGATCCGTTCCCTGTCACTCCCGGCCCATGACAACCGTCATCGAGATGCGGCCGGGACCGGGCTCATCCGCGCGAGGACCCGCGCCGCACCAGCTCCGGGCTGAAGCGCACGTGCCGGTCCACGGCGTCGGCCCCGGCGCTGATCTTCTCCTCGAGCAGGGCGAGGGCCGTGCGGCCCATGAGCTCGGAGGGCTGGGCGATGGAGGTCAGAGGGACCACGGTGCTGCGGGCGAAGGCGATGTCGTCGTAGCCGACCATCGCGATCTCGTCGGGCACGGCGATCCCGGCCTCGTAGGCGAAGGCCTGCATCACGCCGACGGCCACGAGGTCGTTCACGCAGAACACACCGTCGGGCCGGTCCCCAGGTGAGCGCTCGGCGATCTCGGAGCCGGCGGCGCGCCCGGCGAGGACGCTGAGGTCGTCGGCCTCGATGAGCTCGAGCTCGAACCCGGCCTCGGTGGCGGCGGCCTCCGCGCCCTCGATGCGGGCGGAGACCTGATGGAGGTCCCCGCGGGCGAAGACCATGGCGGGGCGCCGCGCACCGCCCTCGACGAGGTGGGCGACGGCCAGGCGCCCTCCCTCGACGTCGTCCACGGAGACGGTCGAGCCGCCGGCGCCCCCGCCCGCGCGTCCGTCCGCGCCTCGTTCCCCCTCGTCCTCGACCATCACCACAGGGGTGCCGCGGTCGACGATCGAGCGGACCAGCTCGCGGTCGGTGCCCGCGGAGGCGAGGAGGATGCCGCGCACGCGCTGCTCCTCGAAGAGGGAGAGGTAGAGCTTCTCGCGCTCGGCGCTGTTGCCCGAGCTGCCCACGATCACGGCGAGCCCGGAGTCCTCGGCGGCGGCCTCCATGCCATGCACGAGGTCGGCGTAGAAGGGGTTCGTCGAGTCCAGGACGATCGCGCCGACGGTCCGCGAGCGGCCCATCTTCAGCAGGCGCGCGGCGTCGTTGCGCACGTAGCCGAGCTCGGCGATGGCCTGCTCGACGCGGGCCCGACGGTCCGCGGAGACGATGTCGGGACGGTTCAGCACGTTCGATACGGTGCCCACGGACACCCCGGCCGCACGGGCCACGTCCTTCATGCCGACCGGTCGCGAGTTCCCCACGGAGCCGACGCTACCCCACGATGCGCCCATGACCGGCGGGATCCCGGCGAGGTGCCGTGCGGTCCCGCCCACGGAGCCGAGCGCGGCCCCGCCCGCGGGGACACCCCCGGTCTCGCCTGCGCACCCGAAGGCACGCGCCCATCGACCCACATGCCGCACTACTCTTGCAACGTTTCATCAACCGTGGTGGACTTGCATCGCACCGCGTCCCGCACGGCACCGCGCCGGGCACGCCGCGGCCCCGACACCGTCGTCCTCCGCAGGAGCAGCCCTCATGTCCTCCGCCACCACTCCCGCAGATCTCCTCGCGGACTCGCTCGCGATCACCGCGCCCGTGGACACCGGCCGCCTGCCGGTCCTGAGCGGCGACCTGGCCCTCGCGCAGGACGCCGATCTGGTCACCCGCGCCACCCTCCACGCGACCTCCCACGGCGTCTACGAGGCGACGCTGAACGGGCTCCCCGTGACGGACTCCCTGCTCAACCCGGGATGGACGGTCTACGAGCGGCGCCTCCAAGTGCCCGCCTTCGATGTCACGGACCTCGTCCACGAGGCCCCGACCGAGGGCCCAGACGCCCCGGCGCTGCGCCTGGACGTGACCCTCGCGGGCGGCTGGTGGCGCGGCGACCTGGGCTTCGAGAACGCCCATGCGAACTACGGGGACGATCTCGCCCTGCTCGCGGTCCTCGAGGTCGTCTTCGCGGACGGCACGGTCCAGCACCTGCGCACCGACGAGTCCTGGACCTCACGCCTGACGGGCATCGAGCTCGCGAACATCTACCAGGGGCAGCGCGAAGACCGCCGCCTCGCCCTCTCGGCCCCCGAGCCGGTGCGCGTCGTCGAGATCGACCGCTCGACCCTGATCCCGCAGGCGTCGCCGCTGATCACCCGCCACGAGACCCTCGCGCCGCAGCGGATCTGGACCTCGCCGTCGGGCCGGACGCTGCTGGACTTCGGGCAGAACCTCGTCGGCTTCCTCCGCTTCTCGGTCACCGGTCCCGCAGGCACCGAGATCACGCTGCGCCATGCGGAGGTCCTCGAGCACGAGGAGCTGGGCACCCGTCCCCTGCGCGGCGCCGAGGCGACCGACCGCATCGTCCTTTCCGGGGATCCCGAGGGCGAGTTCTTCGAGCCCACCCTCACCTTCCACGGCTTCCGATACGCCGAGGTCACCGGCTGGCCCGGCGAGCTCGCCGCGGAGGACATCGAAGCCGTCGTGGTCGGATCCGACATCACCCGCACCGGCTGGTTCGAGAGCTCCCATCAAGGGGTGAACCAGCTGGTGAGCAACTCCACCTGGTCGCAGCGCGGGAACTTCCTCGCCGTCCCCACGGACTGCCCGCAGCGCGACGAGCGCCTGGGCTGGACCGGCGACATCGCCGCCTTCGCCGCGACCGCCGCCTTCCAGTTCGACGTCGCCGACTTCCTGCACGCCTGGCTGCTGGACCTCGCCGCGGAGACCGAGGCCAACCCCGACGGCTGGGTCCCGTTCGTGATCCCCGACCTGCTCAAGCTCGCCCACCACGACCCCGAGGTCGAGGCCGCGGGATGGGCCGGGGCGACCGCGATCTGGGGCGACGCCGCCGTCTGGGTGCCCGAGGCCCTCTGGAACGCCTACGGCGACCTCGAGCGCCTGCGCGAGGAGTACCCGGGGATGGTGCTGCACCTGCGCAGCGTCGAGAAGGCCCTCTCCCCGAGCGGCCTGTGGGACACGGGCTTCCAGTTCGGCGACTGGCTGGACCCGGACGCCTCCCCGCACGCCCCCGCCGATGCGAAGGCCGACAAGGGCGTGGTCGCGACCGCGTGCCTCGTGCGCTCCGCGCGCTTCGCGAGCCGCGCAGCACACCTCATCGGCCGCGAGGAGGACGCCGCCCACTGGCAGGACCTCGCCGATCGCGTCCTCACCGCGTTCACCGACGCCTATGTGCACGAGGACGGCACGATCACCTCGGACTGCGCGACCGTGTACGCGCTCGCGATCTCCTTCGATCTGCTCGCGCCCCGGACCCGCGAGAGGGCCGGCGAGCGCCTGGCCGAGGTGGTTCGCGCCGCCGAGTACCGAGTCTCCACCGGCTTCGCGGGCACCCCCTTCGTGACCTGGGCGCTCTCGGAGACCGGGCACGTTGAGGACGCCTACCGCCTGCTGCTCGAGGACCAGAACCCGTCCTGGCTCTACCCCGTCTCGATGGGTGCGACGACGATCTGGGAGCGCTGGGACTCGATGCTCCCCGACGGCTCCATCAACCCCGGCGAGATGACGAGCTTCAACCACTACGCGCTGGGCGCGGTCGCCGACTGGATCTACCAGGTCGTCCTCGGCATCCGCGCCGCGGAGCCCGGCTACCGCCGGATCCGCATCCAGCCGACGCCCGGACCGGGCCTCGACTGGGCGCGCGGGGCGCTGGACTCACCGGTCGGCCGCATCGAGGTCTTCTGGAGCACCGAGGGGGCCGACGGTCCAGCGCACGACGGCCCGGGGGCCGATGGCCCGTCGGCCGACGGGCGCTTCCGGCTCGAGGTCACGATCCCCGAGGGGATCCTCGCCCAGATCGTCCTGCCCGACGGCCGGGTCGAGGAGGTCGTGGGCGGCTCTCACACGTTCTGAGACGGCGCGGGCGCTGCGCCCCGCGCGGGCGGCGCGGTCGTCCCGCGCAGCACGAGCTCGGTGGGCAGGAGGCGGTGCAGCGGCGCCACGTCGTCGTCCGCTCCGCGGTCGAGCAGTGCGTCGATCGCGGCCTCGCCGATCTCGGCGCGCGGCACGCGCACGGTAGTCAGCCCGGGCGCGAGCATGCCCGCGAACTCGATGTCGTCCCAGCCGATCACGCTCAGCGCGCCGGGAACATCGATGCCCCGGGTGCGCAGGTGGTCGACGAGCCCGAGCGCCATCACGTCGTTGTAGACGAGCACCGCGCCCACGCCCGAGCCGAGCACGGCCTCGGCGGCCTGCGCGCCTCCGTCGGCCGTCGGCGGGAAGCGCCCCAGGTCCACCTGCTCCATGCCAGTTCGGCAGGCCAGTGCGATCGCCCGACGCCGATCGGCGTCCGAGCGGCTCGCCTCGGGGCCGCCCACGTAGCCGATGCGCGTGTGCCCGAGCTCCGCGAGGTGCCGCACGGCCTCGCCCACCCCGGGCTCGGGATCGGCGAGCACCCCCGGGAGGCCCGGATCGGTGCGGTTGACCAGGGCGAGGCGGGTGAGGCCCGCGGCCTCGCGCAGGCTCGCCTCGTCCATGCGGCTCGAGCACAGCACGATCCCGTCGACCTGCTGGGCGAGCGTCCGCACGAGCGGCAGCTCGCCCTCGGGCTCCTCCTCGGCGTCGGCCAGCAGCAGCTGCACGCCGCGCTCGCGGGCCCGCGCCCGCGCTCCCTTGAGCACCGCCGGGTAGAAGGGGTTCAGCAGGTCGGGGACGACCACCCCCACCACGTCGCGCCTGCCCGTGACCAGCGCGCGAGCGGTGGAGTTCGCGACGTAGCCGAGCTCCTGGGCGGCCTCGAGGATCCGCGTGCGGGTCGCCGCTCCCACCATGTCGGGGCGCTGGAAGGCGCGCGAGGCGGTCGCGACCGAGACCTGCGCCCGCGCGGCCACCTCCCGCAGCGTCGCGACCATCCATTCCCCCTTCGTGCTCGCCCGTCCTCGTGCCCCCTCGAAGCGTCGCGGCCTCGACGTCGAGGCCGCGGCATCACCGTGCAACCGTTTCGAGGGCGGTGGGCGCACGGTCACTATATAGTCGTTCGAGCCGCGCGTTGCAAACGATTGCATCCCGGTGGGCCGCACGCCCCGGCACCCGTCCGGAACCGCCCCGGAGGCGGAGCCGGATCCGAGCCCGGAGCCCCTGCGCTCCCGTCGTCGCCATCTCGAGGAGGAGACCCCATGACCACGCCGCTCACCCTGCACCCCCATCGCGCGCTGCCCGCGGATCCGGCGGTGCGGGACATCGCCGTGCGGATCTACGAGCAGGTCGCGAACCTTCCGCTGATCTCGATGCACGGGCACGTGGAGGCGCAGGCCTTCGCGGAGAACACGCCGTTCGCCGATCCCGCGCAGCTGCTGATCGTGCCCGACCACTACGTGACCCGCATGCTCGCCTCCCAGGGCATCTCCTACGACGCGCTGGGCCTCGCGCGCAGCGACGGCGGCGCGGTCGAGACCGACTCCCGGAAGATCTGGCGCACATTCTGCGAGAACTGGAAGCTCTACCGGGGCACCCCGTCGCGCTACTGGATCGAGCACGAGCTGGTCGAGGTCTTCGACGTCCACGAGATGCCGTCGGCCGAGTCCGCGGACCGCATCTACGACCAGATCGCCGCGGTCGTCGCGAGCGACGACTTCCGGCCCCAGCAGCTCCTGGACCGCTTCGACATCGAGATCATCTCGACCACGGACCCCGCGACCTCCGACCTCGCCTTCCACGCGAGCATCGCGGAGCAGGGCCTCGGCGAGCGCGTGGTGCCGACCTTCCGTCCGGACGCGGTCTTCCAGATCGGAGGCCCCGCATGGACGTGCGAGGTGGATGGCCTCGCTGCGGTCTCGGGCATCGACACGGGCGACTTCTCGGGCTTCCTCGACGCGATCCGCGAGCGCCGCAGGGCCTTCGTCGCCGCGGGCGCGCGTGCCTCGGACCACGGGCACCTGCGGGCCGACACGACGCCGATGGATCCGGCCGACGCCGCTGCGCTCTATGCCCGCGTGCGCGCCGGGGAGCGGCCCAGCCGCGAGGAGGCCTTCGCCTTCGAGGCCCACATGCTGTTCATGACCGCCGAGATGTCCTGCGAGGACGGCCTGGTCATGCAGATCCACCCCGGGGTGCTGCGCGATCACCACTCGGGCGTGCTGGAGACCTACGGCAAGGACAAGGGCTACGACATCCCCGTGCCCGTCGACTATGCGCGCGGCGTGCAGCCCATGCTCGACCGCTTCGGCCGCGACCCGCGCTTCCACTGCATCCTCTTCACTATCGACGAGACCGTCTACTCGCGCGAGCTCGCCCCGATCGCGGGCACCTACCCCTCGGTGCGCCTGGGCGCCCCGTGGTGGTTCCTCGACTCGCCCGACGGCATGCGCCGCTTCCGCGAGCTCGCCACGGAGACCGCCGGGTTCTTCAACATGTCCGGCTTCGTCGACGACACCCGCGCCTTCGCCTCCATCCCCGCGCGCCACGACCTCTCGCGCCGCGTGGACGCCGGTTACCTCGCGAACCTGGTCGCCGAGCACCGCCTGGGCGAGGACGAGGCCACCGAGGTCGCGATCGACCTCTCGACCACCCTCCCCCGCGCGGCCTACCCGCCCATCGCCCACTGAGTCGGCGCCGCCCGCTCGATCGGCCGCACCGCAGCCCGCCCGCACTTTCGCCACCGCACCGCTTCCTGGAGGTCAGCACCGTGAGCACCCCGTCCACCCCTGACGCCGCGGCATCCGCTGCCGACGCCGCCCCGTCCGCGGGCGGCCGCCTCGTCCACCTGGGCATCGGCAACTTCTCCCGCGCCCACACGCTGCCGTACACGGCGGACGCCGGCGCGGGCGAGGACGCCTGGCGCGTCAGCGCCTTCACCGGCCGCTCCCCCGCGATCGCCGAGACGCTCGAGGCGCAGGGGAACCGCTACGGGCTCGTCGTCCGCGAGGCCGACGGCGACCAGGTGCGCCTGCTGGACGTCCTCGACGAGGTCCGCCCCGCGTCCGACATCGAGGCCCTGCAGCGCCTGATCGCGGATCCCGAGGTCTCCGTGGTGACGCTGACGATCACCGAGAAGGGGTACGCGGCGGGCGACGATCCCGCCGTCTCCGCCCCCGCGCGCCTCGCGCTCGGCCTGCGCGCGCGCCGCGAGGCCGGCGTCGAGGAGCCGATCGCGCTGGTCTCGTGCGACAACCTGCCGGGCAACGGGGAGGTGCTGCGCGAGGCGGTGCTCTCCGCGGCCGACGCGGACACCCGCGACTGGTTCGACGACCACGTGGACGTCATCTCCACGATGGTCGACCGGATCACCCCGGCCGCGAGCGCCGAGGACCAGCGGATCGTCGAGGAGGCCACGGGCTTCGCCGACCGCGCGACGGTGGTCACCGAGCCCTTCACCGAGTGGGTCGTCCAGGACGCGTTCCGCGGCCGCCGCCCGGCCTGGGAGACGGCGGGCGCGCAGCTCGTCGAGGACGTCGAGGTGCACGAGCAGCGCAAGCTGCGTCTGCTCAACGGCGCCCACTCCCTCATGGCCTACGCGGGCCAGCTCGCCGGTCACGAGCGCGTGGACCAGGCGATCTCCGACCCGGCCGTGCGCGCTCTGGTCGACGCCCTCTGGGCCGACGCTCGCGCGACCCTGCCCCTGCCCGCCGCGGAGCTCGACGCCTACACGGCCGCGCTCGTCGAGCGCTTCGAGAATCCGCGCATGGCAGACGCCCTGGACCGCATCGCGGCCGACGGCTCGGTGAAGCTCACGGTGCGCGCCCTGCCCGTGATCGCCGACCGCGGCGGCCCCGCGCAGGCGTCCGGCGCCCTCGCGCTCGTCGCGGCCTGGACCGCCTTCGTCACCTGGCGCGTCGCCACCGGCACCTCGTTCTCGGATCCGCGAGCCGACGAGATCTCCGGGGCCGCCCGCCTCGAGGATCCGACGGCGCGCGTGCAGGCCCTGCTCGACATCGTCATCGACGGCGGCGCCCCGCAGGATCTCGTGGACGCGGTCGTCGCCGCCGAGGGGACGCTGCCCCGGGCCTGAGGCTCGGGCGTGAGGCCCGGGCGTGAGGCCCGGGGTCAACAGTCCGGGGCCCGGGCCTCAGCCCCGCAGGACTCGCAGCACCGGCACCTCGTGCAGGCCGCGGTGGACGTCCTCGAGGGTTCGATCGAGGTCCTGGAGGGCGAACCGGTCGCCGAACATCCTCCGGGACTCCTCGACCATCGGGCCCGCATGCGGGTCGACGGCCGAGGCCCCGGCCGCAGTGGTCAGCACCGTCAGCCGCAGCCGATGCGTTCCCGGGCGCAGACGATCGGTGAGGTTCAGGCGGTGCGGTGCCCGCCAGATGATCCCGGCGCTCTCGCCGTCGACCTCGACCACGGCGATCTCCCCCACGGGCGGGCGCACCTCGGCGCGGAAGCCCTGCGCGCCGTCCGGCCGAGGCATCGGGGCGCACGGCCCCAGGTCGAGCTCGACGCGTGCGCCGGCCGGCACCTGCTCCGCCCCGATCCGGACCTCGATCTCGTAATCGCCGCGCGAGCGCTCCGGTGGGAACTCCTCCTCCCAGCCGTGCGGCAGGGTCACCTCGCGCTCCGTGTCCCCCTCGCTCGTGAAGGTCCACGGCCCCGCGAGGGCGAGCTGCGCGTGCGGCTCCGCCCGTGACGTGGCGCCGTCGAGCGACGCCGCGTCACCGTGCGCGTCGGTCCGGTCCGGCTCGTCGTCGCTCCCGATCAGCACGAGCGCCTGATACGGGTGCAGCTCGAGGGTGATCGTCCCGTCATCGACGCCGCCCACGTCCCCGTTCCCGCCCCCGGCCTCGCCCCTGCCACCGGCCTCGCCCTCCGCCTCGGCCGAGGACCGATCCGCGAGTGCGCGGCGTCCGCCGTCGTCCGGGTCGAGGAGCTCCCAGTGCGCCCGGGACGTGCGCGGGGTGATCGCGACGCGGCGCACCTCGCCGCCGGTGTTCGCCACCAGGTACAGGTCCCCTCCGTCCAGACTGCGGTGCACCGTGCCGATCTCCCCGCCGTCGCCGCGGAGGGCGACATCGGGCGGGAGCGCGGAGCGCAGGGCCGCGCCGAGGTCCGTCTCGGAGACCTGCTCGTGCGCAGGGCACGCCGGTGCCTCGACGGCGAGCACGGTGCCGCCCGCCGCACGCACCGCATCGAGCCATGCGCGCGACGTCCCCGGCATCCGCGTCGCCCGGGCGACCACGACCACGGGATATGCGTCCGGTGCGAGGGTCTCGAGCGCGGGGTCGTCCACGAGGTCGTAGTCCCAGCCTCCCGTGCGGATCGCCGCCGGGATCCGAGGGCCGATGAGGTCGCGCGCGGCCTTGAACAGGTCGAAGCCGCCGGCGTGGGCGGCGCGGGCGTCGTCGGCGGGCACCAGCACGGCCACGTCGGCGACCCGCTCCCCGCGGCGCAGCGCCCCGCAGAGCCGGGCGAGCGAGGTGGTGAGCTCCGGCATCGCCGGCCACCACGGATTCCTGTCGTCCAGCGCTCCGGCGGCGTAGAAGCGCCACCCCAGTCCCGGCGCCTCGGGCGGCGAGTACGGCCAGCCGTGGCCGACGAACCGGGTGATGCCCGAGAGCAGGTGGTCGTGCGCCTCGGCCCGCAGGTCCAGCGGCGTCGCGCGGAAGGAGGGCGAGTGCACCCACGTCCACACCTCGCTCGAGACCACGCCGTGCCCCAGCAGGTGCGCGGCGGAGGACGCCCAGCGGCAGGCCGTGATCTCCTTCCAGCCCGCCCCCTCCCCCTCGACGAGGTCGGCCGAGCGGTAGGCGCTGAGCGTCACCGGCGGCTCGCCGTAGGCCTGGACGCGGAAGGGGACGCCGTGGCCTGCGGCCCAGTCGCGGCACACGGCCAGGAAGTTCTCCTCGACGAGCTCGCCGAGGGTGCGGCCCATGTCGATCCGCAGCTGCGCGGTGTCCGGCCCTTCGCCGTCCGCCTCCTCGGTGACGAGGCGGTGCAGCACGGGCACGGGGTCGTAGCCGCGGCGCCGCGCGAACTCCTCGGGCAGCCGCGGCGTCCAGCCCGCCTCGTACACCTCGAGGCTGTCGCAGAACACCGAGCCCAGCAGCGCGGCGGGCACGGCGCCGAGCAGCGCCTCGCCCACGACGTCGAGATGGTGCCGGGTCGCGTCGGCGTTGAGGTGGTCGAGCACGGGTCCCTCGGCCCCGGCCGACGACCGTTTGACCTGCTGCCCGGTCACCTCCGACCAGGCCAGCAGCACGGTGCGAGGCCCGAGACCGGCGGGGATCCGCAGCACCTCGGCGCCCTGCGTGGCCGGCACGTGCGTCCACTGCGCCGGTGCCGTGCCCTCCCCGACATAGGCGCCCACGAGGTCGTCGCCCGGCCAGGCGCCCCGGGCCGGGAAGTCCAGCGGCGCCGGGGAGATCTCGCGGCGCTCCCAGCGCAGGCGCCGCGAGGCGTGCTCGGGCCCGATGTGGGGTCCGCCGAACGACCAGCCGCTGCCGAGCGTCACGTCCAGCCGCAGGCCGAGCTCCCGCGCCCGCTCGGCGGCGTGGCGCAGGGCCGCGAGCATCCGCGGCGAGCCGAACCGGTCCGTCGTCTCCCGCAGCGGGTGGACGAAGGCAACCTCGGCGCCGCCGAGGCCCGCCGCGGCCATGGCCTCGAGCTCGCGGTCGATCTCCCTGGGCTCCTGGTCGGGTCCGAACCACCACCAGCGCATCATCGGCCGGTCGGCCGGGTCCGGGTCCTGCCACCCGCTGCGTACCGCGGTGAGAGTGCCGGCCTCCGCGTCTCCCGTGCCTGCTCCGTCTGCCGCCTCTGCTCCGCCGTCCGTGCCTGCTCCGCCTCCCGCCCGGATTCCGCTCATCGCGCGCTCGTTCAGCGCGCCGGCGCGGCGGCGAAGGAGTCGAGGTGGCGGGAGATGTGCGGGACGAGCACCCCGGTGTACCGGTCGTGGTGGGCCCTCAGATCTGCCGCGAAGCGCTCGCGCAGCGGGGTCCCGTCGTGGAGGTCCGCGGTGAGGGAGTCGCCGTAGCCGACGTGCAGGATCTGCCGGGCGTCGTCGCTGTCCCGCACGAGCTGCACGAGGTCGTCCGCGCCCAGGCCGGAGAGCTCCCTCGGGGTGCGGTCCTCGTGCGCGGAGACCTGGTAGGAGGCCTTCGCCCGCGCGTAGGCCTCCCGCGAGATGCCCCAGACGGCGGCGAACAGCTCGGGGTCCGCCGCGGCCACGACCTCGAGGGCGCACAGGTAGGAGGTGCCGGAGGTCTTCAGGTGGACGAGGCCGTCGGTGGCCTCGAGGGCGAGCGGGTAGATCGAGAACTTGTCGGACCCGGAGTGCAGCGAGATCTTGTAGCCGCCGTGCAGCTCGCCGATCGCGTGGTGGACCTCGAGGTTGCGTCGCAGCTCCTCCCGGTCGCCGCGGAACTCGAGGCCCTTCTCGAAGCCGTCGACGTAGCGGGGGGCGAAGGAGAACCAGCTGACGCCGAGCCTCCCGAGCTCGGTCGCGAGGTAGTGGTGCTCGAAGAAGGTGGTCTGCCAGGCCGTCTCGTCGACCGCGATCTCGACCTCGACGGCGGGCTCGCCCCCGTGCGCGCCGGGCGCGGCCTCGGGTGCGTGCGCGAGCAGGTGGCGGTGCAGGCGCGCGGCCTCGGCGACCGCCCCGCCGTACTTCACGGCGGCGGTGAGGATCTCCGCGTCCGACGGCGCGATCCGCTCCCCCGCGGCCTCGATGTCGAGGCCCCGGTAGCGGGCGAGGAGGTCGGCGCGGGTGTCCTCGAGCGCCTCCCAGGGCAGGTCGTCGACCTGCTGATCGGTGAAGCCGCCGGTGACGTCCTGGACCATGTCGCCCGGGTCGAGGGTGAACATGCGGAACCCGGCATCGAGCCCGCGGTCGATGCCCTCGGTGGTCTTGATGTGGTCGCAGTCCGCCCCGTATCCGCGCTCCCATCCGGCTTCGACCAGGCCGAACACCGCGTCGTCGAGGACCTCGCGCGCACTGCGCCCGAGCCGGTCCATCTCGCGGATCGACTGCTGGGCCAGCACGGGGAAGACTCCTCCGCCGGATTCTGCGAAGGCGCGCGACTGCCCGGCGGTCGCGAGGCCGGTGCGGTCGCCGGTTCCCACCGAGGTGCGGTGCCCGCTCACGAGCCGCGGACGCAGCGCCGGCACCGCCGCACGCAGGGCGAGCGCGTTGGCGTGGCTCGCGGGCCCCTCGAGGACCGCCCCGTCGGCCGTCTCGGAGACGGTCCCCTCGAACGCGGTCAGGTCCGCGGAGCGGGCGGCGCGCAGCAGCAGACTGCTCCGCTCGCGGGTGCGGACCACGTCGGCCTGCAGGGTGTCAGTGCTCAGGGTCATCGGGATTCTCCTCCGGTGGGGTCGGATGCGCGGCGGTACTGGGGCGCGAGGGCCGACGCGGTGGTCTCGTGGACCGCGTCCGGATCGGCGAAGGGCGCGCCGATGCGGCTGAACGGCGCGCCGGCGTGGAGCGCCCGGCCCATCCAGTCCTCGATGTCGCGGACGACGGGGTGGGCGGCTTGGCCCTCTCCGTCCCAGGTGATGTGCTCGGGGCCGATGGGCCGCGGGTCGGGACCGCTCTGGGTGGCTTCGAGGACGGTGGTGAAGGCCTCGGTGCGCTCGAGCGAGGAGAGCAGCGGCGCGGACGAGTCCTCGCCGTCGTCGAGATGATCGCGGCGGTCGGGATGATCGAGGAGGTCGAGGTGATCGAGGAGGTCGACGAGCAGATCCCTGCGTCCGAGGGACTCCTGCGTGCGCACCTCGGAGGCGTCGACGAGCTCGAGATGATCCGTCGTGTACTCGAGGCGGGCGCGCCCCTTCTCCCCGCGGATCTCGATCCAGGGGTCGCTCTGCGAGGGCGCGGTTGTCACGAGCGCCGCCTGGACGAAGGGCCCGGGGCCCGCGGGATCCACCCGCAGGTAGGTGGTGTCATCGGCCTCGATGTCGTGGGCGCGGCGCAGCTCGGTGGTGATCCGCGCGATGTCGCCCCGGCGGGAGATGCCCGCGATCTGCAGGGCGAGGTCGACGGCGTGGGCGAGGGGGTTGGTGGCGACGCCGTCGGCCACTCGTCGGCCGTCCATGCGTCGCCTGCCCGCCCAGGGGCTGCGCGCGTAGTAGGCGCGGTCGCGCATCCAGGCGCCGAAGGCGTCGACGCTGCGCACCTCGCCCAGCGCGCCGGAGGCGAGCAGCTTTCGCATCCGCGCGGCTCCGCCTCCGCCGCGTGCCTGGAAGCCGACCTGGACCGCGCGTCCTGCCTCGCTCGCCGCGCGCAGCAGGTCCTCGTGATCGGCGAGGGAGGGCACGGGCGGCTTCTCGAGGTAGAGGTGGCAGCCGGCGTCGAGGCCCTCGCGGGCCAGGTCGGCGTGGGTGGTGATGGGCGTGGCGATGATCAGCACCTCGGGCGGCTCGTCGGCACCCTCGAGCAGTGCTGCGAGGCTCGGGAACCACGGGGCACCGATCCCCGGCTCGGGCTCGGCGACGTCGACGACGCCCACCAGGCGGATCCGTCCGCTCTCGCGCAGCGGCGCCATCTGCCGCAGGTGCACGGCACCGAAGCCCCGCGTGCCGATGAGCGCGATGGGCCGCGCCGCACGCGCCTGTACCGCGCTCATCGACCGATCCCCATGAACTCCTCGACGTCGACGGCCTGACCGGTCTCGATCGAGGCGTTGCCGCAGATGCCGATGGAGATCGCGCGCAGGCCGTCGTGCCAGTCGGCCGCTCGGCCCAGCGGATCCGCACCCTCACCGCGAGCGCGCCCGCGGAAGACCTCGGCGAGCATGAGCGCGTCGCCGCCGCCGTGCGCCCCCTCTCCCTGCGGGATCTCGATCTCCTGGGCGGTCTCGAAGTGACGCTGCAGGACGAGTCTCTCGCCGGCGCGGCGAGCCCCCTCGCCCTCGTCGTCCACCCGCACGGCGCTCGGGTCGACCACCGCGTCGCCTTCGGTCGCTCCGTCGTCCTCGCCCCGCTGCCGGGGGTTCGTGAGCACGGCCGTGCGCTCGACGACCTCGAGCTCGACGCGGCCCTCGGTGCCGTTGACGGCGACCCGGTAGCCCTCCCAGGGGCTGTGGGCGTTCAGCGCGTAGGTCAGGGTGAGGCCGCTGTCGAAGTCGACGATCGCCGTGAGGTTGTCCTCCGTGGTGACGCCGGGCGCGAAGACGTCCTGATCGCGGCGGTAGCCGTCGTGCTGCTCCTGGTCGAGGTAGAGCTCCTTCAGGCGGGGATCGCTGCGCAGGTCGAGCTCGAAGGGACCGTGCGGACCGTCGTGCGTGCCGCGCTCGGCGGCCGGCCTCTCTCCCCTCTCCTGCGCCGCCCGATCGCCGTAGAAGCGCACGCCGCCGCGCGCAGAGACGGTCCGGGGGTGGGCGTCGATCCACCAGGAGGCGAGGTCGAAGTGGTGGGAGGCCTTGTGGACGAACAGTCCGCCCGAGTTCGCCTTGTCGCGGTGCCAGCGCCGGAAGTAATCGGCGCCGTGCGCGGTGTCCAGCACCCACTCGAAGACCATCGAGACCGGCGTGCCGATCCGGCCGTCGGCGATCACCTCGCGCAGGGCGCTGTTGCGCGGCGAGTAGCGGTAGTTGAAGGTGACGGTCACGCTGCGGCCGGTGCGGCGCACGGCCTCCTCGATCATCCGCGCCTTCTCCGCGTCGATCGTCAGCGGCTTCTCGACGACGACGTCGGCCCCGGCCTCGAGGCTGCGCACGATGTGCTCGGCATGGAAGCGGTCCATGGAGGTCACGATCATGCGCTCGATGCCCTGCTCGGCGATCACGTCCTCGAGGTGCTCGGGGCCGACGGCGGGGACGCCCTCGAGGGCCGCGTAGTGCTCGCGATACCACTGCATGCGCCCGGGATTCGTGTCGAACAGGGCGACGAGCTCGGCGACGTCGGCATGGGGGCCGGTGATCGCGTCGATGTACATCTGGCTGCGATGACCGGTGCCGATCAGGCCGTAGCGGGTGCTCATGCGGTCTCCTTCGGGACGTGGGGAACGGAACAGGCCTCGCGCGGCCGACGCATCCCGCTCATTTGATCCCCGTCGTCGCGAATCCTCGGATCAGGAACCTCTGGCCGAGGAGGAAGACGATGAAGAGGGGGACGAGCGACAGGACGGACATGGCGAACATGGCGCCCCAGTCGGAGGTGCCCTGGGAGTCGAGGAAGGCTCGCAGAGCCAGCGGGACGGTGAAGTTGTCCGGCGTGGTGAGGTAGATGAGGGAGCCGAAGAAGTCGTTCCACATCCACATGAACGTGAAGATCACCGTGGTCGCGATCGCGGGCGTCATGAGCGGCAGGATCACGCGGAAGAAGATGCGGAAATGTCCGCAGCCGTCGATGCGGGCGGCCTCGTCGAGCTCCCGGGGAATGCCCCGGATGAACTGCACCATGAGGAACACGAAGAACGCATCGGTCGCGAGGAATTTCGGGAGGATGAGCGGGAGCATCGTGTTCACCCACCCGGTCTGGGAGAACATGATGTATTGCGGGACGATGACCACGTGGATGGGGAGCATCAGCGTCATCAGCATGACCGCGAACGCGATGTTCCGGCCCCAGAACTTGAGGCGGGCGAAGGCGTAGGCGGTGAGGGAGCAGGCGATGACGTTCCCGATCACGCAGCCCAGGACCAGCAGGGTCGAGTTGATGAGGTAGTGGGAGAACGGCTGGGACAGGGCGTTCCATCCGTTGACGTAGTTCTCGGTGTTGAAGCTGATCGGGAGCAGACCGGGATTGCGGAAGATCTCGGTGTTGGGGCGCAGGGAGCTGACGATCATCCACAGCAGCGGATAGATCATGACCAGCGAGGCGATGATCAGGATCGCGTGGCGGACGATGGGTCCTACGCGCCGGGTGCGGCGGGGGCGGGCCCCTGGCTGGTCGCCTGTGCGGTGGCCGCGGCCGGCCGGCGCGGCGGCAGTGCCGGCGCCGGCGCCGGCGCCTGCGGGACGGGAGGGGCCGCTGGAGGTGAGTTGATCAGTCATCGTAGAACACCCAGAACTTGGAGACGAAGAAGTTGATGACGGTGAAGATCGCGACGATGACCAGGAGCAGCCAGGCCATCGCGGAGGCGTAGCCCATGTCGAACTGGGTGAAGCCCTTCTGGTAGAGGTACAGCGTGTAGAAGAGGGTGGAGTCGGAGGGGCCGCCGGTGCCCCCGGAGACGACGAACGCCTGGGTGAACGACTGGAAGGCGTTGATCACCTGCAGGACCAGGTTGAAGAAGATGATCGGGGTCAGCAGGGGCAGGGTGATCGCGGTGAAGCGCCGCCAGCGTCCGGCGCCGTCGACCTCGGCGGCCTCGTAGTACATCTGGGGGATCTGGCGCAGGCCCGCGAGGAAGATGATCATCGGGGAGCCGAACGTCCACACGTGCAGCAGGATGATCGTGCCCAGCGCGGTGGACGGGTCGGAGATCCAGCCGGGCAGGTTCGTGAAGCCGAGCATGCCCGCGATCTGGTTGACCAGGCCGCCGGTGCCGAACATCTGGCGCCACAGGATCGCGATCGCGACCGACCCGCCCAGCAGGGAGGGCAGGTAGAAGATCGAGCGGTAGAACGAGAGCCCCTTGATGCCCTCGTTGAGCAGGACCGCGAGGGCGAGGGCGAGGGCGAGCTGGAGAGGAACCCCCACGATCACGTAGATCAGGGTGACCTTGAGCGAAGTCATCAGCCGGGCGTCGTGGAACATGTCCACGAAGTTCTGCAGGCCGATCCACTTGGGGGCGGCCAGCAGGCTGTAGTCCGTGAACGAGAGGTACAGCGAGGCGATCATCGGGATCAGGGTGATCCCGAGCAGGCCCAGCAGCCACGGCGCCATGAACACCAGGGCCGGTTTGTTGTCCGGGTGCTTCTCACGCACCCCGCCCCGTCCACGGCCCTTCGCCATGGACGTGAGCTCACCGATAGCACTCATCACTCATCCTTCCTCGAGAGGTCCTCACCGTCCGGTCCGGGACCGGTTCAGACGGTGATCGCCGACGTGAGCTGATCCAGCAGGTCCTTCCCGGCGGTCTTGGTGTCGGTGCGGCCGAACAGGAGGTCCTCCCCGCACCGCGTGAGGATGTCCTCGAACTGGCCACCGCCCTGCGGGGTGATGACGGGGGCGTCGCCCAGCTCGTCCGCGATCGACTCGATGAAGTCGACGGCCTTGATGTCGGCGTCCGTGAGGTCGTCCGCGATCGCCTCGCGGACCGTCAGGTTGGCGGGCACACCGCGCTCGGCGAGCAGCAGCCTCCCCGCGTCCTCGCTGTTGACGAGCCAGTCGACGAAAGCGACGGCCTGCTCCTTGGCGGTCGTCTTCGCGGAGACCGCGAAGTACATCGAGGCCTTGTACCAGAGCTGCGCATCGGCGGCCTTCCCGGTCATCGACGGCATGCGCAGCACGTGCACCTTCCCGCCCGCGGCGGTGTCGTAGGCGACGACCTGGTTGGACCAGGCGACCTGGAGGGCGCACTTGCCGGTGGCGAACAGGGACTGGTCCACGGACTGGCCGGTCTCCTCGACCGACACGGACGCGTCGGGCGCGGCCTTCGTCTCCTGCAGGGACTTCGCGTACGCGAGGAACTTCTCGGCGTCCTCGGCGGCGAAGCCGGCGCCGTCGGCCGAGTACTGGTCCTTGCCGAGCTGGCGCATGTACACCTGGAAGGTCGCCTGGACAAGGCCGATCTGCTGGAGCCCGTAAACGCCGTCGTCGGTGGCCTTTGTGATGTCGGCGGCGAGGGATGCGAGGTCGTCCCAGGTCCAGGTGGTGTCGTCGGGCAGGTCGATGCCCGCGTCCTCGAACACGGCGGCGTTCGCGAGCAGCACCGGCGCGTTGATGCCGGCGTTGATGGCGAGCAGACCCTTGTCCGGCACCTCACCCGCCGCGACCGAGCTGTCCTCGAAGTCGCTCGTCTCCAGACCGGCCTTCTCGAGGTCGAGCAGCGCACCACGGTTGCCGTACTCGCTGAGGTACTTCTCGTCCATCTGGACGACGTCCGGCATGTCGCCGCCCGCGACCTGCGTGGCGAGCTTGTCCCAGTAGCCCGACCAGTCGGCCGGCTCCGCAGAGATGCTCAGATCGGACTCGACCTCGCCATAGGCGTCGATCGCGCCGCGGGTGGCCTTGTCGCGCACGGCGTTCCCCCACCACATGAACCGGAGGGCGGAGGAGCCGTCGCCGCCCGAGGTCTCCGAGCTCGAGCGGTTGGGGCCGCAGGCGGCCAGGGTCAGCGCCGTGGGCACGGCGAGGGTGAGGGCGAGGGCTTCGCGTCGGGTGTGCACGTGATCTCCTTCGATCAGGGCTGCTGCGCGGATTGGGGTGGGGTTAGGGGGTGCGGCTCTGCGGGCGGAGCGGGAGGATGCGGGTCTCTCATGGCCGACGGCCATGCGCCGGAGGGCGGACGACGAGCCGCGGGTGACGGGCCACGGGCGGCCGCTCGCGGGACTGCGGCCGATGGTCACGGTCGTCGACGACCGTGCGGTGGGCAGATTCTAAGCAGAGGACGCTGTCCGAATGCAAACGTTCTCATAGCGGCCGCCGACGGCATCGACCTGACCTCGGACAGCGCTGTCCCGCTGCGCGCACCGCACGACCGACATTCCGCCGGTCCCCCGGGGCACGCCAGGGCCGACGGCGATCACGGCACTCATCCGAGCTGCCCCTGCGCCTCGGTGAGGGCTGCGGAGCTCGCGTCTGCGGGCTTCGCCCGCCCGAAGAGGACGTCCTCCATGTGCCGGCCGAGGGCGTCGTTCACGGCGCTGCCGCCCGGAGGGGTGATCACCGGGGACTCCCCCAGTTCGTCGGCGATGGCCTCGATGAAGTCGACGGCCTTGAGGTCGGAGTCGGTGAGGTCGCCCTCGATGGCCTTGCGCACCGTGAGGTTCGCGGGGACACCGCGCTCGGCCAGGAGGATCTTCCCGGCCTCGTTCGAGTTCACGAGCCAGTCGACGAAGGCCGTGGCCGCCCCCTGCTGCGCGGACCTGGCCGCGACCGCGAAGTACATCGAGGCCTTGTACCAGAGCTTCACATCAGCCGCCTTCCCGGTCATGGACGGCATGCGGAGCACCTTGACGGTGCCGCCGAGCGCCGTGTCGTTGCTGACCACCTGGTTCGACCACGCGAGCTGAAGACCGCACTTACCGGTGGCGAACAGCGTCTGGTCGACGGACTTCCCGGTCTCCTCGACCGCGACCGAGGCACCGGGCGCCGCGCCGGTGCTCTGCAGCTCGAGGGCGAACTCCATCCACTGCTGCAGCTGCTCGGCGGTGAAGCCGAGCCCGTCGTCGGTGAACTTCTCCGCTCCGAGCTGGCGGAGGTAGACGCTGAGCGCGGGATCGCCGGCGGCGCCGAGCTGCTGGACGCCGAAGGTCCCGTCGGGCGTGCCCTTGGTGATCGCTGCGGACATCTCCACGAGCTCCTTCCAGGTCCACGAGCCGTCGTCGGGCATGTCCACTCCCGCCGCCTCGAAGACGTCGGGGTTGGCGAGCAGCACCGGGGCGTTGACGCCCGCGTTGAGGGCGAAGAGCCCGTCGTCGACCACGCCGGCGTCCAGGGCCGACGGATCGAACCCGGAGGTGTCCACGTCGGTGTCCTTGAGGTTCAGGAGGATGCCGCGGCTGGAGTACTCGCTGAGGTACGACTCGTCCATCTGGATCAGGTCGGGCACGTCTCCGCCGGCCACCTGGGTGGCGAGCTTGTCCCAGTAGCCCGACCAGTCCGTGGGCTCATCAGAGATGCTCACCTCGGGGTGTGCGGAGTGGTACGTCGAGATGGCGTCGCGTGTGGCCTTGTCGCGCACCGTGTTGCCCCACCAGGCGAAGCGCAGAGTGCCGGAGTCGGAGGCGCCGGAACCGCCGGAGGAACCACCGGGAGCGTTCGGACCGCAGGCGGCGAGGCCTCCCAGGCCCGCCAGAGCCAGGGGCACTGCGAGGACGGTTCGACGTGAGGGCATGGCGATCTCCTTCGATCTTCGCCGCCGAGTGCGGCTCTGCTGACGATCCGCGCGAGCCTGCAACCTCCTGGGCACCTGTGCGACGGCAGACCTCCCCATCGAGAGGCTGTCGAAGCACCACGTTGGGAAGCGCTCTCCCATCGTTCGGAGCACGCCGCAACCGGATCGAGGACGAGCGTAGGCGCAACTCTGAAACGTGTAAAGCCCTCGATGCCGAATCGTGACAGCAACCTGCCCGGTCCCGGGCCGAGCGCAACGCTGGGGTGGCACCACCAGGGGACGCCGGCAGCTCTTCCGGGAGCCTTCTCCCGGCTTCGAGAACCCGGCCCACCACCCACACGGCACTCCTGGAGCGCCAAGGGCGCCTAGGCGGTATCGCGCAACCACACCAAGCGGGGGCAGGTGAAGCCGCACAGGTGAATGGGTGCGGAAAAGGGTTGTGGCTCGTCACCGCGCTCCACCCGAACCCGATCACTCGAGTCCAGGGAGCTGCTCGTGACGAGCCACAACCCTCATTCACAAAGGAATGTCCG
>NZ_JAEDAJ010000020.1:0-14716 GCF_016623465.1 Brachybacterium halotolerans
ACCGGCTCGTCGCACCCGACCGTCGCCCCCGACCGTCGATCCGTGCGGGTCTGCGGACCTTTCGCGTCGCGGAAAGGTCCGCAGACCCGCACCGACGGATCGGCTGACGCCGCCGGGCGTCCCCACAGGATGGGTCAGGCCGGGACGTCGGCCTCGCGGACGCGCAGCTGGCGGGCAACGGTGTCGCGGCCCTCGATCACCGGGCGGCGCAGGCCCAGCGGTGCGGAGGTGTGCGAGGCGAGCCACGCGTCGGCCGCCTCGACCACCGACTCCCCGCCGAAGTCGGCGGGGAAGTACCCCTGGATGAGGCGGTTGGCGATCTCGCTCGAGCGGTTCTCCCACACGTCGTCGAGCATCGCGAAGTAGCGGCTCTCGAAGGGCGCGATGAGCGCCGGGTCGCTGACGCGGCGGAAGCCCATGACCACCGAGCTCAGGGACTCGTTGGGCAGAGCGTCCTCCTCGACCGTGGCGCGCCAGGCCTCGGCCTTGGTCTCCGGCGTCGGACGCGCGGCCTTCGCGGTGAGGGCCTTCTTGCGTCCGGACTGGGTGTCGTCGGTGGCGAGCACGGTGTCGATCGCCGCATCGTCCATCCTGCCCAGCGCGGACAGCGCGATCACGAGCGACCAGCGCAGGTCGGTGTCGATCTCGCGTCCGGGCAGGGTCACGGTGCCGTCGAGCAGCGACTCGAGGATCCCCGCGTGCTCATCGTTCGAGGAGAGCAGGGCGAACTCGGTGACGAACTGGAACTGGGCGTCGCTGCCGGCCTCGGCGGCCTGGGCGAGCTCCCAGAGGGCGTCGGCCGCGGAGGTGGTCCGCGCGGCGCGCTCGGCCGGCGCCGCGTACGGGCCGGCGACCGAGGCCAGCTGTCCGAGCAGCGTGCGCAGCACGCTCGAGGAGTCCTCGCCCGTGATGTTCGCGAGCACGAGCTCCTGGAAACGGCGGCTGGGCAGCTCGGCGTCGCGCACCATGTCCCACGCCGCCGACCAGATCAGGGTGCGGGCCAGCGGGTCCTCGATGTCGCGCAGGTGCTCCATGGCGACGGCCAGGGAGTCCTCGTCCAGGCGGATCTTCGCGTAGGCGAGGTCCCCGTCGTTCAGCAGCCAGAGGTCCGCGCGTGTGCCGACGAGCGCATCGACCTCGGTGAGCTCCCCGTCGACATCGATCTCCACGCTCTCGGTGCGGCGCAGCACGCCGCCCTCGAGGGTGAAGCCCGCGATCCCCAGGCGGTGGGGCCGCAGGGTCGGGTGCTCGGGCGCTGCGGTCTGCTCGATCGCGAAGGACACGACGGTTCCGTCGGCCTCCCGCTCGATGCGCGGACGCAGGGTGTTCACGCCCGCGGTCTCCAGCCACAGCTGCGACCAGGAGGCGAGGTCGCGCCCGCTGGTCTCGGTGAGCTCGGCCAGCAGGTCCTCGAGCTCGGTGTTGGACCAGGCGTGCTTGCGGAAGTACGCGCGCAGGCCCTCGAAGAACGCGTCCTTGCCGACGTAGGCGACGAGCTGGCGCAGAACCGAGGCGCCCTTGGCGTAGGTGATGCCGTCGAAGTTCGTCTCCACCGCGTCGAAGTCGACCATGTCGGCGACGATCGGGTGGGTCGAGGGCAGCTGGTCCTGGCGGTAGGCCCAGGCCTTCTCGGAGCTCGCGAAGGTGGTCCAGGCATCGGTCCACTTCGTGGCCTCGGCGCTCGAGAGCGTCGAGGCGTACTCGGCGAAGGACTCGTTCAGCCAGAGGTCGTCCCACCAGCGCATCGTGACCAGGTCGCCGAACCACATGTGCGCGAGCTCGTGGAGGATCGTGAGGTCGCGGCGCTCGCGGATCGCGTCGGAGACGTCGGAGCGGAACACGTAGGACTCCACGAACGTGATCGCGCCCGGGTTCTCCATCGCGCCCATGTTGTACTCCGGCACGAAGACCTGGTCGTACTTGGGGAACGGGAAGTCGCAGTCGAAGGCCTCCTCGTAGAAGTCGATGCCGGCCTTCGTGATGTCGATGATGTTCTGCGGGTCCAGGTGCTCGGCGAGCGAGGCCCGCGCGTACACGCCCATCGGGATGGTGCGGCCGTCGCGCGTGGTCACGGAGCCCTCGCCGCCCTGGTAGGTGCCCGCGACGAGCGCCGTGAGGTAGGTGGAGATCTTCGTGGTGGGCTCGAAGGACCAGGTCGCGGTGCCCTCGCCGGCCGTGACCGGCTGCGGGGTGGGGGAGTTGGAGATGACGCGCCAGTGGTCGGGCGCGGTGATCGTGAAGCGGAAGGTCGCCTTGAGGTCCGGCTGCTCGAAGTCGGCGAACATGCGCCGGGCGTCGGAGACCTCGAACTGCGTGTACAGGTAGACCTCGTTGTCGACCGGGTCGACGAAGCGGTGCAGACCCTCGCCGGTGTTCATATATGCGCCGTCGGCCAGGATCCGCACGGTGTTCACGCCGACGGCGAGCTCGGGCAGCTGCACGCGGGCGCCGTCGAAGCGGGAGGCGGGGTCCTCGAGCAGCTCGCCGTTGAGCTCGATCTCGCGCACCGAGGGCGCGATGAGATCCACGAAGGTCGGGCGGGCCTCGGTCGAGGAGAAACGGATCGTCGACTCGGTGACGAACGTGGTCGGTCCCGTCGTCAGGTCCAGCCGCACGTCGTAGGTGTCGGTGGTGAGGAACGAGGCGCGCTCGCGCGCCTCGTCGCGGGTGAGGTTCTCAGAGGGGTTCACAGGCATGATTCCCATCCTGCCACCGGGGCGCGGGCCGATGGACCGGAACGAGGGACCGGTCTGCGCTGTGCTCGCCTGGTCCGGGATGGGCGACGGAGCCGCCCGGCCCTCAGCGCTTCTGCGTCAGGTCCAGGTCCCACGAGTAGTGCGCGGGCAGCGGCGGAATCGACCAGCTGGGATCGGGGAAGAAGTGCTCGAAACCCGCGGAGAACGGGTAGATCCACTCCTTGATGTCGTGCTCGGCGGTGCGGCCCGCCGCACGGATCTCGCCGGCCTCGCCGGGGGAGAAGTAGCCGACGCTCTCGGCGCCCTCGAGCTCGTCCTCGTCCTTGTAGTGCCAGTCGCGGCGCGGCAGCACCACCAGATCGAGGACCAGGTCGCGCGTGCGCACGCCCTCCTCGGTGCGCTCGAAAGGGGTCTCGAGGTTCACGTAGTAGCAGCCCAGCGAGCCGTCGTCCTTGTAGAACAGCCACACCGAATAGGGGCGGCCGGGCAGACCGATCATGAGGATGCCGTTGCCCGTCCACAGCTGCTTGGACTGGACGCGCGGGCGGGTGAACATGCCTTCGTCGCCCGCGCGGCGCAACGGCGCGCCGTTCTCGAGAACGGGCAGCAGCACCTCGGTGCCGGGCGCGATCCAGACCACGAGGCCGCGCTCGTCGTCGTCGAGGACCACGGTGCCGGGACGGACGGTGCGGGTGGGGTGCTGGAGGGTGTAGTAGGTCCAGGTCACCTGATCGCCGGGTGACCAGTGTGCAGTGGAGGACATGACGTCTCCTGGCCGGGTAGGCCCCACGGGGACCCGGGACGACCGGCCCGCCGACCCAGGATCTTCACCCCGCGAGGGGAAGGAGTATGAGGCGACCATACCGCGCGGTACGCGCGCTGCAGGGGAGGAACCGGGGCCGAATGCGTGATCGGCGGACGACGGGTGTGCTGGTCGTGCGCGGGGCGAGGGGGAGGGCGCCGCCCCGCGCGCCGGGAGCTCGGCGTGTCGTGGGACGGCGTATGGCGGCGCTCTCTGCCACATGTGGCAGAGAGCGCCGCCATACGCCGGTGGGTGACACGCTGCCAGGGATCGGAGGTCGAACGGCACCGGGTCCGGTCGACACCGGGTCCGGCCGGCACCGGCACAGTCACCGGCGCGGAATCGCTCAGTCGTTCCCGCTCCAGGCGGCCCAGAGCTCGGCGTAGACGCCGCCGTGGTCCACGAGGTCCGCGTGCGGGCCCTGCTCGACGACGCGGCCGTCGGCCATCACCAGGATCCGGTCGGCCTCCTTCGCCTGGGACAGGCGGTGGGCCACGATCACCGTGGTGCGGTCGCGGGCCACCTGCGTCGCGGCGCGCTCGAGCACGCGGGCGCCGGAGGAGCCCTCGTCGGCCGTGGCCTCGTCGAGCACCAGCACCGCCGGATCGCGCAGCGCGACACGGGCCAGCGCCAGCTGCTGGGACTGCTCGGCCGTCAGCCGCTCGCCCTTCTCCCCGACCTCGGTGTCCAGGCCACGGGGGAGCAGCTCGGCCCAGGCGTCGGCCTCGACCTCGCGCAGCGCCGCCCAGAGCTCCTCGTCGCTCGCCTCGGGGCGGGCCAGCTGCAGGTCCTCGGCGAGAGTCCCGCGGAACACGTGGACGTCCTGCGAGACGATCACCGCGTGGTGGCGCACCGACTCGAGGTCCGCACTGGCGAGGTCGGCGCAGCCGTGGAGCACGGTGCCATGGCGCGGGGTGAGGGTGCCGGTGATGATCGCGGCGAGCGTCGACTTGCCGGCGCCGGATGCCCCCACCAGGGCGATCGACTCGCCTGGAGCGATGTCCAGGTCGATCGGGTGCAGCACGGTCCGCTCGGTGCCGTCCGCGTCCTCGCCATAGGCGTGGGAGACATGGCGCAGTCGGATCGAGGCGTCCGCCGGCACCTCCTCGCCGGGGGAGGACGCCGGATCGATCGACTCGATGACACCCACCATGCGGGTGAGGCTGGCGACCGCCGACTGCACGTCGTCGAGGCTGAACAGCAGATTCATCATCGGCCAGAGCAACGAGATGAGGTAGAGGGCAGCCGCGGTCACGAGGCCCACCGGCGCCCCGCCTACGTGCACCATCGCGTAGCCGAGGATCAGCACCAGGGCGATCGACAGGTTCTCTGGCCACACGACGATCTTCACGACCCTCGTGACCAGACCCATCACGCGCATGGCCAGCACCGCGGCGGTCTCCGAGAGCACCGCGACGTGGCGGGTCTCCCGGCGCTCGATGCCGTAGGCGTGGACGGTGGGGATGCCGTGGATCGCCGAGAGCAGGCCCTGGGCGCGGGCGCCCATCGCGACGCGCTCGCGACGGTAGATGGGGGCGGTGCGCCGCAGGTACCACACGCCCGTGGCCGCGTACATCGGCACCACCACGACCACAAGGATCAGCAGCCACGGCGAGAGCGTCGCCATGCCGATCAGCGTGACCACTACGTAGAAGCCCATCTGGATGAGGTTCGGGACCACGTTGTCGACGGCGCGCGCGGTGACGTCGACGTCGTCGGCGACCCGCGAGAGGGCGTCGCCGATGCCGGTGACCTCCATGGTCTGCGCGGGCAGGTCCAGGGCGCGGTCGATCACGTCCTCGCGCATGGCGGCGAGGACCCGCTGGCCCATGCCGCTGACCAGGGCCCAGCCGAGCGCGGAGAGCACGGCCTGGAGCACGCCGGCGAGCATGATCAGCCCGCCCTGGCGCCACACGGCGGCGGAGCCCGCGCGGTCCTGGACGATGTCGACGGCCCCGCCGATCAGGCGCGGCATCCACGCCGCGGCGACGGCTCCGCCGATCACCACCAGCAGGGTGAGCAGGGTCGAGGGCCAGTGCGCGAGCAGGCGCCGGCCCACGTGGGAGAACGACGTGCCCACCGAGGCGATCGGCAGGATCTGTGCGTGCTCGTCGAGTTGGCGGCGGGCGGTCGCGTCGGACTCGAGCACGTCCTCGGCCTCGTGGTCCCAGCGGACGGCTGCCATGTCGGGGATCATCGGCGCACCATCTCCCTGTAGTCGTCGCGGTCCATGAGGTCCTGGTGGTCGGCGCGGGCGGTGATCCGGCCCCCGCGCACGTAGAGCACCTCGTCGGCCTCGCGCAGGAGCGCGGGAGCCCGGGTGACCAGCAGCGTCGCCCGGTCGGGGACGCGGCGGGCGGCCACGAGCGCCTCGGCGATGTGCTGCTCGGTGACGGCGTCCACCGCGGTGGTCGGATCCTGCAGCACGAGCACCGGGGCGTCGGAGGCCACGGCGCGCGCGAGCGCGATCCGCTGGCGCTGCCCACCGGAGAGGTTCGCGCCGCGATCGAGGATGCGGGTGTCGTAGCCCTCGGGCAGGATCCGCAGCAGGTCGTCGGCGCCCGCGGCGTGCAGGGCGGCGTCGGCCCAGGAGTCGTCGCTGCCGTCCGTAGGGTCGCTCGCCGGGGCCCGCGTGGCGAGCTGCTCGCGCACGGTCCCGTCGAAGAGGTCGACGACGTGGGGTTCGACGAGCAGGTCCGCGCGGGTCGCGAAGCGGGTCGAGGAGGTGACCTCGGTGTCGCCGAGGTGGACGCCGGTGTGCTCGGCGCGGCCGCTGACCGCCTCGACGACCGCGTCGGCGTCGCGCGCGTCCGCGCAGGCGAGGGCGATGACGCGCCCGTCGGGCACCTCCATGTCCAGGCCCTGCAGACTGCCGGCGCCCACGCCCCGCAGGTGCAGGCCGCCGGTGCCGGCGCGGCGCTCGCCAGGGCGGGCCTCGCCGCGCTCGTCGCGCGCGGTGGCGAGGTGGCCGATGGTCAGCGCGGGATCGTCGACCGTGCGGCCGAGGTCCGCGAGCAGTCGGCGCACCCGGTCGGCGGAAGTGGACATGCTGGCCCACCAGATCGGGATCCCCGAGAGGCCCTGCAGCATGCCCATGTTCGAGCGCGCCACGCCCACGACGGCGATCAGGGTGCCGATGGTCATGTCCCCGGCGACGGTGCGCTGGGCGGCGATGATCACGACGGCCGCCATCATCGCCGCGGTCACGAGGGTGGTCAGGCCGCTCGAGACGCCCGAGTAGCGGGCGTTCACGAGCGCCGCGTCCAGGGCGATCCGGGAGCGCCGGCGGTACTGGGTGCGGGCGCGGGACTGCACGCCCAGTCCCTGCAGCACGCGCAGGCCGTGGACGAGGTCGGTCGCGGTCGCGGCGGCGTCGGCCGCACGGGACTGCTGGGCGTCGTAGCGGGCGGAGAGGACGGGGCTGATCACGCGGATCACGAGCACCATGACCGCGATGCCGACGAGGGTCGCCACGCCCAGCCAGGGGTCGAGCACCGCGAGCCAGACGCCGCTGCCCACCACGACCGCGGAGGCGGGGAAGGCCCAGGGCAGCATGTCCATGATGTCGGAGGCCTTGTCGGCGTCCGAGGTCGCGATCGAGAGCACCTCGCCGGCGGGGCGCTCGATGGGCCGCGAGCGCGGGTCGAGCACGGCGCCGGTGACCGCGACCCGCAGTCGATGGCGCTCGAACAGGCGCGCCCGCTGCGAGGCGGTGAACATGAGCGTCCACACCCACGTGCTGATCAGGCGCATCACGAAGATGCCCGCGGCGCCCAGCAGGGTGATCGCGAGGCTGCCGCGGACGATGCCCACGTCGATGATGATGCCCACGAGGATCGGCACCAGCATGTCGACGGCCTCCACGAACGCGGAGGTCGCCATGATCCAGGGGATCGAGCGGCGGTGGTTGCGCACGATCGACCGCATGACGGAGACGCGCGGCACCGCCGTCGCGGCGGGGTCCGCGACGGCCGGGGCGGCCTTCCGGCCGGAGGAGGGGGAGGGGGAATCGTGCACTCGTGAATCCCATCCCATCCCCGCGCCCGTGGCAATGTCTTTTCCTGCCCAGTCAGGGCCCTGAGCGCGCCCTCGTCCCGCCCTCCGGATCTGCGGGTCCGGCGCCGCGATCCTCGAGGATCGCCGATCCGCTCGGGCGTGCGGTCCGGAGTCGGCTCGGGAGGCCGGTCCGGGGTCAGCCCGGGAGGCCGGTCTGGTGACAGAATGGGGGAGGCCGACGTCCGCTCGGGCCCGGCCGATCCCCGACGCGAGAGGAAGACTCCGTGACCGCACCGCATGTCGAACTGTTCTTCGATCCGATCTGCCCGTGGGCGTGGATGACCAGCCGGTGGCTGCTGAACGCCTCGCAGGTCCGCGACGTGGAGATCACGTTCTCGCTCATGTCCCTCGCCGCGCTCAACGAGGGCCGCGATCTCGATGCCGGCTACCGCCGCAGCATGGACGACGCCTGGGGGCCGGCCCGCGTGGCGCTCGCCGTCGAGAACGCCGGCGGCAACCAGGACCTCGCCGACTTCTACACCGCGTACGGCCAGGCCTACCACGTGGGCGGCCAGCAGGACCGCCGCGAGGCCGCGAAGACCGCCCTCGAGCAGGCGGGCCTGGATCCCGCGCTGCTCGAGTCCTACCACGACTCGTCCCTGGACGACACCCTGCGCACGAAGCAGAAGGCCGTGGTGGAGCTCGTCGGCGACGAGGTCGGCACCCCGGTGATCTCCTTCGGCGACGGCCGCGCCTACTTCGGCCCCGTGATCTCCCCGGCCCCCAAGGGCGAGGAGGCAGGCACCCTGTTCGACGGCCTCGAGGCGATGAGCCGCGTCGACGGTTTCTTCGAGCTCAAGCGCAGCCGCACCGTCGGCCCCATCTTCGACTGACCCCGGACCGGGCGGGCGGGAGCCGAGCGCTCCCGCCCGCTCCGCCCCGGACCCGACCGACCCTGTGAAAGGCTCCCCCTCCATGCACGTGCACATCGGCACCGACCACGCCGGCTTCGAGCTGAAGAACCGGCTCGTGGACTCCCTCACCGCGAAGGGCCACGAGGTCACCGACCACGGCGCCCACACCTTCGAGAAGCTCGACGACTACCCGCCGTTCTGCACCGCCGTCGGCGAGGCCGTCGTCGCCGAGCCCGGCAGCCTGGGCGTCGTCATCGGCGGCTCCGGCAACGGCGAGCAGATCGCCGCGAACAAGGTGCGCGGCGTCCGCGCCGCCCTGGTGTGGAACGAGGACACGGCGAAGCTCGCCCGCGAGCACAACGACGCCAACGTGATCTCCGTGGGCGCCCGTCAGCACACCGAGGAGGAGCTCGAGCACCTCATCGACCTGTTCCTCGCGGAGCCCTTCAGCGGCGACGAGCGCCACCAGCGGCGCATCGACCTGGTGGGCCTCTATGAGCGCACGGGCGGGTACGACCCGTCGGCCGACGGGGACTCCGCGGCCGGTTCCGGCTCCGCCGGCGCCTGATGCCCGAGGGCCACACGGTCCACCGGCTCGCCTCCGCCCTCACGGCGGGCTTCGGCGGACGCCGCGTGCGCACCTCGAGCCCGCAGGGACGGTTCCCCGACGCCGCGAGCATCGACGGCTGGGTGCTGGCCGGGGCCGAGGCAGCCGGGAAGCAGCTCCTCATCGCCTTCACCCCGGAGGAGTCCGTCGACGTCTCCGATCCGGTGGCCCGCTGGGTGCGCGTGCACCTGGGCCTGTACGGCTCGTGGACCTTCGCGGGCGAGGAGGGCTTCGCGCTCGCCCACGCGATCGGCGCGCCGCGGGTGCGGATCGGTGAGCGGGAGACCCGGCAGGGCGGCGGCTCGGGAGCGGCCGACGGGTACGACCTGCACGACGCCGCGACGGAGGACTGGCGCCGCCTGGTCCCGCGTCCCACCACGCGCCTGCGCATCGCCGGCCCCCACGGACTCGCCGATCTCACTGGGCCGACCGCCTGCGAGATCCTTGACGCCGAGGGCCGCGCCGCCGTGCTGGAGCGGCTGGGTCCGGACCCTCTGCGCCAGGACGCGGACCCCGACCGATTCGTCGAGAGGGTGCGGCGCTCCCGCACGTCGATCGGCGTGCTGCTGATGAACCAGGAGATCATCGCCGGGGTCGGCAACATCTATCGGGCGGAGGCGCTGTTCCGCGCCCGCCTGGACCCCTTCGTGCCCGGCAAGGACCTCACCGCGGGGACGGTGCGCGGGATCTGGGACGATCTGGTGCCCCTCATGCGGTACGGCGCGCGCACCGGCCGCATCGTCACGACCGAGCCCGAGCACCGCGAGATCGAGGCGGTCATCCAGGAGCGCACCCGCGCGACGCGGCAGAACGGGGACGACGACCCGAGCGTCGTGCCCCGCGAGCAGTCCTTCTACACGTACCACCGGCAGACGCTGCCGTGCCGTCTGTGCGGGACCGCGATCCGGTCGACGGAGCTCGCCGGGCGCACGGTGTTCTGGTGCCCCCGCTGCCAGACCCGACGCTCGCGCCGCGCGAGCTGGACCACGGAGCACCCCGCCGCCGCCTGGGCGGATCCGCAGGACGGGCAGCTACGGTGATGGGCATGCCTGATCCCGAGACGGGCGGCGTGCTGCGCCGCGCCCACCTGCATGAGATCGATCCGCGCACCGTCTACCTGCTCGCGAAGCTCCGCCAGGACGTCTTCACCCTCGAGCAGCACGCCGACGACGCCGACCTCGACGGCCGTGAGCTCGAGGCCTCCACGGTGCTGCTGTGGATCGAGGTGCCGGACGCTGAGCCCGTCACGGGCGGGCTCGAGCGCCAGCCGGTCGCCCAGCTGCGCATCCTGCGCGACCCCGACGGCACCGTGCACATCGGCCGCGTAGTGGTGCGCGCGGACCGTCGGCGCGACGGATTCGGCCGACGCCTCGTGTGCGCGGCCCTCGACGTGGCCCGCGAGATCGCACCGGAGGCGGTGGTCGAGATCGGCGCCCAGGCGTACCTCGAGCGCTGGTACGGGAGCATGGGCTTCGAGACCACCGGGCCGCTGTTCCTCGAGGCCGGCATCGAGCACGTGCCGATGCGCTACGTGCACCCGCGGGACTGATCCGCGGGCAGAGCGAGGGGCGAACCGGCGGGTCTGAGCGGCGTACGCCCGTGAGGCGCTGCGATCAGGCGCGCGGCGCCTTCTCCTCGATGAGCCGGCCCATCTCCTCCCGGCCGAAGAAGGCGACGGAGTCGCGGCCGCTCGGGGTGCCCGCATCGGGATCCGCCCCGGCATCCAGGAGCGCGGACACCACGTCGTCGTACCCCTTGAAGACGGCCCCCGCGAGCGGCGACTGCTGGCGGTCGTTGAGCTGATCGACGTCCGCCCCGCGGGCGGCGAGCTCACGCACCAGGTCCGCGTGACCGTGGTACGCGGCGAGCATCAGCAGCGTGTTGCCCCGCGAGTCCCGCATGGCGACCGGCGCCCCCTGGTCCAGCAGCGGCAGCAGGGCGTCGCCCCGGCCTTCACGGGCATCGTCGAGCATCCTCCGGGCCAGCGCGAGCACCTGCTCGTCCTGCTCCTCGGAGGTGAGCGGCGATCCGGGCTGCGCGGTAGCGGACTGAGAGGAGTCGGGCTGCGGGGGATCGGGCTGCGCGGCGTCGGAAGTCATGCGCACCAGGGTAAAGGCCCGCACGACGCGGGGACCACACGGAACGTCATCCGTCGTCGACTGCACGGCGGGCGGCAGGCGAGGCGGGAGGAAGGATCGCCGGCTCCTGCCCGCGTCGACGGGGTCGGCTCCTCAGCCGCCCAGCACCGTCCGCAGCACCCAGGGCGCCGCGAGCAGGAGTGCGGCGGCGGCGAGCCCCACGAGGTCGCCCCTCGTGAACGGACTGGGCAGCGCCCAGGTGCGGTGCTGTGCGGTCGCGAAGCCGCGGGCATCCATCGCGAGCGCCTGCTGCTCGGTGCCCCGCACCGCGTCGACCAGAAGGGCGAGGGTGCACGAGGCCAGCAGCCGCACGAGCGCCGCGCCCGAGCGCAGCGGATGGCGCAGGTCGCGCCGCGCCCCGAGGCCGCGCAGGCGGCGACTGGTCATGATCCGCTCCCAGACGTCGGCCGTGAGCCCTGCCCGTACGAGTCCCGCGACGCTCGCCGCGACCGGCCGGCCGGGCAGACGCAGCCTCCCGCCGAGGGCGTCTCCGAGCCGCGTCGGGTCGAGGGAGGCGAAGATCAGCACGCCGGGAGCCACGAAGTATCCGATCCGCAGGGCCTCCTTGAGACCCAGCAGCCACGTGGTCCCGGAGAACACGGGCAGGGGAGAGGCGAGCACCGTGGACCAGCAGAGGCCGACCGCCGCGAGCGCGATCGGGATCAGACGCAGCGCCGTGCTGCGCACCCCGCGCACGGCGAGCGGTGCGAGGACCGCGACGAGCACGCACGAGAGGAGACCGAGCTGCCAGCGGTCGATCGCGAAGGAGCCGACGGCCGCTGCCACGGCGATCGCGATGGTGGTCAGCGGGTTGAGCACGTCGGCGGGAGCAGGACGGGGACGGCGGGGCGGGCGAAGGGTGGTGTCGGATGCGGATGCGGATGCGGATGCGGGTGCGGTTGCCGGCGCCAGTGCCAGCGCGGTGCCGGTCGCGGCCGGCTCCGGGGAGGCGGACTGCGCGTCGTCGTCGCGCGTGCCCCCGTGCTCCGCGAGGTCCAGACGCACGTGCGCGCGCGTGATGAGATCGGGGTCGTGCGTCGCGGCCAGCACCGCGCAGCCGCGCGCGGTCGCCTCCTCGAGCAGAGCGAACATCTGGGTGCGACGCTCCTGGTCGAGACCCACGGTGGGCTCGTCCAACACGAGCAGGGCGGGTTCCTGGGCGAGGGCGGCGATGATCGCGAGGCGCCGCTGCTCGCCCCCGGAGAGCTCGAAGGGCTGAGCGTCCGAGAGGTGCCCGAGATCGGCGCGCTGCAGCAGGCTCTCGGCGAGTCCGGGGTCGTGCGCCCAGGGCGAGGCGGTGACCTCCGTGCGCACGGTGCGGGCGACGAAGGAGTGCTCGGGCTCCTGAGGGACGAAGGCGATCCTCGAGGGCTCGGGACGCTCGAGGTGTCCTCCGGCCGGATCGGCGAGGCCCAGGATCGTGCGCAGCAGCGTGGTCTTGCCGCTGCCGCTCGGCCCGGTGAGGACCGCGACACATCCTGCGGGGACGGCCAGGTCGATGCCCTCGAGGAGGGGAGAGGCGATGGTCCGCTTCCCTCGGGCCTCGTCCCGTCGTCGCCGCCGCGCGATCGAGACCCTCGAGAGCGACAGCACCGGTGTGCCGGACGTGCCGGATGCGCGCGCAGGGGCCGGCATGGCGGTCGGGTCGGGAGCGGTGGCCGGATCGGGCGTGGCTGCCGGATCGGGCTGCTCGAGGACGTCGTCGGGAGCGCCGTCCGCGAGCACGTGCGCCTGCGCTCCGAGCACGATCACGCGATCCACGTGCGGGGCCCAGCCGTCAGCGTCGTGGTCGGCGACCACCAGGGTGCGATCGCCGACCACATCCAGGATCGCGGCGCGGACCGCGCGGGCCGTCGGCCGATCGAGCATGCTCAGCGGCTCGTCCAGCAGCAGCGCACCGGGATCCAGCGCCAGGGAGCCGGCGAGGGCGAGCCTCTGCTGCTGCCCGCCGCTGAGATCCCACGGCGAGGTCGCGGCGTCCAGCCCGACGCGCGCCGCGTGCAGGGCGGAGGTCACACGGCGCTGGATCTCCTCACGGTCCAGCGCCGCGTTCTCGGGCCCGAAGGCCGCGTCCCGGCCGACGCTCCCGCCGATCAGGGCGTGCAGCGGCTGCTGCAGGAGCAGTCCGCGCTCGCCCGGCCGGGTGGGGCCGGTGGCATCACCCGCGAGGTCGCCCGTGCTGGTGTCGAGCAGGCCCGTGAGGGCCCGGAGCACCGTCGACTTGCCGCCGCCGCTGGGCCCCGTGAGCAGCACACGCTGGCCGGCGGGGATGTGCAGGGTGAGGTCGTCGATCGTCGGGCGGGAGCGGGTCGACGGCGTCCAGGTGACGGCGTCGAGAGCGAGCGGCACGGCGGCGTGGGAGGCGGGGCCCGTTCCGTCGGGAGCCGCGTCGCCGAGCGTCCCGTCGGCCCCAGCGGTCACTCCGAGCACCGTCGGCCCCGCGCTCATGCGCGCGACCGCCGTCCCCACTGGCGCCCTGCCGGGAAGGCGCTCAGGGCGCCGGTCGCGCCGAGGGCGCGCACGATCAGCCACCCCAGCACCCCGCACAGAAGCGCGCCGGAGACGATGAAGAAGCCCAGCAGCGCCCAGGCCGAGGCCCAGGACCACTCGGGGTAGTAGGAGAAGCGCTCGTACACCCATTCGAGGATCCCCGAGAGCGCGCCGCCGGCGATCGCCACGGGCAGGGTGAAGCGGCGGTAGGCGGTGACGAGGAACGCGATCTCGACGCCTCCGCCCTGCAGCAGGCCGCTGACCACGGTGCCGATGCCCCACTGTCCGCCGAGGACCATCTCGAGGACGGCGGCGATGACCTCCGCCAGCACGGCGGCGCCGGGGCGGCGCACGATGAGCATCGCCACCAGCGCGGGCAGGAACCACACGCCCGCGAGCAGCCCCACCGACGGCGGCAGGACGGCCTGCAGCGGGGTGAACAGGGTGTACACCTGGCCCCAGGCGAGGAACACGAAGGCGAAGACGACGCCGATCGCGACCGTCAGCACGAGGTCCACGGTGCGGTAGGCCGGCAGCGGCCGACGTGCGAGGGCGTCGCTCGCCGGTGCTGGTGTTGGTGCCGGTGTCGGGGATGCGCCGGTCGCCGCGGTCTTCTCGGCGCGCGCGGACGAGGCGGCGGGGGTGGAACCGGTCGACATCTGGTTCTCCTTCCGATGCGGAAGGGGCCGCGAGGCCCGTCGGCCCCGGATGCAGTCATCCGGCGCGGCGGACATCGCAGAAGAATCCCGACTCCCTACGCCGGTCTGAACCGGATCAGGTTCGAGGGTCTGCGCTCTGTGCGCACTCTCAGCACCTCTGCGGTGCTCCCCTGTCTGTGGATGTCAGCGTCGATGATATCGCGCAGGGCGGTCGGTGCACCCTCGGGATGTGCGCCAGATCGCCCGGGTCGGCCGACGCCCGACGGGTCGTGCGAGGCGACGGGATCCGACGGTCCCGTCCCGACCGCCTCCCGAACTGACGAACGGACGAACGGGCGAACGGGCGAAGGGGCGAACGGGCGCGAGAAGTACGTAACGGTTGCCAAGAGCGCTCTTGGCAACCGTTACGTACTT
>NZ_JAEDAJ010000020.1:14726-17575 GCF_016623465.1 Brachybacterium halotolerans
GGGGCGGGCCGCCCCGCGGATCAGCGGCGGGCGCGGATGGCCTGGTCGATCGCCTCGGCGGCGGCGCGGGGATCGTCGGGGGAGAGCAGGAAGTGGGTGCCCTCGCGGCCGATGATCTCCACGAGCGTCCCGGGACGCGAGACCATCAGGCGGTAGGAGGACCGCTGCTCGCCGGTGGTGAAGACCTTGCGGCCGGGCAGCGCCTCGATGCTCCCGCTCTCGGGCGAGATCACGCGGCCGCGGCGCCAGCCGAGCCCGCCCACCGTCGCGCCGAGCGACTCGCCCGGGATGCGGCGCAGCTGCACGGTGCGGAAGTCGGCGACGGGCCAGGCGGGGCGCGGCAGGAAGCCTCCGAGGCTCACGGTCACCCCGTCGCCGTCGACCACGAACCGTGTGGCGAGCCGCATCCACGACCAGAAGGCGTACACGAGCACGGCCAGGGCGAGCACCAGACCCAGCACGACCGTCTCGCCCCGCGCCCAGGCGAGCGCATACCCGGCGATGCCGACGCCGATCACGACGCTCATGCCGATGCGGGTCCAGCCCACCGCGCCGGGCGTCGTCCGCCCCACGTGGAAGGGTGCCTCGGGCCTGCTCACGCCGTCCTCACCAGATGCTCACGCGGTCTTCGGGCGCGCGGTACATCGCATCGTCCTCACGCACGTCGAAGGCCGCGTGGAAGGCGTCGAGGTTGCTCGCGATCGCATTGCAGCGGAACTCGGCGGGGGAGTGCGGGTCGATCGCCAGCATGCGCGCCGCATCCTGCGCGCGGGACTTCGCGCGCCACACCGTGGCCCAGGACCAGAACACGCGCTGCAGTCCGCTCATGTCGTCCAGGCGCGGCGGGTTCCCGCCGGAGCGCGCGAGGTAGGCCTTGATCGCGATGGTGAGCCCGCCCAGGTCGCCGATGTTCTCACCGATCGTGAGGCTGCCGTTGACATGGGGCAGCTCGTCGCCGCTGGCGTCGGTCGCGCCGGTCGCGCCGGTCGCGCCGGTCGCATCGTCCGCACGTGCCGCACCGGCCGCGCCGGTCGCGTCTGACGCCTTCGCCTCAGCCTCCGCCTGCTCGCGCAGCACGCGCGGGGTGAGGGCGTCGAACTGGTCGATGAGCGCACGGGTGCGCTGCTCGAAGGCCTCGCGGTCCTCGTCTGTCCACCAGGAGCGCAGGTTCCCCTCGCCGTCGTACTTCGAGCCCTGGTCGTCGAAGCCGTGACCGATCTCGTGGCCGATGACGGCGCCGATGCCGCCGAAGTTCACCGCGTCCTCGGCCTCGGCGTCGAAGAACGGCGGCTCGAGGATCGCGGCGGGGAAGACGATCTCGTTCGCGCCCGGGTTGTAGTAGGCGTTGACGGTCTGCGGGGTCATGTGCCACTCGTCGCGGTCGACGGGCCCGTCGAGCTTCGCGAAGTCGTGGGCGGCATCGTGCATGCGGGCGGCGCGCACCGAGGCGACGAGGTCGTGGGGGTCGAGCTCGAGGCCCTCGTAGGTGCGCCACACGTCGGGGTAGGCGATCTTCGGGGTGAACAGCTCGAGCTTGGCGAGGGCCTTCTCGCGGGTGCCCGGTGTCATCCACGCGAGCGTCGAGATCGACTCTCGGTAGGCGTCCAGCAGCGCGCCGACCAGCTCCTGCATGCGCGCCTTGTGGTCCGGCGGGAAGTGCCGGGCGACGTAGTCCTGTCCGATCGCGAAGCCGACGGCACCCTCGACCAGCGAGATGCCGCGCTTCCAGCGCTCCCGCAGCTGCTCGGCGCCGGAGAGGGTGCGCCCGGAGAAGTCGAAGTCCTCCTCGACGAAGGCGGAGGAGAGGTACGGGGCGAAGGCGCCGACGGTGTGCAGGGCGGCCCAGGTGCGCAGCACGGCGAGGTCCTCGGCCGCGAGCAGCGGGGCGACGGCCTCGACGAACTCGGGCTGGCTCACGCAGACCACGTCGAAGGCGCCGGCGGGCGCGCCCGTGCCCTCGACGTACGCATCCCAGGGGAACGCGGGGGCGAGGGCCTCCCGCTGCGCCGCGTCCATCGGGTTGTTCGACTTCTCGCTGTCGCGCAGGCGCACCCGGTCCACATGGCACGCCGCGAGCCGCGTCTCGAAGCCCATGACCGCGCGGGCCAGGTCGCTCGAGTCCCCGGCGACGAGGCCCTCGCGGCCGGGCAGGGAGGCGAGATCGGCGAGACGTGCGAGGTGGCCGACGTACGCCTCGCGGATCGGTGCGTAGGAGTCCTCGCGGTAGTAGGACTCGTCGGGCAGGCCCAGCCCGCCCTGGTGCAGCTTCACCTGGTAGCGGGAGGAGTCGTCGTCATCCGTCCACACGTAGGCGTGCAGGGCGCTGGTGCCGGCCACGGGGGAGGCGAGCAGGCGCACTAGGTCCGCGAGCGAGGTCGTGGACGCGACCTCCTCGAGCATCGGTGCGAGCGGTGCGGCGCCGGCGGCCTCGACCGCGTCCTCGTCCATGAACAGCCGGTAGAGCAGGCCCACGCGTCCGCGATCCGTCTCCGGAGCATCGCCCGCCGCGAGCAGGTCAGCGAGCTCGGGGTCCTCGGCAGCCTCCTCGACGATGGCGCGCACGCGCTCCTCCGCGAGATCCCGCAGGCGTCGGAACTCGCCGTCGGACGCACGATCGGCGGGGATCTCGTGCTCCGCGAGCCAGGCGCCGTTGACGTGCCCGAAGAGATCATCCTGCACGCGGATCGAGTCCTCGACGCCGCTGCGGTCCAGGCCCGAGCGGACCTCGGAGCCGGTGGGTGCTGCGGTCGTGGTGCTGTCGGAGGGGACGGCATCGGTCATGGTGACTCCTTCGTCGAAGAGGGCGGCGTCAGGCTGGGTGGTGGGACGGGCGCGGGGGCGGCGCCGCG
>NZ_JAEDAJ010000021.1 GCF_016623465.1 Brachybacterium halotolerans
CCGGGCCCCCCCGGCGGGGCCGCCCCAACGCACTCGGCGCGCCCCGGGGGCCCCCCCCCCCCCCCGGCCCCCGCCCCGACGGAGGATCAGTGGGCACCGGCCCGCTGGGCGAGCACGAAGGCCTCGGCCTCCTCGCTGAGCTCCTTCGCGTGCGCCGTGGCCTCCTTGCGGTCGCTCGCCGCGGGCTTCGAGCCCCACAGCGGGCGGCCGTTGCTCTCGGGCACGATGTGCACGCAGATCAGGCCGATCACGCCGGCCGCCATCAGGTAGATCGCGGGCCACATGAGGAAGTGGGTCCAGGTCACCAGGGAGGTCATCACCGTGGAGGTGGTGCCGCCGAACAGCGAGATGGCGACGTTGAAGGAGATCGACAGGGCGCCCGCGCGCACGGCCGTCGGGAACAGCGACGGCAGCGTGGAGGGCATGGTCGCGCTGAAGCAGATCAGGCTCAGGCCCATGATCAGCAGGCCGAACAGCACGCTGACATCGCTGTTCCCGCGGATGAGGAGCACCGAGGGGATCGAGAGCACGATGAGTGCGATCGAGCCCGCGCGCACCACGGCCTTGCGGCCCACGCGGTCGCTCAGGCGGCCGATCACGGGGATCAGGATCAGGCACATGACCATGACGATGATCTGCAGGATCGAGGAGGCGAGGTCGGAGACGCCGCCGCTGCCCTGGTACTCGCGGATCATCGGGAAGAACTGCGGCATGAACGCCGTCAGCATGTAGTTGGTGACGTTCCAGGCGAGCACGAGGCCCATGCACGCCAGCAGGTTCGGCCACAGGCGCAGGATGCCCTTGATCTCGCCGCGGCCCTTCTTCTCGCCGCCGGCCTCGGAGCTCGCCGGCGCGCCGGACTTCTTCGCGGCCTTCTTCTCCTCGGCCTTGGCCTTGGCCTCCGCGTCCTGCTGCTTCTCGAGCTCGCGGTAGGCGGGCGTGTCCTCGAGCTTGGAGCGCAGGTAGACGCCGACGAGGCCCAGGGGCAGGGCGACGAAGAACGGCAGGCGCCAGCCCCAGCTGAGCAGCTGGTCCTGGGTCAGGATGGCGGTCATGATGGTCGCGACCGAGGCGCCCAGCACGTAGCCGCCGAAGGTGCCGACCTCGAGCAGGCTCCCGAAGAAGCCGCGACGACGGTCCGGGGCGTACTCGGCGATGAATGCCATCGCGTTGCCGTACTCGCCGCCGGTGGAGAAGCCCTGGATCAGCCGGCAGGCCAGCAGCAGGAACGGGGCGGCGAGGCCGATCGTCGCGTAGTCGGGCAGGACGCCGATGAGGAAGGTGCCCAGCGCCATCATGATCATCGTGGTGGCGAGGACCGACTTGCGTCCGATGCGGTCGGCCAGCGGGCCGAAGAACATACCGCCGAGGGGGCGGACCAGGAAGGCGACGGCGAACAGGGCGGCCACGATGATCGCGCCGGCGGCTCCCGCGTTCTTCGGGAGGAAGACGCCCTCGATGGTGACCTGCAGGTATCCGTAGACGCCGAAGTCGTACCACTCGGTGATGTTACCGATGGCCGCGGCCCCGATCGCTCGACGGATCACCGAGGGTTCGGTGATGGTGACCTGCTCGGGACGCCACTTCTGCGGCGTATAGCTGATCGTGCTCAAAGAACTCCTCCTGCGTGCTCGATGTCCGGGTGCTCTGGGCGCCGTCGTCCAGGAACCGCTCGTGCACAGTACTCCTGTGATCTCCCCGACATCCGCGGGATGACGCGCATGAGCGGGCGCCGGGCAGCGGGGCCCTCACGCCGTCGCCGCCACGGGTCTAGGGTCGTGTCAGAACCGGACGAGGAGGCCGCGATGACGCAGTTCCAGGATTCCTACCCGTACGTGATCATCGGCGCGGGGGTCGCCGCGGCCAGCGCCGTTGCGGGCATACGCGAGAAGGACGGCACCGGCTCGATCGTCGTCCTCGGCGCGGAGCCCGACCCGCCCGTGTACCGACCCGATCTGTCCAAGACGCTGTGGCTGGACGCCGACGCGTCCCTCGAGGACTCGGCGCTGGATGTGACCGGGGAGGGCGTCGAGCTTCACACCTCGAGCACGGTCGTCGCGATCGACCCGGACGGGCATCGCGTCGAGCTCGCCGACGGCAACCGCATCGGCTTCGAGCACCTGCTGATCGCGACGGGCGCCTCGCCGCGCACCGGCCCGATCGCGCCGGGCCCGCGCGTCATCCACTACCGCACGAGCGCCGACTACCGGGCGCTGCGCGCCGTGGCGAGCCCGGGCGCGCACGTCGCCGTGGTCGGCGGCGGGTACATCGGCGGCGAGATCGCCTCCGCGCTGCTGCAGAACGATGTCCAGGTGACGCTTGTCCTCCCCCACGGCACGGTCCAGCCCGGCATGTTCCCGCCGGACCTCTCGGACCGGATCACCCGGAAGCTTACCGCGAAGGGCGCCCGCATCGTCACGGGCCGCCTCGCCGGAGGATCGGAGGACGGGGACTCCGTGACCCTGACCCTCGAGGACGGCGGGGAGATCACCGCGGATGCGGTCGTGATCGGGATCGGCGTCACCCCGAACACGTCCCTCGCCCGGGAGGCGGGCATCGAGGTGGACGACGGCATCGTCGTGGACGAGCTGCTGAGGACCTCCGCCGCGGACGTCTTCGCCGCCGGGGACGTCGCCTCCTACCCCGATGCCCTGCTGGGCAGGCGCCGCGTCGAGCACGTCGACAACGCGGAGACGATGGGGAGGGCCGCCGGCCGGGCGATGGCCGGCGACCTCACCCCGTACGAGCACACGCCGTTCTTCTGGTCGGACCTCCTCGACGACGGCTACGAGGCGATCGGGGACCTCGACGCCGCCCGCGTCCTGCGCGAGGACGCCTCCGAGGACGGCTCCGCCGAGGTCGTGCTCTACGGGGCCGACGGGCGCGTCCGCGGCGCTCTGCTGTGGAACACGTGGGACAGCGTCGACGCCGCTCGCGAGCTCATCGCCGAGACCCGCGAGACCCCGCTGGCCGGCCCCGAGGACCTGCGCGGCAGGATCAGCCCCGGCGGCTGAGGGACGGGTCCTCGGCCTCCTCGTCGAGCGCCTCGTCGGGCCCCGCGCCGCGGGTGCGCAGCAGGCTCGCGGCGGTCGCGACCGCGACCACGAGGCCGATGAAGGACAGCGAGAACCAGATCGGGACCTCGGGCACCCACAGCAGCGGCTGTCCGCCGTTCACGAAGGGCAGCTCGTTGACGTGGAGGGCGTGCATCACGAGCTTGACGCCGATGAAGGCGAGGATGATCGCGAGCCCCTGCGCGAGGTAGACGAGGCGCTGCAGCAGACCGCCGATGAGGAAGTACAGCTGACGCAGGCCCATCAGGGCGAAGGCGTTGGCCGTGAACACGATGTACGTCTGCTCGGTGAGGCCGAAGATCGCGGGGATCGAGTCGACGGCGAAGACCACGTCGACCACGCCGATGGTGAGCACCGTGAGCATGAGCGGGGTGACGAAGCGCCTGCCGTCGATGCGGGTCACGAAGCGGCCGCCGTCGTACTCGTCGCTGACCGGCAGGACGCGGCGCACCAGGCGCATGATCCGGCCGTCGGTCGGATCGGAGTCCTCGGACCCGAAGGCCTGGCGCCAGGCGAGCACGAGCAGCAGGGCGCCGAACACGTAGAAGACCCAGGAGAGGTTCTCGATCAGCGTCGCGCCCACGGCGATGAAGGCGCCGCGCAGCACGAGGGCGATGACGATGCCGATCATCAGCACCTTCTGCTGATGGACCCTGGGCACGGCGAAGCTGGTCATGATCAGCAGGAACACGAAGAGGTTGTCGATCGACAGCGCCTTCTCCGTGAGGTAGCCCGCGAAGTACTCGCCGCCGTATCCCCATCCGGAGAAGACCCCGATGCCGACGCCGAACAGCAGCGCCAGGCCGATGTAGAGGGCGGACCAGCGGGCGGCCTCGCCGATCGAGGGCTCGTGCGGGGTGCGCACGTGCGCGAAGAACTCGTACACGAAGAAGGCGACGGTCACGGCGAGCGTGATCGTCCAGACGAGGGGTGAGACGTCCACTGAGGGCTCCTGAGGGGCTCGGGCAAGCGATGGCTGCCAGAGTCTCCTTCGTCCTGGTCCCCCAGAACCGACGGCCCGGGTCGTGATCGCACGACCGTATTGACGAGCCCGCCGAGGCGAAGTACTCCCTCTGCACCGCAGACGCTACGGAGGGAAGGTGAACTGGAGCTGGGAACGGCCCGCTCAGTCCGCGCGGTCCGCGCGGCGCGCGAGCCGCGAGGGCCACCACACGCTGCGCCCCACGTCGACGGCGAGCGCCGGGACCAGCAGGGTGCGCACCACGAAGGTGTCCAGCAGGACGCCGAAGGCGACGATGAAGGCCAGCTGGGCGAGGAAGAGGATCGGGATCACGGCGAGCGCCGCGAAGGTGGCCGCGAGCACGATCCCGGCCGAGGTGATGACGCCGCCGGTGAGGGTGAGGCCGCGCAGGATCCCGGGTCTCGTGCCGTGCGCGAGGGACTCCTCGCGCACGCGGGTCATGAGGAAGATGTTGTAGTCGATGCCCAGGGCGACCAGGAACACGAAGCCGTACAGCGGCACGGCCGCGTCGGCCCCCGGGAAGTCGAGCACGTGGTCGAAGACGAGCGCGGAGACCCCGAGCGCCGCCCCGAAGGAGAGGGCCGTGGTCGCGATGAGCAGCAGCGGGGCGAGCAGGGAGCGCAGCAGCAGCACGAGGATCGCCGCGATCACCGCTAGGACCACGGGGATGATGAGGTTCCGGTCGTGCACGGAGGCGTCGTCGGTGTCGATCGCGGTGGCGGTCTCGCCGCCCACGAGGGCGTCCTGCGGCAGGTCCTCGCGCAGTCCGCGCACGGTGTCCTCGGCGGCCGCCGAGTCGGGGGCGTCGGCGAGCGTCGCCTCGAGCAGCACGCGCCCGTCCTCGACGCGGGGATCGGCCCCGCCCCGGATCCCGTCGGCCGTGACCGCGGCGCTGCCCGAGGGGGCGTCCGAGGAGCGCGCGCTCACCGACTCCACCCCGTCCGCGTCCAGGAGCCGGTCCGCCGTCTCCTGCAGCTGGTCCTGCGGGACGAGGATCTGGGCGGGGCTGCCGGAGCCGCCCGGGAAATGCTCGCCGAGCACCTCCTGGCCGGTGCGGGCCTGGGAGTCGCCGAGGACGAGCTCGGACTGGGAGACGCCGTCGGCCCGCAGCTGGAGCAGGCCCGCGCACGCGACGCACAGCACGAGCACCACGCCGATCCAGATCCGGCGGGGGTGGCGCTCGACGCGGCGGGCGACGCCGGCCCAGAGCCCGCGGGTCACGAGCTGCTCCTCGCTGCGCTCGGCCTCGGCGGGGTCGTAGAGAGGCCGACGGGGCCAGAACGCGGTGCGTCCCGCGAGGAACAGGAGGGCGGGAAGGAGGGTGAGCGCCGAGAGCATCGCGAAGGCGATGCCGATCGCGGCGACCGGGCCCAGCGTGGAGTTCGAGCGCAGGTCGCTCAGCAGCAGGCACAGCAGGGCGGCGATCACCGTTCCGCCGGAGGCCAGGATCGGCTCGGCGGTGCCGCGGATCGCGCGCAGCAGCGCGACGCCGCGGTCGGGGACGGCCCGCAGCTCCTCGCGGTACCGGGCGACCATGAGCAGGGAGTAGTCGGTGGCCGCGCCGATGACGAGGATGAACAGGATGCCCTGGGTCTGCCCGCTCAGCAGCAGCACCCCGGCGTGCGCCAGGTGCCAGATCACCGCGAGCGCCGCGCACAGGGCGAACATGCTGGTCGCGAGCACCATGAAGGGCAGGAGCGCCGAGCGGTAGACGATCAGCAGGATCGCGAGCACCGCGGCGAGCGCGACGCCCAGCAGCAGGCCGTCGATGCCGGAGAAGGCCTCCGTGAGGTCGCCCGAGAAGCCCGCGGGCCCGGTGACGTACGAGGTCGTCCCCGCGGGCAGGTCCTCCGCGAGCGAGCTCTCGAGGTCGGAGACCGCGGCGCCGAGGTCGGCACCCGCGTCCAGGGGCACGAAGGACTCGACGGCCCGGCCGTCCTCCGAGGGGATCGGCGGCGAGACGTCACCGGAGACCTGGTCGAGGTCCTCGGCGGAGGCGAGGGCGTCCTGGACGCCGCGCAGCTGGTCCTCGCTGAGCGCCCCGTCGCCCGCGCCGTCCGCGGTGACGACGACGATCGCGGGGATGGTGTCCCCCTCGGTGAAGGCCTCGGCGGCCTTCTGCACCTGCGTGGCCTCGGCCGAGGTCGGGAGGTAGGCAGTCCGGTCGTTGGAGGAGACCTCGTCGATGCGGCCGAACAGTGGCCCGCCGACGGAGGCGCCCGCGACCCAGAGCACCACGAGCAGCGCGGGCAGCACGATCCGCACGGCGCGGATCCAGCGGGTCCGGGGCGTGGGCGTGCCGCGGTGGGTCATGGAGGGCTCCGTCCAGAGATTGCTAGCCTGGCGAGCAATCTACCCCATCGCCGCTCATCGCCGCCGGTCCGGTCCCGCGCGGTGGCTACGCTGTCGCCCATGAGCACGAGTCCCGAGCCGCACTCCCCCTCCCCCTGGCGGGTGCAGGACATCGACGCGAGCGACCCGTCCGGGGAGCTCGTGGACCGCTCGGGGCTCACGCGCGAGGCGATCACGGGGATCGACGAGCTGATGGCGGCCCTTGTGGAGCTGCGGCGCACCGAGGAGGAGCTGCGCGACGCCTCCGAGGCGTACATGCAGCTGAACTCGACGGACATGCGCGCGCTGCACTACCTCATCGCCGCGGCCCACCGCGGCGAGCGGCCGACGGCCGCGGCCCTGGGCTCGGAGCTGCGGATCTCGAGCGCCTCGACGACGAAGCTGCTGGACCGCCTCGAGCGCGGCGGGCACGTCCACCGCCGCGCGCATCCCTCCGACCGCCGGGCGATCACGATCGAGGTCGCGCCCGCGACGCGGCAGGCGGCCATGGAGACCATGGGACGCCAGCAGGCCGGCCGCTTCCGCGCCGCCGCGCGCCTCAGCGACGCCGAGCGCGAGACGATCACGACGTTCCTGCGCTCGATGGCCCGCGAGATCTCCGTCGAGGACGCTCCGTGGGCCCGCGAGGCACGATCGTCCGCATCCGCCCCCGCACCCACCCCCTCCCCTGAGCCCAGAGAGCCGAGGACCTGACGATGACGACTCCGCCGGTGCCCGCCACCGCCCCGAACACCCTGCCCAGTTCTCCCTGGTACGAGCGCCTCTCCTGGCTGTTCGTCCTGGTCGTCGGCGTCTTCGCCTACATCGTGATCTTCGTGGTCATGCTGCTCACGCGCAACACCACGCTCCTGCCGACCGTTCTGCTCGTGGGTGCCGGGACAGTGCCGCTCACGGTGCTGCTCGCGGCCCAGACCACGCGCCGCGGGATCCTGGTGCCGATCCCGATCGTCCTGCTGACGGTCGGCGTCGGCGGCCTCCTCGCCGTCACCATCGCCGGCTTCCTCGAGACGATCGCGGCGCTGATCCTCGGTCAGGAGTCGATCCTGCTGGTCGGGATCATCGAGGAGACCGCCAAGCTGATCGTCCCGCTGCTCGTCCTCGCCATCGCGCACCGCGCCACCCGGGGCGGCGGGATCGCCGTCGGCATCGCGGCGGGCACGGGCTTCGCGGTGCTCGAGACGATGGGCTACGGCTTCAACGCGCTGCTCGAGCGCGGGGGCGGCCTCGCGGCGCTCGACTCGACGCTGGTCCTGCGCGCGATCCTCGTCCCGGCGGGGCACGTGGCCTGGACGGGCGCGATCTGCGCCGCCGTCTGGCACCTGGTCGAGGGGCGGCGCAAGGGGCTCGCGGTGCTCGAGCTGGTGCTCACCTATGTGGCCGCGATCGTCCTGCACACGGCCTGGGACGCGACCTCGAGCGCGGTGCTGCACGTGCTGATCGGCGTCGTCAGCGTCGGCGCGCTCGTGTTCCTCATCCTGCGCGCGCACCGCTCGCACGTGAGGTCGCTGGAGAGTGTCGCCGGCGACCCGCGCTGAGCGGTCCCGACCCTCACCGCCCTCACCAGGAGCGCGCGGCCCCCTCGAGGGCCTCGCGCACGCGGACCACGGCCGGATTGCACTCGGCCCCGGGCCGCTGGACCAGGAACAGGGTGTTCAGGGGCGGCACGTCCTCGCCGCCGAGGTCCACGAGGGACCCGGCCTCGAGATCCTCCCGGCACAGCGACCGCGGCAGCACGCTCGCCCCGGCTCCCGCGCGCACGGCCGCGAGGACGGCGTGCAGGGTGGGGGCGATGAGCGCGGCCCCGGGCGGCTGGGCGCCGAACACGGAGCGCCAGTAGCGCCGCACGATCGGCATGTCCTCCGCGATGCTCACGAGCGGCACCTCCCGCAGCGCGCGGCACAGGCTCTCCCCGTCCTCGCGCCCCGCGAGCCGGCGCGCCCACTCGGGGGCGACGACCAGCACGTACTCCTCGCCGCTGAGCGGCGTCGCCGCGAGCGCCCGGCCCCGCGGCCGACGGGTCGTGATGACCAGGTCGTGCGTCCCCTCGCGCAGGGATTCGAGCAGCTCGTCGGTGAGCCCCTCGGCCGTGCGCAGCTGCACGCCCTCGGCGACGAGCGGGGCGAGGGCGGGGAGCACGCGCGAGCACAGCATCTCGGCGGGGCCCGCGAGATGGACGGGGGTGGCGACGCCGTCGAGGTCGCACTCGTCGGTGCGCAGGGCGTCGAGGGCGTCGAGCGGACCGCGCACCCGCTCGGCGAGCTCGTGCGCGTAGGGCGTCGGCTCCACGCCGCGCGGCAGGCGCGTGAATAGCGTGCGGTCCACCTGCGCCTCGAGGGCACGGATCTGCGTGGTGACCGAGGGCTGGCTGAGACCGAGGGCGCGCGCCGCCGCGGTGAAGGAGCCGGCCCGGTGGACGGCGAGGAAGGTCCGCAGCAGATTGAGGTCGAGGACGGGTGTGCTCACGTCCCCCACCCTACCGCCCGACCCATACGCGGACACATGCCCGCCATAGGCGCAGCTATTGGACGCCGGAGACGTCGAGGTATAGCTTCGTCGATGTCAGTCAGCGTCGCTGCCATGTCCGGGATCGCCATCGGGGGATCCCTCGCCCTGGGGCGCGCGGACGCGGCGGCCGGCGCTCGTCCCCCAGCTTCGAGGAGCAGTGGCATGAGCCGCACCCTGTTCGACCCCATCACCCTGCGCGATCTCACCGTGCGCAACCGCGTGTGGGTCCCGCCGATGTGCCAGTACATGGTCGAGAAGACCGACGGGGTCGTCACCCCGTGGCATCTCATGCACTACGGATCGTTCGCGCGCGGCGGCGCGGGCGCCGTGATCGTCGAGGCGACCGGCGTGGTGCCCGAGGGCCGCATCAGCCCCCAGGACCTGGGCCTGTGGAACGACGCCCAGCGCGACGCCCTGCGCGGCGTCGTCGACCTCGTGCACTCCCTGGGCGCCGCCGCCGGCATCCAGCTCGCCCACGCGGGCCGCAAGGCCTCGACGTACAGCGAGTGGGGCAACCCGGCGCCCGGCACCTCGATCGCCGTCGCCGACGGCGGCTGGGAGACCGTCGCTCCCTCGGATCTGGCCTTCGGGGATCTGACCGCCCCGCGGGCGCTCGACGCGGACGGGATCGACGGCGTCATCGAGGCGTTCGTCGCCGCCGCCCGTCGCGCCGTCGAGGCCGGGATGGACATGATCGAGATCCACGGGGCCCACGGCTACCTGATCCACGAGTTCCTCTCCCCGCTCAGCAACGTCCGCACGGACGAGTACGGCGGCAGCCTCGAGAACCGCGCGCGGTTGCTGCTGCGGATCGTGGACGCAGTGCGCGCGTCGATCCCCGAGGGCATGCCGCTGCTGGTGCGGCTCTCGGCGACCGACTGGGTCGAGGACGGCCTGCACGTCGAGGACACGGTGCACGTCGCGCAGTGGCTGCGCGAGCATGGTGTGGACATGGTGGACATCTCCTCGGGAGGCAACAGCCCGGCGGCGCAGATCCCCGTCGGCCCCGGCTACCAGACGCCGCTGGCGACGGCCGTGAAGCAGGGCGCGGGCATCCCGGTCTCCGCCGTCGGCATGATCGACGAGCCCTGGCAGGCGGAGCAGATCACCGCGACGGGCCTCGCGGACGTGGTGCGCGTGGGCCGCGAGTTCCTGCGCGACCCGAGCTTCGCGATCCGCACGGCCCTCGCGCTGCGCGTCGCGGAGCCGCCCATCCCGGCGCCCTACGTCCGCGCCTACCGCCAGCAGCTGCGCGGCTGAGGCAGGGACCCGCGGGTCACAGCCCCAGCAGGGAGTGCACGGACGCGGTGCGCTCGGCGAGCAGACGCCGCACGTCGGCCGCCGCGGCGGCGAGGCTCTCCGCCTCGTCGTCGTGGGCCGGCCGATCGCTCGCCGGCCCCTGCCCGAGCACGCGCTCGACGGCCGAGGCGAAGGTCTCGGTGGCCAGGTCGTCCCCCGCGTGCGAGCCGTGCAGGGGCCGGCCCGCCATCAGCGGGTCCATGAACCCGCGCAGGAGGCACTGCAGCGAGAAGGCCTGGTGATCGGCCTCGCAGACGAGGCACACCAGGCCGTGCTCGCGCCAGATCCCGACCATCTCGCCGACCAGGCCGACGGGCATGAGCAGCCGCGTGAGCTGCACCGTGCGGGGGTCATCGACCGCGTCGCCCAGGAGGTCCCCGTCGGCCCTCTGCAGCGCGCACACCAGCACGCGCGAGCGCAGGCTCTCGACCAGATGCAGGCAGAGCCGGTCGGGACGCGCGCGGGCGGGGTCCTCGCGCAGCGCGCGGGAGACGCGACGCGCAGCCTCGAGCAGGTCCCGGGCGATGAGGCCGACCATCAGGTCCTGGTCGGAGCTCCACAGCCGGCGCGCGCCGGCGGGCTCGACCCGCGCCGCGCTGATCACCTCGTCGAGGGTCACCGCGGAGCCGGGCTGCTGGGCGAGCACTTCGCGCGCGGAGTCCAGGACCCGCTGTGCGACGGGGTTCCGACTCTCGGGCATGAGAGCGCCGGCGCGTCGCGCGTGCACGCGAGTCCCCTGCTCCCCCATGCGTCTCCCCTCGTCACTCCTGCGGGTGGTCCGGCGGCCTGCTCGCTCCTCCCAGCACCGGTCGGTTACGTCGGAATTGAGCGACCTGTCCGATCCGCCTCACCGGCAGAGAATACGTCATCGCACGACCGCTCCAGGAACGGGTTCGGCTCGGAAGACCGGCGGCCCGGACGACACACCCCGACGGGACGGCCGCGCGGCCCGCGCCGGGGGCATCAGGCCTGGTCGTCCGCGATGTTCCCGGGGTCCGTGTCGTTCCCGTCGGACCCGGTCCGGCTCCCGTCGCCGTGGGTCCGCGACCCGGGCAGGGGCCGACGGGCGGTGCCGCGGAAGGCGCGGTAGCCCCAGATCGTCAGCACGATCACGACGGCCCATGAGACGGCGAGGACGACGCCGATCACGACGCCCGGATCGGCCAGGAAGGCCCCGATCGCGACCAGCGAGATCTGGCCGGGGATGCAGGCGATGAGCGAGGCGGTGAGGAACTCGCGCTGGGTGATGCCGAAGGCGCCGGCCCCGTAGTTCACCGGCCAGTAGGGCAGGCCCGGCATCACCCGCAGCAGGAAGACCGCGGCGAAGCCGCCGTTCTCGAGCCGATCGCCGACGGTGCGGGCATGGCTGCCCAGGATCTTCCCGACGACGCCGCGGCCCAGCAGCCGGGCGACCCAGTAGGCGCCCCAGCAGCCCAGCATCACCCCGACGATCGAGAGCACGCCGCCCTCGAGCACGCCGAAGAGCATGCCGCCGGCCACTGCCATGATCGTCACCGGGATCGGGGTCAGCGCGACGACGGCGTAGAGCAGGGCGAAGACGAGGAACGCCGCCCAGCCGTAGTCCTCGAGGCGCTCCTGGAGGACGTCCAGCGAGGGCAGGCGCACGGTGAGGGCGAGCCACACCATGAGCAGCACCACCGCGACGAGCCCCATCGACCGCAGCACGGGCAGCGGCTCGAACCGGCGGGCGGAATGCTCATGCGGGGACCGCTCGGGCGAGGCGGTCCCGGGCGGGGCGGACTCGCCGTGGGGCACGGCGGGATCCGGGGATGCGGGCGGCGTGACGTCCTCGCTCAGGAATCGGCCGACTGGGCCAGGAAGTCCTCGGCGCCGCCGACGAGCTCCACGTGCCCGGTCTTCACGTCGGCCGTGGCCATCTTCGCGACCTCGGCCGCGAACTCGGCGACCGAGTACAGGCGCCCGGCGGCCTCGCGGCGCGCGTCCAGGGCTCCGGGCTCGGCGCGGTTCAGCAGGGTCGCGGTGACCGTGCCCTCGATCATGTCGCCGGAGACGACGACGAAGCTGATGCCCTTGGCCTCGAGCTCGGGGATGCGCTCCACCAGGGCGTCCTCGCCGGCGCGCTTGGACAGCGCCACCGCGACGTACTGGTCCATGGTCTCGACGTCGCGGATGAAGTGGGCCTGGTGACTGGTCACGAAGACGACGCGGCCGCCGTCGCTCATGAGCTCGGTGCCGGCGAGCAGAGCGTCCAGCTGCGCGTCGCGGTTCAGGCGCATCGCGTAGTCCTCGCCGAGGTCGGCCTCCATGCCGCCGGAGGCGTTGAGGACCAGCAGGTCCAGGCCGCCGAAGGCGTCGACCGCCGCGCGCATGAGGCCGCGCACCTCCTCGGGGCTGGTGAGGTCGGCGCCGACGGCGATCGCGCGGCCGCCGGCCTCCTCGATCTCCTTGACGACCTTGTTGGCGCGGGGCGCCTTCTGGCGGTAGTTGACGACCACGTTCGCGCCCTCGGTGGCGAGCAGCTTCGCGGTGTCCGCGCCGACGCCTCGCGAGGATCCGGTGATGACGGCGGTCTTGCCTGCGAGGGACGTCGACGACATGGTGCTGCTCCTTCGATGGGGTCTGGGCGCCGGTGCGCGACCGGCATCGTCCCGAGGCTACCGGACGCTCAGAGCTCCCGGACCACCCGTGCGGGGCTCCCCACGGCGAGGACGCCGGGCGGCACGTCGGACGTCACGACCGAGCCCGCACCGATCACGGATCCCGCGCCGATGGTGACGCCGGGGCAGACGATGACCCCGCCGCCCAGCCACACGTCGTCCTCGAGCGTGATCGGCTCGGCCGCTTCCCATCCCTGGGCGCGCGCCTCGCGCTCGAGCGGGTGGATCGCGGTGAGCAGCTGGATGTTCGGGCCCAGCTGGCAGCGCTCGCCGATGCGGACGTCGACGACGTCGAGGGCGACGAGCCCGAAGTTCACGAAGGTGCCCGCGCCGATGAAGAGCCGACTGCCGTAGTCGACGCGCAGGGGCGCCCGCACGTGGGCCCCCTCACCCAGGCCTCCGAGCAGACCGCCGAGGATGCCCTGCGAGGCATCGGGGTCCTGGGCGTAGACGTCGTTGAAGCGGGCGGTCTCGCGCAGGGCGCGACGGAACTGCCGCTGGATGTCGGGGTCGTCGGCGATGTACCAGTCGCCGGCGAGCATCCGCTCGAGCTGGCTGCGGGGGTCGTCGGGGTCGACGGCGAAGGGCTTCATGGGCACGAGCCTACGGGCGAGGGGCGCGTGGTGGAGGCACGGTTCACCGTCCTGCGAGCCTCACGCCGAGCGACGGGGCGACGTCCACGAAGCCGGTCGCGTCGCAGAGCCGACGCCCGGGCGGATCGGCGATCAGCGTGATGTACGGGTCGGGCGGGGCGGCGGCGCGGATCCTCTCGATGAGGCAGTCCAGGACGACGCGGCCGATGCCTCGGCCCTGCTGGGCGGGCGCGGTCGCCATGACGGCGATGTGGAAGTACCACCCGCCATCGCCGATCACCCGGCCCATCGCGGCGAGGGCGCCGTCGGCGTCGCGCACGGTCTGCCATGCCCAGCTGCCCGTGAGGATCGGCGCCGCCTGCTCAGGAGTCCTCGGGCTCAGCCCGGAGGCGGTGCGCAGGCGCACGTACTCCTCGACGGCCGGTGCCTCGGTGGTCGCGACGAGGCCATCGGGCAGGGTGCGGGGCGGGAGATGCGAGGTCATGCTCGTCATCCTCGCAGTCGGTGGGCTCCGCGGGATACTGGGGCGATGCCCTCCCCCACCCCGGAATCCGATGACCCGCGCGATCACGGGGCTGGTAACGCACCTGCACCTGCACCTGACGATTCCTGCCTCTGCGGCAGCGGCGAGGTGTTCGCCGCCTGCTGCGGACCGATCCTCGCCGGCGATCGCGACGCCCCGACGGCCGAGGCGCTGATGCGATCGCGGTTCTCCGCCTTCGCCCTCGGGGACACGGCGCACCTTCGGCGCAGCTGGGACGCGGCGCAGCGCCCGTCGGCAGCGGAGCTCGAGGCATCAGATGATGGGGATCTGCGCTGGCAGAAGCTGCGGATTCTCGACGTGGACGCGGGCGGTCCCGGCGATGCGGAAGGCGTCGTGGAGTTCGTGGCGATCGCGCGTGGGAGCGAGGGCAAAGTGCGTCTGCACGAGCGCTCGCGATTCCGGCGGGTGGAGGAAGCACCGGGGTGGGTCTACGTCGACGGGGAGATCCGCGGCTGACGCCGATGGTGAGCAGGGGGCGACCCCTCGGACGCAGTTCGCCCCCGGTACACGGAGCGATCCGCGCCGGGGGCGAGCATGTGCGCTGCGGGTCAGCGGCGGAAGAGGCCCTTCACGGTGCTGACGGCCTCGTTCGCCCAGCGGGCGACGGCGTTCTTGGGGTTCACGCGGTCGACGAGCTCGTCGATGTCCGAGGCCAGGTTGTCCTGGCGCCTCGTCGCCTCCTGGCGCATGTCCTCCAGGGACACCTTGTTCTTCTTGGCCACGGCTGCCTCCGGGTCGTCGGGTGCTGACGGGTCCGATCGTATCGTGCACACGGAGCCGCCGCGTCCGGACCGCTACTCTGGTGCGGCGCGCGAGTGGCGGAACTGGCAGACGCGCTGGATTTAGGTTCCAGTGCCCGAGGGCGTGCGGGTTCGAGTCCCGCCTCGCGCACCTGTCTCCCAATTCTTGCGGCCATCGCATGCGAGGTCGTGCCGCGCTGCCTTCGTCGCCCCCGACTCACGATCCGGTTTCGGGCGTGCCTGTAGAGGGGCACGGTGGCGTGCCCCTCTACGGGTGGGGGTGGTGCTGCTTGCGGGGTTGCTGACCTTGCCGCCTTGCGATGGCGGGTCGGGCTGGTGGGTCAGAAGGGTGGTGGTCCGGGATCGAACTTCGGAGGTGGAGCCTGCTGCTTGCGTGGTTTTCGGGTGGTGGCGCTGATGGGGATGTCGCCGTCGTACTGGAACGTCGGGAGCGGTTGATATCGACGCCGGACGGGTTTCTCGACGGGGACTTCTTCGAGGTCGGGGGCGACGG
>NZ_JAEDAJ010000022.1 GCF_016623465.1 Brachybacterium halotolerans
GTGCGCGTGTTGTTTGAGATCTCAATAGCGTGTCTGTTTGTTGATGCCAAATTTTTTGTTTTGGCATGACGGATGATGTAGCAGATTTATATGAATGTGCTAGTCGTTTGTTTTGTCGGGATTATAGTTTTTCATTTTTTGATGGAGAGTTTGATCCTGGCTCAGGACGAACGCTGGCGGCGTGCTTAACACATGCAAGTCGAACGATGATGGCCGTGCTTGCACGGCTGGATTAGTGGCGAACGGGTGAGTAACACGTGAGTAACCTGCCCTCCACTTCGGGATAACCTCGGGAAATCGGGGCTAATACCGGATATGAGCACCTACTGCATGGTGGGTGTTGGAAAGTTTTTCGGTGGGGGATGGACTCGCGGCCTATCAGCTTGTTGGTGAGGTAGTGGCTCACCAAGGCGTTGACGGGTAGCCGGCCTGAGAGGGCGACCGGCCACACTGGGACTGAGACACGGCCCAGACTCCTACGGGAGGCAGCAGTGGGGAATATTGCACAATGGGCGAAAGCCTGATGCAGCGACGCCGCGTGAGGGATGACGGCCTTCGGGTTGTAAACCTCTTTCAGCAGGGAAGAAGCGAGAGTGACGGTACCTGCAGAAGAAGCGCCGGCTAACTACGTGCCAGCAGCCGCGGTAATACGTAGGGCGCAAGCGTTGTCCGGAATTATTGGGCGTAAAGAGCTTGTAGGTGGCTTGTCGCGTCTGCCGTGAAAACCCGAGGCTCAACCTCGGGCGTGCGGTGGGTACGGGCAGGCTAGAGTGTGGTAGGGGAGACTGGAACTCCTGGTGTAGCGGTGAAATGCGCAGATATCAGGAAGAACACCGATGGCGAAGGCAGGTCTCTGGGCCATTACTGACACTGAGAAGCGAAAGCATGGGGAGCGAACAGGATTAGATACCCTGGTAGTCCATGCCGTAAACGTTGGGCACTAGGTGTGGGGGACATTCCACGTTTTCCGCGCCGTAGCTAACGCATTAAGTGCCCCGCCTGGGGAGTACGGCCGCAAGGCTAAAACTCAAAGGAATTGACGGGGGCCCGCACAAGCGGCGGAGCATGCGGATTAATTCGATGCAACGCGAAGAACCTTACCAAGGCTTGACATGCACTGGACAGCTGCAGAGATGTGGCCTTCTTTGGACTGGTGCACAGGTGGTGCATGGTTGTCGTCAGCTCGTGTCGTGAGATGTTGGGTTAAGTCCCGCAACGAGCGCAACCCTCGTTCCATGTTGCCAGCACGTGATGGTGGGGACTCATGGGAGACTGCCGGGGTCAACTCGGAGGAAGGTGGGGACGACGTCAAATCATCATGCCCCTTATGTCTTGGGCTTCACGCATGCTACAATGGCCGGTACAATGGGTTGCGATACTGTGAGGTGGAGCGAATCCCAAAAAGCCGGTCTCAGTTCGGATTGGGGTCTGCAACTCGACCCCATGAAGTCGGAGTCGCTAGTAATCGCAGATCAGCAACGCTGCGGTGAATACGTTCCCGGGCCTTGTACACACCGCCCGTCAAGTCACGAAAGTCGGTAACACCCGAAGCCGGTGGCCCATCCCTTGTGGGGGGAGCCGTCGAAGGTGGGATCGGTGATTGGGACTAAGTCGTAACAAGGTAGCCGTACCGGAAGGTGCGGCTGGATCACCTCCTTTCTAAGGAGCATCACCAGTATTGGTGGCCGCTTGCCTGCCCGTTCGTGGTGGGGGTGGTTGCTCATGGGTGGAACATCAACGGACGGGCGCTTCGCTCGCTGGTCGTGTGGCTGTCGTAGTACTCCCCTTCGGGGGATGGAACGGATGGTCTGGCTGGTGGGTTTGAGGTGGAGGCACGCTATTGGGTTTTGAGGCTGCACGCAGCCCTGCCCCTCTTGTGGGGGGTGTGGGTGTGTGGCTGGTCCTCCCCGTCATGATCTGCCGGTTGGTGGGTTGTGGTGGTGTGGGGTTGTTTTTTGAGAACTGCATAGTGGACGCGAGCATCTTGTAAGCAATTTTTAGTGTCTTTGTGATATTTTTTTGTGTTGCCTAAGTCTTCAAGGGCGCACGGTGAATGCCTGGGCACGAGGAGCCGATGAAGGACGTAGGAGTCTGCGATAAGCCTCGGGGAGGTGACAACCGACCTGTGATCCGGGGATGTCCGAATGGGGAAACCCACCAGGGGTCATGCTCTGGTACCCGCCACTGAATGTATAGGTGGTGTGGAGGGAACGTGGGGAAGTGAAACATCTCAGTACCCACAGGAAGAGAAAACAATAGTGATTCCGTGAGTAGTGGCGAGCGAAAGCGGAGGTGGCTAAACCGGATCTGTGTGATACCCGGCAGGGGTTGCAGGTTCGGGGTTGTTGGGACGTGTCTGATTCTTCTGCCGGAGGGTCGACGTTTGGCATGCTGCTAGTCGAAGCCGTGGTGAGTGCGGTGGCGTAGAGGGTGTGACTCCCGTAGACGAAAGTGGTGTGTGGCGTGACGCTGTTCCCGAGTAGCACCGGGCCCGTGAAATCCGGTGTGAATCTGCCAGGACCACCTGGTAAGCCTGAATACTACCTCGTGACCGATAGCGGACAAGTACCGTGAGGGAAAGGTGAAAAGTACCCCGGGAGGGGAGTGAAATAGTACCTGAAACCGTGTGCTTACAATCCGTCGGAGCCTTACGGGGTGACGGCGTGCCTTTTGAAGAATGAGCCTGCGAGTTAGTGGTCGGTGGCGAGGTTAACCCGTGTGGGGTAGCCGTAGCGAAAGCGAGTCTGAACGGGGCGTTCAGTCGCCGGCTCTAGACCCGAAGCGAAGTGATCTATCCATGGGCAGTGTGAAGCGCGGGTAAGACCGCGTGGAGGCGCGAACCCACTTCAGTTGAAAATGGAGGGGATGACCTGTGGATAGGGGTGAAAGGCCAATCAAACTTCGTGATAGCTGGTTCTCCCCGAAATGCATTTAGGTGCAGCGTTGCGTGTTTCGTGCCGGAGGTAGAGCACTGGATAGGCGATGGGCCCCACCGGGTTACTGACCTTAACCAAACTCCGAATGCCGGTACGTGAGAGCGCAGCAGTGAGACGGTGGGGGATAAGCTTCATCGTCGAGAGGGAAACAGCCCAGAACATCAGCTAAGGCCCCTAAGCGTGTGCTAAGTGGAAAAGGATGTGGAGTTGCTGAGACAACCAGGAGGTTGGCTTAGAAGCAGCCACCCTTGAAAGAGTGCGTAATAGCTCACTGGTCAAGTGATTCTGCGCCGACAATGTAGCGGGGCTCAAGTACACCGCCGAAGCTGTGTCACTCCGGATTTGGTCCGGGGTGGGTAGGGGAGCGTCGTGCAGACTGTGAAGCTGCGGGGTAACCCAGTGGTGGAGGCTGCACGAGTGAGAATGCAGGCATGAGTAGCGAAAGACGGGTGAGAAACCCGTCCGCCGATTGATCAAGGGTTCCAGGGCCAGGTTAATCCGCCCTGGGTTAGTCGGGACCTAAGGCGAGGCCGACAGGCGTAGTCGATGGACATCGGGTTGATATTCCCGAACCGATCGTAGGAGGACCCATACCGAGGCGTGTGATGCTAACCACCCGAGTCTCCTCCATGTCCTTCGGGATGTGGGTGGGGGTGAGGCTGGGAACCAAGCATGTAGTAGGTCAGCGCATGGGATGACGCAGTGAGGTAGCTTCCGCGGACTTAATGGAATAGTCCGTCTAAGCGTGCAGCCCGCGCACCGGTAATGCGGTGCCGTATGGGGTGAGACGTGATGGGGATCCCGTATGGGCGTAGGTGAGTGATCCTGTACTGCCAAGAAAAGTTCCGGCGTGACGAATACGGTCGCCCGTACCCTAAACCGACTCAGGTGATCAGGTAGAGAATACCGAGGCGTTCGAGAGAATCGTGGTTAAGGAACTCGGCAAAATGCCCCCGTAACTTCGGGAGAAGGGGGGCCTGAGCAGTGAGAGCTGTGAGGGCCGCAGAGACCAGGGAGAAGCGACTGTTTACTAAAAACACAGGTCCGTGCGAAGTCGTAAGACGCTGTATACGGACTGACGCCTGCCCGGTGCTGGAAGGTTAAGAGGACTGGTTAGCGCCCTTGTGGTGCGAAGCTGAGAATTTAAGCCCCAGTAAACGGCGGTGGTAACTATAACCATCCTAAGGTAGCGAAATTCCTTGTCGGGTAAGTTCCGACCTGCACGAATGGCGTAACGACTTCTCCACTGTCTCAACCGCGAACTCGGCGAAATTGCATTACGAGTAAAGATGCTCGTTACGCGCAGCAGGACGGAAAGACCCCGGGACCTTTACTATAGTTTGGTATTGGTGTTCGGGACGGCTTGTGTAGGATAGGTGGGAGACTGGGAAGCATGGACGCTAGTTCGTGTGGAGTCGTTGTTGAAATACCACTCTGGTCGTTCTGGATTCCTAACCTCGGTCCGTGATCCGGATCAGGGACAGTGCCTGATGGGTAGTTTAACTGGGGCGGTTGCCTCCTAAAGAGTAACGGAGGCGCTCAAAGGTTCCCTCATCCTGGTTGGCAATCAGGTGTTGAGTGTAAGTGCACAAGGGAGCTTGACTGCGAGACAGACATGTCGGGCAGGTGCGAAAGCAGGAACTAGTGATCCGGCACCTCATTGTGGAATGGGTGTCGCTCAACGGATAAAAGGTACCCCGGGGATAACAGGCTGATCTTGCCCAAGAGCTCATATCGACGGCATGGTTTGGCACCTCGATGTCGGCTCGTCGCATCCTGGGGCTGGAGTTGGTCCCAAGGGTTAGGCTGTTCGCCTATTAAAGCGGTACGCGAGCTGGGTTTAGAACGTCGTGAGACAGTTCGGTCCCTATCCGCTGCGCGCGTTGGATATTTGAGAAGACCTGTCCCTAGTACGAGAGGACCGGGATGGACTGACCTCTGGTGTGCCAGTTGTTCTGCCAAGGGCATGGCTGGTTGGCTACGTCGGGAAGGGATAACCGCTGAAAGCATCTAAGCGGGAAGCCTGCTTCAAGATGAGATATCCGTGCACCCTTGTGGTGTGGGAGGCCCCCAGGAGATGACTGGGTTGATAGGCCAGATGTGGAAGCACAGTAATGTGTGGAGCTGACTGGTACTAATGGCCGATGACTTATCAACACAAAAATTTAGGGTTGTGTGCTGTGCTCGCGTCTACTGTGTGGTTCTCGGGAAACAACCCCGCGCATCCCTCGAAGTGGGGGGTGTGGTGGGCTGGTGTTGTCTCGTGGTGTTACGGCGGTCATAGCGTTGGGGAAACGCCCGGTTCCATTCCGAACCCGGTAGCTAAGCCCTTCTGCGCCGATGGTACTGCACTCGGGAGGGTGTGGGAGAGTAGGACGCCGCCGGACATTCCTTTGTGAATGAGGGTTGTGGCTCGTCACGAGCAGCTCCCTGGACTCGAGTGATCGGGTTCGGGTGGAGCGCGGTGACGAGCCACA
>NZ_JAEDAJ010000023.1 GCF_016623465.1 Brachybacterium halotolerans
TCGCCGCCTCAGCCCGCAGCCGCGAGCCCCGTCGTCCCGTGGGGATCGATGACGAACTTCTTCGCGGCTCCCTTGTCGAACTCGGCGTAGCCGCGCGGGGCGTCGTCGAGCGAGATGACGGTGGCGTTCACGGCATCGGCGATGTGCACGCGGTCGTGCAGGATCGCCTCCATGAGCTGGCGGTGGTAGCGCATGACGGGGCACTGCCCGGTCATGAACCCGAGTGCCTTCGCCCAGCCCAGGCCGAGGCGCAGGGAGAGCGAGCCCTCCTTGGCCGCCTCGTCCACGCCGCCGGGGTCGCCGGTGACGTAGAGCCCGGGGATGCCGAGGGCGCCGCCGGCCTTGGTGACGTCCATGAGCGTGTTGAGCACGGTCGCGGGTGCCTCCTTCGCGTCGTGCCCGTGGCCCTTGGCCTCGAAGCCCACGGCGTCGACGCCGCAGTCGACCTCCTCACGGCCGAGGATGCTGGCGATCTGCTCGCGGGGGTCCTGCTCGGCGACGTTGATCGTCTCGCAGCCGAAGGCGCGGGCTGCCGCCAGGCGGTCCTCCTGCATGTCGGCGACGATGACGACGGCCGCCCCGAGGAGCTGCGCGCCGACGGCGGCGGCCAGGCCCACCGGCCCCGCGCCTGCGATGTACACCGAGCTGCCGGGTCCGACGCCCGCGGTGACGGCTCCGTGGTAGCCGGTCGGGAAGATGTCCGAGAGCATGGTCAGGTCCAGGATCTTCTCGAGGGCCTGGTCCTTGTCGGGGAACGTCAGCAGGTTCCAGTCGGCGTAGGGCACGAGCACGTACTCGGCCTGCCCTCCCACCCAGCCGCCCATGTCGACGTACCCGTAGGCGCTGCCGGGGCGGTCGGGATTCACGTTCAGGCAGATCTCGGTGCGTCCGATCTTGCAGTTCACGCATCGCCCGCAGGAGATGTTGAACGGCACCGAGACCAGGTCGCCGGTCTTGATGAACTCGACGCCGGGGCCCACGTCGATCACCTCGCCGGTGATCTCGTGGCCCAGCACCAGCCCCTCGGGGGCGGTGGTGCGGCCGCGGACCATGTGCTGGTCCGAGCCGCAGATGTTGGTGGTGACGACCTTCAGGATCGCCCCGTGGGGCAGCTTCCGGCCGATGTTCGCGGGGTTCACCCCCGGCCCGTCCTTGAGCTCGTAGCCGGGGTAGTCGATGTCGACGACCTCGACCTTCCCGGCTCCCTTGTACGCGACTGCCCGATTGCTCGACATGGTGGCCTCCTCGGCTCCCCAGCGACGCGTCCGACCTCGTTGTCCCGCGCCCTGCCTCATGGTGGGCACGCGCATCGAGCGTGGTCAAGAGGCGGCGGGTCCCGTCAGCCCACTCCCTGCGCATCGGTGTCCGGATCCCGCTGGCACCGCCTCCGCCGCTGCCGGATCATGGGCCCATGCCCGATCCCTCGGCCGCGCATCCCCCGGCGCCCTCCTCCGCACCCGACCCGGCGCTCTCCCCGGCACCGCCCCGCCCCGCGCATCCCGCCCTGCCGTGGCTCGCGGCCCTGCTGGTGATGATCATGTGGGCGTCCTCGTTCGTCGTGATCCGGGCCGGCGGCGCGGACTTCTCCCCCGGTGCGATGTCGCTGCTGCGCAGCGCATCCGCCGCCGTCGTGCTGCTCCCTCTCGCCCTCATCGGCCGCGTGCGCATGCCGCGGAGTCCGCGGCTCTGGCTGGGCGTGATCGGGTGGGGCGTCGCCTGGTTCGCCGCGTACACCATCGTGCTGAGCGCGGCGGAGCTTCTCATCGACGCGGCGACGGCCGCGATGCTGGTCAACGTCGCGCCGCTCATCGTCGCCGTAGCCTCGGGACTGCTGCTGGGCGAGGGCCTGCCCGTGCGTCTGGTGGCGGGGATCCTGGTGGCCTTCGGAGGCGTCGCCCTGATCACGGTGGCCACCTCGAGCAAGCGGGTCTCCGGAGCCGGGCTGCTGCTGGGGCTGCTGGCCGCCCTGCTGTACGCCGGCAGCGTCCTGGCGCAGAAGACGCTGCTCCTCCATGTCGACTCGACCTCGATGACGGTGGTGGGCATCGTCGCCGGGTTCCTCGCCTGCCTCCCGTTCGCACCGGCGCTGATCGGGGAGCTCGCGGAGGCGTCGGCCGCCTCGATCGTCACGGTGGTCTACATGGGCGTCTTCCCCACGGCGTGCGCGTTCCTGCTGTGGGGGTACGCGCTGACCAGCACCCCGGCCGGGGTGCTCAGCTCCTCCTCGCTCATCGTCCCGGGGATCACGGTGGCGATGGCCTGGATCGTGCTCGGCGAGACCCCGCCGCCACTGGCCGCGCTCGGCGGTCTGCTCTGCCTGGTCGGCGCCGGCTCCGCCGTGGCGCCGAGCGTCCTCGCCGCCCTCCGTCGGCCCTCCGGACCCGCGACCTGATCGGGAGCTCGGCGGGTCGGGTGCGGCGCTAGGCCACGACCTCGCCGTCCTCGACGACCTCGGCGCCGTGCCCGCCCGTGGCCCGCAGGTGCCACAGCCACAGCACGGTCCCGGCGCAGACGAACGCCAGCGCGGTCGCCGCAAGGGTGACCAGGGAGCCCGTCACCAGCGGTGCCACGACCCCCGCGAGCAGCGCGTTGAGCACGAGCGAGGAGAAGGTGCCCAGCGAAGCGGCGGCGCCGCGGGCGTGCGGGAAGAGGTCCATGATCTCGAGCTGGATGGGCGCGAAGATCAGGGACACGGTGAAGCCGATCAGCATGGGGCCGACGAGCACGGGGATGAGTGCGGGCGAGATCGTGCCGTTGGGCGCGGGGGCGAGCGCCACGAGCAGCAGGTTCAGGGCGGTCGCGCCGAGCGTCGCCAGGTAACCGATGGTGATCATGCGCGTGCGCGGAAGGCGGCCGGCGAGTCGACCGACGGCCTGGGCGCCGGTGAACATGCCGATGATCAGCGGCACGAACAGCACCCAGAAGTCCTGTTCGCCGAGCCCCAGCAGGCGCACCACGATGATCTGCGCCGATGCGATGAACAGGAACTGGGCGGCGAAGCCGAAGGCCGTGGCGAAGGCGATGCGGACCATGAGGGCCGAGGCGCCCACGTGCACGAGCGAGCCGAGCAGGGAGCCGATCCTCAGCGGTGAGCGCCGCTCGGGCGGGAGCGTCTCGGGCAGCAGGATCGTGAGCACGATCGCGAGCAGCCCGTAGATCCCGATCCCGCCGAACACCCAGCGCCAGTCCCCGAGCAGCAGGAGCCAGCCGCCGATCACCGGGGCGAGCGCGGGCGCGATCGAGAAGATGGCCATGACCTGCGCCATCAGTCGCTGCGCCTGAGCGCCGGAATAGAGGTCGCGCACCATGACGCGGGAGATGATCGTCGCCGCGCCGGCGCTCATGCCCTGCAGGACCCGCAGCAGCACGAGGCTGCCGAAGGAGGGGGCGAGCACGCAGGCGAACATCGCGAGCACGTAGATCGTGAGGCCCGCGAGCATGACGCGCCGGCGACCCAGCGCGTCGGACAGCGGGCCGTGGAAGATCGACATCACCGCGAACGCCGCGAGGTAGGCGGAGACCAGCTGCTGCAGCGCGCCCTCGGACTCGCCGAACTCGGCGCCGATGCGGGTGAAGGCGGGGAAGACGGAGTCGATCGTGAACGGGCCGATCATCGTGATCGCCGCGATCGCGACGGTGATGAAGCCACGGGGCCGACGGTTGCGCTCCGAGGCGGTGCGGGGGTCCGGCACTGCTGCCTCGGGGGACGACGTCATCACCCCTCCAGCTTAGTTGGCATGCTCCGCGCGAGCCGCTCACCATCCTTCCCGGCGAGCAGCCCCGCGTCGTCCTCGGTGGGCGGCGTCGACTGCTGGCCGGTCTGCCCGCGGCGCGAGGAGCGCACCAGCGCCGGGTCAGCTCCGCTGGTGGCGAGCGATGATCGTCATGAAGTCGTCGCTGTCCACGTCGAGCATGCTCCCGTCGCCAGAGGATTCGAGCAGTTCGTCGGCGATCGCCTCGACGTCGAAGTCGTTCGCATCGCTGCTGCTCGGACCGTCCTCCCGCTGGGTGATGGTGTCCTTGATGATGACTTTCAGCTGCTCCCGGTCCACCGGTGCTCCTTCGTCGAGGGCTTCTGGTCCCGTGCCGCATCCGAGGATGGCGCCGGACGCGTCATGGCCCGTTCTGCTGCTCAGTGCTCTGGGCCGCTGGATCGCCTGGCGACCGTCGACCGTCGACCGGCAGGAGTACGAGTAGTGCCGCTCAGAGTTCCGTGGTGTCGGTCCCACCCGGCGCCCGCCCCTTGGTGACCATCGCCTTCACCATGTGGGCTGCGCCGGCGATCCGACCGCCCGGCAGGCCCCAGAACTGCGCGGAGTCGGTCCTGACGAGCAGCAGCCCCAGATTCGGATCACCCGGACCCGCGGGGAAGTAGCCCTCGGCGGAGTCGTTCCACAGCTCCTGGACCTTCCCACGATCGTCCACGAATTCTGCATGCCCTGCCACCGACAGCCATGAACCGGCGGCCGCGATCGAGATGTTCACTGCGCTGTCCCCGGAGAGAGCGCCCGCCTGATCTCCCTCGAGACCGACGAAGAACCACACGTCCGCGTCATCGGTGACACCCTGGATGGTCATCGGATGGGACACCAGCTTGTCCCCGCCGACGGCGGTCGTCAGCATGACGACGCCGGTGTCCCGCAACTTCGCGGCGACATCGTGGCGAGTGAGATCCTGCGTGTTCGATTCGTTGTCCGTGCTGTTCATGCTCGTCTCCTTCATCAGATGCGATGGACTCGCTGCTGGGATCCTGACCACGCTGGGATCCTGACCACCCGCGCACGGGGCTCGCGCGGCGTCACGCGGTGTCAGAGGTCCTCGAACTTCCTTCTTCCCACCCAATCGCGCCCGGCGTCGCCGCCCCAGGCATCCCACGCGACGCGCCCGGGCGTCGGGTATCCCTCTTCGCCTCTCCGGAAGCCCTGCGCCTCGGCGTCATGCCGGTGGCGCGAGAAGTATCGCTTCATCTTCCCGACCTGCTCCTCGCTCACGCATTCGCGAGCTGCGAGCTGGCGAGCGCGGTGGTCACCCGTGTTCGTGAAGCCTTTCCCCGCTCTTCCATCGGAGATCCACTGGACTGCTCTCCGAGCGGCTCGGGCGACATTTCGAGGGGGCACGTGCGCGTGCATCGGTGTTCTCCTCCTTGGCTGTCCTCGGGACCCACCGAGCCGCGATCGACTCGTTGGCTGGTTTCGATCGATGACCAGCTCCGTGAGCAGTGTCAGGAGGCCGGCGTGCGGGTCTCGGCGCTGATGAACCAGGCCTGCTGCTCGAGCTTCTCGATGATGCCGTGCAGAATGTCGGCAGAGGTCGGGTCGGCCTCATCGACCTCGTCATGGACGTAGCGCATGCTGCCCACGG
>NZ_JAEDAJ010000024.1 GCF_016623465.1 Brachybacterium halotolerans
GGGGGTTGTGGAGGAACGGATAAAGTTGTCCACAGATTCTCTTCGGCCTCTTGTGGTGTCCGTTTCGTCGGGTATTCTTGGGGGTATAGAACGTCAGGCCCGGTGGAGGGGAGGGGAATCGTGCTCGCGAATGGTGATGCGTTCGGTGATGGCGATGATTCCCTCGCGCCCGGGCAAGATGATGGTGTATCGGATTCCCCTGACGCCGCGGATTCCTCGCCTGCTCAGGGTGTGTCGTCGGGGTCGGGTCGTCTTCCGCGGGTGGCGCGGGGTCCGCGTCCGCGTCGGCCGTTGTCGCGGGAGACTCTGGCCGAGCGGACGTTCGCGGTGGAGGGCCCGGATCTCTCGGTGGAGTTGCAGGGGATTTGGGATCTCGCGGTCCGGGAGTCGCAGCTGGCGGCTGCGTTGATGCGGCGCCTGGCGCCGTTGTGGGTGGGACGGGATGTGGAGGGCGCGGGGCGCATGAGGGGGATGTGGAGGATGTCCAGGTGGCGGTGGCGCTGCGCACCACGACCACTGTCGCCTATGGGCAGATCCGTGACGCCCACGAGGCGCTGACGCTGTTCCCGTTGTTGTTCGCGCGGGTGGAGGCGGGGGAGTTGCCGGTCGAGTGGCTGCGGCGTGTGATCCACCGTTCCCGTGACCTGCCGGAGGAGGACCGGAGGGGTCTGGATGGGGTGATGGGGGATTGGGAGTTCGGGGTGACCTCGGAGACGTTCCGTCGCCTGCTGGGTGAGTTGATCACCTGGTTCACGTCACTTCTGGATCTCTCGTCGGTGGAGCGTGCCCAGCGCCGTCGGCATATCGGTGTTCCGGTGGTGGGTGTGGATGGGACGGCGTCGTTGACGGTGACGGGGCCGGTCCCGGAGATCCTCGCGTTCGCCCGGTCCCTGGATGCCGCGGCGGAGACGCTGCAGGCCGCTCAGCGTCACGCCCTCGACGATGACGACGAGGTTCCGTTCGATGAGGACGGGTCCGTGCGCGGGTCGGGGAAGACGATGACTCGCGGCCGCCTGCGCTATGAGGCGTTGCTGCGGGGTGAGGTGAACACGGACGGGCATGAGGTGCCCGCGGCGCGGTTCGCGATCCTGGTGACCATCCCGTTTTTGACCCTGCTCGGTCGGAGTGAGGCGCCAGCTTTGTTGGAGGGGAAGCATCCGATCCCTGCGGACATGGCGCGCGAGCTCGCGGGGGAGTGCCCGGAGTGGATGCGGATCCTGACCGATCCCGTCACGGGTGCGTTTTTGCCGTTGCCGCCGGAGCGGTATCGACCGAGTGCGCAGATGGTGACGCATGTGCGGTTGCGGGGTCCGGAGTGTGCTGTTCCGGGGTGTGGGCGGGCGAGTTGTCGTGGTGTGGAGGTGGATCATATTGAGGAATTCGATCATGATCATCCCGGGGAAGGTGGGGTGACGGAGATCGAGAATCTTCATGTGTTGTGCTGGTCGCATCATCAGGTGAAAACCGTCCACGATATCGACCCCGTCAGACTCCGCGACGACGGGAAATCATCGGGTGGTGGAACAGATCGCGGGAATGATGGGTCGGTGAAACATGGCGGGAGTCGGTCCAGTGTCGTGGACCCGGGTATCCCTGTGTCCCGCACGCTGGGTCGCACGCACTGGTCCCTGGGAGACGCGGTCGAACTGACCGTGCAGGACCAGGGCGACTTGATGACCCCGTTCATCGTCCGCGAGCTCGAGACCGCCTGGCACCAACACCTCGCCACCAC
>NZ_JAEDAJ010000003.1:0-115809 GCF_016623465.1 Brachybacterium halotolerans
CTATAATCCCGACAAAACAAACGACTAGCACATTCATATAAATCTGCTACATCATCCGTCATGCCAAAACAAAAAATTTGGCATCAACAAACAGACACGCTATTGAGATCTCAAACAACACGCGCACACCGTTGCAACCCAGATCCTGGGTTGTGTCAGGGGCTCGATGCGCCGTCCGCGGTGCGGCCCGACTCTCCGTCGGGGAGGCGCGAGGCTCGACTGTAGTCGAAGCTCCTCGCCTTCCGCAAGTCCTCCGGAGGGATCTGCGCCACATCGTGGTGCGGGTCCCGGGAGGCCCGGTCCAGCTCGTCCCCGCTCCTCGGTGCCGGCGTCGTCCCGAGCCCCTGGGGGCCGGTCCTCCGTCGTTGTCCTCGTTGCGGCGACAAGGAAGACATTAGGCGGCCGCGAGGTGGCCGGTCAATTCGGGGCGAGGGTCCCGCTGTGGCCCCGTGACCGCGTGTCCTCGCAGGTGACGGGCGTTTGTGAACGCCCATGCCGCCCCTGTGCCGGGGCGTGTGAGCTGCGAGTGGGCACGGCATCACATCTGTGCTCCCGGTGCTGCGCGACCCGGTATGCGGAAGGGCCGGGCCCCGACATGTGTCGGGACCCGGCCCTCGCGATGGCCCGGCTGTGGCAGGAACCCTGCGGGCTGCGCCGGCGCGGGCCGTCGGCCGTCGCGCCGTTCAGCGGTCGAGTCGTCGAGCTCTGGCGCCGTTCAGCCGTTCAGCCGTTCAGCCGTTCAGCCGCACCATCGCCGCAGCCTTCCGACCGCGACGCACCAGCACGTACCCGCCGGGCAGGGGCGTCACCGCCTCGGAGAGGGCGCGCTCGACGCCCTGTGCGTCGACCTTCTCGCCGTTCACGGTCAGCGACCCTTCGGCTGCGGCCCGTCGGACCTGGGACTTCGAGGTCATGATGCCCACCGCCGTGAACGCGTCCACGAGGGCGGTCGTGCCGGGCAGCTCGACCGTGGTGAGCTCTCGGGCGATGGCATCGAGCGTCGGCTCCTCGAGATCGCGCACCTCTCCCCTGCCGAACAGCACGGCCGCTGCGGCCTCCGCCTGGCGCGTGGCTTCGGCTCCGTGCACGAGGGTCGTGAGGTCGTCGGCGAGGGCCTTCTGGGCCCGGCGCCGATGAGGCTCGTCCTGCGTCGCCTGCTCGAGCTCGGCGATGTCCTCCTGGTCGCGGAAGGTGAAGTAGCGCAGGTAGTTCACGACGTCCGCGTCGGCCGCATTGAGCCAGAACTGGTGGAACGCGTACGGGCTCGTGAGCTCGGGATCGAGCCAGACGGCGCCGCCCTCGCTCTTGCCGAACTTCGTGCCGTCGGCCTTCGTGACCAGGGGCGTGGTGAGGGCGTGGGCGTCCTTCCCCTCGACCTTGTGGATGAGGTCGACCCCGGAGATGAGGTTGCCCCACTGGTCGTTCCCGCCGAACTGGAGGCTGACCCCGTGGCGCCGGTACAGCTCCAGGAAGTCGATGCCCTGCAGCACCTGGTAGCTGAACTCGGTGTAGCTGATGCCCTCGTCGCTCGCGAGACGCCGCGCGACGGTCTCCTTCGCGAGCATCGTCCCCATGCGGTAGTGCTTGCCCACGTCCCGCAGGAACTGCAGGGCGCTCATCTGCCCGATCCAGTCGAGGTTGTTGACCATCTGCACGCCGGAGGGCCCCTCGAGGTCGAGGAACCGCGAGATCTGGCCGCGCAGGGAGTCCACCCAGCCGGCGACGACGCTCTCGTCGTTCAGCACCCGCTCCCCCGACATCCGCGGATCGCCGATCAGTCCGGTGGCGCCGCCGACCAGCGCGTAGGGCCGGTGACCGGCGAGCTGGAAGCGGCGCATGGTCAGCACCTGGGTGAGGTGGCCGACGTGGAGCGAGGCGGCGGTGGGGTCGAAACCGCAATACAGGCTGATCGGTCCATCCGCGAGTGCCGTCCCGAGCGCCTCGCGCCCGCTGGTCTGCACCACGAGCCCACGCCAGGTGAGCTCGTCCAGGATGGTCTGCATCGATCAGGTCCTCTCGATCGGTCTATTCGCGGCGCCCGGGCGGGCGCCGCGGTCATTCTCCCCCACCGACCGCGCCGGGCGCGACGGAGTTCTCGGGTGCCGCCCCGGGTGCCGCCCCGGGCGTCGGCCCGAGCGCCGACCCGAGCGCCGACCCAGGAACCCGCTCTCAGGCGCCGCGGGTGAAGGCGCGCAGGCCCTCGACCGCCGCGTCCAGCGCGTCCTCCTGCTCGGCGACCCGCGCGGGGGCGGTCCCGCCCTTCGCATCGCGCGAGCCGATCGAGCCCTCCACGCTCAGCACCGCGCGGACGGAGGGATCCAGGTGCTCCGAGATGCTCGCGAACTCCGCGTCCGTGAGGTCCCACAGCTCCTTGTCCTGCTCCTCCGCGGTCTTCACGCAGGCGCCCGAGATCTCGTGCGCCACCCGGAAGGGGACGCCGCGGCGCACCAGGTGGTCGGCGATGTCGGTCGCGAGCGAGAAGCCCTGCGGGGCCAGCTGCTCCATGCGCTCGGTGTGGAACACCAGCGTCGCCATCATCCCGGTGAACGCGGGGAGCACGAGGCCCAGGGAGTCGACCTGGTCGAAGACCGGCTCCTTGTCCTCCTGCAGATCCCGGTTGTACGCGAGCGGCAGCGCCTTGAGCGTCGCGAGCAGACCCGTGTGGTCCCCGAGGATCCGCCCCGCCTTGCCGCGGGCGAGCTCGGCGATGTCCGGGTTCTTCTTCTGCGGCATGATCGAGGACCCCGTCGAGAAGGAGTCGTCCAGGGTCAGGAAGGAGAACTCCTTCGTGTTCCACAGGATCACCTCCTCCGCGAGACGCGAGAGGTCGATCCCGACCATCGTCAGCACGAAGGAGAACTCGGCCGTGAGGTCGCGCGAGGCGGTGCCGTCGATCGAGTTCCACACCGAGTCCTCGAACCCCAGGTCCGCCGCCACGGCCTGCGGGTCCAGTCCGAGGCTCGAACCGGCGAGAGCGCCCGAGCCGTAGGGCGAGACCGCGGCGCGGGCGTCGAGATCACGCAGGCGCTCGACGTCGCGCAGCAGGGGCCAGGCGTGGGCGAGCAGATGGTGGCTCAGCAGCACCGGCTGCGCGTGCTGGAGGTGCGTGCGGCCCGGCATCGCCGCACCGTGCACCTCCCGCGCGCGCTCCAGCAGCACACCCACCAGGTTGAGGACCTGGTCCCCGACGATGCGCGCGCTGTCGCGGATGAACAGCCGGATGAGCGTGGCGATCTGGTCGTTGCGGGAGCGGCCCGCGCGCAGCTTGCCGCCGAGCTCGTCGCCCGCGCGCTCGATGAGCCCGCGCTCGAGCGCGGTGTGCACGTCCTCGTCGTCCTCGGCCGCGGCGAACGCGCCCGAGGCCACGTCGGCCGAGAGCCGATCCAGGGCATCGTGCATCCGTGCGAGCTCGTCATCGCTCAGCAGCCCCGCCGCGTGCAGGACCTTCGCATGGGCCTTCGAGCCCCGCAGGTCGTACTGCGCGAGCTTCCAGTCGAAGTGCGTGGACTTCGAGAGCGCCGCGAGAGCCGCCGCGGGGCCGGAGCCGAAGCGCCCGCCCCAGAGCGCGGCGCCGGCGGACGAGGGCGCGCCGTCGGGCACGCCCTGGCCGTCGGCCGCCGGACCCGGGGAGGACGAGCCGGACCCCTCGAAGGCCGCCCCGGAGCCTGCGGGGGACGTGGCGGAGCCCGTCACTTCGATCCCTCGTCGGCGGCGTCGACGTCCTCGCCGTTGCCGAAGGCGACGTCGCGGGCCGCGGCCTGCTTGGCGGCGAGGCCGTAGATCTCGATGAAGCCCTTGGCCTGCGACTGGTCGAACTGGTCGCCCTCGTCGTAGGTCGCCATCGAGAAGTCGTAGAGCGAGGACTCCGAGCGGCGGCCGGTGACCGTCGCGCGGCCGCCGTGCAGGGTCATCCGGATGTCCCCGGTGACGTAGCGCTGGGTGTCGTCGATGAAGGCGTCCAGCGAGCGCTTGAGCGGGGAGAACCACTGGCCGTCGTAGACCATCTCGGTCCAGCGGTCGCCGACGCTGCGCTTGAAGCGGGCCTGCTCGCGCTCGAGGGTCACGCGCTCGAGCTCCTGGTGCGCGGTGATCAGCGCCATCGCGCCGGGGGCCTCGTAGACCTCGCGGGACTTGATGCCCACCAGGCGGTCCTCGACGATGTCGATGCGGCCGATGCCCTGCGCGCCGGCGCGGGTGTTGAGCTCCTGGATGGCCTCGAGCGGGCTGACGCGGCGGCCGTCGATCGCGACCGGGACGCCCTGCTCGAAGGAGATCACGACCTCGTCGGGGACCGGCGGGAAGGCCGGGTCGTCGGTGTAGTTGAAGACGTCCTTGGTGGGCTCGTTCCAGATGTCCTCGAGGAAGCCGGTCTCGATGGCCCGGCCCCAGACGTTCTGATCGATCGAGAACGGGTTGTGCTTCGTGGTCGCGATCGGCAGGTTCTTGCGCTCGGCGTACTCGATCGCGCGGTCGCGGGTCAGCGCGAGGTCGCGCACCGGGGCGATGCACTTGAGCTCGGGCGCGAGCGAGGTGATGGAGACCTCGAAGCGCACCTGGTCGTTGCCCTTGCCGGTGCAGCCGTGGGCGACGGTCGAGGCGCCGAACTTCTTCGCGGCCTTGACCAGGTGCTTGGTGATCATGGGGCGGGAGATCGCGGAGACGACGGGGTAGGCGTCCATGTACAGCGCGTTCGCCTTGAGGGCGGGCATGCAGTACTCGTCGGCGAACTCGTCGCGGGCGTCGGCCACGTAGGCCTCGACGGCGCCGCAGTCCAGGGCTCGCTGGCGGACGACCTCGAGGTCCTCTCCGCCCTGGCCGACGTCGACCGCGCAGGCGACGACCTCGGCGCCGGTGGCGTCGTGGATCCAGCCGATGGCCACGGAGGTGTCGAGGCCGCCGGAGTAGGCGAGGACGATGCGTTCGGTCACGGGTGATGCTCCTTCGTGAGGGGTGGAAGCGGGTGGGTGCGTCGGCGCGGGGCCGACGGCGGTCGGGGCGGGGCGGGGTCGGTGCTGCGACGGGTGCCTCCCTGCCGACGGAGGTCCGGGGTCATTGTCCCCCGGCGCGGGCTCGGCTCAGGGCGCGGTCCGCGTGGTGTCGACGTCTGCGTCGGGCGGCTCGCCCTCGCCCCGTCGGCCCTCGGCGAGGGCCAGGAGGCGGGCGGCGATGGCGTCGGCCGCCTCGTTGTCGCGGGCCACGAGCAGCACCGTGTCGTCGCCGCCGATCGAGCCGACGAGCTCGGGCAGCACCGAGCGGTCGATCGCGGAGGCGAGGAACTGGGCGGCGCCCGGCGGGGTGCGCAGGACGATGATGTTCTGCGCGACGTCGGCCGAGGCGAGGAGCTCCTCGATCAGCCGGCGCAGCCGGGCCCCGATCAGCTCGGTGCTCGACACCCGGCGCGTGCTCCCGGGGTCTCCCCCGTCGGCCGGCACCTGGTAGACGAGCCCGCCGCCGCTGCCGCGGACCTTCTCGGCGCGCAGCTCGACGAGGTCGCGCGAGAGGGTCGCCTGGGTGACGTCGATGCCGCATTCGCCGAGGAGGTCCGCGAGCTGCGCCTGCGAGGAGACCTCGCGGGTGGTGAGCAGCTCGACGATGCGCTCCTGGCGGGCGGTCTTCGTCTGCGCGAGCGTGCGCGGATGGTCCGTGGTGCTCATCGCTGCCCCAGGGGTCGGGCGTGCGCCGCGGAGTCCGCGTCGGGATGCTCGAGCAGCCACGTCAGCAGCGCCTTCTGGGCGTGCAGGCGGTTCTCCGCCTCGTCCCAGACCACCGAGCGGGGCCCGTCGATCACGGAGGCCTCGACCTCCTTGCCCCGGTAGGCGGGCAGGCAGTGCAGGAAGATCCCGCCCGAGCGGGCCATCAGCGACTCGGTCACCGCGTACGGGGCGAAGGTCTCCTCGCCGCGACCGCCCTCGCCCTCCTGGCCCATCGAGACCCAGGTGTCGGTGATGACGGCGTCGGCCTTCTCGACCGCCTGCGCGGGATCGTCGGTGATGGTGACGCTCCCGCCGGTCTCGCGTGCGATGGCCTCGGCGTCGCGGACGACGGGGGAGGCGGGCAGGTGGCTCGTCGGCGCCGCGATGCGCACGTCCATGCCGGCGGTGACCCCGCCCAGCAGGTAGGAGTGCGCCATGTTGTTCGAGCCGTCGCCGAGATAGGCCATCGAGCGCCCCTCGAGCGCCGCGTCATCGGCTCCGAGACCACCCGTGTGCTGGGCGATCGTGAGCAGGTCCGCGAGGATCTGACAGGGGTGGAACTCATCGGTCAGCGCGTTGATCACCGGGACGGTCGCATAGTGCGCCATCTCCTCGATGCGGGACTGGCCGAAGGTGCGCCAGACGATCGCCGAGACCTGCCGGGTCAGCACGCGGGTGGTGTCGGCGATCGACTCGCCGCGGCCCATCTGGCTCGTCGCCGCGTCGAGCACGAGCGGACTGCCGCCGAGCTCGGCGACGCCGGTCGCGAAGGACACGCGGGTGCGGGTCGAGGACTTGTCGAAGATGACGGCGACCGTGCGCGGCCCCTCGAGGGGCCGACGGGCGAAGCGGTCCTCGCTGAGCGCCTGGGCGAGCTGCAGCACCTGCTTCTGCTCGCGCGGGCTCAGGTCGTCGTCGCGCAGGAAGTGACGGGGCATCTCAGGACCTCTTCTCGGTGGTCGCGGTCTCGGTGGTCTCGGTGTCGGCGGGTGCGCTCGCCGCGTCGAGCAGCCCGGGCAGGGCGTCGACGAAGGCGTCGAGCTGGTCGCTCGTGATGATGAGCGGCGGGGCCAGGCGCAGCGTGCGCGGGTTCGCGGCGTTGATGATGAACCCGGCCTCGAGCGCCGCGCTGACGACCTGCGGAGCGATGGGGTCGGCGAGCGCGATCCCCCGCAGCAGGCCCTCGCCGCGGATGCCGAGCACGCGCGGATCGGTCGCTGCGAGCTCGCGGATGCGGTCCGCGAGGTGCCCGCCCGTGCGCCAGGCGCTGCCCAGGAGATCGTCCTCGGCGATGGTGCCCAGCACGCTGAGGGCGACCGCCGCGCCGAGCGGGTTGCCGCCGAAGGTCGTGCCGTGCTGGCCGGGCTGCAGGAGGGCGCGCGCCCGAGGGCCGTAGGCGATCACGGCGCCGATCGGGAAGCCGCCGCCCAGTCCCTTGGCGAGGGTCATGACATCGGGCACGACCCCGTCGACCCCCTGGTGGGCGAACCAGTGCCCGGTGCGGGCGATGCCGGTCTGCACCTCGTCGAGGATCAGGAGGGTGCCGTGCTGCGTGGTCAGCTCCCGGGCCGCCCGGAGGTACTCGGGGTCCAGCGGGACCACGCCCGCCTCGCCCTGGATGGGCTCGAGGAACAGGGCCCCGACGTCGCCCGGGGCGAGGGCGCGGGCGAGCGCGTCGGTGTCGTTCGGGGGCACGAACTCGACGCCCCCGGGCAGGGGCTCGAAGGGGGCGCGGTAGGCCTCCTTGTGGGTGAGCGCGAGGGCCCCCATGGTGCGGCCGTGGAAGGCGTTCTCGAGGGCGAGGATCCGCGGGCGCTCGGTGCGCCGCGCGAGCTTGAAGGCCGCCTCGTTGGACTCGGTGCCCGAGTTCGTGAAGAACACGCCCGAGCCCTCGGGGGCCCGCGCGAGGCGCAGCAGCGTCTCGGCGAGCTCGATCTGGGTGGGCGTCGCGAAGAAGTTCGAGACGTGCGCGAGCGACTCGACCTGCTTGGTCATCGCGGCGACCAGCGAAGGATGCGCGTGGCCGAGCGCGTTCACGGCGATCCCGCCCAGCAGGTCCAGGTACTCCCTGCCCTGGGCGTCCCACACGAGCGCGCCCTCTCCGCGCACGAGCACCCGCTGCGGCGTGCCGAAGACGCCGAGCATCGAGCGGGAGTAGCGCGCGGCGAGGTCCTCGCCGTCGGCCGCCTGCTCCTCTGCGATCCGCTCAGACATAGTCGTCCCTCCTCACCATCGTGCCCACGCCCTTGGCGGTGAACACCTCGAGCAGCACCGCGTGCGCGATCCTGCCATCGGTCATGGCCGCGGTGCGCACTCCGGCGTCCACGGCGTCCAGCAGCGACTCCGCCTTCGGGATCATGCCCGCCGTCAGCGAGGGCAGCATCTCGCGCAGGGCACTCGCGCTGATCTCGGGGATCAGGGAGTCGCGATCGGGCCAGTCCCGGTACAGCCCCTCGACATCCGTGAGGACGACGAGCTTCTCGGCGTCGAGCCCCGCGGCCAGGGCGGCCGCCGCGAGATCGGCGTTGATGTTCAGCACCGCTCCCGTCGGCCGCCCGTCGGCGTCGATCTCCGGGGCGATCGAGGAGACCACCGGGATCCGTCCCGCATCCAGCAGGTCCTGGATCGACTCCGGCCGCACCTGGGTGACCGCGCCGACGTGCCCGAGGTCGAGCTCCTCGCCGTCGACCACGGCGCCGCGGCGGCGCGCGGAGAACAGGCGGGCGTCCTCGCCGGACATGCCGATCGCATAGGGCCCGTGCTCGTTGATGAGGCCGACGAGCTCGCGGCCCACCTGGCCCACGAGCACCATCCGCACGATCTGCATGGTCTCCTCGTCGGTCACGCGCAGTCCGGCGCGGAAGGCGCTCTCGACGCCGACCCGCTCGAGCATCGCGTTGATCTGCGGGCCGCCGCCGTGGACGACGACGACGTGGATGCCGGCATGGCGCATGAAGACCATGTCGGCCGCGAAGGCGCGGCGCAGCTCGTCGTCGATCATGGCGTTCCCGCCGTACTTGACGACGACGATCTTGCCCATGAAGCGCTGCATCCAGGGCAGGGCCTCGATGAGGATCTCGGACTTCGCGCGGGCGTCGGCCTGCGCGGGCGTGAGGTCCCCGAGGGGGTTCTTGGAGTCCGCGAGCGGCGCGGCGGGCCCGGTCGTGCTGGTGGATCCGGGCGCGGCGGGCCCGGTGGAGCCGGCAGCACCGGGCGCGCCGGACGGAGTGGGGGTCGTCTCGGTCATGAGGAGTAGGCGCTGTTCTCTTCGACGTAGTCGTGGGTGAGGTCGTTCGTCCAGATGTCGGCGTCGGCCTCCCCCGCTCCGAGGTCCACCTCGACGAGGGTCTCGCGCGGGGTCATGTCGACCAGGGAGCGGTCCTCGTGGGCCCCGCCCTCGCGGCAGACCTGCACGCCGTTCACGTGCACGGACAGGGCATCGGGGTCGAAGGGCGCGACCTCCTCGGGCACGCAGCCCGCGGCCGAGACGATCCGCCCCCAGTTCGGGTCGTTGCCGAAGACCGCCGCCTTCACGAGGTTCGAGCGGGCGATCTCACGGGCCACGCCGAGCGCCGCGTGCTCGCTGGTGGCGCCGGTGACGACCACGTGCACGTCGTGGCTCGCGCCCTCGGCGTCGGCGACGAGCATGCGGGCGAGGGACGCCGATGCCTCCCGCAGGGACTCGGCGAGCTCGGCCGCGCCGACCTCGATGCCGCTCGCGCCCGAGGCCAGCAGGATCACGGTGTCGTTCGTGGACATGCAGGCGTCCGAGTCGACCCGGTCGAAGGTGGTGCGGGCGGCCTCGCGCAGGGCGGGGTCGGCGACGTCCGCGGTGACGACGGCGTCCGTGGTGAGGACCACGAGCATCGTCGCGAGCTGCGGGGCGAGCATCCCCGCGCCCTTGGCCATGCCGCCGATGCGGGCGCCCGAGGGCGTCGTGATCTCGACGGTCTTCGGCACGGTGTCCGTGGTCATGATGGCGCGCGAGGCGTCGGCCCCGGCGTCGGCCCCCGGATCCAGGGCGTCGCGGGCGCTCATCGCGCCCCCGAGGACCGCATCCATCGGCAGGCGCTCGCCGATCAGCCCCGTCGAGCAGACCAGGACGTCCTGGGCGGAGATCTCGAGGAGCGCCCCGACGTGCTCCGCGGTGCGGTGGGTGTCGGCGAACCCCTCGGGGCCGGTGCAGGCGTTGGCTCCGCCCGAGTTCAGGATCACGGCGCGGGCACGGCCGTCGGCCACGGCCTGGCGGGACCACTGGACCGGCGCGGCCTGCACGCGGTTGGAGGTGAAGACGGCGGCCGCGACGTCGAGCGGCCCCTGGTTGAGGACGAGGGCGAGATCCGCGGCGGCGGACGCCTTGATGCCGGCGGAGATCCCGGCGGCGAGGAATCCCTCGGGGAAGGTGACGGACATGGTGTGTCTCCCGTGGTGCATGAGAGGCGGACGATGGAGGGGCGCCGAGCGGCGCGGGCGCTCAGGGCGCGAGGGCGGTGCGCGGCAGGCCCAGGGTCTCCGGGAGGTCGAGGGCGATGTTCATGGACTGCACGGCGGCGCCGGCGGTGCCCTTGACGAGGTTGTCGATCGCGGAGATCACCGTGACCTGCCCGCTTCGTCGGTCCACGGTCGCGCTGATGCGCACCGTGTTCGCCCCGACCACCTGCTGGGTGCTGGGGACGGCCCCGGCGGGCAGGACGTGCACGAACGGCTCGTCCGCGAAGTCCGCGCCGAGAGCGTCCAGGAGCGCCTGCTCGGTGACGCCGTCGCCCGCGGGCGCGGTCACCACGGCGAGGATGCCGCGCGTCATGGGCACGAGCACGGGGGTGAACGTGAGGCGCGCGTCGGAGGTGCCGGAGGCGCGGCGCAGGTTCTGCAGGATCTCGGGGATGTGGCGGTGCGTGCCGCCGACGCCGTAGGCCGAGGCGCCGCCAGCGGCCTCCGCGAACAGCAGGTGCTGCTTGGGGCTGCGGCCCGCGCCCGAATACCCCACCGGGAGGACGGCGCTCAGTGCGCGATGGTCGACGAGGCCCGCGCGCACGAGCGGTGCGAGGGCGAAGGTCACCGCGGTCGCGTTGCAGCCGGGCACGGCGATCTCGCGGGCGCTGCGCAGCAGGTCGCGCTGGCGGGGGGCGGCGTCGGCCGATCCCTCCGATCCCTCGGCGACCAGCGGCAGCTCGGGCATGCCGTAGGTCCACGTCCCCGAGTGCTGCCCCGCGTAGTAGTCGGCCCAGTCCTGGGCGCTCTCGAGCCGGTGGTCCGCGCCGAGGTCGACGACGAGCACCTCGGGATCGCTCGCGCGCAGCTGGGCGGCGATCTGCCCCGACTGGCCGTGCGGCAGGGCCAGCACGACCACGTCGTGGCCCGAGAGGTTCTCGACGGTGGTGTCGACGAGCTCGAGATCCTCGTCCAGGTGCACGTGGGGCGCGACCTCGCTGAGGCGCTTGCCGACGCTCGAGTGCGCGGTCACGGTGGCGACGTCGATCCGCGGATGGTCCGCGAGGATCCGCAGGGTCTCGCCGCCCGCGTACCCGGAGGCGCCGACGACCGCGGCGCGCAGACGCGCAGGGGCGTGCGGGGTGTGCGGTGCGGGCGCGTCGAGGGCTGCGGAGGACGTCATACGCAGAACTATACAGAAGGATGCATAGTCACGCACATCGGGGTGAGGGTGGGGTGGTTCCGGGCGGGGTGGTTCCGGGCGGGGTGGTTCCGGGCGGGGTGGTTCCGGGGAGGGTGCTGCCGCGTGGGGTCGACGCCGACGCGGCGCCACCGAAAACTCCTGGAGCGCCCGAACGCAGAAGCGGAGCGCGACCATGGGGTCGCGCTCCGCCTCCGTTCACCGCTCAACAGCACCTTCCGAGCGGCCTCACGCTGTGCTCACGCCCTCAGCACGCCGCCCACGGCGTTCGCGACGGCCTGGACGCAGCGCTCGCGCGCCGCCCCGATCTCCTTCGCGGACAGCGTGCCCTCCTGCGAGCGCAGCCGCACCGCGAAGGCCAGCGACTTCCTGCCCTCGCCGACCTGGTCGCCCGTGAAGACGTCGAACAGGTGCACGCTCTCGAGCACGTCGCCGATGCCGGCGATGATCGCGGCCTCGACGGCGCTCGCGGAGACGGAGTCCTCGACGACGAACGCGAAGTCCTCCTTCGCGAGCGGGTAGGTCGAGACGGGCTCCGCGGACACGACCGCGGGGGCCGCGGAGATGACCTGCTCGAGGTCGAGCTCGAGCGCGCAGGTGCGTGCGGGCAGGTCGAAGGCCTTCACGACCTTCGGGTGCAGCTCGCCCGCGTACCCGACCACGGTGCCGTCATCCGTGCGCAGCTCGGCGCAGCGGCCCGGATGGAAGGGCGCGTGCTCGCGTCCGCGCACCTCGAGACGGGCGCCGACGGCGGCCGCCGCGCGGTGGGCGAGGTCGATCGCATCGGCCCAGTCCCAGGCCCGGCCGCTCCCCCACCACGAGTCCGGCCCGCTGGCTCCGCCGAGGATCGCGGCGAGGTGGCGCGACTGCACGGGCATGGCCGCCTGCACGGCCTCGAGCTGAGCGTCCGTGGGGCGCTGCGCGGCCGGCAGCGGCGGGATCGGGCCCGATCCCGCGCGGGAGACGGCGTCGACCTCGAAGAGGGCGAGCGACTCCTGGCCACGGCCCAGGTTCCGCCGTGCCACGGGCAGCAGGGTCTGCAGCAGCTCGGTGCGCAGCAGCGGCTCGTCGTCGGCCAGAGGGTTCAGCAGGCGCACCGCGTCGCGGCGCGGGTCTTCGGGCCCGTAGCCGAGCTCGTCGAACACGCCCTGCGGCACGAACGGGAAGGAGAGGACCTCGGCGAGGCCCGCCTCGGCGAGCGCACGGGCCGCGTAGCGGCGGCTCTTCTGCGCTCGCGTGAGGCCCGCGCCGCCGGGCGCCTGCGGAAGCACCGAGGGGATCTGCTCGTAGCCGAGGAGACGCGCGATCTCCTCGATGAGGTCCTCGCGGATCCTGAGGTCGGGGCGCCAGCTGGGCGGGGTGACGAGGAAGCTCCCCCCGCCGTCCGCCGTCCCCTCGGCGGGACCGTCGCCCGCCGGGCCGTCCTCGACCGTGCAGCCGATCTTCTCGAGCGCCTCGCGGACCTGCTCCCTCGTGTACTCGACGCCGACGAGCCGCGTGGGCGCCCCGACCTCGAGAGCGATCGGGGCGGGGCCCTGCACGGAGTCCGCGCCGGAGTCGGTGCGGGCGGCGGAGACCGTCCCGCCGCCGTACTCGGCGAGCAGCTGCGCGGCCCGGGTGACGGCGATCGCGGGCAGCTTCGGATCCACGCCGCGCTCGAAGCGCTTGGAGGCCTCGCTGGGCAGGCGGTGCCGGCGCGCGGAGCGGGCGACCGTGACCGGGTCGAAGCTCGCGGCCTCGAGGACGACGTCCTTGGTCGCGGCCGAGACCTCGGTCGAGGCCCCGCCCATGACGCCCGCGATGCCGATCGCTCGGTCGCCCGCGCCCGCGTCGGCGATCACGAGGTCCTCGGGATCCAGTGCCCGGGGCTTGTCGTCGAGGGTCGCGAGCTTCTCGCCCGCGTGCGCGCGTCGCACCGTGATGGGCGCGACGAGCTCGGCGGCGTCGTAGGCGTGCAGGGGCTGGCCGAGATCCAGCATCACGTAGTTCGTGACGTCCACGATGAGCGAGATCGGGCGCATGCCCGCGAGCACCAGGCGCTGCTGCATCCACCGCGGCGCATGGGCGGTCGGGTCGATGCCCGTGACCTCCTGCGCGACGAAGCGGGTGCAGCCGGGGCGGCCGTCGATCGGTGCCTCGTCGGACAGGCGCACCTCGACGCCCGGCCCGTCGGCCGCGGGGACCTCGACCTCGAGGGCGGGATCGGTGAAGGCCTCGCCGGTGGCGTGGGCGTACTCGCGGGCCACCCCGCGCATCGAGAAGGCGTAGCCGCGGTCGGGCGTCACGTTGATCTCGACGACCTCCTCGCCGAGGCCCAGCAGCGCGATCGCGTCGTCCCCGGGCTCGCCGGTGAGGCCGCGGGCGTGGCCGCGGCCCAGCACGATGATGCCGTCCTCGCCGTCGGGATCCGGGCCCAGGCCCAGCTCGTCGCCCGAGCAGATCATGCCGTCGGAGACGTGGCCGTAGGTCTTGCGGGCGGCGATCTCGAACGGCCCGGGCAGCACGGTGCCGGGCAGGGAGACGACCACGAGGTCGCCCTCGACGAAGTTGTGGGCGCCGCAGATGATGCCGCGGCTCGGGCGCTCCTCGCCGGGCTGGGGATCCTTCGGGTCGTCCTGCGCCTCGTTGTGCTCGGGGCCCACGTCGACACGGCACCAGTTGATGGTCTTGCCGTTCTTCTGGGGCTCCTTGACCAGGTCCAGGACGCGGCCGACGACCAGCGGCCCGGTGACCTGGGCGCCGAAGATCGCCTCCTCCTCGAGTCCGACGCGCGAGAGGTCGGTCGCGACCTGCAGGGCGCTCGCGCCCTCGGGAAGGGTCACGTGCTGGGCGAGCCAGGTGAGCGGAATGCGGGGCATCTCAGATCTCCGTCCCGTAGTGCTGGGAGAAGCGGACGTCGCCCTCCACGATGTCTCGCATGTCCGCGCCGTTGCGCAGCATGAGGATGCGCTCGATGCCGAGGCCGAAGGCGAAGCCCTGGTACTCCTCGGGGTCCACGCCCGCCGAGCGCAGCACGTTCGGGTGGACCATGCCGCACCCGCCCATCTCGATCCAGCCGGTGCCGCCGCACACGCGGCAGGCCGGGTCGGCGTCGTGGTCCAGACCCAGTCGCGCCTCGCAGTTGAAGCAGCGGAAGTCCATCTCCGCGCTGGGCTCGGTGAACGGGAAGTGGTTCGGGCGCAGGCGGGTGATCGGGCGCCCGCCGAAGATCGCGGCGGCGAAGGCGTCGAGCGTGCCGACGAGGTTCGCCATGGTCAGGTCCGTGTCGATCGCGAGGCCCTCGACCTGGTTGAACATCGGCGAGTGGGTCGCGTCGAACTCGTCCGCCCGGTACACGGTGCCCGGGCAGGCGATGTACAGCGGGGCGCCGCGCTCGAGCATGGCGCGGATCTGCACCGGGGAGGTCTGCGTGCGCAGCAGCAGGCCCGAGTCCTCGGGTGCGACGTACAGGGTGTCCTGCAGCGAGCGCGAGGGGTGGTTCGGGTCGGCGTTCAGGGCGTCGAAGTTGAACCAGCCGGTCTCGAGCTCCGGGCCCTCGGCGATCTCCCAGCCGATGCCGACGAAGAAGTCCTCGATGCGGTCCTGGAGGGTGCGCATGGGGTGACGGGCGCCGCGCGGACGACGATCCACGGGCACCGTGACGTCGACCGTCTCGCGCGCGAGCGCGGCCTCCTCCTCGGCCTCGGCGAGCTCGGCCTGGCGGGCCGCGAGCGCCTGCTGGACGCGGCCCTTCGACTGGCCGACGAGCTTGCCGGCGAAGGCCTTCTGGTCCTTGGGCAGGTCCCGGATCGAGGCGTTCGCGCGCGAGAGCACGCTCGCGTCGCCGACGTGGTCGATGCGGACCTGCTTGAGCTCGGCGGTGCTGCCCGCCGACGCGATCGCGGCGAGCGCGGCGTCGACGGCGGCGCCGATCGTCGGCTCGTCGATCGTGACGGCCGCGGGGTCGGGGCTGGGAGGTGTCTCGGACACGGGTATCGCTTTCGTCCGGTGGGCTGATGTGCGGGTGGCGCGCCGCGGGGGATCGCCCGTCGGCCCCGCCGCACCGCGGACCATTCTAGGAGGGCTGCGCGCACCGCGCCGACCCGCCCGCAGGAGGGCTCGTCGGGCGGACCCGGCCGATAGGCTGGCCGGGAACCACCACCAGCGGAAGGAGCCCCACCATGCCCACGACCGTCAAGGGCGTCATCGCTCGCCATCCGAACGAGCCGGCGGAGCTCACCGACATCGTCATCCCCGATCCCGGGGCGCACGACGTCGTGGTCGACATCGAGGCCTGCGGTGTCTGCCACACCGACCTCGCCTACCGCGACGGCGCGATCACCGACGACTTCCCGTTCCTGCTCGGCCACGAGGCCGCCGGGCGCGTCTCGGCGATCGGCGACGAGGTCACGCACGTCGCCGTCGGAGACTTCGTCGTCCTGAACTGGCGCGCGGTGTGCGGCGACTGCCGGGCCTGCCGCAGGGGCCAGCCGAAGTACTGCTTCGCCACCCACAACGCCTCGCAGCGGATGACGCTCGCCGACGGCACCGAGCTCGAGGCCGCGCTCGGCATCGGCGCCTTCGCCGACAAGACCCTCGTCCACGAGAAGCAGTGCACGAAGGTCTCCGAGGAGGCCCGCCCCGAGGTCGCAGGCCTGCTCGGCTGCGGCGTGATGGCAGGCCTCGGCGCGGCCCTGAACACCGGCGACGTGCAGCGCGGCGAGACCGTGGCCGTCATCGGCCTGGGCGGCGTGGGCAGCGCCGCGATCGCCGGTGCCGTGCTCGCGGGCGCGACCACCGTGATCGGCCTCGACATCGTCGAGGAGAAGCTGCAGGCCGCGTCCGACCTCGGCGCGACCCACACCATCAACACCAAGGACCTCGACCGGGACCAGATCGTCGAGAGGGTCCAGGAGCTCACCGGCGGATTCGGGGCCGACGTCGTGATCGACGCCGTGGGCATCCCCTCCACCTACGAGACCGCGTTCTACGCGCGCGACCTCGCCGGTCGCGTCGTGCTCGTGGGCGTGCCGCACCCCGATGCGGAGCTCACGATCCCGCTGGCCGACGTGTTCAGCCGCGGCGGCTCCCTCAAGTCCGCCTGGTACGGGGACTGCCTGCCCGAGCGCGACTTCCCCTACCTCACGGACCTCTACCTGCAGGGGCGCCTCCCGCTCGAGCGCTTCGTCACCGGCACCACCGACCTGGGCGGCGTCGAGGACGCGCTGAACTCGCTGCATCACGGCGACGTGCTGCGCACCGTGGTGGTGAACCGATGACGGCGCGGTTGGATCACACGGCGACCTCCGGCACGTTCACACTGGACGGAGAGACCTTCGACGTCGAGAACAACGTGTGGGTCCTGGGCGACGACGAGCAGTGCGTCGTCTTCGACGCCCCGCACGACGTCGACGCGATCCGGGCGCTCGTCGGCGATCGCGAGTGCGTGGGCATCCTGCTCACCCATGCGCACGACGACCACTCGCGCTTCGCCCCTGAGCTGGCGACGGCGCTCGAGGCGCCCGTGCTGCTGAACCCCGCGGACGCCGAGGTCTGGAAGCTCACCCACGGCGACCTGCCCTGGGACGGGGACATGGCCGACGGCGACGAGTTCACCGTCGCCGGGACCGACATCGAGGCGATCTCCACACCCGGCCATTCCCCCGGCTCCGTCTGCTACCGCGTCCCGGCGCTCGACTGCGTGCTGACCGGGGACACGCTCTTCCAGGGCGGCCCCGGCGCGACCGGCCGCTCCTTCAGCGACCGGCCCACGATCGAGGACTCGATCCGCGAGCGCCTGTTCGCGCTTCCTCCGGAGACCATCGTCCACACCGGACACGGCCCGGACACGACGATCGGCGCCGAGATCGAGGCCGCGCGGGGCGACTGGCTGTGAGCTGACCACATGGGCGACGAGGAGCGCGAGGATGCGCGGCATCGCGGCGAGCGGCGCGGTCTGATGGGCCGCCGGCTCGCCCCGCTCCTCGTCCGCCGTGCACGGGCCTACGCGCGCGACTGCGTGGGATACCTCGTGCTGCCTGCGGCGATGCTCCCGATCGGGATTCCGCTCGCGATGCACATCGGGGACGCCGGCACCGCACGCGCCGTCGCCCTCGTCTCGAGCGCGATCCCGCCCCTGCTCGCGGCGCTGTGGGCGGCCCGCGCCGAGTCCGGCCCGCGAGCATCGACGTGGGGGAAGCGGCGCGAGGGGCTGCGCGTCGAGACGATGCCGGGCGGGCCGGGCGGGCCGGACGGGGCGGATGGGCCCGATGGGGCACGCGTCCCCTTCGCCCGCGCTTTCGTCCGGAATCTCGTGAAGATCGCGATCCCGTGGCAGCTGGGACATGTGGTCGCCGTCGGCGCGGTCTACGGGGACTTCGACACCGGGGCGGCGGGGACGATGGTCGCCACAGTGCTGCTCTACGGCGTGGTCATCGTGCTCGTGGGCACCGTGATGCTGGGCTCCGGCCGGGGAATCCACGACCGTATCGCTGCGACGCGGGTGGTCGGCGACCGTCGATGAGGGACGGATCGCGGGGCGGCGGGCCGCCTCGCACGGTTCCTCCCCAGCGCGCGTTCTCCACATGCCGCGTCCCGCGGCGTCGAATGTCGGTGCGTCCTCGTAGAGTCTGAGGACAGCATCGGATGACGGCATCGGCTTCCGCCGACGGCCCGCCCGATGACCCGGATGACCAGCGACGACGCGGGCGGGAGGTGACGTCGATGACGCACACGGCCACGCCCCTGCCGCAGCACGCGGCCCCCGCGGCGCACGCGCTCGCCCTCCTGGAATCCGCCGCGAGCCTCGTCGAGCGCGCCGAGGGGATCCTCTCTGAGCTCGACGCCGATGCGTCGGAGTCCGAGGGATCGTTCACCGGTGATGTCCCCGCCCTTGCCGGGACGTCGGCTCTGTCCCTCCCCGAGGCGCTCCTCGACGCGGTCGCCGTCAGCGAGGGGCTGCGCTCGCGCACCGATGCGGTGCAGATGCGCGCCTCCGTCGCGTTCCGCGATGCGCGCATCGCCCAGCAGCGGGACGACGGGATCCCGCGCGAGGCGATCGGCAAGGGGCTCGCGCACGAGCTCGGCCTCGCCCGGCACGCCTCGCCTGCGCGCACGGGCAACCAGCTCGCCCTGGACCGGGTGATCGTGGAGACCCTCCCGCGGACCATGGGGCTGCTCGCGCGGGGAGAGATCTCGCGATGGTCGGCCGACGAGGTCGCCAAGGCCGTGCTCTGCCTCGACGACGAGGACCGCGCACGCGTGGATGACTCCGTGGCCGAGCACCTGCCGGAGGTCTCGCCGCGCCGCGCGGGCGGGATGGCCAGGGCCCGCGCCGACGAGATCGACCAGCGGGCCGCGCTCGCCCGCCATGAGCGCGAGGTCGGTGAACGGCACGTCTCGATCCGTCCCGTCTCCGACGCGGTGGTGCGCGTGAGCGCGCTGCTCCCCCTCGTCCAGGGCGTGGCCGTGTACAAAGCGCTCGACGACGCCGCCTCGAGCGCACGGGCTGCCTGCGTCGAGGGCACGAGGGGCCAGCACATGGCCGATGCGCTCTTCCGACGGACCACGGGACTCGAGCGCCCCGAGGACGTGGACGTGGAGATCCAGCTGCCGATGACCGACGGTTCACTGCTCGCGGGCGGCGAGGACACCGCGTGGGTCGAAGGGCACCCCATGACCGCGGCGATCGCCCGCCGGCTCGCGCTCGCAGCGCCGCAGGGGTCAGGGAATGCGAAGGATCCGGAGTCGCCCGACCCGCAGCTCCCCGCAGACCCTGCGCGCTTCGTCCGCCGCCTGTACACCGATCCGGTCTCCGGGCGCCTGCGGGACGCCGATGCCGGCCGACGACGATTCACCGGCAGCGAGCGGCGCTTCGTGGAGATCGCTGATCAGCACTGCCGCACGCCGTTCTGCGACGCCCGCGCCCGCCACATCGACCACGTCGTGCGGCATGCGGACGGCGGTGAGACCGTCGTCGCCAACGGCGTCGCCCGCTGCGAAGGGTGCAACTACCTTATGGAGCTGCCCGGCTGGAGCGGCACCCTCGAGGACACCGAGCAGTGCGGATCCGGACCTCCGCACGCACCGCCGGCCCGGGCTCCGTCCCGCGCCTACGAGATCACGACCCCGATGGGACGCAGCTATGCGAGCAGTGCTCCCCCGCTGCGCCGTGTCCTGCGCGGGGACGGCGACTCCCACAGGGACGTCGCCCCTTCTCGGGACGTCGTCCCGCACCGGACCCCGCCCGCGAGCGTGTTCATGCTCCCTGCCTTCGCTCCGGACGAGTTCCCGGTCGATGAGCAGGAGGGTGATGTGGAACGGATGATCGAGCTGGATCCGATCAGCAGTGCGCGACTCATCGAGTTCGCGGACCATATCGCCGGCACGGTCGACCCCTTCGAGGAGCACGGCGCCGTGGCGTAGTCACGCGCTCAGCGTCGGCGCAGGGTCTCGAAGAGGCAGACGGTCGCGGCGATCGCGACGTTGAGGGACTCCGCGTCTCCCGCGAGCGGGATCCGCACGGCGAGGTCGGCCGCATCGAGCACCTCCTGCGGCAGACCGTGGGCCTCGTTGCCCATGACCCATGCCGCACGCGCGGGGAGCTCTGTCGCGAAGAGGTCGTGATCGGCGTACCCGCTGGTCGCCAGCACAGAGATGCCCGCACCGTGCAGGGCGGGCGCAAGCTCCTCCGGGGCGATGCCGGCGATCACGGGCAGATGGAAGAGGCTGCCGGTCGCCGAGCGGACCACCTTCGGGGAGTACAGGTCCACGGTGCCGGTGGTCGCGAGGACCACGCGCGCCCCCGAGGCGTCGGCCGCGCGGATCAGGGTGCCCGCGTTCCCGGGGTCCTGGATGCCGTGGAGGACGAGGGCCGTGACCGGCCCGTCGGGGAGGGCGTCGAGCACCGCGCGGAGGGACGGCGAGGGGAGGTCGGCGACGGCGAGGACGCCCTGCGGCGCTGCCATGGATGCGGCGGCGCCGTCCTCCTCGCCGCGGGTCATCGCCCGCAGGATCGAGGGGTCGACGTCGCGGGGGCGGATCGCGTGCGCGTCCGCGAGCTCCAGGATGTCGGGATGCGCCGAGGCACCGTCGGCGGTGACGTACAGCTCCCGTACGAGCGGGGCGGAATGCTGCAGGAGCGAGCGGACGGCCTGCGGGCCCTCGACGCGGAACCGCCCCTGCTTACGACGAGCAGAACGCCCGGACAGCGCGGCGATCCTCTTCACCCGATCTGATCTCGGGGAGGTGATCGCCCAGCTGTCCGGGCGCTCCGTGGTGCTCATCGTGCGAGCCGACTGTCGAGGGTCAGGCCGCGGGGGCGTTGACGTCCTTCGGCAGGGCGCTCTTGGCGGTCTGCACGAGCGCGGCGAAGGCCGGCGCGTCGTTCACCGCGAGCTCGGCGAGCATGCGACGGTCGACCTCGACACCCGCGAGCCCGAGGCCCTGGATGAGGCGGTTGTAGGTCATGCCGTTCGCGCGCGCCGCAGCGTTGATGCGCTGGATCCACAGACGACGGAAGTCGCTCTTGCGGACCTTGCGGTCGCGGTAGTTGTAGGTCTGCGAGTGGAGCACCTGCTCCTTCGCCTTGCGGTACAGACGCGAGCGCTGCCCGCGGTAGCCGCTGGCCTGCTCGAGGATCTCCCGACGCTTCTTCTGGGCGTTGACCGCCCGCTTCACACGTGCCACGTGATTCTCCTTCGCTGGTGTTCGAGTTCGATGGTGCGGGAACTCAGGAATCCCGCGAGGGGGCTCAGCGGCCCAGAAGCTTCTTCACGCGCTTGGCGTCGGACTTCGCGACGTTCGTGTCGCTGCCCAGACGGCGCTTGCGGGTGGAGCTCTTGTGCTCGAGCAGGTGGCGAGCGTTCGCCTTCTCGCGCATGAGCTTGCCGGAGCCGGTCACCCGGACGCGCTTCTTGGTGCCCGAGTGGGTCTTGTTCTTCGGCATCAGCCTGTTCTCCTTCTGAATGGGATCGTGGGCCCGCACGCGGGGTGCGGGCGAGCGATCAGGACTGGGGGTCCGGCGTGCTGCCGGAGTCCTCGGACGAGGCGGTCGCGGCGTCCTCGGAGGCGGGCTCCTTGGCGGCGGCCTTCTCGGCGTCGGTGCGGCGCTTGCGGGCCTCCGCGCGCGCCTGGGACTTCTTCTTCACCGGGCCCAGGACCATCACCATGGTGCGGCCGTCCTGGCGCGGGTGGGACTCGACGAAGCCGAGCTCGGAGACGTCCTCCGCCATCCGGCCCAGCAGCTGGATGCCGCGCTCGGGACGAGCCTGCTCGCGGCCGCGGAAGCGCACCATGACCTTGACCTTGTCACCGCCGGCGAGGAACTTCTCCACGTTGCGACGCTTGGTCTCGTAGTCGTGGGTATCGATCTTCAGACCCATACGAATCTCCTTCTGGAGCGTATTGGTCTGGTTCTTGCGGGACTCGCGCGCCTTCATGTTGGCTTCGTACTTGTACTTGCCATAGTCCATGAGACGGCACACGGGCGGGTTCGCGCCCGGGGCGACCTCGACGAGATCGAGGTCGGCCTCCGCGGCGAGCCGCAGGGCGTCCTCGACACGCACGGTGCCGACCTGTTCGCCATTGGGTCCGACCAGCAGGACCTTCGGGACCCTGATCTGGCCATTGATGCGCTGTTCGCTGATGGGTGTCTCCTCACCTCGGTGTCCGACGACATGACGAAGGCCCCCACACGGATGTGGAGGCCTCGAGTGCACGCGCCGCACGGGCGCGCCGCCGACGCGGACGTCAGGCTGCGACACGACCCCGACGACTGCGCGCCGCGAGGTGGGAGAGGCTCCACTTGCAAAGGGGAACGTCATGTTCCGGTCCCCTATGCTACCAGGAGGACGACGCCGCGCCCCGTGACATGCGTCGCCCCTCCCCCCGACCTCGTGAAGGACCCTGTGAACGACATGCCCGACCTCGGCACCCCCGCCAGCCCCGCCGACGACGCGGACTCCCCCGGCACCGCCGGCGCCCCCGAGGTCCCCCAGTCCTTCCGCTTCGAGGGGGCGCACGGCTCCTCCGACGGCGGCGCGCACGAGCACGCGGGTCATGACCACGCGGCCCACGCTCCGCAGGATGCCGAGATCGGGATCGCCTCCGACGCTGCGCGCGACATCGCCGACGTCGCGGCCGTCGAGATCATCTCGAGCGCGGCCGTGCACCTGATGAGCGCCGCCGCCGTGAAGATCGGGCTCGCCGAGGACGAGGCGACGGGCCACTACCAGGACCTCGATGAGGCGCGGAAGCTCATCGCCTCGCTCGCCGGGCTCGTCACGGCCGCCTCCCCCGAGGTCGGCAACGAGCACGCGCGCTCGCTGCGCGACGGCCTGCGCACCCTGCAGCTCGCCTTCGCGGAGGCCCTGCCCTTCCCCGACGAGCCGGGACGGGCGCCGGGCGAGAAGTGGACCGGCCGCGTCAGCTGAGTCCCCGTCGGCTCGTCGAACGACGCGGCCGACGTGACCGCGCCGCGACCGCCGCGACCGAAGCTTCTGACACTGCTGTCCGGGCCTCCACGCGGGCGCGCTCACCGGCCCAGCGTCAGCTTGAGCGAGCTCACCCGGTCCGCGACGAGCATCGAGGCGCCGAGGTGCTCCCCGAGCGCCCCGACGACCCTCTGCACGTCGGCCGCGTCGAGACCCGGACGCAGGCGCACCAGCAGGTCCACCTCGGCGCGCTCGCCGGGGCGCGGCGCGAGCGCGAGCACCTCCGGCAGGGTGTCGGCGATGCGCGCGAGCTCCGCAGCGACGTCGGGGTCCTCGTGCGGGGGCACCCAGTCCCTCCCCTGCGCGAGGGCCCACAGCACGGAGCGCTGCAGGAGGACGGGTCCGCACGCGTCGGCCGCAGGGTCCGCCCCTGCCGGGCCCGGGCTTCCCGTCCCGCCGGCCCCTACCTCTCCCGCCTGCGCGGCGGGGTTGAGCACGAGCTGGGTGATGCCCTCCTGCACGGCCGCCTGGGCGGCCTGCGCGGTGGGCGTGGGAACGGGCCGGGCCCGCTGCTGCCAGCGCTGCAGCTGGACGACCGAGGTGAACACGGGCAGCACACGCGAGCCGTCGGGCGCGGTGATGGAGACCATCGCCATGTCGGCCCCGTTGTCGCCGGTCAGGCCGTGGGCTGTCGTGCCTTCCTCGGTGGCGACGGCCATGATCGGCACGAGCACGCGGCTGCCCGCGAGCGCGTCGACCAGGTGCCGCCGGGAGGGGTCGCGCCCCGCAGTGAGCGCGTCGAGCGCCTCGGCGACGGGGCGCGGCGTGGTGCCGTCGTCCTCGGGGAAGGGACTCGTGGTGTAGTCACGGCCCGCCCAGCTGGTGCCCGCGGTGTCGGTGAAGCGCGACTTCTCGCGGAAGTGCGCGGGCAGGGTGCGCCCGCCCATGGTGCTCTCCGGGTCCGGCGCGGCTCCACCGGCCGGATCCGGCGCCTCTCGGCTCGACGGGCCGGGCACCTCTCCCGCGGGCGTCACGGGCGCCCCGCCACCTCGAGGGCCTCGGGCAGGGTGAACGCGCCGGCGTAGAGGGCCTTGCCGACGATCGCGCCCTCGACGCCCTCGGGGACGAGGGTCCGCAGCGCCGCGAGGTCGTCGAGCGAGGAGATGCCGCCGGAGGCCACGACCTTCGCGTCGGTGCTCTCGCACACGCGGCGCAGCAGGTCCACGTTGGGGCCGCTCATCATGCCGTCCTTCGTGACGTCGGTGATGACGTAGCGGGCGCAGCCGGCGGCGTCGAGGCGCTCGATCGCCTCCCAGAGGTCGCCGCCCTCCTTGGTCCAGCCGCGGGCGGCGAGCGTCGAGCCGCGCACGTCGAGGCCCACGGCGATGCGGTCGCCGTGCTCGGCGATGACCTCGGCCGTCCACTCCGGGTTCTCGAGGGCGGCGGTGCCGAGGTTCACGCGGCGGCACCCGGTCGCGAGCGCGGCCGTGAGGCTCGCGTCGTCGCGGATGCCGCCGGAGAGCTCGACCTGCAGGTCGACGGCCGCGACGACCTCGGCGAGCAGGTTCGCATTGCTACCGCGTCCGAAGGCGGCGTCGAGGTCCACGAGATGCAGCCAGCTCGCCCCGCCGTGCTCGAAGGTGCGGGCGGCCTCGAGAGGCGATCCGTAGCTGGTCTCGGTGCCGGCCTCACCCTGGACGAGGCGGACGGCCTGGCCGTCCTGGACGTCGACGGCGGGCAGGAGTTCGAGAACGGGGCTGGTCATGGGGTCCTCCGGGAACGGACGGTGGGAGAGGTGAGAGGAAGGGCCGGTCGAGGCTGCGGACAGGGCCCGAGGGCCGGCGGGATCGCGCGTCAGGTCTGGATGCGCCAGACGCAGACGGCCACGCAGACGAGACCGAGGACGAGGAGCAGGATCCGCAGCCACCAGGGCTTGCCCGAACGGTGGAAGGACCACGCGCCGCCGAGCAGCATCCCGCCGGCGAAGAGCATGACGAAGGCGAGGATCATGAGGCGGCCGACCTCGTCGCGAGGCGCGGCAGTCCCGCGAGCCAGTTGCGCAGCAGACGCGTCCCGGCCCCGCCGGACTTCTCCGGGTGGAACTGGGTGGCGGTCAGCGCGCCGTTCTCGACGGCGGCGACGAAGCGGTCGCCGCCGTGATCGGACCAGGTGACCAGCGGGTCGGGCATGGGCGGCTGCGACTCGAGCTCCCAGGAGCGGGCGGCGTAGGAGTGGACGAAGTAGAAGCGCTCGTCCTCGATGCCGGCGAACAGCCGACTGCCCTGGGGGACCTCGACCGTGTTCCAGCCCATGTGCGGGACGACGTCGGCCTCGAGGCGGGTGATCTCGCCGGGCCACTGGTCGAGGCCCGCCGCGCGCTCTCCGTGCTCGGTGCCGGCCGCGAACATGACCTGCAGGCCCACGCAGATGCCGAGCACCGGGAGCCCGCCGGCCAGGCGGCGCTCGATGATGCGGTCGCCGCCCACGGCGCGGATCTGCGCGGCGGTCGCGGCGAAGGCGCCGACACCGGGGACGACGAGCCCGTCGGCTCCGAGTGCGCTATCCCGATCGGCGGTCAGCTCGACGTCAGCGCCGGAGGCCTCGAGGGCGCGCACGGCGGAGCGGACGTTCCCGCTGCCGTGGTCCAGGACGACGACGCGCGGCGCAGGGACGTCGCTCTGCGGGGAGGGGCTGTTCTCGCTCCCGCTCATCGACCCTTGCGTCCCTTCGCGATCCAGGCGAGCGCCTCGTCACGGGTGAGGACGGCGGGGTCGTAGCCCTCGCCGAGGGTGGCGACGTCGGCCGAGCCGAGCATGAGCTGCTCCACGACCTCGTCCATCGCTCCCATGACGATCGCGGGCGACACGTCGTCCCCGCGCTCCCCCGCCTTGTAGCGGGTGGCGGTCATGCGGTCGCCCTTGCGCCAGAACAGGACGACGCCGTTGCGCTGCAGGGCGGTCGAGGTGACGGCGGCGAGCTCGTGGGCGGCGTCCTCCTGGAGGGCGCCGACGGCGATGGCGCCCATGCCGGTGTCGTGGACGCGCGCGCCGGCGGGGATGTCGGCGCCGTCGGTGCGGGCCTCGCGGCCCAGGCGGATCGCGCCGGCGAGTGCCTTCGCGGAGGCGACGGAGGTGGCGACCACGGCGATCGCGGGCTCCTCGTCGTCCCCGCCGCCGATGATGTCCTCGACGGTGAAGGGCTCGGACTCCTCTGCGGCGTCCTCGACGTCGCCTCCGAGATCGAGGCCCTGGGTGAGGCGCGCGAACTCGGCGTCGATGTCGTCGTCGCCGCCGGAGGGGCGGGGCGGTTCTGCGGTGCTCACAGTGCTCCCTTCGTGGAGGGGATGTCGGCGACGCGCGGATCGGGCGCGCATGCGGCGCGCAGGGCCCGGGCGAGGGCCTTGAACTGGGCTTCGACGATGTGGTGCGGGTCCCGACCGGCGAGCACGCGCATGTGCAGGCAGATGGCCGCGTGGAAGGACAGCGACTCCAGGACGTGCCGGGTCAGCGACCCCGTGAAGTGCCCCCCGATGAGATGCAGGGCCTGCGCCTCGCTCTCGCCGGTGTGCACGCAGTAGGGGCGGCCGGAGACGTCGACCACGGCGTGGGCGAGCGCCTCGTCGAGCGGGATGGTGGCCTCGCCGAAGCGGGTGATGCCGCGCTTGTCGCCGAGGGCCTCGCGCAGGCACTGGCCGAGCACGATCGCGGTGTCCTCCACCGTGTGGTGGACGTCGATGTCGGTGTCGCCGCTCGCGCGCACGGTGAGGTCGAAGCGCGCGTGGGTGCCCAGCGCCGTGAGCATGTGGTCGTAGAACGGCACGGTCGTCGAGACGTCCACCTGACCGCTGCCGTCGAGGTCGAGGAACACCTCGACGCTGGACTCGCGAGTGGTGCGCGAGATGCTCGCGGTGCGGTGCGCGCGGTGCGCGTCGGGGATCTGTGTCATCGGGGGTCGGCCTCCTCGAGGGCGGTGCGGAATGCGGCGTTGTCCTGGGGCGTGCCGACGGAGACCCGCATCCAGGGCTCGGGCCCGACCTCGCGGATGAGCACGCCGCGCTCGAGCAGAGCCTCCCACACCTCGTGGCGGCTCGCGGCCCGGTGCAGGAGCGGTTCGAAGTACACGAAGTTCGCGTCCGAGGGGGCGACGACGTGACCGCGCTCGACGAGGTGATCGAAGAGAGCGTCGCGCTCGGCGCGCAGCCGCTCGACCTGCCCCAGCAGCTCCTCACGGTGCGCGAGGGCGGTGCGGGCGACGGCCTGCGTGACGGCCGAGAGGTGGTAGGGCAGGCGCACCACGCGGACCGCGTCGACGATCCGCGGGTCCGCGACCAGATACCCCAGGCGCCCGCCGGCGAGCGCGAAGGCCTTGGACATCGTGCGCGTGACCACGAGGTTCGGGAACTCGCCGAGCAGCTCGAGGGCGCTGGGCACGCCGTCGCGCCGGAACTCGCCGTAGGCCTCGTCGACCACCAGCATCCCCGAGCTGGGCAGCAGCGCCTCGGCGGCGGCGCGCACGACCTCCGGGTCGAGCGCCGTTCCCGTCGGGTTGTTCGGGCTGGTGAGGACGACGATGTGCGGACGGTGCGCGGAGATCGCCTCGCGCACGTCGTCCGCGTCGAGCGCGAAGTCCGGGGCGGGGCCCCGGTCGGCGACGACCCAGCGGGTGAAGGTGTCGCGCGCATACTCCGGGTACATCGAGTAGTGCGGCGCGAAGCCGAGCGCCGTCCGGCCGGGCCCGCCGAAGGCGAGCATCAGCTGGTGCATGACCTCGTTCGAGCCGTTCGCCGCCCAGACCGCCTCGACCGCGGACGCAGGGACCCCGGACTCCGCGGCGAGGTACTCGGCGAGATCGGCGCGCAGCGCCGTGAACTCCCGGTCGGGATAGCGGTTCAGGCCGGCCGACGCCTCCTGCACCGCGCGTCCCAGATCGGCGGCGAGCTCGGCGGACGGGCCGAAGGGGTTCTCGTTGACGTTCAGCAGGTGCGGCACGTCGATCTGCGGGGCCCCGTACGGCTCGACGCCCGCGAGGTCCTCCCGGCGCGGCGGGATCCCCGGGCGCGCGATGGGATCTGCGGGATCGGCGCCGGGCGCGGCGGGGTCGGGTCGGCTCGAGGTGGGCATGGCCCCATCGTAGAGGTCCGGACCTGGTGGGATCCGCGCCGCCCGGTGCGCGGAACCGGCCGCCGTCGGTCCTGCTCGGGCACCTCGTCGCCGGGCGCTCCCCGCCCCGCGCACGTGCGTCCCGCCACGCTCCCAGCGCCCGACCACCCGCGGGTCGGTACCCTGGCGCGGTGCTTCGCTTCCTCGGTGCCCTGATCGGCGACGTCCTCGCCGTGGTCCTCTTCGTCGCGATCGGCCTGCTCCAGCACGGCTACGACATCTCGACGCAGAATCTCGTGCTGGTGGGCTGGCCCTTCGCGGCCGCCCTCCTCGTCGGCCATCTGGCCGCGCAGACCTGGCGCGCGCCCTTCCGCATCTGGCCGCAGGGCGTGTTCGTGTGGGCGATCACGATCGTCGGCGCCATGGCCGTGCGCACCCTCATGCAGGCCGGCACCGAGGTGTCCTTCGTGATCGTCACCTCGATCGTCCTCGGCGTGCTCATGCTCGGCTGGCGCGCGGTCGCGACCTTCCTCACGCGCGGCGAGCGCAGGGTCGTCGAGGTCGTGGACGAGGCCGATCTCGAGACGGGGAGCGGGCCCGAGGTGACCACCGGCACCGAGGACGAGAAGGCCGCCGAGGCCAGGATCGCCGCCGAGAAGGCCGACAACTCCTGAGGACCCGGGGCGAGCCCCGGCGGAAGCACTTCCCCGCTCTCCGGTCGACGCGCCCGACCCTCACGCGTCGGGCGCGAACCTCACGTCCACCGCGGTGCCGTGGGCCGGCAGGCCCTCGGAGCGGGCGAGCGTCGTCGCCGCCTCCCGTGACGCGGCGAGCGCGTCCTCGTCGTACTCGACGACGTGGATGCCGCGCAGGAACGACTGCACGCCGAGCCCTCCGGCGAAGCGCGAGGTGCCGCCCGTCGGCAGCACGTGGTTGGAGCCGGCCGCGTAGTCGCCCAGGCTCACCGGGCTGAAGGGGCCGACGAACACCGCGCCGGCATTGGTGACGCGCGCGGCGACGCCGGCCGCATCGGCCGTCTGGATCTCGAGGTGCTCCGCGCCGTAGGCGTCGACCACCGCGAGGCCCTGCCCGATGTCGTCCACGAGGATCGCGCCGCTCTGGCGCCCGCGCAGCGCCTCGGCGATCCGCTCGTGGTGCTCGGCCGCGGGGACCTGGGCCTCCAGCTCCGTCTCGACGCGGCCGACGAGGGACTCGTCGTCCGTGACCAGCACGGCGGCGGCCATCGGGTCGTGCTCGGCCTGCGAGATGAGGTCGGCGGCGACCAGGCGGGGCTCGGCGGAGGCGTCCGCGAGGATCGCGATCTCCGTCGGCCCGGCCTCCGCGTCGATCCCGACGACGCCGCGCACCAGACGCTTCGCCGCCGCGACGTAGACGTTCCCGGGGCCGGTCACGAGGTCCACGCCCTCGAGCGCACGGCCGTCGCCGAGATCGTCGGCGCCGTGGGCGAGCAGGGCGATCGCCTGCGCGCCGCCGACGGCAAGGACCTCCTCGATCCCCAGCAGGGCGCAGGCCGCGAGGATCGTGGGGTGCGGCAGGCCGCCGAACTCCTTCTGCGGCGGGGAGGCGAGCACGATCGTTCCCACACCGGCGGTCTGCGCGGGCACGGCGTTCATCACCACGGAGCTGGGCAGGACGGCGCGGCCGCCCGGGACGTACAGGCCCACGCGGCGCACGGGCACCCAGCGCTGGGTGACGCGTCCGCCGGGGACAACCTCGACGCTGTCGGGCTCGCGCACCTGGGCGGCGTCGACGGCGCGGACCCGCGAGATCGCGGTCTCCAGGGCCGCGCGCACCGCGGGGTCGAGCTCGGCGAGCGCCCGCGCGATCTCCGCGGGAGGGACGCGCAGGTGCTCGGGCCGCACGCCGTCGAAGCGCTCGGAGGCCTCGAGGACGGCGGCCGCGCCGCGCGTCGCGACGTCCTCGATCACCGGGGCGACGGCCTCGGCCGCCGCGGCGACGTCGACCTCGGGACGGGGCAGGGAGGCGGCGAGCTCGGCGGGACCGGGACGGGTCCCGCGCAGGTCGGTCACGGAGAGGAAGGACATGGGGGAAGTCTAGGAGGACGCCCGCGCACCGGCCCCCTCGGCCCGACGCCTGGGACGGGGAGGGCGAGCCCTCGCGGCCGCGGCGCGGGTGGGCTGCCGGCGGGGGGGGGGACGGGGCGCGGGCATGTTGCGGGCGGCGTACGGGCGGGGCCGCTCGGCCCCGCCCTCCCTGAGGACGCCGCGCGCGCCCTCGGATAGTCTTGACGTCGAGACATCACCCCGACCCGAGGGAGCCCCACCGATCATGTCGCGGATCATCTACACCCACACCGACGAAGCGCCGATGCTCGCCACCGTGTCGTTCCTGCCGATCCTGGAGGCGTTCTCGCGCACTGCCGGGATCGATGTGGAGACGCGGGACATCTCGCTCGCGGGCCGCATCGTCGCGGCCTTCTCCGACCTCCTGCCCGAGGACCAGCGCGAGGCCGACGCGCTCGCGGAGCTCGGCGAGCTCGCGAAGACCCCCGAGGCGAACATCATCAAGCTGCCGAACATCTCGGCCTCGGTCCCGCAGCTCAAGGCCGCGATCGCCGAGCTGCAGGCCGCCGGGATCGACCTGCCCGACTACCCCGAGTCCCCGTCGACCGACGCGGAGAAGGACGTGCGCGCCCGCTACGACGCGGTCAAGGGCTCGGCCGTGAACCCCGTGCTGCGCGAGGGCAACTCCGACCGCCGCGCGCCCCAGGCCGTGAAGAACTTCGCGAAGAAGCACCCGCACCGCATGGGCGCATGGTCCGCCGACTCGAAGACCACCGTGGCGACCATGGACGCCGACGACTTCCGGGCGAACGAGCAGTCCGTCGTCCTCGAGAAGGACGACGAGCTCTCGATCGTCCACGTCGCCGCCGACGGCGCCGAGACCGTGCTGAAGCCCTCGATCCCCGTGCTCGAGGGCGAGGTCGTCGACTCGACCGTCATGGGCGCCCGCGCGCTGGACGCCTTCCTCGCCGCGCAGGTCCGGGCCGCGAAGGAGCAGGGCGTCCTGTTCTCCGTGCACCTCAAGGCCACGATGATGAAGGTCTCCGACCCGATCCTCTTCGGCCACGCCGTCCGCGCCTTCTTCCCCGCCCTCTTCTCGGCGTACGGCGAGCAGCTCGCCGCGGCGGGCCTGTCCCCGAACAACGGCCTGGGCGGCATCCTCGCCGGGGCCGACGCCCTGGACCCCGAGGTCGCCGCGGGCGTGCGCGAGGAGATCACCAAGGGCCTCGCCGAGGGCCCGGCGATCGCCATGGTGAACTCCCACAAGGGCATCAGCAACCTGCACGTGCCCAGCGACGTCATCATCGACGCCTCGATGCCCGCGATGATCCGCACCTCCGGCCACATGTGGAACAAGGACGACGCGGAGCAGGACACCCTGGCCGTCATCCCCGACTCCTCCTACGCGGGCGTCTACGCGGCCACCATCGAGGACTGCAAGGCGAACGGCGCCTTCGACCCGACCACCATGGGCACCGTGCCGAACGTCGGCCTGATGGCGCAGAAGGCCGAGGAGTACGGCAGCCACGACAAGACCTTCGAGATCGAGGCCGACGGCCGCGTCGAGGTGCGCGACTCCTCGGGCGCGGCGCTGATGGCCCAGCAGGTCGAGGCCGGCGACATCTTCCGCGCCTGCCAGGCCAAAGACGCCCCGATCCGCGACTGGGTGCAGCTCGCCGTGCGCCGCTCGCGCGAGTCCGGGATGCCCGCCGTGTTCTGGCTGGACGAGTCCCGCGCCCATGACCGCAACCTCATCGCCAAGGTCGAGGCCTACCTCGCCGAGGAGGACACCGAGGGCCTGGACCTCCGGATCCTCTCCCCCGTCGAGGCCACGAAGCACACCCTGGAGCGCGTGCGCCGCGGCGAGGACACGATCTCCGTGACCGGCAACGTGCTGCGCGACTACCTCACCGACCTGTTCCCGATCATGGAGCTGGGCACGAGCGCCAAGATGCTCTCGGTGGTGCCGCTCATGAACGGCGGCGGACTGTTCGAGACGGGTGCGGGCGGCTCCGCCCCCAAGCACGTCCAGCAGCTCGTCGAGGAGGACTACCTGCGCTGGGACTCCCTCGGGGAGTTCCTGGCCCTCGCCGAGTCCCTGCGCCACCTCGCGCGCACCGCGGACAACGAGCGCGCCCGCGTGATCGCCGACGCCCTGGACCGCGCGACGGAGACCCTGCTGAACAACGGCAAGTCCCCGCAGCGCAAGCTCGGCACGATCGACAACCGCGGCAGCCACTTCTACCTCGCCCTGTACTGGGCGCAGGAGCTGGCCGCGCAGTCCGACGACGCGGAGCTCGCCGAGGCGTTCGCCCCCATCGCCCAGGAGTTCGCGGGCAAGGCGGAGGCCATCGACGGCGAGCTGCTCGCCGTGCAGGGGAAGCCGGCCGACATCGGCGGCTACTACCGTCCCGACGAGGCGAAGGCCGCGAGCGTCATGCGTCCCTCGACCACGCTCAACGCGATCGTCGAGGAGATCAGCTCCGCGCTGTGACCGCTGATGCGCTGACGCGCTGAGGGTCGACCGCACCTCCCGAGGGCGGTCGACCACCGGAAGGGCCCGGATGCTTCGGCATCCGGGCCCTTCGTCGTCGGACCACGAGGTCGTCGGACCACGAGCGCCCGGCACGCGCTCAGTCGCGGGGCGCGCGGCCGAGCCGCTTCCAGAGCAGCGCCCACTGGCGAGGCGCGAGGTCCCGGGGCCGGTCCCGGCGCGCGACGCCGGCCGCCCGCAGTGCGTCGTCGATCCGGCGCCGGCCCGACGCCCCGCGAGGAGGCAGGGCCCTCGGAAGGATCCGCTCGAGGGTCCCTCCCCCGCCCGCGAACACGCAGCGCGCGAAGCGCTCGTACGCGGCGCGCTCCCGGAGCGGGAGGAGGGGGTGCTCGCGGCGCCCGAGCACGAGGATCCCGCCGTCGACCGACGGTGCGGGACGGAAGGCACGCGACGGCACGCGCCCCTCGAGCCTCGCGCGGATCCATGGCGCGGCCTGGACTGTCAGCAGGGTGGATCCGCCCACCCCGGCGCGCTTGCGGGCCACTTCCCACTGCGTGAGCAGGACGGCGCGACGCCAGCTGCGCTCCCGCAGCAGGCGCCGCAGGATGGGTGTGGTCAGGTGGAAGGGGATGTTGCCGACGATCGTCGCCGCCTCGAGCGGATGGGTGAGCGCATCGGCGGCGATCACGCGGGCACCGGGCAGCTTGCGGCGCAGCGCCCGGGCGCGGTGCTCGTCGATCTCGAGGGCTGTGAGCGGCACGCCCCGTGCGGCGAGCACACGGGTGAGGGCGCCGTCGCCGGCGCCGAGCTCGAGCACGCTCGTGCCGTCCCGGGGGACGAGGTCGGCGATCTGCTCGAGAGTGGGTCGGTGGACGAGGAAGTTCTGGCCGAGTTCATGGCGTCCGCCATGGAGGGAGCGGGGCATGGGTGGTCTCCGTGCTGTCGGGTCGGAGCACCCGGCATCTCACCCGTGCCGGCGGCAGGGGGAGGCGAGGTTCGCGCGTCCGGGTGCGAGGGCTCTCGACGGGACGGCGCGCATCATGCGACGGCGCGCCGTCAGGCGCGGCGGTCGCGGAAGGTGAGTGCGCGGTCCGCGGGGACCGCACGGAGAAGGGTTCCCATGGGCGGGACGCTATCGAGGGGACGGCGGCGGCGTCGAACGAATTCTCCGCACGCTCCGCCCGCGTCGAAGGGCGTGGGAGCGGAGCGGGCCGCTCAGCCCAGGATCTGACGCACGAGGGCGAGGAGCGCGATCACGACGATGGTGCCGCGCAGCACCCATTCGGGAAGCCGCTTGGTGAGGTGGGAGCCGAAGTAGCCGCCGAGCAGGGCTCCGAGCGCGATCGCGATCACGCCCTCCCACCGCACGTCGGCACCGAAGGCGAAGTGGGCCACCAGGTAGACGAGTGCCGCCATCACGTTCACCAGCAGGCTGAACAGGTTCTTCACGGCGTTGACGCTCTTCATCGAGCGGCCGGTGAAGGCACCGAGCAGGCCGAGGTAGAGGATGCCCTGCGCGGCCGTGAAGTAGCCCCCGTACATCGAGGCGGCGCCCATGGAGACCATGAGGCCCGGCGAGCGGTAGGCGGCCGCGCTGCTGCCGGCGTCCGCGTCCCTCTGGCCGGTCCCCCGCCGAGGGATCCAGGTGGCCAGTCGCTTCTGGAAGACCACGAGCAGCAGCGCGACCACGATGAGGACGGGCACGACGACCTGGAGCGCCCCGGGCGGTGAGATCAGCAGCAGGCAGGACCCGATGGTCGCGGTCACGACCACGATGGCGGCGAGCGGGCGCACGTCGCGCCATTCGGCCGAGATCTCGCGCCGGTAGCCGAAGAACGAGCCGACGGTCGAGAACACCATGCCCATGGTGTTGGTGCGCACGGCGGTGCCGGGATCGAGGCCGAGGGCGAGGAGCACGGGGAGCGTGAGCAGGGATCCGCTGCCCACCGCGGAGTTGATCGCGCCCGCGAGGGCACCCATCACGAGCAGCACCACGAGCGACTGCGGATCCACGCGCCCTCTCCTCCTTCGCCGTCCCTCGGGGCCCGAGGGGCGTGTGCGTCGGACCGCTCGGCGGATGCGGTCCGACCTGCAACCCTAGACCCGGCCGCGGGTCGCCCTGGACTGCGCCTCACGCGTCGGACGCACGTGCCATGAGCACGCGCGAGGCCCCGGGCACGGCTGCCCGGGGCCTCGCTCAGGACGTCGGTCGTCCGACGGCGATCCGTGTCAGCCGAGCGCCGCCACGGCGGCGTCGTAGTCGGGCTCCTCGGAGATCTCCGGGACCAGCTGGCTGTGCAGCACGGTGCCGTCGGCGTCGATCACCACGACCGCGCGAGCGAGGAGGCCCTGCAGGGGGCCATCGGTCTGCGTGACCCCGAAGTCCTCCCCGAAGCCCGACCGGAAGGCGGAGCCGGTGACGACGTTCGTGAGCCCCTCCGCACCGCAGAAGCGGGCCTGCGCGAACGGGAGGTCCTTCGAGGCGCACACGACGACCGTGTTCTCCAGGCCGCTCGCGATCTCGTTGAAGCGGCGCACGCTCATCGCGCAGGTGCCGGTGTCCAGGGACGGGAAGATGTTCAGCACGATCCGGCGGCCGGAGAAGTCGCCGGAGGCGACGGTGCCGAGGTCCTGTCCGACGAGCTCGAACGCGGGGGCGGCGGAGCCGACGGCGGGGAGCTCGCCGACGGTGGTAACGGGGGTGCCCTTGAAGGCGGTGGTGGCCATGTCATGCATCCTTCTGCTCGATGTGCGCTGCTCCGTCCATTGTGCCCCGTCGTCCCCGACTCATCGCTGCGAGGCGAAGGTCTCCCGCAGTCGCGCGGTCTGCTCGGCGACATCGAAGTCCGCGGCGGGCCACTGCGGGTCGATCTCCCCCAGGGCCTGCAGCAGCAGCTGCTGCACGGCGATCCGGGCGTACCACTTGCGGTCGGCGGGGACCACGACCCACGGCGCGTGCGGGGTCGAGGTCGCGCTGAGCGCCTTCGAGTAGGCGTCCATGTAGGCGCTCCAGTACCCGCGCTCGTCGATGTCCCCCGGGTTGAACTTCCAGTGCTTGTCCGGTCGTTCGAGGCGCTCGATCAGCCGCTCCCCCTGCTCGGCGTACGAGAGGTGGAGCATGACCTTCACGATCGTGACCCCCGAGTCGGTGATCTCCTTCTCGAAGGCGTTGATCGCGGCGCAGCGCCGCTCGATCTCCTCGGCGTCGGCCCATCCGTGGACCCGATGGATGAGCACGTCCTCGTAGTGCGAGCGGTCGAAGACGCCGATCTGCCCGGCCGCGGGCACGTGCGGGCGGATCCTCCACAGGAAGTCGTGCTGCCTCTCCTCCTCGGTGGGCGCCTTGAACGCGGTGATCGAGATCCCCTGCGGATCCACGGCGCCGACGACGTGCCGCATGATCCCGCCCTTGCCGGAGGTGTCCATACCCTGGACGACCAGCAGCACGCTGCGCCCGCCTGACGTCGCCCCGTGGTGCGCGGCGAAGAGCCGCTCCTGCAGATCAGCAAGGGAGTCGTCGCAGGCCAGAAGGCGCTTCTCGCCCTTCTTCTTGCCGCCGTCGAAGCCGGGGGTCGCGTGGGGGTCGAACTCATGGACGTCGCCCGTCCAGCCCGGCGGGACCGGGAAGCCGCTCGGGACGTCGTCCGGCAGGGAGCCGGGTGCGAGGACGACGGGTCGGAGATCGCGTGACGACTTCGTCGCCACCTTCGCCGATCTTGCCGGCTTCGCCGACTTCGCGCCCCCGCCCTGCTTCGTGCTCTTCGTCGGACGAGGGCTCTGCTGCTTCTTCGCCTGTGCCATGCACGGAGCGTAGCCGGATCCGCGCGCCGCGGCGCGGACCGGGCCCGAGGGGTTCCGCGGGAGCGCACGCAGCCCTAGCGTGGGGCACACGACGCATCCGCCCGGTCCCCCGAGGAACGAGGAGAGTCCCATGGACGAGGCACCGACCCAGCCGGTCCGGCCCGCAGCCGAAGGCACCGACCCCGACCAGGAGAAGCTACTCCGCCTGCACGGCTGGTGGCGGGCCGCGAACTACCTCTCCGTCGGCCAGATCTATCTGATGGACAATCCGCTGCTGCGCACGCCGCTCGCGCGCGAGCACGTGAAGCCCCGCCTGCTCGGCCACTGGGGCACGACCCCCGGGCTCACGTTCCTGTACGCGCACATGAACCGGGCGATCCGCCAGCGCGATCTCGACGCGATGTACGTGACCGGCCCCGGCCACGGCGGGCCCGGCGTGGTCGCCGCGGGGTACCTCGAGCACACGTACACCGAGACCTACCCTTCGGTCACCGAGGACGAGGCCGGCATGCGCCGCCTGTTCACCCAGTTCTCGTTCCCCGGCGGGATCCCGTCCCATGCGGCGCCGGAGACCCCGGGCTCGATCCACGAAGGAGGCGAGCTCGGCTACTCGCTCTCCCACGCCTACGGGGCCGTCCTCGACAACCCGGGGCTCCTCGCGTTCACCGTGGTCGGCGACGGCGAGGCCGAGACCGGCCCTCTGGCCACGTCCTGGCACAGCAACAAGTTCATCAATCCCCTGACCGACGGCGTGGTGCTCCCCGTGCTCCACCTCAACGGGTACAAGATCGCGAACCCCACGGTGCTGGCGCGCATCGGCGAGGACGAGCTCGCCGACCTCATGCGCGGGTACGGCCACGAGCCGCTGTTCTTCACCGGCGGCTTCGACGACGAGGACCCGCTCGCGGCGCACGCGCGCTTCGCCGAGGTGCTCGATACGGCCCTGGACCGCATCGCGGAGATCAAGGCGAAGGCGGCCGAGGACGACGTCGCCGGACGGGAGCCGGAGAGGCCCACCTGGCCGATGATCGTCTTCCGCACGCCGAAGGGATGGACCGGGCCCGCGGAGATCGACGGCAAGAAGTCCGAGGGATCATGGCGGGCCCACCAGGTGCCGCTGTCCAACGCCCGCGACACCGACGAGCATCTCGCGGTCCTGGACTCGTGGCTGCGCTCCTACCGACCCGAGGAGCTGTTCGACGAGGAGGGGCGGCTGCGCGAGGAGTACGCGGAGACCGCGCCCGCCGGGACCCGACGGATGTCGGCGAACCCCGTGACCAACGGCGGCTCCGTGCTGCGGGCACTGCGCCTGCCCGACTTCCGCAGGCATGCGGTCGACGTCCCGCGCCCCGGGGCGGCCGCCTCGGAGGCCACGCGCGTGCTGGGCGACTGGCTGAGAGACGTCATCGAGGCGAACCCCGACAACTTCCGCATCTTCGGGCCCGACGAGACCGCGTCCAACCGCCTGCAGTCCGTCTACGAGGCCACGGACAAGCAGTGGAACGCGCAGTTCGTGCCGGACGACGACGAGGAGCACCTGGCTCCGCGCGGCCGCGTCATGGAGGTGCTCAGCGAGCACCAGTGCCAGGGCTGGCTCGAGGGCTACCTCCTCACCGGCAGGCACGGGCTGTTCAACTCCTACGAGGCCTTCATCCACATCGTCGACTCGATGGTGAACCAGCACGCGAAGTGGTTGAAGGTGACGAACGAGCTCGAGTGGCGCCGGCCGCTGGCATCGCTCAACTACCTGCTGAGCTCGCACGTGTGGCGTCAGGACCACAACGGCTTCTCCCATCAGGATCCGGGCTTCATCGATCACATGGTCAACAAGAAGGCGGAGATCGTGCGGGTCTACCTGCCGCCGGACGCCAACACGCTGCTGTCCACCTACGACCACTGCCTCCGCTCGCGCCAGTACGTGAACGTGGTCGTCGCGGGCAAGCAGCCGGGACCGCAGTGGCTGAGCATGGACGAGGCGATCGTCCACTGCACGCGCGGCCTGGGCATCTGGGAGTGGGCAGGGACCGAGGTCGAGGGCAAGGAGCCCGACGTCGTCCTCGCCTGCGCCGGGGACATCCCGACGATCGAGGTGCTCGCGGCGGCGAAGATCCTGCGCGAGCAGATCCCCGACCTGCGCGTGCGGGTGGTCAACGTGGTGGACCTGATGCGCCTGCAGCACGAGTCGGAGCACCCGCACGGTCTCTCGGAGAAGGAGTTCGACGGGATCTTCGGCGAGTCCTCCCCCGTCGTCTTCGCCTACCACGGCTACCCGTGGCTCATCCACCGTCTGGCCTACCGCCACGATCGCGCCTCACGGATCCACGCGCGCGGCTACAAGGAGGAGGGCACGACCACGACGCCCTTCGACATGCTCATGCGCAACGACATGGACCGCTACCACCTGGTGATCGACACGATCGACCGGGTCGACGGCCTGGGGACCCGCTTCGCCGGTCTGCGCCAGCGGATGGTCGACTCCCGCATCCGCGCTCGCGAGTACGCGTACACCCATGGCACGGACCATCCCGACGTCGCCGCGTGGCAGTGGGACGACAACGCCGACGAGTCCGAGGCGTCGAAGGGCACGATCACCGCCGACACCGGCGGCGACAACGGCTGAGATCTCCGGTCGCGCATGCGCCGGCTCCGCGCCGCACGAGCCCGAGTGACCCGCCGACGAATTCTCGGTGACGGATATGGCGCAGATCACAACGGTCGGTACGGTCGAAGAACGCTCCCCGAGCGCGACGCCGTCGACCGGTCCGGTGCGACGTCGATCGACATCCGCACGAGCGGACCGCACAGAAGGAGAACAGCATGACGTTCCAGGGCAGCATCACGGATCTCCAGACCGCCGAGGTCCTCGATTCCACGGGCGAGAAGGTGGGCAAGGTCGGGCAGGTGTACCTGACCAAGGACTCGCAGGATCCCTCGTGGGTCACCGTCAACATCGGCCTCTTCGGCTCGCGCGAGACCTTCATCCCGCTGGCCGAGGCGAAGTACGCCGAGGGCGCCATCACCGTCCCCTACGAGAAGTCGTTCATCAAGGACGCCCCGAACATCGACGAGGACGGAGAGATCTCCCGCCAGGAGGAGTCCGAGCTCTACCGCTACTACGGGGTGAGCGATCCCGACGCCGCTTCCGGCGACGGCCAGGACCGCGAGGCCGACGCGCAGGGCCGCGGCACCGCGCAGGATCGCACCGGCACGGCGCAGCAGGATCCGGCCGTGCAGGGGCAGCAGGCCCCCGTCGCCGATGGCCAGGCCGGAGCCGGGGCGGGTGCCGGGGTCAGCGCCGCGGGTGCCGGCGTCGGAGCCGCGGGTCTGGCCGGGCGCGGGACCGGGGCCGACGCGCAGACCGGGGACGGAGCGCTCGAGGACGAGCAGCGGCGCGCCGCTCAGGACGGCGTGATGGCGAGCGGGGAGGCCGGGACGGCCGCGGGAGCCGACGCGCCCGGCGCGCCCGGAGCGGCCGACGACCAGGCGGACGTGGACGGCAAGCAGTCCGTGACGCTCCACGAGGAGCGTCTGAACGTCGGCACCGAGAAGGTCGAGACCGGCCGCGTGCGCCTGCGCAAGTACACGGTCTCCGAGACCCAGCAGGTCGAGGTCCCCGTGGAGCGCGAGGAGGTCGTCGTCGAGCGGGTGCCCGCCGGCGAGGAGACCGGGGGCGAGATCGCCGACGGCGAGACCGAGGCCGAGGTGCCCCTCACCGAGGAGCGCCCCGTGGTGAACAAGGAGACCGTGGCGACCGAGCAGGTCAACATCGGCACCCGCACCGTCCAGGACACCGAGACCGTCAGCGGCGAGGTGGGCCGCGAGGAGGTCGACATCACCGACGCCGACGGGCGTCCCGTCGAGGGCGACGGAGAGGGCGAGCGCGCCTGACCCATCCCCATCGGGGACGCCGACGAGGGCGGGCATCCGCGGCCGCGAGGGCCGCGGATGCCCGCCCTCCGGCGTGCGCGGCCGTCGTCCGCGCAAAGCGCGGCTCAGCGCGGCCCGGGCCCCCGCCACCCCGCCAGCACCGGCACCGACACCGGGACCGGCACCGGGAACTGGAGCGCGGACGCGGGAACGGGCAGAATCGGCGGCAGCATCCGAGGCAGGAGGAGACATGTCCACGTCGAGCATCCGCAGGATCGTCCGCGTCAGCGGCAGCGTGCAGGGCGTCGGGTTCCGCTGGGCCGCCGCCGACCGCGCCGAGGCGCTCGGCGTGAGCGGCACCGTGCGCAACCTGCTGGACGGCACCGTGGAGGCCGATGTCGAGGGCCCCGAGGACGCGGTCCGCCAGATGCTCGCCTGGCTCGAGGAGGGCCCGACGAGCGCGCGGGTGAGCGGGACCGAGGTGCGCGAGGAGCAGCCGCGCGGGACGTCGGGCTTCCGCATCGCGGGCTGAGCGCCGCATCGCGGCGTGAGCGACGCCGCGCGGCGTGAGCGCCGCCGCGCGGGGCGAGCACGGCCGCACTGTCCGGGAGCCTCCGCGCGGGCCGATCACACGTGCGTCGGGGTCGTGCGCAGGTAACGGGCGACGACCACGAGGGCGACGCCGAGCATCACCACGGAGGCGATCATCAGCGCCTCCTGGCCGGCGAGGTCGAGGATCCGCCCGCCGATGAGCGCGCCGAGTGCGATCGAGACGTTGAAGACGGCACTGTTCAGCGCCGTGCCCTCCTCCACGACCTCGCGCCCCTCCGAGCTCACGAACGCCTGGACCGTCACCGAGGCCGCGCCCGCGAACAGACCCCAGAGCGGCATCACCACGAACGCCGAGGCCGGGGACCTCACGGCCAGCAGGAGCACCAGGATCGCGAGGGCGAGCCCCGCGGCGATCACCAGGACCCCGAGGGGCGCGCTGCGGCGCAGCACCATGCCGACCGCGAAGTTCCCGATCATCCCGGCGACGCCGAACAGCAGCAGCATCCCGCCGATGCTCGTGAAGGGCACACCGGCTCGGGAGTGCAGGAGCGGGCTCACGTAGCTGTAGGTGATGAACTGCGCCGTGATCATGAGCGCTGTCAGCACGAGGGCATGGCGGACCCCGCGGTCGGCTGCGGCGCGCCCCATCATCCGCATCGAGACGGGGGCGCTCGTGCGCACGGGCGCGACCACGACGGCGATCAGGATCGCCACGAGCAGTGCCGCGCAGCCGACGACCGCGAACGCGGTGCGCCATCCCAGATGCGTGCCGATCCACGAGGCCACCGGCACGCCAAGCACGAGCGCCGCACCGGCGCCGCTGAAGGCGACGGTCAGGGCGCGCGGAGCGCGGTGGGGCGGCATCTGGGCGACGGCGACGATCGCGAGGACCGCCCAGTACAGCCCGATCGAGACGCCCGCGAAGAGCCGTGCGAGCAGGAGCACCGCGAACGTGGGGGCGATGACGCTCAGCACGCAGGAGACGACCACGCTGGCCAGCGCGAGCACGAGGACGAGCCGACGGTCGAGGGATCCCGCGATCACGGGCGTGAAGATCGCGACGACGCCCGCGAGGACGCCGGGCACCGTCACCGCGAGACCGGCGACGCCCTCGCTCACCCCGAGGTCGGGCGCCATCACGCTGAGCACGCCGATCGGGAGCTCCTCGATCGTGATGAGGATGAAGATGCCCACTGCGAGAGCGATCGTCGCGGCCCACTGGCGTGCCGACGTCATCGGCCCCTCCTTCTCACGTCGCTGATCACGTCACTGACCTGTGCCTCGGACGTCTCGGCACAGACCTCACCAGCCTACGGCCGTCGCGGCGAGGAGCGGCGGGCGGCCTTCGTCCGGCGGCGGGCGCCCTGTGGTGCCTGCCGGTAGTGTGAGCGCGCTACTGCCCATGAGCGAGAGGGACACCCATGGCCGGCGGACTCGCAGCACTCCTGGACGACGTCGCCGCGATGGCGAAGATGGCGGCCGCGAGCGCGGACGACGTCGCAGCGGCCTCCGCGCGCACGAGCGCCAAGGCCGTCGGGGTCGTCGTGGACGACGCCGCCGTCACCCCGCAGTACGTGCGCGGGCTGGAGCCCACGCGCGAACTGCCGATCATCTGGCGCATCGCCCGCGGCTCCCTGGTCAACAAGCTGCTGATCATCCTGCCGATCGCCCTGCTGCTCTCCTGGCTCGCACCCTGGGCGCTCACGCCGATCCTCATGCTCGGCGGTGCCTTCCTGTGCTTCGAGGGCGCCGAGAAGATCTGGGAGCTCGTCCACCCGCACGGGCACGGCGATGAGAACGCGTCCGCAGGTGACTCCGCCGATGCGCCCTCCGCCGAGCAGGGCGCCGACGCCGAGGACACGGTCGTCAAGGGCGCCGTGCGCACCGATCTGATCCTCTCGGCCGAGATCATGGTGATCTCGCTGAACACCGTCGCCGACCAGCCGTTCCTGATGCGCACCGCGGTGCTGATCGTCGTCGGCATCGGTCTGACGGCGCTCGTCTACGGGGCCGTCGGGATCCTCGTGAAGATGGACGACGTGGGCCTGGCGATGTCCCGACGCGACTCCCCCGCCTCGCAGCGCGTCGGCCGAGGTCTGGTCACGGCGATGCCGCACGTGATGACGGTGATCAGCTACGTGGGGATGGCCGCGATGCTCTGGGTGGGCGGGCACATCATCCTCGAGGGCACGCACGAGCTCGGCGCCGCGGTCCCCTACGCCTGGGTGCATCACCTCGAGGAGCACCTCGGGCACATCCCGGGCATCGGCGGCGCGGTCGGCTGGCTCGGCGTGACCCTGTGCTCGATGGCCCTCGGCCTCGTCGTCGGCGCCGCGGTGCTGCTCGTCGTCCAGACCCTCGCCCGTCTGCGCGGGTCCCGCCGGACCACGGCCTGAGCTCCGGTCGGCTCAGGCCCGCACGACGACGAGAGCGGCCCGTGGACCGCTGGGGTCCACGGGCCGCTCGGGTCCCGACGGGTTCTGGTCGTGGTGGGGGTCAGACCCCCGCGACGGCCTCGGCGATCGGGGTCTGCCCGTCGTTGAACGTCACGAACCGGCCGAAGGTCTCGGGGCGGTCGATGACCTCGGCGATCACCTGCGCCACGTTCGCGCGGCTGACCGTGCCGCTCTCGGTGGCCTCGACGTCGATCCGGCCGCTGGGCTCCTCGAGGGTGAGGCCGCTGGGGCCGAGGATCGTCCAGTCCAGGTCGGTGCCGCGCAAATGCTCGTCGGCCGCGGCCTTGGACTCCGCGTAGGCGAAGAAGCCGTTGTCGGGATCGACCCCGTGGTCCGGCCCGGCGCCGAAGTAGCTGACCATGACGTAGCGGCGGGCGCCCGCGCGTGCGGCGGCGTCCATCGAGGCGATCGCACCGTCGCGGTCCACCGCGTACGTGCGCTCAGGATCCCCGCCGCCGGCGCCGGCCGCCCAGACGACGGCGTCGGAATCCGCGATGAGATCCTTCCAGCCCTCCTCGTCCAGGCGCTCGATGTCGATGACGACGGCTCCCGCTCCTGTCGCCTCGATGTCGGCCACCTGGTCGGGATTGCGGATGACCGCGCGCACCTCGTGCCCCGCCTCGACGAGCAGCGGCTCGGCGAGCAGCGCGACCTTGCCATGTCCTCCGATGAGTGTGATCTTCATGCGCCCCACACTGGCACCTGGCGGGCGCCGGGGGAAGCCCCGTGCGCTCGTGGCGGAACGCGTGGCCGACGGCGTGCCGCGTGTGACGCTTGCCCCGGAGACGCGGACATGGAAGCGTGGGGCGCGCTCGAGACCCGTCCCCTGCGCGCGACCGGCCCGCCGGTCCGCGCACGGGCTCGCGCTCCCCTCTCCCGCCCCAGGAGGCCCCGTGGAACCCCTCGCCCGCCGCTCTCTGCTCCGCGCATCCACCGGCGCCGCCGCCGGTGGTGCAGCATTCGCCCTCGGCGCGGGATCCGCGCAGGCCGGGGGCTCCGCAGCCCCCGTCGGACTCGGCGCGGGCCACCACGGCACAGGGCACGGCAGCGGCCTGGGTCACGGACACGGCCAGGGGCGGAGCACCGCCCCGGTGCGCGAGTTCCGCGCCCTGTGGATCGCGTCGGTCGACAACATCGACTGGCCCTCGAAGGCGGGGCTGAGCACGCACGAGCAGAAGCGCGAGTACCTCGACTGGCTCGACCTGGCGCAGGAGCTCGGCATGAACGCCGTCATCTCCCAGGTGCGCCCCACCGCCGACGCCTTCTGGCCCTCCCCCTTCGAGCCCTGGTCGCAGTGGCTCACGGGCACTCAGGGCGAGGACCCCGGCTACGACCCGCTCGCCTTCCAGATCGACGCCGCCCATGCCCGGGGCCTCGAGTACCACGCCTGGTTCAACCCCTACCGGGTCTCCATGACCAGCGACGACCCCGCCGACCTCGTCGAGGACCATCCGGCGCGCGTCCACCAGGACTGGTCCTTCGCCTACGGCGGCAAGCTCTACTACGACCCGGGCGTCCCCGCGGTCCGTGCCTTCGTGCAGGACGCGATGATGGACGCCGTCTCCCGCTACGACGTCGACGGCGTGCACTTCGACGACTACTTCTACCCGTATCCGGTCGAGGGCGAGGAGCTCCCGGACGCCGGGACCTTCGAGCGCCATGGCGACGGGGCCTCCTCGATCGAGGACTGGCGACGGGAGAACGTCGACCTGCTGGTGAGCGAGATGCACGAGAGGATCCGCGCGGAGAAGCCGCACGTGCGCTTCGGCATCAGCCCGTTCGGCATCTGGCGGAACTCCACGAGCGATCCCGCGGGGTCGGACACCGCGGGTTCGGAGTCGTACGAGATCATCTCCGCCGACTCCCGGCGCTGGGTCCAGCAGGGCTGGGTCGATTACATCAACCCGCAGATCTACTGGCAGATCGGCCACGAGCTCGCCGACTACGACACCCTGGTGCGCTGGTGGGCGGACCTCGCGGAGGACTCCGACGTGGCGCTGTTCGTGGGCGAAGCGGCCTACAAGGCGGTCGACGGCACCTTCGAGGACCCCGGCGAGCTCTCCGAGCACGTGGAGCTGGGCCGTGACCTGGGGTCCGTCCAGGGCTATGTGTACTTCAGCGCGACGAGCATGCGCGATGACGAGACCGGAGCGGTGAAGCAGCTCGTGCGCGAGCGCTTCGCGCACCCGGCCATCGTCCCCGTCATCGAGAGCGTCGAGGGGACGGCGCCCGCCGCGCCCTACCTGCAGTCCGTGCGCGCCTCGCGCAAGGGCGTCACGCTGCGCTTCAGCGGGGAGGCGACCAGCTTCGCGATCTGGCGCCTGCGCTCACCGCACGTGACGAGCCGGGACCTCGAGGACGCGCGCAGCCTCGTCGCCGTGGTGCGGGCCGGCGAGGACGAGAGCGCACAGCAGTTCACGCACGCGGGCGCGGATGCACGCGGCTGGTACGCGGTGACGGCGCTCGACCGCACCTGGCGCCAGAGCGGCCCCTCGACGGTGCGGCGCCCGCGGGGCTGACGCCCCGGCGGGACCCGCAGCCCCGCGGGACCCGCGACCCGGGACGGGCGCGCGGGTGATCAGGCCTGCGTCGCGGGCGTGACCGGCGGCTCGGCCGACCACGGGAAGACGATCCACTCGTCGGTGCGCCGCCACACGAAGTCGGGCGCGACCACCGAGGCGGACTTCGCGTAGAGCACCGCGCTGCGGGCGTCCGCGCCCTGCTCGCGCAGGAGCTGGAGCACGAGCGCGAGGGTGCGCCCGGAATCCGCCACGTCGTCGACCACCAGCAGGCGCTTGCCCTGGATCGACTCGGTGTCGAGCATCGGGGCGAGCAGGACCGGATCCGGCAGGGTCTCGTGGACGTCGGTGTAGAACTCGACGTTGATCGCGTCGGCCAGCTTGAGGCCGAGCGCGTAGGAGAGCGAGCCGGCGGGCAGCAGGCCTCCGCGCGCGACCGCGATCACGATCTCGGGATCGAAGCCCGAGTCGGCGATGGTCTGCGCGAGCTCCCGGGACGCGGTCCCGAACAGCTCCCAGTCGAGGACCTCCTTCGTCACGAGATCGGAGGAATCGGCGTGGTAGGCCTGCGACATCTGGGCTCCTGGGACGGATCGTGCGGGGGTGCCCCGATGCTACCGCCCGCGCCGGAAGGGCCGAGCGCGGCGACTGCGCGCCCACCACAGCAACCCACACACTGTAATGTTGTTTTCCTTGGGTTCATGTTCTAGTGTGTGGCTCACCTCCAGGAGCAGTCCCGAGCTCCCGGTGTCCCGCCCTCCGACGACGCAGGTGATGTGATGTACGCCCAGGAGCGACAGCGCCAGGTCCTCGACGCGCTCGAGCAGTCCGGCCGCGTGACGGTCTCGGACCTCGCCGAGCGCTTCGACGTGACCACCGAGACCGTGAGGCGCGACCTCGACGACCTCGAGCGGCGAGGCCTGCTGGCCCGCGTGCACGGCGGCGCCATCGCCCGCCGCACCCGCGACGCGGAGCCGGACCTCGATACCCGTCGGACCACGAACACCCAGGCCAAGCGACGGATCGCCGATGCGGCGCGAGCGCTGCTCCCCACGGATCCCGAGGCCTCCGTACTGCTGGACGCCGGCACCACGACCCTCTCGCTGGTCCCCCATCTCGCCGAGCGCACCGGGCCCGTGCTCACCCACGCGCTCGACGTCGCGCAGGCGGCGCTGGGCCTCGCGGGTCCGCCCGTGCACGTGCTGCCCGGGCGACTGCGGCCCGGCACCGGTGCGGGCGTCGGCGCGGAGACCGTCTCCGCTCTCGCGCGGCTGCGCCCCGAGGTCGCGTTCCTGGGATGCAACGGCTTCGACGGCGCGGAGCTGTTCACCCCCGATCCCGAGGAGGGCGCGGTGAAGAGCGCCATCGTCGAGCGCGCGGGACGGCGCGTGCTGCTGGCGGACTCCTCGAAGGCACAGGTCCGCCAGCTCGTCGCCTTCGCCCGCACGGGCGACATCGACGCCCTGGTCACCGATTCCGACCTGCCGGAGGCGCTGCGCTCCGAGCTCGAGGGCGCCGGCACCGAGGTGGTGTTCGCATGATCCGCACGCTCACCGCGAACCCCTCGCTGGACCGCACGGTCCTCCTGGGTTCTCCGCTCTCCGCGGGCGGCGTGCACCGCATCGTCCGGGAGTCCACGCAGGTCGGGGGCAAGGGCGTGAACGTCGCCCGCGCCCTGCACCTCGCCGGCGCCGAGGTCGAGGCGCTCGTGCCGGTCGGGGCCGATGACCCCTATCGGGCACTTCTCGAGGCCGCCGACGCACCGCTGCGCACCTCCCCCGTCGACGGCGCCGTGCGCACCAATCTCACGGTGCTCTCACCGCTCGAGGAGACGGGGACCAGCGGCAGCACGGGCACTTCAGGCACCGCCGGCGGCGCCGATGGCGCCTGGTCCGCGGAGAGCCCCGACGCGCTCGGCACCGCCTCCGGCACCGTCACCACGAAGCTCAACGAACCGGGCGCCCGTATCTCCACCACCGAGCTGGAGGCCCTCGAGTCCGCCCTGCTCACCGGGATCGGCGATGGCGCACCCCGTGGTCCGCGCGGCCGGAGCGCACCCACCGGCGAGCGGTCGCTCACGGACACGGTGATGCTCTCGGGGTCCCTCGCGCCCGGCTTCCCCGAGGACTGGTACGCGCGGATGGTCCGGGCGCTGCACGAGCGCGGAGCATGGGCGGGCGTCGACACCTCCGACGGTCCGCTGCGCGCTCTCGCCGCCGCCTGGGGCGAGGACCTGGCCTGCGCCCCGGACCTGCTCAAGCCCAATGCGCTCGAGCTCGCGCAGCTCACGGGCCTGGATGCCGCCGCCCTCGACGCCCTCGAGGGCGCGGGCACGGATCTGGACGCCGCCGACCTGGGCCCCGTGGGCGAGGCCGCCCAGGGCCTGCGCGCGCAGGGCGTCAGGGAGGTCCTGGTGACCCTCGGCGGAGCAGGAGCCCTGCTCGCGAGCTCCCAGGGCACCTGGTTCTGCCCCGCGGGCCCCACCCGCGTGGTCTCCACGGTGGGCGCGGGAGACTGCGCGACCGCCGGGTTCCTGCTCGCCCGCAGCCGCGGGGAGGACGCCCCCACGGCGCTCGCCCGCGCCGTCGCCTACGGCAGCGCCGCCGTCGCCCTGCCCGGCACCACCATCCCCCGCCCGGATCAGGTCGTCGCCCGACCCGATGCCGTGCGGGCCCTCTGATCCGCACGACGCCACCGGACACCCGTCCCGACGCCACGTCGGCCGACCGCCGACGACCGATGACCCCCGCCCGGCGCGATGCCGGGCCCTCCGAAGAAGGAGCTGGCCATGTCAGAACCCCTCATGACCGCGGATCTCGTCCACCTGGACGTCGAGCCCGCGGGAGACAAGTCCGCGGTGATCGGCCAGATGGCCGACCTGATCGCCGCGACCGGACGCTCGGACCGCGACGGTCTCGAGGCCGGGCTGCTGGCCCGCGAGGAGTCCTTCGCGACCGGCATGCCCGGCGGCTTCGCGATCCCCCACTGCCGCACGGAGGCCGTCCACGAGGCCGCGCTCGGCCTGCTGCGGCTCACCGAGCCGGTCGACTTCGGATCCGCCCACGGGCCGGCCGATCTCGTGATCGGCATCTCGGCGCCCGCCGGGACCGACGACCAGCACCTCCGGCTGCTCGCACAGCTCTCGCGCGCCCTGGTGCGCCCGGAGTTCCTCGCCTCGCTGCGCTCCGCCGCGACGTCCCAGGAGGCCGCCGACCTGGTGATGGGGGTGATCGAGCCCGAACCCGAGCCCGCATCCGCAGCGTCGTCGTCGGCCGGAGACTCCGCACCCGCGCCCGCGCCCTCATCCGCGCCCTCGGACGGGACGGCGGCCGACGCGCCGGAGCGCGCCGCCTCCCCGAACCCGTCCGCGGCTGCCGAGGACTCCCCCGTGCTGCTCGCGATCACCTCGTGCCCGACCGGCATCGCCCACACCTACATGGCCGCCGAGTCCCTCGAGACGGCCGCCGCGGAGAAGGGCGTGCGCCTGCACGTGGAGACGCAGGGGTCGGGCGGCATCACGCCGTTCACCTCCGAGCAGATCGCGGAGGCCTCCGCGCTCATCGTCGCGGCCGACGTCAACATCTCGGGACGCGAGCGCTTCGCCGGGATGCCGGTCATCGAGCACCCGGTCAAGCGCGCGATCTCCCACGGCCCCGAGATGGTCGACGAGGCCGTCGCGGCCGCCCGCGATCCCCGTGCCCGGAAGGTCCCCGCCGGGGCCGACGACGGGGGCGCGGAGGCCTCGAGCGGCCCGGGCGGCGCCGGGGCGAGCTCCGCCGCCGCGGTCTCCTGGCCCAAGCGGATCCAGGCCGCCGTGATGACGGGCGTGTCGTACATGATCCCGTTCGTCGCCGCGGGCGGTCTGCTGATGGCCCTCGGCTTCCTGCTGGGCGGGTTCGACGTCTCCTACGTCGCGCAGGACGTCGCGACCGGGAACTCGCTGACGAATCTGCCGGGGCACCTGAGCTACGACGGCGCGAGCGGACAGGAGATGACCTCGCGCGCCGGGCTGCTGCTGTACCTGGGCGCCGTCGCCTTCGCGATCGGCAGCGCCGGAATGGGCTTCCTGGTCGCGGCGCTCTCGGGCTTCATCGCCTTCGGCCTCGCCGGACGCCCCGGCATCGCCCCCGGCTTCATCGGCGGGGCGATCTCGGTGACGGTCGGCGCGGGCTTCCTGGGCGGACTGGTGACGGGCCTGCTCGCCGGGCTCATCGCCCTGGGCCTCGCCTCTCTGCGCCCGCCGCGCTGGCTCGCCGGGCTGATGCCCGTGGTGATCATCCCGCTGGTGACCTCGGGGATCGTCGCCGGAGCCATGCTGCTCGTGCTCGGCCGCCCGCTGGCCTGGGTGATGGAGGCCCTCCAGAACGCGCTGACCGGCATGAGCGGCACCTCCGCGATCCTGCTGGGCGTGATCCTGGGGCTGATGATGTGCGTGGACCTGGGCGGCCCCATCAACAAGGCGGCCTACCTGTTCGCGACCGCGGGGCTCTCCCAGGGGACCGAGGCGTCCTTCCACATCATGGCCGCGGTGATGGCCGCCGGGATGGTGCCGCCGCTGGCGATGGCGCTGTCCACGGCGGTGCGGCGCTCGCTGTACACGCAGGTGGAGCGCGAGAACGGCACCACGGCTTGGCTGCTGGGCGCCTCGTTCATCTCCGAGGGCGCGATCCCCTTCGCCGCGGCCGACCCGCTGCGCGTCATCCCCTCGATGATGGCCGGCGGCGCGGTCACCGGCGCGCTCTCCATGGCGTTCGGAGTGGGCTCCCAGGCTCCCCACGGCGGCATCTTCGTGTTCTTCGCGATCAGCCCGGTGTGGGGGTACGTGCTCGCGATCGTGATCGGCACGCTCCTCGCGGCGGCCCTGGTCACCGTGCTGAAGGAGCAGCATGCCCGGCGCGTGCGCCGCGAGGCCGCGGCCGCCTGAGGCGGCACCGCCCGCGGCATCCACTGCCCCGCGTCCGCGCCGGTCTACCCTGCGGGTGTGGACAGCGCGGACGCGCCCCTGCTGGGGCACATGACGCCCTACGGCGCCCAGCACCTCACGACGCTCGCGGTCATCGCGGTGCTCTGCGTCCTCGCAGCGATCGTCGTGCGCCGCGGTGACGCACCCGTCGTCGAGCGCCGGCTGCGGATCCTCGGCTGGGCGCTGCTGGCCAACTCGATCCTGTGGACGCTGTGGGGCTTCATGCCATGGGCGTGGGACATCGACGAGTCGCTCCCCCTGCACCTCTCCGATGTGCTGCGCTTCATCGGGCCGCTCGCCCTGATCACCCGCGCGCGGCGGCTCGTGGTCATCACCTACTACTGGGGCCTTACCCTGAACATGCAGTCCGTGCTCACACCGGACGTCAACTATTTCGTGTGGCCGCCTCTCGAGTTCGCGGAGTACTGGATCGCCCACGGCGCGGGAGTGCTGATCCCCGTGGTCCTGGTGTGGGGCCTGCGCATGCGCCCCACCTGGCGAGGATTCGGCTTCGCCTACGGGGCGACCGTGCTGTGGGCGCTGATCGCGATGATCGGCAATGCGCTGACCGGCGCGAACTACGGGTACCTGAGCCACGCGCCCGCGGGACCGAGCCTGCTGGACGTGATGGGCCCGTGGCCCTCGTACCTCCTCGTCGAGGCGATCGCGATCGCGGTGGTCTGGGCCCTCATGACCCTGCCCTGGGCGCTGCTGGGCCGCCGGGCGGGACGGTCGGACCCGGTCGAGGCCGGCAGGGTCCGAGCGGTCGAGGCCCGTTCCGTCGGGATCCGGGTCGACGGGCTCGGGGCCGTCGGGCTCGGGGCCGACGGGCTGCGGGCCGACGACGTCCCGACGGACGAGCCGTCGTCCGATCCGGGCGATCCGCCGCGGATCGATACAGTGCCAGGATGACTTCCCGCCGCCCCTCGCCCCTCGGAGGCCGACGTCCCACCAAGGACGACCTCGCACAGGTCTCCACCACGGACCCTCACGGCGTCGACGACATCCTGCCCGGACCGGGCGACCCGTCGCCGCTGCGCATGCTCATCGTGGGCATCAACCCCGGGCTCTGGACCGCCGCGGTCAACGCGCCGTTCGCACGCCCCGGGAACAGGTTCTGGCCGTCCCTGCACCGTGCGGGCCTCACCGACCACCAGGTCGACTGCGCCGCTGGACTGACCGAGGAGGACGAGCAGCAGCTGCTCGGCCGAGGCATCGGCCTGACGAACCTCGTCGGCCGCGCCACGGTCCGCGCCGACCAGCTCGCGCGCGAGGAGCTGCACGAGGGCGGGCGACGGCTCGTCGAGCGGGTGCGCGAGATGCGACCGCGCTCCGTCGCGATCGCGGGCATCACCGCCTACCGCACCGCCTTCCGCCTGCCCCGGGCGAAGCTGGGACTGCAGGATCCGGCCGAGGTCGAGGACTGGCCCGAGGACTCGCTGCTGTGGGTGGTGCCGCAGCCGAGCGGGCTCAACGCCCACGCCAACATCGACACCCTCGCCCGTGACTGGCGCGAGGTGTGGGACAGCACCCGCTGAGCGTGCACGGGGCGGTCCGCGGGACGTCCGCCGCAGTTATGCTGACACCATGTCGAATAACGCGTCCTCGCCCTCCGCCCCTGCGCCGTCCGCACCCGCCGATCCCGTGCTGAACGCCCTGCGCCTGACCGCCGGCAGCAGCGCTCTGATCGCGATCGTGCAGACCCTGCTGGGCCTGGGGATCCTGGGCAGCATCGGTGGCGTGTTCCCGCTCCACCAGACGCTCGGCTACGTGCTCTTCCTCGACACCCTGGCCGCCGCGGTCTGCGCCGTGCTGTGGTCGCGCCGCAGCGGCAACAAGGGGCTGATGATGCACGCGATCTCCGTCGCCGTGCTCGCCCTCATCCAGATCGGCATCGCGGAGATGGGCGTGGTCTGGCTGCACGTGGTCGTGGGCCTGCTGATCCTCGTCGCCGTGATCGCCCTGTTCACCCTGAGCATGCGCAAGAGCGGGGCGTCCCGCTCCGAGCGCCGCGGGACGCCGGCCGCGCGCTGACGCGGAAGCCGCGAGGGCGCTCACGCAGAATCCTCGGGCGTAGTGTGGTCCGCGCCCGGTCGGGCGATCGGGCGCGGACGATCCGCACCGACGAGGAGGCCGTCATGCCCGAGGCATGGAGCGAGAAGCGCGAGCGCCAGTACCAGCACGTGAAGGACAGCGTCCGGGAGCAGGGCCGCTCCGAGGAGACCGCGGAGGAGATCGCCGCCCGCACGGTCAACAAGACCCGCGCCCAGGAGGGCGAGGCGGACGAGTCCTCGACGACCTCGACGGAGGACGAGTCCCCGTCCGAGCGCGGCGGCAGGCACTCCCACGAGGGTCCGCAGGGGCGCACCCGCGACCAGCTCTACGAGGACGCCCGGCGACAGGGCGTCGAGGGCAGGTCCTCGATGACCAAGGACGAGCTCGAGGACGCCGTCGAGGACCGCGACTGACGGGGTCCCGGCGCCGTTCCGGAACATCCGGACATCTCAACATCCCAGCGCACAGCGCCGCGGGGCGCGCTCCCGGGCAGTTCGGGGGAACCGGTTGCGGCACCCTGCGCGCCGTGGAAAGGTGGCGGCACCCGCACGGCGCTGAAGCCGTCAGGCTCCGGGCGCCGTCACCGCCGATGCAGGAGGTACACGTGAAGCTTCCCTGGCTCAGGTCCGCACTGGAGAACGAGGGTCCCTACGTCTCCGTCCACCTCGACACCACGCGGCTCGATCCGCAGGCCGTCACCGAGATCGAGGCCCGCTGGGCCCGCCTGCGCGACCAGCTCGCCGCGGCCGGCGCCCCTGCCCCGCTGCTCGACCGGATCGGCGAGACCCTGCTGACCCCGTCGGCCCTCGGAGGCCGCCATGGGCGCACCGTGATCGCCGCGGGCGACGAGATCGTCGTCGACCGGGTGCTGCCCGTGCCGCCCCTGCACGAGTCCGCGCACTTCGGCGACGAGCCCGAGCTGCTGCCCCTCCTCGAGCTCACGCCCTTCGCCGTCACCCAGCTCCTCATCGAGGTCGATCGCGCAGGCGCCGATCTGCGCCTGCGCGCGCCCGACGCTCCGTCCCTGAGCAGGCACGGCGAGGGTCTGGGCGAGGACGCGAGCGTCGACGGCGGCCACGACGAGCTGCACAAGGCGAGCCTCGGCGGCGGTGGCCAGCACGGCTGGCGCGCGAGCAACCTCGAGGCCCGCGTCGAGGACTCCTGGGAGCGCAACGCCGAGGCGGTCGCGCGCACCGTGGAGCGGATCGTGCGCGAGCAGCGGCCCGACATGGTGCTGCTGACCGGCGACGTGCGCTCGAGCGCACTGCTGAAGGCGGAGCTCGGCCAGGAGGCCCTCGAGCGCCTGCACGAGGTGCCCGGCGGCACCCGCGGCAAGAGCCTGGACCGTCCCGCCTTCCGTGAGGAGGTCGTCCGCGTGACGCGGGACTTCATCACCCGCCACGAGGAGGACCTGCTCGCACGGTTCCGTGAGGCCAGCGGCCGGGACGGCGCCGCCGCCACCAGCGCGGACGACGTCGCCCAGGTGCTCGATCGCGGCCAGGTCGACGAGCTGCTGCTGGTCTCGGGACGCCCTTGCCCGGACGTCGAGCGCCTGCTGCTCAGCGCCATCCGCACCGACGCCGGCATCAGCGCGCTGCGCGAGGACACCGCAGGCTCCGACGTCCTCGTCGACGGGATCGGCGCGCTCCTGCGCTGGCACGACGAGGCGACCCCCGCGGCGAGCATCGGCAGCATGAGCGGCGATGCGCGGCGCGAAGGAGCGCACGAGGGGTCGAGCCCGAGCTGAGCGCCGCGATCGCGGCAGGTCGCGTCGACCGCGGCTGGTCGCGTCGACCGCGCACTCATGCAAGTCCGTCGGGCGGACCTCACTCGGAGGCGGTGAGGTTCCGGTCGAGCGGGCTGTAATGCGCGCGCACCGCCTTCTCGTACGCCGTCGTGTCGCCCGCCTCGAGGGCATCGACGATCGCGTCGTGCGCCTCGATGGTGAGGCGGATGTCCGTGGCGGGAGGCACGTCCAGAAGCGGGAGCGCCGAGGTGTGCACCTGCCAGAACGCATCGCCCAGCTGCATCATCAGCTCGTTGCCGAGCTTCGAGAGCACGGCCGCGTGGAACGCCTGGTCCGCGTCGGCGAAGGAGCGGCCGGCGGCGTGCGCGGCCCGCATCCGCTCCACCTCGGCACGGGCGGGAGCGAGGTCCTCGTCGCGCCATGCCTCGACGAGCCGCTGCCCGATCGAGAGGTCCAGGGCGATCCGCGCCTGGACGACCTCGCGCAGGGTGCGCAGGTCGTTGCCGTCGTTGAGGCGGGCGCGGAAGAGCAGTCCGTCCACGAGCGGGGCGAGCGACATCCTGCCCACGAACGTTCCGTGGCCGTGGCGCACCTCCACGATGTCCAGGGACGACAGGGTGCGCATCGCCTCGCGCACCGAGGAGCGCGCGACGCCCAGCTCCTCGACGAGCCGTGCCTCGGTGGGCATCGGATCCCCCGGATGCAGCCCTGTGCGCAGGATCAGATCCTTGATCCGGGCCACCACGTCCCCGCCCGCGTCGTTCCGGCGCATGCGCTCTCCTCCCTCACGAGGACCGCGCGATCGCGGTCCTGCATCCATGATGCGATCCGGGTCACGGTTCGGTAACCCGCGTCGATCCACTGGCATCGGGGTCTAGAGTACCGCTAGAACATCGGACATCAGACGTCTGATAAAGATTCCGCTCGATGCGCGGGACGCCGGAGGCGAGGACGCAGCCGTCTGCACGCACCCGGAGCCCTGGGCCTCGGACCGATCCGGTCCGGCCGAGCACTCCCACCCGAAGGGACGCACCGATCATGACCACGAAGACCACCCGCCGCAGTCTGCTCAGGAGCGCAGGGCTCCTCACCGCCGCCGCAGGCATCGTCGGCGCCGTCGCCGCCTGCGCTCCGCGCGACGGCGAGGACGCCTCCTCGGACTCCGGCGGCGCCGCGGCGACGCAGGCCAAGGAGGACGGCGCCATCTCCGCCGCGATCTCCTACGAGCTCGGCACCAACGGCTACGACCCCATGACCACGAGCGCCGCGCTCACGGTCGCCGTCAACTGGCACACGCTCGAGGGCCTCACCGAGCTCCACCCCGTGACCCGCAAGGTCTACGCCGCTCTCGCCTCCGAGATCCCCTCGAGCGACGGCACCAGCGTCGACGTCGCCCTCCGAGACGGCGCGACCTTCCACGACGGCAGCGCGGTGACCCCCGACGACGTCGTCTTCTCCTTCGAGCGCGTGCTCGACCCCGACAACGCCTCGCTGTACGCGAGCTTCATCGACTTCATCGAGAAGGTCGAGAAGAAGGACGACACCACGGTGACGTTCACCCTCGCCCACCCCGTCGCGATCCTCGCCGAGCGCCTGAGCGTCGTGAAGATCGTGCCGAAGGCCGCGGTCGAGAAGGACCCCAAGGCCTTCGACGCGAAGCCCGTCGGCTCCGGCCCGTACTCCATGACGGACAACGGGGCCGCCTCGAAGAAGGTCGAGTTCGAGCGCTTCGAGAAGTACAACGGCCCCCAGCCCGCGAAGGCCGCGAAGATGACCTGGCAGATCATCCCCGACGCCTCCACGCGCACCAACGCCATGCAGTCCAAGACCGCCCAGGCGATCGACTCCGTGCCCTACCTCTCGATCGACCAGCTCAAGGGCTCGGCGACCGTCGAGTCCCCGCTCGGGTTCGGGCTGCTGTTCGCGATGTTCAACAACAGCGAGGACAACCCCTTCCACGACCGCAAGAACCGTCAGGCGCTCCTGTACGCGATCGACATGGAGAAGGTCATCGAGGACGGGCTGTCCGGCCAGGCAGAGGCGGCCACCTGCTTCGTCCAGAAGGACCACCCGGACTACAAGGAGGCGTCCACGGTCTACTCGCTCGACCTCGACAAGGCGAAGTCCCTGTTCCAGGAGACCGGCCTCACGAGCTTCCGACTGATGGCGACGGACCACGACTGGGTCAAGCAGTGCACGCCGATCATCCAGCAGTCCCTCGAGGCGGCCGGTGTGAAGGTCGAGTTCACCGAGAAGCAGTCCGCGGACGTCTACAACTCGATCGACGGCAAGCCCGATGCCTACGACGTGGTGATCGCGCCCGGCGATCCCTCGGTGTTCGGAGACGACCCCGATCTGCTCATGCGCTGGTGGTACTTCGCCGACACCTGGACCGACACCCGCATGCACTGGAAGGGCTCCGAGGGTTACACGAAGGTCACCGACCTGCTCAAGGAGGCCATGTCGGAGACCGACGAGGACGAGCAGAAGGCCCTGTGGCAGCAGACCTTCGACGCCATCTCGGACGACGTCCCGCTCTACCCGCTCTTCCACCGCAACGCCCCCTCGGCCTGGGACCCGAGCACTCTCGTCGGCTTCGAGCCCACGTCGCTGACCGGCCTGAGCTTCGTCGGGGTCGGCAGCACCCAGTGACGCCCGCCGCCCCGCACCGCCCGTCCGCCCCCGGCCCGCCTGGAGGGATCCGTGTCCTCACTCGTCCGTCTGATCGGCAGGCGACTCGTCTCGCTGCCGCTCATGATCCTCGGCGTCACCCTGCTGGTGTTCGTCGTGATGTCGTTCTCGCCGTCGGACCCGGCGCGCCTCGCACTCGGCGAGTCCGCCTCGCCCGCCGCCCTCGCCCAGTACCGCGAGGCGAACGGGCTGAACGACCCGCTGGTCATCCGCTACCTGCGGTTCCTCGGCGGCATGCTCCACGGCGACCTCGGCACCACGAGTGGCAACACTCCCGTCACCGACGTGGTCGCCAAGGCCTTCCCCATCACGCTGCAGCTGACCTTCCTGGGCCTCGCCTTCGCGATCGTCCTGGCCGCGATCCTGGGCGTGCTCGCCGCCCTCTTCCGCGACCGCTGGCCCGACCAGCTCATCCGCGTGCTGTCCGTCGCCGCCCTCGCGACGCCGTCGTTCTGGCTCGCGATCCTGCTGATCCAGTGGCTCGGCGAGGTCCCGGGCGGCTGGGGCGCCTTCCCCGCCCTGGTCAGCCAGTGGGTCGGTCCGCTCACGGACCCGGCCGCCTGGTCCCACAACGTGGCGCTCCCCGCCATCGCCCTGGGAGTGCCGGTCGCGGGCTCCCTCACCCGCGTGGTGCGCACGGCGATGGTCGAGGAGTTGGACCGCGACTACGTGCGCACGGCGGTCGGCGCGGGAGTCCCCTACCCGGTCGTGGTCGCGCGCAACGTGCTGCGCAACGCGCTCATCACCCCGATCACGGTGCTCGGCCTGCGCGTGGGCTATCTGATGGGCGGCGCGGTGATCATCGAGATCATCTTCAACATCCAGGCGATGGGCCAGCTCATCCTCGACGGCGTGAAGCGCAACGACGTGTTCCTCGTCCAGGGCGTGACGCTCACCGTGGCGATCGCCTTCATCGTCGTGAACATCCTCGTGGACCTGCTCTACGTGCTCGTCAACCCCCGGATCAGGAGCATCTGACATGCGACGACGACTCGGCTCCCGCCTCGCCTCCGTCAGCGGCGCCCGCCCGGGCGCGCTGCGCTCCCTCCCCCTGCCCTCGAAGATCGCCCTGGGCTTCCTCGCCGTGCTGATCCTGGCCGCCGCACTCGCGTCCGTCATCAGCCCCTTCGACCCGCTCGCGACCGGCTCCCCCGTGCAGCCACCGAGCGCGGAGCACTGGATGGGCACCGACAGCGTGGGCCGCGACGTGTTCTCGCGACTGCTGCACGGCGCCCGCTCCTCGCTGCTGATCGGTCTGTGCGCCACGGCCGCAGCGCTCGTGGTCGCCGCCGTCCTGGGATCCTTCGCCGCGACCGCGGCGAAGCTGCCCTCCGAGGTCGTCATGCGCATCCTCGACGTGATCATGGCGTTCCCCGGCATCGCGCTCGCGGCCGTCTTCGTGGCGGTCTTCGGCACCTCGCTGCCGGTGATCATCTTCGCGATCGCCTTCCTGTACGTGCCGCAGCTGGCGCGCGTGGTCCGCGCGAACGTGCTCGCCCAGTTCGGCGAGGACTACGTCGCGGCATCGCAGGTCATGGGCGCCTCGACGGCGTGGATCCTGTTCAAGCACGTGGCGCGCAACTGCCTCGCGCCGATCATGGTCTTCGCGACCGTGCTCGTGGCCGACGCGATCGTCTTCGAGGCCTCGCTCTCGTTCATCAACGCGGGCGTGCAGCCGCCCTCGCCCTCCTGGGGCAACATCATGAGCGAGGGCAAGGCCGTGCTCCTGGCGGGCTACTGGTGGCCGACGTTCTTCCCGGGCGTCGCCATCCTGCTCACCGTCCTCGCCCTGAACATCCTCTCCGAGGGCCTCACCGACACCCTCGCGAGCCCCCGCATCAAGGCGTCGGTCGACGTCGACGCCGACGAGCGCGCGCAGGAGAAGATCCTGGAGGAGGCCGAGCAGAGCCCCGTGGTCGAGGACGCCCGAGCCGTCGCGCGCCCCGCCGCGGACGAGCAGCCCGGGGCGGAGAGGGCCGGGGCGGAGCGGGCCGGAGGCGCAGTCGTCGAGCGCTCCGAGGCCGAGCCGTCGGTCGACGAGGGCGCAGTGCCTGCGGAGGACGTGCTCGGCGCGACCGACGCCGACACCGCCCGACAGGTCCTGCACGACTCGCTGCGCAGGCTCCGCGAGGCCGAGCAGGCGCGGGGCGAGCGTCCCGAGCCCGCGAGCGGCGCCCCGATCCTCCAGGTGCGCAACCTGCGGGTCGCCTTCCCCGAAGCGCACGGCGACGTCGACATCGTCGACGACGTCTCGTTCTCGGTGCGCCCCGGCGAGACCATGGGACTGGTGGGCGAGTCGGGGTCCGGCAAGTCCGTCACGAGCCTCGCGATCATGGGACTGCTCCCCCGCACGGCGCGGGTGAGCGGTGAGGTGCTCCTGGACGGGAGGAACGTCCTGGACCTGGGATCGAAGCAGCTCAACGCGCTGCGCGGCCACGACGTCGCGATGATCTACCAGGACGCGCTCAGCTCGCTGAACCCCTCGATGCTGATCCGCTCGCAGATGAAGCAGCTGACCTCTCGCGGCGGCACCCGCAGCGCGGAGGAGCTGCTCGAGCTCGTGGGCCTCGAGCCCGCGCGCACGCTCTCCTCCTACCCGCATGAGCTCTCGGGCGGGCAGCGCCAGCGCGTGCTGATCGCGATGGCGCTGACCCGCGACCCCCGCCTGGTGATCGCCGACGAGCCCACGACGGCACTCGACGTGACCGTGCAGAGGCAGGTCGTGGAGCTGCTCGAGCGGCTGCGCGAGGAGCTGGGCTTCGCGATGGTCTTCGTCAGCCACGACCTCGCCCTGGTCTCCCAGCTCGCCCACCGGATCACCGTGATGTACGCGGGCCAGGTCGTGGAGCAGGGCAGCACCGCCCAGATCCTCACCGATCCCCGCCACGAGTACACGCGGGGCCTGCTGGGCTCCGTGCTCTCGATCGAGGCCCGTGCCGAGCGCCTGCTGCAGGTGCCCGGGACCGTGCCCTCGCCGCGGGAGTTCGCGACCGGGGACCGCTTCGCCCCGCGCTCGCAGGATCCGTCGGCCCGCCCCGACGTGCGCCCGCGGCTCGTCGCGATCGAGGAGCGCGAGCTCGCAGGTGCCTCCGCCGGGCCCCGGGCCGGCGAGCACCTGGTGGCGACGATCGACCGGGTCCCCGCCGCGCTGTCCTTCGACGGCGCCCCGGATCCGTCCGCGCAGCGCACGGCCCCGACCACCGGCGGGTCCCCTCGCCCCGCATCGCAGACCGACGACCGAGGAGTCCGCTCATGAGCGCCCAGGATGCCCGCCCCAGAGGCGCCGCACGCGACGACCGGAGCGACTGCCCGGTGATCGAGCTGCGCGACGTGCACGTGGTGCACCGCCTGCGCACCGGCTCGCTCCTGCACCCCGACACCATCCGCGCGGTCGACGGCATCAGCCTGAGCGTGGACCGCGGACAGGTGCTCGGGATCGTCGGCGAATCCGGCTCGGGCAAGTCGACCCTGGCGCGCGTGATGACCGGACTGCAGAAGGTCACCAGCGGCGAGGTCCTCTTCCACGGCTCGGCGCTGGGACGCTCCCGCGCCGCCCGCAGGGACCTCGGCCGCACCATCTCGGTCGTCTTCCAGGACCCGGCGACGGCCCTCAATCCGCGACTCGTCGTCCGCGAGGCGCTCATGGACCCCCTCCGGGTCCACGGCATCGGCACCGAGAAGGAGCGCCTCGATCGGGTCACCGAGCTCGTCCACCAGGTCGGCCTGCCCGTCTCCGCGCTCGACGTTCTCCCCCGCCAGATCTCCGGCGGCCAGCGGCAGCGCGTCGCGATCGCGCGGGCCCTCACCCTGGAACCGGACGTGATCGTGGCCGACGAGCCCACGAGTGCCCTGGACGTCTCGGTCCGCGCCCAGGTGCTCAACCTGCTCATGGACCTCAAGGCCGAGCTCGGCCTGGGTCTCGTCTTCATCTCCCACGACATCTCGACGGTCCGCTTCGTCTCCGACGAGATCCTGGTGATGAACCGCGGACGCGCCGTCGAGCACGGCCCCGCCGCACAGGTCTTCGCCGACGCCGAGGACCCCTACACCCGCTCCCTACTCGCCGCGGCTCCCACGCTGCTCTGAGCACAGGAATCATCGAAACTGCGCACGAACTTCTCGGAGGAGACACCATGACCACCACCGCACCCGAGACCACCGACGGATCGACCGCGCTGCGGGGCGTCGTCCCGCCGCTGCTGACCCCGCTGACCGCCGAGGGCGACCTCGACCGGGCGAGCCTGAGCCGGCTCGTCGGCCGACTCGTCGAGGCCGGGGTCGACGGCATCTTCGCGCTCGGCTCGAGCGGCGAGGTCGCCTACCACGACGACGCCATGCGCGACCGCGTGCTCGACGCCGTCGTGGGCGAGGTCGCCGGTCAGGTGCCGGTGCTCGCGGGCGTCATCGACATGCAGGCCCACCGGGTGATCTCCCACGTGCGGGCCGCCGAGAAGCACGGCGTCGCCGGTGTCGTCGCGACCGCGCCGTTCTACGCGATCACCGGTCCCGACGAGATCGGCGCCCACTTCCGGGCGATCGGCGCGGCCTCCTCCGTGCCAGTGTGGGCCTACGACATCCCCGTCTGCGTGCACGTCAAGCTCGCCCCCGCCCAGCTCATGGAGCTCGCGGCCGACGGCGCGATCGCCGGGGTCAAGGACTCCAGCGGCGACGACGTGGCCTTCCGCCGCCTCGCCGAAATGAACCGCGCGGCAGGGTCCCCGCTGACGCTGCTGACCGGCCACGAGGTCGTCGTCGACGGCGCCTACCTCTCGGGGGCCGACGGCTCGGTGCCGGGGCTCGGCAACGTCGATCCCGCCGGATACGTGCGCATGGACCGCGCGGCCCGCGCGGGCGACTGGGACACCGTGCGCGCCGAGCAGGATCGCCTCGCGGCGCTGTTCGAGATCGTCTTCCAGCCCACCGACAAGGTAGGCCCCGCCGCCGGCGTGGGTGCCTTCAAGACCGCGCTGCGCGAGCTGGGCGTCATCTCGACCAACGCGATGTCGCTGCCCATGACCTCCATCGAGGGTGAGGCGGTCGACCGCATCCGCGCCATCCTCGACCAGGCGGGACTGCTGGATGCCGTCCGCTGAGCACGCGGAGCGCACGGAGCCCACGGCGACGGACCATGGCTCGGAGGCCGCCGCGGCCGGCGGCGCTGCGCTCACGGTGCTCGCGCTCGACATCGGCGGCACCAAGATCACGGCCGCACGGGTGAGGATCGCCCCGGACCGCTCCCGCGCCGAGGTGCTCGAGGAGGCGACCGTCCCGACCCCCGCGCGCGAAGGGGCCCGGGCCGTGCTCGAGGCGGCCCTCGATGCCGCATCGCACGTGACAGGCGACCCGAGCGGCAGTGGGAGCAGGACCGGCGGTGTGAGCAGGACCGGCGTTGCGAGCAGGGCCGGCGCAGCGGATGACCGGCTCTCCGCCGTCGGCATCTCGACCGCCGGCGTCGTCGACGTCGCGCGCGGGGAGATCACGCACGCGACCTCCTCGCTGCCGGGGTGGCCGGGCACGCGCGTGGCCGCCGCCTTCACGGAACGCTTCGCACTCCCCGCGCGAGCGCTCAACGACGTCCACGCGCACGGGCTCGGCGAGGCCCTGTTCGGCACCGGACGGGACGCGTCCTCCCTGCTGCTCGTGGCCGTCGGCACGGGCATCGGCGGCGCCCAGGTGGTCGACGGCAGGCCGGTCGTGGGCGTGCGCGGCGCCGCGGGCCACGTGGGCCACGTGACCGTCCCCGAGGCCGCGTCCGTCCCCTGCACGTGCGGTCGCGTCGGGCACCTCGAGGGACTCGCCTCCGGGCCCGGGATCCTCGACCTCGCCCGACGGCTCGGCGCGAACGCGGCGCAGTGCGCCGACGGCCCCGCCCTGGCCACCGCCGCGCGCGCCGCAGACGGCCCGGCCCGCGAGGCCTATCGCCTGGCCGGTCTGGCCACGGGCCGCGTCATCGGCTCGCTCCTGAACGTGCTGGACGCCGAGACCGTGGCCCTCGCGGGCGGCGTGGTCGGCGCGAGCGAGGTCTGGGACGATGCCCTCAGGCAGGGCGTCGCGCGCGAGGCGATGGACGTCGTCGCGGCCACCCCCGTGGTCCGCGCGCGGGCCGGTTCGCGCGCGGCACTGCTGGGGGCGGCGGCCTGGGCGATCTCCTGACCCGGCATCCTGCGCCCCGGCGCCCGTCTGGTCCGCCTGTCCTCCAGTCCCCGACGCGCAGCCTCAGTCCCCGCTCCCGCTCCCGCTCCCGCTCCCGCTCCCGCTCCCGGAAGGATCCCGCCATGCATCCCCTGGTCTCCGCCCTCGAGGGCCGTCTCATCGTGTCCTGCCAGGCCTATCCCGGAGAGCCGATGCGCGACCCCGGCACCATGGCGCAGATCGCGGCCTCCGTCGAGCGCGGCGGCGCGGCCGCGGTGCGCGCCCAGGGCCTCGAGGACATCCGGCAGGTGAAGGAGGCCGTGGACGTCCCCGTGATCGGGATCTGGAAGGACGGCACGGAGGGCGTCTTCATCACGCCCACCCTCGATCACTGCCTCGCCGTCCTCGATGCCGGCGCGGACGTCCTGGCGCTCGACGGCACCACGCGCCCCCGCCCCGACGGCCGCTCCTTCGCCGAGACCGTCGCCGCCGTCCGCGAGCGCTTCTCCGGTCCGATCATGGCCGACTGCGACAGCGTGGAGTCAGCCCTCGCCGCGGCAGGGGCGGGAGCCGACGTCATCGGCACCACGCTGGCCGGCTACACCGATGCGCGTCCCCGCACCGAGGGCCCCGACCTCGAGCTCCTGGGCGAGCTCGCAAGAGCGCTGCCCGCGACCTCCGTGCTCGTGGCCGAGGGCCGTGTGCACACGCCCGCGCAGGCCGCGGCCTGCGCAGATGCCGGGGCGTTCGCCGTGGTCGTCGGCACCGCGATCACTCACCCCACGACCCTCACCACCTGGTTCCGCGACGCGGTCGAGTCCTGAGATGGACCGGCGGGAGCATAGGGTCCGGGACGCGCTCGGGGACACCATGGCTCCGTCAGATCGTCCCGAGATCGTCTGCACCTGGGCAAGATCGACCTCGCCGATCGTGTCCTCGTGGTGAACCCCGACGGGTACCTCGGCGAGTCCACGCGCCGGGAGATCGCGCATGCGCGGGCGACGGGCACGCCCGTCGCCTTCACCGAGCGGGTCTGAGGTCGCGACCCACCGTCGGTCGGGACCTGGCCGTCAGGACCCGTCCGTCAGGACTCGCGGCGGAGGCTCCGGGGCGAGGCGCCCGCGCTCGGATCCTCGTCCGAGGCCGCATCCCGTCCGTCGGCCCCGTCGGCCCCGTCCGCAGTGCTCGCCGCCCAGCTGCCGAGCACCGCGAGCGCGTCGGCCGCGCTCGAGCCGGGTGCGGCCGTGTACACGTTCAGCCGCAGGCCCGGGCTGGCGGAGATCTCGAAGGCCTCGTAGTCCAGCACCATCTCCCCCACGAGCGGGTGGCGGAGATGCTTGGTGCCGGCGCGGTGGAGCTTCACGTCCTGCTCGGCCCACAGCTCGCGGAAGCGGTCGGAGCGCGTGGAGAGCTCGCCGACGAGGTCCTGGAGGTCCTTGCTGAAGGGGTCGCGACCGGCCTCCGCGTGCAGGAAGGCGACCACGTCGCGCTGCGCGCCGGGGAAGTCGACGAAGAACTGCTGGGCGGAGGGCACCAGGAAGGCGAAGCGCGCCGTGTTCGGCTCGCTCATCGACTCGATCACAGGGCTGTACAGCGCCCTGCCCATCGCGTTCGCGGCGAGCACATCGAAGCGGCCGTTGCGCACGAAGGCGGGCGCAGGAAGCATGTCGAGCATCCGGTGGACGGTGTCCGAGACCCGCGAGGGAGCAGCGCCGACCGGTCTCGGGGAGCGGGCCGCGGGCCCGCGGCGCGCACCCGCGGCCCGCACCAGCCGCCCCAGGTGCTCGGACTCGATGTCGTCGAGCAGCAGGGCGCGGGCGATGCCGCGCAGGACCTCCTCGGAGACGGACCCGACGCGCCCGCGCTCCATGCGGGTGTAGTACTCGACGCTGATCCCCGCGAGCAGGGCGACCTCCTCGCGGCGCAGCCCCTCGACCCGGCGGTGGCTGCCGAAGGCGGGCAGGCCCGCATCCTCGGGGCGCACGCGGGCACGGCGCGAGGCGAGGAACTCCCGCAGCTCGGTGATCGGATCCATGCTCGAAGACTACGGGGGCACCGGCAGGGTGCCAGACCCTGCCAGTGCCCCTCACGTCCTCGCGCTCCGTCCGCGCCCCTCGGCGGAGGGTCGCGGCCGTCCACCGCTCAGACGATGACGTCCGTCGGCGCGTCCCGCGCGGCCCGCCTGGCCGCCGCGCTGCGCCGCACCGCGGAGACGACCGTCAGCACGATCGCCCCCAGCAGCAGCGCATAGATGAGCCAGACGATGGGCCCGTCCAGGAGCGCGAGGGCGTTTCCGTCCGAGCTCATGAGCGCATCGCGCAGATTGGTCTCCGCGAGCGGTCCGAGCACCATGCCGATGATCAGCGGGGCCAGGGGGTAGTCGGCCAGCCGCATCAGGAAGCCGATGAGCCCGATCACCAGCAGGATCAGCAGATCGGCGACCGACGGACTGGTCGCGTAGATGCCCAGCCCGCAGAACATCGCGATCCCCGCGTACAGGTACGGCTTGGGGATCAGCAGCAGCTTCGCCCAGAGCTGGGCGAAGGGCATGTTGATCACCAGCAGCACGATCATCGCGAGGAAGAAGCTCGCCAGCAGCGTCCAGACCAGATCCGCGGAGCGGTCGAACAGCAGCGGACCGGGCTGCAGCCCGTACTGGCGGAAGGCGGCGAGCATCATCGCGGCGGTCGCGGAGACCGGCAGACCGAGGGCCAGCAGAGCGCCCATCGCCATGCCGGTGGTCGCGTTGCCCGCGGCCTCCGGTGCGGCCAGGCCCCGGATCGCGCCCTTGCCGAAGCGCGGGTTCCTGCGCCGCGCGTCCAGGCGGCGCTCGAGGCCGAAGGCGAGGAAGGTGGGCAGCTCGGACCCGCCGGCGGGGACCACGCCGAAGGGCAGACCGATGATGGTGCCGCGCGCCCAGGCGGGGGCCGCCTCCTTGAGCTCTGCGCGGTTCAGCCACGGACGGCCGGAGGCCTTCATCGGTGCGCGCGTGGGGTCGAAGCGCTCGCGGCAGGCCACGTAGATGACCTCGGCGAGCGCGAGCATCCCCACCGTGACGGTGACCAGCGAGATCCCGTCGAACAGCAGCGGCGAGCCCGCGGTGAAGCGCGGGGCGCCGCTGACGCCGTCGATGCCGATCACCGAGATGCCGATGCCCAGCAGCAGGGCCAGCAGGCCCTTGATCGCGGAGTCGGCGAGCACCGAGCTGGTCGCGAAGAAGGCGAACACGGCGAGCGCGAAGAACTCCGCGGGACCGAAGCTCGTGGAGAAGGCCGCGAGCCACGGCGCGAAGAACACCACGAGCACCGATGCCGCCATGCCGCCCACGAAGGCGCCGATCGCGGCGGTCGCGAGGGCCTGCGGCGCGCGTCCCGCGCGGGCCATCGCGTGGCCCTCGAAGGTCGAGGCGATCGCGGAGGCCTGGCCCGGGGTGTTCATGAGGATCGCCATCGTCGAGTCCCCGAAGAGACCGCCGAAGTAGATGCCGGAGAACATGATGAACGCCGCCGTCGGATCCAGGGCGAAGGTGACGGGCAGCAGCAGCGCGACCGCCATCGAGGACCCCAGTCCGGGCATGACGCCCACCGCGGTGCCCAGCAGGCACCCGATGAGCACCCACAGCAGGTTCGTGACGCTGAGGGCGTCGCCGAGCCCTCCCAGCAGCATGCTGATCGAATCCATCTCAGAATCTCCCTCCCAGCAGGCCCGAGGGCAGCGCGAGCCCGAGCGCCATGTCGAAGCAGATGTAGGCGACGGAGGAGACCGCGAGCGCGACCACCACGTCCATGAGCGGGCGGCGGGACCCGAAGGACCGCGAGACGCACCAGAACAGCAGTCCGCCGCCGAGGATCCAGCCGAGGTAGGGCAGGGTCACCGCGAACACGGCGAAGCCGCCCACTGCCCAGGCGAAGGGGCCCCACGCGATGCCGAGGCGACGCGTGACGGTGCCCGCGATGCCCTCGGTCTCGTCGCGCCCGGCGGGGCGGGTGCGGTCGGGCGCGAGCGGGCTGTGACGGCGCACGACGCTGATGACCTGCACGACCACGAGCAGCGCGATGCCCGCGGCGAGGATCTCGGGGACGAAGCGCGGACCGGGGAACGAGGTCCCCTCGGGCAGCTTCATGGTCACGAGGCCCACGAACAGGTAGATCGCGAAGGCGGCCATGACGATGGGGACGGACAGCTCGGCGAGGAGACCGGTCTCCGGCTCGGCCGACGAGGCGTCGGGGTCGAGGGCGGTGCCGGGCGTCGTGCCGTCGGCCGGATCGAGCGTCGTGCCGCCGTTCGCGTCGAGGGCAGTGCCGTCGGCCGCGTCGAGGGCCGGCCCGTCGGCCGACGGGGTGTCAGGGGTCTGCGGTGCGGTGGTCATACGCCGAGCTCCTCGTACAGCGAGCGGATCAGCTTGGCCTGCTCGTCCAGGTAGTGCTGGACCTCGTCGCGGTCCACGATGTTCTCCGCCCAGTGGTAGTGGCGGACCGATTCCTTCCAGTCCGGCGTCGCGATCGTCTCCTCGATGATCGCCAGCAGCTGGGAGATCTCGTCCTCGCTGATCCCCGCCGGGGCGTGCATGGAGCGCCAGTTGGTGAGGGTGACGTCGTAGCCGAGGTCCACGGTGGTGGGCAGGTCGATGCCGTCGATCGGCTTCTCGGCGACGACGGCGAGGGCCTTCAGCCTCCCGGACTCGATCATGTCCACGGAGTCGGGGTAGCCGCTCGAGGCGGCCTTCGCGGTGCCGTTCAGCAGGGCCTGGGTGGCCTCTCCCCCGCCGTCGGAGGAGATGTAGTTGACGTCGGAGCCCGTGACGCCGGCGGCGACGGCGAGCTGGGTGACCACGAGCTGGTCGAAGGAGCCGCCGCCCGTCCACGGGATGCCGCCCACGTCGTTCGTCCATGCCTCGACGAGGTCGTCGAGGCTCTCGAACTCGGAATCGCCGGGCACCACGATCACGTCGTTCTCCTCGACGACGACGCCGAGGTTCGTGACGTCCTCGAGGGTGGTCGAGGACCCGTACTGGATGGTCGCCGCGAGCAGGCCGGTGCCGCCGATCATGAGGGTCTCGGCGTGACCGCGCTGGCTGGCGAGGCTGGACAGTGCGATGGTGCCGCCCGCGCCGGGGATGTTCACGACCTGCGTGTTGTTCACGATGCCGCCGGCGCGCTGCGCCTGCTGCATCGAGCGCGCCGCGGTGTCCCATCCGCCGCCGGCGGCGGCGGGGGCGATGATCGTGAGGGAGGAGCGCAGGTCCTCGCCGCCGGAGGCGGAGGCGATCGACCCGTAGGTGGCGGTGCCGATGGCGCCTGCGGCGACGATGCCGCCCAGCGCCTTCAGGGCCGTGCGGCGCGGCGGGGCCGATCCCGAGTCCGGTGGTGATGCCGGCGGCTGGTCGTTCGGTGGTTCTTCGGGGGGCATGGGACTCCTGGGACGGGGCATCGCGCCACCGTGAGGAGGTGCGCGGCGGCGATGCCGAGCGGGCCCGGTCCGGACCGCACAGGGTCCGCGCCGGAGAGGGAGGAGCCGACACCCTAGCGCGGCACGGCCGTGCTCCGCGCGTCCTGCCCGCGTGGCGGGAGCTCGCCCGGACTCGCGCGCGGCCGCACCATGGCCCCCACACGGTCGCACCATGCACTTTTACCTGAAGCGGCGATTCTTTACGGACATGACCTGGGCCGACGCCGCCGGGAGCGCGCCACGTCACGTGCTGGGCCCCGGATCCTTGGCGCGACGACCAGACTTCGTTCCCTCAACATTCAGGTCACGCGCAGGTAACGGCGTGTCGTGTGAGCCACCCGGCATTCAAGGTCAAAGCTCTGCCAACTCTTCTTCACCGGCCTTGAGGCGCGCCCCTGCCCCGCCCGTACGTTGGCCGACGCAGATGCACCCCGGTTCGCTTGCAACCCCGGCGGTTCAGCAGCTGCTCCAGGACTTCCCCCTTATCGACGACTCTCGAAGGAGCCATCTCCCATGTCGACCCATGAGAGCACCTCGACGCTCAACGCATACCTCCGCCGCGGCGCCATCGCGATCGCCGGCGGCGCCCTCGTCGCCACCGGCATGATGGCGACCAGCACCACCGACGCCCACGCCGACCAGTGGGACACCGTCGCTCAGTGCGAGTCCGGCGGCAACTGGTCCACCAACACCGGCAACGGCTTCAAGGGCGGACTGCAGTTCACCGACTCCACCTGGAAGGCGTACGGCGGCACCGGCAGCCCGCAGAACGCCTCCAAGGCGCAGCAGAAGGCCGTCGCCGAGCGCGTGCTCGCCGGCCAGGGCAAGGGCGCATGGCCCGTCTGCGGCAAGGGCCTCTCCGGCTCGGGTGATTCCAACGCCTCCATCCCCAGCGGCGGCTCCTCGAGCTCGAGCCACGAGAGCTCCTCCTCGAACTCGTCGTCCTCGAACTCCTCGAGCTCCTCCAAGAGCACCAGCTCGAAGCAGTCCAGCAAGCCCCAGGGCGACTGGAGCTGCGACGGCGACGGCATCGCCAACAACTGCACCGAGAACGGCTTCACCAAGAAGACCGAGAAGAAGCAGAGCACCTCGCAGTCCACCTCCGGCACCAAGAAGTCCAGCGAGAAGCAGGGCGACTGGAGCTGCGACGGCGACGGCATCGCCGACAACTGCACCGAGAACGGCTTCACCAAGGAGACCGCGAAGAAGAGCACCTCGCAGTCCTCCTCCTCGAACTCCTCGGCCCCCGGCATCTCGGTGGCGGGCACCCTGGACGTCGACGGCAAGATGGGTCCGAAGACCGTCTCGGCCCTGCAGGACTGGCTGAACATCGACCAGACCGGCAAGATGGACGCCCAGACCGTCAAGGCCGTCCAGGCCTGGACCGGCAACACCCAGGACGGCGAGCTCGGCTCGGCGACCGTCAAGGGCATCGAGCACCAGGTCGGCGCCACCCAGAACGGCGGCGACCAGCTCGACTCGGGCAGCGTCAAGACCCTGCAGGCCTTCCTGAACCTGTACTGATCCGGACTCGGGAGTCCCTCCCGCACTCCGCGGATCCGAAGACCGCGGCGGCGAAGCACTCGTGCCTCGCCGCCGCGGTCTTCTGCGTTCCCCGCAGTCCCTGCGCCCCGCAGCAAGGGCGCCCCGCGCTCCCCGCACCAGCTCAGCATCCGCCCGGCGTCGATCCGCCGTCGGTCCCTCCCATCCGGGGCTGGGCGGGCACTGAACACTCCACGAACACGGCCCCAGGGTTCGACCTGTACCGTCGCCCGAGCCGTCCACCCCAGGAGGATCCATGACCACCATCAGGACCACCGCCCGACGCGCCCTCGGCGCCGTCTCCCTCACCGCCGTCCTCGCCCTCGCCGCCTGCGGCGGCGGGCAGGGGGCCGACCAGTCCGGCTCCGGGCAGCAGCAGGGCTCCCAGCAGTCCGCGAGCGACGGAGGCCAGCAGGGCCTGCAGTCCCAGCAGGGCGAGCAGGGCAAGCCCGACCTCTCCGGCGTCCCCGATCCCGTCGCCGAGGTCAACGGCACGAAGATCAGCAAGGACGAGTTCAGCAAGGCCTACGAGTCCCAGTACCAGCAGGCCGCCATGTCGCAGCAGTCCGGCGGGCAGGCGCCCGACGAGGACTCGCTCAAGAAGCAGGTCGCCGACCAGCTCGTGGACAACCAGCTGCTCACCCAGGCCGCCGACAAGGCCGGCATCAAGGCCGGGGACGACGACATCGAAAAGACTCTGGACACCATCGCCCAGCAGAACGGCATGAAGTCCGGCGACGAGGTCGTCAAGGCTCTCGAGCAGCAGGGCTCGAGCGAGAAGCAGGTCCGCCAGGACGCCGCCTCCCAGTTCGAGCTGACCGCGTACATCGACAAGAAGGCGAAGATCTCCGATCCCAGCGAGAAGGAGCTCAAGCAGCAGTACGCGCAGCTGAAGAAGCAGTACGAGCAGGCCGGCCAGGCCCAGAGCCAGTCCGGCGGCTCCTCCGGCGCGAGCGACAGCGGGGGCTCCACGCAGGTGCCCGCCTACAAGGACGTCAAGGACCAGCTCGCCCAGCAGGCGAAGACCCAGCAGGAGGGCGAAGCGGCCACGAAGATCGCCCAGGACCTGCGCAAGGACGCGGACGTGACCATCAACCTCTGAGGTCCATCCCGCAGGGCCGACCGCGGATGCTGCCGAGGGCCCCTCTCCTCACCCGGTCCCGACGCGCCGGCGGCGGGTGCTCACGAGCGCCCCCGCCGGCGCTCCCGCGTCCCGGTCACGACCCTCCGCAGGGACGACGCTCACGTGGTGCCGGGTACGGCGCCCCGGTTCGTCGCGCGCCCCACGGAGGGCGGCGCGGAGCAATGCACGGCAACAACGTGGCCGATCGCCGTGCGGCGTCCATCATCGACGGACCGGCGTGACGGGGCCCATCCCCGTCCTCCCCACGCCATATGCCGACGAAGCAGTGGGCGGCGCGCCTCGCAGCTCCTCTTCCCCTCTCGAGGACGAGACAAGGAGACGCGCATGAGCACCTTCCGGGCCGACGGCCGACGACCCCCCGGCGGGGACGGTCGAACTCAGCCCTCCCACCTGCACGCGTCTGTGCCCTCCCCGTGATTCCACCGCACACCGACCTCACCGCATCGACGCAAGGAGAGACATGACAGAGCAGTCAGAGCCGGAGCAGACCGCCCACGCCGAGAAGGTCGTCCGCCTGGGCGTGATCGGCCTGGGAGCGCAGGGCGGGACGTATGCGCGCTTCGTGTCCGACGGCAAGGTCGAGGGCATGACGCTCGGGGCGATCTGCGACGACGACCCCGCCAAGCGCGAGCGCGCCGCGACGGAGCACCCGGGGGTCCCGGTCTTCGACGACTACGTCTCGATGCTCGACGCGGGCGCCGTGGACGCCGTGGTCACCACGGTCCCCCACTACCTGCACCCCGAGATGACGATCACGGCGATCGAGCGAGGCGTGCATGCTCTCACCGAGAAGCCTGCGGGGGTGTACACGAAGCAGGTCCAGGAGATGAACGATGTCGCCGCCGCGCATCCCGAGACGACCTTCGCGATCATGTTCAACCAGCGCACGAATCCCGTGTACACGGACCTCAAGACCCTCATCGACTCCGGGGAGCTGGGACGGCTGCGACATACCTCGTGGATCATCACGACCTGGTGGCGCCCGCAGGCGTACTACGACCAGTCGGCCTGGCGGGCCACCTGGGGCGGTGAAGGAGGCGGCGTCCTGGTGAACCAGGCTCCCCACCAGCTCGACCTGTGGCAGTGGCTCTGCGGCATCCCGAAGTCCGTCTTCGCGAAGCTCGCCTTCGGCTTCCAGCGCGACATCGCCACCGAGGACGAGGTCAACGCGCTCGTCGACTTCGGCGACGGCGCCACCGGCCATTTCCTCACCTCCACCAATGACATCATCGGCACCGACCGCCTCGAGATGCTCTTCGACGCCGGGAAGATCGTCGTCGAGGGCTCGAAGAAGGTCACGATCACGCGGCTCACGCAGGACGAGCGCACGCTGAGCGACGGGATGAGCGCCGAGGACGTGCGCAGGCTCTTCCAGGGCCAGATCGACACCGGCTCGCTCTACACGACGGAGGTCAAGGACTACGAGTCCGTCTGGGGCAGTCAGCACATCCAGGTCCTCGCGAACTTCGCGGCCCACATCAACCACGGCACCCCGCTCATCGCCGACGGCGCCGAGGGGATCAACGGCGTGCGTCTCGCCTCGGGCATGCAGCTCTCGGCGTGGACCGGCCGTGAGATCGACCTCGCCGACTTCCCGTCCGACGAATACCTCCTCGAGCTCAACGCCCGCATCGCGGACGAAGGCGATTTCCCCGCACGCTCCTGACCCCTCGCCGGGGCGCCCGCGCCGTTCGCCGCGCCCCGGCCCGTCACCCGCCGTCCCCGCACGGCGCTCACCAGCCACCACCGGATGTCGAAGGAGAAGACCACCATGCCCGTCCTCGGACTGCAGCTGATGATGCTCAAGGACCAGATCAACGAGAAGGGGATGTACGAGGTGCTGCGCAGCGTGCGCGACCTCGACATCGACGCCGTCGAGGTGTCCCAGGTCGAGATGACCGACCAGCTCATCGACGACCTCGTGCGTGGCAAGGAGGACTTCGGCGTCGAGACCGCCGCCATGAGCGCCTCGATCGCGCCCGGCGGCAACGGCTTCGCCCTGGAGACCGAGTTCGACCGCGCGGTGGAGGCGTGCAGGCGCACGGGATCGCGCTTCCTGCGCATCGGCATGATGCCGTTCTCCGCGATGGTCTCGAAGCAGGCCTGCGAGGCGTGGGCAGCCGAGGTCGAGCCCTATGCGGCCCGCCTCGCGGAGCAGGGCGTGACGCTGTGCTACCACAACCACCACGTGGACCTCATCCAGTTCGACGGCGAGCGGATCTTCGACATCGTGCGCCGGGTCGCGCCGTCGCTGCTGTTCGAGGTGGATCTCCACTGGGTCCAGCGCGGCGGCATGGCCCCGCTGGACATGCTCGAGGCCTACGCGGGCGCCTGCAAGCTGATCCACGTCAAGGACTTCCGCATCGCGCCGCTGAGCAAGGACCTGTACGAGAAGTTCTCCACCAACAAGATCTCGATGAAGGAGTTCCAGGAGCACTTCCTCTCCCTCACGCAGTTCGCGGAGGTGGGGCGGGGCAATATGAACTGGCCCGATCTGCTGCCCGCCGCCGAGAGGGCGGGCGCCGAGTACTTCCTCATCGAGCAGGACGACACCTACGGCCGCGACCCGATCGACGCGATCCGCGACTCCCGCGAGTACCTGCGCTCGATCGGATACTGACTCCGGGATCATCCCGGGCCCGGCACCGCCGCATGGGACGGTGTCGGGCCCCCTCCGTATACTCTCCGACGTGACTGCGATCACGCCCCCGGGTGCACCCCCGGCCCGTGCCCTGGTGACGGCCACGAGCGACGACGAGCGCACGGCGGCCCGCTGGGCCTCCGTGCTCGAGCTGGCGCGCGGCCGCTCGGCGGAGCTCGGCGTCGAGGACCTCGCCGAGCAGGCCGGCTACAGTCCGTTCCACTTCTCGCGGCTGTTCACGACGCGCTACCGCGTCTCCCCCGGCCGCTACCTCACCGCGCTGCGGATCGACGCGGCCAAGCGCATGCTCCTGGCCGACGAGACGCTCCCCGTGGTCGACGTCGCCACGGAGGTCGGCTTCGACTCCCTCTCGAGCTTCTCCCGGCGCTTCCGGGCGGGCGTCGGCCTGCCGCCGGCATCCCTGCGGCGCCTGGCGGACCAGGTCGCCGGCCGTCCCGTGCGTCCTTTCGCGATCACGGGCGACGGCGCGGGCGCGATCGATGTCCGGCTCGTCCTGCCGGCGGGCTTCAGCCCGCGTGGGGATCCCTCGGTGTGGGTGGGCTGGTATCCGCATCCCGCGCCGATCGGGCTCCCGCGCGCCGGGATGCTGCTGCGGGGACGACTCGATGCGCGCCTGCCCCTCTGCGCGGGCGCGCCGTTCCTGCTCGGCTTCGCGGTGCCGGCGCACGCGAGCGTCGAGGAGCAGCTGGTGCCCGCGGCCCCCGTGGTCGCCGTGCATCCCGCCCCGCTCCTGGCGGCGGGCGCCGTCACCCTGCGGTTCGGCCCGCAGGACGGGTCGAGCCCGGTCCCACTGCTCTCGGCGCTGCCGTCGCTCCGCCGGTGACGAGGGGCTTCCGCGCACGATCGGACATACCGCGCACCGCGCGGACATCTAGCGTGGTGCCCCCACCGATCGCCCGAGCCGGGCTTTCGCGCAGGGCACGGTCGCGTTCCCTGCGACCTGGACGAAGGAGCAGACCATGACACGCAGCATCGGAAGCACCACCTGGCTCGACGTCAGCGTCCACGACGTCCCGGCCGCCATCGCGTTCTACTCCTGCCTGTTCGGCTGGGAGTTCGAGGACATGGGCGAGGACTTCAACCACTACCACCTGATCCGCAACGACGGCGCTCTCGTCGGCGGGCTCATGGACGTCACGGGCATGACCTGCCCGGCGGGCGACCCGCTGCCCGCGGCATGGAGCGTGTACCTCCTCGTCGACGACATCGACGCCCGCGCCCGCCGCGTCACCGAGAACGGCGGGATCATCGTCTCCGGCCCCCACCCCGTGGGCGACCAGGGCAGCATGGCCGTGGTCCTCGACTCGACGCAGGCGGGCGTCGGCCTCTGGCAGGCGGGCACGCTCGAGGGCTTCGACTTCACCGGCTCGCCGGGCTCGCCCGTCTGGTTCGAGCTGATGACGCACGACTTCGACGGCGCCTGCGCGTTCTACCGCAGCGTGGTCGACGCGGACCTCGTCCCGATGAGCGAGTCGATGGACGACGATGCCTTCCGGTACGTCACCAACGGCCCGGAGGGGAAGAACGGGTGGGGCATCTGCGACGCCACGGGCGTGATGCCGAAGGAGGCGACCGGCTGGCGGATCTACCTCGGCGTCGAAGCGGCCGACGCCGCGGTCGCCCGGGTGCAGGAGCTCGGCGGGAGCCTGCTCGACGGCCCCGTCGACTCCCCCTTCGGCCGCATCGCGACCGTGGCCGACCCGGACGGCGCGACCTTCCAGATCAGCGCGATGAGCGAGGCCGTCCCCGGGGGGGGGGTGAGAGCGGGGCGTGCCGCACGCCCGCACTCCACGTCAGGCCCGGCCCATCTCCTGGGCGAGGCGCTGGAGGCGGGCGATGCGCTGCTCCGTGGGCGGGTGGGTCGAGAACAGCTGGCCCATGCCTCCGCCGCGGAAGGGATTCGCGATCATCATGTGCGCGGCGTCCTGCAGCTCCTGCTCCTGTGGGAGCGGGTGCGCGGCGACGCCGCCGGAGATCTTCTGCAGCGCGGAGGCGAGGGCGAGCGGATCGCCGGTGAGCTCGGCGCCGTCGTGGTCCGCCGAGTACTCGCGCGTGCGGGAGATCGCGAGCTGGATGAGGGTCGCGGCGAGAGGCGCGAGGATCATCGCGAGCAGGGCGCCGATGATCCCGCCGCCGCCCTGGCGGTCGCGCCCGCCGCCGAACCACAGCGCCATCTGCGCGAGCGAGGTGATCACACCCGCGACGCCCGCGGCGACGGAGCTGGTGAGGATGTCGCGGTTGTACACGTGCATGAGCTCGTGGCCGAGCACACCGCGCAGCTCGCGCTCGTCGAGCAGCTGCAGGATGCCCTCGGTGCAGCACACGGCCGCGCGCTTCGGGCTGCGGCCGGTCGCGAAGGCGTTGGGCTGCTGGGTGGGCGAGATGTACAGGCGCGGCATGGGCTGCCCGGCCTGGTCCGCGAGGTCCCGCACGATGCGGTGGAGCCCGGGCGCCTCCTGCGCGGACACCGCGCGGGCGCGCATCGAGCGGATCGCGATGGTGTCGGAATTCCAGAAGCTGATGAACGTGCCGACCAGGCCGATGAGCGCGAAGATCCAGATGAAGTTCCCGCCCAGCATGTAGCCGACGGCGAGCAGGACGCCCCAGAGCACGCCGAACAGCAGCGCTGTCTTCACGATGTTCATGACGCTGCGTCCCACGGCTTCTCCTTCGTCGGCCTCGAGAGGTGTGCTGGCTGAGGTGCGTTCCCGCCCCGCCACACTATGGGCGTCCCCTGGAGGCGCGGCGGGGGTCTGCTGGAGGAACGCTCCACGCGGCCGCCGCGTTCCCCGTCCGTGCCGTGATGCGGGCGACATCACGCCCCGTAAGCTGGGGCGCGTCCGCGTGCCGCTCCCCGACCAGCGCTCCCTGGAGGCCCCATGCCCACCGCCGTGCTCGGCATCGATTCCTCGACCCAGGCGACCAAGGCCGTCCTCGTCGACGCGGAGAGCGGCGAGGTCCTCGCCGAGCAGCGCGCGCCCCATCCCGGAGGCACGGAGGTCGATCCCCGCGCCTGGATCGACGCCCTCGGGACGGCCTGCGAAGGGCTGCTCGAGCGGGCCGACGCCGTCTCCGTGGGCGGCCAGCAGCACGGCATGGTGCTCCTCGACGAGGCCGGCGAGGTGGTGCGCCCGGCGCTGCTGTGGAACGACACCCGCTCCGCCCCGCAGGCCGCCGCCCTGATCGAGGACATCGGGGGCGCCGCCGCGACCGTCGACCGCATCGGGTCCCTGCCCGTCGCCTCCCTCACCGCGACCAAGCTGCGCTGGATCGCCGAGAACGAGCCCGCGACCCTGGACCGGGCCGAGCGCGTGCTCCTGCCGCACGACTTCGTCTCCCGCCGTCTCTCCGCGGGAGGCGACGCCTTCTTCACCGACCGCGGGGACGCCTCCGGGACCGGCTACTACTCGACCCGCGAGGAGGGCTGGGACCATGAGCTCCTGCGCCTGGCGACCGGCGGGCGCGACCTCGCGCTCCCCGAGCTGCCGGCCGCGCCCCAGCAGGTCATGGCCCGCACCGCCTCCGGCGCAGCGATCGCCGCGGGCACCGGCGACAACATGGCCGCGGCCCTCGGGCTCTCGCTCGGCCCCGGCGACGTCTCGGTCTCGATCGGCACCTCCGGGGTGTGCGCGATGGTGAGCGACGCTCGACCCGCGGACGCCTCGGGCACCGTCACGGGCTTCGCCGATGCCACGGGCCGCTTCCTGCCGATGGCCACGACGATCAATGCGGCCCGCATCCTCGACTTCGCCCGCGAGCTGCTGCAGGTCGACTTCGCGGGGCTCGCGGATCTGGCGCTGGCCTCGGAGCCCGGAGCGGGCGGCGTCACCCTGCTGCCGTACTTCGACGGCGAGCGCACGCCCAACCGCCCGACGGCCCGCGCCACCCTCCAGGGCATGTCGACCGCTACCACGCGCGCGGACATCGCCCGCGCCGCGGTCGAGGGACTGCTGTGCTCCCTGGCCGACGGGATCTCGGCGCTCGAGGACCTCCTGGGCGATTCGCTGCCGGGCGGCCGGGCCCGCAGGATCGTGCTGATCGGCGGCGCCGCGCAGAACGAGGCGGTGCGCCGCCTCGCGCCGGCGGTCTTCGGCCGCGAGGTGACGATCGCCCCGGAGGGCGAGTACGTGGCGCTGGGCGCGGCCCGGCAGGCGGCGTGGGCGCTCACGGGCGACGAGGAGCCGCCGGCCTGGGAGATCGCCGGCGGCCGCACTCTCACGGCGGAGCCCACGCCCCAGGTCATGGACGCCTACCGGCAGCTCAAGGAGCGCACCTCCGAGTGGTCGTGACGGCGGCTCGTCCCCGGGATCTCCCACCGGGCGCGGGGGTGCGCCCATAGACTCCTCGCACCGTCCGTGCGATGAGTCGTCGAAGGAGACACCATGCCGTTCCGCAGCCCCCGCCCCGACGTCGAGATCCCCGATCTGACGCTGTACGACCTGCTGTTCACCTCCCTCTCCCCGGAGGACCTCGAGAAGGTCGCCGTCGTCGACGGCGCCTCGGGGGCCGAGACCACCTACGCCGCCCTGCGGGACCAGGTCGATGCGATCGCCGGCGCGCTCGCGGCGCGCGGCGTCGGCGTCGGGGACGTGGTGGCCCTGCACTCGCCGAACTCCCCCGCCTTCGTCGCCGTCTTCCACGGGATCCTGCGCGCCGGCGCCACGGCGACCACGGTGAACGCCCTGGCCACGGGACATGAGGTCGCCGCCCAGCTCGAGGACTCGGGGGCGAGGACGCTGCTGACCGTCTCCCCGCTGCTGTCCGCCGCGACGGAGGGCGCCGCCGCGGCGGGCATCGCCTCCGAGCGGGTGATCGTGCTCGACGGCGCCGAGGGCCATGAGAGTCTCGCCGACCTGCTCGCCTGCGGCGCCCCCGCCCCCGAGGTGTCCGTGGACCCGTCGACGCATCTCGCGGTGCTCCCCTATTCCTCGGGCACGACGGGACGTCCCAAGGGCGTGATGCTCACCCACCGCAACCTCGTCGCCAACGTCGCGCAGTCGGCCGATCTCGTGGGGGTCGGGCCCGAGGACCGCGTCCTGGCCGTGCTGCCCTTCTTCCACATCTACGGGATGACGGTGCTCCTGGACCTCGCCCTCCTGCAGCGCGCGACCCTGGTGACGATGCCGCGGTTCGACCTGCCGGAGTTCCTGCGGATCGTGCAGGACCAGCGCTGCACGTTCGTGTTCATCGCCCCGCCGATCGCGGTGGCCCTGGCCAAGCATCCGCTCGTCGACGAATTCGACCTCTCGGCCGTCACCACGGTGTTCTCCGGCGCCGCGCCGCTGGACGGGGAGGTCGGCGGCGCCGTCGCCCGCCGCCTGGGCTGCTCGGTGCGCCAGGGGTACGGGATGACCGAGATGAGCCCCGTCTCGCAGCTGATCCCCGCCGGGAGGGACGACCTGCCGCTCAGCAGCGTCGGGATCACCGTCCCGAACATGGAGTGCATGCTGCAGGACCCGGCCACGCGCGAGGAGATCCCGGTGCCCGCCACCGGCGTGAGCGAGCCCGGGGAGCTGTGCTGCAAGGGGCCCAACGTCATGGTCGGCTACCTCAACAACGAGCAGGCCACGTCGCTGACGATCGACGAGGACGGCTGGCTGCACACCGGCGACATCGCGACCGTGAGCGCGGAGGGCGTGGTCTCCCTCATCGACCGCCTCAAGGAGCTCATCAAGTACAAGGGCTACCAGGTCGCGCCGGCCGAGCTCGAGGCGACCCTGCTCGCCCACCCGCAGATCGCCGACGCCGCCGTCGTCGGCGGCCGGGACGAGGCCGGCGAGGAGATCCCCAAGGCCTTCGTCGTCCTCCAGGAGGGCGCCGAGCTCACGGAACAGGACGTCATGGACTTCGTCGCGGGCCGCGTCGCGCCCTACAAGAAGGTCCGGCAGGTCGTGATGATCGATGCGATCCCGAAGTCCTCGAGCGGCAAGATCCTCCGCCGGAACCTGCGGGGCGCCTGAGCAGCGGTGCGGGCCCGAGGGGCCCACGGGGCCGCACCGCAGCCCGCTCTCACTCGACGAGCCTGCCCTCCGAGGAGTCGTCGGCCGGAGCCTCGACCAGATCGCGCAGATCCTCGGGCACCTCGGGCAGCGGCTCGAACACCACCCCGCTGTCGGGGCTCCACACCATGTTCCCGCGCAGCTGCGGATCCTGCTCCGGGAAGTCCGCACGGTTGTGGCAGCCGCGGGTCTCGCGCCTCTCGATCGCGGACTCAAGCGTGGCGCGGGCGGCGAGCAGGGAGCCGAGCAGGTCGAAGGCGTGGGCGAGGTCGTCGAAGCCCGCGATGTCGGGGTGCGCGGTGACCCCGAGGGCCCGCGTCTCGAGCTCCTGGATCCGCTCGAGGCCCTCGCGCAGCCCGTCCTCGGTGCGCACCACGCCCGCATGGGCGCTCATCACGTCGCGCACCTCGCGCTGCAGGCGCCGCGGGACCTCGATGCCGTCGCCGGTGAGGAAGGCGCGGATCTCCTCGTGGGCGATCTCGACGGCCCGCGGATCGCGCTCGATGCGCGTGCGCGCCCGGGCGTACCGGGCGGCCTCGGCGCCGGTGATCCTCCCGTAGACGAGCAGCTCGATGAGGGAGTTCCCACCCAGGCGGTTCGCGCCGTGCAGCCCCGAGGAGGCCTCCCCGATCGCGTACAGCCCGTCGACCCCGGTGCCGTGGTCCTCGGGGCGCACCCAGACCCCACCCATCGAGTAGTGGGCGGTGGGCGCGACCTCGATGGGTGTGGTGGTGATATCGAGCATCTGCAGGTCGATGAGGGTCCGGTAGACGCGCGGGAGCCGCTCGAGGATCTGCTCGCGCGGCAGGTGCGAGACGTCCAGGAGCACGCCGCCGTTCTCCGTGCCCCGGCCCTCGGCGATCTCGGTGAAGTTCGCGAGCGCGACCCGGTCGCGGGTGGAGAGCTCCTTCCGCGCCGGATCGTAGCGCTCCATGAAGCGCTCGCCGCGCACGTTGCGCAGCACACCGCCCTCGCCGCGCGCCGCCTCGGAGACGAGGGTGCCCGCGGCGTCCTCGGGGGACAGCAGCCCGGAGGGATGGAACTGGACCAGCTCGGCGTCGCGGATGCGGGCGCCGGCGAGCGCGGCGAGGCGGAAGGAGTCGCCCGTGTTCTCGTCGCGGCGCGAGGAGGTGTACCGCCAGATCCGGGTGTGGCCGCCGGCGGCGAGGATCACGGCGTCGGCGTCGATCTGCACCTCCTGGCCGGTGACGATGTCGAAGCCGTAGGCGCCGAACACGGCGCCGTCCGCGACCAGCAGGCGGGTGATGTAGACGGTGTCGATGATCGGCACGTCGAGCTCGCGTGCGCGGCGCATGAGGGTGCGCTGGATCTCGAGGCCCGTGTAGTCGCCGGCGTAGCAGGTGCGGCGATAGGTGTGGGCGCCGAAGAAGCGCTGGGAGAGCCGGCCGTCGGCCTCGCGGGCGAAGGGCATGCCCCAGCGCTCGAGGTCCTCGATGCCGCGGGCGGCGCTGCGGGTGATGGTCTCGACGATCTCGGGGTCGGCGAGGAAGTAGGACTCGCGCAGGGTGTCGGCGGCGTGCTGGCGCCAGGAGTCCTCGGGGTCCATGGTGCCCAGTGCCGCGTTGATGCCGCCGGCGGCGAGCGTCGTGTGCGCGTCGTGGGTGCGCCGCTTGCCGACGGCGAGGACCTCGACCCCGCGCTCGGCGAGCTCGATGGAGGCGCGCAGTCCGGCGCCGCCGGTGCCGATCACGAGGACCGAGGTCGAGAGCAGTCGGGTGGGAGGTGCCGTGGGGTTCGCGCTCTGCGCCTGGTCTTCGGGGGTGGTCGCGTCATCGCTCATGCGGCCGACGCTACGGACGCAGATTCCATAGCGCTAATGCAACCCTGGCCTGTCTTCGATACGTGAGTCGCATATAACGTGGGCACCATGAGGATCGATCACCTGCAGGCCTTCGATGCCGCCGCGCGGCAGGGCACCTTCACGCGCGCTGCCGAGGAGCTCTTCCTCACCCAGCCCTCGTTCTCCCGGAAGATCGCGGGTCTCGAGGCGGAGCTCGGGGCGGCGCTCTTCGACCGCGGCCGCGGCGGGGCCGCGCTCACGGCGGCGGGCGAGGCGCTGCTGCCGATCGCCCGCCGGATCCTGGCCGACGAGCGCTCCGCCCGTCGGACCCTCGACGAGCTCGCCGGCCTGCGCCGCGGGCTCGTGCGGATCGGCGCCCCGCCCACGCTGTGCGTCTCGCTCGTGGCGGACGTGCTCGCCGCCTTCCACGCGCGCCATCCCGAGATCGAGCTGCACGTGCTCGAGGCCGGCGCGCACACCCTCACCGAGGCCCTCGAGGCGGGCGACCTCGATCTCGCCCTCACCGTGACCCGCGAGGACCGCCCGGGGGCCGACGGGGCCCGGCTCGTGGCCGACGAGGCGCGGCTGGTCCCGCTGCTGCGCGAGGAGCTCGTGGTGGTCGCGACCGCGCAGCGCCCGCACGACGGGACGACGCTGCCGGACGAGGTCACCCTCGCCGAGCTCGCCGCGCTCCCCCAGGTCGCCTTCAACCGCTCCTACGAGCTGCGGGCCTCGACCGACGCGGCCTTCGCCGCCCACGGCCTCACCCCGCGGATCGCCGTCGAGGGCGCGGAGATGGACGCCGTGCTGCGCTTCGTCGAGCGCGGGATCGGTGTCGCCGTCGTGCCCGCGATGGTCGTGCGCGGGCGCGCGGGCCTGCGCTCGGCCCGACTGGTCCTCCCGGCGCTCGAGCGGACGGTCAACCTCGCGCTGCGTCGTGACGCGCAGGCGAGCGCGGCGGCCGCGGCGATGCACGAGATGGTGCTCGCGAGCGTTCCCGCGATGGCGGGGTCCGGGGTCGTGCCGCTGCTGCCCTGACGGCCCCGCTGGCCCGTCGTCCCGTCGGTCGTCGGCCGTCGGCCCGTCGACGCGTCGGGGACGGCGTCTCGCCTGCTTCTCGCGGCGCGAGAACACGCGTTGCCGGTCGGTCCGCGCGCTTGGTCTGCTGAGAGCGTGACCTGAGTCGCAGGCCACGAGGAGCCCGCCCGTCGACCGGCCGATCACGCCGCACCCGACTCCCGGACTCCGACCCCGAGAACGACTCGATGAGGAGACGCCATGAGCAGCACCAGATCCCAGGAACTCTCGACCGTGGAGAAGGCCCGTGCGAAGGCACCTGACGCGCAGAAGGTGGCCGTCGTGACCGGCTCGGCCCGCGGCATCGGCGAGGGCATCGCGAAGCGCCTCGGTCGCGACGGCCTGCACGTCGTCGTCGCCGACCTGCCGAGCATGCAGGAGGGCATCGACGCGACCGTCGCCGCGATCACCGAGGCCGGCGGCACGGCGACCGGCACCACCGTGGACGTCTCCGACGAGGACTCGGTGGCCGCGCTCGTGCAGACCGCGGTCTCCGCCGGCGGACACCTCGACGTGTTCGTCGCCAACGCCGGCATCGCGCAGGTCAAGGAGCTCCTGGACTACGACGCCGCGGACTTCCAGAAGATCCTCGACGTGAACATCACGGGCGTCTTCAACTCGTACCGCCAGGCCGCGAAGCAGATGGTCGCCCAGGGCCACGGCGGCAAGATCATCGGCGCCGCCTCGATCGTGGCCTTCCGCCCGTTCGCGTTCCTCGGCCCCTACTCGCTGACCAAGTGGGCCGTGCGCGGCCTCACCCAGGCGGCGGCCATGGAGTGGGCCGAGCACGGCATCACCGTGAACGCCTACGGCCCCGGCATCGTGGGCACCGCCATGTGGGACCTCATCGACGAGAAGCTCGCGGCGAAGAACGGACAGCAGCGCGGCGAGGCGCTCGCGGAGAACGCGAAGTCCATCCACCTGGGCCGCGTTTCGGAGCCCGACGACATCGCGCGCCTGGTCTCCTACCTCTCCGGCGAGGACTCGGACTACGTCACCGGCCAGACGATCCTGGTCGACGGCGGCATCCAGTTCAGCTGAGCACGCCTTCTCCAGGGGCGCAGGCCCCTCCTTGACCCTGTGGTGACCACATGGTCTGGGGTGAGGGGACCGAGCCGGAAACCGGCCCCCTCACCCCAGGAGGAAGCACCATGCGGTCCCTGCACACCCCCTTCGTCCCCGTCCTCGACATCATCCGGGAGCACCGGCGCGCCTACCTGCTGCTGAATCTCCTGGCCTACGGCCTCGTGCTCGCCGGCATGGCGGCCGGCGCACTCTTCCCCGGGCTGAACGCCGCGAGCCTGGCCGACATGGACTCCAACGGATCGACGGCCCTCGCGAGCTCGCTGATGACCACTCCCCTGCTGTTCGCCCTGGTCATCTTCGCGATCAACGTGGGGACGGTGGTCGTCGCCTCGATCTCCGTGCCCTCCCTCATCGTGCCCTTCGCGGGCATCGCGATATTCGCCGTGCGCGCGCTGACCATCGGCACCTCCCTCGCCCCCGTCGACCCCACCGTGCGCACGACTCTCGTCCCGCACTCGCTGACACTGCTCCTCGAGGTGCAGGCCTATGTGCTGGTCATGCTGGGGGCCTTCGTGCTGGGCAGGGCATGGCTGCGCCCCGCGAGCGTCGGGGCCGAGCGCCGGCGCGACGGCTACCTGCGCGGGCTGCGCACCCTCGGCGTGCTCCTGCTCCCGGCGCTCGTCCTGCTCGTGATCGGCGCCCTCTACGAGGCGTTCTCGCTCGCCTACCTGGTCCCGCTGATGCTGGGCCGGTGACCTCGGCGCGGACGAGCGGCCACGGGGAACGGAGAGCAAGCCGAGCGACGGGCCCGCGTTCCGGGATTCCTCCCGGGGCGCGGGCCCGCCGCTCGCTCTGGTCAGAGTCTCACGTCGACCGTTCTCATCGGCAACGCGGCCCGGTGGCCACGTGCCCACGCGGCCAGGTGGCCGCGCGGCCTCACCCTCAGACCTCGCCCTTCTTCAGGGCGTCGGCGAGGTACTCGGCCTGGCGGATCGCGAGCGCGACGATCGTGAGCGTCGGGTTCGCCGCCGCGCCGCTCGTGAACTGCGAGCCGTCGGAGATGAACAGGTTCGGCACGTCGTGCGCCCTGCCCCACTTGTCCACGACGCCGTCCTCGGGGCGCTCGCTCATGCGGCAGGTGCCCAGGTTGTGCGTCGAGGGATAGGGCGGGGTGCGGTGGCTGGAGACCGCGCCCACCGCGTCGTAGAGCTTCTGCGACGTGGAGTACGCGTGCTCGCGCATGGCCAGGTCGTTGGCGTGGTCGTCGTAGTGGACGTCCGCGACCGGCAGGCCGTGCTGATCGGTGACCGTCGAGTTCAGCGTGATCGCGTTGGACTCCTGGGGCATGTCCTCGCCCACGATCCAGCAGCCGGCCGTGTTCTCGTACCCGTCCAGCAGCGCGGTGAACTCCGGCCCCCAGGCGCCCGGCTCCACGAAGCTCGCCATGAAGGCGGGACCCAGGGAGATGGTCTCGATGTAGTAGCCGCCCGCGAAGCCGCGGGCAGGGTTGTGCACCGACTGGTCGGCGATGAGCCCGGCCATGGTCTCCCCGCGGTACATGTGCACGGGTTTGTCGAACTGCGCGTACACGCTGCCGGTGAGGTGGCGCATGTAATTGCGGCCCACCTGCCCGGAGGAGTTCGCGAGTCCGTCGGGGAACATCGAGGACGAGCTCATGTGCAGCAGGCGCGGGGTCTCGATCGAGTTGCCCGCCACGCACACCACGGAGGCGCACTGGCGGTGCAGCTTGCCCTCGGAGTCGAGGTAGAGCACCGCGTCCACGCGTCCGCTGCGGTCGTGGAGGATCTGCGCGACGTGCGAGTCGGGCCGCAGGTCGAGCTTCCCGGTCTCCAGCGCCCGCGGGATCTCCCGCACCATCGTCGACCACTTCGAGCGGTTCTTGTCGCCCTGGAAGTTGAAGCCGTCCTGGATGGAGGCAGGACGGCCGTCGTAGGGCTCGGCGTTGGTGCCGTAGGGGCCGGTCGCGTAGTGCTTCATGCCGAGCTTCTCGGCTCCGGCCGCGAGCACCTTGTAGTTGTTGTTCGCGGGCAGGGCCTTGCGTCCGCCGCGGTGGGTGGAGCCGATCGCGTCCTCGGCCCGTGTGTAGTACGGCTCGAGCTCCTCGAGGGTGATCGGCCAGTCCAGCAGGTTCGCGCCGTCGATGCGGCCGTAGGTGCTGCGGGGCGAGAACTCGTGCGCCTTGAAGCGAGGGGTCGCGCCCGACCAGTGGGTGGTGGTGCCGCCGACGGCCTTGACGATCCAGGCGGGGAGGTTCGGGAAGTCCGTCGCCACCCGCCAGGAGCCCGAGGTGGTCCGGGTGTCGGTCCAGGCCATCTGGTTGAAGGCCTCCCACTCGAGGTTCATGTAGTCCTCGTTGCGCAGGTAGGGGCCGGCCTCCAGGAGCACGCACTCGATGCCCTGCTTGGTGAGCTCGTAGGCGAGGGTGCCGCCGCCGGCGCCGGAGCCGACGATGACGACGGGCTTCGCGTCGTGGTCGATGCTGGTCATCAGTTCTTCCTCCCGGATCCCACGCGCGTCGAGCGCGCCTTGCTCTGTCCTGCGGGGACGGCCGCGCCGCGCGTGCTGCGGGTGGACGCCGCCGTCGGCAGGTCGGAGACGACCTCCTGCAGGGGCTCGCCGTCGTACTCCTCGATGCGCGGGTCGGGCAGCCAGTCGAGGTCGTCGAAGCCGCGGTCGATGTACCCGCCCTTCTCGAACGAGGGCCCCTCGTAGCCGACGGCCTCCCAGAGCTCCTCGTCCTCGTAGAGGTTCACGACGACCGTCTGGCGGATGAAGCCGAAGAACGTCGTGTGCTGGATGCGCAGCAGGATCAGGTATGCCTGCTCCTGGGGCAGCTCGTGGAAGCGCCCGTCGGCGAGGCCCTGCAGGGAGTCCAGGCCCTGGGCGACCTTCGCTCGCAGCCAGGCGCTCTCCTCGGCCTGGGAGAGGACCGTGTCGGCGACCCGTTCGTACGCCGAGTCGGGAACCGTCTTCTGGTGGGGGAAGGCGGCCTTGATGAGGGCCACGAGCGTGCGATGGGCCTCCGCGGTCCCCTCGACGTCGTTGACCGCTTCGCCGCAGTCCGATGTGCTCATGACGTGTCCTTCCTCCGGCGTCGTCGCCGGTGATCGTCGGTGATCCGAGACACACACTAGGAAGACGGCATGACCCCGGGCCACGGGCGTTCTCGTCGGGCGAGAACGGGGGCCGACGGGCGAGTGCGTCGGGCCCCGATCCCCGGGTGCGGACGGCGGGGACCCGCCCTCAGCCCTGGTGACCGCCCAGGCGGTAGGCGCGGCCCGCACGCGAGGCGCAGGCGCGCACGCGGTCCTCGATGTGGCGCGTGCGGCCCTCGTAGGCGCGGACCGGCGCGGAGACGGCGACGGTGCCGATGAGCATGCCGTCGTCGGCCTTGAAGGACGCGGCCAGGCAGTCGGTGCCGCTCTGGAACTCCTGGTGCTCCCAGGCCACGCCGCGTTCGGAGATCTCGTCGAGCTGTCGGCGCAGGACCACGGGATCGGTGAGGGTGCGATCGGTGTGCGCGAGGAGGGTGCGGCCGGCGAGGTAGTCGTCGCGCTCCTCGATGCTGAGGGCCGCGAGCCCCACCTTGCCGAAGGCCGTCGCGTGGGGGCTCTCGTGGAATCCGAAGCCCATGGGGCTCAGGCGCGGGGCCTGCGGGGAATCGGCCACGAACACCACCACGAAGTCTGTGCCGCGGTGGATGGCGAGGTACGAGGCCATCCCGAGGTCGCGGTGCATCGCGCAGACCTCGTTGCGCACGGCGCGCGGGATCCCGAGGTCCTCGTGGAGGCCGACGGCGAGGCGGTGCAGCTGGTAGCCGAGCGCGAAGCGCTTCTCGTCCTTCAGGTGCACCAGGTAGCCGGCGCGGATGAGCTCCTGGGCGAGGCGGTACACGGTGGGCAGGGGGATGCCCGTGGCATCCGCGATCGCGCGTGCCGTGCTGCTGCCGCCGGCCGCCACGGCCTCGAGCACGGCGAACGCGCGGGGGATCTGACCTGCGGGAGCGTCCTCGTGGGGGTCCAGCGAGACGTCCTCGCCCACTCGCTCCGGAGCGTCGCTCCGACCTTCCGGGGCCTCGTCGCCCCGCTTCGGGTTGAACACCGTCGTCACCCGCTCATCCTCTCAGGTCCGCTCGCCACTGTCATACCGGGAGCGTGGACCCCGCCCCCGAGCCGTGATCCCCGAGAGCTGCGTCCTGAGCGCTCGCCGGAGCTCGCCCCGCAGGGGCCGGGAGAGCGTGAACGCGCCGGATCCACGATGCTCACGACGGGCGACCCGTGCGGTCACGACGGGTCGCGTCACGTCACATCGGTCGGACTCTTCTCGAATGTCGCCGTCTCGGGTTATCTTCCTGCCATCGAGGGTCGGAGGGAGCCCTGGATGCCGCGTCCGCTGGTGGGCGCCGCACGACATCCTCCTTCGCAGTTTTTCCTGCCCCACCTGCATCACCCCCCTTTTCCTGCTGCCCTTTTCCCTGGGAGGTCCTGTGTCCAGAATCCAGCGACTGATGGCGCCGGTGGTCGCCGTCCTGATCGCACTTCTCGCGTCCGTCGCCCTCGCCCCCGCGGCGAGCGCGAGCACGCACCCGATCGACATCACCAGCTACAAGGTCTCCGATCAGGTGATCACCTCTGGCTACTCCTGCCGGAAGATCACGATCTCCATGAACACGAAGAAGCAGAAGGACTTCAAGGAGTCCTGGATCGACGTCGACATCACGCGCGGGCGCGACCTGGTCGATTGGGCGTCGTCCACCAACGGCAAGACGCTCAGTCGTCCGCAGATCTGCCCGTGGCTCGATGGCCTGGGCAAGTACACAGTGGGCCCGGCCGACGTCGACGCGGGATACACCAAGCGCGACACGTGGGGCACGTACACCGACTACAGGTACTACACCGACCACACCAAGAAGTCCTTCTACGTGCGGGCGAAGTCGAAGGCCTCGCTCAGCTCCAGCCGCAAGGGCCGCACCGTGACCCTCTCGGCCAAGGCCACGAGCCTCAACCTCGACTGGGACGAGTACCGCGCCTACAACCCCGCGAGCGCGAAGCTGCAGGTGAAGTCCGGTAAGACCTGGAAGACGGTGAAGAGGGTCAAGCTCTCGAAGGGGAAGGCGACCGTGAAGGTCACCTCGAGCGCCAAGAAGCAGTACCGCTTCACCTACCCCAAGACGGCCACCCGCACCGGGGCGACCTCAGGCACCGTCAAGCGCTGAGCGGTCGGCGGCGTCGGACCCGTCGGAGCAGACCGCTGCTCGGCAGGACCCCGCCCTCAGCCTCCCGACGGGGAACCGCGCTTCTCGCCCTGCAAGAAGCGCGGTTCCCCGTCGGCCGATCGGGCATCATGCTGGGACGCGAGCGGACCGTCCCCGGCCCGCACCCGATCGAGCGGAAGGACCGTCATGATCCTCATCAACGTCAAGTTCCCGGTGAAGCCCGAGTTCGCCGATCAGTGGCCCGAGATCGCGAGCGAGTTCACCGAGGCCACCCTCGCCGAGGAGGGCAACAAGTGGTTCGAGTGGTCCCGCAGCGTGAAGGATCCGAACACCTACGTGCTCATCGAGGCCTTCACCGACGAGGGCGCGGGACCGCACGTGAACTCCCCGCACTTCAAGAAGATGCAGGGCGATTTCCCGCAGTACCTCAGCGCGACCCCGCAGATCGTCTCCCAGCAGGTCGACGTGGAGGACTGGGGCCCGATGGGCGAGCTGCAGGTCGACTGATCGAGCCCTGTGCTCAGTGCCCGCCGCGGCGTCCGAGGGTCGTGACCGGCCCGGCGCCGGGGCGGGTCCACTGCGGCGTGGGACGGCTGTCCTCTCCCCAGGTGGGGGTGCCGTTCTCGTCGCTGCGCCAGCTCCAGCACGCGGGGTTCTGCCCGGGCCAGCCCTCGGGGCTGTCCTCCCAGTCCTCGCGCCGTCCCCAGACCGTCATGTCCAGCAGCCCCATGGTGGGGTTCGCCCGTTCGACGCCGCGGCCCGTCGTCCGATAGGTGAGGAACACGCGGTCGCCCTCGCGCACGAAGCTCGCGACGTACCCCATGTCGCCGCCGATCGGCGCGGGCGCCTCGCGCACCGAGTACCAGGGCACGGTGTCGTAGCCCATGAACTCGGTGAACGGGGCGACCTCGTCCCACGCGCCCACGGTGAGGATCGCGAGCGAGACGCCGTTCTGGTGCAGGTAGGTCGCATCCTGCAGGTGCCAGGCGGAGACCGTGCAGCCCTCGCACTGCCCCTGGTGCGGGGCGCCGTCGTGCCACATGTGCTGGTACACGACGAGCCGGTCGCGGCCCTCGAAGAGGTCGAGGAAGGGCACCGGACCGTCGGCCCCGACCACCGGCGTGGCCCCGTCGACCTCGACCATCGGCAGGCGCCGACGCGCCGCGGCGATCGCGTCGCCCTCGTGGGTGTGCGCCTTCTCCCGCACCAGCAGCTCGTCGCGCCGGGCCTGCCAGGTGTCCATGTCGACGACCGGCGGCAGTGCGCGCCCCGTCGCCGTGCTTCTGCTCTCCGCTGTGCTGCTCATCCTCGAGCCTCCTTCGCAGGACGTCGCGGACCGGGGCGCCGTGTGCCGGTCGCCGACAGCCCGTGAGGTCTCCGGCCCCTCCTCGCGGGGCCGGATATGCGCCAGACGCTACGCCGACGCCTGCGCGAGGGAATGTCCGATCCTGCGGCGGTCATCGCGGCACGGTCGGCGGTGATGTTCCGCGCGGCCCGGGGACGGAGACCGGCTCAGCGCTCCCAGGCGGTGCCGGGCGGCGCGTCGAGCGGCGTGGGCACGTACTCGAGGAGCTGCAGACCGCCCTCGAAGGTGCGCGCCTCGACGAGGCCGAGCGCCACGTCCTGGTACCGCTCCCAGATCCGCTCGAGCCCCGTGCGTCCGGTGATGACCGGGAACAGGACCACCCGGAAGCGGTCCACGACTCCGGCGCGCAGCAGGGAGCAGCCCAGGTCGATGCTGCCCATGGTGACCAGGGGCTTGGCGGACGTGCGCTTGAGCTCCCGCACCGCTTCGACGGCGTCGGTGCTGATCAGCCGCGTGCCCGGCCAGGCGAGGGGCGCGCTGAGGGTCGCGGAGAAGACGATCTGGTCGGCGTCGGCGAGCTGGGCGAAGCTCGCCTTCTCGTCTTCGGAGACGTCGATCTGCTGGGCCTGCTCGGACATCTCCTCCATCACCCGGTACGTGTTCGCGCCCATGAGGGTGAGGGAGTCGGGCTGCTGGGCGAGCCAGTCGAGGTACTCGGGGCTCTCGAGCCCCCACCATCCGGGCCAGCCCTTCCCCGCGGCGCAGCCGTCGAGGGAGAGGATCAGGCCCACGGTGAGGGACTGCTCGGTGCGGGTGGGCTGCGTGTCGGGACCGTTCATCGCGGGCTCCTCGATTCGGCGCGTGAGGGTGTCGACGTGGGGCTCTCGGCGTCAGGCAGCCGGCGTGAGCCAGCCGGTGTCAGGCCGCCGAGTTCAGACCGCCGGCGTGTGGCGCGCGTGTGCTGGGAACCTACTCCTGTGCGTCCTGCGGCGCATCCGGCGCGTCGGCGTCGCCGGTCTCATCCCGTCATCCCCAGCGCTGATCACCGAGGATCACGAGCCGCAGGCACAGCGCCCCGGCGAGCACGCCGCCCAGCAGGTCGCTCGCCCAGTGCCAGCCCAGCAGCAGCGAGGTGACCACGGAGTTCAGCACGAGGAGGACGACGCCGATGCGCACGAGGCGCAGCGTGCGCGGCGCGACGTGCGCGTAGCGGGCGATGAGGTACGCGACGACGCCGTAGATGAGCACGGCCTCGGAGGCGTGCCCCGAGGGGAAGCTGATGCCCTTCTCGCCGAACTCCTGGATGCCGCCGGCCAGCAGGTCCGCGTCGTCGAGGGTCGGCGAGGGGCGGGCGATGAGCAGCTTGAGGCCGCCGATGCCCACGAGGAAGGCGAGCTCGGCCGCGAGGGCGACCAGCAGCGGTCGCCAGGTGCGGCGTCGCACCGCGAGGACGATCGCGACCGCGGCGAGGACGGGGAGGCACACGGCCTGCCCCGCGATCCGGTCCAGCACGCCCTGGACGAACGGCAACAGCTGGGGCGCGAGGTGGTAGAGCCAGTGACGGTCGAGCATGCCGTCGAGCCCCTGGATCGGGCCGGCCGCGGCGATCGTCGTCGCGAGGAGGGCGAGTGCGAGCACGGGCACCGAGGTCAGGCGGCGCCACCGCCGCAGCCCGCGGCCCGTGCCGGGAGTCGTCGTCACGCGCGCCGTCCCGGACGTCCCGAGGCGTGATGCCAGAGGGTCCTCGGGAGTGGGGCGTGCGTCGAAGACCATTGCCGCTCAGAGTAGGGGTCTCGTCGACCCGAGCGCACTCCCCCGGCGCCTCGGTGTCGCGGGAGGCACAGGAACGCGGATGCGGATCCTCTACGGTGTGCGCATGATCCGCCGACTCCTCGCCCGCGCCTTCTGGGCGATCAGCCGCTGGCGCCTCGTGGCCCGGCCGGTGCCGACGCGCCCGACGGTGCTGCTCGGCGCCCCGCACACCTCCAACTGGGACTTCGTGCTCATGCTCGCGATCGCCTGGCGCCTGGGCATCGAGGTCCACTGGATGGGCAAGCACACGCTCTTCCGCTCCTGGCGGGGACCGCTCATGCGCGCGCTCGGCGGTATCCCCGTGGACCGCTCGGATCCTCGGCGGGTGGTCGCCGAGGTCGTCGAGCGGGTCCACGGCGGCTCCGTGTTCGGACTGGTCATCACGCCCGACGGCACCCGCGGAGGGAACACGCACTGGAAGTCGGGCTTCTACCGGATCGCCCGGCGCACGGGGATGCCGGTCACGCTCGGCTTCGTGGATCGCACGACGATGACGGCGGGGCTCGGGCCGACGATCGACCTCACGGGGGACGTCGCCGCGGACATGGACGTGATCAGGGCGTTCTACGCCGACAAGTCGGGAGTCCGGCCCGAGCGCCGCGTCGAGCCGCGGCTCGCGGAGGAGAGCGAGGGACTCGACGGGGACGCGCCCCGTGGATGATCTGCAGGTGCCGCCGGGGCCCGGCGCCCCGCGAGGGCTCGTGGTGCCCGCCTCCGATCTGGTCGAGCTGTTCTCCCATGCCTCCGGCCCGGGCGGGCAGGGCGTGAACACCGCCGACTCCCGTGTGCAGCTGAGCATCGACCTCGCCACGACCTCCGCGCTCGACGGGGCGCAGCGCGAGCGCGTACTGGAGCACCTCGCGCCCCGGCTCGCCGGCTCGGTGCTCACGGTCGTCGCCGCGGAGCACCGTGCGCAGCGGCGCAACCGCGTCGCCGCGCGGGAGCGCCTCTCCCAGCTGCTGCGCGAGGCCGTCGCCCCTCCCGTCCCCCGTCGACCGACGCGCCGCACCCGCGGCTCCCAGCGTCGACGGCTCGAGGCGAAGAGGCAGCGGTCGCAGACCAAGGCGACGCGCCGCCGGCCGGAGCGGGAGTAGCCCGCCCGGGCCGTTCCGGTCAGGCCCGGGCCCCGTGACCCCGTTTGGCCCGCCGCGCCCTGCTCGCCCATGATGTCCGCATGGACGCGGACCACTCCACCGAGAGCGAGCGATTCTGGGAGGCGCACTACGCCGAGCGCGGCGCTCCCACGAACGCCCCATCCCCGAGCCCCATGCTGGTCGACCTGATCGGCGAGTTCGCGCGGCAGCCCGGCGCGGCGCTCGAGCTCGGGGCCGGTCAGGGCGGGGACGCCCTCTGGCTCGCCCGAGGCGGATGGACCGTCACCGCCGCCGACGCCTCGACCACGGCGGCACGACGGATCGAGGAGACCGCCCGCGCGGAGGGCCTGACGGATCGCGTGAGCGCCGTTCAGGCGGATCTCGCGCGGGACATCCCCGAGGGGTCGTTCGATCTGGTCTTCGCCTGCCACTTCCAGTCGCCGGTGGAGATCGACCGGGACGCGATCATCGCCCGGGCCTCCCGACAGGTCACCCTGGGCGGGCTGCTGCTCGTCATCGACCACGCCTCCGTCGCGCCCTGGTCCTGGGACCAGGACATGGAGTTCCCCTCGCCCGAGCAGACGCTCGATGCCTTCGCACTCACCGGGGACTGGGACCGCCTCGTCGTCGAGCCCCGACGACGCACCGCGACCGCTCCCGACGGTGCGAGCACCGCCGAGGTCACCGACAACGTCCTCGTGCTCCGGCGGGGTCTCTAGGCGCGCTCCGGCGGTTCCGCGACCGCCTGCCCGCCCGGCGCACCCATCTCGTGGGCCCCGCCCGCACCGCGGGCGCGATAGTGCAGGTGCACCGCACCGCTGGCGAACGCCCGCTCGTGGACGCGCTCGAGATCGAGACGTACCCCGTCGGGCAGAGCTCGCAGGCCCCCGCCCACGATCATCGGGACCACGAACAGGTGGAAGTCCGTGACCATTCCGGCGCGGATCGCGTCGGCCGCCGTCGTCGGCCCGAAGATCTCGACCTGCCCGGGAGCCTCGTCGACGATCCGCTGCAGACCGGCGAGGTCCAGGTGCCGGAGCAGTCGGGCGCGCGCCGGATCGACGCGGCTCTCGTCGAGCGTCGAGGAGGCGACGATGCGCTCGATGCGCTGCCAGCGGCGGGCGAACTCGCGCTCGGCCTCGTCCCACTCCTCGCCGTCGGGCCCGGTCTCCGGATCCGCCTCCCAGTACTCCATGAGCTCGAAGGTGCGCCGGCCCATGACCTCGGTGCTGACCTCGGCCAGGCGCTCGACGTGGACGGCGAACACGTCGTCGCCGGGCGCTGACCACTGGAAGTCCCCGTCGGCGTCGGCCGCATAGCCGTCGAGCGACATCGTGGCGGTGTAGGTGAGTGTCCCCATGATGAGCGCCTCTCCACGGTGCGCCCTCGGCGCCGCCCGCGATGCGGATCGTCTTCGATCGCCCCTCGGCGCGTGCGGCCGAGGGTGCACGGATTCTACGCGCGGGGGCTATCCCCCGTGACCCGCGGAGGCGCGGTGCATAGCGTTCGGGGCATGAGACCCCTCTTCGACACCGTGCGCTCCCTCGGCTTCCGTCGCGGTCCGCGCCGCCTGCTCGCAGGCATCGCGGGCGGCATCGCCGCGAGGACCGGTCTGAACGTGTGGCTGGTGCGCCTGCTGCTGCTCATCGCGTTCCTGCTGCCGTTCGTCGGCTTCGCGGCGTACGCCGTCGCCTGGCTGCTGCTGCCCTGGCAGGACGACTCCATCCCGCTCGAGCGCCTGCTCACGCGCGGGTGATCCGAGCTCGGGAGCAGTCTGCTGCGCGCGTGACACGGTCAGACCGTCCCTGCTGTGCGACGGTGGTGGGATGACGGACGCTGCGGAGGGGATCGTGCTCGTGGTCGACGGGGCGAACGTCGTCGGCTCGGTGCCCGACGGCTGGTGGTGCGATCGCGCCGGAGCCGCCGTCCGCCTGCGCGATCGCCTCGAAGGGCTCGAGATCCCCGCCGATCCGGCGGGGACGATCCGCCCGCTCGTCGCGCTCGTCGTCGAGGGCAAGGCGCGGGACATCCCCGAGATCGGCACCGTGCGCGTGGTGCGCGCGCCCGGATCCGGGGACGACGAGATCGTCGCCGAGGTCCAGCGTCGGATCGCTGACGGCTCCACGGTCCTCGCGGTCACCAACGATCGCGAGCTGCGCGCACGGATCGAGGCGGCCGGCGGCGAGGTGCGGAGGGTCGGATGGCTGCGGGGGATGCCCGACGCCCGGGACCGGGCTCCTCGGGACTAGGGAGAGGTCGGTCCGCCCGCGGGCGGCTGCGGCGGGTCCTCGCTCGCTCCGCTCACCCTGTAGTCGCGTCGGATGCGCTCTGTCGCCTGGCCCCACGCGCTCGCCGCCACCCGCGCCTGGTGCGCGGCGAAGGACTCACGGTCGACGAAGGTCTCGGCGACGGTCCAGACCAGCGGGTCCTCCGTCGGTTCCACATGGAAAGCGAGGCAGCCGGGCTCGGCACGCGTGAGCTCGACGTGCCGCGCGAGGTGGCGGCGAACCAGATCCGCCTCCTGGTCGTCGGCGCACACGAGGGTCCCGCGCAGCTCGACACGGCCCGGAGCCGGCGTGCTCCGCGTCGGCGCGCCGCCGCGCTCCTCGGCTGCACTGCGCTCCTCGGCCCCGCGCCGCACCGCGGTGAGCCACGCGCGCAGGAGCGCGCGCACCGCATCGGGCTGGTCGAGATGGACGTTGTGGCCCGCGCCGTCGAGCGCGGCGAAGGTCGCACGGGGGAAGCGGCGCGCGAGCGCGTCCTGGTCCTCGTAGCCGACCACGTCGTCCTGCCTGCCGGTGACGACGAGGACCGGAAGGTCGCGGATCGAAGGATCCGCCGCGAGCGCCGCGTCGGGCAGGGAGCCCAGCTCGTAGAGATCCCCGAGCCGGCGCATCGCCTCGACGTCGGCCCCGCGGACGCCGGGAAGCGCCGACTCGCGGAAGCGCTCCCAGTTCTCCCTGCTGAGGACGACGGCCATCTCCGCGTAGGTCTCCGCATCGGCCGGATCGAGCGAGGCGAGCAGTCCCGGCTCCTCCGCGAGCACGGTCCGCGCGGGCAGCGTGCGGTGCTCGCGCACGGGGTCGACGACGGGGGCGAGCAGCGCCATGCCGAGGCACTGGCCGCTGCGGCGCGCGACGAGGTCGCGGGCGAGGAGTCCGCCCAGGGAGTTCGCGACGACGGCGAACGGCCGCGTGCCGAGCAGCTCGCCGACGATCTCGTCGAGCCGATCGGCGAGGTCCGGCAGTCCTCCGCGGCCCTCGAGCGGTGGGGTGCCGCCGAATCCGGGGAGGTCGGGATAGAGGCGCTCCCAGGCGCCGTCGGCGGCGAAGACGTCGTCGAGGTCGAGCAGGAGCCGATGGTCGAGGCCGTTGCCGTGGACGAACAGTACGGGCGTTCCGGAGCCGCGTCGGACGAGGTGGGGCTGGACAGTCACGGTGCGAGAGTAGCGAACGGCCCGGTCACGGCGGGGATCAGCGCAGTGCGAACGCTCGTGCCGTGACGTCGACCCACTGTGCGAGCATCTCGTCGCCGTGCGGCGCGATATCTGCCCCGAGCTGCCCGAAGAGCTGTGCGGAGATCAACCCGACCAGGCCCGTCCATGCCAGGACGCTCGCCGCGACGAGCGCGGGCGACGCATCCACCCCGAGCTCACCCGCTCCCGCCGCGAGCACCGCGGAGTAGCCCTCCCCCGGCGCGCTCGCCAGGACGGAGCCCGGGCCGCCTGATGGCGCCCCCTCCTGCACCGACGAGCCGGACGCGCTCTCGCCTCCCACCAGGATCTCCATGAACCTCGCCATCACGCGCGTGCCCGGCCCGGTGGTCCGCTCCGCCGGCGCCGCATACCCGGGAACGGGCGACCCGTAGACGAGCGCCCAGCGCTGGGGCTGCTCGATCGCCCACCCCCGCATCGCCCCGGCGAGCGCCGCGAGAGCCGCCTTCCCGGCACCCCCTTGTGTCGAGGCATCTGCGAGAGCCGCGTCCACACGGTCCGCGAGGTCCGTGAAGGCGTCCTCCAACAGGAGCGTGAGCAGGTCGTCACGGCTGGAGACGTGGCGATAGATGGCCGACGAGGCGACATCGAGCCCGCGCGCGATCTCCCGGACGGAGAGCCCAGCGGGCCCGTCCTTCTCCAGCAGCTCCCCGCCCACGCGGAGGATGCCCTCGCGCATCTCGGCGCGCGCCTGGGCGTGGCTGCGGCGCGGTCGCGCGCTCTTCGCACTCGTCGCACTCATCGGCTTCTCCATGCCGGTCAGTCTCGCACCGCACGCCGGTTGAGGCAATTCTGTGAGCACTGCTCTTGTTTTTCTGCGCACACCGGTCTAGCGTCGTCCTCGTCATATAGCGAGCAGTGCTCACAGAAGGAGTTCCTCATGCGATACCTCATCACCGGAGCCGGCCAGATCGGCACCCAGCTGGCCCGCGACCTCCTCGCCGCCGGCCACGACGTCACGGTGCTGCGGCGCGGCACCGACGTGGAGCCCGGCGCCCGCCTGGTGCGCGGCGACGCGGGCGATCCGGACACTCTCCGCTCCGCACTCACGGATGCGGACGGTGCCACCGCCGATGCGATCCTCCACTGCATCCACTCGAGCTACGACGCCTCCGCGTGGCGCCGGGACCTGCCCCAGCGCGAGCGCGCGGTCATGGATGCGGCGGCCGAAGCGGGCATCCCCATCGTCTTCCCGGAGTCCGTCTACGCCTTCGGCGAAGGGGCCGCGGATCTCCACGAGGGCGCACCCCTGGCTCCCGCCTCGCCGCTCGGCGAGGTCCGCGCGGAGTTGCTGCGCACCCGGGCCGCCCACCCGGCCACGACGCTGTCCGTCGTCGCGGCCGATCTTCTCGGGCCGACGGCGGTGCCCGAGACCTCGGTCTTCCTGCAGCTCGTGCTCCAGCCCGCGGCCGCGGGCAAGCGCGCGTGGGCGCTCGGAGACCCGTCCGTGCCGCGGACCCTCACGTCCATCCCGGACATGACGGCAGCGATGGCCTTCGCCGCTCAGCACGCCGACGAGCTCGCACCGCACGGCGACGCGATCCTCATGGCACCCTCACCGGAACCTCTGAGCCAGCGCCAGCTGGCGGAGCGCACGGCGGCGCTGGTCGGCGAGCGCTCGCACGGGGCCACGGGCATCCCCTCGCCGCTGCTGCGCGCGATCGGCCTCTTCTCGCCCACGTTCCGCGAGCTCACGCACCAGCTGTACCTGTGGCGCCGCCGCGCCGTGATCCACCCGGGCACGCTGACCAAGGACTTCGGTCTGCAGCCGACCGATCTGGACCGGATCATCCTCTCGTCGCTGCAGCGCTGACCCGCGGCGGCGGGCGGACGTCGACCGCCCGCCGCCGTCAGGCCTCGTCGCCTGGATCAGTCCTCTCGCCCGATCCGTCGCGGGACGCATGCCGGTCCGGCCGGCCGGGCCGGGCGGACCGGGCGATCCCGTCGAGGAGAAACGTCGTGCGTCGGTCGTAGCCGGGACGCGGCGGTCTGCCGCGCTGCTCGAGCACGAGCGCCGTCTCGATCGCGAGTGCGTGGAAGTCCTCCGGCTCGAAGGTCTCGGCGAGAACCCCGGACGCGACACCCTGGGCGGCGAGCTCGTCGTGGAAGCGCTCCCCCTGGCTGCACAGCTCCATGAGCTCGCGGGAGCCGGGCACCTGCCGCAGGATCACGCCGTTCACGGCCGACAGTCGGTACTGCAGATCGCGCAGCGCCACGACGTACCAGCGGATCCGCTCTTCGGTGTCGTCGACCGCCCGCGCCCTCTCGATGACGTCGAGCAGCTCCTGCGCGCCGACCTCGTCGATGACGGCGTCGATCAGGCCCGCCCGACCGCCGAACCTGTTGAACACGGTCGCCTTGCTCACGTGGGCCGCGGCGGCGATGTCCTCGAGGGGAGCCGACAGGCCGCGATCGCGGAACACCTCCACCGCTGCGGCGCGGATGCGGTCGCGGTTGCGGCGCGCATCGGCCCGCAGAGCACCGGGATCCAGGGACTCCATCCAGGCTCCTCCGTCCTTCGTCACTCCTGATGCCTGAAGAACTTGACCTACGTGGTCAACTTCGTCGAGGATCGTATCCCACAGGAAGTTGACCACGCGAGTCAACTTGTCTCCTCCGGCCGGGAGGGGCGCACCGCCGACGGAAGGACGACCGACGTGATCATCGCGACCGGAGCAACAGGCACCCTCAACGGCGCCACTGTCGAACGGCTCCTCGAGAAGCTTCCTGCCGAGCAGATCGGCGTGAGCGTGCGGGACCCCGAGCGCGCGGCCCACCTCGAGCGCCGCGGGGTGCGCGTGCGCCAGGGGACGTACGACGATCCCGACGCCCTGCGGCGCTCGTTCGAGGGGGCGGACCAGGTGCTCCTGGTCTCCTCGAGCGACCTGACGGCCGACGTCCTCGCCCAGCACCGCCGCGCCATCGACGCGGCCGTCGATGCGGGCGCACGGCGGATCCTCTACACGAGCGCCTTCGGCGCCGGCTTCGACACCCCCTACCCGCCGCTGGCGCTCCATGCCGCCACGGAGCAGCACCTCGCGAAATCCGGCGCCGCCTGGACCTCGCTGCGCAACGGCTTCTACGGCGATCTCGACCAGCTGCTCGGCCTGTGGCGCACCACCCGCACCATCGCCCGGCCGACCGACGGGCCGTTCGCCTGGGTGGACCGCCGCGACGCCGCGGAGGCGGCTGCGGCGATCCTCTTCGGCGACGGCGACGGCGACTTCGACGGCGTCGTGGACCTCGTCCCGGGCCGTCCCGTGACGCTCGCGGACTTCGCGGCGGCGGCATCCGATGTCACGGGCGAGCCCGTCGAGCGCGTCGTCGTCGATGACGAGGAGTGGGTCGCCGGCGAGGTCGATGCCGGCATGCCGGAAGCGGCAGCACGTTTCAGCCTGTCGATGTTCCGGGCCACCCGCGAGGGGCACTTCTCGGGCCCGGACCCCACGCTCACCCGCCTGCTGGGCAGGGAGGCGCGCACTCCTGCCGACATGATGGCGGACCATCTCGGCGCGTGAGCGCGACCGGGGCCCGGGTCCGCTCAGGGCCTGGGTCCGCCAGACCCGGATCCGCTCGGAGCCGGGTCCGCTCAGGGCTCCGCCGACGTCGGACGGGGCGCGGCGGCGTCCTGATCGGCGACGCGCGCAATGCGCTCAGTTCCAGAGCGTGAGCTTCTCGGGGTTCATCATCAGTCGGACCTCGCTCACGGCGCCGTCGACGACCTCCAGCGTGACCACGCCGAAGATCCGCGCCTCGTCCCAGAGCGCGAAGCCGAGGCCGTCGGGCGTGTCCTGCTCGAGGACGGTCGCCCTCGGATTCTTGGTGAGCGCCCCGAAGAGGAATCGCGCGACCCGGTCCGGACCGAGGACGGGTCTGCGCGCAGCCGTCACCCGGCCGCCGCCGTCGGAGCGCAGCACGACGTCGGGGTCCAGGACGGCGACAAGCCCCGCGAGGTCGCCGCTGCGCGCGGCGGCGGCGAATGCCCGGACGACGTCGTCGTGCTCGCTGCGGTCCGCGCGCCGACCACGGTCCGCCTGGACCCTTCGCCGGGCCGAGGTGGCCAGCTGACGGCACGCGGCAGTGGTGCGCCCCACGGTCTCCGCAACCTCGGCGAAGGGCACGGCGAACACATCGTGCAGCACGAACGCGACCCGTTCGGCGGGCGTCATCGACTCCAGGACCACGAGCAGAGCGGTGCTCACCGAGTCGTCGAGGGTCACCCGGTCCAGCGGGTCCTCCGTCGCCGTCCCGGTCGGAAACGCGAAGGCGGGGACGGGCTCGGGCAGCCAGGGACCCACGTAGCTCTCGTGGCGGCGGCGAGCGGAGCCCAGGACGTTCAGGCAGATCCGGCTGGCGGCGCGCGTCAGCCACGCCCTGGGCACCCGGATGGCCGCGCGCTCCTCCTCGGGCAGCCGGTACCAGCGGATGTAGGTCTCCTGCACGGCGTCCTCGGCCTCGGCGACCGTGCCGAGCATCCGGAAGGCGAGGGACAGGAGGTGGCGCCTCTCCCCCAGCGCCTCGGCGTCCGGGGCCTGGACATCCGGGCCCTGGGTATCCGGGCCCTGGGGATCCGGGTCCCGGGTTTCCGGGCCCGGGGCATCCGCGCCTGCGGTATCGGGGTCGTGACCGTGCGGTCCCGGCGGCGTGGAGTGGTGATCGTCCTCGAGCGGTGTCATGGCGAGCTCCCTTCACCCCACAGGACCGAGCAGCGCCTCGAGATGTGAGCCGCAACGAGGAATCGAGGACTGCACTCCGCCGTCGTCGGCACGTCGCCGCCTCACATCGCCGCCTCGCATCCGGTCACAGGGGTATGACGCGAAGACTACTCAGCACACCGCAGGCACGATCCCGCCGACAGGACCACGACACCCCGTTCACCGGGACCCCGTGCACGATCATCGGCACCACCAAGGGGGACGTCCGATGAAGATCGTCGTCGCCGGAGCGACCGGCACGCTGGGTCGCCATGTCGTCGCCGCGGTGAGGGATGCGGGCTGCGAGCCCGTGCCCCTGAGCCGCAGCACGGGCACCGACCTCGTCACGGGCGCGGGGCTCGTCGAGGCCCTGCACGGCGCCTCGGCCGTCATCGACGCCTCGGCCACCAGCAGCACCTCGACGTCCACCTCCGTCGACTTCTTCACCACGGTCACCGACCACCTGCTGGCGGCCGAGCGCACCGCTGGCGTGCCGCACCACGTCGCGATCTCGATCATCGGAGCTGCACGGGTGCGCGCGAACTACTACGCGGGCAAAGCGGCCCAGGAGGATCTGCTCCGGGACCGCGACGGCGGATGGTCGCTGCTGCGCACCACCCAGTTCCACGACTTCGCCCAGCAGCTGATCGGCCACGGCGCGGTGGGTCCCCTGCAGGTGGTCCCCACGATGCGCTCGCAGCCGATCGCCATGAGCGAGGTCGCCGCCGAACTGGTGAGGATCGCGACCGGGGCGCCGCAGGGAGTCGTGCCGGATCTCGCGGGGCCGACGGAGGAGAACATGGCCGATCTGGTGCGGCGGCTGCTCGCATCCGAGGGGCGCAGACGCCCCGTGATCCAGATCCCGCTGCCCGGCGCGTGGGGTCGCGGCATGCGCGACGGGTCGCTGCTCCCCGCCCCGGGGACCCGGCGCGGCGAGATGAGCTTCGCGCAATGGCTCGCCCGTCGGCGCACCTGATCGCCTCCGCCCCGCGTGACATCCGGTGAGCTCCGGCGCGGGCCGGTCCGGGCCAGGACGGTCGGGCCCGGCAGGGCGCGGTCGAGGCCGGCCGGGCGGGGGTGGATCCGCATCCACCCCCGCCGCCTGGTCAGCTGCCGGAGCGGGGATGGCGCAGATGCGCGCGCTCGGCGAGCTCCTGCTCGCTCACGTACGTCATCATCTCCTCGCCGGGCGCGCAGACCATGACCGCGATGAACGTGGTCGGGGCCTCGGCGAGATGGTTGGCGGCCTGGTAGTGAATGAGGTCGCCGCCGGGCTCCCAGAAGGCCTCGCCGGTGCGGATGATGCGCTCCGGCTCCCCCTCGAGCTCGAAGACGAGCTCGCCCTCGAGGAGGTAGCCGAAGACGGGGCCGGAGTGGCGGTGCGGGGGCGATCCCGGTGATCCCGGCTCCAGCGTCATGCTCACGGTCATCACATGCGACGGTCCGACGCCGCCTGCGACGTGGGCCTGATCCAGCAGTCGGATATCAGGGGTGGGTGCGTCCATGGTGCTCTCCTCTCGGGACGGGTGCTCCGTCCCCTGCCCCTACGACCGGGGGCGAGCCGCCCGTGTGAGGCGGCCCCGCGAGGTGGCGACGCGGGGTGGCGTCGCGGGGTGGCGACGCAGGCCGGCATCCGCCCTCACATCACGAGCCTCCGCGCGGTCAAGGGGGGTGAGCTGCGCATCCGTCGCGGTGATCGGGTCGGCCTGCCGGCCCGCGGCGCATCGAGAGGATTCCACCGTGAACGTCGTCATCCGCCTGGCCCTGGCGATCCTGTTCCTCGACGAGCTCGTCGTCGGGGCATCGAACGCGCTGGTGCCCGCGAGCTTCTACCGGCACTTCCCGACCGTGGACCTGACGCCCCCGTTCAGCGAGCACTACGCGCGGGACTTCGGCGGCGCCACCCTGGGGATCGCGCTGCTGCTCGGCATCGCGCTGGTGCGCCCGACGGCGCACTTCGCGATCCCCGCGGCACTGGCCTTCTCCGTGTTCGCCGTTCCGCACGCGATCTTCCACCTGATGCATCTGGAGGGCGCCTCTCCCGCCGAGGCCGTCGGCCTCACCACGGCGAACGCGATCGTCGCTCTGCTGGGGATCGGAGTGGTCCTCCTGGTGATCGTGCGGGATCAGCGAGATCGGCGGGATCTGCGTAATCTGCGGGATCAGCGGAGCTGATCCCCTCAGCCCCCGGCTCCCCCGCCCGACGGGATGACGGCGCCGTCCTCCCCGACCTCGCTCGCCGCCCAGGAGGCCAGCAGCTGCAGGCGCTCGGCGGACACGGATCCGGGCTCAGCCGCATAGACGGTGAGCGTGAGGCCGGGCTCGGACTCCATCCCCATCCCCTCGTACGCGACGGTGATCTCGCCCGCGACAGGGTGGTGGAAGGTCTTCGAGCCCGTGCCGTGGTGCCTGACGTCGTGCGCGCCCCAGAGCCGTCGGAACTCGTCGCTGCGCGTGGACAGCTCTCCGATCAGGTCGTGCAGCTCCTTGTTGTGCGGGTCGCGGCCCGCCTCGGTGCGCAGGATCGCCACCGTGACGCCCGCGAAGAAGTCCCAGTCGGGGTAGAAATCGAGGGCGCGCCGGTCGAGGAACGTGAAGCGGGCGATGTTCGGGGCCTGGCCCGGCATGTCGAAGACGTCCTGGTAGAACGCCCGGCCCAGCGTGTTGGTCGCGACGATGTCCATGCGGCCGTTGCGCACGAACGCGGGGCCGGCGGTCACGGCGTCGAGGATCCACTGCAGACTCTCGTGCGGCCTCCAGCTCCGGGAGGGGTATCTGCTGGGCGGACGCGCGACGGGGCTGGCGGCGTGCGCGAGATCGAAGAGATGGGCGCGCTCCGCGTCGTCCAGCAGCAGCGCCCTCGCGACGCCGTCGAGGACCTCCGGGGAGGCGCCGCTGATCGCGCCGCGCTCGAGCTTCGTGAAGTACTCGACGCTCACCCCTGCGAGCGCCGCGACCTCGCTGCGGCGCAGGCCCGCCACCCGCCGGTTCCTCCCGGCGGGAAGTCCCACCTGCTCGGGCGAGACGTGGGCGCGGCGCGAGGTCAGGAACTCGCGCACCTCGGCTCGATTGTCCATGGGGCGAGGGTACGCGCGGGCGATGCACCGAAGGAGTCTCCCGCAGAACCCCTCTCGCGGGAGACTCCCCCGCGCGCCGGAACAGTGCTGGAGTGGGGACCACACGATCGGCGCGGCCCCTTCGGCCGCGCGATCCATGATGAGGAGGCACCCATGACGACGAACGACGGATTCGACCAGATGTTCCCGCTCGGGGAACCGAACGAGGCTTTCGCGCAGTACTTCATCGGCCGCAGCTACCTGGCTCCGCTCACCGAGGGAAGCGCGCCGGTGAGCAACGTGTCCTTCGAACCTGCCTGCCGGAACAACTGGCACATCCACCACGGCCGCAGCGGCGGCGGGGACCAGGTGCTCATCTGCACCGCGGGCTCCGGCTGGTACCAGGCCGACGGGGAGGAGCCCATCACCATGGAGCCGGGAACCGTGATCCGGGTCCCGGCGGGCACCAAGCACTGGCACGGCGCGAAGGCCGACGCCTGGTTCTCCCACCTCGCCTTCATCACCCCGGGCGACGACGTCTCCAACGAATGGCTGGAGCCCGTCGCCGACGACCTCTACGACCAGCTGCCGACGAACGGAGAGCGCGCATGAGCATCCTCGACCAGACCTATCCCCTCGCCCACGGCGTCGAGATCCCGAAGCTGGGCCTGGGCACCTGGTTCATCGACGACGACAAGGCCGCCGAGGCCGTGCGATCCGCGGTCGAGATCGGCTACCGCAACATCGACACCGCGCAGGCCTACGGCAACGAGCGGGGCGTCGGGGAGGGCATCCGCACCTCCGGAGCGGACCGCGACGACCTGTTCGTCTCCACGAAGCTCGCCGCCGAGATCAAGGACTACGACGGCGCGGTCGCCGCGATCGACGAGTCCCTGCGCACGCTCGGCCTGGACCGCATCGACCTGATGCTCATCCACAGCCCGCAGCCCTGGGACGACTTCCGCGGCGGCGACTACGCGGAGGGCAACCGTCAGGCGTGGAAGGCCCTCGAGGAGGCGCACCGGTCCGGTCGGATCCGCGCCATCGGGGTCTCCAACTTCCTGCAGTCCGACCTCGAGAGCCTTCTGGAGACCGCGGACGTCGTCCCGCACGTGAACCAGCTGCTGGTGCACGCCGGGAACACCCCGCACGAGCTGCTGGAGTACTGCCGCTCGAAGGACATCCTCGTGGAGGCGTACTCGCCGATCGCGCACGGCGAGATCCTGGGCGACGCCGAGGTGCAGGAGATGGCTGAGACGTACGGGGCGAGCGTCCCGCAGCTGTGCATCCGCTACGCGCTCCAGCTGGGCACCGTGCCTCTGCCGAAGACCGCGAACCCGGAGCACATGCGCTCCAACGCGCAGCTCGACTTCGAGATCTCGGAGAAGGACATGACGACGCTGAGGAGCATGAAGGGTCAGGACTACGGCGAGTCCAGTGCCTTCCCCGTGTTCAGCGGCAAGTGAGCGGGATGGCGACGACGAAGGACGACGGAGAAGGACGACGCATGGACCTCGAGACGTTCCTCGCGCAGATGGACGCCGGCGCGCCCGCGCTCCCGGGCGGCCCGGCGGCACGCATGATGGACGACCTCGCCGACGAGGCGATCGCCCTGTGCATGGAGCTGAACACCCGCGTCACCACGCTCGACGAGCGGGTGGAGATCATGTCGCGCCTCACCGGGCGCGACGTGCCGGCCTCGTTCCGGATCTTCCCTCCGTTCACGACGGACTGCGGGAAGAACACCCGCATCGGCGAGCGGGCGTTCATCAACTCCGGCTGCCGGTTCCAGGACCAGGGCGGCATCACCTTGGGCGACGACTGCCTCATCGGCCACAACGTCGTCATCGCCACCCTCAACCACGACCTGGAGCCTTCCCGGCGCGCCACCACGATCCCCCGACCCGTGGTCGTGGGCGAGAGCGCATGGATCGGCGCGAACGCGACACTGCTCCCGGGAGTGACGATCGGCGAGGGCGCGGTGGTGGCCGCGGGGGCGGTCGTCACCAAGGACGTCCCGCCACGGACCATCGTCGGGGGCGTGCCGGCCCGGGTGATCCGGGCGATCGAACCCGAGTGATCCGAGCATGGCACCAGCTGAGCCTGATGACCCGGGACGCGACAGCCACGGTGAATCCCGCATGCTCGATCTTCGTCGACGACATCGAGGCCGCGCACACGGCGGCGATCGCCGCCGGCGTGGAGATCGTCCATCCCCTGACCCGTGAGGACTGGGGCGTCACGCGCTTCTTCTACCGGGATTCCGCGGGGTCAGTGGTCAACGTCGGGACGCACACGGGCTGAGAGGCTGGTGTCGCCCCAGGCGCGTGCAGGATGCCTCGCGCATCCGATTCACTGGGGAGGCTCAGCGCAGCGCGCGCCGTGCCGCCTTGTTGATCGCGCGCCGTCCGGCACGCTTGCCCACGGCTTCGGGACCCTGCTCGACGGCCCGGGCATCCCCGCGGACCCGTCGCAGCTTCCGCAACCAGTTCAGCATCGTCAACCTCCTCAAGAACCGGGGTCCCGACCCTACGCGCCCCCACCGCAGCGCGATACCGTCCCAGCGTGCGCGCCGATCGGACGGCGTGCGCGGGCACCGCCCGCGCCGTCGGCACCCGGGTCGTGTGTCAGAGGCTCCCGGAAGGGAGCGCTGAGGACTCAGGTGACTCTGCAATCTGCCCAGCGGTCGGATTCTCGGTGGCAGCACGTTGCCCTGGCGCGAATTCAAAGAACCCCATCTTGCCTCAGGCCTGCGCTACAGAGTTTCTGCATCGTGCGGTCGCACGAGCGCGCACTGAAGAACCAGCGACGATCACCGCCAGCAGAAGTGAGAGCGCAGATCTCAACTCCACCGCGTTCCGGCACGTACGACCATCACGGACGAAATCCCCTCACGACGAGGCGAGACGTTCGGCGATCTCGGCTGCGACCACGTCCACAGACTGCTCTGAAGTGTCGAACTCCAGAACCTCGTCGGACCACGCCGCGTAGTCGGTGCGCCGGCGCAATACGTCGGACCAGGTCGGCTCACCGACGTGGGAGAGACCGCGATCCCTGTCGGCGATCCGCCGCTCATGCTCCTGCACGTCGGAGATCACCAGGTGCACGAAGTCGAGATGCGCGCCAGTTCGCGCGGCCGCCGTGCGCCAGGTTTGCCGCGCCTCCTCGCTGTCGTTGACTGCATCCACGACGACGTCGAGGCCGAGCCGCAGATTCTGCTCTGCCATCGCACGCGTCGCCTCGTACGCAGCGACACCGACGCGCCACCCTGAAGACAGACCGCAGGCGAGGATCGCCTCCTCGACCGCATCGATGGACAGGTGGACCGACCCCGTGCGTGCAGCGATGGCCTCGGCAACGCTCGACTTTCCCACACCGGGGAGTCCCGAGAGCACGACGAGACGACCGGTCACGCGACAGCCAACGGCGTGATCGAGGCGATCTGCTCTCCCGCCAGGTCCTCCGCACGGTCCAGCTCGTAGTGGCTCTGCAGGTTGATCCAGAACTCCGCCGACGTCCCGAAGAACTTCGCGAGCCGGAGCGCGGTGTCCGCCGTGATGCCTCGCTTGCCGTGCACGATCTCGTTGATCCGTCGGGGCGGAACCCCGATCGAGACCGCGAGCTTGTTCTGCGTGAGGCCGAAGCCCTCGATGAAGTCCTCCATGAGGACCTCACCCGGGTGGATCGGCTCGATCCTGTCAGTGGTAGTCAACGATCTGCACCTCCTCCGGTCCGGCGTCGGTCCACACGAAGCAGATCCGCCACTGGTCGTTGATCCTGATGCTGTGCTGGCCGGCCCGGCCACCCTTGAGCGCTTCGAGCCGGTTCCCAGGTGGGACCCGGAGGTCCTCCAGTGACTCCGCGGAACCCACCTGACGAAGCTTGCGCAACGCGACACGATGGATCCTCGGATCGATCGAGCGCACGCGCTCACGACGCCACAGCCGTTCGGTCTCCTTGCTGCCGAACGATCTGATCACGGGACCAGTGTATGACGGAGTCCGTCAATAACGCTAGACGTTAAACCGGAACTCCACCACGTTCCGTAGCCAAACAACCTCTCGCTACGCTGAGTCAGCCGCCATGGGCACCAGCGGTCAAGCAACGGCATCTCCGGCGCGTGTCCACGATGGCAACACGTATCGAGTACACGAGCTGCGCGAGCGCGGATCATTCCTGACGTCCATCAGACGTGTCACCAGGCGGTGAGCGGGTCCCCCACGATCAATATCAAGAGAGCGAGATACGCGTGAGCTCGACACCCGATACGCGGCGTGCGACCGGCCCGCCGCGGTCAGTGGACACCGCTGAGGGCCTTCTCCACGCCAAGCGCGACACCGAGGCCGATCATCACAATGCCGGAGACTATGCCCACGACCTTCGCGGCCTTCGGGTGCTTGGTCAGCACCGCGGCCGCCCCAAAGCCGACGGCGAAGTAGACGACCGCGCAGTTCGCGACGTGCAGCGCCCCGAGCAGAACCATCTGTGCAGCTACCGGCCACGGCGCGTTCGCGCTCGTGAACTGCGGGAGCAGCGCCAGAAACAGCAGGAACACCTTCGGGTTCAGCAAGCTGATGCCGATGCCCTTGGCGAACAGCTTCCGCCCTCCCACGGGTGCTTCCTCGCCGGTGAGGTCCGGGGCCGCGGGGTGCCGCAGCGCGCCGACGCCGAGCCAGATCAGGTACAGGGCCCCGGCGACGGTGAGCACCGTCATCGCGACGGGCGACGCAGCGGGGACTGCGGCAACCCCGGCGGCCACGACGAGCGTCGCCGTCAGATGCCCGGCGAGCATGCCCGACACCGCGGGCAGCACCCCAGCATGGTGCTTCACGCTCGATGCGATCGCGTACGCCCAGTCCACGCCAGGGACGACGACGAACAGCATCGACACGCTCCAGAACGCGGCAGTTGACCCAGCATCCACCAGCAGTCGCTCCTACACTCCTCGGAAATGGGACAAGATTATTCGGGGCAGCGCGCAATGTGCTCCGTTGCCACTTGCAAGTTCCCTTGGTGACGAGGATAATCTTCCAGTATGGACGCACTTGACCGGGAGATCCTCTCCCTCCTCCAGCAGGACGGGCGGGCGACGATGACCGACGTCGCTTCCAAGGTGGGACTCAGCCTCTCGGCCTGCCACCGCCGCTTCCGCGAACTGGAAGCATCCGGGGTGATCCGTGGATTCAGCATCGACCTCGACCTCGACCTGCTCGGCGTCCCATTCGAGGCGCTCGTGTTCGTGACGATGAAGGCAGGGGACGCCAGCGCGGTCGCAGCGTTCGAGGAGGCCGTGTCGACGATCCCGAACGTCGTGCAGGCGCACCGCCTGTTCGGGGAGCCCGACTACCAGCTCTTTGTCGCGGCCGCCTCGAAGCAGCACTACCAGGAGCTCTACGACCAGCAGCTTTCACAGCTGCCCGGTGTGCAGCGGCTGACCTCGACGCTCGTGATGAAGACCGTTGTCGCCCACCATGCACCCATCTGATCCGCGAACCACCCATGAGACGACCGATCGGAAAGAAGGAGCACAGACGATGACAGCAGGGACAACGGCCCCCGGGGCCGCCACGGTGCGGTTCGACACCAAGGTGGTGGTTGTGCTCGCCGAGGGCTTGGTCGCCTGGCAGGAGCTGAACGTGACGGCGTTCCTCATGTCCGGCATCGCCACCAGCGACGAGGGCCTGACCGGCGAGCCCTACCGCGACGCTGACGACACCGAGTACACGCCCATGCTCCGCGAGCCCGTAATGGTGATGAGCGCCGACGCCGAGCTGCTGAGCAAAGCCCGTGCCAAGGCCTCGGCCCGGGACGACGTGACGCTGACGATCTACACCCGCGAGCTGTTCGCCACCGGCCACGACGAAGCCAACCGCGCCGCCGTCGCGGCGGTGCCGTCGGATGACCTGGATCTGGTCGGCATCGCCGTGCGCGGCCCGCGCAATGCCGTGGACCGCGTCGTGAAGGGAGCGCGGTTCCATGAGTGAGCACCGTGATCCGATGCAGGACCCCGAGAGCCGTCGCGTCCGTGACCTCGTCTACGAGACGCTCGCCGCCGAGGGCCGCGCACCGTCGGTAGGAGAACTGGCCAGCAGAACTGGCAGCAAACCCGCGCGCGTGCAGCAGCTCCTCCACGAGCTCGCAGACGCGCACGCCCTGGTCCTGAGCGCCGAGGGCGACCGGATCCGGATGGCCCACCCGTTCACCGCGGCGCCGATGGCGTTCGTCCTGACCCCCGTCGATGGCCACGACGACCGACGCTGGTGGGGCGGCTGCGCCTGGGACTCCTTCGGCATCAGCGCCGCCCTGAAGCTCGACGTCCGCATCGACACCGCCTGCCCGCAGTGCGGCGAGCACCTCTCCGTCGTCGCCCGCCCCGCCACGCCGCCGCAGGGCCAGCACGCCGTCCGGTTCCCGCGGCCCGCCGCCGAGTGGTGGGAGGACGTCGTCGGCACCTGCACGATGATCCGCCTGTTCTGCACCAGCGACCACGCCGAGCAATGGACCACCCAGCACGCACCCGGCCAGGGCTACATCGCCGACGCCCGCACCGTCTGGGACCTCGCACAGGCCTGGTACGGCGACCGAATCGACCCAGCCTTCGAGCCGCACACTCGCGAACACAATCAGCGACTGCTGGAAGAACGCGGGCTCACCGGCGAATTCTGGCGTCTCCCCTGAGCGCGATCAGGCGTCCTTGCTCAAATCGGGAAGTTGCAGGTGTGCCTATGTGGCTAATGCTTCGCGCGCGACATCCCGTAGACGTCAGAGCGCGAACCTCCACTCCACCACGTTCCGTAGCCGAATAACCTTTGAATCCGCTCCGTCACTCGGTGGCAACGTGCCCACGCAGTGCCTCGGCGAGAGGCGGCAGATGAGTCTCAACGTCCCATTGCGTTCTGTAGGCGAACATTCTCGACGGCCGGATAGTAGTGAGAAACCGCTGTACCAGCGCATCTAGCGGCACGTCTCGAGTCCGACGAACCGCACTGGTACTTCTAGACGGACTGCTCGCGAATGTCTCGCCCCAGACCGAATCCCATCATCATCCTGTAGTGGGCGGCATGCTCGGACTTGTCGAAGACATGCCTGAACACATCGAGATACATTTGCTGGGTCGTTGCACCCGGCGAATAATGGAGGTTCTCGAACACCCCATGGGAACCTTCATTAACCCAGTTGAATAAGGATCGAAGGACCGGTCGCTCCGCTGGCTCCAAGTGCTGTACGAGGTCCTCTTCCCAGATGCCTCCAGCGATTCGGAAGTAGTTCTCGAGGATTCTGCGAAGGACATTTTCAAGACCGATAACACTCATCTGCTCGCCCTGAGAAGCACGTCGAACTTCAGACCAAAGACGCTCATACTCCGTGCTCACCGGATTCTCGGCATGTGGCTCGATGACGTTGGGGCCAGTGAAGCTCTTCCTTATGACGTGGTAGCAACGGCCCGAGCCCTCATCGTTGTGCCTGCGCTGGGTCACCTCCTTGTGGAAGTACACGTTGTGCGTCAGGACAATTACTTGGGCCAAGCGATCCGTCTTTGAGAGTGCTCGATTGATCAGATCGCGGACCAGTGTGCTGACTATGAAGAGTACGTCGCTGTCGAGACTGGAGATCGGGTCGTCGATCACCGCCAGGATCTTTCCTGATTCTTCGCTGTCTTCTCGCCCATTGAGGAGGAAGTAGTAGTAGAGGAAGGCGATGAATGTTCGCTCTCCCTCGCTAAGGGAACGTTCATCGAGAGCTGCACCGTTGCGCGCCAGCATGTAGCCATCCGTGAGCTCAGCAGAGCTGACAATGTGGAACGATGTGAACCCGGACCGCTCGAGAAGCCGGTTGATCTCATCAATCACCGGTTGCGATGATTCGACGGAACGCTGCAGACGCCGTACCTCATCGTCGAGTTTGCCGATTGCTGACGACGCCTCGTCCCTCGTTTCACGGGTGCGGTCTACACCTTTCTGGAGACCCACGGACCGCTTCTTGTACGTCTGGATCTCTTCACGGAGGAGTACGTCGGCCAAGTAAGTCCAACACTTGGCGGCCAGCTTGGGCTTCTCCTCTCTTTGTGACTGAACCAGCCGATTGTGCGCGTTAATCTTGGTGTTGGCTTCGCGGATGACGGCATTCAGTGCGTCAACCGGAGCGCTCGACGCGGACACCGTCACCAACTCAGATGGCGCCCCCAGCTTCTGCTCGAGCAGCTTCTCATTGGCACCGTTGATGGTGTTCAACGTTCCGAGTGCCTTCTGGTACGCAGCCTCATCGAGGTAGCTGGTGGACTCCGCGCTCCAGCCTTCGACGGTGTCACCAATGGAGCGGTCCCACGCTGAATGGGCAGTTGCCAGGCGCTTCAGCTCTTCGAGTTGCTCCGTGTACCGCTGGTCGAACATGTCCTCAAGCTGCTTGGCGAGATCCTTGGGTGCCTTCTGCTGACAGAATGGGCAGAGCCCCTGCGCGTTATGAAGGTGCTGGCGTCCGGCCTGAACCCAGTCCTCGTTCCCCAGTCGCTCTACAAGTTCGCTGAGTGAGACCTCAGTACTGCCCACGATCTTCTGCTCCAGCAGAGTGGAGCCGTCGTGTTCAGTCCATCGGAACTCGTCGATTTCGGTGAGCCGGTTGCGGGCTGTCGCTCCTGTGTCGAATACTGCGTCAGCGTCAGCAAGAAGATCTTCAAGCACAGGCAGGGATTCGGACTCGCCCGGCGCTCCTCGCTCAAGAAGGCGCGTCACAAGCATGTCTTTGTTCTTGTCTACGCCTCGTTGGCCGGTGAAGGCGGACAACAAGGTCGTGTGTTCATCGACGAGTGCACGATATTTATTCCACGCGGCAGTCTTGAACGCCATCTTTGCGTCAGATTGGCGTTCTTCCGCTTCCTTGTGGCTGGTCTGAGCGCGCTCGTACTTGCCAATGGCCTGAGCACGCTCGCCTCCGGGCGACTCGATCTCTTCGAGGCGGTTCTGGGCTTCGACGCTGTTCTCTCCGAGAACGAAGACGCCGGGGATCCGCTTGGACTCGCCCAGTATCTGGTCCACTAGATCTCTGTTGTAGACCCGGATCGTCATCTCGGCATCAGCGTGCCACTCTGGCTCGAACTGCAGTGAGCCATAGCCAGCGAAGGCTCGGCTGATCGTCGCCTTCCCAGATCCGTTGGGGCCGTAGAAGAAACTTGCGGGCTTTAAGCCGGTAATCGGTAGCGGACTCTCTCCGAAGCACGCGCCGCCGACGATCTTCACCTGTCGCAGCATGAAAGCACCGCCCCCACCGAACAGCGGTCCACACACCCGCCGAGAGCTGCATCGCCGGATGGACGGTGGCATGCGTCTGCACCCCGGGTCGTCACGACGATTACTTGGGCCATGCTCGCTCCTCCTTGAGTGCTACAAAAGTGCTACCAGACGGCGTGGCGCTACACTAATCTGTAGCAGGAACTAGGCCTCTGACCTGGGGTTTAAACATTGAAGCGGAACTCCACCACATCCCCGTCGGCCATCACGTAGTCCTTGCCCTCCATGCGCACCCAGCCGTGGGCCTTGGCGTCGGCCATGGAGCCGGCCTCGACGAGCTTGTCGAAGCTGACGATCTCGGCCTTGATGAAGCCGCGCTCGAAGTCCGTGTGGATCACGCCGGCGGCCTGCGGGGCGGTCGCGCCCTGCGGGATGGTCCAGGCGCGGGACTCCTTGGGGCCGGCAGTGAGGTAGGTCTGCAGGCCCAGGGTGTGGAAGCCGACGCGTGCGAGCTGGTCGAGGCCCGACTCCGCCTGGCCGGTGCTCTCGAGCATCTCCCGGGCCTCCTCCTCGTCGAGCTCGGCGAGCTCGGACTCGAACTTGGCGTCCAGGAAGATCGCGTCGGCCGGGGCGACGAGCTTGCGCAGCGCCTGCTGCGAGGCCTCGTCGGCGAGCCCCTCCTCATCGGTGTTGAACACGTAGATGAAGGGCTTGGCCGTCATCAGCTGCAGCTCGCGCAGCAGCGAGGCGTCGATGCCCGCGGCGGCCGCGCCCTGGAACAGGGTCTTGCCGGTCTCCAGCAGGTCCTTCGCCGCGTCCATCGCCTCGAGCACGGCGGGCTCGGTCAGCTTGCGCTTGACCTCCTTCTCGACGCGCGGTCGCGCATTCTCGAGGGTCTGGAGGTCGGCGAGGATCAGCTCGGTGGTGATCGTCTCCATGTCGCCCGACGGCCCCTCGGAGCCCTCGGCGCGGATCACGTCGGGATCAGCGAAGGCACGGGTGACCTGGCAGATCGCGTCGGCCTCGCGGATGTTCGCGAGGAACTTGTTGCCCAGGCCCTCGCCCTCGCTGGCGCCCTTGACGATGCCGGCGATGTCCACGAAGGACACGGTCGCGGGCACCTGCTTCTCGCTGTCGAACATCTCGGAGAGCGCGCCAAGCCGCGGATCGGGCAGCGGCACGACGCCGACGTTCGGATCGATCGTGGCGAACGGGTAGTTCGCCGCGAGGACCTCCGCGCGGGTGAGGGCGTTGAACAGGGTGGACTTGCCGACGTTGGGCAGTCCGACGATTCCGATGGTGAGAGCCACGGGATCGGAGTCTACGGGCCGAGGGCCCCGGATGCCCGCCGCGCGCGGCAGTCGTGGGAGAGAGCACGCCGCGCGGGCCTCCCGGATGGGACGCCGGGTGAGTCCTCGCGCACCACGGCCGGGCGCGCCTCCCCCGTTCCGGCCGGATTCATTACTCTCGTCCTGCACGGACCGCTCTCGATCAAGGAGTCTTCATGGCCTTCAGCCTCAGCAACACCATCCTGCGCGGTGTCACCGGCGCCTACATCCTGAACTCGGGGATCGGGAAGCTCGGCCTCCCCGAGGAGGCCGCCACCGGTCTCCAGCAGATGGCCTCGCAGGGCATCCCGCAGGTGGAGAGCCTGTCCCCCAAGCAGTTCGGCTGGCTCGTGAGCCTCGGCGAGATCGCCGTCGGCTCGGCGCTGCTGCTGCCGCTCGTGCCGACGCGCGTGGCCGGACTGGGCCTCGGCGCCTTCAGCGCCGGCATGCTCTCGATGTACTTCCGCAACTCCGAGATGACCCAGGCCGACGGCATCCGCCCCTCCCACGCGGGCACGCCGCTGTCCAAGGACCTGTGGCTCGCCGCGATCGCGCTCGCGCTGGTCGTCCGCGGCGCGGGCTCGAAGAAGGTGAAGGCCAAGGAGGTCGCGAAGGACTGACCTCCGCGCCCCGTAGAGATGAGCGTGGGGGGGGGGCGCCCCCCCCCCCCCCGCCGGGACCCCCCCTCGGATACGAGGGCCCGCCCCCGC
>NZ_JAEDAJ010000003.1:115819-201274 GCF_016623465.1 Brachybacterium halotolerans
GGTCGCGCCGGCCGCCCCCCCGCCCCCCCCACACCGGCGGGGGGCGCACCGGACCCATCGGATCCGGTGCGCCACGCTCATCTGTTCTGCCGGGCCGGCCGCGGACCACCCGTCGGGCCGCCTGCCGCGACACTCGGTCAGCCCGGCCGTCCGCGGGACCGGCGGGTCAGTACGCGACGGTGAAGCGCGCGTTGCGGTGCGCGGGCTCCTCGATCTCGTCGACGACGGCGATCGCGAGATCGGCGCCGGAGATGAAGGACTCGCCCTTCTCGTCGGAGACGAGCACGTCGCCGCCCACGCGGTAGGAGCCAGTGCGCTCCCCCGGCGCGTATCCGCCGAAGCCCGCCGCAGGGCTCAGGAAGAACCAGTCGAGCTCGCCCGTGTCGCCTCGCAGGTCCTCCAGGACGCCGCCCAGCTCACGGGCCTCGGTGAGGAACGCGTCCGGGAAATCGGGGGTGTCCACGAGCAGCGGACCTCCCTCGCTCACGTGCAGGGAGCCGGCGCCGCCGATCACGCCCAGGCGCACGCTCTTGCTCTCCGCGATGCGGGCGAGCTCGGCGTAGGCGCCGCGCAGCACGCCGGGCTCGGCGAGCTCACCGCGCGGGGAGCTCGTGGCGATGACCACGTCGGCCCCGTCGAGGACGTCGGCGAGGAACCCCGCATCGCGCACGTCCCCCGCGCGGTGCGATGCGCCGGCGGGAAGGCTCTGCGGAGCCGTGCGGCTGACGGCGACGACGTCGTGGCCGCGGCGCGCGGCCTCCTCGACGATCAGCGAGCCGGCGTAGCCGGTGCCGCCGAGGACGACGATGCGGGAGGAGCCGGTCGAGGTGCTGGTCATGGTGTCTCCTTCGGGGCGCTCGGCGCCCGGGTCGATCTGATGCCCGACGGATCCGCCGGGCCGGTGCGACGTGCGCCGCACCCACGACGCTCACTGTAGGTAACTCGGTATCCTTTGGGAAGTAGGCACCTTGCAGTAACCGTCTGTCGGCCGTCACCCGCCCCGTGCCGCTGCCCCGCCCCACCCACAGCCGCCCCTCGAGAGGAACCGCCATGTCCGCCCCCGCCCTCTACGACCCGTACCGCGTCTGCCCGTCCCGCCAGCTGCTGGACCGCATCGGCGACCGCTGGACGGTGCTGATCATCGGCACCCTCGAGGACGGCCCCCTGCGCTTCTCGCAGATCTCGCGGCTCATCGACGGGATCAGCCAGAAGATGCTCACCCAGACCCTGCGCTCCCTCGAGGCCGACGGGCTCGTCGTCCGCACCGTGTATCCCGAGGTGCCGCCGCACGTCGAGTACGAGCTCTCCGCGCTGGGCCGCACCCTCCTCGAACCGCTCGAGATCCTCCGCGCCTGGGCCGTCGACCACATGGACGAGGTCGCCACCGCACGCGCCGCCGCCCTGGGCTGACCGCGCCCGTTCAGGACTCCGCATCCGCTCGGATGTCCCTCCCCTGTGGTGTGCTGAGCCCATGGACACCCTCACCGTGATCCTCGTCCTCCTGGTCGGCGTCGCCCTCGGCGCGCTGGGCACCTACCTCGTCATGCGCGATCCGCGCGCGCGAGGCGCCTCCCGCACCGATGCCGGGCGCCTCGATGCACAGGGAGCCCCCGCGATCGATCCGGTCCGGCTGCAGCTCGAGCGCGACACGGAGCGCCGCGAGGCCCAGGCCGCCCAGCGCGACGCCGAGCTGCGCAGCACGCTCGCGCCCATCACCCACGCGCTCACGCAGCTCGAGCAGCACGTCGAGCGCAGCGAGAGCGCCCGCGCCCGCTCCGACGGCGCGCTGCGCGCGCATCTCGAAGAGCTCGGCGAGCGCACCCGCGACCTGGATCGGGGGACCCACGCCCTGACCGCCGCCCTGCGCGCGCCCACCTCCCGGGGACGCTGGGGCGAGGTGCAGCTGCGCCGCATCGTCGAGGCGGCGGGCATGCTCGAGCACGTCGACTTCAGCGAACAGCACTCCGGCCGCGGGGCGAGCGGCGAGGCGGGTCAGCGCCCCGACATGGTGGTGCGCCTGAGCGGCGGGCGCAGCGTCGTCGTCGACGCCAAGGCGCCGATGGACGCCTACCTCGACGCGGTCGAGGAGCCGGACCCCGATCGCGCGCGCACCCGGCGCGCCGCTCACGCCAAGGCGATGCGCGGCCATGCGGACCGCCTGGGCTCGAAGGCGTACTGGGCCGCGCTCGGCGACACCCCCGAGTTCACGGTGATGTTCGTGCCCAGCGACGGCGTGCTCGCCGCCGCCCTCGAATCCGATCCCGAGCTGCTCGAGCACGCGTTCTCCCGAGACGTCGTCGTCGCCTCCCCCGCGACCCTCGTCGCGCTCCTGCGCACGGTCGCCCACACCTGGCGCACCGACTCCCTGAACCGCGACGCCCGCCAGGTGCTCGACGCGGGCCGCGAGCTGCACCACCGGCTGGGCACGCTCGCCGGTCACCTCGGCAAGGTGGGGCGCTCGCTGGACTCCTCGGTCGCCGCCTACAACGACGCCGTCGGCTCCCTGCAGTCCCGGGTGATGGTCACCGCCCGGCGCTTCGAGGACATGGAGCTCACCTCGAAGAAGGTCGAGGACGTCGAGCAGCTCACCCGCCGCGCGCGCAGCCTCGACGAGGAGCAGATCGCCGACCTCGCTCGCGGGGACGCGATCGGACGCGCCGAGAGCACCGGGGACGCCGGCTCCCGCGCGGCGGGCTGAGTCCTCGAATTCCGTGTCGCCGGCGCGCGTCCCCGTGCCAGAGTGAGCGCATGTCCCCGAGCACAGCGCGCACCGGCGCGCCCACGCTGCGCGGGGATCTCGCGGCGCGGCTGGGCCTGCTGCGCTTCATCGTCTCCGCGTCGCCCGTCCGGGCCGTCGGCCTCGTGGTCCTGGCCCTGGCCTCGATGGCGGCGAGCGGCGGCACCATCCTGGGCCTCGGCGACGTGGTCGGCGGTCTCGCCGCCGCCGTCCAGCGCTCGACGGCCGACGGGCGACTCGTGCGCGGCGTCCTCGTGCTCGGCGCGAGCCTGATCGCGACACCCGTCATCGGGTCGCTCTCCGACGTGCTCACCGCGGGCCTGGATGCCCGAGTGCGCGAGCAGCGCAGCCTGCACCTGGCCCGGATCCTCCTGAGTCCCGAGGGCGTCGCTCATCTCGACGGCACGTCGGCCTCGGGCCGCGCTGCCGACCTGCTGGAGAAGATCCGGGACTGGCGCATGCTGTCCTCGACTGCCAACGCCCAGGCCGTCGTCACCGCGCGCCTCACGGGCCTCGCGCCGCTCGCGATCCTCGCGAGCTGGAACCCGCTCGTCGCGCTCGTGCTGCTCGTGGTCGCGCGCCTCGTCTCCCGCGTGTGGGTGCAGTACCTCGCGAGCCTCCTGGACACGATCTCCGGCAGCGCGCTCTCGACCGCGCAGCGCCGCACCCGGTACGCCTTCCAGGTCGCCTCCGGCGAGCGCACCGCACGGGAGGTGCGCCTCTTCGGACTGCTCCCCTGGCTGCGCCCGCGCCTGGCGGGTCACGATCGCGGCGAAGCCCTCTTCACGGCCGACGTGCCGCGGACGCGATCGGCCGACGCGGTCGCGCTCTGCTCGGCGCTCGTGCTCGTCGGCGTCTCCCTGCTCCTGGTCCACGACGCCCTGGCCGGGCACCTCGACGCGGGACGCCTGGCCGCGGTCTTCGCCGCGGCCGCCGCCGTGCTCGACAGCTTCGGGCCGATCGGCGACCCGCAGACGCTGTTCCTGCAGGCGGGCCACACGCACCGTGAGATCGACGCCCTCGAGCGGGAGCTCGCGCCGGACACGGATCAGGAGTCCCGGCGCGGCACCGACAGCGGCCGCGGCCGAAGCCCCGGCCGCCGCCCGGATGCCGCCGTCGAACCGCACAGCGCCGCCGTCCGCCTGCGTGACGTCACCTTCCATTACCCCCAGCACGAACGGCCCGTGCTCGAGCACCTCGACCTGACGATCCCCGCCGGACAGACCCTCGGCGTCGTCGGCGCGAACGGAGCGGGCAAGTCCACGCTCATGTCCCTCATCGCTGGCCTCGAGCGCCCCACCTCAGGGGACGTGGAGGTGGGCGGACTGCCCGCCGCGCCGGCGCCAGAGCAGCGTCCCCGGGTCGCGATGATCCTGCAGGACTTCACGCGCTTCCCGCTGAGCGTCGCCGACAACGTGATGCTCGGTCGTCCGGCGGGCCCCGACGACGTCGACGAGCTGATCCGGCGTGCCGGCGGCGCCGCGGTCCTCGAGCGCCTGAGCCGAGAGAACGCGGGACTCGAGACGCCCCTCGCGCCGGGCCTCGCCGGGGGCACCGACCTCTCGGGAGGCCAGTGGCAGCGGCTCGCCCTCGCCCGCGCGCTCGCGGCCGTCGAGGACGGAGCCCGGGCGCTCGTGCTCGACGAGCCGACGTCGGCCCTCGACGTCCGCGCCGAGGCGGCGCTGTTCGAGGACCTCATGGAGCTCGGCCGCGGCGTCACCACGCTGCTCGTCTCCCACCGCCTCTCCTCGGTGCGCCGCGCCGAGCGGATCGTGGTCCTCGAGGGCGGGCGCATCGTCGAGGACGGTCCGCACGAGGAGCTGATGGCCCGCGGCGGCCGCTACGCGGAGATGTTCACGCTGCAGGCGCGACGCTTCGCCCGTGCGGGAGCCGACGGGGCAGACAGCGCCGACGGGGCACAAAAGGGGGCCGAGGATGCGTGAGTCGATCCGCCCGATCCTCTTCGTGCTGCGCGAGAGCTGGAAGGTCTCGCCGCGAGCGTGCGTCTTCGCGTTCCTCGAGACCTTCGCGAAGCTGCTCGAGGGCCTCACTCCGCTGCTCTACGGGATCATCGTCGCGGCGGTCGTCGCGACCGATGCGCGGACCGCCCTGCTCGCCGGAGCCGCCGCGGCCGCCGTGATCGGCACGAACTCGCTGCTCTCGATCTGGGGGACGCGCTACCGCGTGGGCCTGCTGCAGGCCATGGCCGACCGCTTCGAGGCCCGCACGGCGCAGCACCTCGCCTCGCTGACCACCCTCTCCCACCTCGAGGACCCGGAGACCCTGGACACCGTCCAGGCCCTGCGCGACCACGGCGGGGCGGTCGGCATGGGGTACAACTCGCTGATGAACGCCGTGCGCTCGTTCATCGCCCCGGCGACCGCGCTGGTCGTCGCGATCGGGGCCGATTGGCGTCTCGCGCTCGTCGCCGTCGCGGGCATCCCGCAGATCCTCATCACCTCCCCCACCACCCGCATCCGCAAGCGCGCCGAGGAGCAGAGCGCCGAGCCCAGCCGGCGCCTCAGCGCACTCATGGACCTCACCTCCCAGAGGTCCGGCGCGAGCGAGATCCGCGCCTTCGGCGCACGCGGCTTCCTGCTGCGACGGATCGGCGCCGCCGCCCGTGACTGGACCGGGCCCGAGCTCGCCGCCACCCGTCGGGTCTCGGCTCTCACGCTCCTGGCCTCGCTCGCCTTCTACGTGCCCGCGATCGCCGTCATCGCGTGGATGGCCCACGACGCCCTGGCCGGCGCGGTCACGCTCGCCGCGATGACGATCGCCGTGATGAGCCTCGAGAACCTGCAGAACGCGGCGCGCTCGATCAGCATGGGCATCACGACGCTCCAGAACAGCCTGCGGACCGTGAACCGCTACCTGTGGCTCACCGACCGTGTCGAGGAGGATGCCCGCGGCCACCACGGCACGGCCGCTCCGCCCGCGCGCCTCGAGGACGGGATCCGGCTCCGGGGCGTCACCTTCACCCGCCCCGGAGGGCGGTCACCGGTGATCAAGGACGTCGACCTGGATCTGCCGGCCGGGTCCACCGTGGCCCTGGTCGGGGAGAACGGCGCGGGCAAGTCGACGCTCGTCGATCTGCTGCTGGGCATGCACGACCTCGACGCCGGAAGGATCGAGGTCGACGGCGCGCCGCTCCCCCAGCTCGATCCCGTCGCCTGGCGCGGGCGCTGCGCGGGCGCCTTCCAGGACCATGCGCGGCTCGAGTACACGGCGCTCGAGTCGGTGGGCGTCGGCGACCTCCCGCGCGCCGAGGATCCCGCGGCGGTGCGCCGGGCGATCTCCGACGCCTCCGCCGAGGACATCATGCACGCCCTCCCCCGCGGCCTCGCGACGCCGCTCGGCACGAGCTGGGAGGGCGGGAGCGGCCTCTCGGGCGGGCAGTGGCAGCGTCTGGCGATCGCGCGCGGGATGATGCGCACGGCTCCGCTGCTGCGGGTGCTCGACGAGCCGACGAGCACCCTCGACCCCGCGACGGAGGACGCCCTGTTCACCCGCTACGCCGAGGCCGCCGGACGGACCGGGACGACGGGCGGGGTGACGCTGCTGGTCACCCACCGCTTCTCGACCGTCGCTGCGGCCGACCTGGTGGTGGTCCTCGATCACGGCCGAGTGCTCGAGCACGGGACGCACGCCGAGCTCATGGCCCGCGGCGGCCGGTACCGGGAGCTCTACGAGCTGCAGGCCCGCGGGTACCGGTGATCAGGAGACAATCCCTTCGTCCCCGTCGTCGACGTCCCGCGGCCGTCACCGCGCCCCGTCCCGTCGGGCGGCCTTCCCGCGGCCCCGCGGGAGCACGAGCACCGGGACGGGCGCATGGCGCAGGATCCGCGCGGCCGTGGACCCCAGGAACACCCGGGCGAGACCGGCGTGGGAGCTCGAGCCGATGACGAGCAGGTCGCCGCTGCGCCATTCGAGACCTCCCACGGCGGCGGACCAGCGGTCCCCCTCGACCACGGAGCCCGCGTCGGCCTCGACCTCCGGGCACGCGGCGCGCACCTCGTCGAGGATCGTGCGCTGGGTGCGCACCGCATCGCGCCGCCACTGCGCGTAGAAGCCGCTCTCCTGGAAGGCCGTCATCGCGCTCCGGGTGCCGCTGCGCACGGCGAAGGTGACCACCGTGAGCGAGGTGCCCAGCGCCTCGAGCACGCGGACCACGCTGGGCACGAGCGCCGCGTCGGCATCCGACGGATCCACGGCGAGCACGATCCGCGAGAGAGTGCCGTCGCCGGGGTCGAAGCCGCGCGGGGCGAGGGCGACGGGGACCCGTGAGCTGTGGACGAGGCGGTCGCTCGTGCTGCCGAGTCCGATCCGGCCGACGACCCCATCGGCCGATCCGACCACGAGCATGCGTGACCCGCGCTCGCGGGCCTCGCGCTCGAGGATCTGCGGGACCGAGCGGCCGACCCGCATCACGGTCTCGACCTCGAGGTCATCGGGCAGACGGGAGCGGGCCTCGGCGAGCGCCTCGCGCGCGAGGCCGGTGATCTCCCGCCGCCAGTCGTCGTCGACCCCGGAGAAGTCGCGCAGCGACGGGGACCCGAAGGAGTCGTGGACGACGCAGCACAGCACGAGGTCCTCGCCGAGGGACCGCGCGATCGCGGCTCCCAGGCGCAGTCCCGATCCGGTGCGGGTGTCGGGTCCGAAGCCGACGAGGATGCTCATCGCGCGCCTCCCCGTCCGTCCTCGTCGGGCGCGGACGCATCGGGCGCCCGACCGCGGGACGACGACGCCTCGTCCCCACCGGGCCCGCCCGGCTCGCCCATAACGGGCGTGGGCGTCAGGACCGGTCCGCTCCCGCGCGTGCCCAGGTGCGAATGCCGGTAGCTGTACACCACGTAGACGATGAGGCCGATCACGAGCCAGGCCAGGAACCGCAGCCAGGTCTCCACGGCGAGGCTCGCCATGAGTCCCGCGCAGGCGAGGACGCTGACGATCGGCAGGACGGGCACGAGCGGCGTGCGGAAGGGACGCTCCATGTCCGGATCGGTGCGGCGCAGCACCACCACGGCGATCGAGACGACCACGAAGGCGAACAGGGTGCCGATGCTGACCATCTCGGCGAGCACGGAGATCGGGATGAACCCCGCGAGCAGGGCGACCGCGCCCACGGTGAGGGACGTCATCAGCACGGGCGTCCCCCAGCGCGGGTGGACGCGCGAGAACACCGGCGGGAGCAGCCCGTCGCGCGCGAGGGCGAAGCCGATCCGGCCCATCGCCACGATGTCCACGAGGATCACCGAGCTGAGCCCGGCGACCGCGGCGATGCCCACCAGGATGCCCACCCAGGGCAGGCCGACCTGGTGGAAGACGTCGGCCACGGCGTCGCCCTCGGAGAGCTTGGAGTACTCGACCATGCCGGTGACCACGAGGCACACGCCGACGTACAGGACGGTGCAGATGGCGAGAGTCCCGAGCAGGCCGAGCGGCATGTCCCGGGCCGGCTTCTTGGTCTCCTCGCCGAGGTTCGCGACCGCCTCGAACCCGGAGTAGGCGAAGAACACGACGGCCGCGGCGACGAACACTCCCGCCACCCCGAAGGTCGAGGGCTCGATCCCCGTGATCGCCTGCCACAGTGGCGAGGTGAGGCGGGAACCGGTGGACTCGGAGTGCTGGGCCGGCGGGATGAAGGGCACCAGGTTGTCGGTCTTGATGTAGAAGACGCCCACGACGATGACGAACACGCACACCAGCACCTTGATGAGCACGAGCCCGTTGGTCACCCACTTCGACTCGCGGATGCCGCGGATCGCGACGACGCCCAGCAGCACCGCGATGAAGATGGCGCCGAGGTTCACCACGGACCCCTCTTCGGCGAACCACTTCGAGGGAAGTCCGAAGACGCCCGCCACATACCCCGACCAGCCGCGCGAGACCACCGCGGCGCCGAGCGCGAACTCCAGGATCAGGTCCCACGCGATGATCCAGGCGAAGATCTCCCCGATCGTCGAGTAGGCGTAGGTGTAGGAGCTGCCCGCGGTGGGGACGGCGGAGGCGAGCTCCGCGTAGCAGAGGGCGGCGAGCAGGGCGACGACGCCGGCGATCACGAAGGAGATCATCACGGCCGGTCCCGCGTTCTCCTTGGCCTGCAGGCCGGTGAGGGTGAAGATCCCCGTCCCGATCACGATGCCGATCCCGAAGCCGATGAGGTCCTTGACCCCGAGGTCCTTCTTCAGATGCGCGTGGTCCTCGTCGTCGTCCTGATGAAGGACCGTCTCGATGCTCTTGCGTCGCAGCACGCTCATGCAGCCGCCTCCTCGTGTCGGGCCGCCCGACGCCGCGGTGCGCAGAGGACTGCGGGGGCGCGGCGCCGTGCGGGCTGGGGCAACACTCCACCCCGAACCGTGTGCTGTCAATCACATCCGCGGACGCGGAGTGTCCGACGGCGCGGCGCGGCCCCTCCCCACAGGTCGCTCATCCACACCCGTCGGCCCGGTCCTCGAACGTCCCTGCGGCGTGCCAGAGTGGACCCATGACCGAGACCCCGCCCCACCGGCCTCTCGCGCCGACGGCCGCCGAGACCACACCGGAGAACCCGTGGCCTCTGCGCCAGCTCTCGGTGAAGGTCGGCGAGTACGTCGCGCGGATGTCCCCGATCTGGGTCGAGGGGCAGATGGTGCAGCTGAACCGCCGCCCGGGCAGCGGTCTGGCGTTCATGACCCTGCGCGACGCCGAGGTGGACATGTCCTTCTCGGTGCCGATCCGGGAGCACGTGCTGCGGGCGATGACGGTCGACCTCGTGCCGGGGGCGCGCGTCGTCGTGCACGCGAAGCCCACCTTCTGGAACAAGCGCGGGAGCCTCCAGCTCGAGGCGAGCGAGATCCGGCCCGTGGGCCTGGGCGAGCTCCTCGCGCAGCTCGAGCAGCTCAAGCGCGCCCTCGCCGCCGAGGGTCTGTTCGAGGACTCCCGCAAGCAGCAGCTCCCGTTCCTGCCGCGCACGATCGGCCTGATCTGCGGGCGCGAGTCCGCGGCGGAGAAGGACGTCGTGGTCAACGCGCGCCGCCGCTGGCCCGCGGTCGACTTCGCCATCCGCGAGGTCGCGGTGCAGGGGCAGAAGGCGGTGCGCGAGGTCTCCGCGGCGCTCTCCGAGCTCGACGCCCTCGAGGACGTCGACGTCATCATCATCTCCCGCGGCGGCGGCTCCCTCGAGGACCTGCTCCCCTTCAGCGACGAGAAGCTGGTGCGCCTGGTCGCGGGCGCCCGCACCCCGATCGTCTCCGCGATCGGCCACGAGGTCGACACCCCGCTCGTGGATCTCGCGGCCGACGTGCGCGCGTCGACCCCCACGGACGCCGCCAAGCGCGTGGTGCCGGACATCCAGGCCGAGCTCGAGCAGCTCGACCTGGGCCGCACGCGTCTGCGCTCGGCGGTGCGCACCCGCCTGGAGCGCGAGCAGGCGAACCTCGACGCCTTCCGGTCGCGGCCCGTGCTCGAGAACCCGGCGAGCATCCTCACCGCTCCCGCCGAGGAGATCCGCTCGCGCATCGCGCTCGCCCGCACCCTCGTGGGCTCGCGCCTGGACCGGGCGCGCGACGAGACCGCCCACCTGGGCCGCCAGGTCCGCGCGCTCAGCCCGCTCGCGACCCTCGAGCGCGGCTACGCCGTGGTGCAGACGGCCGACGGCACGATCGTGCGCGCCCCCGAGTCCGCCCCCGTGGACACCGCGCTGTCCGTGCGCGTGGCGGGCGGACGTTTCGGCGCACTGCGCACCGAGGACGATCCCTACACCCCGCCCGACATGGACGCGATCGAGGACGCCGGAACTGGAGCCGGAGCCCCGACCCCGGCCGACGATCGCACCGAATCCACCAGCCTTACCGGCCCCACCGACCAGCCCGATGCCCCCGAGGAGAACCGATGAGCACCACGCCCGAGGACCCCGCGACGGACGATCCTTCGACGGACGCTCCCGCCGTGGAGAGCCCCGCGACCGAGCCCGCCGCCGACCCGGCATCCGACGCCGCGCAGAAGCTCCCCGAGGACGTCGCCGCCCTCAGCTACGAGGCCGCCCGCGATCAGCTCGTCGAGGTGGTGCGCCGTCTGGAGTCCGGGCAGGGAGGGCTCGAGGAGTCGATCGCCCTGTGGGAGCGCGGCGAGATGCTCGCGCGCCGTTGCCAGCAGTGGCTCGACGGGGCCCGTCAGAAGCTCGACGAGGCGGTCCAGGCCCGGCGCTGAGCACGGCGGCCGTCCGGCGCTGAGTGGGCGGGCGCACCTCGCCGTCGACGTCGCCGCGTCGCCACGTCATCGCGACGACCCGACGCTCAGGACCCCGCAGTGCCGCCGTCCTCGATGCTGCGCACGGTCGCCTTCGCCGCGGTGTCGAGCTCGCCCTCATCGGCGGCGCCGTGGACGATGACGGCCCAGCCGTCGCCCTGGCACGTGATGCCGTCCTCCTCGTCCTCGCCGCTCACGCGCTGGCAGTCCACGCCCTCGATCGTGACGTCGCCGGTCGCGTCGGCCCCGGGCAGCTGGGAGGAGAGGTCCGCCGCGGACATCTCCTCGCTCTCCACGATCGTGACCAGCGAGTTCGAGGGCGAGGTGAAGCGCAGCTCCCACGTCGGCCGATCGCCCGCCGTGTAGTCCGCGGCGCGCGGGGTCCAGCTGCTGTCGAGCGCGGGCTGCGCGACGGGGAACGGCGCCTGCTCCTGGGCACGTTGCGCGCTCGCGCCGACATCCAGGCGCGAGGTCTCGGGGATCTCGCGGTCCACGCTGCGCCCCACCCCGAAGAAGATCACGCCGACCACGGCCACGCAGCCGAGCGTGAGGCCGAGCGCCCAGGCGATGTTGCGCATCGAGGCGTCGCCCTTGCTCATCGAGTACGGCGAGCGCTTGCGCGGCGCAGGAGCCGGCGCAGCCGCGGGAGCGGACGAAGGGGTGGCGTCGGCACCGTCCTTCCCAACACCCTCGGCGCTCTCGACACCCTCGGCACTCTTGGCGCTCTCGGGCACGGGCTCGGACCTGTGCTCGGAGGCCTGGGCGCTCGGATCCTTCGGTGTCGGCATGCACGCATTGTCGCGCGTTCGCCCCGTGCCGCGAAAAATGCCAAGATCTATGCCGTGAAGGCCACTTTTCTCACCGTCGGAGAATCGCTCACGGACATCGTCCTGCGCCCGGGCGAGCCTCCCGCCGAGTACCCCGGCGGGTCGCCCATGAACGTCGCGGTCGCGCTGGGCCGGCTCGGGCACGTCTCGCACCTGCTCACCCGCATCGGCGACGACGCCCGCGGGCGGGACATCCGCGAGCACGTCGAGTCCTCGCGCGTCGTGCTCACCCCGGGCAGCATCGACGATCGCCCCACCTCGACCGCGCAGGCGCGGGTCGGGGCCGACGGCGCGGCCCAGTACACCTTCGACCTGGTCTGGGATCCGGACCCCTCCGGTCTCCCCTCCGGCCTCGACGCCGTCCACACCTCGTCGATCGCCGCCGTGCTCGCCCCGGGCAGCGGTGTGGTCGCGGACGTCCTCGAGTCATACCGCGACTCCGCGACGCTCAGCTACGACCCGAATATCCGGCCCGACCTCATGGGCGAGCCCGCGACGGTGCGTCCGCTGATCGAGGCGCTCATCGGCCGCTGCGACATCGTGAAGTCGAGCGATGAGGACATCGCCTGGCTCTACGGCACCGATGACGTCGAGGACGTCGCCGCCTCCTGGCGCGAGCTCGGCCCCAGCGTCGTCGCGATGACCCGCGGCGGGGACGGAGCGGTCGGCTTCGGGCCCGACGGCCGGATACCGGTGGATCCCGTGCGCGTCGACGTCGCCGACACCGTGGGCGCGGGCGACACCTACTCCGCGGGGATCCTCGACGCCCTCGCATCCCGCGATCTGCTGGGCGCGCGTCGGCGAGAGGCCCTGGCCGCGGCCGACACCGCGGTGCTGCAGGACGTCCTCGGCCACGCCGCCGCCCTCGCCGCCGTCACCGTCTCGCGGCCCGGCGCGAACCCGCCCTGGGCCGACGAGCTCGAGGACCGGACCGACGGCAGCCCCCTGCCCCGCTGACCGCGCGCCGCCGGTCGCCCGTCGCCGGTCGCCGGTCGCCGGACTCACCGATTGCGCTGCACCCACTGATCTCACTGATCACCGCGTCACCCGAACGCCCCATCGGCCACCGCGCCGTCACCTCGGTCGGATACGGTCCGAGGGTCACCATCGATCACCTCGCGGGGCCCGGCCCTCGCAGCACCGACGAACGAAGGAGTTCCTCCATGACCCAGCCCGAGTACCGCATCGAGCACGACACCATGGGTGAGGTGCGTGTCCCGGTCGACGCCCTGTACGGCGCCCAGACGCAGCGCGCCGTCGAGAACTTCCCGATCTCCGGCCAGGGCCTCGAGCCCGCCCACATCCACGCGCTCGCCCAGGTGAAGAAGGCCGCGGCCCGCGCGAACGAGGATCTCGGCGTGCTCGACGCCGCGATCGCGGACGCCATCATCTCCGCGGCCGACGAGGTGATCGCCGGCTCGCACGACGACCAGTTCCCGATCGACACGTACCAGACCGGCTCGGGCACGAGCTCGAACATGAACATGAACGAGGTGCTCGCGACGATCGCGTCGACGGCGTCGGGCCAGAAGGTCCACCCCAACGACCACGTCAACGCCTCCCAGTCCTCGAACGACGTCTTCCCGACCTCGGTGCACGTGGCCGTGACCAGCTCGGTCGTGAAGACCCTGCTGCCCGCCCTCGAGCACCTCGCCGCCTCCCTCGAGGCGAAGGCCGAGGCGTGGAAGAGCGTCGTGAAGTCGGGGCGCACGCACCTCATGGACGCCACCCCGGTGACCCTGGGCCAGGAGTTCGGCGGCTACGCGGCCCAGATCCGCTACGGCATCGAGCGCGTGCAGGCCGCGCTCCCCCGCACGGCGGAGGTCCCCCAGGGCGGCACCGCCGTCGGCACCGGCATCAACACTCCCGCCGGCTTCCCGCAGAAGGTCATCGCGAACCTCGCCGAGCAGACCGGGCTGCCGCTGACGGAGGCCCGCGACCACTTCGAGGCGCAGTCCGCGCGCGACGGCCTGGTCGAGATGTCCGGCGCGCTGCGCACCATCGCCGTCTCGCTCACGAAGATCTGCAACGACCTGCGCTGGATGGGCTCGGGCCCGAACACGGGCCTCGGGGAGATCGCGATCCCCGACCTGCAGCCCGGCTCCTCGATCATGCCCGGCAAGGTCAACCCCGTGATCCCCGAGGCCGTCCTGCAGGTGTGCGCGAAGGTCATCGGCAACGACGCCTCCGTCGCCTGGGGCGGCGCGCAGGGCTCCTTCGAGCTGAATGTGCAGATCCCCCTGATGGGCACGAGCCTGCTCGAGTCGATCCGCCTGCTCGCGAACGCCTCGACCGTGCTCGCCGACAAGACGGTCGACGGGCTCACCGCGAACGAGGAGAAGGCCCGCTTCTACGCCGAGGCATCCCCCTCGATCGTCACCCCGCTGAACAAGCTGATCGGCTACGAGAGCGCCGCGAAGATCGCCAAGCACGCCGTGAAGGAGCAGGTCCCCGTGCGCGAGGCGACCATCGCCCTCGGCTTCGTCGAGCGCGGCGAGCTCACCGAGCAGCAGCTCGACGACGCCCTCGACGTGCTCTCGATGACGACCCCGAAGGCCTGATCCGCCCCGAGGGTCTACGCAGAACGCGGGCCCGCACTCCCCTCGGAGCGCGGGCCCGCGTCTGCATCACGGCCGCCGGGTCGTGCACCCGCGCCCGCGCCCCCGCGACCTCACATCACCGGCGCATCCAGCACGTGCGTGACCAGCTCGGCGACCTTGGAGCGCTCGGAGCGCTGCAGGGTCATGTGGGCGAAGAGCTCGCTGCCCTTGAGGGCCTCGACCACGCTCGCGATGCCGTCGTAGCGGCCCACGCGCAGGTTGTCGCGCTGGGCGACGTCGTGGGTGAGGACCACGCGGGACTTCTGGCCGATGCGCGAGAGCATGGTCAGCAGCACGTTGCGCTCCATGGACTGGGCCTCGTCGACGATCACGAAGGCGTCGTGCAGGGAGCGCCCGCGGATGTGCGTCAGCGGGAGCACCTCGAGCATGCCGCGGCTGAGCACTTCGTCGATCACGTTCTGGCTGACCATCGAGCCCAGAGTGTCGAAGACGGCCTCTCCCCAGGGCCCCATCTTCTCGCCCTGGTCGCCGGGCAGGAAGCCGAGCTCCTGGCCGCCCACCGCGTAGAGCGGGCGGAACACCATGATCTTGCGCTGCGTGCGCTTCTCGAGGACCGCCTCGAGACCGGCGCACAGGGCGAGCGCGCTCTTGCCCGTGCCGGCGCGGCCGCCCAGGGAGACGATGCCGATGGACTCGTCCAGCAGCAGGTCGATCGCGATGCGCTGCTCGGCGCTGCGTCCGTGGACGCCGAAGACGCCCTGGTCGCCCGGGACGAGCCGCACGCTGCCCTCGCGCGTGACGCGTTCGAGGGCGCTGCCGCGGGGGCTGGTCATGGTGACGCCGGTGTGGACCGGGCGATGGGAGACCTCGGGGATCTCCACGTCGCTGCCGTCGTAGAGCGTGGTCATCTCCTCCTCGCCGATGCTCGCGGTGACCATGCCGGTGTATCCGCGGTCGCGGGCGAGCTCGGCGCGGTACTCCTCGGCGTGGATGCCGCAGGCCGATGCCTTGATGCGCATCGGAAGGTCCTTGGAGACGAGAACGACGCTCTTGCCCTCGAGCTGCAGGTTCTTGGCGACGGCGAGGATGCGGGTGTCGTTGTCGCCGAGCCGGAAGCCGTCGGGCAGCGAGCGATCGGAGGAGTGGTTGAGCTCGACGTGCACATGGCCGCCGTCCTCGCCGATCGGCAGCGGGACGGAGAGATTGCCGTGGCGATCGCGCAGGTCGTCGAGGATCCGCAGCGACTGCCGGGCGAAGAAGCCGAGGTCGGGATGGTGGCGCTTGGACTCGAGCTCGGTGATGACGACGATAGGCAGGACGATGTCGTGCTCGGCGAAGCGGACCAGCGCCTGCGGGTCCGAGAGCAGCACGGAGGTGTCCAGCACGTAGGTGAGGGTGCCGACCTCGAGGTCGGGCAGGGCCTCCTGGGCGCCCCCGGGTTCGAGGGATCGCACCACGGCCACCGGATGACCGCCGTCCCCCTCCGCCCCGAACGGGTCCTGCCCGGCCTCCCGCGCGGCGGGCGGCGCGGTGCCGATCGTGGTCGGGCCCTGCTCGGCGAGGTGAGCCTCGCCCGGATCCTGCGCCGTCGTGCCCTGGGGGGCGGTCGTGGTGGTGTCGGTCATCGGGAGCCTCCGTCCGTGATCAGCCCCGTGCGGTCTGCCGCGTCCCCTCGGAGGGGGAAGACTGGGGATGCGGCCCGATCGGAGCGCTTGCCGCGAACCTACTCCGCGCGAGGTGTGACGCGCGGCACGACGCGCCCGACGGCGTGTGCGCCGCCGCAGCATTCACGAGGCCGTCATCGTCCGTTCGCCGATGGGCCGGTCCGACGGGGCGCGTCCGTCCGCCGACGCGTCCGTCCGCCGACGGCTCCCTCCGCCGATGCGTCCGTACGCCGTCGACCCCGCCCGACGGTGCGGCGGCCGGCTCACGCGCCGAAGCGGCGCTCGCGCTGGCAGTAGTCGCGCAGGGCGCGCAGCAGGTCCACGCGCCGGAAGCCCGGCCAGTTGGTCTCGCAGAACCAGAACTCCGAGTGAGCGGACTGCCACATGAGGAACCCGGAGAGCCGCTGCTCGCCCGAAGAGCGGATGATGAGGTCCGGGTCGGGCTGGCCGCGCGTGTAGAGGTGCTCGCCGATGCCCTCCATGGAGATGGCCTCGGCGATCTCGTCCGGGCTGCGGCCCTCGGCGCCGAGGTCGCGCACGAGCTCGCGGACCGCGTCGACGATCTCCTCGCGGCCGCCATAGCCGATCGCGACGTTCACGGTGAGGGACTTCGACGGGGTGGAGCGCTCCTGCACGGCAGCCACGCGCTCACGGGTCGCCTCGGGCAGGGACTCGACGGATCCGGCCAGGCGCACGGTGTAGCCCGCGCCCGCGATCGACTCGACGGTCTCGGCGATGATCTCGAACAGCAGCGCGAGCTCGTCGGCCCCGCGGCGCAGGTTGTCGGTGGAGAGCATCCACACGGTGACCAGCGGGATCTCGAGCTCCTCGCACCAGGTGAGGAACTCGGTGATCTTCGCGCCGCCCTGGCGATGACCCTCGGCGGTGGTGATGCCCGAGGCCTTGGCCCAGCGACGGTTCCCGTCGACGATGACGCCGAGGTGCTGGGGCAGCTGGTAGGCGTCGAGCTCCTTGATCAGCCGCTTCTCGTACACGCGGTAGAGGATCCCGTCATCGTCCACGACCAGCTCCCCCTCTCGCGCGTCCCGACTCGTCTGCCCGTCGTGTCCGCACCCGCACGGCGAGGACGCTCCATTATCGACCATGCGCATCGGTGGTGCGGCAAGGACGCGGCCGCTCTTCACAGCACCGCCACAGACGGCGCACTCCCCACTTACGGGACCGTAGGTTACGCTCACGGCATGGCCCTGGCACCACATCGCTCGCCCGACTCCGAGACCGACCGCGACAGCGTCTCGGAGGCGGCTCGGCGCCCGATCACTCCGGCCGAGCCGCCGTCGGTCCTCGAGGACGATCAGATCCCGACTGCGTCGACGCATCCCTTCGCCCCGCGCGAGCTGACCCGCCAGATGGCGCGCCGCGCGAAGGAGCTGGGACTGGCACTGCCCAAGCCCCGCCTGCGCGGCGTGCTGCACATGCTCGCCCTGCCGGCGGCGCTGATCGCCGGGCTGCTGCTGGTCGCGCTCGGCGACGACCTGCCCACCCGGCTCGCGTGCGCAGTCTTCGTGCTGACCTCGTGCCTGCTCTTCGGCGTGAGCGCGACCTACCACCGCGGCACCTGGCGCGCCGAGCACGCGCTCATGCTGCGGCGCTTCGACCACGCGAACATCTTCCTCATCATCGCGGGCACCTACACGCCGATCGCCGCATCGATGCTGCAGCCGCGCTCAGCGGTCACCCTGCTGGTGATCTGCTGGGCGGGCGCCCTGATCGGCGTGGGCTTCCGCATCTTCTGGACGAGCGCCCCGCGCTGGCTCTACGTGCCCGCGTACGTGGCGCTGGGCTGGGTGGCGATCTTCTACATGCCGCAGATCATCGCGGGCGGCGGCTGGGCCGTGGCCTGGCTGATCATCGCCGGCGGCATCGCGTACACGCTCGGCGCGCTCGTCTACGGCCTCAAGCGGCCCGACCCGTCACCGGCGTGGTTCGGCTACCACGAGATCTTCCACGCGTTCACGATCGCAGGCTTCGTCTGCCACTTCGTCGCGGTCGCGATCGCGGTGATCTGACCCCGGTCGTCCTGGCCCCGGTCGTCCGATCCCGGTCGACGACGTGCGACGGGGCCGACGGGCCGACGGGATGACGGGCCGCTCAGTCGCGCGGACGACCGCCTTCGCCGCCCTCGGAATCCCCGTCGTCCGACGGCGCCTCCCCGTCGGCGGGCCGGTTCTCATCGGCAGGCGCTGCCCCGTCGACAGGCCCTGCCCCATCCGCAGGCTCAGTCCCGTCCACAGGCTCGGTCGAGTCCGCAGGCTCGGTCCCGTCGGCAGACCCGGTGCCCTCGCCCCGGCCCTCCTCGGCGAGATGCCCCTCGGCGCGCGAGCGGGCCTGGATGCGGCGCACGCGGCGCGTCATGTCGAGGGCGAGCAGCACGATGGCGGCGGCCAGCACGAACATCACGATGAAGGCCGGCAGGCCCGGCGTGACGGTCGTCGCGGTCATGTCCCCGGAGTCCGAGGGCGCGGCGAGCAGCCGTCCGCCCGACTTCGCGAGCCCGATCGTCCCGGCGCTCATCAGCCCCGCGCTCATCGCAGACCCGCGAACAGGTCGGTCTCGGGCAGGGTCACGCCGATGCGCGAGGTGCGCAGCTCGTAGTCGTCGGTCGCCCAGTGCGACTCGCGCAGGACGTCGTTGGGGATGTGGAAGAAGAAGCCCTCGGGATCCACCTGGGTGGCGTGGGCGCGCAGCGCGGCGTCTCGGATGTCGAGCTGGTCGCTGATGTCCACGCGGGTGGTGACCAGGCGGTCGGCGCCGCTGGGGAAGCGCTGGGCCATCTCCTCGAGCTGCTCGTCCGGGGTGCCGCGTCCGCGCAGGAAGTCGGCGATGCCCTGGAAGCGGCTGCGGGAGAAGCCGTTGATGTAGTACATCTTCGAGACCTCCCACGGCTCGCCGAGCTCGGGCGCGTACTCGGGATCCGCGGCCCGCTCGAAGGCGAGCACGCTGACCCGGTGACACTGGATGTGGTCGGGGTGCGGGTAGCCGCCGTTCTCGTCATACGTGGTGAGCACGTGCGGACGCAGCCGGCGGATCGCGGCGACCAGGGGCCGAGCGCCGTCCTCGACGCTCACGCGGGCGAAGCATCCCTCGGGCAGCTCGGGGCGGGGATCGCCCTCGGGCAGGCCCGAGTCGATGAACCCGAGCCACTCGTGGTCCACGCCCAGGACCCTCTGCGCGGCGGCCATCTCGGTGCGGCGCACCGCGGGCAGGTCCGCGAGGATCTCCTCGTCGTCGGCGAGCTTGGGGTTGAGGATGTCGCCGCGCTCCCCGCCGGTGCAGGTGATGACGGTGACCTGCGCGCCCTCACGGACGTACTTGGCCATCGACCCCGCCCCCTTGCTCGACTCGTCGTCGGGGTGGGCATGCACGGCGACCATGCGCAGCCGGTCGTCGCTCTCGGGCTCGAGGTCGGGCACGTTTCCACCTTCACCGGGTCGGGGTCGGACAGCTCTGGTCCCGCCGGGCGGGACGGGTCTCGTCCCGTCGCTCGGACGGTTCCGCGGGCGGGGCTCAGGGCCTCGCCGCGGGCGGGGCCGACGGCCCGGGATCGGGCGCGTCTCCGCACCAGCCGAGGGTACGCCACCTGCCTGGTCCCGGACTGGGGCGGAGGCCGAGACCCCCGCCACTCGCGCGTCGGGCCCAGGTCCGATCTGGGAGGATGGACGCATGGACGCGCACGCTCCGAGCACCCCCACGGGATCCACCGATCCGCTCGCCTCCCGCTACGGTGGCCCACTGGTGCCCCGGCGCACCGCGCGCGTGCTGTTCGTGATCGGGGCCGTCGTGTTCCTCGCCGTGCTCGCGTTCGTCGGCTACCGCTTCGCGGACCAGCCCGTGACCGCGAAGGACGTCGGCTACGACCACGTCGACGACGACACGATCTCGCTGACCTTCCAGCTCACCCGCAGCCCCAGCGTCGACGCCACGTGCACGGTGCAGGCGCTGAACGCGGGTCGTGCGCAGGTGGGCTTCCGCGAGGTGGAGATCCCCGGGGGCCCCGAGCGGCAGGTCGTGCGCACCGTGGACATCGACACCCAGGGCGAGGCGGTCAGCGCCGAGGTCATCAGCTGCCAGAAGGCCTGATCCTCCACCGGCCGGGATCGCGGCACCGGGGCCCGCGACCGGGCCCGGATCCCAGGTGTCCGACGCGCCGCACCGTTGGGGGCGCCGGTCGCATCCGTTGTACGATGCTCTGATACCGACAGCGCGTCGGTCTTCATCACCCGCACACGGGGCGCATGCGCAACATGTGCCCCGTGAACTGTGTCGGGCGTCCGCCGAGGGCGGCCGCCCGCGACAAGACATCAGGAGTGTTCGCATGAGCAGCCAGCCCACTGGTTCCTGGCTCACCCAGGACGCCTACGACCGCCTCACCGCGGAGCTCGCCGAGCTCGAGGGGCCCCGTCGCACCGAGATCGCCGAGCGCATCGCCGCGGCTCGCGACGAGGGCGACCTCAAGGAGAACGGCGGCTACCACGCGGCCCGCGAGGAGCAGGGGAAGAACGAGGCTCGCATCGCGGAGCTCACCCACCTGCTGAAGAACGCGGTCGTCGGCGAGACCCCGAAGGACGACGGCGTCGTCGAGCCGGGCATGGTCGTGAAGATCTCGATGGCCGGCAAGGAGCGCACGTTCCTGCTGGGCAACCGCGAGATCGCGGACGACGGCGAGGACCTCGAGGTCTTCTCGACCGAGTCCCCGCTGGGCTCGTCGATCAACGGCTCGAAGGTCGGCGAGAGCATCGACTACGAGGCGCCCAACGGCCGCTCGCTGACGATCGAGATCATCTCCGCGAAGCCCTACCGCGCCTGAGCGATCCGTCGTGCGCCTGTGCGCCGCGACGGCGGACGACCACCGGACGACGAAGGCCGGGTCTGCGTGCCGGAACCCCATGGTTCCGACGGCAGACCCGGCCTTCTCCGTACCCGGCGGTCCGGTGCGGCGGCGTCACTCCCCTGCCCGGGGCTCCTCGCCGTGCTTCGGGGCCGCGCTGCTCGCGACCTCCTCGGCCGACTCCTCGCGCAGCGCGGCGGCCTGCGCCTTCGAGGACTCGGCCTTCGCGCGGCGCTTCGCCTCTCGAGGGGACTCCTCGTGCTTCTTGGGCTTCGGCGGGGCGGTGAGCTGCGCGTCGACGGTCTCGTCGAGGCCCAGGTCGGGTGAGGGGTCGCGCCCCGTCATGTACAGCAGCGTGGCGTTGACGAAGGCGATCACGGGGATCGCGAACAGGGCGCCCGCGATGCCGGCGATCATCGCGCCCGAGGCAACGCCCAGGAACACGGCCAGCGGGTGCAGCTCGACGGCCTTGCCCATGAGGAAGGGCTGGAGGACGTTGCCCTCGATCTGCTGCACGGCGATGACCACCGCGAGCATGATGATCGCGAAGACCCAGCCCTTGAGCACCAGCACGATGAGGATCGCGATGGCGCCCGAGAGGATCGCACCGACCAGCGGCACGAACGAGAACAGGAACACGAGCAGCCAGATCGGCACGGCGTAGGAGCCCACGCCGAGGGCGATCATGCCGATGCTGATGCCGGTCGCGTCGACCGCGGCGACCATGATCTGCGTGCGCATGTATGCCGACAGAGCCTTCCAGCCGCGGCGAAACGCCTCGTGGGTGGGCACGCGCGCGGCCGGGGGCAGCAGGCCCACCACCCAGCGCCAGATCGTCGAGCCGCCCGAGAGCAGGAAGAACAGGGTGAACAGGGCGATCACGATGCCAGTGACCACGTTGCCCACGGTCGAGACCGTCGAGAAGGCGCCGCTGATCAGGGAGTCCGTGTTCTCCTGCAGCTTGGCGAGGATCTCGTCCGTCGCCTTGTTGATCATCGAGTCGTCGAGGTTGAACGTCGTGTTCGCCCAGTCGATCAGCGTCTGCACACCGGTGAGGGCCTTGGCGTAGATGTCGCCGGCCTGCGCGAACAGCTGGCGGCTGGCCAGCGTGAACATGCCGATCACCACGATGATCAGCGCCACGAGCGCGACGCCGCTCGCGGCCGCCCGCCCCAGGAACGTGTGCCGGGTCAGCAGGCCCACCAGCGGGGAGAGCAGCGAGGCGACGAGGATCGCGATCAGCACCGGGATCACGATGGCCGTGATCTTGAGGATGCCCCAGATGATCAGGGCGGCCGCGGCGGTGATCACGATCAGCCGCCAGGACCAGGCCCCCAGGCGTCGGATCCCGATCGGGATCTCCGCGACCTCGCGCGGGGTGCTCGGTGATTCGTCGGCGCTCTCGGCGTCCGCGAATCGGCGACGGGGTGTCGTCATGGGAAGGTTCCCCTCTCGGATGTCGGCACTCGGCCAGGTTGCACTCTATCTGCTCGCTCCCCGCCCGCGTCCCGCCGGTGAGCGGCGGCGGCGCTCGGACCCGGCGCTCGCACCCGGCGCTCAGACGATCGGCCGATGCCCGCGCCCCGCACCGCGGTCGATCGTCCCGGTCGCACGCGGCGTCACCGACTTAGGTCGGGTGCGCGCACCGCCGACGGATGGTCGAGCCTCCCGCGGCCTCCCCCGTAGTCTTCGAGCATGAGCCAGCCCACAGTCCCGGTCCACGAACCGAGTGCCGCCGCGACCGGCGGCGCGAGCCCCGCATCCACCGCCCCGCCCGGCGCAGAGCCCGCTCTGCACGTCGACGGTCTGCGCAAGTCCTTCGACGGCACCGAGGTCGTGCACGGCATCTCGCTGTCGATCCCGCGCGGCGCCTTCTACGGGATCGTCGGCCCCAACGGCGCAGGCAAGACCACGACCCTGTCGATGGCGACCGGCCTGCTCCGGCCCGACGGCGGCAGCTCGCACGTGCTGGGCGCCGACATGTGGAGCGAGCCCGAGCGCGCCAAGGCGCAGATGGGGGTGCTGGCCGACGGCCTGCGCACCTTCGACCGCCTCACCGGGCGCGAGCTGCTCACCTACGTCGGCCTCATCCGGGGCATGGACCCCGCGGTCGTCGACGAGCGCAGCACCTCGCTGCTCGAGGCCATGGACCTCGCCGGGGAGGACGGCAAGCTCGTCGTCGACTACTCGGCCGGAATGACGAAGAAGATCCTCCTGGCCTGCGCGCTCATCCACGCCCCTCGCCTGCTCGTGCTCGACGAGCCGCTCGAGGCCGTGGACCCGGTCTCCGGGCAGCGGATCCGCCAGATCCTGCGCGCCTTCGTCGCCGGCGGCGGCACCGTGGTGCTCTCGAGCCACGTCATGGAGCTCGTCGAGGAGCTGTGCTCGCACGTCGCGATCATCGCGCGCGGAGAGATCCTCGCCGACGGCACGCTCGAGGAGGTCCGCGCGGGCGGCAGCCTCGTGCAGCGCTTCATGGACCTCGTCGGAGCGGGCGAGGTCGAGGAGGGGAGCCTGTCATGGCTGCAGTCGTGAGGACCGACGAGCACGGGGCCCCTGCGGGCGGCCCCTTCGGCGCCGCGGGCAGCGCCCGCACCCCCGGGGGCTCCGGGACCTCCGGGACCTCCGACATCACCACCGCGGGAGGCTCCCTGCACGGCAGCGTGCGCGGCATGGCGCTCGTGCGGCTGCTCATGCGGCTGAAGTGGATCCTGTGGCGCCGCTCGTTCCGCAAGAACGTCGGCAAGATCGTCGGCACCGTCTTCGGCGGCCTCTACGGACTGGGCGGGATGGCCACCCTGGTCGCCCTGGTCGTCGCGACGGTCGTCATGGACGCCGACGGGTCCGTGTTCCCCACCGCCGTCCGCGCGCTGGGCACGGCGCTCGTGCTGGTCTGGCTGCTGCTGCCGCTGTTCGCCTTCGGCGTCGACGACTCCCTGGACCCCCGCAAGCTGGCCCTGTACCCGCGCACCGCACGGGAGCTCCAGCCGGGAATGCTGGCCGCCGGGGCCATCAGCCTGCCCACCCTGTTCACCGTGCTCGGGGTCGCGATCACGAGCGTCGGCGTCATCATCTGGGCGGCGATGCATGCGGCCGGGCCCATCTGGATGGTCCTCGCGATCATCGCCCTGGTCCCCGCCCATCTCGCCGGCATCGTGCTCTGCCTGCTGCTGCCGCGCGCGGTCCTCGCGCACCAGGCATCGCGCTCCTCCTCGCGGCGCGGCCGCGAGGTGGGCGGGGTGATCGGCATCGTCGTCATGCTGGGCGCCCTCTACGGCATCAGCCTGCTGGGGCAGTCGCTCGACGGCGCGAACATCTCCCTGTGGTCGAAGGTGCTCGCCACCGGGGCGCAGATCGGGGCGTGGACCCCCTTCGGCGCGCTCTTATCCGTTCCCGTCGATCTCGCCCAGGGCGCCGTGCTCCCCGCGCTCGTCCGCGCGGTGATCGGAGCGGCCACCATCGTGCTGATGTGGCTGTGGTGGCGCCGCAGCATCGATCTGGCGATGCGCGAGGCCCTGGTCGGCGATGCCTCCTCCGGCAGCGCGAAGGTCTCCGCCCTGGTGCCGCGCTTCGTGCGCTCGAGCGCGTTCGGCGCGGTCATGGGCCGCTCCCTGCGCTACTGGCGGCGCGATTCCCGCTATCTCGCCTCGGTCGTGATCATGCCGGTCATGCTCGTCTTCTTCGTGGCGATGGGCCTGATCAACGAGAACAACCGCGTCACGCCGTTCATAGGCGTGCTGCTGGTGGCGGCGATCAGCGGGATCACGCTCGCGAACGAGATCGGATTCGACGGGCCCGCGGGCTGGGTGAACATCACCGCGGGGGTCCCGGCCCGTGCGAACCTGCGCGGTCGAATCGCCGCGATGGCCGTGTTCACCGTGCCGTTCCTGGTGCTCGCAGCGATCGTGATCCCGATCCTCATGGGCCGGCCGGACCTGGTGCCCATGATCCTGCTCGGCGCGCTCGGGCTGATGATGGGCGGCTGGGGCGCCTCGTCCCTGATCGGGACGATCATGCCGTACCCGACGGCCGCTCCCGGCACGAACCCGATGAAGGACCGCTCGTCCTCGAACGCGAGCGCGATGCTCGCGATGGGGCTGGCGACGGCCGCGGTGTTCGTCCCGCAGCTGCCTGCGGTCGGCGTCGCGATCTGGGGGCTCGTCGTCGACGGGCCGATGATCCTGATCGGCGCCGGGGTGCTCTCCCTGGTGATCGGGGTCGTGGTGCTGCTGGTGGGCCTGCGGCTCGCCGAGCGTCGGCTCGAGGCGCACTACGTGGACGTCTTCCAGCGGGTGCACCACCACGTGTGAGCCCGGGCCCTCCGGTCAGTCCCCCGCGACCTCGCGGATCATCACGCGGGCGTCGACCGGGCCGTGGGGTCCCGGGTAGTAGCCGGGCCGTCGGCCGATGTCCTGGAACCCCGCCGCCTCGTAGACGGAGCGGGCGCGCGCGTTGTCCTCGCGCACCTCGAGCACGAGGGCGCGCGCGCCTCCCTCGCGGGTAGCGCGCAGCGACCAGTCGAGCAGGGCTCGACCGATGCCTCGGCCGGGCAGGGTGGTGCCGATCGTGTGGAGGTCGGCCGAGTCGCCGAGGAGCATGACGCCCGCGTAGCCGACGATCTCGCCGGGGGCATCGGGCTCGTCGGCGGATCCGCCGCTCGGGGGCCCGCTCCCCCGCTCGACGATGACGAAGCGGCGGGAGGGGTGCGCGATCTCCTCGCGCACCATGTCGAAGGTCCAGGCGTCCTCGGGGAACAGCCGCAGCTCGAGCTCGGCGATCGGCAGGGCGTCCTCGAGGGTGGCGATGCGCAGGCGCATCCCCTCGGGCAGCCGCGTCTGCTCGGGGAAGTCCTCGGGCTCCGGTGCGGACGATCGCTCGGCGGCGGGTTCGGGCGCGGGCTCGGTCACCGCCGCCCCAGGGCGCTCTTGCGCGCCGACGGCTTCTTCGCGTCGGGCTCGCGCAGGTAGAGGGGCTCGGTCGAGGACAGGTCCTCCCCCGCGTCGAGCCGGCGCCACGCCTCGCGCAGCAGGGAGCCGGCGTCGACGTGGGCGAGCGCGGAGTTCGGATGCAGGATCTCGCTGTGCAGGAGAGCGCCGGAGCCCGCGACGACGTCGCAGGCCATGAGCTCCTCGGCGACGTCCGCCGGGGCCGAGACGGAGGGACCCTCGACCCGCTCGATCCGCGCTCCGGGCGCCGACGGCGACTGCCCGTCGGCCCGCTCGTAGCGCGCCCAGTAGACCTCGCGGCGCCGCGCGTCGAGCGCGATCGCGAGGCTGCGGGCCTCGGGGGTCTCCTCGGCGGCCTGCAGGGCGAGCGCGTCGAGGGAGCACAGGCCGTGCAGCGGGATGTCCAGGACGAACGCGATCTCGCGCGCGGTCACGAGACCCACGCGCAGGCCCGTGAAGGGGCCCGGGCCGCGTCCGGCGACGACGGCCTCGAGATCGGCGCGTCCACCGCCCGCCCGACGGAGGGTGTCGTCGATGAGGGCCATCAGCACCTCGTCGTGATGCCGCGCGCGGTCGTCCTGGCCCACGGCCAGCACGCGCCCGCTCTCCCGGTCCCCGACGGCCACGCCGACGGCTCCCGAGGTGTCGATCCCGAGCCACATCATGCCTCGCGCCCTTCCGTGGTCGTGGTGGATGCCTCGCCCCCGAGCGCCTCGCGGACCGCGCGGATCCGCGCGTCGTCCCAGCGCGGCCCGACGAAGGTGAGGGTGAGCGCACGGGGCTCGTCGAACTCCTCGCCGTCGCCGGCGGCGATGTCCTGCTCCGGCTGCGCCTGTTGCGCCTGCTGGAGCGGCTGCGCCGGCTGCGCGTCCTCCGCGCCGGTCGCGCGGGAGAGCTCGACGAGCAGGTGCGAGTCGCTCAGCTGCTCGACGACGTCGCGTCCCCACTCGACGACCATGACAGCGTCGGAGAGATCGGAGTCGAGGTCGAGGTCGTCGATGTCCGCGCCGCCGCCGAGCCGGTAGGCGTCGACGTGCACGAGGGCCGGCCCGCCCGCCTCGCTCGGATGGACCCGGGAGATCACGAAGGTCGGGGACGCGACGGGGCCGCGCACCCCCAGTCCCTCGCCGAGTCCCTGGGTGAAGGTGGTCTTCCCGGCGCCGAGCGGTCCGTCGAGCACGAGCAGGTCGCCCGCACCGAGGCGTCCGGCGAGCCGTCGCGCGAGATCGCGGGTGCTCGCGGCGCCGGTCGTGGTGAAGGTGAGCGACGCGGCGCCCGGTCCGGCCCCGGCGCCGCTCATCAGCGCCGCTCCCGCGGCACGCGGTTGGAGACCGAGGTGAGGATCTCGTAGGGGATGGTGCCCGCGGCAGCCGCCCAGTCGTCGGCGGTCGGGACACCGGGATGGTCATCGGGGAGAGTGGGCTCCGCGGCATCGAGGTCCGCGAGGGCGGGGGCCGACGGGGCCTCGTCGCTCGTCCCGATCGACTCCGGCTCCAGCTCGGGCGCCGGCTCCTCATCGTCCCGAGGCTCCGTCGGACCGTCCGCGTCCGCCGCGGCATCCGGCTGCTGCGCGGGCTCCTGCTCCGGCTCCGGTTCCCCCTCCGTCTGCGCGGAGGCGACGAACTGCGGGGTCACGGCGACCTCGGACGCGTCGTCGTCCAGGGGCGCGAGCGCCTGGGCGGCTCCGAACAGCACGACCTCGTCTCCCGCGCGGGCCCGGGACTCCGATCCCAGGTCCACCACGATCTGGTCCATGCTGATCCGCCCGACCTGCTGGGCGCGGTGGTCGCCGTCGTCGGAGCGCACGAGCACGCTGACACCGCCGGAGGCGGCGCGCGGCAGCCCGTCGGCGTAGCCGATCGGCACCAGGCCCAGGCGGGTGGGCGCGGGGGTGGTGAAGCGGTGGCCGTAGCCGACGGTCTGCCCTGCGGGCACGTCCTTGACGAGGGCGAGCCGGCTGGTGAGCGTCAGCGCCGGGCGCAGATCCAGATCGGTGGGGACGGGCGGGTAGCCGTACAGGCCGATGCCCGGGCGCACGATGTCGCGGTGCAGGTCGCGCCGGGTGAGGGTCGCGGCGGTGTTCGCGAGGTGCTGGAGCGGGATCGGGCCCGCCTCCTCCTCGAGGGCCTCGCAGGCGGAGTCGAAGATCTCGACCTGCTGGTCGGTCATCGGGTCCTCGGGGTCGTCGGCCGCGGAGAGATGCGTCCATGCCCCGCTGAGGCGGATGAACTCGTCCTCCCTGGCGGCGGAGCCGATCGCGGCGAGCTTCGCGGGCAGGGCGCCGTTGCGTCCCATGCCGGTGTCGATCTTCACGTGGACGCGGGCGCGGCGGTCGGCCTGGCGGGCGGCGTCGGCGACCATCTTGAGCATCGCGAGGCTGCCCACGGAGATCTCGACGCCCTCGGCGACGACGGCGGGGAGGATCTCGGCGGCGGTGCGCGGCTCGTACAGCCAGCTGAAGATCGGCACCTCGATGCCGGCGCGGGAGAGCGCCAGGGCGGAGGCCGGATGGGCGACGCCCAGCCAGGTCGCTCCCCCGGCGACGGCCGCGCGGGCGGCGCTGAGCATGCCGTGCCCGTAGCCGTCGGCCTTGACCACGGCCATCAGCGCGGTGTGCTCGCGCAGCGAATCGGCGATCACACGCGTGTTGTGCGTGATCGCCGAGGTGTCCACGACGGCCCTGTTGGGCACGTGCCGAGGATCCTCTGCGGGGATCGGGATGCTCATGCTCCTCCTGCCTCGTCGGCCGGCGGTCTCCGGTCGGCCCCGGCAAGGATAGTCGCGACGGCGCGCGGGAGGTGCTCGGCGACGTCCAGGGCGGCGATCGGAGCCGTTCCTCCGAGGGCCGCGTCACGGGCCGCGCGGCCGTGCACGAGGGCGGCGAGCGCGGCGGCGCGAGGTCCGGGCAGACCCGCCGCGAGCAGGGATCCGAGCACTCCGCCGAGCACGTCGCCGGCGCCCGCGGTGGCGAGCTGCGAGGTCGCGTCGTCCTGGCTCAGCAGGGGCTCCGAGGGGTCCGACGGGGCGATGATCGTCACAGCTCCCTTGAGCAGGACCGTCGCCCCAGTGGCCTCGGCGAGCGCGCGGGCGAGATCCGGCGCGGGCTGCTCGGGGTCGATGCCCAGCGCCCGTGCGAGCCGCGCGGCCTCCCCGGCGTGCGGGGTGAGCACGACGCCGGGGTGGAACCCGTCGAGCGCGCCGCCGTCGCCCGTGCCCACGGCGCCGAGCGCCCCTGCGTCGACGACGCCGGGCAGTCGCGTCCGCTCGTGGGGCCGGTGCCCGGTGCGCAGGTCCGCGAGGGCGCGCGCGAGGCGCGGATCGTCCTCGGGAACGCCGGAGCCGACCACGCGGGCCTGGTGCTTCCCCTCGCCCCCGACGACCTCGGGCCGACGGGCGAGCACGAGGTCGAGCACGCTGCGCGGGGCGTCCAGGCGCACCATGCCCGCTCCCGCACGGGCGGCGCCGCTGACCGAGAGCACCGCGGCACCGGGGTAGGTCCCGGAGCCGGCGGTGATCTCGACGACGCCGCGCGAGTACTTGTCGTCCCCGCGGCCCGGGGTGGGCCAGAGCGCCGCGGCATCGTCCGTCTCCAGGCGCTCGAGGGCGGGACGCTCGGGCAGGTGCGGGCCCAGGCCGATGTCCACGAGGTGCACGGTCCCGGAGAGGTCGGCGCCGCCGGGCAGCAGCAGACCCGTCTTCACGGCCCCGAAGGTGACGGTCTCGCGGGCCGCGAGCGCACCGGGGTCGGCGGCGCCGGTCGTCGCGTCGATGCCGCTCGGCACGTCGACCGCGAGAACGGGAGCATCCAGGTCGCGCACCGCGTCCAGCAGCTCGCGCAGCGCAGGCGAGAGTTCGGGGCGCCCTCCGATGCCGGTGATCGCGTCGAGCACGAGGGAGATCGGGCCCCGCGCGAGGAGCTCGTCGAGGCGCGTGAAGACACGCCCGCCGCTCGCGCGCAGCGCCGCGGCCCCCTCCTCGTGGTGGCGTCCGAGGACGGCGAGCGCGTCGGCGGCGACCCCGCGGCGACGCAGCAGGGCGGCGGCGAACAGGCCGTCGCCGCCGTTGTCCCCCGCCCCGGCGAGCACGAACACGCGCGCGCCGGCGGCGGTCTGGGCCCCCGTCGGCCCCGCGCCCCTCGATCCCGCACTGCCCTCGCGCCCCCTGCGCAGATGCACGAGAGCCCGCTGCGCGAGCGCGAACGCCGCGCGCTGCATGAGCGGCTCCCCCGCCTCGAGCAGCGGGGCCTCGGCGGCGCGCACCTGGTCGGCGGTGAACGCGCGGATCATGCGGGCACCGTCCGGGGTGCTGTGCCGCGCTCGGCGACGACCACGGCGGTCGCGACGTCGGCGTCGTGGGAGAGGGAGAGGTGCAGGTGGGCGACGCCCTGGCGCTCGGCCGCGGCGAGGGTCGCCCCGGTGAGGACCAGGTAGGGCCGGCCCGCCGCCGTGCGCTCGACGGTCACGTCCTGCCACGAGTAGTCGCCGGGGGCGCCGAGCGCCTTGCCCACCGCCTCCTTCGCGGCGACGCGGGCCGCGCGCGAGGCGGGCGAGAGCCCGCGCTCGGACGGCGCGAGCAGACGATCGAGCAGGGCGGGCGTGCGAGCGGCGAGGGCGTCGAGGCGGGCGATGCCCACGACGTCGACGCCCACGCCGACGACGACGCCGTCCTCGCGCGGCGCGAAGGCGCGCGAGGACGGCGGGAGCTGTGCGGGGGTCACCCCGGCAGTATCACATCGAAACGTGCGCGGGAGCGGGGCGCGAGCGAAGCGGGAGCAGGGCGGGCGCCCCCGCCCCGCGCCTCACTCGACGGTGACGGACTTCGCGAGGTTCCGCGGCTGGTCGACGTCCAGGCCCTTGGCGGCGGCGAGCTCGCACGCGAAGATCTGCAGCGGGATCACCGTGAGCAGGGGCGCGAACAGGGTCCGGGTCGCGGGCACGCGCAGCACCACGTCGGAGTACGGGAGCACGTCGTCGTCGCCGTCCTCGGCGATCACGAGGGTGCGGGCCCCGCGGGCGCGCACCTCCTGGATGTTCGAGACGACCTTCGAGTGCAGGGAGTCGCGGCCGCGCGGCGAGGGCACGATCACGAAGACCGGCTGCCCCTCCTCCACGAGGGCGATCGGCCCGTGCTTGAGCTCGCCGGCGGCGAAGCCCTCGGCGTGGATGTACGCGATCTCCTTGAGCTTGAGCGCACCCTCGAGGGCGGTCGGGTAGCCGACGTGGCGGCCCAGGAACAGCACGCTGGAGACGTCGGCCATGGCGCGGGCGAGGTCGCCCACCTGCTCGGCGTCGTCGAGGACGCGCTGCACCTGCGCGGGCAGCTGGTCGAGGTCCTCCATGAGCGCGGCGATCTCGTCGGGGTACAGGTTCCCGCGCACCTGCGCGAGGTAGAGGCCCAGCAGGTAGCAGGCCGTGATCTGCCCCAGGTACGCCTTGGTGGAGGCGACAGCGATCTCGGGGCCGACGTGCAGGTAGAGCGCGGCGTCGGCCTCGCGCGGGATGGTCGAGCCGTGCGTGTTGCAGATGGCCACGACCTTGGCCCCCTGCTCCTGCGCGTGGCGCATGGCCATCAGGGTGTCCATGGTCTCGCCGGACTGGGAGATCGCGACCACGAGGGTCTTCTCGGTGACGATCGGATCGCGGTAGCGGAACTCGTGGGCGAGCTCGACCTCGGTGGGGATGCGGCACCAGTGCTCGATCGCGTACTTCGCGACGTTGCCGGCGTTCGCGGCAGTGCCGCAGGCGACGACGATGATCTTGTCGACGCTGCGCAGCACCGAGGGGTCGATGCTCATCTCGTCGAGGTGGAGCTTCCCGGACTCGATGCGTCCGCGCAGGGTGTCGGCGACGGCGGTGGCCTGCTCGTGGATCTCCTTGGCCATGAAGGAGTCGTGGCCGGCCTTCTGCGCCGCGGTCACGTCCCACTCGATGGTGAAGCGCTTGGGCTCGGGCACGAGCTCGCCCTCGAAGGTGGTGACGACGACCTCGTCCGCGGTGACGGTGACGATCTGGTCCTGGCCGATCTCGAGGGCCTCGCGGGTGGAGTCCACGAAGGCGGCGACGTCGGAGCCCAGGAAGTTCTCGCCCTCGCCGAGGCCGACGACGAGCGGGGAGTTGCGGCGGGCGGCGACCACGCGGTCGGGGGCGTCGCGGTGCACCGCGAGGAGCGTGAAGGCGCCCTCGAGGCGGGCGACGGCCGCGCGCATCGCGTCGGTGAGGTCACCGGTGCCCTGCATCTCGCGGGCGACCAGGTGCGCCGCGACCTCGGAGTCGGTCTCGGAGCGGAACGCGAAGCCCTCGGCCTCGAGCTCGGCGCGCAGGGCCGCGAAGTTCTCGATGATGCCGTTGTGCACGAGGGCGAGCTCGTCGTGCTTCCCGCCCAGGTGGGGGTGGGCGTTGTCGTCGGTGGGCGCGCCGTGGGTGGCCCAGCGGGTGTGGCCGATCGCGACCGGGGAGGTGGTGTCCTCCTCGCCCGCGAGCGCGTCGCGCAGGTTCTGCAGCTTCCCGGCGCGCTTGGCGACGCGCACCGAGCCGTCGTCGATCACCGCGATGCCCGCGGAGTCGTAGCCGCGGTACTCGAGGCGCGCGAGGCCTTGGAGGGCGACCTCGAGAGGACGGGGAGAGGGGGAGGCGGGGGCGGAGCCCACGTAGCCGACGATTCCACACATGGCCCCGACGCTAGCGGGCGCGGACCCCTCGGCGCCCCCTGCGGCACGGGTCCGAGGGAGGCCTCGCTCACCTTCGCCGGGGCCCGTGCACGGCCCTGACGGGGAGTGCTCACGACCTGTCAGATTCGCGCACCGACCCCTGCGCGGTCCTGCGCGGAACGGTCATGCGGTGCCGCTCGTCCGCGTCCGTCGGGTCCCCGTGCCCCACCGTTCGCCTCCGCGACCCGGCCATTCGCGCCCGCGGGCCCCGCGGCCGATGGAACAATGGCTGACCATGAGATCCCATGCGGTCCACGGATCGTTCACCCCCTTCGACGAGATCCGCCGCGAGGACTGGGCCCGGTTGTCGGACCAGACGCCCCTCCCCCTGACCGCCGAGGACGCCGAGAAGCTGCGGGGACTGGGCGACAAGCTGGACCTCGCGGAGATCGACGCGGTCTACCGCCCCATCACGCACCTGCTCAACATCCAGGTCGGCTCCGCGCAGGAGCTGCGACGGGCGCGCAGCGGCTTCCTCCACCAGGGCCTGCAGCGCACGCCCTACGTGATCGGCGTGGCGGGCTCGGTCGCGGTCGGCAAGTCCACGACCGGTCGTCTGCTGCGCGAGCTCATGGCGCGTCGGCCCGACACCCCGAACGTGCAGCTGGTGACGACCGACGGGTTCCTGCTGCCGACGGCGGAGCTCGAGGCCCGCGGCATCCTGCACCGCAAGGGATTCCCCGAGAGCTACGACCGCAAGGCCCTGCTGCGCTTCGTCGCGGAGGTCAAGGCGGGCACGGACCGCGTCGAGGCGCCCGTCTACTCCCACCTCGTCTACGACATCGTGCCCGATCAGAAGGTGGTCGTGGAGCGCCCCGACGTGCTCATCATCGAGGGGCTCAACGTGCTGCAGCCCCCGACGCCGCGCAGCGACGGCCGCCTGGGCGTCGCGGTCTCCGACTACTTCGACTTCTCCGTCTACGTCGACGCGCGCACCGAGGACATCCGCCGCTGGTACATCGAGCGCTTCCTGCGTCTGCGGCAGACGGCCTTCTCCGATCCGCGCTCCTACTTCCATCGCTACTCGCGCCTGACCGATCAGGAGGCGCGCGCGACCGCGGAGAAGATCTGGGACGACGTCAACGGCCCGAACCTCGCGGAGAACGTCGCCCCCACGCGCGGCCGCGCGGACCTCGTGCTGCGCAAGGACGCCGAGCACCGCGTGCGCAGCGTCCTGCTGCGCAGGGTCTGAGAGCCGCGGGAGAGGACGGAGAAGGGGCCGACGGTTTCCCGTCGGCCCCTTCCTCAGACCCTCAGAGCGAACAGACCCTCAGAGCGAGAGGCGCTCGCGCACGACCGCCGCGAGCTTCTCGGCGGCCGTGGTCGCGACCTCGTCGCTCGGGGCCTCGACCATCACGCGCACCACGGGCTCGGTGCCCGAGGGGCGCAGCAGCACCCGGCCGCTCTCGCCGAGCTCGGCCTCGGCCGCAGCGACCGCGTCGAGCACGCTCCGGTCGATCGAGGCACGGGCCTTGTCGACCCCCTTGACGTTGATGAGCGCCTGCGGGAGGCGGGTCATGACGTCGGCCAGCTCGCGCGCGCTGCGGCCGGTCGTGGCGATGCGCTGCAGCAGGTGCAGGGCGGTCAGCTCGCCGTCGCCGGTGGTGGCGTGCGCGGCCATGATCACGTGCCCGGACTGCTCCCCGCCCAGCGAGTAGCCGCCCAGGTTCATCTCCTCGAGCACGTAGCGGTCGCCCACGGAGGTCTGCCCGAGGGTGATCCCGTGCTCCTTCATGGCGATCTTCAGGCCCAGGTTGCTCATCACGGTGACGACGAGGACGTCGTCGTGCAGCTGCCCGCGCTCCTTGAGGTCCAGGGCGAGGATCGCCATGATCTGGTCGCCGTCGATCTCGCGGCCCTCGGCGTCGACCGCGAGGCAGCGATCGGCGTCGCCGTCGAAGGCCACGCCGACGTCCGCCCCGTGCTCGACGACGGCCGCCTGCAGCTTCTCGAGGTGCGTCGAGCCGCAGTCCTCGTTGATCTGCTTGCCGTCGCTGCGGTCGCCGATCACGTGCACGGTCGCGCCTGCGCCGCGCAGGGCGGCGGGAGCGGTCTCGGAGGCGGCGCCGTTCGCGCAGTCGGCGACGACGGTGAGGCCGGTCAGCGGGCCGTCGAGCGTCGAGACCAGGTGCTCGACGTACTGCTCGACCGCTCCGCCGTAGTCGCGGATGGTGCCGACCTCGGTGTCCAGGGGCCGCTGCCACTGCTCGCCGAGGCGGGCCTCGATCGCGTCCTCGACCTCGTCGGGCAGCTTGGTGCCGCCGCGTGCGAAGAACTTGATGCCGTTGTCGGCAGAGGGGTTGTGGGAGGCGGAGATCATCACGCCGAGGTCCGCGCTCGAGGTCTTCACGAGATGGGCGAGCCCGGGGGTGGGGAGGATCCCGGCGTCCTCGACGTCGACGCCCGCGGAGGCGAGGCCCGCGCACACGGCGGCGCTCAGGAAGTCGCCCGACGGGCGGGTGTCGCGGGCCACGATCGCCCGGGCGCGGGCGCCGTCGAAGGCGCCGAAGGTCGCGAGCACGTGGGCGGCGGCGACCGAGAGGTCGACCGCGAGCTCCGCGGTGATGTCCACGTTCGCGGTGCCGCGCACCCCGTCGGTGCCGAACAGTCGTGCCACAGGGGTCTCCTCGGGATGGATGCTGGAAGCCGGGTGCTGGCGCGGGGCGCCGCCCGGGCAGGGTACCGCGATGGGCTCGCGGTCCTCTGGGCGACGCCACCGACGTGGCGCGTCGCTCGCTGTGGACGGGCACCGCCGTGCCCCGCGCGGCAGTAGCCTGGAGGGTATGCCCACTGCGGACCTGCTGCCCCACGTGCCGCCCACGGTGATCACCCACCAGGTGGGGAGCCGGGCCGCGGGCCACGGCCTCGCCTACGCCCGCGAGGGCCGCGTCGAGGATCTCGTCTGGGACGTCGACAGCGGGACCGTCACGGCCGACGTCCAGGGCAGCGCGGGCTCCCCCTATCGCACGGTCGTCACCCTCGCCGAGTACGAGGAGGACGCGGTCTCCCGCCGCTTCCTGCCCGCCGAGCCGGGCGGGCTGTGGCGCCCCCGTCGCTCCCGCTGCTCGTGCCCGATCGGCGCGGACTGCAAGCACGTCGCCGCGGTGCTCTATCACCTCGACGACCTCGGCGCGGCCGAGGAGAGGCGCGAGACGCCCGCCGAGTGGCGCAGCGTGCTGCGCCCCCTGCTCACCGAGTCCCCGAGCGAGGAGGTCCCCCAGCCCCTCGCCATCCGCTTCGACCTCGAGGTCTCGCGGGTGGGACCTGGGGTCTCCCGCCTGCGCCGCGAGACCGCGACCCCCGCGCTGCTCGCCGAGGGCGGCGACCTCTGGCTGGGCCTGCGGCCGATGACGATGGGGCGCAAGGGCACCTGGATCAAGGGCGGGCTCTCCTGGCGCACGTTCGAGTTCCGGATGGCCGGCCGCGCCTACCACACGGGCCACGCCGAGGCCCTGACCCGCATGTTCGCCTCCGCCACGGCCGAGCGCTCGTACGCGAGCGGCTCGATCGAGCACCTCTGGCTGAACTCCATCGGCTCCCCGCTGATCTGGCAGTCCCTCGCGTACGCGCGCGACGCCGGCGTCGAGTTCCTGCCGGGCGACGGCCTGCGCGCGATCGAGCTGGCGTCTGTCGGCGCGGTCGAGGTGGACCTGCGCATCCCCGAGGGCGGCAGCGACCTCCAGGTCCTCCCCCGCATCACCCTCGAGGGCCAGGACGTCGCGCAGGCCCGGCCGCTGGGCACCGCGGGCGTGATCGCCCTGGACGACCCCTCGGCGCCGACGGACGACGGCTCGCGCTCGCGCGCCACGGGCTTCTCGGCGCGGATCGCGCCCGTCGGCTCCCCGATCCCGACGGCCCTGCAGCGCCTCTTCCAGCGGCCCGAGCCGCTCGTCGTGCCCGGAGAGGACCGCGAGGACTTCCTCGAGGACGCATACCCGCGCCTGCGCACTGTCACGCGCGTGACCAGCAGCGACGGCAGCGTCGAGATGCCGGCGATCGAGCCCGCGACCCTGCACCTGGCCGCCGCCTACGCCCCCGACGACCGCCTCTCGCTCACCTGGACCTGGCGCTACCACGACCCCGCCCGCACCCTGCCCATGGACCAGCGCCAGGGCGTGCGCCGCGACGTGGCCCACGAGGACGAGGTGCTCGCCCGGGTGAGGACGCTGTGGCCGACGGCCGGCGGCGACGCCCCCGAGCAGCTGAGCGGCCCGGACACGGCCCGCTTCTCCGAGCACGTGCTCGACGAGCTCGGCGGTCTGCCGCATGTGCGCACCGAGATCGTCGGCACCCGCCACGCCTACCGCGAGCTCGACGGCGCCCCGAAGGTGCGCATCACCCAGCAGCAGTCCCCCGGCAAGCACGACTGGTTCGACCTGGGCTTCGAGATCACCATCGACGGCCGGCAGATCCCCTTCCCCACCCTGTTCGTCGCGCTCGCGCAGGGCAGGACCCGGATCATGCTCCCGGACAAGACGTACTTCTCCCTGGACAACCCCGCCTTCGACGCCCTGCGCGAGCTCATCGCCGAGGGCGAGGCCCTCGCCGAGTGGGACCCGCAGCAGCAGTCCATCAGCCGCTTCCAGGTCGGCATGTGGGAGGACCTCGAGGAGATCGCGGAGTCCGCCGAGGCGAGCGCGGAGTGGGAGCGCACCGTCGGCGCCCTGCAGGACGCGGGCGACCTGACCCCGCCCCCGCTCCCCCGCGCCCTCACGGCTGACCTGCGCGACTACCAGCGCGACGGCTACTCCTGGCTCGCCTTCCTCTTCCATCACGGGCTGGGCGGGGTGCTGGCCGACGACATGGGCCTGGGCAAGACCGTGCAGACCCTGGCCCTCATCGCCCACGCGCGCGAGAGCGCTCCGGTCGTCGTCGACGGGGCCGACGGCTCGGTCTCCGACGCGCCGCCGCCGTTCCTCGTCGTCGCCCCCTCCTCTGTGCTCCCGGTGTGGCGCGCGGAGGCCGAGCGCTTCGCCCCGGACCTCGACGTGCGGCTCGTCGACCGCACCTCCCGCGCCCGCGGCGAGGATCTCGCCGAGACGGTGCGCGGCGCGGACCTCGTGGTCACGAGCTACACCGTGCTGCGCATCGATGACGACGAGTTCGCGCGCGAGCAGTTCCAGGGGCTCGTGCTCGACGAGGCGCAGTTCGTGAAGAACCGCCGTTCGCGCACGCACCAGGCGGCGAAGAACGTGCGCGCCTCGTTCCACCTCGCGATCACCGGCACCCCGATGGAGAACTCCCTGGACGACCTGTGGTCGATCCTCGAGATCGCCGCGCCCGGCCTGCTGGGCCCCGCCATCGGGTTCCGCCAGCGCTTCACCCTGCCCATCGAGAGCGGCGAGCACCCCGAGCGGATGGACGTGCTGCGCTCCCGGCTGCGGCCGTTCATGCTGCGGCGCACCAAGGAGATGGTCGCCTCCGAGCTCCCCGAGAAGCAGGAGCAGGTCGTGAAGGTCGAGCTGGGCCCCGATCACAGGGCGCTCTACGACTCGGTGCTCCAGCGCGAGCGCAAGAAGGTGCTCGGCCTCATCGACACGGACCTCGATCGCAATCGCTTCATCGTCTTCCGCTCCCTGACCCTGCTGCGGATGATGGCGCTGGACCCGTCGATCGTCGACGCCGAGGCCCACGGCGACGTGCCGAGCTCGAAGCTCGAGGCGCTCTTCGACCGTCTCGAGGAGGTCCTGGGCGACGGCCACCGGGTGCTGCTGTTCAGCCAGTTCACCTCCCACCTACGGCACGTGGCCGACGAGCTCACGATGCGAGGGGTCGACTTCAGCTACCTGGACGGCTCGACCCGCGATCGCGACGCCGCCGTGCGGGAGTTCCGCGAGGGCGATGCGCCGGTCTTCCTCATCTCGCTGAAGGCGGGCGGCTTCGGCCTGACCCTCACGGAGGCCGACTACGTGTTCCTGCTGGACCCGTGGTGGAACCCGGCGGCGGAGAACCAGGCCGTCGATCGCGCCCACCGCATCGGCCAGGAGCGCCAGGTGATGGTGTTCCGGATGGTCGCCGAGGACACGATCGAGGAGAAGGTCCTCGCCCTGCAGCAGCGCAAGGCAGCCCTCTTCGACTCCCTGACCGACGGCGGGAAGGCGTTCCGCTCGGGGATCACCGCGCAGGACATCCGCGAGCTGCTCGAGTAGGGGCCGGCGCGGCGCTCCCCGCCCCCTCCCCACCCGGGACACGAAGAACCCCGCCACCAGCAGGTGACGGGGTTCTTCGGTGCGGAGCCGGCAGCAGGGCCGGGGCTCTCCGCGTCGATCGCGGTGATCGGGTCCGATCAGCGCTTCGAGTACTGCGGGGCCTTGCGGGCCTTCTTGAGACCGGCCTTCTTGCGCTCGATGACGCGGGCGTCGCGGCTCAGGAAGCCGGCCTTCTTGAGCGCGGGACGGTTGTTGTCCCGGTCGATCTCGTTGAGCGCGCGGGCCACGCCCAGGCGCAGGGCGCCGGCCTGGCCGGAGGCGCCGCCGCCGTTGATGCGGGCGACGACGTCGAAGCGGCCCTGGAGGTCGAGCACCTTGAAGGGCTCGTTGACCTCCTGCTGGTGCACCTTGTTCGGGAAGTACTCCTCGAGGCTGCGGCCGTTCACGGTCCAGGTGCCGGTGCCGGGCACCAGGCGGACGCGGGCGACGGCCTGCTTGCGGCGACCGGTGCCGCCACCGGGGGCGGTGATCGACTGGCCGGTGCCGACAGCCGCCTCAGCGGTGGACTCGGTCGTGAAGTTGGTCGGGGTCTCGTCGAGGGTCTCGACGGTCTCGGTGGTCTCTGTCACGGTTCTCCTCAGTATGTTCCGTGCGGCAGGGCGAGCGCGGGGCGCGCCCGCTTACTGCGCCACCTGGTCGAAGGTGAATTCGGTGGGCTGCTGTGCCTTGTGGGGGTGCTCCGGGCCGGCGTAGACCTTGAGCTTCTTGAGCTGCTGGGTCGCCAGCTTGTTCTTCGGGAGCATCCCGCGGACAGCCTTCTCGACCGCGCGCTCGGGGTAGGTCTCGAGGAGCTCGGAGTAGGGGATGGCGCGGAGGCCGCCCGGGTAGCCGGAGTGGCGGTATGCCAGCTTGGCCTCGCGCTTGTTGCCGGTCAGGGCAACCTTGTCAGCGTTGATGATGATGACGAAGTCGCCTGCATCCACGTGGGGTGCGAAGACCGGCTTGTGCTTTCCCCGCAGGAGCTGAGCAGCCTGGGAAGCGAGCCGGCCGAGGACGACATCCGTTGCGTCGATGACGTACCAGGAGCGCTCGACATCGTCGGGCTTCGGGGTGAACGTACGCACTCGTGCCTTCTTCTCTCGTCGTGTGTGCCCCGCATGGATCAGGGGCGCGCGGATGCACGCCCCCGGGGGCACGATTCGATCTGGACCGTGGACACGCTTCCTTCGGTTAAAGCATGGCCGTCTCGTCGCGCCTGGATCCCGCCCCGTCGGTCGCGGGCCGCGGTGATGAAGCGCGGATCGCTGCTGACGGTGAGACCCTCGATGCGTGTGAGGAACCCTGCTCGCGCCGGCGTGAGCTTCGGCTGCGGTTCGGGTGCACATCTGGGCACGTCGACTCGCCATGATAGCCGGGCGGACGAGGGCCGGTCAATGCCGCGCGTGCCTGCCGACCTGCGAGAACGCTCGCTGTGGTCGATTCCACTCCGAGCTGTCTCCCGCGCGGCCGCCGGGCCGTCACCCGCGCAGCCGGCGGGCCGTCATCCGCGCAGCCGTCGGGCCGCCTCGGCCTGCGCGGCGAGATCCCCGTCGGCCGGGTACTCGACGCTCTCGAGGGTGAGCCCCTCCGGCGGCGCCATCGGGGCGGCGCCGGGCGCCGTGCGGGTCGCGGCCTCGCGGGTGCGGGCGCGGAGGATCTCGAGGGGCCAGTCGGTGTCCCGTCGGCCCTCGCCGACGGCGAGCATCGCGCCCACCAGGGAGCGCACCATGTGGTGGCAGAAGGCATCGGCCCGGACGGTCGCGACCACCAGGTGCTGGTCGCGCCGGCCCCCGCCGGGGCGCTGCCACGACAGCTCGCGCAGGGTGCGGATCGTCGTCGCGCCCTCGCGCGGACGGCAGAAGGACAGGAAGTCGTGCTCCCCCAGGAGGGCCGCGCTCGCCTCCCCCATGGCGTCGACGTCGAGCGCGCGCCGATGGCGCAGCACGTCGCGCCGCAGCGGATCATGGACGAGCGGCCCGTCGGAGATGCGGTAGCGGTACACCCTGGCGAGCGCCCCGAAGCGCGCGTCGAAGGCCTCGGGGGCCTCGCGCGCGGAGCGGACGACGACGTCCGCCGGCAGCACTCCTCCCAGGCGCGCGACGAGGGCGTCGGCCGGAGCGCGGTCGCTGCGCCCGGGAAGCGCCGCGACCGCCCGGTCCGGGAGGTCGAGGTGGGTGACCTGCCCCTGGGCGTGGACCCCTGCATCGGTGCGGCCGGCGACCGTGACCTGGACCTCCGTGCGCGTCACGCGCTGCAGCGCCTCCTCGAGCACCCCCTGCACGGTGCGCTGCCCGGGCTGGGCGGCCCAGCCGTGGAAGCCGGTGCCGTCGTAGGCGAGATCGAGGCGCAGACGCATGGGAGCGAGCGTAGTCGTCCCGCTCCCCGGCACCGCCCCGGGCCGGTCACCGGTCGGCCGGTAGGGTGTGCCGCGTGAAGATCCTCGTCATCGGCTCCGGGGGCCGCGAGCACGCCATCGTGCGCCGCCTCTCCCGCGACTCCCCTGCCCCGGTCCTCCACGCCGCTCCCGGGAACCCCGGCATCGGCGACCACGCCACCTGCCACGACGTCGCGCTCGACGACCACGAGGGCCTCCTGGCCCTCGCCCGCGAGCTCGAGGTCGACCTGGTCGTCGTGGGGCCCGAGGCGCCGCTGGTCGCGGGCCTCGCGGACGTTCTGCGCGAGGACGGCATCGCCGTCTTCGGCCCGTCGGCGCAGGCTGCCCGCCTCGAGGGGTCGAAGACCTGGGCGAAGGAGATCATGGAGGCCGCGGGCGTGCCCACGGCCCGCTCCGTGTCCGTCTCCTCCGGCGACGAGGTGCTCGCCGGCCTGGACCGGGTGAACCCGCTGCGCGACGTGCCCTTCGTGGTGAAGGCCGACGGCCTCGCCGCGGGCAAGGGCGTCGTGGTCACCGACGACATCGAGCACGCGATCGCGCACGGCCGCGCCGTCATCGGCGCCGGCGGATCCGTCGTCGTCGAGGAGTACCTCGACGGCCCCGAGGTCTCCCTCTTCTGCGTGAGCGACGGAACGCGCGTGGTGCCGCTTGCGCCCGCGCAGGACTTCAAGCGCGCGCTCGACGGCGACGAGGGTCCGAACACGGGCGGCATGGGCGCCTACTCGCCCCTGCCCTGGGCCGATGCGGACCTGGCCCGCGAGGTCGTCGCGACCGTCGCCCAGCCCACGATCGACGAGCTCGCCCGACGCGGCACGCCCTTCGTCGGCATCCTCTACTGCGGCCTCGCGCTGACCGCTCGCGGCGTGCGCGTGGTGGAGTTCAACGCGCGCTTCGGCGACCCGGAGACGCAGGTCGTCCTCGAGCGCCTCACCAGCCCCTTCGGCGAGCTGCTGCTCGCGGCCGCGCGCGGCGACCTGGGCGCCGTCGCCGAGCCCGCCTGGTCCGACGACGCCGCGGTGACCGTGGTCCTCGCGGCCCCCGGCTATCCCCGTCGCCCCCGGACCGGTGACCACATCTCCGGCTTCGACGAGGCGGCCGCGGAGGGCGCGGTCGTGATCCACGCCGGCACCGACGTCGACCCCGAGGGCCACCTGGTGAGCTCCGGCGGGCGCGTGCTCTCGGTCGTCGGCGTCGGCCCGACGCTCGAGGCCGCGAGGACGGTCGCCTACGCGGGCATCGACCGGATCGACCTGCCCGGCTCGCACCACCGCACCGACATCGCGCAGCAGGCCGCCGCGGACGAGGCGGGCAGGTCTGAGGGCGCCGCCGACGAGGCTGCCGGGTCAGAGGCGGCGGGAGCATGAGCCCGTCGGCCCCTGACGTCCCGTCGGCCCCGGACCGCGCCTCGCGCTCCGCGCCGCTGATCACCGCCCCGGTCCTGCCGGGCTGGGACCACGCGGTGAGCGGCAAGGTCCGCGAGCTCTACGTGCCCGCGGGCGAAGACCTCGCCGGGGCTCGCGAGGTGCTCGTGGTCGCGACCGACCGCATCAGCGCGTACGACTTCTCCCTCGCCCCCGGCATCCCCGACAAGGGACGCGTGCTCACGGGGATCTCGCTGTTCTGGTTCGAGCAGCTGGCGGACATCGTCCCGAACCATGTGATCTCGGCCGAGGACGTCCCCGAGCAGGTGCGCGGCCGCGCGCTGCGCTGCCGCGCGCTGGACATGATCCCGCTCGAGTGCGTGGTGCGCGGCTACCTCACGGGCTCGGGCCGCGCGGACTACGAGCGCGACGGCGCCGTGGGCGGCCATGCGCTGCCCGCGGGCCTCGTGGAGGCCTCGCGCCTGCCGCGCCCTCTGTTCACCCCGTCGACCAAGGCCGAGCAGGGGGAGCACGACGAGAACATCACCGTCGACCAGGCGCGCGAGCGCCTGGGCGGCGAGCTCGTGGACCGGCTGGACGAGCTCACGCGCGCCGTCTACGTGCGCGCGCAGCAGATCGCGGCCGAGCGCGGCATCCTGCTCGCGGACACGAAGCTCGAGTTCGGCTTCTCGCGGGCCGACGGGACGCTCACGCTCGGCGACGAGGTGCTCACCCCTGATTCCTCGCGCTTCTGGTCGGCCGACGCCTATCGCGAGGGCGTCACCCAGCCCAGCCTCGACAAGCAGTTCGTGCGCGACTGGCTGACCTCCGACGCCTCGGGCTGGGACCGGACCTCCGGCCAGGAGCCCCCGGAGCTGCCGGCCGACGTGGTCGCGCAGACCCGCGACCGCTACGTCAAGGCGTTCGAGCGCCTGACCGGCCGGGAGTTCGCCTCCGCGGAGTGAGGCATGCGGGATGAGGGGGCGTGAGTCGGCTCCCTCGGACCGTCGCGCCCCTTCGGTCCGCCGCCCGCTTCACCGCCGCCGCCCGCTTCACCTCCTCCGCCCCGCACGCTCCGAATCGCTCGCCTCCCACGTCGTTCCGTTCCCGCCTCGCCCCCACCCTGGCGTCCCTTCGGCAACTTCGGGTATGTGATGCAATTCACATTTCGCATCCCCGTCCTCAGCCCTTCGTATGTCGGTGCCCCCGAGGAGCATGGGTGCATGGACGAGGAAGACCGGAGCGCGGCGACCGCGCGGGCACCGAGGAGCAGCGGGATGACCACCGCCTCCTCGGCCTCGGTCGCGGTCGACGGTCGGGTGCTCCTGCATCCCCGTCCTGTCGCCTCTGCCGATGTCCTCTCAGCCGGTGCTCCGTCGGCCGCCGACGCGGCCTCCCCCACCCGTGACGAGCCCCTCGACCTCGGCGCCGTCGCCGACGCGCTCGGCCGGGTCGCGCTCTCGACCGACGCGTCCTTCACGGGCACCGGATCCGGCCTCGATGCCGCAGCGCTCTCGCAGGTCCTCTCCGTGATCGACCGCGCGCACTCGGCGCTCTCCGCGCTCGAGATGCGGACCATGACCGCACTCGACACCGCCGTGCGCGGTCAGGACATCGCCGAGGGCGCGCCCGCCCGTGACCAGGGCCGCCGCACCGCCGACGAGGTCCGGATGGCATCGCGCATCTCCCCCGCCCTGGCCTCCCGCCGGCTGCGCGCCGGAGAGCGCCTGGTTCGGGAGATGCCGCGCATGTTCGAGGCCCTCGCGACCGGTGCGATCACCTCCGAGTCCGCCTACGCGATCGGCCGTGCGGCCGGTCCGGTCCAGCCGGATCTCCGCTCCGAGGTCGACGAGGTCCTTGACCAGCACCTGCCTGACCTCGAGGGCGCGAACACCTCGCGCTGGTCCCGGGAGGTCGATGCGCTCGCACAGACCCTCGATCCGCAGCGCGCTCCGCGCCGCCGCCGTCGCGCCGAGCAGGAGCGATCCGTGACCGTGCGCGCCGGAGCGCACGGGATGGGCACCGTGACGGCGCATCTCTCGGGACTCGACTGCCAGGCGATCCGTCGGCGGCTCTCGCTCGAGGCGGAGAAGATGCGCGCCGCCGGCGATGACCGCACGCACGGCCAGCTCATGGCCGATCTGCTCTCCGACACGATCCTGGGCCGCCACGGCACCGTGGATCCGGTGGCGCTGCAGATCGGCGTCGTCATCTCCGAGCGCGCCCTCTTCTCCCCCGCGCACGGCGAGCCCGCCATGATCGAGGGCTACGGAGTGATCGACGCCGGCCAGGTGCGCGACCACGTGCTCGGCCAGGACATCGATACCCGACGCGAGCGGGCGCATCACTCCCTGCTCGGCGAGCCGCCGCAGGCTGAGCCCGAGCAGCCGACCCTCGACGAGGACCTCCCACTGCCGGACGCCATCGCGGACCTCACGGACCTCGAGGCGCCCGCGCAGCGCCGCACGCAGCAGGTCGACGCGATCACGGTGCACCTGCGCGCGGCGCGGGGCGTCCCGCCCGCGGAGGATCTGCGGGCCCAGGACCCGCCGGGATCGAGCTCGTCGACGACGTCGCCGTCGAACGACCGCCCCTCCCCCTCCGACGCTCCGCATCCGGACGCGGGCCGCTCCGGCACCGACGCCGCCGGGCTCAGCCCCGGCGAGCGGTACCGGCGCGCGCTCCAGGTGCTGGAGGCCGAGGAGGGGATGGCCGATGAGCTGCGCCGCCTGTACACGCACCCCAGCACCGGCGAGCTGGTGGCGATGGAGTCGCGCTCACGCGCCTTCCCACAGGGTCTCGCTCGCTACATGCGCATCCGCGAGATCCTCTGCGGCGGGCCGTACTGCGACGCCTCGATCCGGCATGCGGACCACATCCGCCCCCACGCCGAGGGCGGGCTGACCAGCGCGCTCAACGGGCAGGCTCTGTGCGCGCACTGCAACCTCACCAAGGAGACGCTGGGCAGCGCCGAGCATGTCCCCGCCGAGGACGGCAGCCACCGCGTCACCTGGACCTCGCGCCTCGGCGCCACGGCGACCGTGACGCCCGGCTCCCAGACCGGGCTTCCGATGTCGCGGACCGCGGCGCAGGCGCACGCGCTGGACGCGGATCCCCGACCCTGGTTCGATCGTGTCGCGGTCGACGGCCATACCCGCGGGAAAGGCCGCTCCCACCTGCGCCTTCTCATCGAGGAGCCCGAGCTCGAGCCCGTCGAGGGCCTCATCGCGTGCGATCCCTGCGCAGGGCGCTCCTCCTCCGACGAGGCCCGCATGCACCAGGCGGCGATGGACGCCTTCGGCCCGGCCTTCTCCGGCTGCGATGACGACTGGGACGAGCTCGACATCCTCGATGAGCTCGACCGGCTCGACGCTCTCGGCCGGCCCGACGACGACCTGGGAAGCCTCCGCTCGTCGGCGTGAGCGCCCAGCAGTGGGCTCCAGAACCAGCACGTCAGTCCGACGGCGCGACGCCGACTGAACGACGCGACGCCGACAGAGGAACAGGGCCTGCTCCCGCCCCGCGTCCCAGTCCCAGTCCCACCCCGAGGACCGGTCACCCCGCGGCAGCGACCTCCACGACCCGATCGCCCTCGGGCCAGTCGCGGACCTCGGTGCCCTCGGGCGCGAGGTTCGTGGACTGGGCGATGAAGATCGTCCTCCCCTGCGGGCTGACGACGTTGTCATGCACCGGAAGCGCGAGCACCGGACGCACCGCACGCAGGAAATCGATGGTCTCCTGCATCTTCGACCAGGGGGCGACCACGCCGAAGGCGAGCACATCGATGCCTGCGAACTCCGGCACCACCTCGAGGGAATCACCGGTCACGCCGAGCCGCGGCTCGCCCGGGGCGGAGATGACGAGGCCCGAGTTACCGACCCGGGGGATGTCCGGGTGGATGATCGCGTGCTCACCGCCGACGGCCCCCACCTCGACCTCGCCGACCGTCTCCACGGCCCCGGCGGGCAGTTCGAGGAGCTGATCCGCACCGAGCGCGCCCTCGAACGCGCCTCCCGGCAGCTCCCGCTCCCCGCGCAGCCCCGCCGCGGTCTGCGGCTCCGCCAGCACGCGCGCCTCGGGCGAGGCCTCGAGCACGCGCGCGAGCAGCGCGGGAGCGACGTGGTCGGCGTGCTGGTGGGTGATGGCGACCGCGTCGTACGGCCCCGCGGCCAGCACCGCGTCCGGATCGCTGAACGAACCGGGGTCCACGAGCAGACGCAGGCCCCCGGTCTCGACCGCGAGGCAGGAATGTCCCAGGTGACGGATCTTCATCATGTGCTCCTTCGGCGTTCTGGCGGACGCCCCGCGGACACCATGCGCGTCCGCGGCCCGTGCGCCTCTAGGATGAAGGCTCGCACACCGCCGCGCGGGCGCGCACGTGCGCGCTCTCGCTGGTCCGCCGGAGCCCGCCACCCCGACAGGAGAACCCATGCCACGCGTCGTGGTCCACGTCATGCCGAAGCCCGAGATCCTGGACCCGCAGGGCAAGGCGGTCGCCGCCGCCCTCCCCCGGCTGGGCTTCGAGGGGATCGCCTCCGTGCGACAGGGCAAGCGCTTCGAGCTCGAGCTCGAGGGGCCGGCCGACGAGGCCGCGCTCGCGCGGGTCCGCGAAGCCGCCGAGACGCTGCTGTCGAACCCCGTCATCGAGGACGTCGTCGCCGTCGAGACCGTCGAGGAGCAGGCCTGATGCGCATCGGCGTCGTCACCTTCCCGGGCACCCTGGACGACCGCGACGCGCTGCGGGCGATCGCGCAGGTGGGCGGCGAGCCCGTCGCCCTCTGGCACGGCGAGGACTCCCTGCGGGACGTCGACGCGGTGGTCCTGCCCGGGGGCTTCTCCTACGGCGACTACCTGCGCGCGGGCGCCATCAGCCGCTTCGCCCCGGTCATGGAGCGCGTGGTCGACGCCGCGAACGGCGGCATGCCGGTCCTCGGCATCTGCAACGGCTTCCAGATCCTCTGCGAGACGCACCTGCTGCCCGGCTCGATGATCAAGAACGCCCACCGCGCCTTCATCTGCCGCGACCAGCCGCTGCGCGTGGAGAGCACGGCGAGCGCGTGGACCTCGGAGTTCGCCGAGGGCGAGGTCATCCGCATCCCGCTGAAGAACCAGGACGGCCAGTACGTGGCCGACGAGCGCACCCTCGCCCAGCTCGAGGAGGAGGGCCGCGTGGTCTTCCGCTACGTCGCCGGCGCCACCCACGGGCCCGAGGGCTTCGAGGAGAACCCCAACGGCTCGCGGCACGACATCGCCGGGGTCCGCAACGAGCGCGGGAACGTCGTCGGCCTCATGCCGCATCCCGAGCACGCCGTCGAACCCGGCTTCGGGCCCGACGAGCCCGGCCGCGGCACCCGCACCGGGACCGACGGCCGTCGCTTCTTCACCTCGGTGCTGGGGTCGCTGGTCGCCTGAGCGCACGAGTGCCGCCGCGACCGCCTGCGTGAGGTCGCGAGCGAGGAAGGGCGCCGAAGGATCCCACGATCCGTCGGCGCCCTTCTGTCTCTCCCTGACTCCCCCGGCTCTCCCCGGTTCACTCCCCGGGCGACCCCGCGATCGCCCGCAGGTTCGCCAGGTGATCGCGCCAGCGACGCAGCCCGTCCTTGGTGAGCGAGAGGGTGGTGCGCGGGCGCTTGCCCACGAATCCCTTCGCGGCCTTCACGAATCCTGAACCCTCGAGCTCGGCGATCTGCTTGGAGAGCACGGAGTCGCTGACCTGCAGCTCGTCGCGCAGCTCGCCGAAGGCGATGGACTCGACGGAGGCGAGCGCCGCGACGATCGAGAACCGCACCGGGTGCGCGAGCTCGGACTCGAGGCGGAAGCGGGGGTGGTCCTTCGCGGTCGCGCTCATCGCGCCTGCACCTCCCCGCGCCCGGCTCCCTGACGGCTCCGCGCCTTCAGGGCCGCCGCCTCACCGGTGACGGCGACGACGAACAGGACGAAGAACAGAGGGGCGATGACGAAGGCGAGCGTCGTGGTCGCGAGGAACATCCCGGCGATCCAGAGCACGCCCCAGACCGCCATCAGCGCGATCCAGCGACGGCCGAGCCCGCGGCGCCAGCGGTCGCGGAAGATCCACAGCGGGACCATCGCGACGCCCACCCAGACCAGGGAGAACACGAGCACGAGCAGGTTCGGGGCGACGTCGGCCGACTCGGGCACGAGGGCCGCCAGGTGCAGGCCGATCACCGCGAAGGCGCCGATCACGCACAGCATGCCGAAGGTGATGAAGGCCGCCGGGATCGTGGCCGGGAGGGTGCGGGAGCGCCCCTCGACCTCGGCGAGGAGCCGACGGGCCTGGTGGTCGTCGGGCGCGCCCGGCGCGCCGCTCGGGACGGTGTCCGGGTTCCTGTCGTTCGTGGTGCTCATGGCTGGTTCCTCTCGTCTCGGTCCTCCCGCGCCCTGGGTCGGAGCTGCGGCGTCATCGTTCGGGATCTCTCGACCACCGATGCGTACATCACATCAAGTACTTTCCATTTCGTCAAGTATTTTCTCGCGGACACTTCATCGGTGAGCGCCGTCCCAGGTCCCCACCGGGCTCCCGGGACGCGGCCCGTACGATGACCCGGTGACCTCCCCTCGCATCCCGCTCCTGCTCGACTGCGACACCGGCATCGACGACGCCATCGCCCTGACGTACCTGGCCAGCAGGCCGGAGGTCGAGTTCGCGGGCATCGTCTCGACGGCGGGGAACGTGACCACGGAGCACGTGCTGGGCAACAATCTCGCGCTCGCCGACATGCTCGGGCTCGACGTCCCGATCGCGCGTGGGGCGGACGCCCCGCTCGCCCAGGAGCTGATGACGGCCGAGGACACCCACGGTCCCACCGGCATGGGCCACGCGCAGCTGCCCGCGACGACCCGCACGTCCGATCCCCGCAGCGGGGCGCAGCTCTGGGTCGACGCCGCTCGCGCGCATCCCGGTGAGCTCGTCGGCCTGGTCCTCGGCCCGCACACGAACCTCGCGCTCGCCCTGGAGATCGAGCCCGAGCTGCCGCGCCTGCTCTCGCGACTGCACATCATGGGCGGCGCGATCAACCACCGCGGCAACACCCTGCCCACCACCGAGTGGAACGTCGCCGTGGATCCCGAGGCCGCCCAGCGCGTGCTCGCTGCCTTCGCTTCGACGCCGCGGAGACCGGTCCTCGCGCCCCTCGACGCGACCGAGTCGGTGCGCTTCACACAGGAGACGCTCGACGCCCTGCGGGCGATCTCCGACCACCCGGTGATCACGGCTCTCGCAGAGGCCCTGCGCTGGTACTTCGAGTTCCATGAGGCCGACGGCTTCGGCTGGATGGCGCACGTGCACGATCCGCTGGTCGCGGCGCACGCCCTCGTGCCGGAGCTCGCGCAGACCACTCCGCTCGCCGTCGACGTCGAGCTCGAGGGCACGCTGACCCGGGGGCAGACCGTCGGCGACTGGCTGGGCCGCTGGAACAGGGAGCCGAACGTCGATGTGATGACCGAGGTCGACGCGGACTGCTTCGTCGCGCACCTGCTGGCGGTGCTCCGGGCGCGCTTCGGCGCCTGAACCGCGCGGATGCTCCCCGCGCTCGGACCAGCCGCGCCCGGATCAGCCGTGCTCCGATCAGGCGCGCCGGCTCTCCCGCGCCTCGATCAGCCGCGGGTGGCCTGCAGCACGGTGAAGCGCCGGTCCCGGGCGCGCTGGCGGACGAGGCCGACGCGACGCTCGACCTCGCTGCGGTAGCGCAGATGGGAGTTGTGGACGAACCACAGCTCGCCACCGGGGCGCAGCACGCGGGCGACCGCGTCGAGAAGTCCGTGCACGAGCGTCGCGTCCACGGCGGTGCCGTCGTGGAACGGCGGGTTCAGCAGCACGAGGTCCGCGCTGCCCGGCGCCTGCGCCGCGAGCGATGACTCCCAGAGCACGCGTACGCCGGGTCCTGCAGCCGCGTCCGCATCCGCATCCGCATCCGCATCCGCATCCGCATCCAGCGTCGCACGGGTCGAGGCGACCGCGTCGAGGTCGTCGTCGGTCGCGAGCACTCGCGCCTCGGGGAACGCGCGCCGCAGGTAGACGCTCATCAGTCCATTGCCGCAGCCCAGGTCGACGGCGGCCAGGGAGTCGGTGCCCGCGACGCCCGGCGCGTCTGCCGTGCCCGGAGCGCCCGGCGCATCCGGTCCGTCCGCCGCGTCCGCCACCCTGGGGACCTCACCCGCGACCACCGCGCGGTCGAGGGCCTCGAGCAGCAGCAGGCTGCCCGCATCGGCCGACGCTCCGCCGAACACGCCTCCGACGCCGCGCAGCGGGACCCGTACCTGCTCGCCGCGGATGCGGATGTCGGCGCCGCCCTCGAGGACGGGCGCCGACCGGTCCTCAGCGCGCGGACCGCGGCCGACCAGCGCCCGGGACTTGCCGATGCCGCGAGTCGCGTGGACCTCGTCGAACGCGCCGGCCAGGACCTCGTTCTGGGTGCGTGTCATGTGCTTGACGCGGCCTCCCGCGACGAGAGCGGGAACGCCGGCGCGGGCGAGGGCGTGCGCCCGGTGGTCCAGGGCGGCGAGCGCTTTGGGCAGGCGCGCCAGGGCGACCTGCGGGGCGCTTCCCTCGAGCAGTCCGCCGAGGTCCTGGGGCGTCCCGTCGAGTCCCGCGATCACGAGCCGCCCCTCCCGGCGCGCCGCCGGGTGCGACTCGGCGAGCGCGAGCGCCCGCTGCGCGGAGGCCTCGTGCACGCGGACCCGGAAGGCTCCGCCCGCGACCTCCTCCAGGGCGGCGGATGTCAGGGCACCCGTCGCGTCGTCCAGGACCACCAGGTCGCCGCGGTCCAGCGGCCCCAGCTCCGCCCGGGCGCTCTCGAGGATGACGCGATCGGTCTGATCTGCACGGTCGTCGCCGGGAGCGGACGGGGCAGAGGGTGCGGGGGACGTGGAGTCCATCCGGTCAGTCTGTCGCCTCTGTGGACCCGGGTCCACTCCCGCGGCCCGGCCGCGGGCGGGAGGTGCTCAGGCACTCATCCGCGGTCGGCCGGACTCACCTCGAGGGTGAAGTGCCGACGGGCGGGCTTCCCGCTGCGCGCCGACTTCCAGCCCACGCAGCGGGTGGTGCCGTCCTCGTCGTCCTCGTAGCGCACGAGCACGGTGCCGGGCAGTGTCACGGGCGCCTCGAAGCGCACGTCCCACTGTAGGGGCCGTGTGAGGTCGGGACGCGTCTCGGTGAAGGCGCGCGAGGCGGTGAACATCCCGTGGGCGATCGCGCGGGGGAACCCGAAGGCGCGTGCCGAGAGCGCGGACATGTGGATCGGGTTCGCATCGCCCGAGACCTCCGCGTAGCGGCGTCCCGTCCCCGCATCGAGGTGCCAGCGCCCCGTCGGGGTCGGCGGCACGAAGTCGCGGCGCGAGCGGCCGGAGGATCCGTCTCCCGATCCCGACCGGCTCCCCGATCCCGACGCGCCGCCGTGACCGGATCCCTCACCGGGACCCGAGCCCCCGCCCTTGGCCAGATACGTCGAGACGTCGGTCGCGACGATCTCGCCGTCCGCGGAGTGGAACGTCGTCACCGCCTCGAAGGTCAGACCCCGGCGGTGGGGCCGCAGATCGCGAGTGCGGCACTCGACGTCCACGAGCTCCCCGACCCGCACCGGCCGATGCTGCAGCAGGCGGTTCTCGGTGTGCACGAGCCCGAGCAGACCGACGGGGAAGTCCGAGCGGGCCATCAGCGAGAGGCTCACCGGGAAAGCGAGCACGTGCAGCACGCCCGGGTGGACGAGGTCGGTCGCCGCACCGCCCATCAGGTGGTCGAAGGCCGCGGCCCGCGCCGGGTCGATCCGCACACGGCGCACGCGGTGGGCGACCTCGGGCAGCTCGCGCGAGCGCCGAGCGCCCGGCCGACGGCTGAGCGCCGCCGCGTAGACGGCGGGGAAGGACGGGACGTCGGCGAGGTCCCGGATGCGCTCCCCCTGCTGCAGAGCGTCCTTCCCCTCCCGCGCGGTGCTTTCCGTGCTCTTCGAGCCGCCCGTGCTCTTCGAGCTGCCCGTGTTCCTCGTGTCGTGCGTGCTCATCGGCCCACCAGGTTCTGGCCGCACACGCGCACGGTCTGGCCGCGCACGCCGCCCGCGCCGGGCGAGGCGAGGAAGCCGATGGTCTCGGCGACGTCCAGCGGGAGGCCGCCCTGCTGCAGGGAGTTCGCACGCCGGGCGACCTCGCGCTGCAGCGGCGGGATCTTCGCGGTCATGTCCGTCTCGATGAAGCCCGGCGCGACGGCGTTCGCGGTCCCGCGCTCGCCGAGCCGGTGCGAGAGGGCGGCGACGAAGGCCATCACGCCGGCCTTCGAGGTCGCGTAGTTCGCCTGTCCGCGGTTGCCCGCGATGCCGCTCGTCGAGGCGAGCGAGACGACCCGGAGATCGGGGCCGACGGCGGACTGATCGGTGGACAGCAGCGCCTCGGCGAGCGCGATCTGGCTCGAGATGTTCACGGCGATGACGGCGTCCCAGCGGTCCGGCGTCATGTTCGCGAACATCTTGTCGCGGGTGATGCCCGCGTTCAGCACGAGCACGTCGAGCACGATGCCGCGCTCGCGCAGGAAGGCGATGACGCGGTCGCCGGCCTGGGGCGAGGTCACGTCGAGCTGCAGCGGGGTCGCGCGCAGATCGTTCGCGACGGCGCTCAGCTCGCTGCCGGAGGCGGGGACGTCCAGGAGCACGAGCTCGGCGCCCAGACCTGCCAGGGTGCGGGAGATGGCCGCGCCGATGCCGCGCGCGGCACCGGTGACCAGGGCGGTGCGGCCCGCGAGGGGCCGCTCCCAGTCCTCGGGGAGGGTGCCGTCCTCGCTCGCGACGCCCACGATCTGCCCGTCGACGAAGGCGCTGCGGGCCGAGAGCAGGAAGCGCAGGGTGCTCACCACTCCGGGCGCGGTCAGCGGCACGCCGTCGGCGACCTGGATGCCGTTGGCGGTGCCGCCCTTGCGCATCTCGTGGCCGAGCGTGCGCACGAACCCCTCGACGCCGCCGCGCGCGGCGTCCCGGGCGAGGTCCTCGCCCGTCGGCGGACGCGAGATCGTCACCACCCGTGATCCGGGCAGCAGGGAGCGCATGGCTCCCGCGAGCGGCAGCACGATCGTGCCGAGGTCGGCGGGCTTCGCCAGGTCGTCGAGCACCACGACCACGGAGCCGACGGTCGAGGTCTCCTCGAAGCGTCGGCGCACGTCGGCGCCCCAGTCCAGGAGCAGAGCCGCGACCTCGTCGGCCCCGGGCGATCCGCCGAGGACGACGACGGGGTCGAGGACCGGCTGCGGCCGATCGGCGTGCCGCGGGAGGCGCGGCGGGTTCGGCAGTCCCGTCCGCTTGACGAGCGGTCGCCCCAGGGCGGAGCGGGTGAATCGGGTGTAGGCGTCGGTCATCGACGCTCTCCTCTCTGTGCGGGGCGGGTCACTCGCCGTCGGACTCGAGCAGGACCACGGTCCCCTGCCCGCCGGCGGCGCACACGGAGACCAGGCCCCGCTGGACGGCGCCCTTCTCGCGGGCGCGGGCGTGCAGGAGCTTCGCGAGGGTCGCGATGATGCGGCCGCCGGTCGCGGCGAAGGGGTGGCCGGCGGCCAGCGAGGATCCGGCGATGTTCAGCCGGCTGCGGTCCACGGTGCCGAAGGCGCCGTCGCGGCCGAGGCGCTCGCGCCCGAACTCCTCGGACTCCCAGGCGGCGAGGGTGGTCAGGACCGTCGAGGCGAAGGCCTCGTGGATCTCGATCAGGTCGAGGTCGTCGAGGGTCAGACCGTGCGCGTCGAGCAGGGCGGGGACGGCATAGGCGGGGGCCATGAGCAGCCCCTCGTCACCGTGCACGTAGTCGACGGCGGCGACGCGCGTGTCCACGATCCGCGCGAGCGGCGCGTGCCCGTGCTCGGCCGCCCACTCGCGGCTGGAGACCAGCACGCTCGAGGCGCCGTCGGACAGCGGCGTGGAGTTGCCGGCGGTCATCGTCGGCTCGGCCACGGCGGGGTTCGAGGTGCCGAAGACGGGCTTCAGCTTCGCGAGCTTCTCCATCGAGGAGTCGGGGCGCAGGTTCTCGTCGCGCCCCAGCCCGCGGTAGCCCGTGACCAGGTCGTCGAGGAGGCCCGCCTGGTAGGCGGCGGCGAGGCTGCGGTGGCTGGCGAGCGCGAGCTCGTCCTGCGCCTCCCGGGTGATGCCCCACTGGGAGGTGGTGATGGCCTGGTGCTCACCCATCGACATGCCGGTGCGCGGCTCGGCGTTGCGCGGAGGGAGCGGGGCGAGGTCGCCGGGGCGGAGCGCCGCGAGGGTCTTCGCGCGCTGCATCGGCGTGCGGGCGCGGCTCAGGCGGTGGAGCAGGCGGCGCAGGCGCACGGAGACCTCGATGGGGGCGTCGGACGCGGAGTCGACGCCGCAGGCGACGCCCACGTCGATCTGTCCGAGCCGGATCCGGTTGCTGACGTGCATCACCGTCTCCAGGCCCGTCGCGCATGCCTTCGACATGTCGATGGCGGGGGTGCGCGCGTCCAGCGGCGTGCCCAGCACGCACTCGCGCGTGAGGTTGAGGTCCCCGGCGAGCTTGAGCACGGCGCCGCCGGCGACCTCGCCGAGCTGCGCGCCCTGGAGGCCGAAGCGGGCGACGAGACCGTCGAGCGCGGCGGTGAGCATGTCCTGCTCGGAGACGCCCGCATAGGCGCCTCCGGAGCGGGCGAAGGGCAGGCGGTTGCCGCCGAGGACGACGGCGTCGCGCGGGGATCCGGCGGACCCGGATCGGGCGGGGTCGGAGCGCGTGGCGTCGCTGCGGGCGGAGTCGGTCGGGGACGCGGGAGCGTCGGTCACGGGACACCTCTTCGGGTCTGCGAGTCGGGAGCGGCGCCGCCGCGGGCGGACCGGTGTCCGCCCCGCTGCGCCTCGACGAAGACTTTACATGCAACCGCCGGTACTTGATACCTTTGGTTTCGTGAACGCAAGGATGCACGCGGCCGAGGCCGCCACGACGCTCCCGACGGCCCCGCCCGCCGGGGGCTCCCCCTCGGCCGCCTCCCCGTCTGCCGCCTCACCGTCGGCCCCGGCGGAAAGCGACGGGCGCACGGCCCGCTGGGCGCGCCATCGCGAGCAGCGCCGGGCCGATCTGCTCGACGTCGCCCGCCACCTCATCCACGAGCGCGGGCCCGACGTGACCATGGAGGAGATCGCGTCGGCCTCGGGGACCTCGAAGTCCATCATCTACCGCTACTTCTCCGATAAGGCCCATCTGCAGCGGGCACTGGGCCTGCACATCCTCAGCGCGATGCAGAAGCGTCTCACCGAGGAGGTGCGGGAGCTCGCGAGCACCGCGGCGAGCGCGGGCGAGCGCGGCGTCTCCCCCGAGGACCACCTGCGGGCAATGATCTCCACCTACGTCGACACCGCACAGCGCTCCCCGCACGTCTACGCGTTCGTCACCCGGCCCAGCGACGGGCTGAACCATTTCCTGGACTCCGCGACGCGCCTCGCCGCCGCCGCGCTCCCCGCGGGACACCCCGCTCCCGGCATCTGGGCGGCCGGCGCCGTCGGCTTCGTCGAGCGCGCCGTGGACCGCTGGATGCGGGGCGAGGACGACTCCCGTCCCAGTGCCGACGACCTCTCCGACCACCTCGTGACATGGCTGATGAAGGGCATGCGATGACCACCTCGACGCAGAACCACACCCAGAACCCCATCGATCCCGCGGATCCCGCCCAGGGCCCGACGCAGGGCGCGGCGACCGGCCCGACGCCGGGCTCGACCGCGGGGCGCGCGGCGACGCGGTCCGCCACGCCGACGGGGCCGATCCCGGTCCCCCGCGACGGCGACCCGCGCCTCGACGTCGGCGCCGTGACACGGGCGCTGCTCGGGACATGGGCGGAGACCCGCCTCGAGGCCCGCGAGCGCGCGGCGCGCCCGGAGATGCACCGACCGCTGGACGCGAGCGTCGCCGAACACCGTGACCGCGTGTTCGGGCAACTGCGGACCCTCGCCGAGGAGCAGGTATCGCTGCCCATGCTGCCCGAGCACCTGGGCGGTCCCAACGACAACGGCGCGAACGTCGCGGGCTTCGAGGAGCTCGTCGTCGCCGACCCGTCCCTGCAGATCAAGGCCGGCGTGCAGTGGGGCCTGTTCACCTCGGCGATCGTCCAGCTCGGCGACGAGGACCAGCAGCGGCGCTGGGTGCCCGGCGCCATGAGCCTGGAGATCCCCGGCGCGTTCGCGATGACGGAGATCGGCCACGGCTCGGACGTGCAGTCGCTGGGGACCACCGCGACCTTCGACCCCGAGGGCGGGGACGACGGGGAGTGGGTCATCCACACGCCCTTCCGCGCCGCCACCAAGGACTACCTCGGCAACGCGGCGGTCCACGCGCGGGCCGCGACCGTGTTCGCGCGCCTGATCACGCGCGGCGTCGACCACGGGGTGCACTGCTTCTACGTGCCCGTGCGCGACGAGGCGGGCGAGATGCTCCCCGGAGTGCGCAGCGAGGACGACGGCGAGAAGGGCGGCCTGAACGGGATCGACAACGGGCGCCTCGCCTTCGACCACGTCCGCGTGCCCCGCACGAACCTGCTGAACCGCTACGGGGACGTCGCCCCCGACGGCGCCTACTCCTCCCCCATCGAGTCCCCCGGCCGGCGCTTCTTCACGATGCTCGGCACCCTCGTCCAGGGCCGGGTCTCGCTCGACGGCTCGGCGAACCGGGCGAGCCAGCTCGCGCTCACGATCGCGCTGACCTACGCCTCCCAGCGGCGGCAGTTCACGGCCGCCTCACCCACCCAGGAGACGGTGCTGCTGGACTACCAGAGCCACCTCGCGCGCCTGCTCCCGAAGCTCGCCGCAACGTATGCGGGTGCCTTCGCCCACGAGCAGCTGCTGCAGGCCTTCGACGACGTCTTCTCGGGCCGCGGGGACACCCCCGAGGGCCGCGAGGACCTCGAGACCCTCGCGGCCGCCCTCAAGCCCACCTCCACCCGGCTCGCCCTGGACACCATCCAGGAGTGCCGCGAGGCCTGCGGCGGGCAGGGCTTCATGGCCGAGAACCAGCTGGTGGGCCTCCACCAGGACCTCGACGTGTACGCGACCTTCGAGGGCGACAACACCGTGCTGCTGCAGCTGGTCGCCAAGCGCCTGCTCGCCGACTACACGAGCGAGCTGCGGAGCGTCGACCGCGCCGGGATCGGCCGCTTCATCGCGCAGCGGGCCGACGTCCTCGCCCACCGCCACACCCCCTGGGGGCGTCTCGTGCAGACCGCCTCGGACGCGGGCAACGCCCGCCGGTCCTCCGAGACGCTGCGGCAGGCGGACGTCCAGGAGCACCTGCTGGCCGAGCGCGCGCGCGTGAAGGTCGAGGAGGTCGCGCTCGCGCTGCGCCCCGGCGCCCGGATGGATCCGGCCGACGCCGCCGCCCTCGTGAACAAGCACCAGGTGGAGATGCTCGATGCGGCGCGCGCCCACGCGGACCTCGTGCGCTGGCGGGCTTTCACCGCGGGCATCGAGTCCCTCGAGGACAAGGGCTCGCGCGAGATCCTCACCGACGTGCGCGACCTGTTCGGACTCTCCCTCTTGCAGGACGATCTGGCCTGGTACCTGCTGAACGGTCAGCTCTCCGCGCAGCGCGGCCGGCAGGTCTCGGCGGACATCAAGCGCCTGCTGTGGCGCCTGCGCCCGCACGTGCTGGACCTCGTCGACGCCTTCGACGTGCGGCCGGGGCACGTGCGCGCCCCCATCGCGCTGGGCGCGGAGCAGGAGCGCCAGGACGAGGCGGCGGCCTTCTTCCGTGCGCAGCGCGCGTCGGCCGATGCGCCGGTGAGCGAGAAGGCGCTGCGCGCGAAGGAGAAGGCCGAGAAGAGAGCCCGGGACAAGCAGGCGCAGAAGGGCGCCCGGCGCTGAGGCGGACGCCGCAGGAGACCGATCCCGTGCGGTGGGCGGGCGCGCCCGCCGCACGGGCGCGCCCGTAGACTGGCCGGGTTCCCTCCACCGTGCGCGACGAACGGACGCAGACGAAGCGATGACCGCCCCAGCACCCCTCTCCGAGCACCACGACCCGCAGGATCCGCTCGATGCGGCCGATGCCCGCTCCGACATCGACACCGTCGAGGACGCGGTCACGACGCCCGCGCAGGAGCAGCCCTTCGCGGCGCTCGGCCTGAAGGACGACGAGTACGCGCGCATCCGCGAGATCCTGGGCCGCCGCCCCACCAATGCCGAGCTCGCCATGTACTCGGTCATGTGGTCCGAGCACTGCTCGTACAAGTCCTCGAAGATCCACCTCAAGACCTTCGGCGACCACATCACGCCCGCCATGACGGAGCACCTGCTGGTGGGGATGGGCGAGAACGCCGGCGTCGTCGACATCGGCGACGGCTGGGCCGTGACCTTCAAGGTCGAGTCCCACAACCACCCCTCGTACGTCGAGCCCCACCAGGGCGCGGCCACGGGCGTCGGCGGCATCGTGCGCGACATCATCGCCATGGGCGCGCGTCCCGTCGCCGTCATGGATCAGCTGCGCTTCGGCGCGATCGACCACCCGGACACCCCGCGCGTGGTGCACGGCGTGGTCTCCGGCGTGGGCGGCTACGGCAACTCCCTGGGCCTGCCCAACATCGGCGGCGAGACGGTGTTCGACGCCGCCTACCAGACGAACCCGCTCGTGAACGCGCTCGCCGTGGGCGTGCTCCGACACGAGGACATCCACCTGGCCTCCGCCACCGGCACCGGCAACAAGGTCGTGCTCTTCGGCGCACGCACCGGCGGCGACGGCATCGGCGGCGCCTCGATCCTCGCCTCGGAGACCTTCGAGGAGGGCGGCCCCGTCAAGCGACCGAGCGTGCAGGTGGGCGACCCCTTCATGGAGAAGGTCCTCATCGAGTGCTGCCTCGAGCTGTTCCACGGCGGGGTCGTCGAGGGCATCCAGGACCTCGGCGCGGCGGGCATCTCGTGCGCGACCAGCGAACTCGCCTCGAACGGCGGCTCCGGCATGCACGTGGACCTCGAGAACGTGCTGCTGCGCGACCCCACCCTGAACGCCGGCGAGATCCTCATGAGCGAGTCGCAGGAGCGCATGATGGCGGTGGTGACGCCCGAGAACCTCGAGGCGTTCCTCGCTATCACTGCGAAGTGGGACGTGGAGACGGCGGTGATCGGCGAGGTCACGGGCGACGGCCGCCTCACCATCGACCACCACGGCCGCCGCATCGTCGACGTCGACCCGGTGACGGTCGCGCACGGCGGCCCGACCTACGACAGGCCCTTCGCCCGCCCCGACTGGCAGGACGCGCTGCAGGCCGACCGCGCCGAGGACCTCGCGCGCCCCGCCTCGCCCGAGGAGATCGGCGCCGCCCTGCGCGCGCTCGTGGCCTCCCCGAACCTCGCCTCCTCGCACTGGGTCACCGACCAGTACGACCGCTACGTGGGCGGGCAGACCGCGCTCGCCATGCCCGACGACGCGGGCGTCCTGCGCGTCGACGAGACCACGCACCGCGGGGTCGCGATCGCGACCGATGCGAACGGCCGGTACACGAAGCTCGACCCCCGCACGGGTGCGCGCCTCGCCCTCGCGGAGGCCTACCGCAACGTCGCGACCGTGGGCGCACGGCCGCTAGCAGTCACCGACTGCCTGAACTTCGGCTCCCCCGAGGACCCGGGCCCCATGTGGCAGCTGGTCGAGGCGATCCATGGTCTCGCCGAGGCGTGCGAGACGCTCGGCGTCCCCGTGACCGGCGGCAACGTCTCGCTGTACAACTCGACGGGTGAGGCGGGGCGCATCGACTCCGCGATCCACCCGACGCCCGTCGTCGGCGTGCTCGGCGTGATGGACGACGTCACCGCGCGCACACCCTCGGGCTGGCACGAGGCCGGTCAGTCCGTCGTGCTGCTGGGCGCCACGCGCGAGGAGCTCTCGGGCTCGGCGTGGGCGCAGGTCGCGCACGACCACCTGGGCGGGATGCCTCCGCAGGTCGACCTCGAGGCCGAGCGGGCGCTCGCCGAGGTGCTGATCGGCGCCGGCACCAGCGGTCTCGCGGCCGCCGCGCACGACCTCTCCGAGGGCGGCCTCGTCCAGGCGCTCGTCGAGTCGACCACCCGGTTCGGCGTCGGCGCCCAGGTCGATCTCGCCGACGTGCTCGCGCGCGACGGGCTCGACCTGTTCACGGCCCTCGTCTCCGAGTCCCAGGCGCGCGCCCTCGTGGCCGTCGAGGCAGCACGCGAGAGCGAGCTGCTCGACCTCGCGCGCGAGCACGGCGTGCCGGCGCTGGTCATCGGCACCACCGGCGGCGAGGACCTCTCGATCGCCTCCCTCGCGGCACTCCCCCTCGCCGAGCTGCGCTCCCTGCGCGAGGGGACGCTGCCGCAGCACTTCGGCTGAGCACGATGCACGGGGCCGACGGCAGGGCTTCCGACAGCGGGGGCTCGTCCGGCGGGGAGCAGCCGCCGCTGAGCGCCCGTGACGCCCTCGCCCTGGACGCGGCCAAGCTCGCCCATGGTCGCGGTCTCTCCCAGCAGCGGATCGCCGAGGCCCTGCACGTCTCCCGTCCGCAGGTCTCGAAGCTGCTGGCGACCGCCCGCGCGAAGGGATTCGTGCGCACCCTCGTGCTCGACCCGCGGGAGTCCGACCGCGCCCTCACCCAGGGCCTGCGCGAGCGCTTCGGGCTCGGCGACGTGCGTCTCGTGGTGCCCGCGGGCCGCGGTCCCGCCGATCTGGACCATGCCCTGGGCGTGGGCGCCGCCGAGATGCTCGACGCCGCCGGCGCCCTGGAGGAGGCGGCGCTCGCGGTGTGGTGGTCGAGCGCCGTGCGCGCGACCCTCGAGTCGGCGCTCGGACGCCTGCGCGTGCGCCCCGGCTCCCTCGTCGTGCTCGGCGGCCAGGAGCGGGCCGACGGCCCCGACCCCGCGTTCGACGCCTTCGCCGCCCGCACCGCGTTCCCCGTCCATCGCGGTCCCGCGGCCTCCGTCCACGCATCGCTGGCCGCGCGGATCGCCCGCGAGGAGGAGGCCGACGCCCGGGCGCACGAGGCGCTCGCCCGCGAGGCCGGCGTCCTCCTGTTCGGCGCCGAAGCAGCGGATCCGCGCGCGCTGGCCCGACCCGACCTCCTCACGCACGAGGAGCGCGCGCAGATCCGGGAGCACTCCGTCGGCCGGGTCTGCGGCCGCTTCCTCGACGCCGACGGGCGCATCGTCGCACCCACGCTGAGCCAGCGCACCGCGGGCCCCACCCTCACCGACCTGCGCAGGAGGGGCCGCACCGTGCTCGTCGCGGGCGGCGCGGAGCAGGTCGCCGTGATCCGGGCCGCGCTCGCCCGACGCTACGCGCACCACCTGGTCACGGACCTCGCCACGGCCAGGCAGCTGCTGGCGGACGAGGGCTGACGCCCCGACGTCCGTCTCTGCCCTCGACCCCGCCACCGTCCCGCCACGGCCCCGACACGCCCCCCGCATCGGCACATATGTGCCGCTTCGTCGTTGCACCGGTGGGCAGGGGACACCTTCACTGAGGTGTCCGAACAAAGGAGTTGGAATGACCACCGCGAAGACCGCCGTGGGCGAGGAGGGCGTGCCCAACACGTCCTGGGGCGTCATCAGGGATCGCTCCCGTCAGCTGAAGGACGGCTACCTCGACCGCACGCCGCTGTTCCAGTTCATCCTGCTGTCGATCTGCTTCCCCATGTGGGGCATGGCGGCCAGCATGAACGACATCCTCATCACCCAGTTCAAGGCCGTCTTCACGCTCTCGGACTTCGCCTCCGCCTTCGTGCAGTCCGCGTTCTACGGCGGCTACTTCCTGGTCGCGATCCCCGCCAGCCGGGTGATCCGCCGCACCAGCTACAAGACGGGACTGCTGATCGGGCTCAGCGTCTACGTGCTGGGCTGCGTGCTCTTCTTCCCCGCCTCGCAGGTCGCGACGTACTCGGTGTTCCTGTGCTCGCTCTTCGCGATCGCCATCGGGCTGTCGTTCCTGGAGACCTCGGCGAACACCTACTCCTCGATGATCGGCCCCCGGCGCCGCGCGACCCTGCGGCTGAACATCTCCCAGACCTTCACCGCCTTCGGCTTCCTGGGCGGCGCGCTGCTGGGCAAGTTCCTCGTCTTCACCGACGGGGAGGCGCTGCACGAGCGCGTCGCGAACGCCTCCTCGCAGTCCGAGCGCCTGGCGATCACCTCGGAGGCGCTCGGCCGCACGCTCGAGCCCTACAAGGTGATCCTCGTGCTGCTGCTCGTGCTCGTGGCGCTCATCGCCATCACCCAGTACCCCCACTCCAAACCGCTGCGGGACGACGCGACCGAGCAGAAGGCCTCGATCGGCGAGACCCTCGCGTACCTGCTGCGCAACCGGATCTTCTGCGCGGGCATCATGACCCAGTTCCTGTACGTGGGCATGCAGACCGCCCTGTGGTCCTTCACGATCCGCCTGGCCCTGGTCCTCGACGACTCCCTCAACGAGCGCGCGGCCGCCTCGTACCTGATCGCCGCGTTCATCGCCTTCTTCGTCGGCAAGTTCGTGGCGAACCTGCTGATGACGCGCTTCGACGAGGACCTCGTGCTCATCATCTACTCGGCGCTCGGCATGGTCACGATCCTCTACGTGGTCGCGGCCCCGAACTTCACCTCGGTGTACGCGGCGATCGTCGCCTCCGCGCTGCTGGGCCCGTGCTGGGCGACGATCTTCGCCCGCAACCTCGACGTCATCGAGGACAAGCGGTTCACCGAGACCGGCGGGGCGATCATCGTCATGTCGATCATCGGCGGCGCCGTGATCCCCGCCGTGCAGGGCCTGATCTCCGACGCCACGGGCTCGATGCGCTTCAGCTTCATCGTGAACCTCTTCTGCTTCGCCGCGGTGCTCGTGTACTTCCTGGTCCTGCGGCGGCGCGGCCGACGGACGACGACCGGCGAGGAGAACTGAGATGGCGCACGAGGCGAGGATCGCCGTCGTCGGCTCGAACATGGTCGACCTCATCTCCTACATCCACCGGATGCCGGGCGAGGGCGAGACGGTCGGGGCGCCGGACTTCCGCATGGGCTGCGGGGGCAAGGGGGCGAACCAGGCGGTGGCCGCGGCGCGTCTGGGATCCGAGGTCGTGATGGTCACGCGCGTGGGAGACGACGTCTTCGCCGAGACCACGCTGAAGAACTTCGAGGACAACCGCATCGGCACCGAGCACGTGCTGCGCACACGGGCCTCCTCCGGGGTCGCCCCGATCTTCGTGGACCCCGAGTCCCGCAACTCGATCCTCATCATCAAGGGGGCGAACGCCCTGCTCACCCCGCAGGACGTCGAGGACGCCCGGGACGCGATCGCCCGCTGCGAGCTCATCGTCCTCCAGCTCGAGATCCCGTTCGAGACCGTCGCGGCCGCGATGGCCCTGGGTGCCGAGCTCGGCATCCCCGTGCTGCTGAACCCCGCCCCCGCCTCCCCCGACCTTGACCTCTCCCGCATCACCGGGGTCGAGTTCCTGGTGCCCAACGAGTCGGAGCTCGAGCTGCTCACCGGGATGCCGGTCGACGGACTCGAGGACATCCAGCGCGCCGCCGAGGTGCTGCTCGCCGCGGGGATCCGCAACGTCATCGTCACCCTGGGCGCGCGCGGCGCCCTGTGGATCCACGAGGGCGGTCGCGAGCTGATCGACGCGCCCGCGGTGCAGGCCGTCGACACCACGGGCGCCGGCGACGCGTTCATCGGCTGCTTCGCGACGCAGTGGGTGCGCACGCGCGACGTCGCCGGGGCGATCCGCGCCGGGACCGCCTACGCGGCGGACTCGGTCACCCGTCAGGGCACGCAGTCCTCCTACGCGTGGGCCTGAAGCGCCAGGGCCGGGCCCGGGCCTGGACCCGGTCTCGGGTCGCCCCGGCTCCCCTGCGCTCGGGTCAGGAACGGGTGAAGGTCTCCTTGCCGTCCTCGCGCACGGCCTGGCCGTTCGAGAAGTCCTGGATGCGGCGGCCGTCCACGACCCGCGAGGCGGCGAGCGGGAGACCCCATGCCGTCGTCCAGGTGCGGAACTGGGTCGCCCTGGCATCCTTCGCGCCGGACGCGCTGGAGACGACGAAGCCCTTGGTCAGCCGCGTGACGTAGTAGGCCCCCTCGACGTGGACGAGCTGGGTGACCGTGCCCAGCGTCTTCTCCCCCGGGCTCGCGAAGGCGTCCAGGTGGAGGCGCCACGCGCTTGAGATCGCGGAGGTCGTCGCGCTGCGCATCCCGGAGACCTTCGGGTAGAAGGCGTTCCCCGGGCACTCGGTCGCGTTCACGTCCCGGTGGCCGAAGATGCGCCGCAGGTGCGCCGTCTCGCCCTCGTCGTACAGGCTGCCGCCGCCGGTCACGGTGGAGACCCAGTCGAACTGCTGGCTCGCGTTCGTGCGGAAGGCGCCGAGCAGCTTCCAGGCGGCGACCTTCTGCACCGCGGAGATCGCGGCGCTGGGCGGAGCGCTCGAGGTGAAGGTGCCCATCACGCTGACCCCGCAGCTGAAGGTGTTGAAGCCGTAGGCGTGCGCTCCGATGATGTGCTTGTGCAGGCCGCCGTGGCGTCCCTCGTAGATCGTGCCGTAGCGGTCGACGAGCAGGTTGTAGCCGATGTCCGCCCAGCCCAGGGTCTTCGTGTGGTAGCTGAGGATGCCGCGCAGGAGCTGGGGCGCGTCGGCCTTCGCGTAGGAGTTCGAGCCCGCGGTGTGGTGGACGACCACGGCCCGCAGCTCGCTCGCGGAGCTCACCGAGCCCACGAGCGACTCGTCGGCGCCCCAGGCGCTGCGGCGCACGATCGTGGGGGCGCCGGGGCCGAGCTCGACGGCGTCGCCCGCGGCGACCGCCCGGGTGCTCATGCGCATCAGGGCCGACGGGGCGGCGCCGTCCTTCTCCTCCTCGCGCGGGGAGGTGGTGAGGACATGGGCGGTGAGCTCGTCGCTGACGTCCTCGCCGTCGCGGACCGCGACCAGCTCGATCTCGTCGGCCGCGCCCAGCCAGGCGGGCTCCACGGCGCCGAGCGACGCGCCGTCCTCGGGATCCTCGGCGATCTCGAGCGGGAACCAGGAGGTCCATTCCGCCCCGCTCGCGCGGCCGCGCACCCGCAGGACGTCGGGCTCCGCGCCGCTCCAGCTGGCGCCGACCATCGTGGCGGCGGCGCCCTCGATCACGCGGGCTCGGGCGCCCTGGTCGCTCGCGCGCCGGGGCAGGTCCGCGAGGGGCACGTCGCGCGTGCGGGTCTCGCCGCCCGTGACCGAGGGGTCGGCGTGGACCGGCGCGGCGAGGGCCAGCGCGCCGCCGCCGGCGAGGGCGAGGGGAAGGGTGAGGGCGCCGGCACGCAGCAGTCCGCGGCGGTCGATGCCCGGTGCCGCGGGCTCAGTGGTCGTGGGCTCAGGGGTCGTGGGACGCGGGGTCATGGCAGGTCTCCTGGGGGGAAGGGGTCCGGCTCGGACACCGCCCACGCTAGCGGACCCGGACGACGCGGCGCCGCCCCGGGGACGACCGCGGTCGGGCGCGGGATGACGAAGGGCCCGCCGAGCAGCTGCTCGGCGGGCCCTTCGTGCGTCGGACGACGCGGACTCCTCGGGGCCTGGATCAGGCCTCCTCGGACTCCTCGTCGGCGTTCTTCACCGCGTTGACGAAGCCAGCCTTCTCAGCGGCCTCGGCGGTGCGGAACCAGACCTCGGCGACGGTGCGGCCGTACCAGGGCGAGTCCGGGGCGTGGAACTTCATCGAGTCCTCGTTGCCCTTGATGTCGAAGCCCTCGGGCGGGTTCTCCCCGCGGAAGGAGTCCTCGCCGTAGGGCGCCTCGGTCGCGGCGTCGGCCGCGGGAGTCTCCGCGGCGGCGTCGTCGGCCTTCGCGTCGTCGGCCTTCGCAGCGCCCTTGGCGGCGCCCTCGGCCTCCTTCACGACGGCCTGCTTGGGCGAGTACGCCTCGCTGACCAGCTCGATGACGGCCATCGGGGCGTTGTCGCCCTTGCGGGGGCCGACCTTGGTGATGCGGGTGTAGCCGCCGGGACGCTCGGAGAACGTCGGGGCGATCTCCTCGAAGAGCACGTGCACGACGCCGCGGTCGCGGATGGTGCGCATGACGCGACGGCGCGCGGCCAGGTCGCCCTTCTTCGCGAAGGTCACCAGACGCTCGGCGTACGGGCGCAGCCGCTTTGCCTTGGTCTCGGTGGTGGTGATGGACTTGTGACGGAACAGCTCGGTCGCGAGGCTCGCGAGGATCATCCGCTCGTGGGCGGGGGATCCACCGAGGCGAGCACCCTTGGTGGGAGCAGGCATGGTCGTTCTCCTAGAAGATGGAAAGACGGAAGGTCAGTACTGGTCGCCGTAGTCGTCGTCGTAGGTCGCGATGGCCGACGGATCGAAGCCGGCCGGCGAGTCCTTGAGCGACAGACCGAGGTCGGCGAGCTTCGCCTTGACCTCGTCGATGGACTTCTGCCCGAAGTTGCGGATGTCCAGCAGATCGGCCTCGGAGCGGGAGGTGAGCTCACCGACGGTGTGCACGCCCTCGCGCATGAGGCAGTTGTACGAGCGGACCGTGAGGTTCAGGTCGCTGATCGGCAGGGCGAGGTCCTGCGCGAGCGCCTGGTCCGTCGGCGAGGGGCCGATGTCGATGCCCTCGGCCTCGTTGTTCAGCTCGTGGGCCAGGCCGAACAGCTCGACCAGGGTCTTCCCGGCCGACGCCACGGCGTCGCGCGGGGAGATGGCCGGCTTGGTCTCGACGTCCACGATCAGACGGTCGAAGTCGGTGCGCTGCTCGACGCGGGTCGCCTCGACCTTGTAGGTCACCTTGAGCACGGGCGAGTAGATCGAGTCGACCGGCACGCGGCCGATCTCGGCGTCCACGCCCTTGTTCTGCGCGGCGGAGACGTAGCCGCGGCCGCGCTCGACGACCAGCTCGATCTCCAGGCGGCCCTTCGACGAGAGGGTCGCGATGTGCAGATCCGGGTTGTGGATCTCGACGCCGGCCGGCGGGGTGATGTCGGCGGCGGTCACGTCGCCCTCACCCTCCTTGCGCAGGTACATCACGACGGGCTCGTCGTTCTCCGAGGAGACGACCAGGCCCTTGATGTTCAGGATGACCTCGGTGATGTCCTCCTTGACCCCGGGGACGGTGCTGAACTCGTGCAGCACGCCGTCGATGCGGATCGAGGTGACCGCGGCACCGGGGATCGAGGACAGGAGGGTGCGGCGCAGCGAATTGCCGAGCGTGTAGCCGAACCCGGGCTCGAGCGGCTCGATGACGAACCGGGAGCGGTACTCCGACACGACCTCTTCGGTCAGCGTGGGGCGCTGTGCAATGAGCACGGTGTGTCCTTTCTGCGAGCGTCCGCCATATGACGCTCATGAGGGGTGGATGACCACGGGTCGTCGTCCCTGCGCACTCCCTCAGCGGGAGCGCGCCGGAACGACGGCTGCATCAGACGCGACGACGCTTCGGGGGGCGGGTGCCGTTGTGGGCCTGGGGGGTGACGTCCTGGATGGAGCCGACCTCGAGGCCGGTCGCGGTGAGCGAGCGGATCGCGGTCTCGCGGCCCGAGCCCGGGCCCTTCACGAAGACGTCGACCTTCTTCAGGCCGTGCTCCTGCGCGCGGCGGGCGGCGGCCTCGGCGGCCATCTGCGCGGCGTAGGGCGTGGACTTGCGCGAGCCCTTGAAGCCGACCTGGCCCGCGGAGGCCCAGGAGATCACGGCGCCGGTGGGGTCGGTGATGGAGACGATGGTGTTGTTGAACGTGCTCTTGATGTGAGCCTGGCCGTTCACGATGTTCTTGTTGGACTTGCGGCGCGGCTTGCGCGCCGCCGCCTGGCGGGTCTTCGTAGCCATGAGGCGGAGCTCCTCGGTTCAGTTCAGGTGATCGATGCGCCGTGAAGAGGCGGCGCGGAGTTGCTGCAGGGCGCGCGGGGCGCTGATCAGCGGGCCTTCTTCTTGCCGGCCACGGTGCGCTTGGGGCCCTTGCGGGTGCGCGCGTTGGTCTTCGTGCGCTGGCCGTGCACGGGCAGGCCACGGCGGTGGCGCAGGCCCTGGTAGCTGCCGATCTCGACCTTGCGGCGGATGTCCGCGGCGATCTCGCGGCGCAGATCGCCCTCGTGCTGGTAGTTCGCCTCGATGTGATCGCGCAGCTTGACGAGGTCCTCGTCGCTGAGGTCGCGCACACGGATGCTCGGGTCCACGCCGGTGGCGGCGATGGTCTCGAGGGCGCGGGTGCGCCCGATGCCGAAGATGTACGTCAGGGCGACCTCGACGCGCTTGTCGCGCGGCAGGTCAACGCCAACCAGACGTGCCATGGTGCAGTTCTCCTACTGTCTCGGAGGCCTGAGACGACACCTCGCACCCGTGGTGCGCCGCAGCCTCCGTCTGCGGGTGTCCGTCGGGGTCTCCCCCGTCGGCGGTGTCGGCTCTTCTGTTGTGTCGGGGCCGTGGCCCCGTGCCCCGGATGCTCCGGGGCTCCCGGTTCACCGGGGTGCCCGCTCGCCTCCCTCGTCGATCCGCAGGATCGCGGGTCTCGGGATGCGGCGCGGGCGCGGCTGCTCGCGCGGCCAGGGATTCTCGGGGGACCCGATCAACCCTGACGCTGCTTGTGCCGCGGGTTCTTGCAGATGACCATGACCACGCTGTGGCGACGGATCACCTTGCAGCTGTCACAGATCGGCTTCACGCTCGGCTTGACCTTCATGACTTCCTTCTCGCGGGTTCAGGGGAATCTCTTCCCCACCCGGCGGTCCGCGCACGGATGCGCGGCGCCGGGATCACTTGTAGCGGTAGACGATGCGGCCCTTGTCGAGGTCATAGGGGCTGAGCTCGACGACCACGCGGTCCTCGGGCAGGATGCGGATGTAGTGCTGCCGCATCTTCCCGGAGATGTGCGCAAGCACCTTGTGCCCGTTGTCCAGCTCGACCCGGAAGCGCGCGTTGGCGAGCGCCTCCTTGACCGTGCCTTCGACCTCGATCACGCCGTCCTTCTTGGCCATGCCTCCCCTATCTCCTCGCCGCCGCGGTCGCGGGGCGGGGTTTCGCGTCGGTCTCCGGGCGCATCGCACACGGGCCGGGCGGACCCGGATCCGGTGAGAGGCGCCTGGGCGCGCCCGAACGCGAACGGAGCACACCCGATCGACCATCCTACCGTCGAAGTCGCGCAGGACCGAGGGGCGGAGGGGATGAACCCCGTCACGCCGCGGGCTCGGGCTCAGGCCGCGAGCGGGTCGGGCGCGGCGGCCACTCCCCGGGCGGCGAGCTCGGAGGCCCCGCCGTCGGCGGCGGTGAGGACCACGAGGCCCTGCTCGGTGACCGCGGTCGAGTGCTCGACGTGGGCGGCGCGGCCGCCGCCGGTCGCGCGCACCGTCCAGTCGTCGGCGAGCATCTCCCACTCCGCCGAGCCCTGGACGAGCATCGGCTCGATCGCCAGGCACATGCCGGGGACGATCCTCGGGCCGCGGTCGCGGGTGCGGAAGTTCATGACGTCGGGCGCCTGGTGCATGGCCGTGCCGATGCCGTGGCCGCCGAACTCCTCGAGGTGGCTGAGCTCCCCGAGCGCCTCGGCGTCCACGCAGTCCTCGATGGCGGCGCCGATCTCCCCGACGCGGCGCGCGCTCGCGAGCGCGACGATCCCCTGCCACATGGCCTCCCGGGTCACCTCGACGAGGTGGCGGTCGGCCTCGGAGCGGTAGTCCCCGACCACATGGGTCCGGGCGGCGTCGGAGTGCCAGCCCTCGACGATGCAGCCGCCGTCGATCGAGACGAGATCGCCCTCCTCGAGCACCTGCGCTCCCGGGATGCCGTGGACGATCACCTCGTTCACGCTGATGCACACGGTGGCGGGATACCCCTGGTACCCCTTGAAGTTCGGCAGTGCGCCCTCGTCGCGGATCATCTCCTCGGCGAGGCGGTCGAGCTCGCCGGTGGTGATGCCCGGACGGATGTGCGCGGCGAGCATGTCGTGCACGCGCGAGAGCAGCAGGCCGCTGCGTCGCATGAGGGCGATCTGCTCCCCCGTCTTGATCTCAGGACGTTCGCGGCGCAGCAGGCCCATGGGATCGACCCGGTTCCCGTGCGCGGATCAGCGGGCGCCGAGGACGCTCAGCAGCTCCTCGGTGACCTCGTCGATCGAGCGCATGCCGTTCACGCGGTGCAGGATGCCCCGTCGCTCGTAGACGTCGACGAGCGGCGTCGTCTGCTCGGCGTAGACCTCGAGGCGGCGACGGATGGTCTCCTCGGTGTCGTCGGAGCGGCCCTGCTCGGCGCCGCGGGCGACGAGGCGCTGGATCACGGCGTCGTAGTCGACCTCGAGCATGAGCACCGCGTCGACGCCGCCCTCGCCGCCGTCCTCCAGGATGCCGTCGAGGGCCTCGACCTGGTCGAGGGTGCGGGGGTAGCCGTCGAGCAGGAAGCCGTCGCGGGCGTCCTCCTCGGACAGGCGGGAGCGGACCATGTCGTTGGTGACGGAGTCGGGCACGTACTCGCCCTTGTCCATGTACGACTTCGCGAGCTTCCCGAGCTCGGTCTCCTGGGAGACGTTCGCGCGGAAGATGTCTCCCGTGGAGATCGCGGGGATGGAGAGGGCGTCGGCGATCCGGCCGGCCTGGGTGCCCTTGCCCGCACCGGGTGCGCCGATGATCAGCAGGCGGCGGGCACCGGCCGCGGCGGCCGACGTCTCCGGGGAGGAGCCCTGCGCGCTCGTGGTGGGCTGATCGGTCATCGGAGGATCCCTTCGTAGTGGTGCTGCTGGAGCTTCGCGTCGACCTGCTTCACGGTGTCGAGTCCGACGCCGATGATGATGAGCAGGGACGCGCCGCCGAGCGGGAAGTTCTGGTTGGCGCCCAGGTAGACGAGCGCGAACAGCGGGATCAGGGAGATCACCGCGAGGTACAGGGCGCCGGGCGTCTGGATGCGGTTGATGACGTACTGCAGGTAGCGCTCGGTGGGCTTGCCCGCGCGCACGCCCGGCACGAAGCCGCCGTACTTCTTCATGTTGTCGGCGATCTCCTCCGCGTTGAAGGTGATCGAGGTGTAGAAGAACGCGAAGAAGATGATCAGCAGGACGTACACGGTCGCGTAGATCCAGGAGAAGCTCGCGCCCATCACGAGGTGGGCGTTGACCCACTGCACCCATCCGGCCGACGGGTCGCCGAAGGACGAGATCAGCTGCGGGAGCGCGAGGATGGAGCTCGCGAAGATCACCGGGATGACGCCGGCCTGGTTGACCTTGACCGGGATGTAGGTGGAGGTGCCGCCGTACATGCGCCGTCCCACCATGCGCTTGGCGTACTGGACGGGGATGCGGCGCTGGGACTGCTCGACGAAGACGACGCCCACCATCACGACGAGCGCGACGAGGATGATCAGCGAGAAGGTCATCCAGCCCTGCAGCTGCCAGATCTGACCCATGGAGGACGGGAACGCGGCGGCGATCGAGGTGAAGATCAGCAGGGACATGCCGTTGCCGATGCCGCGCTCGGTGATGAGCTCGCCCATCCACATGATCAGCACGGTGCCGACGGTCATCGTGAGCACCATGAGGACCAGGGTGAAGATCGCCTGGTCGGGGATCACCTGGAGGTTGCAGCCGACGAAGAAGCTGCCGGTGCGCACCATCGTGATGATCGTGGTGGCCTGCAGCACGGCGAGGCCGATGGTGAGGTAGCGCGTGTACTGGGTGAGCTTGGCGGTGCCCGCCTGGCCCTCCTTGTGCAGCTCCTCGAAGCGGGGGATCACCACGCGCAGCAGCTGGATGATGATCGAGGCGGTGATGTACGGCATCACGCCCAGGGAGAACACCGACATCTGCAGCAGCGCGCCGCCCGAGAACAGGTTCACCATCCCCAGGACGCTGCCGCTGCCCGTCGAGGCCTGCTCGGCGCACACGGTGACGTTGGTGTAGTCGAACCCGGGGGTGGGCACGAAGACACCGAGCCGATAGATCGCCATCAGAGCCAGGGTGAAGAAGATCTTCGCCCGCAGCTCGGGGGTGCGAAACGCTCGGACGAACGCGTTCACGTGACTCCCTTCTCAGGGGCCCGTCGATGGGGCCCGGACATGCCGACAGGGCACCGCAGGAAGAGTATTTCCCCCTGCGGCGCCCCGTCAAAGAAGCGCGAGCGCGCTCACGCGGTGCGGGCCGTCCCGCCAGCCGCCGTGATCTTCTGCTCCGCCGAGGCGGAGAACTTCTGCGCGGTGACGTCGAGCTTCACGCTCACGTCGCCCGTCCCCAGCACCTTCACGGGCTGGTTCTTGCGCACGGCGCCCTTGGCGACGAGATCCTCGACCGTGACCGTGCCGCCCTCGGGGAACAGCTCGGACAGGGTCGCCAGGTTCACGACCTGGTACTCGACGCGGAAGGGGTTGGTGAAGCCGCGCAGCTTCGGGAGCCGCATGTGCAGGGGCATCTGGCCGCCCTCGAAGCCCGCGGGCACCTGGTAGCGGGCCTTGGTGCCCTTGGTGCCGCGGCCGGCGGTCTTGCCCTTCGAGGCCTCACCACGGCCGACGCGGGTGCGCGCGGTCTTGGAACCGGGCGCGGGGCGCAGGTCGTGGAGCTTCATCGGGTTCTGCGAATCAGTCATGTGTCAGTCCACCTCTTCGACCGTCACCAGGTGGGTGACGGCGCGGATCATGCCGCGGATCTCAGGGCGGTCCTCCTTCACCACCGTGTCGCCGATGCGCTTGAGGCCGAGGCCGCGCAGGGTCGCACGCTGGATCTGGTTCTCGCCGATGAGGGATCGGGTCTGGGTCACCTTCAGCTGCATCACGCACCCACCTTCTCGGAGGCCTTGGCCTCGCGAGCGGCGGCGCGGCCTGCGGCCTGGGCGCGCAGCAGCGGGGCGGGGACGACGTCCTCGACCGGGAGACCGCGACGGGCCGCGACGGCCTCCGGCTCCTCGAGCTGCTTGAGCGCGTCGATGGTCGCACGCACGATGTTGATCTGGTTGCTCGACCCGAGCGACTTCGAGAGCACGTCGTTCACTCCCGCGCACTCGAGGACGGCGCGGACCGGGCCGCCGGCGATCACACCGGTGCCGGGGGCGGCGGGACGCAGCAGGACGGTGCCCGCCGCGTCGTGGCCCTGGACCTGGTGCACGACGGTGCCCTGGATGCGCGGGACGCGGAAGAAGTTCTTCTTCGCCTCCTCGACACCCTTGGAGATCGCCGAGGGGACCTCCTTGGCCTTGCCGTAGCCGACGCCGACGGTGCCGTCGCCATCGCCCACCACCACGAGAGCGGTGAAGGAGAAGCGACGGCCGCCCTTGACGACCTTCGAGACGCGGTTGATGTTCACCACGCGCTCGAGGAACGCGGACTTCTCCGCGTCCTGCTGGCGACCGCGGCCCTCGCCGCGACGCCCACCGCGCCCGCGGTCGTTGCCGCCGCTGCGCGAATCGTTGTTGGAGTTCTCGCCCCGACGGCCGGAGGCCGCGGGACCGCTGTTCCGCTGCTGTGCAGCCATATCAGTTCCTCTTCTCGTCCTGTGTCCGGGGGGCGATCACAGTGCCAGGCCGGCCTCGCGAGCGCCGTCCGCGACGGCGGCCACGCGGCCGTGGTACTTGTTGCCACCGCGGTCGAAGACGACCGCGTCGATGCCGGCGGCCTTGGCGCGCTCGGCGACGAGGGTCCCGACGGTGCGGGCCTTGTCCGACTTGGTGCCCTCGGCCCCGCGCAGGTCCTGCTCCATGGTGGAGGCCGACGCCAGGGTGATGCCCTTCGCGTCGTCCACGACCTGGACGAACATGTGGCGCTGCGAGCGGGTGACCACCAGACGGGGGCGCTCGGCGGAGCCGACGATGCGGCGGCGCACGCGCAGGTGGCGACGGCCCCGGGCGCGCAGCCGGCTGCCGCGGGAGCCGGTCGTGTGCTTCTCTGCGTAACCCATGATCACTTACCAGCCTTTCCGGCCTTGCGCAGCACGACCTCGTCCGCGTAGCGCACGCCCTTGCCCTTGTACGGCTCGGGCGGGCGGATGCCGCGGATCTTCGCTGCGACCTGGCCCACCTGCTGCTTGTCGATGCCGGCCACCGCGAACTTGGTGGGCGACTCGACGGAGAAGGAGATCCCCTGGGGAGCCTTCACGATGACGGGGTGGGAGAAGCCGAGCGCGAACTCGAGGTCGGTGCCCTTCGCGGTCACACGGTAGCCCGTGCCCACGATCTCCAGCTTCTTCTCGTACCCCTCGGTCACGCCGAGGAGGATGTTGTTGACGAGCGTGCGGGTGAGGCCGTGCAGCGCACGGTTCTCCTGCTCGTCGTCGGGACGGCGCACGACGAGCTCGCCGGCGTCGTTGCGCTCGATGGTCAGGGGCTCAGGCACGGTGTGCGAGAGCTCGCCCTTGGGGCCCGTCGCGGTGACGGTGCGGCCATCGATGGTGACGTTCTGGACGGCTGCCGGCACGGGGACCGGTCGGAATCCGATGCGGGACATATCGGTGTGCTCCTCTCCCGCTCACCAGATGTAGGCGAGGACTTCCCCACCCACACCCTTCTTGGCAGCCTGCTTGTCGGTCAGGAGGCCGGAGGACGTGGACAGGATCGCCACGCCCAGGCCGCCGAGGACCTTGGGCAGATTGGTGGACTTGGCGTACACGCGAAGGCCCGGCTTCGAGATGCGGCGGACGCCGGAGATGGCGCGCTCGCGGCTCTGGCCGTACTTGAGCTCGAGGACGAGGTTCTTGCCCACCTCGGCCTCTTCCTCGTGCCAGCCGAGGATGTAGCCCTCGGATTTCAGGATGTTCGCGATGCCGCTCTTCAGCTTCGAGTACGGCATGGTGACGGTATCGTGGTAGGCGCCGGAGGCGTTCCTGACACGCGTCAGCATGTCCGCGATCGGGTCGGTCATGGTCATGTCTTAGTGCTTCTTCCTCACCTGGTTTCCTGCAGCGGCGCCGTGGCGCTCTTCGCAGGACCTGTGGTGATAGTCCTTACCAGCTGCTCTTCGTGACGCCGGGGAGCTCACCGCGGTGAGCCATCTCGCGCAGGCACACGCGGCAGAGCCCGAACTTGCGGTACACCGAGTGCGGACGACCGCACCGCTGGCACCGGGTGTAGGCGCGCACGCCGAACTTCGGCTTGCGCTCCTGCTTCTTGATCAGCGCTGTCTTTGCCATGTCAGTTCTCCTTGAAGGGGAAGCCGAGCAGCTTGAGCAGGGCGCGTCCCTCGTCGTCGGTCTTCGCGGTGGTCACGACCGTGATGTCCATGCCGCGGACCCGGTCGATCTCGTCCTGGTCGATCTCGTGGAACATGACCTGCTCCGTGAGACCGAAGGTGTAGTTGCCGCTGCCGTCGAACTGCTTGGGCGACAGGCCGCGGAAGTCGCGGATGCGCGGGAGGGCCGTGGACAGCAGACGGTCCAGGAACTCCCACATGCGGTCGCCGCGCAGCGTCACGTGGGCGCCGATCGGCATGCCCTCGCGCAGCTTGAACTGCGCGATGGACTTGCGGGCCTTGGTCACCTGAGGCTTCTGACCGGTGATGGTGGCGAGGTCGCGGATCGCGCCGTCGATCACCTTCGAGTCGCGAGCGGCGTCGCCGACGCCCATGTTCACGACGATCTTGGTCAGGCCGGGGACCAGCATGACGTTCTCGTAGCCGAACTGCTCGGAGAGCTTCGCCTTGATCTCGTCACGGTAGGTGGTCTTCAGGCGCGGGGTGGGCGCCTCGGTCGTCACGGTGCTCATCAGATGTCCTTCCCGGAGCGCTTGGCGTAGCGCACACGGACCTGCTTGGTGCGGCCGTTCTCGAGCTCGAGGGTCTCCACGCGGTAGCCGACCTTGGTGGGACGGTTGTCCTCGGGGTCGACGAGCGCCACGTTCGAGACGTGGATCGGAGCCTCGCGCTGCTCGATGCCGCCGGCGCCGCCCTGCTGGGTCGGACGCAGGTGGTGGGTGCGGCGGTTGACGCCCTCCACCAGCACGCGCTGCGTGTCGGTGAACACCTCGAGCACACGGCCCTGCTTGCCCTTGTCGCCCGGCTCGAGCCCGCGCTTGGCGGCCTTGTCGCCATCGCTCGTGCGGCCGGTGATGACCTGGACCAGGTCACCCTTCTTGATCTTCATGCCTGCCATGTCACAGCACCTCCGGCGCCAGCGAGATGATCTTCATGAACCGCTTGTCGCGCAGCTCGCGGCCCACGGGGCCGAAGATGCGCGTGCCTCGCGGCTCGCCGTCCGTCTTGAGGATCACGGCGGCATTCTCATCGAAACGGATGTAGGAACCGTCGGCGCGACGGCGCTCCTTGGTGGTGCGCACGACGACGGCCTTGACGACATCGCCCTTCTTGACGTTGCCACCGGGGATGGCGTCCTTGACGGTCGCCACGATGGTGTCGCCGATGCTTGCGTAACGGCGACCGGAGCCACCGAGAACGCGGATGCAGAGGATCTCCTTCGCACCCGTGTTGTCGGCGACCTTCAGTCGCGACTCCTGCTGAATCACTCAGTACTCCTGTCGTCTCGCCGGTTCTCGCCACCCGGGACGGGGAGCCAGCCTTGCGGAACGGATATGGACCGTTGCCCGGATACCCGGCCGCAGGGCCGGATGACGGTGCGGAGCGCGGCGGGCATCAAAAAACCCTCCGGCGGACTCGGACACACCCGGGGCTCACGAGGGGGCCGATGGTGCGCGGTCTCCGACGGGGGATGGACGCTGCGGTCCGCATCCTCCGTGCACGCCCGAGGGCATGCACGAGATCAGCAACCGTTCAAGTGTAGGTGCTGGGCGGGGTCGGGCGGAAGGGCGGGACCGTCGGCGGGCCTGTGTCCTTGCTCATGCGCAGTGGTCGCCCAGGCGCCGAGGCGCCGGGACGCGGACGGGCCCGGCCGAAGAGAAGTCCGTCGGCCGGGCCCGTCAGCGGAGCACCGCTCCCCCGCGTCCTTCAGGGGGCATCGGTCTCCGGGTCAGTCAGGAGCCGGCCCCGACGCGATCCGTGCCCGATGCGCCGCTGCCGTCGCGGCCCTCGTCTTCGGACTGCGCGTCCGCGTCGGACGGGAGACCCGCGCCGGGCACGTCCATCGCGGCCTCGATCTCCGCCTCCATCTCGGGATCGACCACGATGGGCATCTCCGAGGTGTTCAGGAGCGGGTTCTCGTCCTGGTGGGCGACGAGGTCTCGAGCCTCCTCCTCGGACTCCACCGACGGGAACGACCCGAGCAGCGGACGCTTCGCGCTCTCACTCATGAAGAACACCGCGATGCCGGCGATCAGACCGAAGAGCATGAGCCAGAGAGCGGGCATGTAGCTGTTGCCCGTCCATTCGATCAGGGTCTGCGAGATCACCGGGGTCGTGCCGCCGAACAGCGAGACCGAGATGTTGTAGGCGATGCCCATCGCTCCGTAGCGCGCGGCCGTCGGGAACAGCGCCGGCAGCGCCGCTGCCGAGGGCCCCACGAACAGCGCGACGGGGAGCGCGACGATCACCATCGCCACCTGGATCTCGAGGAACGAACTCTGATGCATGAGCCAGAACGCCGGGAGCATGAGCACGACCGAGGTCGCCGACCCCGCGAAATAGACAGCGCGCCGACCGAAGCGGTCGGAGGCCCGCCCCGCGAACGGGATCATCACGCACAGGATGAGCAGTGCCGGGATCGTGGTCGCGGCGCTCGTCATCTCGTTGTACCCGAACTGCGTGCCCAGGTACGTGGGCATGTAGCTCGTGAGCGCGTAGCCGGTCGCGTTCGTGGCGGCCACGATCGCGATGGCGATGAGCAGCTCGCGCCAGTGGTAGCGCACGATGTCGACCGGGCCCTTGCGGACGTGCAGGGATCCAGCGTCCTCCGCGGAGGGAGCTCCCTCCGCCTGCTGCTCCGCCTCCGTGGCCTCGAACGCCGGGGTCTCGGGGATGCGGGCGCGGAACCAGATCGCGATCGCGCCGAGCGGAATCGCGATGAGGAAGGGCACGCGCCAGCCCCAGGCGAGCATCGCGTCGGGACCCCAGACCGCTGAGGTGATGAGGTGGGTAAGGGCGACGGCGCCGGCTCCGAGGGCGAAGCCGAAGTAGGAGCCCACATCGAGCGTCGACGCATAGAAGCCGCGCTTCTTGTCTGGCGCGTACTCGGAGACGTACGTGGTGGCTCCCGCGTACTCGCCGCCGGTGGAGAAGCCCTGCACGAGCTTCAGGGCATAAAGCAGGAACGCCGCCCACACGCCGATGTCGGAGATCGTCGGCAGCACGCCGATCAGCGCCGTCGCGAGGGCCATCATCGCCATCGTGAAGAACAGGACCTTCTGGCGTCCGATCTTGTCACCCAGGGGCCCGAGCACCAGTCCGCCGAAGGGGCGCACGAGGAAGCTCACCGCGAAGCCGAGGAGGCTGAGGATCTGGTCGAGCGATTCGCTGCCGGTGTCGAAGAACAGCTGCGACAGCATGATCGCCATGTAGCCGTAGACGCCGAAGTCGAACCACTCCATGACGTTGCCGACGACGGTGCCGCCGATCGCGGTGCGCATCTTGGAGCCCTTGACGACGAGCACGTCATCGACCTCGAGGCGCGGCTGCTTGGGCTTGCGGCCGAGGAGCTTGCGGCCGGTGCGGCCGGAGCCGCGTGCGGGTTCGCTCTGCGGACCGAACTGGGGGTCGGCGCCGACCGTGGGATCGGCGCCGGGCATAGATGACGGCTCGGAAGAGGACATGGACCTGCCTTCGTGGGGCTGCGGTGCCGAGGGGCCGACGCCCGGGAACAGGGTGGTCGGCGCTTCCTTCCTCGTGCCCCGAGGGAGCGCCGTCGGCGAGCCGGCGGAATTCCCGGGGAGCGGGCACGGCGCACTAGGAAAACAGGTTTCGCGGCCGATGTCAGGTCCATGACCTGGATCGATGCTCGAAACAGGACTCTGACCAGTGCATACGCGGATCTCTCACAGGGAGTGTCGCGGTTCACATCCCGGACGTCGGCCGGGGGATTCGGCCGACTCCGCTCCCCCGCTCCCGCGGATGCCGAGCCGTCCCGCGGGATGCCGGCGCGAGGCCCGGCTCGGGACCGACGCACAGCCCTGTTGGCGGCAGACGCACAGCCCTCTCAGAGGCCGACGCATGCTCCCGCTGCCCGGAGGACTCGGCGGCAGCGGGACCGCATACGAGAGAGGCCGGCCGCCCCCAGTGGGGACGGCCGGCCTCAGCGGCACCGAGCGCCTGCGATCACGAGGATCGACGGGTCACTTGGCCTTCTCGATGATCTCGACCAGGCGCCAGTGCTTCGACGCCGAGAGCGGGCGCGTCTCCATGAGGAGGACCTGGTCGCCGATGCCGGCGGTGTTCTCCTCGTCGTGCGCCTTGAACTTCTTGGTCTTGGTCATGACCTTGCCGTACAGGGAGTGCTTCACGCGCTCCTCGACCTCGACGACGATGGTCTTGTCCATCTTGTCGGAGACGACGTACCCGCGCAGGGTCTTGCGGTAGGGACGGTCGTGCGAGGAGGCGTGGTGCCCCTCGACGGCTGCGTCCTCGTGGACGTTGTCGTTCATGTGTTCTCCTCGCTTCGCGGTCACTCGGCGGTCGGGGCCTGGCGGATCCCCAGCTCGCGCTCACGCAGGATCGTGTAGATCCGCGCGATGTCCTTCTTGACGGACCGCAGGCGGCCGGAGCTCTCCAGCTGGCCGGTCGCGGACTGGAAGCGGAGCTTGAACAGCTCGTCCTTGGCCTTCGACAGCTCGTCGGCCAGCTTCTGGTCGTCCAGCTTGTCGAGCTCCTCGGCGGTGAGCTTGGTCGCTGCCATCAGATGTCACCACCCTCTCGGCTCAGGATGCGGCACTTCATCGGCAGCTTGTGAGCTGCCAGGCGCAGCGCCTCACGAGCCACCTCATCGGACACACCGGCGACCTCGAACATGACGCGGCCCGGCTTGACGTTGGCGACCCACCACTCCACGGAGCCCTTGCCCGAGCCCATGCGGACCTCGGCAGGCTTCTTGGTGAGCGGTCGATCGGGGTAGATGTTGATGAACACCTTGCCGCCGCGCTTCATGTAGCGGGTCATGGCGATACGCGCGGCCTCGATCTGGCGGTTCGTGACGTACGCCGGCGCGAGCGCCTGGATGCCGTACTCGCCGAACGCGAGATCGTTGCCGCCCTTGGACATGCCGCTGCGGGTGGGGTGGTGCTGCTTGCGGTGCTTGGTCCTGCGGGGGATCAGCATGTCCCTCAGGCCTCCGTTCCGGACTCAGCGGGCGCAGCGCTCTGCTCGGCGGCGGCGGGAGCAGCCTGCTCGGCCTGCTCGGGACGCTGCTGACGGGCGGCGGCGTTGCGCTCGTTGCGACGGCCGCGCGGACGCTCGGCACGCGGGCCCCGACCGGAGCGGGGACCCTGCGAGGCGGCCTGCTGGGCCGCGAGCTCCTTGGCGGTGACGTCGCCCTTGTAGATCCACACCTTCACGCCGATGCGGCCGAAGGCGGTGCGGGCCTCGTAGAAGCCGTAGTCGATGTTCGCGCGAAGGGTGTGCAGAGGCACGCGACCCTCGCGGTAGAACTCGCTGCGGCTCATCTCGGCGCCGCCGAGGCGGCCGGAGACCGCCACGCGGATGCCCTTGGCGCCGGCGCGCTGCGCGGACTGCATGCCCTTGCGCATCGCACGGCGGAAGGACACGCGAGCGGCGAGCTGCTCGGCGATGCCCTGCGCGACCAGCTGGGAGTCGGCCTCGGGGTTCTTGACCTCGAGGATGTTCAGCTGGATCTGCTTGCCGGTGAGCTTCTCGAGCTCGCCGCGGAGGCGCTCGGCCTCCGCACCGCGGCGCCCGATCACGATGCCCGGGCGGGCGGTGTGCAGGTCGACGCGGACACGGTCACGGGTGCGCTCGATCTCGACCTTGGAGATGCCGGCACGCTCGAGTCCCTCGGACATGAGCTTGCGGATCGCGACGTCTTCCTTCACGTAGTCGCGGTACCGCTGCCCCTCCTTGGTGGAGTCGGCGAACCACCGGCTGGTGTGCTCCGTGGTGATCCCGAGGCGGAACCCATTGGGATTGACCTTCTGGCCCATACGGGACTCCTTACTTGTTCACGGGAGCGACCACCACGGTGACGTGGCTGGTGCGCTTCTTGATCTGGAAGGCACGACCCTGAGCACGCGGCTGGAACCGCTTCATGGTCGGACCCTCGTCGACGTACGCGGCGGAGACGACGAGCTCCCGCTCGTCGAAACGCTCCCCCGCCTGATCGGCCTTCACCCTGGCGTTGGCGATCGCGGACTGCACGAGCTTCAGGACGGGCTCGGAGGCCACCTGCGGTGCGAACCGCAGGATGTCCTGAGCCTCGACCGTGCTCTTGCCACGAATCAGGTCCACAACGCGCCGGGCCTTCATGGGCGACATGCGGAGATACCGCACCTGCGCCTTGGCTTCCATTGCTGTCCTCTCTTCGAGAGAAGTGCTGTCGTCACTGACTCGCATCAGCGACGACGGCCCTTCCGGTCGTCCTTCTCGTGGCCCTTGAAAGTCCGCGTGGGGGCGAACTCGCCGAGCTTGTGGCCCACCATCGACTCGGTGACGAACACCGTGACGTGCTTGCGGCCGTCATGCACTGCGAAGGTGTGGCCGAGGAAGTCCGGCGTGATGACCGAACGACGCGACCAGGTCTTGATGACGTTCTTGGTGCCCTTCTCGTTGGCGACGTCGACCTTCTTCTGAAGGTGGTCGTCGATGAACGGGCCCTTGGCAATACTGCGAGGCATACTTCTGGCTCCCTATCAGCGCTTCTTGCCCGTGCGGCGACGACGGACGATGAGCTTCTCGCTCTCCTTGTTCGGACGCCGGGTGCGGCCCTCGGGCTGGCCCCAGGGCGACACCGGGTGACGACCACCGGAGGTGCGGCCCTCGCCGCCGCCGTGCGGGTGGTCGACCGGGTTCATGACCACGCCGCGCACGTGCGGACGCTTGCCCTTCCAGCGCATGCGGCCGGCCTTGCCCCAGTTGATGTTCGACTGCTCGGCGTTGCCGACCTCGCCGATGGTCGCACGGCAGTCCGCGTCGACGTTGCGGATCTCGCCGGAGGGCATGCGCAGCTGCGCGAAGCGGCCCTCCTTGGCGACCAGCTGCACGGAGGCGCCGGCCGAGCGGGCGATCTTCGCGCCGCCGCCGGGGCGCAGCTCGATGGCGTGCACCACGGTGCCCAGCGGGATGTTGCGCAGGGGCAGGTTGTTGCCCGGCTTGATGTCCGCGCCGGCGCCGTTCTCGATCCAGTCGCCCTGACGGAGCTTCGCCGGGGCGAGGATGTAGCGCTTTTCGCCGTCCGCGTAGTGCAGCAGCGCGATGCGAGCGGTGCGGTTGGGGTCGTACTCGATGTGGGCGACCTTGGCGTTCACGCCGTCCTTGTCGGCGCGGCGGAAGTCGATCACGCGGTACGCGCGCTTGTGGCCACCGCCGCGGTGACGCGAGGTGACGCGACCGTTGGAGTTGCGGCCGCCGCTCTTGGAGAGCGGGCGGACCAGCGACTTCTCGGGCTCACTGCGAGTGATCTCGACGAAGTCGGCGACGCTCGAGCCGCGACGGCCCGGCGTGGTCGGCTTGTGCTTGCGAATTCCCATGGTGGGTTTCCCTCTGACTCTCTTCGGATCCTCGGCGATCGGTCGCTCAGGCGACCGACCCTCCGAAGATGTCGATGGTTCCGTCGGTCAGGGTGATGACAGCGCGCTTGGTGTCCTTGCGCTTGCCGAGCCCGTAGCGGGTGCGGCGCGCCTTGCCCTGGCGGTTGATCGTGTTCACCGAGGCGACCTTCACGTCGAAGATCTTCTCGATCGCGATCTTGATCTCGGTCTTGTTGGCGCGGGGGTCCACCTCGAAGGTGTACTTGCCCTCGTCCATCAGCCCGTAGCTCTTCTCGGAGACGATCGGGGCCAGGACGATGTCCCGCGGGTCCTTGTTCAGCGTGGTCACTTGGACTCCTCCTCGACACCCGCGTTCTTCGCCGCGGCGAAGGAGGACGTGGGCAGGGACAGGGTGGCGCGCGCGACGAAGTCCTCGAGACCGCCGGAGGTGAACACGACGTCGTCGCTGAGCATGACGTCGTAGGTGTTCAGCTGGTCGGCGAACAGGACATGCGCCGTGGGCAGGTTGCGGGTGCTCAGGGCGCCCAGCTCGTCGTCGCGACGGATCACGACGAGGACGTGCTCGCGCTCGGAGATGCGGCCCAGCGCGGAGCGCGCGGCCTTGGTCGAGGGCGCGTCGCCCTCGAGCAGCGAGCTCAGGACGTGGACGCGGCCGTTGCGCGCCCGGTCCGAGAGGGCACCGCGCAGCGCGGCGGCCTTCATCTTCTTGGGGGTGCGCTGGCTGTAGTCGCGCGGGACCGGCCCGTGGACGATGCCGCCGCCGGCGAACTGAGGAGCGCGGATCGAGCCCTGACGAGCCCGGCCGGTGCCCTTCTGCTTGTACGGCTTCTTGCCGCCGCCGGCCACCTCACCGCGGGTCTTCGCCTTGTGCGTGCCCTGGCGGGCGGCCGCGAGCTGGGCGACGACGACCTGGTGGATGAGCGGGACGTTGGTCTGCACGTCGAAGATCGACGCGGGGAGCTCGGCCGTGCCGGACTTCTTCCCGGCCGGGTCGAGGACGTCGACGGTCAGGTTCTCTGCCATCGGGCTCAGGCCTCCTTCACGGGGCTCTTGACGGCCGAGCGGACCAGCACGAGACCGCCCTTGGGGCCGGGGACGGCACCCTTGACGAGCACGAGGCCCTTCTCGACGTCGACCGCATGCACGGTCAGGTTCTGGACACTGGTGCGGACGTTGCCCATGCGGCCGGCCATGCGCAGGCCCTTGAACACGCGACCAGGGGTGGAGGCGCCGCCGATCGAGCCGGGCTTGCGGTGGTTGCGGTGCGCACCGTGGGAGGCGCTGACACCGGCGAACCCGTGGCGCTTCATGACGCCCGCGGTGCCCTTGCCCTTGGTGGTGCCGACGATGTCGACCTTCTGGCCGGCCTCGAACACGGAGGCGTCGAGCTCCTGGCCCACGGTGTAGTCCGCGGCATCGGAAGTGCGCAGCTCCGCGAGGTGGCGGCGCGGGGTCACGCCGGCCTTCTCGAAGTGGCCCTTGAGCGGCTTGCTCACCTTGCGGGGATCGATCTGGCCGTACGCGATCTGGACCGCGTCGTAGCCGTCGTTCTCCACGGAGCGCACCTGGGTGACGACGTTGGAGTCGGTCTGGACGACAGTGACCGGCACGAGCTTGCCGTTCTCGTCCCAGACCTGGGTCATGCCGAGCTTGGTGCCGAGCACGCCGGCGACGGCGCGGGCAGCCTGCCCTGTCAGTTCGTTGCTCATATCGGCCTGCCTCAGAGCTTGATCTCGATGTTGACGTCCGCCGGCAGATCGAGGCGCATCAGCGAGTCCACGGCCTTGGGCGTGGGATCGACGATGTCGATCAGACGCTTGTGCGTGCGCATCTCGAAGTGCTCGCGGGAGTCCTTGTACTTGTGGGGCGAACGGATCACGCAGAACACGTTCTTCTCGGTCGGCAGCGGCACGGGGCCGACAACGGTCGCACCCGCACGGCTCACCGTGTCGACGATCTTGCGCGCCGAGCTATCGATGACCTCGTGGTCGTACGACTTCAGCCTGATGCGGATCTTCTGTCCCGCCATGGCGTCCTGTCTCTCTCTCGTCTGGACATTCATGCAGTCGGCACCGGTACCCGAGGACGGGCGTGTCGCACTCCCTAGGGGACGAAGCCCCATGGGCGAGTGACCGTTGCCGGCTGGTCCGTGCTCTCCCTCTTCACGATGCGCTCTCGACGCGGTGGCGCCGTTCGCATCCTGGGGCTGGGCCTCATCCGGTGATCATTCGCCGCGTCGCGCAGAGCGCGGGAGCGGTGAACGGAACCGGGCATGTCGGCCCGCACAGACAACTCCCCCAGTCTGCCATCCCGCATGCTCCCCGTCGAGGGCAGGACAGGTGGAGCGAGTCACACGGCACAGCCCGCGGCGCGGTCCGGCCGGCGATCGCACGGACGGCGCGCGGACAGCGTGCGGGCAGCGCACCGGCCTCGCACCGGCCCTGCGGCGTCTTCCCTCGAACGGTCGAAGGGCCCGGCGGTGCCGCGTGCCCATGGCGCAGACGGGGCGCGGGGGGGGGGGGGGGGGGGGTGTGGGGCCCCCGCCCCCCCCCCCCCCCCCGCGGCCCCCCCCACCCCCCCCC
>NZ_JAEDAJ010000003.1:201284-405354 GCF_016623465.1 Brachybacterium halotolerans
CTTTGGGCCGGGGGGGGCCGCGGCCCCTTGGCGCCGCGGGGCCTTGGGGGGGGAGCCGTGGCGATATCGCCACGGCTCCCCACCATCGGCCTGTCCGGAACAGAGCACCCGGGTCCAGTTTCCGGGGCCCGGGGTCCGCGCTCCGCGGCCCGCGTCCCGTGCGCCTACTTGTTCGTGCTCGGTCCGACGCCGCCCTGGAGCTGGCGCTGGAAGATCACGTAGACGATCAGCACCGGGAGGATGGTGATCGTGACGGAGGCGAACATCGCCGACCAGTCCGTCTGATAGCCCTGCTGGGCCTGCATGTTCGCGAGGCCCTGGGCCAGCACGTACTTGTCGGGGTCGGTGTTCAGCACGATCGGCAGCAGGAACTGGTTCCACAGGCCCAGGAAGTTGAAGATCGTGATGGACACCAGGCCCGGCTTCGCCATCGGCAGCATCACCTGGAAGAAGGTGCGGAAGTCCCCCGCACCGTCGATCTGCGCCGCCTCGCCGATCTCGTCCGGCAGCTGCCGGAAGAAGGCGTAGAGGAAGAACACCGTGAACGGCAGGGCGAAGCCCACGTAGCTCAGGATCAGTCCCAGGTAGTTCCCCTGCAGCCCCATGGACTTCAGGATGAAGAACAGCGGGACCACGGCGAGGAACAGAGGGAAGGTCAGGCCGGCGATCAGCGCGTAGTAGATGATCGTGCGGCCCGGGAACGTGTACCTCGCCAGGACGTAGGCGCACATCGCCCCCAGCAGCATGACCAGCACGAGCGAGGCGCCGACCACGATCACCGTGTTCAGGAAGTAGCGGCCGATGCCGGCCGTCGTCCACGCCCGTGCGAAGTTGTCGAAGTTCCAGGTCTTCGGGAAGCTGAACGGCGAGGCGAGGATCGAGCGCGAGTCCTTGAACGAGCTGAACACGGTCCACAGCAGCGGCAGGATGACCACGAGGGCCCACAGCGCGAGGATCACGTGGGACACGGCGGCGAAGACCCGGTCGCCCCCGGAGGCACGTCGTCGACGCGGCTCGACGGGCACCGCTCCCCCGGAGCCGGACGACGCGGACGTCCGCCCGGCGGCGTCGGCGTCTGCGGTCCTCACGGCGCTCATCGTTCCCTCCTGCGGCTGGACAGCAGCACGATCGCCGCCATGATCATCGTGAACAGCGCCATCACCACGCCCATGGCGGAGGCGAGGCCGAAGTTCGACTTCTGGAACGCCGTCTCGTAGAGGTACCTCGAGACCACCTCGGTGCTCTTCGAGGTGCCGCCGTTGGGCGTCATGACGTTGACGAACACGAACATGTCCAGCGCCATGATCCCCATGTACACGAGGGCGGTCGAGATGTTCTCGCGGATCATCGGCAGGACGACCTGCACCGACAGGCGCAGCCGACCCGCGCCGTCCAGTCGGGCGGCCTCGATGACCTCCGAGGGCACGGCCTTGATCGCGGCCACGAACAGCACCATGTAGAACCCGACCATGTTCCACACGACGGCCACGACGATGGCCGCCATGGCGACGCGGGGATCACCGAGCCAGGCGATCTGCGAGTCGATCCCCACCAGACCGAGGAGGCCGTTCAGGAGGCCGCCGCCCGGGGCGTAGATGAAGGCGAAGAGGATGCCGATGACGACCGCGGGGATGACGTACGGGAAGAAGCTGATCACGCGGTACACGCTCGCGCCGCGGATGCCCTTGACCTCGCCCCGGCTGTCGCCGCCGATCGTCACGAGCACCGCGAGGGCGTAGGCCAGCGTGATCGTGATGAGCGGCAGCACGACCATCAGGACCGCGTTGTGCCACAGGGCCCGACGGAAGTTGTCGTCCGCGAACAGCGTCGCGTAGTTCTTCAGGCCGATGAAGTCCTGGGAGGCGGAGACGCCGCGCCAGTCGGTCAGCGAGTAGTAGAAGGCCTGCACGAACGGCGAGACCACGAACAGGACGTACACGAGCAGGGGCAGCCCCAGGAACATGGCGAAGAAGACCACCCGCTCGAGCGTCAGGCGCTGGCGCCGACCGCGGGAGCGGGGAGCTTCCGCGGTCGGCGCCGTCGTGGGGACCGCGACCATCACTCGACGTCGAACTTCTTGATCGAGTCGTCCTCGCGCACCTTGTCGAGCATCTTCTGCTGCTTCTCTCGCAGCTCGTCGGCGCCGATCGCGCCGGAGAGGAACTCAGTCCACTGGGTCACGGTGTCGGGGCCCAGGTTGTACCAGTCCACGAAGTTGAAGGTGAAGGTGTTCTCCCCCGCCCCCTCGATCATGGAGAGCACGGACTTCAGCGCCGTCGAGGCGTCGTCACCGGTGGGCGCGGCATCCTTCACGACAGTGGGCGAACCGGTGAGCGTGGTGAAGTTCGTGGCCTGCTCCTTGGAGAGCATCACGCGCAGGAACTCCATGCCACCGGCGGTGTTCTTGCCCTTGGACGGGACCAGGAACGGCTCGCCCGCGGTGCCGTGGACGGCCTCGTACGGGAGCTTCGCACCGCTGCTCAGCAGCGGTGCCGGGGCGCCCGTCATCTCGTAGTCGTCGGGGGTGACCTCGCGCTGCTCGTTCTCGATCCACGAGCCCGAGGGATAGATGACCGACTTGCCGGTCACCCAGTCCGTCTGCGCCTGGGTGTGCTTGATCCCCTCGCCGCCCTTGGCGAAGAAGCCGGCCTTGACCGCGTCCTCCATCGCCGCGAAGGCCTTGACGACGGTGTCCTGCTCGAAGGCCTTGGCATCCAGGGAGTCGAGCTTCTTCTGGACGTCCAGGCCGCCCTCCTTGATCGCCATCGTCAGGGCGAGCTCCTGGTAGTAGTTCGAGGCGTTCTGGCCGCCGTAGGAGAAGAGGGCGATCTTGTCCTTCTTCGCCTCCTCGCCGAGGGCCATCAGGTCGTCCCAGGTCTTGGGGGCCGACCATCCCTTGTCCTCGAACTGCTTGGCCGAGTACCAGATCGCGTAGACCGTGTAGACGTAGTTCAGTGCGAGGAAGGTGCCCGAGTACGTGCCGGGATCCGTGGCGCCCGGAAGCAGGGTGTCCTTGATCGCGGTGCCGTCCACTCCCTTCGCGTCGAGCAGCGGCTGGAGGTCGGCGAGCTGATCCTGGTTGACGAGGGCCTCGACGCTCATGGACTGGGCGCCGGAGTTGTCGAAGAGGTCCGGCGGGTTGCCGCCGACGAAGCGCGGCTGCAGCTCGGGCTGGATGTTCACCGTCGAGGTGACCTTGGGGGTGATGTCCGAGTGGAGCTTCTCGAAGGCCTTGCCGGCGTCCTTCGCGTAGTCGTCGCCGTAGCCGCCGTCGAAGATGACGACGTCCACGCTCGAGCCGGACTTCACGCCGAACGGGTTGTCGTCGGACTTGTCGCCGCCGCCGTCGGCCGCATCGCCGCTGGACGAGGAGTCGTCGCCTCCCCCGCCGCCCGCGCAGGCCGAGAGCGCGACCGCGCCGCCGCCGGCGCCTGCGAGGGCGAGGAAGCTGCGCCGCGAGGCCCCCAGGCGCTCGAGGGGTGTCATCATGTCGGAGGTGTCCTGAGAGGAGTCCATGGTCTCCTGCTTTCGTCATCGAGTGGACAGGGTGTCGTCGGACCGTCATGCCGAGGTGCCGCGACGTCGTCGGCGCGCCTCGTGCCCCGATCATAATGCGCGCCTTGCGTAGATCTGATCGATTGAGCATCAAGTCGGTCACGAACACGTAACGGGCCACGGCGGCAGTCATCGCTGAGCGGGCCCGCGGGGCTCACGCCCCGTCGACATCCAGCGGAAGTCCAGGCGATACCTCGGTGCCGCCCTGATCCGTCCTCTAGGCTCGCGTTCATGACACAGCCTCAGCAGCAGCCCTCACCACTGACGGCGCGGCTCTACAAGCTCGAGTATCCCCGCTCGCTCGGCACCTACAGCACCTACGCCGAGGTGCAGGCCGTGGTGGATGCTCTCGCGGATGCCGAGTTCCCGGTCGAGAACACGATGATCGTGGGCACCGACCTCAAGCTCATGGAGCGGGTCACGGGTCGGCGCACGTGGGGCAAGGTCCTGCTGAACGGCGCGCTGAGCGGCGTCTGGATGGGTCTGTTCATCGGCCTGCTGCTCGCCCTGTTCTCCGGCCATCTGGTGCAGACGGTGATCTCGGGCGTGCTGTTCGGGGTCGTCTTCTTCACGATCTGGTCGGCGATCAGCTACGCGGCGACCGGCGGGAACCGCGACTTCACCTCGATGACCGCGACGATCCCCATGCAGTACGAGCTGATGGTCGAGCACAGCCACGCGCAGGCAGCGCGCAGCATCCTGCTCGAGGCCGGCGCGACCCCTCCCGGTCCCGCCGCACCGCAGACCACCGGCCGCGGCGCGAACGGCGCTCCCGTCGTGCCCGCCGCCGCGGGCACCCAGCAGCCCGCACGCCCGCCTCACGGCGAGTACGGCGCGCAGAGCGCCGCCGGCGCGCACGGAGGCACCGGTCCCCAGCAGGCACGGGGCACCGCCGCCCCGTCGGCCGCGTACACGGGCCAGGGCTCCTGGACCGACCACGCGGCGTCGGCCCCCGCAGACGCGAGCGGCGCGCCCTCCCCCTCCGCGGAGAACCGCCCCGAGTACGGCAGGCCCGCTGCGCCCGCGCCCACCCGCAGCGCCTCCGCCGCGAGCCCGTCGCGACCGCAGTACGGCAGGCCCGCGTCGGCCCCGACCGCGGATCCGGAGCAGACCGACGAGGACGATGCCGGCGCGCCCACCCAGGATCCGCGGCCCTGAGCCGCTGAGGTCCTGCGCCGGGACCCACGGCGCCGATCACGATCATCGCTCCCCGCGCGGTACATGATCCACGCACGAAGGCCCGCGCACCGCTGATGCACGCGGTGGGCGGGCCTTCCTGTTCCGCATCCCCTCGGATGCGCACCGCGCGTTCCTGGTCCCGTCGCCATGCGGCCGCTCCTCCCCCGGCCGGGCATGACGAAGGCCCCGGATCCTCCCGCCGTGCGGCGGATGGATCCGGGGCCTTCGAGCTCTCCCCTGGGGGATCAGCTCACGTCTGCGGGCTCGCGCCCGCGATCATCACTTGATGATCTTGGTGACGCGGCCGGAGCCGACGGTGCGGCCACCCTCGCGGATGGCGAAGCCGAGGCCGTCCTCCATGGCGATGGGCTGGATGAGCTCCACCGACATCTCGGTGTTGTCGCCGGGCATGACCATCTCGGTGCCCTCGGGCAGCGTGATGACGCCGGTGACGTCCGTGGTGCGGAAGTAGAACTGCGGACGGTAGTTCGAGTAGAACGGGTTGTGACGGCCGCCCTCGTCCTTGGACAGGATGTAGACCTGCGCCTCGAAGTTGGTGTGCGGGGTGATCGAACCCGGCTTCACGACGACCTGGCCGCGCTCGACGTCCTCGCGCTTGGTGCCGCGCAGGAGCAGACCGCAGTTCTCGCCGGCCCACGCCTCGTCCATCTGCTTGTGGAACATCTCGATGCCGGTGACCGTGGTCTTCTGCGCCGGGCGGATGCCGACGATCTCGACCTCGGAGTTGATCGGCAGCTTGCCGCGCTCCACCTTGCCGGTCACGACGGTGCCGCGGCCCTGGATGGTGAAGACGTCCTCGACGGGCATGAGGAAGGGCTTGTCGAGATCGCGGACCGGGTCCGGGATGTTGTCGTCGGCCGCGGCCATCAGGTCCTGGACGGACTTGACCCACTTCTCGTCGCCCTCGAGGGCCTTGAGAGCGGACACGCGGATGACGGGGGCGTCCTCGTCGAACTCCTGCGAGCCGAGCAGCTCACGGACCTCCATCTCGACGAGCTCGAGGATCTCCTCGTCGTCGACCATGTCGGACTTGTTGAGCGCGACCAGCAGGTAGGGGACGCCGACCTGACGGGCGAGCAGCACGTGCTCGCGGGTCTGGGCCATGGGGCCGTCGGTCGCCGCGACCACGAGGATCGCGCCGTCCATCTGGGCCGCACCGGTGATCATGTTCTTGATGTAGTCGGCGTGGCCGGGGGCGTCGACGTGCGCGTAGTGGCGCTTCTCGGTCTCGTACTCGATGTGCGAGATGTTGATCGTGATGCCGCGCTGCTTCTCCTCCGGCGCGTTGTCGATCTGGTCGAAGTCCCGCTTCTCGTTGAGATCCGGGTACTGGTCGTACAGGACCTTCGAGATCGCAGCGGTCAGCGTGGTCTTGCCATGGTCGACGTGACCGATGGTGCCGATGTTGACGTGCGGCTTGGTCCGCTCGAACTTGGCCTTGGCCATTGTGGTGTCCTCCTAGGACTGTCTCATCTGGGTACTACTGGTTCGGGACGGCGGGCGCCCGGCCTGCGGGCCTCCGCCGCGGGGTCGGAGGAGAGGCGGATCGAGTGTACCCGTCTCCCCTCCGCTGCCTCACTCGCCCCGGGTCTTCGCGACGATCTCGTCCGAGATGGTCTTCGGGACCTCCGCGTAGCTGTCGAACTGCATCGAGTACACCGCACGACCCTGGGTCTTGGACCGCAGGTCGCCGACGTAGCCGAACATCTCCGACAGCGGGACGAGAGCACGGACGATCTTGACCCCGCTCGCGTCCTCCATCGACTGGACCTGCCCGCGACGCGAGTTCAGGTCGCCGATGACATCTCCCATGTACTCCTCGGGAGTCCGGACCTCGACCGCCATGAGCGGCTCGAGGATGACCGGGTTCGCGAGGCGCAGGGCCTCCTTGGTCGCCATGGAGCCGGCGATCTTGAAGGCCATCTCCGAGGAGTCGACGTCGTGGTACGCACCGTCGATCAGCTGCGCCCGGACGTTCACGACCGGGTAGCCGGCGAGCACGCCGGACTGCAGCGCATCCTGGATGCCCGCGTCGATGGACGGGATGTACTCACGCGGGATGCGACCACCGGTGACGAGGTTCTCGAACTCGTAGAACACGCCCTCCTCCGCGTCCTCGAGGGGCGCGTAGGTGATCTGCACCTTGCCGAACTGGCCGGAGCCGCCGGTCTGCTTCTTGTGCGTGTAGTCGAACTTCTCGACCGTCCGCTTGATGGTCTCGCGGTACGCGACCTGCGGCTTGCCGATGTTCGCCTCGACCTTGAACTCGCGGCGCATGCGGTCCACGAGGATGTCGAGGTGCAGCTCGCCCATGCCGCGGATGACCGTCTGGCCGGTCTCGTCGTCCAGCTCGACCTGGTAGGTCGGATCCTCCTTGAGGAACTTCTGGAGCGCCGCGGAGAGCTTCTCCTGGTCGCCCTTGGTCTTGGGCTCGATGGCCACGGAGATCACGGGCTCGGGGAAGGTCATCGACTCCAGGGCGATCGGGTTCTGCAGATCGCTCAGGGTGTCGCCGGTGGTGGTGTCCTTCAGGCCGATGAACGCGTAGATGTGGCCGGCGAAGGCCTCCTCCACGGGGTTCTCCTGGTTGGAGTGCATCTGGAAGAGCTTCCCGACGCGCTCCTTCTTGCCCGAGGTCGAGTTCATGACCTGGTCGCCGCTCTTGACGTGACCGGAGTACACGCGCACGTAGGTGAGCGTGCCGAAGAACGGGTGGGTCGCGAGCTTGAAGGCCAGGGCCGAGAAGGGCTCGTCGGTCGACGGCTTGCGCGTGAGCTCCTTGGACTCGTCCTTGACGTCGTGGCCGACCATCGGCGGGACGTCGAGGGGCGAGGGGAGGTAGTCCACGACCGCGTCGAGCATGGGCTGCACGCCCTTGTTCTTGTACGCGGAGCCGGCGAACACCGGGTAGGCCTCCGAGTTCACCGTGAGGTGACGGATGCCGGCCTTGAGCTGGTCGACGGTGAGGTCGCCCTCTTCGAGGTAGGCCTCCATGAGCTCCTCGGTGCTCTCGGCGACGTCCTCGACGAGCTTGGCCCGGTACTCGTCGACCTGCTCCTGGAGCTCCGCGGGGATCGGGACCTCGGCCTGGTACTGGCCCAGTGCCGGATCGCCCTTCTTCTTGCCGAACTCCGGAGCGTCCTCGGGGAACGTCTCCGGCCACTCGTAGGCCTTCATCTCGACGAGGTCGACGACGCCGCGGAAGTCGTTCTCCGCGCCGATCGGGACCTGCATCACCAGCGGCTTGGCGCCGAGGCGCTCGACGATGGTGCGCACGGTGAAGAAGAAGTCCGCGCCCAGCTTGTCCATCTTGTTGACGAAGCAGATGCGAGGCACGTCGTACTTGTCGGCCTGGCGCCACACCGTCTCGGACTGGGGCTCCACGCCCTCCTTGCCGTCGAACACGGCGACGGCGCCGTCGAGGACGCGCAGCGAGCGCTCCACCTCGACGGTGAAGTCGACGTGACCGGGGGTGTCGATGATGTTGATCTGGCTGTCGTGCCAGTAGCAGGTCGTCGCGGCCGACGTGATGGTGATGCCGCGCTCCTTCTCCTGCTCCATCCAGTCCATCGTGCCGGCGCCGTCGTGCGTCTCGCCGATCTTGTAGTTGACACCGGTGTAGTAGAGGATGCGCTCGGTCGTGGTGGTCTTACCGGCATCGATGTGGGCCATGATGCCGATGTTTCGGACCTTGGTGAGGTCGCTGAGCACTGCGAGTGCCACTGACTTGGGCCTTTCTGGAGGGCTGCTGGTCTGGAGTGCGGTGGGAGGCGGGGCCCGCCCGCCGCGGATCCGGGGATCCGGCGGGCGGGCCCTGCCGTCTCACCAGCGGTAGTGCGCGAAGGCCTTGTTGGACTCGGCCATCTTGTGCGTGTCCTCCCGGCGCTTGACCGCGGCGCCGAGACCGTTGGACGCGTCGAGCAGCTCGTTCATGAGCCGCTCGGTCATCGTGTGCTCGCGGCGGGCGCGCGAGTAGCTGACGAGCCAGCGCAGGGCCAGCGTCGTCGAACGGCCGGGCTTGACCTCGACGGGGACCTGGTAGGTCGCACCGCCGACGCGGCGCGAACGCACCTCGAGGCTGGGCTTGACGTTGTCCAGGGCCTTCTTGAGGGTCGCGACCGGGTCCTGGCCGTTCTTCTCGCGGCAGCCCTCGAGGGCGCCGTAGACGATCGACTCGGCGACGGTCTTCTTGCCGTCGAGGAGGACCTTGTTGATGAGCTGGGTGACCAGCGGGGAGCCGTAGACCGGGTCCACCACGAGCTGGCGCTTGGGAGCTGCTCCCTTACGAGGCATTACTTCTTCTCCTTCTTCGCGCCGTACCGCGAGCGGGCCTGCTGGCGACCCTTGACGCCCTGGGTGTCCAGGGAGCCGCGGACGATCTTGTAGCGGACACCCGGGAGGTCCTTCACACGGCCGCCGCGCACGAGCACGATCGAGTGCTCCTGCAGGTTGTGGCCGACGCCGGGGATGTACGCCGTCACCTCGATGCCAGTCGACAGGCGCACGCGCGCGATCTTGCGCAGCGCCGAGTTCGGCTTCTTGGGGGTCTGGGTGTAGACGCGCGTGCAGACGCCGCGGCGCTGGGGCGAACCCTTGAGCGCCGGGGTCTTCGAAGCGGAGGACTTGACCGTCCGCCCCTTGCGCACCAACTGCTGAATAGTGGGCACTTCGACTCTTCCTGTTCTGCCGACGGGAGTGTTGGTCCCCCCGGATCTCCATCTTGTGGCCGCGGACGCGGCCGGCGACCCGTCGTGCGCTCCCCTGCTTCCCGGGAGTGGGCACGGCCACCCGCGCGGACGACGTGCGCCGTCCGTGCGTCGGAGCACCGTGATCGCGCGCCACGGACGAGGGCGGGGATGCGCCCGTCGCCCGGATTCGGGCATGCCACGAGGATCCGCTCCTCGCGGGGGACACCCGGGCGTTCGAGTCGACAGCCCGGGAGAAGTCCCGATCACGACCAGAGGGCACTCCGGACGCTCTCGACAGTCTACTGACGCCGCGTGCAGGGGGTCAAAGGACTGGGTGCCTTCGGATGCACATCACATGCCCGCCCGAGGGCGGCGGCACCCGATGACGCGGCGAGCGCACCACGGGTCTCCGTGATGCGCTCGCTGTGCGTGCGTGACGCGGGATCGCGCGCCGTGCACCCGATCGGGCTCCGGGCGTCGGATCAGCCGATGCCGAGCTTCGAGGTGCAGCCGGGCCATGCGCCCCAGCCCTGGGCGGCCTGGACCTTCTTGGCGACCGCGATCTGCTGCGCGCGGGAGGCCTTGTCGGCCGAAGGGGCGTAGGCGCCGCCGCCGAACGCCTTCCAGGTCTGATCGGTGAACTGCAGACCGCCCTTGAAGCCGTTGCCGGTGTTGATGGACCAGTTGCCGCCGGACTCGCACTGGGCGATCGTGTCCCAGACGGAGCCGCTGGAGACCGAGGGGGCCTTCGCGCTCGAGGAGGACTTCGAGGAGCTCGTGGACTTCGCGGAGTCGGAGGAGGTCTGGGACTTCTTCTCCGAGCTCTTCGAGGACGAGGACTTCGAGGACTTCGAGGCCGAGGCGTCGGCATCGCTCGAGGAGTCGTCGGCCTTCGCGGAGGAGCTCGAGGAGTCGTCCGAGTCGCTCGAGGTCTCCTCGGGCTCGGGGGCCTTCTTGGTGCCCTCGAGGACGACCTCGTCGACCGGCTCCTTCGTGACCTTCTCGTCCAGGACCTTCGTCTTGGTGACCTCGCCGTCGACGATCGTCTCGCGGACCTTCGTCTCCTTGGTGCCCTTCTGGCCCTCGGTCTGCACCTTCGTGGTGCCCTCGGTCAGCTCGTCGGACTTCTTGGTCTTGGTCGTGAAGTCGACGGACTCCTTCTTCGTCGACTCCTTCTCGCGCACGCGCTGGACGGTGACGGTCATGCCGTCGGTCAGCTCCTCGTCGCGACCGGGCTTCGCGGTGTCGGTGTCCTCGATGTTCTTCAGAACCTCCTCCATGCCCTCGCCGACGGTGTCGGAGTAGACGGTGAAGGTCTTGTGGCCGTACTGGCCCTTGAAGGTCACGGACTTCGCGGTCTGCACCTCGACCGAGGTGCCCTCGGCGCTGAGCGAGGTCTCCGGGTCGGGGCTCACGTGCGCCTTCTTGGTGTCGACGTCGAGCTCCGCGAGGGCGTCGGCCACGGTGTCGCCGGTCGTGAGGACCTCGTGCGCCTTCCCGTCCACCGTGACGGTGACGGGGTTGCGGTGGACGACCTGGATGTCGATGCCGTCGGTGACGACGGAGTCGATGGAGGGGGTCACGAGGTCCGTCGAGCGCACGGTGACGCCCTGCGCCTCGAGGAGCGCGCCCACCGTCGGGCTGAAGGTGCGCACGGTGCTGTGCTCGCCGTACACGTCCACGCCGGCCTCGTTGGAGACCGCGTACGCGGTGCCGCCGCCGCCGGCGACCAGCAGCCCTGCCACGGCCGCAGAGATGATCCACGGAGTCTTCTTCACGTCGTTCTACCCACCTGTGTCTCGTCGATTCGTCGTGCGCTCCCCCTGGGGAAGTGCGCGACGACCGCGCGTGGGGGTGAAGAGGACGACGGGGCCCTGGGGCCTGCCGGACCGTCCGGGATCCATGTTCCCGGGCGCGCGGGGAGTATGCGAGGGGTCTGAACGGAACTTGAGAGCGTTCGGAGCGTCCCTTTACCGGCCCATGACCGTGGGCGTCAGGCCGGTCACCCGAACGGGGTCCGTCGGCGCCGCGGGACGTGGCGGGGGCCACCACAGGGAGCGGGACGCGCAGGCGGCCGGGGCACGGGACGGGGCCAGGACGACGGGCGGGGCGGGGCGCGGCGGGGCGGGCAGTGGCGGGCACGCCGAGCCACCTCCCCGTGACACGCCGCAGGGCGGCCCCACCGTGTGGTGGGACCGCCCTGCGGTGGTCTCGGGACCGGCGGGCCGACGGCGCGATCAGCGCGTCGACCCGACCGGGCCTCCTCAGCGGAACTCGCTGCGGAAGGGATCCGAGTAGTCGATGTCGTCGAGGTTGACCGCGCCCGCGCCGTAGCCGGAGAAGTCCAGCTCGTCGTAGCCCGGCACCTGGTACATCTGCGCCTTCGCCTCGTCCGTCGGCTCGACCGAGATCCGACGGAACCGGGGAAGCCCGGTGCCGGCGGGGATCAGCTTGCCGATGATCACGTTCTCCTTGAGCCCCATGAGCTGGTCGCTCTTGCGGTTCAGGGCGGCCTCGGTGAGCACGCGGGTCGTCTCCTGGAAGGAGGCGGCCGAGAGCCACGAGTCCGTCGCGAGGGAGGCCTTCGTGATGCCCATGAGCTCGGGACGGCCGGATGCCGGCTGCCCGCCCTCGGAGAGCACACGACGGTTCTCGCGCTCGAAGGTGATGCGGTCCGCGAAGTCGCCGGGCAGCAGATCCGTGTCGCCCGACTCGATGATCGTCACGCGACGCAGCATCTGGCGCACGATGACCTCGATGTGCTTGGCGTGGATGTCCACGCCCTGGCTGATGTACACCTTCTGGACCTCGTCCACGAGGTGCTTCTGCACCGCACGGGGGCCGAGGATGCGCAGCACCTGCTTGGGATCGACCGAGCCCTGGGAGAGCTGCTGGCCGACCTCGACGTGGTCGCCGTCGGCGACCAGCAGGCTGACGCGGCGCGGCACGTTGTAGGTGACCGGGTCGGTGCCGTCGTCGGGGGTGACCGTCAGACGACGCTGCTTCTCGTTCTCCTCGATCTCCACGCGGCCCGCGGACTCGGTGATCGGCGCGAAGCCGGCCGGGGTGCGGGCCTCGAACAGCTCCTGCACACGCGGAAGACCGTGCGTGATGTCGCCGTCGGCGCTGGCCACACCACCGGTGTGGAAGGTGCGCATGGTCAGCTGCGTGCCGGGCTCGCCGATCGACTGGGCCGCGACGATGCCGACGGCCTCGCCGATGTCCACGAGCTGGCCGGTCGCGAGCGAGCGGCCGTAGCACAGGGCGCAGGTGCCGACGGCGGAGTCGCAGGTGAGCACGGAGCGCACCTTGATCTCGCGGACGCCCGCGGCGACCAGCTGGTCGATGAGCACGTCGCCCACGTCGGAGCCCGCCGGAGCGACCTCGTTGCCCTCGGGGTCGAGGGCCGCGGTCGCCAGGGTCCGCCCGTACGCCGTGGTCTCGATGTTCTCGTCGGGGACCAGCGCACCGGCCTCCTCCGCGGCGATCTGCAGGGTCAGGCCCTTGGACGTGCCGCAGTCGGACTCGCGGACGATGACGTCCTGCGAGACGTCGACCAGACGACGCGTGAGGTAGCCCGACTGGGCGGTCTTCAGCGCCGTGTCCGCGAGGCCCTTGCGCGAGCCGTGCGAGGCGATGAAGTACTCCAGGACCGAGAGCCCCTCCTTGTAGTTGGAGAGGATCGGGCGCGGGATGATCTCGCCCTTCGGGTTCGTCACCAGGCCGCGCATGCCGGCGATCTGGCGGATCTGCATCCAGTTGCCTCGAGCGCCCGAGTTCACCATCCGGTAGATGGAGTTGGTCGGGGTCTCCTCGAAGTTCTTCTGCATGGAGGCGTCGACCTCGTTGGTCGCCTTGGACCAGACGTCGATCAGCTCGGCGTTGCGCTCCGCCTCGGAGACCAGACCGAGGTCGCGGTTCTCCTGGATGCGGGCGGCCTGGTCCTCGTACTTCGAGAGGATCTCCTGCTTGTCCTCCGGCGCGATGACGTCGGAGAAGGCGAAGGAGACGCCGCTGCGGGTCGACCACGAGAAGCCGTAGGACTTGAGCGCGTCGAGCGACGCGGCGACCTGCCCCTTCTCGTAGCGCTCGGCGAGCTCGTTGACGATCCCGCCCAGGCGCTTCTTGCCGACCTGGCCCTCCACGTAGGGGAAGTCCACGGGCAGGGTCTCGTTGAAGTAGACCGTGCCGAGCGTGGTCTCGAGCGTGATCGGGTCACCCTCGGTCCAGCCCTCGGGCGCCTCCCAGCCGCGCGGCGGCACGACGTCCTCGAAGCGGATGCGCACCGGGGCGTTGAGCTCGAGGTCGCCGGCATCGTTCGCCATGATCGCCTCGGCGATCGAGGAGAAGCTGCGGCCGGCGCCCTTCGCGTCCTCGCGGACCGTCGTCAGGTGGTACAGACCGATGATCATGTCCTGCGCGGGCATGGTCACCGGACGGCCGTCCGACGGCTTGAGGATGTTGTTGCTCGAGAGCATGAGGATGCGGGCCTCGGCCTGCGCCTCGGCACTCAGGGGCAGGTGGACCGCCATCTGGTCGCCGTCGAAGTCCGCGTTGAAGGCGGCGCACACGAGCGGGTGCAGGTGGATGGCCTTGCCCTCGACGAGCTGCGGCTCGAAGGCCTGGATGCCCAGGCGGTGCAGGGTGGGCGCACGGTTCAGCAGCACCGGGTGCTCGGTGATGACCTCTTCGAGCACGTCCCAGACCTCAGGGCGCGCACGCTCGACCATCCGCTTGGCGGCCTTCACGTTCTGCGCGTGGGACAGGTCCACGAGCCGCTTCATGACGAAGGGCTTGAACAGCTCGAGCGCCATGCCCTTGGGCAGACCGCACTGGTGCAGGTGGAGCTGCGGACCGTTCACGATGACCGAGCGGCCCGAGTAGTCCACGCGCTTGCCCAGCAGGTTCTGGCGGAAGCGGCCCTGCTTGCCCTTGAGCATGTCGGAGAGCGACTTCAGCGGGCGGTTGCCCGGGCCGGTCACCGGACGCCCGCGGCGGCCGTTGTCGAACAGCGAGTCGACCGACTCCTGCAGCATGCGCTTCTCGTTGTTCACGATGATCTCGGGCGCACCGAGATCGAGCAGCCGCTTGAGGCGGTTGTTGCGGTTGATCACGCGGCGGTACAGGTCGTTGAGGTCGGAGGTCGCGAAGCGGCCGCCGTCCAGCTGCACCATCGGACGCAGATCCGGGGGGATCACCGGGACGCAGTCGAGCACCATGCCCTCGGGCGAGTTGGTGGTGGACCGGAACGCGGTGACGACCTTGAGGCGCTTGAGCGCGCGGGCCTTCTTCTGGCCCTTGCCGGTGGCGATGACCTCGCGCAGGGTGGCGGCCTCGGCCTCGAGGTCGAAGTCGCGCAGACGCTGCTGGATCGCCTCGGCGCCCATGCCGCCCTCGAAGTACGTGCCGTAGCGCAGCTTCATGGCGCGGTACAGCTGCTCGTCGCCCTCGAGGTCGGCGACCTTGAGGCTCTTGAAGCGATCCCAGATCGCGGTGACGCGGGCGATCTCGGCGTCGTACTTCTTGCGGATCTGCGCCTGCTCGCGCTCGGAGGAGTCCCGGACCTTGCGCTTCGCGTCGGCCTTGGCACCCTCCTCCTCGAGCTTGGCGAGGTCCTGCTCGGCGGAGACGGCGCGGTCGTTGATGGCCGCGTCGCGCTCGTTCTCGAGCTCCTTGACCTCGAGGTCGTAGCGGGCCTGCAGGTCGGGCAGGTCCTCGTGGCGGGCATCCTCGTCGACCGCGGTGATCATGTACGCGGCGAAGTAGATGACCTTCTCGAGGTCCTTGGGGGCCAGGTCCAGCAGGTAGCCGAGGCGGCTCGGCACTCCCTTGAAGTACCAGATGTGGGTCACCGGGGCGGCGAGCTCCACGTGGCCCATGCGCTCACGGCGCACGGAGGACTTGGTGACCTCCACGCCGCAGCGCTCGCAGACGATGCCCTTGAAGCGGACGCGCTTGTACTTCCCGCAGTAGCACTCCCAGTCCCGGGTGGGACCGAAGATGCGCTCGCAGAACAGGCCGTCCATCTCGGGCTTGAGGGTGCGGTAGTTGATGGTCTCGGGCTTCTTGACCTCGCCATGGGACCAGGTGCGGATATCGTCCGCGGTCGCGAGGCCGATGCGCAGCTCGTCGAAGGTGTTGACGTCGAGCACAGGTGTCCTTCTCTCGAATCTGAAGTCGGGTCGAATCGCTGTCTGAGGGTCGGGGGCGGGCCCGGGAGGGCGGCCTGTGCGGCCGCGCTCCCCCAGGCTCGGGCCTCAGACCTCTTCGATGGAGCCGACGCCCTCGTGGGGACGGCGGGACAGGTCGATGCCGAGCTCCTCCGCGGCCCGGAACACCTCCTCGTCGTTCTCCTGCACCTCCTGGGCGGTGCCGTCGCTGGACAGCACCTCCACGTTCAGGCACAGGGACTGCATCTCCTTGAGGAGCACGCGGAAGGACTCCGGGATGCCCGGCTCGGGGACGTTCTCGCCCTTGACGATGGACTCGTAGACCTTCACACGGCCGGGGATGTCGTCCGACTTGATGGTCAGGAGCTCCTGGAGGGCGTAGGCGGCGCCGTACGCCTCCATCGCCCAGACCTCCATCTCGCCGAAGCGCTGGCCGCCGAACTGGGCCTTACCGCCCAGCGGCTGCTGCGTGATCATCGAGTAGGGGCCGGTCGAACGGGCGTGCAGCTTGTCGTCGACCAGGTGGTGGAGCTTCAGGATGTACATGTAGCCCACGGAGATCGGCTTCGGGAACGGCTCGCCGGAGCGGCCGTCGAACAGCTGCGCCTTGCCGTCCTCCTTGACCATCCGCTCGCCGTCCCGGTTCGGGGTGTGGTTCGCGATCAGGCCCTCGAGCTCGGTGCCGGACAGGCCGTCGAACACCGGCACGGCGACGGGGGTGCCCGGCTCGCCGGTCAGCGCCGCGTCGGGCAGGTCCTTGGCGGCGTCGGACTTCGGGTCCAGCGACCAGCCGTTCTTCGCGACCCATCCCAGGTGGACCTCCATCACCTGGCCGATGTTCATGCGACCGGGCACGCCCATCGGGTTGAGGATGATGTCGACCGGGGTGCCGTCCTCGAGGAAGGGCATGTCCTCCACGGGCAGGATCTTGGCGATGACGCCCTTGTTGCCGTGGCGGCCGGAGAGCTTGTCGCCGTCCGTGATCTTGCGCTTCTGGGCCACGTACACGCGGACCATCTCGTTGACGCCGGTGGGCAGGATCTCGGACTCGTCCTCCTCGGTGAACACCCGGACGCCGATGACGGTGCCGGACTCGCCGTGGGGGACGCGCAGCGAGGTGTCGCGCACCTCGCGGGCCTTCTCGCCGAAGATCGCGCGCAGCAGGCGCTCCTCGGGGGTCAGCTCGGTCTCGCCCTTCGGGGTCACCTTGCCGACCAGGATGTCGCCGGCCTCGACCTCGGCGCCGATGCGGATGATGCCGCGCTCGTCGAGGTCCGCCAGGACGTCGTCGCCGACGTTGGGGATGTCGCGGGTGATCTCCTCGCGGCCGAGCTTGGTGTCGCGGGCGTCGACCTCGTGCTCCTCGATGTGGATCGAGGTGAGGACGTCGTCCTGGACCATGCGCGAGGACAGGATGATGCCGTCCTCGTAGTTGTGGCCCTCCCACGACATGAACGCGACCAGGAGGTTCTTGCCGAGCGCGAGCTCGCCCTCCTCCGTCGACGGGCCGTCGGCCAGGACCGAGCCGGCCTCGACGCGGTCGCCCTCGTTCCACAGCACGCGGTGGTTGTAGCAGTTGCCCGCGTTGGAGCGGTCGAACTTCCCGATCGGGTAGGTCTGACGGGTGCCGTCATCGGCCATGACCGAGATGAGGTCGGCCGAGAGGTCCTCGATCACACCGGGCTTCTCGGCGACGATCACATCGCCCGCGTCGACCGCGGCGCGACGCTCCATGCCGGTGCCGACCAACGGCATCTCCGTGCGCATGAGCGGCACGGCCTGGCGCTGCATGTTCGAGCCCATGAGGGCGCGGTTCGCGTCGTCGTGCTCGAGGAACGGGATCATGGCGGTCGCGACCGACACCATCTGGCGGGCCGAGACGTCCATGTAGTCCACCTCGTCGGCGGGGACGAGCTCGGGCTCGCCGCCGGTGAGGCGCGAGAGCACGGTCTCCTCGACGAAGGTGCCGTCCTCGTTCAGCGGGGCGTTGGCCTGCGCGATGACGTGGCGGTCCTCGTCGTCGGCCGTCAGGTAGACGATCTCGTCGGTGACCTCGCCCTTCGTGACCTTGCGGTACGGGGTCTCGACGAAGCCGAACGGGTTGATGCGCGCGAAGGTCGCGAGCGAGCCGATGAGGCCGATGTTCGGGCCCTCAGGGGTCTCGATCGGGCACATGCGGCCGTAGTGGCTCGGGTGGACGTCGCGGACCTCCATGCCCGCGCGGTCGCGCGAGAGGCCGCCCGGGCCCAGCGCCGAGAGACGGCGCTTGTGGGTCAGGCCCGACAGCGGGTTGTTCTGGTCCATGAACTGCGAGAGCTGCGAGGTGCCGAAGAACTCCTTGATCGCCGCCGTCACCGGGCGGATGTTGATCAGGGTCAGCGGGGTGATCGCCTCGACGTCCTGCGTGGTCATGCGCTCGCGCACGACGCGCTCCATGCGCGACAGGCCCGTGCGGACCTGGTTCTGGATCAGCTCGCCCACCGCGCGGATGCGACGGTTGCCGAAGTGGTCGATGTCGTCGGTCTCGACCCGGAGGGTCTGGCCGTCGGCGCTCGTGGTCTCGCCGAGTCCGTCGTGCAGGGCCACCAGGTACTTGATGGTCGCGACGATGTCCTCGAGGGTCAGCGTGGACTGCGAGAGAGGAGCCTCGACGCCGAGCTTCTTGCCGATCTTGTAGCGGCCGACCTTCGCGAGGTCGTAGCGCTTGTCGTTGAAGTAGAGGTTGTTGAGCATCGCCTCGCCGGCATCGCGCGTGGGCGGCTCGCCCGGGCGCTGCTTGCGGTAGATGTCCAGCAGGGCCTCGTCCTGCGAGGTCGTGCGGTCCTTCTCGAGGGTCGAGCGCATGGACTCGAACTCGCCGAACTCGTCGAGGATCTCGCTCTGGGACATGCCGAGCGCCTGCAGCAGCGTGGTCACGGACTGCTTGCGCTTGCGGTCGATGCGCACGCCGACCTGATCGCGCTTGTCGACCTCGAACTCGAGCCAGGCACCGCGCGAGGGGATCATCTTCGCGCCGAAGATGTGCTTGTCGCTGGTCTTGTCGACGCTCTCGTCGAAGTAGACGCCGGGCGAGCGCACGAGCTGCGAGACGACCACGCGCTCGGTGCCGTTGATGATGAAGGTGCCCTTGTCGGTCATGAGTGGGAAGTCGCCCATGAAGACCGTCTGGGTCTTGATCTCGCCGGTCTCGTTGTTCATGAACTCGGCGATCACGTACAGCGGGGCGGAGTAGGTGAGGTCCTTCTCCTTGCACTCCTCGACCGTGTACTTCGGGTCGTCGAAGGTGTGGTCGCGGAAGGACAGCGCCATGTTGCCGGCGAAGTCCTCGATCGGGGAGATCTCCTCGAAGATGTCGGCCAGACCGGAGGTCTGCGGGACGTCCTCGCGTCCCGCGGACGCCGCCTCGGCGGCGCGCTCCTGCCAGCGCTCGTTGCCGAGCAGCCAGTCGAAGGAGGTGGTCTGGAGGCTCAGCAGGTCGGGGACCTGGAGCGGATCGCCGAGCTTGGCGAAGGTGACGCGCGGCGACGCCGTGCGCAGGGCGATGTCAGGGGTTCGATCGGTGCTCGAGGCAGCCAAGGGTGGTCCTTCCACAGGCCGGTGACAGTGGACCGCGCGGCGGCGTCCTCCCAGGTCGAGCAGAGGGTCAGCGGCTCTGCGCCTCGCATGGACCCAGCGGTGCCCGCAGGGGCTCCAGGGGGTTCGGCGGGCTGACGATCGAAGACGACACAGCGCAAAGAAAGAGCATACAGAAGATCACGGATGGACGCAACACCGCGAGCGCGGAGGGTCCATCCGCGTCGACCGCCATATGCCTGGCGCGGAGGGCGGAGCCTCCTGTCTGGTTCTCGTCACCCGGCGCCTCGCAGCGTCGGGCCCCAGCGGCGGGGCGGGCACGGGGCCCGGCCTCTCACGTCGCACCATCGGTGCGGTATCGCCGACGGGAGCAGTCGACAGGAACAGCTCTCGATCAGGGAACAGAATGCGCCGTGCTCGCCCGCGAGTCAAGCAGGCGCGCAGGATGCACAGGTGCGTCGGCCCCGCCGGGAGCGGGTGCCGCGTCGCAGCCGCGCGCGCTGCGGCGCGGTCGCGCGGGGTCCTCGCGCTCAGATCCAGCGGGCGCGGTGCATGAGGACGCCGACCGCGAGCGTGGGCACCAGCACGAGCACGGCCGCGATCGCGAGCCCCACCGGCGACCCGAAGCCCGGGTAGGGAACGTTGATCCCGAACCATCCCGTGACCAGCGTGGGGATCGACACCACCGCGGCCCAGCCGGCGAGTTTGCGCATCACGACGTTCAGGTGCTGGTCCTGGAGCGCGAGATGGGTCTGGACGACCGAGGTGAGGGTCTCGTGCTGCGAGTCGAGCCATTCCTCGGTGCGCGCCGCGTGGTCCGCGAGCTCCGCGTGGAGCGATCGCAGCTCGAGGGTCCCGTCGGGGCCCTCGGGCCGATCGGACGACGAGGCCTGCGCGGCGCCGTGCGCGGCGCCCGCGCTCCCCCGCCCGTCGTCCGTCCCGGGTCGCAGGCGGTCGATCACCGACGCCATCGGCTGGATCCAGCGCCGCAGGCGCGTCAGCTCTCCCCGGAGCGCCGCGGCGACGTTCTCGATCCCCGCGCTCCGGCCCGCCGCCTCGAAGACGTCGTCCTCCAGGTCGTCCAGACGGTCGTCCATCCACTGCGCCGCCCAGAACTGCGCATCCACCACGGCGTCGAGCACGAGGTGGGCGAGGCCCGAGGCGCCCAGCGGCGCTCCCTCGTCGTGGGCCCAGTCCTCGCGCACGGGGGCGAGGTCGAAGGCGTCGTCGGAGCGGACGGTGACCACTCCCCCGGGATGCACGAATCCGGCGATCCGCGTCGCGCGGAACTGGTCCTCCCCTCGCCGCGGCTGGGGCGCGTCCTCCTCGGGCGCCTCCGGGTCCTCTCCGCGGGCGGCGCGGACGGCCTCGCCGACGGGGACCGGCGCGTACACGACGAAGGCGAGATGATCCGTGCGGTGCACAGCCTTGGCCCGTGCATGCCGACCGAGGATGCCCTCGATCTCGGTGCCGCGCAGGTCCAGGGCCTCGGCGACCTCGGCCACGTCTCCCCCGTCGGGGCCGTCGTCCTGCACGAGGTCGAGCCAGAGGGTCGGACCGCCCCTCCGGGAGAGGCGCGAGCGGAGGTCCTCCAGCGGGACCTCGACCTCGGACAGGGACCACCCGTCGTCGGTCGTGCCGGACAGGGACAGGCAGCGCACGGTGGTCATGGGCCCATCCTGCCCGCGTCCGGGCATGCGCAAGGGCCGCCCCGCCGAAGCGGGACGGCCCTTGCCAGCAGATGTGCGCCGTGGGCGTCGGGACGAGGATCCGGACTCAGTCCGTCTCCGAGGCCGGGCGCCCGGGCGCCGTCATCACTTGACGGTGACGGAGGCGCCAGCGCCCTCGAGCTGCTCCTTGGCCTTCTCGGCGGCGTCCTTGGTCGCCTTCTCGAGAACCGGCTTGGGGGCGCCGTCGACGAGGTCCTTGGCCTCCTTCAGGCCGAGACCGGTCAGAGCGCGCACCTCCTTGATGACGGCGATCTTCGCGGAGCCGGCGCCCTCGAGGATGACGTCGAACTCGTCCTTCTCCTCCTCGGCGGGGGCGTCGCCACCGGCGGCGCCGCCGGCGGCGGCGACGGCCACGGGGGCCGCGGCGGTGACGTCGAAGATCTCCTCGAACTGCTTCACGAACTCGGAGAGCTCGATGAGGGACATCTCCTTGAAAGCCTCGATGAGCTCGTCGTTGCTGAGCTTCGCCATGATGGGCGTTCCTTCCTGTTCAGGAGCCGTGGGGCTCCGTGCGTGGGGCGGCGCTCTCGCGCCTGGTCAAGCGGACCTCCGCCGGTGCGGCCGACGGGAGGTCGAGGTCAGCGCCGACGCGCTGAGGTGTGCGATGCCGAGGGCATGAGCCGTGGGGCTCAGACCTCCTGCTTCGCACGCAGCGCGTCCACAGTGCGCGCCGCCTTCGACAGCGGCGCCTGGAACACGGCAGCGGCCTTGGACAGGTTCGCCTTGAAGGCGCCTGCTGCCTTGGCCAGCAGCACCTCGCGGGACTCGAGGTCCGCGAGGGTCTTCACGTCGTCCTCCGAGAGGGCCTTGCCCTCGAAGTAACCGGACTTGACGACGAGATTCTCGTTGCCCTTGGCGAAGTCACGCAGGGCCTTGGCCGGAGCGACCGGCTCACCCTTGATGAAGGCGATGGCGGTGGGGCCGGCCAGCTTGCCCTCGAACGCGTCGATGCCGGCCTCGCGGGCGGCGATCTCCGTGAGCGTGTTCTTCACCACGGCGTAGGTGGTGTCAGCACCCAGCGAGCGGCGCAGCTGCTGGAGCTGCGTGACGCTGAGGCCGCGGTACTCGGTGAGAACGGCGGCGTCGGACTCACGGAACAGCTGCGTGAGCTCGGCGACGGCGTCCACCTTCTCGGGCTTCGCCATGGCCCTCCTTCCAGAGGTCTCGGGCCGACGGCTGAAGGGCCCGCCCGACGGGTCCGCCCGGGGGCGGACCGATCTGCAGCGGACACGGAAAAGGCCTCGACACGCAGGTGTCGAGGCCCGGACGCACTCGGCTCGCACAGCGTGGCCTGCGGGAGGATCGGGATCCTCCGCTGCCGCACCCGGTCTCCCGGGGCGCGAGCGACCGTGCAGCGGTCGTTCGGTTCACCTGCGCAGGCCGTCCCCGTGGGGATTCCTTCGGTCGAGCCCGGTGGCGGGCACGACGACCGGCGGTCTTCGGTAGTCCCAGGGTAGCCGAGTCGCGTGCGACGGCGCCATCCGGTGGGCGGCGACCTCGCTCACATCCGCGGCGCTCCCCGCCCTGCTCCTCCCTGCCCTGCCCTTTCCGCCCGAGCTCGCCCCGGCACGCGGAAGCCCCCGCGCCGACGGATCGGTGCGGGGGCTTCGGGGCGCGTCCCGCGCGGGCTCAGGGCCCGGCGCGGGACGGCGTCGAGGGACGACGGGGCTCAGGCGGCCTCGTCGGTGTCCTCGGTGAGGTTGCGCGTGCGGTTCACGTCGACCGGGACGCCCGGGCCCATGGTGGTGGACACGGTGATCTTGCTGATGTAGCGGCCCTTCGAGGAGGACGGCTTCAGTCGCAGGATCTCCTCGAGCGCTGCCACGTAGTTCTCGGTGAGCTGCGCATCGGAGAAGGAGACCTTCCCGATGATGAAGTGCAGGTTCGCCGCACGGTCCACGCGGAACTCGATCTTGCCGCCCTTGATGTCGGACACGGCCTTGGCGGTGTCCATCGTGACGGTGCCGGTCTTCGGGTTCGGCATGAGGCCGCGGGGGCCGAGCACGCGGCCCAGCTTGCCCACCTTGCCCATGAGGTTCGGCGTGGCCACGGCCGCGTCGAAATCGGTCCAGCCGCCGGCGACCTTCTCGACGAGGTCGTCGTCGCCGACCTCGTCGGCGCCCGCTGCCAGAGCGGCCTCGGCCTGCGCGCCCGTCGCGAAGACGATCACGCGGGCGGTCTTGCCGGTGCCGTTGGGCAGGTTGACGGTGCCGCGCACCATCTGGTCGGCCTGGCGGGGATCCACACCCAGGCGCATGGCGACCTCGACGGAGGCGTCGAACTTCGCCGGGGAGGTCTTCTGCGCCAGACGGATCGCGTCCAGCGGCGAGTAGAAGCGGCCCTCGTCGATCTTGGCCGCTGCGTCCTTGTACGACTTGCTCTTGAATGCCATCGTGATCAGCCCTCCACCGTGATGCCCATGGACCGAGCGGTCCCGGCCACGATCTTCGCGGCCGCGTCGATGTCGTTCGCGTTCAGGTCCGGCATCTTCGTCTCCGCGATCTCGCGGACCTGGTCCATCGAGATCTTGCCGACCTTGTCGGTGTGCGGGGTCGCAGAGCCCTTCTGCAGACCGGCGGCCTTCTTGATCAGCTCGGCGGCCGGCGGCGTCTTGGTCACGAACGTGAACGAGCGGTCCTCGTACACGGTGATCTCGACCGGGATGATGTTGCCGCGCTGGTCGGCCGTCCGGTCGTTGTACGCCTTGACGAACTCCATCATGTTCACGCCGGCAGCGCCGAGCGCGGGACCCACGGGCGGCGCAGGGGTGGCCTGGCCGGCCTGGATCTGGAGCTTGATGATGCTCGCGATCTTCTTCTTGGGAGCCATTGCTCTTCCTTCTGTGGTCGTGGTCCGGGCGGAGCTCATCAAGCTCCTCCCACCTGCGGCTCCCCGGACGGGCCGGGGGCCGGCGGCATCCCGACGGACCGGGCTGCCTGCGGCATCCCGACGGGTCAGGACGCCGATGGCATCCCGACGGATCGGGATGCCGATGGCGCGTGACTCGAGCGCGGGGCTCGAGGGGCGGCGCCGAGCCGGACTCGGATCAGATCTTGGCGACCTGGTCGAAGGCCAGCTCCACCGGGGTCTCGCGTCCGAAGATGGACACGAGGACCTGGAGCTTCTGGTGCTCGCCGTCGATCTCGGAGATCGTGGCGGGCATGGTCTCGAACGGACCGTCCATGACGGTCACGGACTCGCCGACGGCGAAGGCGGGGACCTTCTGCGCGGCGGCGGCGCGCGAGGAGCCGCCCGCGGAGGAGGCGCGCTTCTTCTCGGGCAGGCCGATGCTGGGCTCGAGCAGCGAGAAGATCTCGTCGAAGGTCAGCGGGGTCGGGTCGGTCGCGTTGCCCACGAAGCCGGTGACGCCGGGGGTGTCGCGCACGACCCGCCAGGACTCGTCGGTCAGGTCCATGCGCACGAGCACGTACCCGGGGACCCGCACGCGGCGGACGACCTTCTTCTGGCCGTTCTTGATCTCGGTCGCATCCTCCATGGGGACCTCGATCTGGAAGATGAAGTCCTCCATGTTCTGGGTCTCGATGCGGGTCGTGAGCTGCGTCTTCACGCGGTTCTCGTGACCGGAGTAGGAGTGGACGACGTACCACTCGCCCAGGGCGGAGCGCAGCTGACGCTTGAGCGCGGCGATCTGCTCCTCGGCGCTGGGGCCCTCGTCGGAGTCCTCCGCGCCCTCGGCGGCGTCGGCCGCGGCGGGAGCGGACGCGTCCTCAGAAGAGGTCTCGTCCTCGGAGGAGGTCTCATCGTCGGAGGAGGTCTCGTCGTCCGCGGTCCCGTCGGCCGGAGCCTCGTCGGCAGCGCTCTCGGCGCCGGCGTCCTCGGTGCTCTGCTCGCCCTCGGCGGCGCCGGCGCCGGCGGCATCCTCGCCGTCGGCGGCCTCGGGGGTCGCGGAGTCATCGAGACGGCCGGACTCGGGGGACGCGGAGAACGCGAGAGAGGAGTCGACGCCCTCGTAGGTGTCCTCGAAGGAGTCGGACTGGTCGTTCGCCACCGTGAACCTGCTTTCCTACCGGCTGTGGATCGGGTCGGGCGCTTCGGCCCCGCACGCGCTCGGCGCGGACTCAGAGCCCGGAGTCGGGGACCACGAAGGTGATCCGGGACAGCCAGCCGAAGACGAAATCGAGGCCGAACACCAGAAGGATCATCACGAAGACGAACATGAGGACGGTCACCGCGTACACGGCGAGCTCCTTGCGCGTCGGGATGACGACCTTCTTGAGCTCAGCGATGACCTGGCGGACGAACAGGCCGATCGCCACGAACGGGTTCCTGGACCCGTCGTCCTTGCGACGCCCCTCGTGGGGAGTCGCCGGGGAGGTGTGGCTGGAGCTCACTCTGGTCTGTCCGATCTCGTCGGGTGCATCCGCGTCCGTCCGGACGTCTGGTCCGATCGGACGAGCAGGGCAGACAGGACTCGAACCTGCAACCTGCGGTTTTGGAGACCGCTGCGCTACCAATTGCGCCACTGCCCTTCGCAGGATCTCTCCTGCGAGGTCCTCCCCCGCGGGGTGGTTCCGGGCGGCGCGAGTCCGCCGGGCCGTGAGGACCGACGAACAGCATACCCATGACCCGGCGCACGGGCGAATCCCCCGCGTCCCGGATCACACCGCGGACCAGCACGGGCGCGCGCCGCTGCCGGGGAGAGCGAACGACGGGGTCCGCGTCGGCGCCCGATCTGGCACGTTCACCTGCGCTCTGCCAGGATGTGGAGGGTGAACGAGAACACGCCCTCCGCAGCTTCCCAGCCCGCCCCCACCGCCTCGCCGTCGGCCCCCGTCGGGCCCGGGGACGGATCCGCCGCGCGACGCCTCTCCGCGCGCATCGGGGCGATCGCCGAGTCCGCGACCCTCGCGGTGGACGCGAAGGCGAAGGCGCTGAAGGCGGCCGGGCGGCCGGTCATCGGCTTCGGCGCGGGCGAGCCGGACTTCCCGACCCCCGCGCACGTCGTCGCCGCCGCCCAGGATGCCGCCGCCGACCCGCGCAACCACCGCTACAGCCCCGCCGCGGGCCTGCCCGAGCTGCGCCAGGCGATCGCCGAGGCCACGCTGCGCACCGACGGCATCGAGGTCGACCCCGCCCAGGTGCTCGTCACCAACGGCGGCAAGCAGGCCGTCTACGAGGCGTTCGCGAGCCTGCTGGACCCGGGCGACGAGGTCATCCTGCCCGCGCCCTTCTGGACCACGTACCCCGAGGCGATCCGCCTCGCCGGGGCGCGCGAGGTCGAGGTGCTCTCCGGCGCGGACCAGGACTACCTGCCCACCCTCGCGCAGCTCGAGGCCGCCCGCACCCCCGCGACCCGCGCGATCCTGCTGTGCTCCCCCTCGAACCCGACGGGCTCCGTGATGAGCCGCGCGCAGCTCGAGGAGATCGGCCGCTGGGCGCTCGAGCACGGGATCTGGGTGATCTCCGACGAGATCTACCAGCACCTCACCTACGACGGCGTCCCCTTCGTCTCGATCCTGGACGCCGTGCCGGAGCTCGCCGACACCACCGTGCTCCTCAACGGCGTCGCCAAGACCTTCGCGATGACCGGCTGGCGCGTGGGGTGGCTGATCGGCCCGAAGGACATCGTCAAGGGCGCCTCGAACCTCCAGTCCCACCTCACCAGCAACGTCAACAACGTCGCGCAGCGAGCGGCGCTCACCGCGCTCACGGGGCCCATGGACGACGTGGCGAGGATGCGCGAGGCCTTCGACCGCCGTCGCCGCGCCATCGTCGAGGCGCTCTCGAGCATCGACGGGTTCCGCGTGCCCACTCCCGAGGGCGCCTTCTACGCGTTCCCGGACGTGACCGCTGTGCTGGGCCGCACGATCCGCGGCACGCGCGTGGAGACCAGCACCGATCTCGCCGAGGCGATCCTCGAGCACGCCGAGGTCGCCGCCGTCCCGGGCGAGGCCTTCGGCGCCCCCGGGCACCTGCGCTTCTCCTACGCCCTGGCCGACGAGGATCTCGCCGAGGGCATGGACCGCCTGGCCGCACTGCTCGCCGAGTGAGCACGCCCGGCCGGCGCGATCTCCGCACCCTCCCCAAGGCGCATCTGCACCTGCACTTCACGGGGTCGATGCGCCGGGACACGCTCGTGGCGATGGCCGCCGAGCGCGGCATCCGCCTGCCGCGGATCCTGCACGCCGACGAGGCGCTGCACGTGGACGCCACGCGCCGGGGCTGGTTCCGCTTCCAGCGCCAGTACGACGCCGCGCGCCACGTCGTCGACGGCGAGGAGGCGATGCGCCGGATCGTGCGCGAGGCCGCCGAGGACGATCTCGCGGAGGGCTCCGGGCGGCTCGAGCTGCAGGTGGATCCCACGGGCTACGCGGAACACGTCGGCGGCATCACCCCGGCGCTCGAGATCGTCCTGGACGAGGCCGAGCGCACCGAGCGCACACTGGGTCTGAGCATCGGGATCGTGGTCGCCGCCTCCCGCACGCGCCATCCGCTGGACGCGCGGACCCTCGCGCGGCTGGCCGCGCGCAACGCCGATCGCGTGGTCGGCTTCGGCCTCTCGAACGACGAGCGCCGCGGCGCGACCTCCGAGTTCGCACCGGCCTTCCGCATCGCCCGCGAGGCAGGACTGGCCTCGGTGCCCCACGGCGGCGAGCTGCTGGGGCCCGATCATCTGCGCGAGGTCGTCGACCACCTGCATCCCGACCGGCTCGGGCACGGGGTGCGATCGGCGGACGACCCGCGCCTGCTCGCGCGCCTCGCCGACCAGGGCGTCGGACTCGAGGTGTGCCCGGCCTCGAACGCGGCGCTCGGGGTGTACCCCTCCGCCGGGGACGTGCCCCTGCGGCGGCTGCGGGAGGCGGGGGCGCGGATCGCGCTCGGCGCCGACGACCCGCTGCTGTTCGGCTCGCGGCTGCTCGCGCAGTACGAGATCGCCCGGGAGGCCGGCTTCACGGACGCGGAGCTCGCGGGCCTCGCGGCCGACTCGATCCGCCTCTCACGGGCCGATGCGGTGACGCGGGAGCGCCTTCTCGCCGGGGTCGCGGCGTGGCTCGACGCGGAGCCGACCGGCCACGCGGAGCCGAGCGGCCCTTCCCGCGGCTGAGGCTCAGCGGTCCTGGCCGGCGCCGTCCTCCGGGAGGGCGAGGAAGAACGCCGGGGAGCCGAGGTCCTCGCGGGCGAAGGCGTCGGCGATAGCCTGGGCGACGTCCTGGGCCGAGCCCGCCTCCACGAGGGCGATCGTGGAGCCTCCGAAGCCGCCGCCGGTCATCCGGGAGCCGTGGGCGCCGGCCGCACGGGCCGCGTCCACGGAGACGTCGAGCGCGGGGACGGTGACCTCGTAGTCGTCGCGCAGCGAGTCGTGGGAGGCGTTCAGGAGTGCGCCCAGCTGCGCGACGCCCTCGCGGACGCTCCCGCTCTCGAGCAGCGCGTGGAAGTCCCGCACCCGCTGGATCTCCGTGATGACGTGGCGGGCGCGGCGGCGGACCACCTCGTCGTCGATCCGGCCCAGGGCCTCGTCGAGGCCGTCAGGGTCGATCTCGCGCAGGGTCCCCACGCCGAGGATCTCCGCCGCGCGCTCGCTGTCGCGGCGGCGGTCGACGTACTCGCCTCCGGCGTGGGAGTGCTCGGCGCGGGTGTCGGTGATGAGCAGGGCGAGGCCCTGGCCGGCGAGATCCCAGGCGACGGGGGTGGTCGAGAAGTCGCGGCAGTCCAGCAGCAGCGCGCGGCCCTCGCGGGCGAGGACCGAGGCGGACTGGTCGAGGCCGCCGGTCGAGGCGCCCACGAAGTCGTTCTCCGCGGCGATGCAGGCGCGCACGCGCTCGAGCGGCGTCGTGCCCAGGCTCAGGAGCGATTCGAGGGCCTCGGCGGTCGCGCACTCGACGGACGCGCTCGAGGACAGTCCGGACCCGAAGGGCACGTGGCCGTCGAGGTAGATGTCCACGCCCTGCTGGACGGCGCCGCTGATGAAGGGGCGCAGGGCCCAGAGCACGCCGGTCACGTAGGCGGGCCAGCCCTCGACGGCGCCCGGGGCGAGATCCCCGGCCTGCCCCTCGAAGACGACGTCGCTCTGCGCGGAGCGCACGCGCACCAGGTCGGTGGGCGTGCGGGCCGCGGCGACGAAGCAACGGTGGGAGATCGCCATCGGCAGGCACAGGCCGTCCTGGTAGTCGACATGCTCACCGATGATGTTCACGCGGCCCGGGGCCGACCACACGCCGTCGGGCTCGTATCCGTAGGCGGCGGCGAAGGCGCGGGCGGTGGCGTCCACGGCCTCGCCGCGATCGGGGGCCTCGAGGATGACGGCGTCGCTCGACATGGGGGTGCGGTTCCTTCTGGTCGGGGGTGCGGCCCGGGCGGGCCGGTCTCTGGATTCGCCCTCGGAAGCGGCGGAGCTCAGGGGCGCGGGGCGATGCAGCTGACGGACGGCGAGGGGATCGGATCGGAGGCGATCGTCAGGTCCCGGCCGTCGAAGCGCAGGACGTCGATGCGGTCCGCCTCCTGCGCGGCGACCAGGATATGCCCCTGCGCCTGCGTGAAGTGGCGCGGGTGGGCGCCCACGCCGGTCTCGGCGATCAGCTGCGGGGCGATCTGGCCGCGGTCGAGCACGCTGAGGGTGTTCGGTCCGCGGTTGGCGACGAGCAGATGATGCTCGTCGTCCGTGAGCTCGAGATGGGAGATCGCGTTCTCCCCCTCGACGCTGCTCGAGGGGACGCTCGAGGACACCTTCCAGCTCGCCTCGATCGAGGAGCCGTCGCCCACGAACTGCCGTTCGGTGCTGCCCGGCCGGGCGCGCACGGCGGTCGCGATGCGACCGTTGAGCTCGCAGGAGACGTGCAGCTCGGAGCTCTCGTGGTCGGCTGCGAGGTGCCGGGGCCCGCTCCCCCGCTCGAGCGCGATCTCCGCGGCCAGGTCGATGTGCCCGTCGATGTCCTGCCGGTAGAGCATCACGCGGTCCAGGCCCAGATCGGGCACGGCCACGAGATCGGTGCCGGGCAGGAGGACGACCTGGTGGGGATGGGCGGTGCGCCCCTCGCCGAAGTCGCCGTGGTCGTCCTCGTCGATGAGGGAGACGGGCACGCCGTCCTCGTCGAGCGCGAGCGTCTCGACGCTGCCCGAGCCGTACTGGGCGACGATGAGGGTGCGGCCGTCGGGCCCGAGGGCGAGATGGCAGCCGCCCTCGCCCCGCAGGGTGATGTCCGCCATGGTCTCGAGGGAGGCGAGATCCTCGCCCGGGCGCAGCGCGAGCACGTGGGTGGGGCTGGTCTCGGTGACCGCGTACAGCAGCGCGCCATCCTCGCTCCAGATGACGAACGAGGGGTCGGGCGCCTCGGCACGGGCGAGCACCTCGACGCCCCCGGCCGACCCGTCGGCCCCCGGGTCCGGCGACCATCGCAGCAGCTCGATGCCGTTGCCCCGGCCGGAGCCGGAGGTCGAGTAGCAGCCCGTGGCGAGGAGTGTGGTGGTCATCGGTCCTCCTGGGTGGGGGCGTCGCTCCGTCGCGCGCCGTCGGTGGTGCCGGATCCGCCGTGTCCGTCCGGGCCGCCCACGGCCCCTGCGGGAGCATCGAGATCGAGCTCCTGCTGGAGGTCGTGGAGGACCGACGGCGGCAGGGCCGACATCTCTCCGGTCATCGTAGAGGGTTCGATGCGGCCCGCGTCGCGCCGACGGCGCCGAGGAAGCGTGAGGCGGCGACGGCGGGGCGTCTGGAACGGCGTCGCGACCACGGGCGTGAACGCCCAGCCCGCCGCGCCGCGACGGCTCAGCACGCGGGTCGCGAGCAGCTGGCCGAGCACGGCGCCCGCGGCGATCCCCACGGCGATCTCCGCCGCGCTGAACAGCTCGGCGCCGCCGCGGCCGATGTCCTCGCTGAGCGCGAGCAGCCCGCGGTAGATGCGGCTGCCGGGCACCAGCGGGATGATGCCGCCCATCATCAGGGCGAGCGCGGGGGCACGCACCCGTCGGGCCACGAGCACGGCGAGCACGCCGACCGCGAACGCCGCGCACGCCGAGGCCCAGACGCGGTCGAACACGAACTCGGTGAGCAGGTAGACGACCACGGCCGACACCGAGGAGACCATCGCCATCCAGCCCAGCACCCGGGCCGGGGTGAAGGTGCCGACGGCGAAGCCGAGACCCATCACGGCGCCGGAGACGGCGGCCGCGACCAGGGAGGCGAGGGTCACAGGGGCGGTCGGCTCGACCGAGATGTGGAGGCCGAGCAGCTCGGCACCCAGGAGCCCGGCGCGCACGCCCACCACGATGCCCACGGTGAGCATGAGCGTCTCCAGGATGCGGGCCGAGGCCGTGACGTACCAGCCGGTGATCGCGTCCTGCATGGACCCGATCGAGGCGAGCCCTGCGAGCAGCACGATGATGCAGGCCACCACGACGATGGCCGAGTTCTGGGCGGGCGCGAGGGCGTGCAGCACCACGGCCACGACCACGCCGATGAGACCGCCCGCGGCCTGCCCGAAGAACATGGGGATCTGGCGCGCCGCCATCACCTCGGTGAGCGCGACCAGGGCGCCGCTGGCGAGGGTGGCGGTGAGCACCACCAGGATCGTCCCGCCGAAGCTGAAGGCCGCCGCACCGCCCATCACGGCGAACCCCAGGAACGCGAGCCAGCGCGGATAGTGCGGTCTCTGCTGGGGGATCGAGCGCACCTGGACGAGGGCCTCCTCGAGGCTCACGGTGCCCAGGATGTAGTGCTCGGTGACCTCCTCGAAGGCCGAGAGGCGCGCGAAGTCCTGCACGCGGCTGCCGGTCGCGCGGATCCTCGTGAACGGCGTCGAGTAGTCGTCGGGGAGGTAGGACAGCGACACCTGGTTGAAGGTGACCTCCACCACGACGTCACGAAGACCCGAGGAGCTGATGATCCTCAGCACGGTCGCCGTGACCTCGGAGGCGGCGGCTCCGTTGGTCAGCAGACCCTCGCCGACGCGCATGGCGAGGTCGAAGACGGAGTGCAGGCGGACGATGTCGGTGGGCACGGCCCGAATCGTGTCACACTGACAGGCGCCTGCGCGCCACCCCTCCAGCGGGCGACCCTGTGCGCACGGCGCCCCCGGAAGGAAGACATCTGTGAACGACTCCGACGTGACCGGCGCGAACCCGGCGTCCTCGGCCCCCTCCCCCTCCTCGACCCCGGAGCAGGCGTTCGCCGCGCTGCTCGAGGGCAACCGGCGGTTCGTGGACGGCGACGCGCTGCACCCGCACCAGGACGAGGCGCGCAGACGCCTGCTCGAGACCGGCCAGGCCCCCTACGCCACGGTGCTGGGGTGCTCGGACTCCCGCGTGCCCGTCGAGCTGCTGTTCGACCAGGGCTTCGGCGACGTGTTCGTCTCCCGCAACGCGGGTCACGTGCTGGGACGCTCCATGCAGGCGTCGGTCGAGTTCGCCGTCGCCGTGCTGGGCGTGCGGGTCGTGCTCGTGCTCGGGCACGAGTCCTGCGGCGCCGTGGGCGCGACCGTCGAGGCGATCCAGGAGGGCACGCAGCTGCCCGGCGAGATGCCGATCCTCGTCGAGCACGTGCGCGACCACCTCGATCCCGAGGATCCGGCCGCGCGCGCCGTCGAGGCGCACGTGCTGGGCACCCTCGACGAGCTGCGCGAGCGCTCGAGCATCGTGCGCGAGGCCGAGGAGCGCGGGGAGATCGTGCTGGCCGGCGCCGTCTACGGGCTCGCCGGCGGCGCAGTGCGCGTGGTCAGCGGACCGGAGGTCTGAGGCAGCGAGGTCCGACGGGGCGAGGTCCGACGCGGCGAGGTCCGACAGGCCCCGGCCCGTCGGACCCGGCATCGGGCCGCCGTCGGCCGGACGCTCAGACGCTCAGAGGTTGGGCGCCGCGGAGAGCACCGCGAGGCCGCCCGCGAGGGCGAGCATCACGAGCACGTCCAGCCCCCGCGAGCGCACCACGAGCGCCCCGAGCAGCGAGGCGGGCAGGCACGCCCGCAGCAGGGCGACCACGAGCAGCAGGGCCGCGAGCAGGCGGCCGGCCACGACGGCGCTCGTGGAGGCGCCGAAGCCCAGGACCGCCACGAGCGCGATGAGGGCGAGCAGCAGGAGCGTCTGGCGGCGCAGTCCCTCGCCCAGCGGCACCCGGCGCGGCGCGGACTGTGCAGGACCGGCTGCATCGGCGTGCGCCTCGTGCCCCGCGGCGTGCCCCGCGTCCGCGTGCGCCTCACGCCCCGCGTCGGCGCCCGCATCGGGGCCGACGCCGGGGCCCGGGGACGTGCTCGGCGACATGCGCGACATCGTACGGGCTGAGGATGAGCACGGGATCCGAGGACGGGATCCGAGGCCGGCGGGCCGCATGCTCCGGCACTCGGCGGACGCCTGTCCCGTCGGCGGGACGATCCGCGCTTCGACCCCGGGCCGCTCGCACGGGTCGCCCGCGCGGGGCTCCCCGGCCCGTCTAGGGTGGAGAAGGGCCGTCGACGACGTCGGCCCGAGTCGCGAACCGAGGAGAAGCATCCTGATGACCACCCCGTCTGCGTCCGAGGCCGCCGTGCCCGGTCGGCTGGAGCACGACCTGCTGGGAGACCGTGAGGTCCCCGGTGACGCCTACTACGGCATCCAGACCCTGCGGGCGCAGGAGAACTTCCGCATCACCGGTGTGCCGGTCTCCCATTTCCCGGAGCTCATCGTCGCCCTCGCCCACGTCAAGCGCGCGGCCGCCCGTGCGAACCACGAGCTGGGCGCGCTCGACGACGAGCGCGCCGCCGCGATCGAGCAGGCCTGCCGGGAGATCGCGGACGGCCAGCTGCACGAGCAGTTCGTGGTCGACGTGATCCAGGGCGGCGCCGGCACGAGCACCAACATGAACGCCAACGAGGTCATCGCGAACCGCGCCCTGGAGATCATGGGGCACGCCAAGGGCGAGTACGAGCACCTGCACCCCAACAACCACGTGAACCTCGCCCAGTCCACCAACGACGTGTATCCGACGGCGGTGCGCCTCGCGCTGCTGCTGAGCTTCCCGAAGCTCGCCGACGCCATGGACGGCCTCATCGTCGCCCTGCGCGAGAAGGGCGACGAGTTCGCGGACGTCCTGAAGATGGGCCGCACGCAGATGCAGGACGCCGTGCCGATGACGCTCGGCCAGGAGTTCCACGCCTGGGCCACGACGATCTCCGAGGACGTCGAGCGCCTGACCCGCACCGGCCGTCTGTTCAAGGAGATCAACCTCGGCGCGACCGCGATCGGCACGGGCATCACCACGGACCCCCGCTACGCGCAGCTCGCCGCGGAGGACCTCTCCGAGATCTCCGGCGTGGACTTCGTGGTCGCCGCCGACCTCGTGGAGGCCACGAGCGACACGGGCGCCTTCGTCACCTTCTCCGGCGTGCTCAAGCGGATCGCCGTGAAGATCTCCAAGATCTGCAACGACCTGCGCCTCCTGAGCTCCGGTCCGCGCGCAGGGCTCGCCGAGATCCGATTGCCCGCGGTGCAGCCCGGCAGCTCGATCATGCCCGGCAAGGTGAACCCCGTGATCCCCGAGGTCGTCAACCAGGTCGCCTTCGAGGTCATCGGCAACGACCTCACCGTGACGTTCGCCGCCGAGGCCGGGCAGCTGCAGCTGAACGCCTTCGAGCCCGTGATCGCCTTCAACATCCTCGAGTCCATGCTCTCCATGACCCATGCGATGTCCACCCTCGCCGACCGCTGCGTGCGCGGCATCGAGCCCAACCACGAGGTGCTCGAGGACTACGTGGAGCGCTCGATCGGCGTGGTCACCGCGCTCGTGCCGGTGATCGGCTACGCCAACGCGACCGACATCGCACGCACCGCCCTCGAGACCGGGCGGCCAGTCCGCGACCTGGTGCTCGAGGCGGGGCTGCTGGACGAGGCGCACCTGAGCGCGCTGCTCTCCCCCACCATGATGACCCGCCCCCACCGTCCGACGCCGACCGGCACCATCCCCGTGGTCGACCCCGCCACGGACTCCGGCGAGGTGCCGCGCATGGTGGCCGACGACAACGCGGTGACCGAGACGGGTCGCTGACCGCGCCCCTGCGCACAGCGCGAGGCCCCGAGGAGCAGTGCTCCTCGGGGCCTCGCGTCATGCGGCCGCGGACGGACGCCGACTACTCGTCGGCCTCCTCCTTCTTGCCGCGCATGACGAGCTTGGGATCGGGCTCGCCGACGACCTCGTGGTCCTTGCCCTCGTACTCGAACTGGGAGAGGAAGTAGCGCATCGCGTTGAGGCGGGCGCGCTTCTTGTCGTTGGAGCGGATGATCGTCCACGGCGCGTACTTCTTGTCCGTGCGGCGGAACATCTCCTCCTTGGCCTCGGTGTAGGCCTCCCAGCGGTCCAGCGACTCGAGGTCCATCGGGGAGAGCTTCCAGCGCCGCACCGGGTCCAGCTGGCGGATCGCGAAGCGGGTGCGCTGCTCGCGCTGGGAGACGGAGAACCAGAGCTTCGTGAGGTGGATGCCGGAGTCCACGAGCATGCGCTCGAACAGCGGCGCCTGGTTCATGAACCCCTCGTACTCCTCATCGGTGCAGAACCCCATCACGCGCTCGACGCCGGCGCGGTTGTACCAGGAGCGGTCGAACAGCACCATCTCGCCCTCGGTGGGCAGGTGCTGGATGTAGCGCTGGAAGTACCACTGGCCCTTCTCGCGGTCGCTCGGCTTGTTCAGCGCGACCACGCGCGCGGTGCGCGGGTTCAGGTGCTCGGTGAAGCGCTTGATCGTGCCGCCCTTGCCGGCGGCGTCGCGGCCCTCGAAGATGATGATCGACTTCTGGTCGTTGTCCTCGAGCCAGTACTGGTACTTCAGCAGCTCGACCTGCAGGCGGTACTTCTCGAGCTCGTACTCGTCGCGGTCCATGCGCGTGTCGTACGGGTACCCCTCCTGCCAGGTGTACACCGGGTTGCCCTGCGGGTCGATGAGGTCGGGATCGGGCGTGTGCCCGTCGGCCACCGTGTACCCCTCATCCCTCAGATGCTCGATGTACTCCCTGAGGTTCTGGTTGTCGGGGACCTTCACGCGACTCTCCTTCGGACATCCGGGCGCTCTCGCAGGAGCGACCGGGATCGGCTTGCTCCCCAGGGTATGCGGCGCATCTGTCCAGCGGGTGAACTCCACCGCAGTCGGACGCCGCGGGGCCGATCGGGGTGAGGCCGATCGCCGCGGGGCCGACGGGCGGGATCGGGGTCGGGCGGTCCCGGTGCGGGCAGGGATGGGCAGGGGCAGGCAGGTGCGGGCAGGTGCAGGCGCGTGCGGGGGTGACGGTCGCGGGGGGGGGGGGGGGGGCCCCACCCCCCCCCCCCCCCCCCCCCCCCCCGCCCAGGACACGGGCACTGCGACACGGACACGGCGGCGCCGACGGGCGGGCGCCACGGACTCCGGGGCACGGGCGCACGCGTCACCGCGCGAGGCTGCGGCGTGCGGGTCAGTGGGCGAAGTGGCGGGTCCCTGTGAGGTAGAGGGTCACTCCCGCCGCACGGCAGGCCTCGATGACCTCCTCGTCGCGGATGGAGCCGCCGGGCTGCACGATCGCGCTCACGCCCGCGTCGATGAGGATCTGGGCGCCGTCGGCGAAGGGGAAGAAGGCGTCGGACGCGGCGACCGCTCCGCGGGCCCGCTCGGGCGCCTGCTCGCCCTCGGCGTGCTCGCCCAGGGTGTTGGCGCGCTGCACGGCCAGACGGCAGGAGTCCAGGCGGTTGACCTGGCCCATGCCGATGCCGACGGCCGCGAGGTCCTTGGCCAGCAGGATCGCGTTGGACTTCACCGCCCGCACCGAGCGCCAGGCGAAGACGAGGTCGGCGAGGGTGCTCGCGTCGGCCGCCTCCCCTGCGGCGAGGGTCCAGGTGGCGGCCTCGTCGCCCTCGGCCTGGTAGGCGTCGGACTCCTGGATCAGGGAGCCGCCCCAGATCTGGCGGATCTCGACGCCGCCGCGGGGACGGTCGGCGATCCGCAGGATCCGCAGGTTCTTCTTCGTGCGCAGCAGCTCGAGGGCCTCGTCCTCGTAGGCGGGAGCCAGGATCACCTCGGTGAACACGGGCTTGACCTGCGTGGCCATCGCGAGGGTCACGGGGCGGTTGGTCGCGATCACGCCGCCGTAGGCGGAGAGCGGGTCGGTGCCGTGGGCGCGTGCGTGCGCGGCGGCCAGGTTCTCGTCCTCGGTCGCGACGGCGATGCCGCAGGGGTTGTTGTGCTTCATGACGACCACGCACGGCTGGTCGTGATCGAAGGCGGCGCGGGTGGCGGCGTCGGCATCGACGTAGTTGTTGAAGCTCATGGCCTTGCCGCCGAGCTGCTCGGCGCCGGCCAGGCCGGGGTTCTCGTCGTCGATGACGGCGACGCGGGCGCGCTGGTGCGGGTTCTCGCCGTAGCGCAGTGTGCGCAGACCGGCCTCGGCGGCCTCCTCGTCGTCCATCTCCAGGAGGTAGGCCGGGGAGTCGACCTCGGCGTCCGGGGAGTCGGAGACTCCCCCGTCGGCCCCGCGGAGGGTCCCGGCGCCCAGGGCGGAGGCGGTGTCCTCGGCGTCCGTCCCGTCGAGCTGGCCGAGCATCCAGTCGCTGATCGCGGTGTCGTACTCGCTGGTGCGGCCGAAGGCGATGGTCGCGAGCTCCTGGCGCTCGTCGAGGGTGAAGCCGCCGCGCGTGGCCGCATGGCCGGCGCGCGCGTAGTCCTCGGGGTCGACCACGACCGCGACGGAGGCGAAGTTCTTCGCCGCGCCGCGCACCATCGACGGCCCGCCGATGTCGATCTTCTCGATGATCTCGTCGAAGGTGCCGCCCGCGGCGACGGTCTCCTCGAAGGGATAGAGGTTCACGACGACGAGGTCGAAGGGCTGGATACTCTGGTCCTCGAGCTGGGCGCGGTGGTCCTCGAGCCGCAGGTCGGCGAGGATGCCGCCATGGATGCGCGGGTGGAGGGTCTTCACGCGCCCGTCGAGCATCTCGGGGCTGCCGGTGACCTCGGCGACGTCGGTCACGGCGAAGCCCGCCTCGCGGATGGTGCTGGCGGTGGAGCCGGTCGAGACGATCTCGACGTCGGCCTCGGAGAGGGCACGGGCCAGGTCCGTCAGGCCCGTCTTGTCGAAGACGGAGACCAGGGCGCGGCGGATGGGACGGCGGTCGGTGGAGCTCACGGAGCGTTCTCCTCGCGGATCGGTGCGGTGCGGTCGATGCGGCGGCTGCGCGGACGCGGTCGCCGCCATCACATGCGGGCACCCAGGCGGTCGATGCCCACGATCGTCACTCCCCGGTGGTCCGCCCACCTGCGCCAGTCGTGTGGGTCCAGTGTATCCGGGGCAGGCGGGAGGTCCGGAAGGGGTCAGGGGGCGAGCGTGCGCGAGAGGTCGCGCACCACGTCGACGAGCATCTCGCGCTCGACGACCTTGATGCGCTCGTGGAGGCTCTCCTCGGTGTCGTCCGGCCGGACGTCCACGGCGCGCTGGGCGAGGATCCGCCCGGTGTCCACGCCCGGGTCGACCTCGATGACGCTGGCCCCGCTCACCTTCACCCCGTAGGCGAGGGCGTCGCGCACGCCGTGGGCCCCGGGGAAGGACGGCAGCAGGGCGGGATGGGTGTTGATGATGCGCCCGGGCCGGGCTTCGAGCAGCGGCGGGCCGATGAGCTTCATGAAGCCGGCGAGCACCACGAGCTCCGGCGAGAGGGCGGCGACCTCGCGGGCCAGGGCCGCGTCCCAGGCCGCGCGATCCGGGTGGTCGCCCAGTCGGACGACGGCCGTCGGCACGCCCGCGCTCTGCGCATGCGCGAGGCCGGAGGCGGCGCGGTCGGCGATCACGCCGACGATCTCGTAGGGGCACTCCTGCTCGTGCTGCGCCGCGAGGAGCGCGGCGAGGTTGCTGCCGGTGCCGGAGATGAGGACGACGATGCGTGCTGGAGCCACGGGGCAACCCTACGGGGAGCGCGCCGGGACGAGGACGGTCGTCCGGGTGGCGTGCGCGGGACCGCGCGCGAGGGGCGATGCGCGAGGGGACGGCGACCGAGGCGCGCGGCACGGGACGTGCGGGTCCCGCTCGCGCAGCGGGCACAATGGTCGGGTGAGCAGTCCCGAGCCCGAACCCTCCGCCCCGTCCGAGTCGACCCTGCGCTATCGCCGGATCCTCACCCGGCTGCTCGTGTCCCTGCTGGCCTCATGGGTGCTGATGATGCTGCCGCTGCCGTGGTCGCTGCTCGCCGGTGTCGCGGGGATCGTCACGGCCGTGCTGCTGGTGCGGCTCGTGATCGCCGCCTGGAGGGACCGCCGACCGGCGATGGCCGTGATCTCCGCGCTGGTGGGCGTCCCCGCGGTGTTCATGATCGTGCTCGGCTCGGTGACCGGCGCGATCTTCTACGGTCCGATGTCCGAGCTCGAGCAGTGCCGGGACGAGGCGCTCACCCAGCAGGCGCAGGACGCGTGCCGGGACGAGGTGCAGAGCTCGGTGCTCAGCTGGATGGAGGGTCTGACGGGGTCCTGACCGAGGCGTCGTCGTCCTGGTCGCGGTCGGGCTCGTCCTCGGAGCGATCCGTGCTCCCGTTCTCGCGGGACTCGGCCGCCTCGACGCGGCCGCGCAGCCCCGCCCATTGGGCGCGCGCCCAGGGCAGGGCGGGCGTGAGGCAGACGGCGGCGACGGCGGCGGTGGGCACCACGACGATCCCCAGCAGCGGCAGCAGCAGGGAGCCGATCCGGGGTCCCAGGGCCTCCAGCGAGCCGTCGCCGATGCCGCCGGTGGCGAGTCCCGCGACGAGCAGCACGAGCAGCAGCAGGGCGACCGCGTAGGCGACGAGGGCGATGACGCGCTCGCGCAGTGCCGACTCCGAGGAGTCGGCGTCGCCCTCCTCCCCCACCAGGTCCCGGCACAGGCGGATCGCGCCGAGCGCGATCGCGACCACGGGCAGCACGATCAGCAGGCGCGTCCACCAGGGCCCGGTGCCCGGGTCCGGCACGATGCCCAGCAGCGGGAGGGCAGGCATCACGGTGGTCTCGGCGCCCGCCAGGCTGATCACGCTGCCCGCCCCGAGCGTGACCGAGCCGCCGAGGATGACCACGAGCACCCACACGGCGATCAGCGGGAACAGGGCGAGCTGCAGCAGCAGGAGCACCACGGATCCCCAGAAGCCCGCGTGCAGGGACTCGTGCAGCGAGGCCACGGCGCCGAAGCGGATCGCGATCATCGCCGTGCAGACGAGCGCCGCGGAGGCGGCGAGGCCCGCGAGCGCGAGGAGCACCGCCCGGGCGACGGAGCCGTAGGGGGCGGGGAGCAGGGAGAGGATGCGCACCTCGGGCACGCCTCCGCCGCCGCGTCGGCGCAGGGCGAGCAGCGCTCCGGCGAGGCCGCCCACCACGGAGACCAGGGCGCCGGAGACCACCGCGGAGGGCACCACCGCGTGCACGAGCGTGCTGCGGGCGATCGCGGCGAGCACGCCGAGCCCGGCGGTGTAGACGACCACGAGGGCGCCCAGGCACATGACGCCGTCGCGCAGTGCCCGAGCCCGCAGGGCGCCGTCGGCCGAGATGGGGCGGAGGCGGCGCACGGCGCGCCGGGCGGCGAGGGCGACCACCACGAGCAGCACGATCGTGAGCCCGAAGGGCATCACGGCGATCGAGCCGGTGACCGAGCCCGCCTGCAGCAGCAGGCTGCCGCCGTGCCCCAGGACGAGCGCGTCCAGGGCCAGCAGGATCGCGCCGAGCACTCCCAGCGATCCGTGGGAGGAGGAGAGCTGGGCGATGAGCGCGGGGACTGCGGTGATCGCGAGGCCCGTGCCGAGGGCGCTGAGGGCCGCGAGCGCCCCGGCGAGCACCGGGGAGTCCAGCCGCACGTCGCCGCGGTCCGCGCGGCCCCGATCCGCACGGGCGCGGTCCTCGCGCGTCCTGCCGCCGCCTCCGCCGTTGCCTGCCACGTGCACCTCTGTCCTGGTCCGGTCCCGGTCGGGTCGTCCCGTCCTCCGCGGGCGCGCTCCACTGTGACCCGCAGAGCGCGGCAAGTCCAGCGCGCAGGGTCCGTGTCGCATAATCGTGCTGATGCCCACCTCAGACCCCGTCTCCGATCCGTCCTCCGTCTCCGCGGACCCCGCGCCCGGTGCGCCGAGCGCGCATGCCGCGCCCGCCGCGGCGCCCGCCCTGCGCGTGCGCACCCTGCGCCTCGAGGACGAGATCGACCTGCCCACGCACCTGCCGCGCGACCTCACCGCCGCCTGGCTGCGCCACGGCCAGGGCATGGTGGGCGTCGGCACCGCCTGGACCTGCACCACGAGCGGGCCCGATCGCTTCGAGGAGGCCTCGGCGCGCTTCCGCGAGCTCGCCGCGGCCGCCCGCATCGACGACGAGGTCGGCACGCGCGGCAGCGGGCTCATCGCATTCGGCAGCTTCTCCTACGCCGCGACCTCCCCGCGCCCCTCCACGCTGCTGGTGCCGCGCGCGATCCTCGGCGTGCTCGACAACGATCCGTTCCTCACCCTCGTCGACGTGCTCGACGAGCAGGAGGACGCGTCGGACGCGATGGACCGGGTGCCCGCAGCCCCGGCGGACTGGCGGGACCTGTTCCCCTCGACCCCGCGCGCCGAGCGCACGCACGTGCAGATCGACCCCGACCACACGCCCGACGAGTACCAGGAGCTGGTGCGCCGGGCGCTCGGGATGATCGAGGAGGGCCGCGCGCAGAAGATCGTGCTCTCGGAGTCCTCGACCGTGCACCTCGAGCAGGCGCAGCCGGTCGCGACGCTGCTGGGGCGCCTCGCCGAGTCCTACCCGACCACCTGGGTCTACCACCTGGCCGACGTCATCGGCGCGACCCCGGAGATGCTGGCCGACACCGAGCACGGACGCCTGTTCAGCCGCGTCCTCGCCGGCAGCCGCCCTGTCGCCGAGGGCTCGGAGCTCGCCGAGCAGGACCGTCGGGCCTTCCGCAGCGACGCCAAGGAACTGGCCGAGCACGCCTTCGCGATCGACTCGGTGACCTCGCGCCTGGCGGACCTCACCACCGAGATCACGGCCTCCGCCGAGCCGTTCGTGCTGCGGCTCCCCGGCCTCGAGCATCTGGCCTCGGACGTCGCGGGCGAGCTGCGCGAGGGCGTCACGAGCCTGGACGTGGCGGGCCGGCTGCACCCGTCGGCCGCAGTGAGCGGCACGCCGCGGGAGGCGGCCGACGCCGCGATCGCCGAGCTCGAGGTCCGCGACCGCGGCGGCTACGCCTCCCCCGTGGGGTGGATGGACGCCGAGGGCGACGGCCAGTGGGCGATCGCCCTGCGCATGGCCCACCTGGAGACGCCCACGCGGGTGCGCGTGCAGTCCGGCGGCGGGCTCGTCGCGGGATCCGACCCCGTGCTCGAGCACGCCGAGGCGCTCGCGAAGTCCCGGCCCGTCCTGCGCGCCATCGGCCGCCCCCAGGACTGAGAGCCCGCCGGGCCTCCCCCGCGTCGGCCCCGGCCCGGTCGCCCACGTCGGGCCCGGGCCGGTCGCCCGTCTCGGCACCGGGCCGGTCAGCCGGCCTCGGTGAGGGTCACATCCTTGGTGATCTCCTTCTGGCCCCGAACGATCGTGAGCTTGTGGGAGGAGCCGACCTCGAGGCCGCGCACCATGCCGGTCAGCGCGGCCGCGCCGTTCACGGGCACGCCGTCGACCTGGGTGATGAGATCGCCCTCCTTGAGCCCGGCGTCGGAGGCCCCCGAGCCGCGCTCGATCGAGCGCACGAGCGCCCCGCGGTAGCTCGCGCCGGAGACGTCCTGGCTGCTGTCCTGCGCGGTGACGCCCAGCAGCGCGTGCTTCGCGCTCCCGCTCTCGATGAGCTGGTCGACGATGAGGGTGACTGTGTCCGAGGGGATCGCGAATCCCAGACCGATGCTCCCGGACTGCGAGGAGGAGGACTCCCCCTCCTGCGAGAAGGTCGCGATCGAGGAGTTGATGCCGACGACCGCGCCGCTCGCGTCCACCAGCGGGCCGCCCGAGTTGCCGGGGTTGATCGCGGCATCGGTCTGCAGGGCCGACGAGTAGGTGGAGTCGGATCCGTCGACGGCCTCGCCCTGCGTGGTCACGGGACGGTGCACGGCCGAGATGATGCCCGTGGTCACCGTGTTCTCGAGACCCAGCGGGGTGCCCACGGCCATCACGTCCTCGCCGACCTGGACGTCGTCGGAGTCGCCGAAGGAGGCCGGGGTGAGGTCGTCCGGCGGGTCCTCGAGCTTGATCGCTGCGAGGTCGGTGGTCGCGTCGGTGCCGATCACCCGGGCGCTGTAGGTGCGGCCATCGGTCAGGGAGACCTCGACCTTCTGGGCGCCGGAGACCACGTGGTTGTTCGTGATGATCGTGCCGTCCTCGCGGTAGATCACGCCGGTCCCCTCGGCCTGGCCCGAGGCCGTGCTCACGGAGATCGCGACCGTGCTCGGCGAGACCTTCTCCGAGACGCTCTCCCAGTTCGGGGTGTCGCCGTCCTGGGCGACGGGGCTCGCGTCGGCCGTCTTCGTGCTGCTCGAGGAGCTCGACGACGCGGCGGAGCGCGCCCCCTGGCCGTCGACCTGGTCGTAGGCGATGACGCCGCCGAGGGTGAGCCCGCTGCTGAGCAGCATGCCGGCCATCACCAGGCCCGCGACGCCCACCCAGCCCGGACCGCGGCGCCGGGTCGCGGGGGCAGAGCCCTGGATCGCGGGATTCGGGCCCTGCGCGGCCTGGGCGCCGGGAGGCGTCGCCTGGCCGGACGCACCGGTCGCGGCCGCTCCCCAGCTCGGGGAGGCCGATGGGCTGCGCATGTCCTGGGGGCCCTGCGCGTTCTGCGGGCCCTGCGGATCGCTCCATCCGTAGGACGCGGAGGCCGTCGGGGACGCGGCGCCGTAGGGGTCGCCGTGCTGCGACGGGGCGCCGTACGGATCGCCGCCCTGCGTCGGGGCGCCGTGCTCGTCGGCCCCGAGGCCGTCGAGGCGCTGGGTCTCGTCGACCCGCCCGAGCTGCTCGGTGGGATCGGCGGAGACCGGGTGCTCGGTGGTGTCGTCGGACGGGCGGCGGCCGGCGGACCCGTCCGGGGCCCCGGTGCCCTGGGGGACGTTCGATTCCTCGGATGACATGCCAGTCATTGCATCCCCTCGTGCCTTGAAGTCCTTGCGATCGAGCTGTGCGCTGGCTGTGTCGTGCATCCCCCGGCGGGGTCGGGATCAGGGGCCGACGACGATCATCCGGAGCCCGTCGGTCGGCCGTTCGAGGCCCCTGACCAGGGCATCGAGGGCCTGCGGGCCCTCGTAGCGCACCGCGTCGACGCCCAGCGCGCGGGCCGCGGCTGCGATGTCGGCGCCGTGCGGGGTCGTGAAGAAGCGCTCGAGGAGCTCGGGATGCGCGCGCCGGTGCTCGAGCCCGGAGAAGATGCGGCCGCCGGAGTCGTCGACCACGATCACGTCCAGCGCGGGGCGACGCTCGAGGGGCCCGACGATCAGTCCCGTGAGGTCGTGCAGCGCCGTCACGTCGCCCACGAGAAGACGCACGCGCCCGGTGGGAGCGTGCTCGGCGGCGAGCGCGTACCCGCCCGCGGTCGAGGCCATCCCGTCGATCCCGGCCAGGCCGCGGCCGGCCAGCACCGTCCCGCGCGCTGCCGGGGCGAGCTGCTCGAGATCCCTCACCAGGGACGAGGAGCCCAGCACGAGGGTGTCCTCCTCCCCCGTCGCCTCCCAGACGGCGAGCGCCGCGCGCTGCTGCCACGTCGGCTCGGACGCCTCCACGAGCAGTGCGCCCTCGCGGCGCCAGTCCTCGAGCCGCGCAGCGGTGTCCGCGCGGTCGTCCGCGTCGCCGAGGGCGAGGGCGAGGGCGGGCACCACGAGGGACGCGGTGCGAGAGGCGTCGGTCCAGGAGGAGGTCGGGTCCACGATGATCGTCTCGACGTCGGCCGCGCCCAGCAGCGCGCCGACCACGGGACGCGAGAGCGTCGGGTGGCCGTAGACGATCGCCTGCGAGGGCCGCAGCGGGTGGGCGGGGTCGGCCATGACCTGCGCGAGCAGCTGCGGGTAGCCCGTGACCATGCTGGGCCCGCCGCGGGATCCGGAGCTCGGCTCGGCGAGCAGAGGCAGCCGGTGGGTCTCGGCGAAGGCGCGGGCCGCGGGGCCCGCGCCGTCCCCGGCGACGACCACGGCGCGCGGATCGGGCGGGAGCGCGACCGGCGTGGGCTCGCGCGGCGGGATCCGACGGGTGACGACCAGGCGATCGCCGTGCTCGGGCCCCGGCACCGACTCAGACTCCGGCTCCGGCTCCGGCTCCGACCCTGTCGAGGCGGGCCCGTCGACGGTCCCGGCGCCGGGCACGAGCGGGTCGCGCAGGCACAGGTTCACGTGGACGGGACCGGGGTGAGGCCCTGTCGCGGCGGCGAAGGCCCGCGCGAGGGTGCTCACGGCGGTGCGCAGCTCGACCTCGGTCGCACCGTCTCGCGAGGGCGCCGGGAGGTCGGTCGCGAAACGCACTGCATCCCCGTAGATGCCGACCTGATGGGTGGCCTGGTTCGCGCCCACGTCGCGCAGCTCGATGGGCCGGTCCGCGGTGAGCACGATCAGCGGGGTGCGGGAGTGGTGGGCCTCGAGGACGGCGGCGTGCAGGTGCGCCGTGGCGGTGCCCGAGGTGGTCACGACGACGCCCGGCGATCCCGGGTCGCGCCGGGAGATGCCGAGGGCCGTGAACGCGGCGGCGCGCTCGTCGATCCGCACGTGCGCCGCGAGACGGCCCGCGATCTCGGGGTCCTCGAGCGCGTAGACGAGCGGCGCCGAGCGCGAGCCCGGGCTGATCGCGACGTGCCGCACGCCGAGCGCGACCAGGGTGCGCCAGATCGCGACGGCCTCCTCGACCGCACCGGAGCCCAGGGGCGAGGGCACGGGGATGGTCATCGGCTCCGGATCCGCCCGGAGAGGGTGGCCGGCGGGAGCGGGGTGCTCGGTCATGGTCCCAGGCTAGTGATCCGACGCCCGCGCCGATCCCGGCTCGGGTCCGTTCGCGCCGGGGGTCACAGCAGCTGTGCGCACGCCTCGAGGCGCTGCTCCCAGCGGGCGGTGAGCTCGCGCGGCGCGCAGTGGGCCTCGAGCAGCTCGGGCTCGGGCTGCGGGCGCCGCACCGGGATCATTCCCCCGTCGGCGCGCAGCGGTGCGGCGATGAGGTCGCCGGTGAGCAGGACCGCCGTCGCGAGTCCGCAGGCGTGGGTGAGCTCGGGCAGGGCCGCGGCGAAGGCGAGGCCCGCGCTCAGGCCGACGCTCGACTCCAGCGCGCTCGAGACGACCACGGGGAGGTCCGCCTCGGCGGCGAGCTCGAGGCAGCGGGCCGCGCCGCCGAGGGGCTGCACCTTCATCACGAGCACGTCCGCCGCGCCCGCGCGGGCCACGCGCAGAGGGTCCTCGGCGCGCCGCACGAGCTCGTCGGCCGCGATCGGCACGTCGACCGCGCGGCGCACGGCCGCGAGGTCCTCGAGCGAGGCGACGGGCTGCTCGACGTATTCGAGGCCGCCCGCCGCGCGGTCCATCTGCGGGATCGCGGCGATCGCCTCGTCGCGGTCCCAGCGGGCGTTCGCGTCCACGCGGATGCGGGCGTCCGGGCCCAGGGCGTCGCGCACGGCCTCCAGGCGCTCGAGGTCCGCGGACAGGGTGGAGGCGACGTCCGCGACCTTGACCTTCGCGGTGCGGGCACCGCCCACGGTCGCCAGCCGGTGCGCGAGCGCGGGCGGGACGACGGGGATCGTCACGTTCACCTCGATGCTCTCGCGCAGGGGCGCGGGGCGAGGGGCGGTCGCGTCGGCGAGAGCGCAGCGCAGCCAGGCGGCCGATTCGGCCGGGGCGTAGTCCCAGAACGGGGAGAACTCGGCCCAGCCCTCAGGACCCCGCAGCACCACGCCGTCGCGCACGGTGATGCCGCGGAAGCGGGTGGTCATGGGGATCGACCAGCAGCGGGCGTCCTCGATGCCCCGCTCGCGCAACGCGGCGGGGATGCGCATGCCCCTCACGCCGCGGCCAGCACGGCGTCGATGGGACCGCGCAGGTCGGCGGGCTCGACGCTCGGGTGGAAGCGGCCGACGACGGCGCCGTCGAGCCCCACGAGGAACTTGGCGAAGTTCCACTCGATGTCCGCTCCGTCCTCGCCGGAGCGCTCCGAGCGCAGCCACTGGTAGAGCGGGTCGGCGTCCTCGCCGTTGACGTCGATCTTCGCGAGGATCGGGAAGTCGACGCCGTAGGCGGTGCGGCAGAAGGTGACGGCGTCCTCGTCGCTCCCGGGCATCTGGCCGGCGAACTGGTTGCAGGGGAAGCCGAGGATCACCAGTCCTTTCTCCCGGTACTGCTCCTGCAGCTCCTGGAGGCCGTCGAGCTGCGGGGTGAGCCCGCACTTCGAGGCGACGTTCACCACCAGCACGGTCCGGCCCGCGTACTGCGCGAGGTCGGTGGAGGCGCCCTCGGCGGTGCGGACGGTGAAGTCGTGAAGCGTGGTCATGGCGGCTCCTTGCGGGACGGGTGGGTGCGGCGACGCCGCGCCCGTCCAGGCTAGCCCCGCTCGACGGGCTCGGTCCGCCAGCGGGCCGCCTCGTCCCTCTCGCGGGCGACCCGCGCGCGGAACTCCTCGCGCTGGGCGCCGTGCGCGGCGTCCCGTCGGATCAGCACGTAACCGATCGCGACGATCACGAACCAGACCGGCGTCGCGAGGAGACCCGCGAGGGTGTCGGACGCGCCCGTGAACGCCCAGAGCAGGAAGGCGAAGAACGCCATCACGACGAAGGACATCACGGTGCCCAGCGGCATGCGGAAGCGGCTGGCGGCGTGGTCCTGCGGGCGCCGACGGCGGTACGCCAGGTAGCTCAGCAGGATCATCGTCCACACGAACATGAAGCACAGCGAGGAGACGGTGGTGACCACGGAGAACGCGGTCGACTCCCCCAGCCCGAAGACGAGGAGCACCACCGAGGCCAGCAGCATCACGCCCGTGAGGAACAGGGCGTTCTGCGGGACGTGGCGGCGCGAGACGCGCGCGAACAGGCGCGGCGCGTCGTTCTGGGTGGCGAGGCCGAACACCATCCGGGAGGTCGAGTAGATCCCGGAGTTCGCCGAGGACATGGCCGAGGTCAGGACCACGAGGTTCACGATGGCGGCGGCCGCGGGCAGACCGGCGGTCGCGAAGACCTGGATGAACGGGGAGTCGTCGGCGCTGTACACCGTCCACGGCATCACCGACATGAGGATCACGAGGGCGCCCACGTAGAACAGCAGGATGCGGACGGGGATCGAACGCACCGCGCGCGGCAGGTTCTTCTCCGGGTCGCGGGTCTCGGCGGCCGTGGTGCCCACCAGCTCGATGCCGACGAAGGCGAAGGTGGCGATCTGGAAGGCGGCGACGAAGCCGGTGAAGCCGCGCGGGAAGAAGCCGCCGTCGGCCCACAGGTGGGTGAAGCTCGAGGGGCCGGCCGAGGTCTCGAAGCCCGTGAGGACGAGCACGAGTCCCAGGACGATGAGGGCGAGGATCGCGACGATCTTGACCATGGCGAACCAGAACTCGGCCTCGCCGAAGGCGCGGACCGTCGGCAGGTTCAGGCCGATGAGCAGGGCGATCACCACGATCGCGAGGACGGGCGTGGCCCAGCTCGGGAGCATGGGGACCAGGTCGCGCAGATAGACCGAGGCGATCACGATGACGTCGGCCACCGCGGTCACGACCCAGCAGAACCAGTAGGTCCAGCCCGTGAAGAACGCCGCCCAGGGGCCGAGCAGGTCACCGGTGAAATCGGCGAAGTTCCGGTACTCGCGGCGCGAGAGCAGGATCTCGCCCATCGCGCGCATCACGAAGTAGAGCATGAAGCCGATGACCACGTAGACGAGCAGCACGGAGGGGCCTGCCACCGAGATGGTCTTGCCCGAGCCCATGAACAGGCCCGTGCCGATGGCGCCGCCGATCGCGATCAGCTGGATGTGGCGATTGCCGAGCGAGCGCTCGAGGCGGGGGGCGTCGGGGGCGCCCGAGCCCGAGGCATCCGAGCCGGTCGACGTCGATGTCGTGGAGGACGAGGAGTGAGTCACCCGCGGGACCTTACCCATCGGCGGGCGGATCCGTGCGGCGACGCGCGGACGGGATGGCCCGGCCGACGGGTCGCTCGGCAGCGGGGGCGTCGTAGCCTGCTCGCATGGTCCATCACCCCACGTCGGACGCCGTCGCGCGCCCCCTCCCCGCACCGTCGGGCCCGCACCTCCGCCAGGTCCGAGCGGACGACGCCGACGCGATCCTCGAGGCCTTCACGTCCTCCCCCGACATGTCCCGCCAGGGCGACGTGCACGACGCCACGTCGGCCGAGGAGTACTGCACCTGGCTGCGCGGGGCGGACCGGCACGCCTTCGCGATCGTGGACGACGAGCCGGATGCCGTTCGGGGCGCGCACGGCCGCATGGTCGGCCTGGTCGCCGTGAGCGTCGACGAGGGCAATCGCAACGGCTGGTTCTTCTACTGGCTGCATCCCGCGCATCGCGGCCGCGGCCTCGCCTCGCGGGCGGCGGCCGCCCTCGCCGAGCGCGCGCTGCGGCCCGTCGACCGGGGCGGCTGGGGGCTCGAGCGCCTCGAGCTCGGACACCGCATCGACAATCCCGCCTCCGGTGCCGTCGCCCGCGCCGCCGGCTTCCTGCACGAGGGCACGGAGCGCGAGAAGTTCCTCATCGGCGGCGAGCGCGTGGACGTCCTCGCCTACGGCCGACTCGTGACCGATCCCGCTCCGCCCACCGTGCTGCTGCCCTGGGCCGACGACGCCTGAGTATCCCGTCCGATCCTCATCCGCTCCTCGTCGGCCGGATCACCCGTGAGCGGGCCGAACCCCGCGCGCGCCGGGGATACCCTGGCGAGCATGCCCCGCTTCGAGCTGCCCCGCGACATCTCCGACACCTTCGATCCCGAGCGCTGGCGGGACATCGGCCCTGATGAGCTGGCCGGTCCCGCGCTCACGGACGTGACCTTCCACCGCGCCGTGGACCGCTCCGATCCCGAGGCGCCGAAGGACCTGCCGTGCGTGCGGATCGCCTTCGACCGGCCCGCGGTGCGCAACGCCTTCCGCCCGCACACGGTCGACGAGCTATACAGGGCGCTCGACCACGCGCGGCTGGACACCGAGGTCGGCGTCATCCTCCTCACCGGGAACGGTCCGTCCCCCAAGGACGGCGGCTTCGCGTTCTGCTCGGGCGGGGACCAGCGCATCCGTGGGCGCTCCGGGTACCAGTACGCGGGCGGCGAGACCGCCGAGACCGTCACCGCCGGGCAGGGAGGCCGCCTGCACATCCTCGAGGTCCAGCGCCTGATCCGCACCATGGGCAAGGTCGTGATCGCCGTGGTCAACGGCTGGGCCGCCGGGGGCGGGCACTCCCTGCACGTGGTCGCCGACCTCTCGATCGCCTCGCGGGAGCATGCGCGCTTCATGCAGACCGACGCGAACGTGGGCTCGTTCGACGGCGGCTACGGCTCCGCGTACCTCGCCAAGCAGGTGGGACAGAAGCGGGCCCGCGAGATCTTCTTCCTCGCCGAGGAGTACTCGGCCCAGGACGCCTACGACTGGGGCGCGGTGAACCGGGTCGTCGACCACGCGGACCTCGAGGACGCAGCGCTCGCGATGGCCGCGACGATCGCCACGAAGTCCCCGCAGGCGGTGCGCATGCTCAAGTTCGCCTTCAACCTGGCCGACGACGGCCTCATGGGCCAGCAGGTCTTCGCGGGCGAGGCGACGCGCCTGGCGTACATGACGGACGAGGCGGTCGAGGGCCGCGACGCCTTCCTCGAGCATCGCGCCCCCGACTGGTCGTCCTTCCCCCACCCGCAGGGCTGAGCGCCGTGGTCGAGCTCCCAACGGCAGCATCCGCTCCCTGGATCCGTCCCGCCGCTTTCGACGTCTCCGCGGCCTCGCTCGCCGAGCACGTCCGCGCGATCGGCGAGGTCATGGCCGGTCGCGGGCGGCTGTGGCTGGGCCCGTTCGACCCGCCGCCGACGATGCCCGCCGGTTTCGAGGACACCGTGCTGGTGGTCCCGACCTCCGGCTCGACGGGCCGAGCGAAGGCCGTCGCCCATCCCCTGCGCTCGCTGCTCGCCTCGCAGGACGCGACCGCGCGGCTCTTCGCGGACGGCGACGGCGCCCGGGACACAGATGCCGACCGGACCGCGCACGCGGGGCACGGGCACTGGCTGCCGCTGCTGCCGCCCACCCACATCGCCGGCATCCAGGTCATCGCCCGGGCCCATCGCACGGCCCAGGTGCTGGGACTCGAGCGCGTCCCGCTCCCGGATCCCCTGCCGGATCTCTCCGCCCACTTCGACGCCGCCCGCTTCGTCGCCCTCGCCGAGCCGGCCCTCGCGGAGGCCGCGGAAGCGGGCCTCCCCGCCTTCACCTCGCTCGTGCCCACCCAGCTCACCCGGCTGCTCGGCGAGGCGTCGGGCGACGGCGCCAGGGCCCGCGCCCTGCTCGCACGCTTCTCCGCGGTGCTCGTGGGCGGTGCGGCCACGCCGCCCGACCTGCTGGCGCGCGCGAAGGGGGCGCGCATCGCCGTGCGCACCACGTACGGGTCCTCCGAGACCGCAGGCGGCTGCGTCTACGACGGCGTGCCGCTCCCCGGCGTGCGACTCGAGCTCGTGGAGACGGAGGACGGGGCGGAGCAGGACACGGAGGAGGGCGCTGAGGAGGGCCGCCTGCGGCTGCGCTCGCCCACCCTCGCCCACGGCTACGTGCTCGCGGACGGGATCGCGGCGACCGAGGACTTCCCCCTCGTCGGCCCCGACGGCGAGCGCGCCTTCGTCACCAGCGACCTCGCCCGGATCGATGACGGGCGACTGCGGATCCTGGGCCGCGCGGACGACGTCATCACCACCGGCGGCCTCAAGGTCGTCCCGCAGGACGTGGAGCGCGCGATCGACCGCTCCCTCATGCTGCGCGGGCTGCTCGCCGAGTGGGTCGTCGTGGGTGTGCCGGACCCCGAGTGGGGTCGGCGCGTCGAAGCGCTCGTCGTCCCTGCCGACGACGCCCCGACCGAGGCGGAGGACCTGCCCGCCCTCGTGCGCTCGGCGCTGCGCACCACAGGCGTCCCCTCCCATGCCGTGCCGCGGCACGTGCACGTCGTCGAGGCTCTGCCACGCCTGGGGATCGGGAAGATCGACCGGGCCGCGGCGGCCCGCATCGCCTCGGCGCACGGCTGAGACCGCCCGCCGGCCCGGGTCCAGCAGGAGGGCGCGTGAACGCATCGGCGTATGGGCGCGTGAGCGCGTGGGCGCGACCCACGCCACCCCCGGGCACACGCCGGGCGCGGCCTCAACGGACGTATCCTTGATGGGGCCGTGAACTGCGGTCCTGCCACCGCAGACCACGCCTCGAGGAGCATCATGGCCACGTTCTCCCAGTGGGTCGAGGCCGCTCGCCCCCGCACCCTTCCCGCCGCGATCTCCCCGGTCGCCGCCGGCACCGGGGCCGCGCTCTGGGACGCCGGATTCGACGCCGCCGTGGTCATCCCGCGGGCCCTGCTCGCCCTCGGCGTGGCCCTCTGCCTGCAGATCGGCGTGAACTACGCCAACGACTACTCGGACGGCGTGCGCGGCACGGACGACGACCGCGTGGGTCCCTTCCGGCTCACCGGCTCGCGATCAGCGGCGCCCGGCACCGTGAAGCGCGCGGCGTTCCTCGCGCTCGGGCTCGGCGGTCTGCTCGGACTCGTCCTCATCGCGATCGCCGGCATCTGGTGGACCGTGATCGTGGGAGCCGCCGCCATCGCCGCGGCCTGGTTCTACACCGGCGGGAAGCGGCCCTACGGCTACCTGGGACTCGGCGAGCTGTTCGTGTTCATCTTCTTCGGGCTGGTCGCCGTGGGCGGCACCTCCTATGCGATCACGCTCCGCGTGAGCTGGGTGGCGATCCTCGCCGCCTGCGCGATCGGCCTGCTCGCCGTGGTCATCATGCTCACCAACAACCTGCGGGACCTGCCCACCGATGCCGTCGCCGGCAAGCACACCCTCGCGGTGCGGCTCGGCGACCGGGGCACGCGCATGCTGCTGACGGCATGCCTCGTCGTCCCGTTCGTGCTGATGGTTCCGGTCATGGTGGCCCACCCGCCGGTGCTCGTGGTGCTGCTCGCCGCCGTCCTCGCGGTCGGCCCCCTGCGCACGGTGCTCGCCGGCACGCAGGGGCGCGCTCTGATCCCGGTGCTGGCCCGGGCCGGCCGGCTCGAGCTCGTCTTCTCGCTGCTGCTCCTCGTGGGCCTCGCGGTCTGACCCGTCACCGGGCCGCCCCCGGAGCGTCCCCGCTCAGCGCTCAGCGCTCGTCGTCATCCTCGTCGAGAAGCGCGTCCTCCTCGTCGGCGTCCTCGTCGCGGACGGGGCCGCGGCGCTCGCGGCGGCGCTCGTCGGCCGACTGCAGCCTCCCCGCGAGCCGCTCGCGCGGGGCGCGCAGGAAGAGCACCGAGACCAGGAACGCGATCAGCACGGCGATGATCCCGGCGAGGTAGAACCCGACGCCGATCTGCACCATCAGCCACCAGGCCGCGGCCAGCACCACCAGCCGGATCACCGTATAGAGCAGGACGTCTCGCATGGATGCCAGGGTAATGCGCCCGCCTGGACGGACCGTGCGGGCCGAGGCGCGGAACACAGGGCGCGTGAGGATCCCGTGCCGGGATCTCGCACCGAACCTCCAGAGACCGGTGGGAGGATCCGGCGCATGAGTGCTGAGCGAGCGTCCGACGCCGTCCCCTCGTTCTCCGGGCACGGGATCGACCCCCGGGCGCTGGACTTCCTGCGCCGCCTGGCCGGGCCCGACGCCGAGCACGTGAACGCCGAGACCATGCTGCGCCGCATGCAGCAGCGCATGCGCGGCTTCCTCATGGAGTACAAGTTCGGACTCGACGAGATCTCCACGAAGGTCGGCATCCTGCGCGAGCAGTTCGACGCCCAGCACGACCACTCCCCGATCGAGCACGTGAAGACCCGTCTGAAGTCCGCCGAGTCGCTCACCCAGAAGATCGTCGCCCGCGGCGTCCCGGCTGACCTCGACGCGATCCGCGCCCAGATCTTCGACATCGCCGGCCTGCGGATCACCTGCCCGTACGTGGCCGACGTGTACCTCGTGAGCGACGCGATCCGCCGCCAGGAGGACCTCGAGGTCCTGCAGGTCAAGGACTACATCGCCGACCCCAAGCCCAACGGGTACCGCTCCCTGCACCTGATCGTCCAGGTGCCTGTGTTCCTCGCCGACCGCACCGTCGAGATCCCCGTGGAGATCCAGCTGCGCACCATCGCGATGGACTTCTGGGCGAGCACCGAGCACTCCCTGCGCTACAAGTTCGACGGCGACGTCCCCGAGGTGCACTCCCGGCGCATGTCGCAGATCGCCGAGACCACACGGGAGCTCGACGAGCAGATGGCGGAGCTGCGGCGGGTCCTGGCGTCCTGAGACGGACGGTGCGAAGCGCCCGGCCCGCCGGCCCGCGAGGTTCCGTAGACTCGGGGGATGTTGAAGGGTGTCCTCGCCATCGCCTCGATCGGGCTGACGATCTTCGCTCTCGCCGACTGCATCCAGTGCGAGAACGCGCAGCTGCGCGGTCTGCCGAAGTGGGCCTGGATCGTGCTCATCGTGCTGCTGCCCTGGGTGGGGCCGCTCACCTGGCTGCTGGTCGGCAAGGACCGCGAGAGCGGCGCCCCGAGCGCCTTCGATCCGCTGCGCGGAGGCCCCTCCCGGGACGGAGAGGACGGACCCGCGGGATCGGCGGGATCGTGGGGCTCCCGAAGCGGTCGGGGTGCGCGCGGGTCTCGGCCCCTGGCGCCCGACGAGGACCCCGAGTTCCTGCGCAAGCTCGACGAGGACATCCGGCGCGAGCGCCGCGAGCGCGAGCGCCGCGGCGGGAGCGACGGCGGTGACGGCGGTGACAACACCGGGAGCGGCGGCGAGGACGACGACCGGGGGCGCGGCGACGGCACCGGTCCGGCCACCCCGACCACGGACGACGGGCGCGGCTGACCCCGAAGGGGCCGGACAGCCGCCCGCGCGGCACGCAGACATGAGGCCGGCGCACCGGGAATCAGGGTTCTCGGTGCGCCGGCCTCATCTCTGCGCCGGGGCGGCGGGATCGCGGCGTCGGACTCGCGGCGTCTGTTCACGGCGTCGCGGTCCCGCCGGCGGCTCAGCCGAGTCCGGAGTAGGAGTGCAGGCCGTTGATCACGAGGTTCACGACCGTGTAGTTGATGATGACGCAGGCGAAGCCGGCGAGGGCGAACCAGGCCGCCTTGTTGCCGCGGAAGCCGCGGGTGGCGCGGGCGTGCAGGTAGCAGGCGTAGACCACCCAGATCACGAAGGTCCACACCTCCTTGGGGTCCCAGTTCCAGTAGCGGCCCCAGGCCTCGTTGGCCCAGACCGCACCGAAGATCAGGGTGAAGGTCCAGCACACGAAGGCGAGGGAGTGCAGGCGGAAGCAGAGCGCCTCGAGGGCCTCCGGGCCGGGGATGCGCTCGGTGAGCGCCGAGACCGGGCCCCAGAAGCGCCCCAGCGGGCGGTCGGCCGCCTCGCGGGCGGCGCGCACCTTCTGGGTGCGGGTCGAGAGCAGCTGGAGGGCGGCGACGATCGCGCCGAGGCCCGAGAGCGCGGTCGCGATGATGGCGACGCCGATGTGCACGATCAGCCAGTGGGAGTTCTGCAGGCTCGGGGTGAGGTCGGAGGCGGGCAGGATCCACGCCGTCTGGGCGATCAGCATGAGCACGAGCACCGGGAGCATCACGAGGGTGCCGAGCAGACGCAGGTCCTTGCGGCGGATCGAGATGATCACGAACAGCGCGACGATCAGCGCGCTCGAGGTCATCGAGAACTCGTACATGTTGCCCCACGGCACGCGCCAGGTCGCCACGCCCCGCAGCACCATCGCGGTGATGTGCAGGACGGCGCCGATCGAGGCCATGACGTATCCGAAGCCGCGCGCGCCCAGCGCGTTGCCCGAGGTCGCGGCACCGGCGGAGCCCCGTGAGGCGGAGGCCTTCCCTGCCGTGGCCGTCCGGGTGGGAGTCGTCCCGGCGTCGGTCGACCCGCCGGGCCCCCCGCCGGCCGCCGCGGCCGTCCCGGCGCTCGCGCCGACGGTCGCGAGCTCGGCGCGGGCGCCCTCGCTCTCGCGCTTCTGCTTCTCGAGCTTCTCGTCGCTGCGCCGCTGGGTGACGCCCGAGAGGTCCGCGCCGAAGCCGATGAGGGCCAGGACGTACAGGACGATCGTGACGATGATCAGGAGGTTCGAGAGCTCCGCGAGCTGCTGGTCGATCACTGGAGGGGTCCTTCGTGCGAGGGCTTGGACTGCGAGGAATCGGTCTCCGGGGTCTGGGGCGCGGGCCTCGGGGAATCTGAGGACGGGGAATCAGCGGACGTGTCATCGGATGGCGACGGATCCGCCGCCGTGGAGGCGGAGTCCGCGAGGCGCTCGGCGAGCGCGCGCACGTCCTCCACGAGTCGATCATCGTCGCTGCGGGCCAGTCCCGCCACCTCCAGGACCACCCCGTGGGCCGACGGCACCGCCCGCACCCACACGCGGCGGCGCGGCACGAACAGCGAGAGCACCAGGCCCAGCACCGCGCTCAGCGCCATGACCAGCGTGAACACCTGGAACGGGTCGCGCTTGATGTCGAAGGCGGCGTAGCGCTTGACGCCGTCGAAGGAGATCGAGGAGCCGTCGGCGAGCGTCTGCGACTCCCCCGGGGTGAGGCTCACCAGGGACTGGTTGCCGTCGGAGTCGGCCACCGGCGTGAGGCTGCTGACGTCGACCTGGTAGGCGTTCTTCGGGACGCCGTCGTCCAGGCCCAGGTCGCCGTTGTAGACGGTGAGGGCGAGCTGCGGGTTCACCAGGCCCGGGAACTCGGAGTGCGGCCCCTTCTCGTCGATGACGCCCGTGGGCAGGAAGAAGCCGACGACGGCCATCTGCTTGGGCTGGGCGTCGGGCGCCTTGATGACCAGCTGCGAGGTGTACCCGGTGTCGCCCGAGGGGATGGTGATGATCGGCCCCTCGGCGACGACGTTCCCGTCGGGGTCCTTCACGGTGACCTCGGGCGCGTAGCCGTTGCCCAGGAGGTACATCGTGGTGCCCTGGACGTGCAGCGGCTGGTTCACGCGCAGCGTCTTGGAGTACTCGCCGCTCTTGTCCGGGTCGTCGACCGTGACGTCGGCCTCGAACTTCTTGGGCTGTCCGAAGCGGTGCTCATTGGAGCTGGTGTCGTACTCGGCGCGGAAGTCGTCGAGTGTGAAGCGGAACGACGGCAGCTTCGAGGAGTCGTACCAGGCGCCCTGCTCGAAGGAGTCGTACTCGGCCAGGGAGTTCGAGAACCCCTCCCCCTCGACCACGGTGATCTGGCCGCGGTACTGGAAGAGCCCGCCGGCGGCCACGCCGACGAGCACGCCCAGCAGGGCCACATGGAAGAGGAGGTTGCCGGTCTCGCGCAGGTATCCGCGCTCGGAGGTCACCGAGCGCGCCCCGCCCTTCTCCTCGAGCACGTCGGTGCGGTAGCGGGAGCGCTTGAGGGTCTTCGCCGCGCGAGCGGCGACGGCCTCGACGTCGCCCCCCGGGAGCTCGACGCGCGTGAACCCGGCGAAGCGGCGCAGGCGCGAGGGCGTGCGCGGGGGGCGCGAGCGGATCTGGCGCAGGTGCACGCCCAGGCGCGGGATCACGCAGCCCACGAGGGAGACGAACAGCAGCAGGTAGATCGCCGAGAACCACACCGAGGAGAACACGTCGAAGAAGCCCAGGGTGTCCAGGAACTTCGCCCACGAGCCGTGCTCGGAGATGTACTGCTCCGTCTTCGAGGCGTCCACGTTGCGCTGCGGGTACAGGGACCCCGGCACGGCGGCGATCGCGAGCAGCAGGAGCAGGAAGAGGGCGGTCTGCATGCTCGTGAGCTGGCGCCACAGGAACAGCAGCGTCCCGCGCACGCCGAGCTTGGGCAGCGAGGCCCCGGCCTTGCCCGACTTCCCGGCCTGGCGCAGATCGCGGGCCTCGGGAGCGACCCGGCGGTCACGGGTGCTCGCCGTGCCCATCTGGTCCTTCTGCTCGTCGCGTGCCCGACGGGCCCGCTCGGAGCGCGGGGGCTTCGCGTCCTCGCCCTTCGCCTCCCGGCTCTGCGCCCGGCGCTGCGCCTTGCGCGCCCTGCGGTCCTCCTGGGTCATCACACCACCGTCTCGTATCCGCCGATGAGGGTCTGCAACTGCGCCATCCACTGCGTCCAGGTCCCCGTCAGCAGCAGCACGCCGATCGCGATCAGCAGGGCGCCGCTGACCACGGAGATGGTCCGACGGTGGCGGGCGAGGGCGCGGCTCGCGCCGAGCGCGCGCTGGAAGAGCAGCGCGAACAGCACGAAGGGAATGCCGAGACCCAGGGAATAGGCGAGAGCGAGCAGGGCCCCGCGCAGCGGGGACGCTCCGTCCAGGGAGAGGGCGACCACGGCCGCGTAGGTCGGACCGATGCAGGGGGTCCACGAGAACCCGAAGACGATCCCCATGAGCGGGGCCCCGAGGAGGCCCGCGTCGGGACGGCTGTGCAGGCGCTTCTCCCCCGACAGCGAGGGGAACAGGCCCAGGAACAGCAGGCCCATGGCGATCACGAGGATGCCGGAGATCCGGTTGACCCACACGACGTGGGACTGCAGGACGTGCCCGAGCGCCCCGACGAAGCCGCCGAGCACCACGAACACGGCGGCGAAGCCGAGCACGAACAGCACCGCTCCGAGCGCCATCCGGGAGGAGCCGCCGCGGGAGCGTGCCCTGCCGCGCCCGCCGCCGGACGCGCCGCGGCCGGCACCGTCGGACCCCTGGCCCGCGAGACCCGAGACGTACCCGAGGTAGCCGGGGACCACGGGCAGCACGCATGGGGAGACGAAGGCGACGATCCCGGCGGCCGCGGCCACCGCGAGGGCCACCCAGAGGGAGCCCGAGAGGATCGTCGTGGAGAAGACCTGTCCGATGTCCATCGCGCTCATTCGTCCACGACGGTCTCGATCATCGACCGCAGGATCGAGGGATCCGCGGCGCCGGAGATGCGCGCCGCGACCCTGCCCTTCACGTCGAGCACGAGCGTCGAGGGGACGGCGTTGGGCGAGACCTGGCCGCGCAGCGCGTAGAGGATCTTGGAGTCCAGGTCAGGCAGTGACGGGTAGGGGATCTTGTACTTCTTCTGGAAGGCGACGGCCGGGCCCTTCTCGTCGCGCACGTTGATGCCGACGAACTCCACGCCCTTGGCGGCGTAGTCGCCGGCGATCTCGACGAGGTCCGGGGCCTCCTTGCGGCACGGCGCGCACGAGGCGTACCAGATGTTCAGGACGAGCACGGAGCCCAGCTCGTCGGCGCTCGCGAAGGCCTTGCCCTCGTAGGTGGTGCCGCTGAAGTCGACGGGATCGCTGCGATCCTCGGGGTCGATCTCGGTGGTCACGCCGTCGCCGGAGACGAAGCCGTTCTCGCCGTCGCCGCCGCTGTCGCCGTAGCGCGAGGAGGTGTCCGAGCCGCAGGCCGCGAGCAGGAGGGCGCCGGCGCCGAGCCCGGCCGCGCCGAACAGGGTGCGACGGCCGACGGGGCGGGCGCTGGGGAGGTCGTTCATGCGAGCTTGCCCCCAGTTGCGTCGACCGAGCCCATGTAGAGCTCGGCGGCCGGCTCGGCGTAGTCGATGCCGGCGAGATGCGGGCCGACGAACCGCAGGCTCGTCACCGAGCACAGACGGCACTGCCGGCGCCGCGGGTCGTGAAAGAGCGGCTTGCCCTCGGCCGAGAGCCGGGTGACCCAGATCGGCAGCTGGTGCAGCACGAGGACGGCCTCGTGGCCCTCGACCTCGGCGCGGGCCGACTGCACAGCGCTGATCACGCGCGCGGCCTGGTCCCGATAGGGCTCGCCCCAGGACGGGCGGAAGGGGTTGGCGAACCAGCGCCAGTTGCGCGGATCGGAGAAGCGGGCTTCGCCGTGGCCCATGCGCTGGCCCTCGAAGTGGTTGCCGGACTCGATGAGCCGCACGTCCTGCGCGACGGGGAGGCCGTGCACGGCGGCGATCGGCGCGGCGGTCTGCTGGGCCCGCAGCAGCGGCGAGGCCCAGACGGCGCGCACGTCGCGCGGGGCGAGGTGCTCGGCGGCGAGCTGCGCCATCTTCTGGCCGCGCTCGGACAGGCGGTACCCCGGCAGCCTCCCGTAGAGGATCTTCTCGGGGTTGTGCACCTCTCCGTGACGGACCAGGTGGATGACGGTCGTGCTCATGGGCGCGGGGACCTCCGCGGGAACCGAGGGTGTGGGCCGGATCGACACTCGGGGCGGCCGACGATGCGCAGAACGGGGCCGTGCCCGCGACGAGTGGCGAACCGCCTCAAGGTACCAATCAATCCTTGACGTCGGATGGGACGGTGCCCAGGGTCACGGGGGCGCCCTCGGGGATGGTGCGGGCCATGATCCGGCCCAGTTCCAGCAGGTCCTCGGTGCCCACGGCATCCAGCAGCCGCTCCCGCACGGAGGCCACGTGCACGGGCGCCGCCTGGCGCAGCAGCTCGGCGCCGGCCTCGGTGAGCACCGCCTCGCGACCCCGGCCGTCACCCGAGCAGCGGACGCGCTCGAGGATGCCGCGCTTCTCGAGGCGGGCGACGGTGTGGGTCAGGCGCGAGCGAGAGTGCACGACCTGATCGGCCAGCCCCGACATCCGGATCCGGCCCTCGGGCGCCTCGGAGAGCCGCACGAGGATCTCGTACTCGTCGAGGGAGAGATCGAAGCGCGGATCCTGCTCGAGCGCCGTCGAGATGTTCTCCATCAGCAGGTTCACGCCGTAGAGGAACGTGCGCCAGGCCTGCTGCTCGTCGTGGCTCAGCCACTCCACCTCGCCGCCCGCGCCCTCCGTGCCCTCGCGATCAGCGCTCGTGCCGTCGGCGACGGGTACGCCGCTCGCGGGCGACGCTCCGCCCGTACCGCGGCCGTTCACCGACTCGCCGTCCGCACCGCGCGGTTCCCGCGTATCCTCGGTGGTCGACATCACATGCTCCTTCCGGACCCCTGGGGCCTTGCGCCCGACGTCCATCATAGTTTACCTTTCAAGCACAGAGTTCGTGCAACATTCAAGGAAAGAAGGACGGCACACGATGACTGCTCTCCCCGATGGCATCTCCCAGGGCACCTGGACGCTGGACGCCTCCCACACCAACGCCGGCTTCACCATCCGCCACGCGGGCATCTCCAAGGTGCGCGGCCACTTCGCGGACGTCACGGGCTCCTTCGTCGCGGGCGCCGACCTCGAGTCCAGCCGCTTCGAGGCCTCCCTGAAGACCGCGTCGATCTCGACCGGCAACCCGGACCGCGACAACCACCTGCGCTCCGGTGACTTCTTCGACGCCGAGACGAACCCGGAGATCACCTTCTCCTCGACGTCCGTCTCCGACGATGAGATCGTGGGCGATCTGACCATCAGCGGCGTCACCAAGTCCATCACCCTCGACTACGACTACGAGGGCGCTGCGACCGACCCCTTCGGCCAGTACCGCGCGGGCTTCACCGCCTCCACCAAGATCTCCCGCAAGGACTTCGGGCTCACCTGGAACGCCGCCCTCGAGGCCGGCGGCGTGCTCGTGGCCGACGAGGTCAAGATCACCATCGAGGCCGAGTTCACCGCTCCCGCCGCTGCGTGATCCCGTGTGCGCGGAGACAGCCTGACCGGATGATCGCCTGATCGCCTGATCGCGTGCGTGATCGACTGATCGCGTGATCGGCTCGCCGGGCCTCCGCCCACAGCTGCTGAAGGGCCGTCCACCACCGGGTGGACGGCCCTTCGTCGTGCGCGGGACCGACGCACGGCCTGTGCGGGGACGGCGCCGGGCCGATGCAGCGCGGGACGCTCTACGCTGAACGGGTGATGAGCCTCCCCGCCGACCTTCCCCGCCCGCCGCGCACCACGGATCCGGATGCGCGCGTGCTGTACCTCACCCGCCCCGGCTGCCATCTGTGCGACGAGGCGCTGCCCGTCGTCCGCGCCGAGGCCGACCGCGCGGGGACGGTCGTGGAGGTGCGCGACATCGACGAGGACCCCGGCCTGCAGCGCGACTGGAACGAGCACGTGCCGGTGATCGTGGTCGACGGCGTCGTGCAGGCCCGCTACCACGTCGACGCGTCGTCCCTGCGCTCGGCGCTCAGCCGTCGGCCCTGGTGGAAGAGGATCCTGGGCCGCTGAGCCCGAAGGAGCGAGAGGCCCCTCGAACCGGGCGGACCGAGAGGCCCCGCATCGCAACGCACGAGGACCCCGCCGGAGATCCGGCGGGGTCCTCGTGCAGTGATCACCGCGCGGGCCGCGGGGCCCGCATGCGGTCGCGCCCTGGGGGCGCGCAGATCACTTCTTGTTGCGGCGCTGGTGGCGCGTGCGACGAAGCAGCTTGCGGTGCTTCTTCTTCGACATGCGCTTGCGACGCTTCTTGATCACGGAACCCATGGGGACCCCTGTTCTGCAGGCGGATGCCTGCGGTCTCGGACGGAGAGCGGACTGCACGCGGCCCGGCCCACAGGCGGTGCTCCCCGCTCCCGGGGGCGGGATGCGGCGCCCACGCATGAGCACCACGAGTCCAGGGCCCGTGCCACAGTCGACGCCCCACTTTACACGCGCCGAGGGGGTGCGTCCCCGCCCGCCTCTGCGAGATCCGTCGCAGATCTGCGGGCCGCGTCCAGTCTGTCCTGCACGGGGCCGACGACGAGATCGGCCGCGACCTCGTGCACGCGGGCGCGCAGCAGCCGTCGGGCACGGGCCGCGTGGAGGCGCGAGACGAGGGCGGCGAGTGCCCCGCCGAGCACGGCCAGCAGGATCCCCGCCCCCACGCCCAGCACGACGAGCGCCGTGGGCAGGGGGATCGGCACCCACAGCTCGCGGATCATCGGCATCGGCGGCGCCGGGACCTGGAAGAACGCGAGGACCGCGTTGAGCACGAGCCAGCCCAGACCCACCACCCAGGCCGCCATCGCGAGCCACTGCAGCACATCGAGGACGGGCCACCACCAGCCACGGGTGCGGCGCGAGAGGTCCGCGCCGACGACGGCCTGGTCAAGAGCGTCCGGGAGCTCGTCCTCGCGCGAGCGGGCGGAGCGGCGCACCGCCGCGCGCCACGGGGCGGAACCCTCGCGGCTGACGGTGTCGGCGAATCCGCGCAGGCCCTCGGAGGCGCGGGCCGAGGTCGCCGCGTCGGGCACGGGCAACGAAGACCGCGCCTCTGCGCCTCGGCCGCCGCGTGATGCGTCGGCCCCGAGGTGGAGGCGTCCCAGGGGGTCCGGGCGCACACGCCGGAGCCAGCGCACGACGGGCCAGCCGCTGCGCGCGTCGGCGCGATGCCGGTAGGCCTTCCCCACGGCCTCGGCCACGGGCTCGATGCGGGCGGCGGCCCCGAGGGCGTCCTCGAGCGAGCGCTCGGCGGCCGGCGGCACCCGGTCCGGCAGACCCGAGGGATCCGCGGCCTCGCGCAGTCCCGTAGCGGCTTCCCGCAGGTCGGCGCGCCGACGCATGGCGATCGCCTCACGGGCCTGGGCGACGGCCGCGAAGCGGGAGCGGACCTCCGCGAGGCCCGCGCCGGTCTGCGCGGAGACCGCGAGGACGGGCGCGTGCTCGAGGCCGTCCCCGCGCACGATCTGCTCGAGGGAGGCGTGCACGCTCTCGCGCTCGTCCTCGCGCACGGTGTCGATCTGATTGAGCAGCACGAGCGTGACGGCGTCGTGGCCGGCGAAGGGCTCGACGAAGTCGCGGTGCAGCACCCGGTCGGCGTACTTCTGCGGGTCCGTGACCCACACGAGCACGTCGACCATGCCGGTCATGCGCTCGGCGATGTCGCGGTGAGACTCCTGGACGGAGTCGAGATCGGGCAGGTCCAGGAGCACCATGCCGGCGGCGGGTCCCGTTCCGGAGGCACCGCCGGCACGGCCTGCTCGAGCGGCGCGCCCGGCGCCGTCCGCGGCCGCCTGCGCGAGCGCGTCGTGCAGCGGACCGCCCTGCACCTCGTGGCGGTCGGCGACCTCGAGCCAGTCCAGGAGGGCGTCGGCCCCGGCGGGGTCGAGCACCGCGGCGTGCGGGTCGCGCGTCGTCGGCCGACGCACCGCAGCCGGCGAGATCTCCTCCCCCACCAGGGTGTTCATGAGCGAGGACTTGCCGGATCCGGTCGCGCCGAAGAAGCCGATGACCGTGTGCTCCGCCGAGAGCGCGGTGCGCGCATCGAGCCGCTCGAGCATCTCCCCGGTCGCATCGAGAGCGTCCGCCGGGGCGATGCCCCCGAGATCCTCACGGGCCCGCACGAGGGCGTCCCGGCGCTCGGCCAGGGTCGCGAGGGTCTCCGCAGATCCGGCGCGGGCGCCGCGCGGGCTGCGGGAGGTGCGCGGACTCATGCGATGTCCTCCCCGGTCGTGGGTTCGTGACTCGGGGGCTCCTGGGTCGGGCGCTCCTGGATCGTGGGCTCCTGCGCCGTCCGGCCGCCCGTCGCCTGCTCGGCCTGCGTCCGGATGCCGGCGGCGAGCGCTGCCGCCCCGCGCGCGTCGGCCCGCAGGGCCGCGGGCTCCGTGCCCTCGGGCACGGCGTCCAGGCGCTCACGGAAGGGCTCGGCGCGCTCGGCGACGAGTCCCTCGAGCCGCGAGACGAGGCTCTCGCGGGCCACGCGGGCCAGTCTCCGCACGGCGTCCTCGCCGAAGATCGTCTCGAGCAGCTTCTGGCCGACGATCGCGGTCGCGGCGCCCGTGCCGACCTCCAGGCCGGTGGGGATGAAGGCCGTGGAGGCGAAGACGACGACCATGAGCGCGACGCCCACGACGTTCACGCCGAGCGACAGGATGCGGGCCTTCGTGCGACGATCCGCGCCCTCGCTGCGCACGAGCTCGAGCACGTCCCCCTGCCAGTCGCGCACGGCCCGGGCGACCTGCTGCTCGTAGCCGGGCTCCATGCGGGAGAGGTCGGCGCCCTCCACGAGGGCACGCCCGGCGGGGTGCGAGCGCCATGCCTGCTCGACGTGCTCGGCGCCGCGCGCGGTCTCGTCGACCACCACGTGCACGAGGCCCGTCTCAAGGGCGTCCTGGGCCGCGACCGCCGGTCTGCCCTCGCCGCGCAGCGCCCGTCCGAGGCGATCGCGCACCCGGCCGACGAAGCTCTCGAGCGAGCGGACGATCTCGCCGGTGCCCACGACCTCCTGCCAGCGGGCGAGGACCTCGCCGCGCAGCAGGGACCCGTCGCCCACGGCCGCCTCGATGCGCCGGGCGACGTCGGCGAAGGCAACGTCGACCGCCGTCGCGAGCTCCTCGCGGATCGCGCGCTGCTCCTCGACACCGGCGGCCACGTCCTGCAGGGTCCCGTCCAGGGAGTCGAGGGCGCCGGCGAGGGTGCGCCGGGCGATCGCGCCGCGTGCGCCCTGGTCCGCGGCGAGCCCGTGCAGCCAGGCGTCGATCTCGCCGACGCGGGCGTGGTCGAGCATCCCCTCGGCCGAGAGCGACGACTCCGGCACGAGGAAGAGCCGGGCGGGCTCGAGCCCGCGGTCCTCCAGCATCGCGCGCAGGTCGGTCTCGAGCTCCTCGGCGATGCCGGGCCGCTCGGGGATGCGGTTCATGACCACGGCGACCGTGGCGTCCGCCTCGACCGCGGTGCGCAACACCTCCCACGGGACCGCGTCGGCGTAGCGGTTGGCGGTGGTCACGAACAGCCAGAGATCGGCGGCGCGCAGCAGCTGCCGGGCGAGCTCGCGGTTGCCCGCGGCGATCGAGTCGATGTCCGGTGCATCCAGCAGGGCGAGGCCGCGCGGGACCTCGGCGAGGGGGCGCAGCTCGAGCTCGCGCGAGGGCTCGTCCTCGGATCCGGCCGACGGGGCGCCGGCGCCCGCTCCCCCGCGGACGCGGGCGAGGCCGGGCAGGATCCGCGCGCCCTCGAACCAGGGGGCGTCCTCCGGATGGTGCAGCAGCACGGGCCTCCGGGTCGTGGGGCGGATCGCGCCGGCACGGGTGACGGGCCGGCCGACCAGGGCGTTCAGCAGGGTCGACTTGCCGGCGCCCGTCGAGCCGCCGACGACCACGAGCAGCGGAGCGTCGACGGACTGCAGGCGCGGGACGAGGTGGTCGGCGAGCTGGCGGGAGGCTGCGGTCACCGCGCTGCGGGTCTGCGCGGCGCCGGGCGCCTCGAAGCAGAGGCGGACCCCGTCGAGATCGGCGGCGAGGTCGTCGAGCACCCGCGTGGCGTCCGAGCGGGGCTCCACCGGGTCGTTCGTCGGGTCGTCCGCCGGCTCGTCCGACGGGTCGTCCGACGGGGGTCGAGTGGTCATGCGGCCATTCTGGCAGTCGCCGCGCCGCGGGGTCCTCAGTCGAGGAACGGGTCCAGGCCCCACTCGGGGAAGGCGGAGCGGCGGGCGGCCTGGACGGCGCGGTCGAGGTCGTCGGCCGGATCGAAGCCCAGCGACCAGTCGCGCACGTCCAGGGGGCGCTGCTCCCCGTACCCCATCTCGGGCGGGGCGTCGGGGTCGAGCAGGCCGTGGGAGCGCAGCACCTCGGGGGCGGCGCGGCGGTACGCCTCGGGGACGTCGCCCTCCTCCGGGAGCGGCTCCCCGGTGACCACGGCCACCAGGTGCGCCCAGGAGCGCGGGACCACGTCGGTGACCGCGTACCCGCCGCCGCCGAGGGCGAGCCAGCGCCCGCCCGCGGACTCCTCCGCCACCTCGCGCATGAGCATCATCGCCGCCCGCTGGGCCTCGAGGGTCGCGCGGACATCGGCGAGCGGGTCCTTGCGGTGGCTGTCGGCGCCGTGCTGGGTGACCAGGAGCGTCGGGCGGACGGCGCGGGCGAGGGCGGGCACGGTCGCGCCGATCGCGCGCACCCAGCCGTCCGCGTCGGTGCGCGGCGGGAGCGGGACGTTGATCGCGCTGCCCAGGGCGCCCGCGCCGCCGGTGTCCTGGACGAAGCCGGTGCCCGGGTAGAGGTGCTCGCCGCTCTCGTGGATCGAGAGGGTGACGGCGCGCGGCTCGTCCCAGAGCGCGCGCTCGACGCCGTCGCCGTGGTGGACGTCGAGGTCGACGTAGAGGATGCGCTCCTCCCCCGCGTTCAGGGCGTGGGCGATGGCGATCGCCGCGTCGTTGTACACGCAGAACCCGGCGGCCTGCGAGGCGCGCGCATGGTGCATGCCGCCGGCGAAGTTCACGGCACGGTCCACCTCGCCGGCGCGGATCGCGTCGACCGCGGCGATCGATCCGCCGACGATGCGGGCGCTCGCGGTGTGTATGCCCTCGAAGGCGGGGACGTCGTCGCCCCCGATGCCGAAGGCGATGAGCGCGTCGTCCCCGCCGTCCTTCCCCGCCCCGGGCTCCGAGGCGCGGCGCACGGCGGCCAGGAACTCCGGGGTGTGCACGCGCAGCAGCTCCGCGTCGTCCGCGACGGGCGCGGGCAGGATCCGCACCCCGGGGCGCGCGAGCAGTCCGCTGGTCTCGGCGAGCAGCCTGGTCAGCTCGAGGCGGACGGGCGACATCGGGTGGTAGGGGCCGAAGTCGTAGGCGAGGAGGGAGTCGTCCCAGACGACACCGGCGGCGGAGGAGCCATGGGGGGCGGAGACCATGCGTGCGAGCGTACCCAGTGCAGGGCCGGACGAGCGCATCGCCGACGTAGACTGCGCGACGGATCAGCGCCTGCGCGGCGGGCGGTTACGGGGGCCCGCGGGCCCCCGGCGCCGCTGGTCGGACAGCGCATACGCGACGGGCACGAGACGCAGGACCGAGACGCAGGACGAGGAGCAGCCGGATGAGCGAGGGCCGGGACGAGGACGGGCGCACAGACCTGTCCGCGGTCTCCCTCTGGCAGCGCATCCGCGAGTTCTCGAGCACCGCTCTCGCGACGGCCGCGAGGACCTCCCCCGCCCGCCTCGCACTGACCGTGTTCACCGCGATGATCGGCCTGGTCACGCTGCTGCTGATGTCCCCGCTCGCGGCGTCCGACGGCCAGGCCACCGACTTCCGCGACGCCGTGTTCACGGCCGTCTCCGCCATCTGCGTGACCGGGCTGACCACGGTCGACACGGCCACGCACTGGTCGACCTTCGGTCTCGTGGTCCTCATGGTCGCGATGAAGATCGGGGGGCTGGGCGTGCTCACCCTCGCCTCGCTGCTGGGGCTGTCGGTGATGCGCTCGATGGGGCTCGCCCAGAGGATCATCACGGCGCGCGAGACCCGCGCCGAGCAGCTCGCCGAGGTGGGCAGCGTGCTGCGCACGATCGTCATCACCTCGACGGCCTTCGAGGTCCTCACCTTCCTCGCGCTCGTGCCGTACATGATCGCGACCGAGCACGGCACCGGCACCTCCGTCTTCTACGGCGCCTTCTACGCGATCAGCGCGTTCAACAACGCGGGCTTCGTGCCCGATCCCGGCGGGATCTCCCAGTACCTGGGCGATCCGTTCTTCTCGATCCCGATCTCGACGGCCGTGTTCATGGGCTCGCTCGGATTCCCCGTGGTGCTCGTGCTGGTCAAGAGATGGCGCACACCTCATCACTGGACGCTGCATGCGAAGCTCACCCTCGCGACCTCGGGGATCCTGCTGGTCGCCGGCATGCTCGGCTACCTCGCGATGGAGTGGTCGAACCCGCACACGCTGGGCCGCGAGGACTTCGGCGCAAAGATGCTGGCCTCCCTGTTCGCCTCGGTGATGCCGCGCTCGGGCGGCTTCTCCACGCTCGACATCGCCTCCCTCGAACCCGAGACGCGCCTGTTCACGGACCTGCTCATGTTCATCGGCGGCGGCTCGGGGTCGACGGGCGGCGGCATCAAGGTGACGACGTTCGCGCTGCTCGCGCTCTCGATCGTCGCCGAGGCGCGGGGCGACCGCGACGTCGAGGTGTTCGGGCGTCGGATCCCGCAGGAGACCATCCGCCAGGCGATCGGCGTGCTCGTCATGAGCGCCTCGGTCGTGTTCATCGCGACGTTCCTGACCCTGCAGCTCACACCGTTCAGCCTGGACCAGGTGCTGTTCGAGGTGCTCTCCGCCTTCGGCACCGTGGGGCTGTCCACGGGCATCACCCCGCATCTCGGCGACGCCGCGAGCTACGTCCTCATCGTGTGCATGTATCTGGGCAGGATCGGGCCGATGACGCTCGGCGCCGCTCTTGCGCTGCGGTCGCGCTCGCGCGTGGTGCGCCTGCCCAGCGAGCGCCCCATCGTCGGCTGATGCCGCTGCGTGCCGGGCCGCCGTGCTGTCGAGCCACCCCGCCAGGCACCCTCCGACCCGCCGCCCCGTCTCGTCGCGCCCGTCCCGCAACGCGTTGAGTGCTGCGAAGCGGTCGTTCTGAACGTCCATAACGACCACTGCGCAGCGCTCTAGACTGTTCGCGGCGCTCCGGCGCCGTCCCGCCGTCCGCATGTGAGGAGACATCGTGGCCCGTCCCCGTGGCAGCAGCGGAGCCCTGGTCGTGGGCCTGGGCCGCTTCGGAGCCTCCCTGGCCCTGACCCTCGAGGAGCTCGGCACGAACGTGCTCGCGATGGACACGCGCGAGGATCTCGTGCAGGAGTACTCGGGTCGCCTCACCCATGTGGTCGAGGCCGACGGCACGCAGATGGAGGCCCTCGCCCAGGTGGGCGCGGCCGACTTCTCCGTCGCGGTGGTGGGCGTGGGCACGTCCCTCGAGGCGAGCGTGCTGATCACCGCGAACCTCGTGGACCTGGGCAAGCCCGTGATCTGGGCGAAGGCCATCAGCGTGCCGCACGGCAAGATCCTCGAGCGCATCGGCGCCCATCACGTGGTCTTCCCGGAGAAGGATGCCGGTCAGCGCGTCGCGCACCTGGTCAACGGGCGCCTCATCGACTTCATCGAGTTCGACGACGGCTTCGCGATCGTGAAGATGCGCCCGCCGCAGGAGATCATGGGCTTCACCCTGCAGGAGTCCGATATCCGCGCGAAGTACGGCGTGACCGTGGTCGGCGTGAAGTCGCCCGGCCGCGACTTCACCTACGCCGGCCCGGACACCAAGGTCTCCCAGCACGATCTGCTGATCGTGTCCGGGCACACCGAGCTCATCGAGCGCTTCTCCAACCGCCCCTGAGGCGGACCGGCCGGCGAGAGGGCCGGCCGATCCGAGACGGGTCAGCCCGCCGACTCGGAGCAGGCGGGCCGCCCGGCCGGGTCACTCCCCCGACATGGCCCGGGACTTGCGCGCCGCGGCGTCCATGGCGCCGGCGAGCGCCGGGCGGATGCCGCCGCGCTCGAGCGCCGCGATGCCCTCCGCGGTGGTGCCGCCGGGGCTCATCACCGCGCTGCGCGCGACGGCCGGGTGCTGGCCGGTCTCCTGCAGAAGGGTCGCGGCGCCGCGCACGGTCTGGAGGATCACGCGCGTGGCCTCCGGGCGCGGGATCCCCTGGCGCACGGCCTCGTCGATCATCGCGTCGACGACGGTGAACACGAAGGCGCTCGCGCTGCCCGCGGCGCCGATCATCGCGTGGCCCTTCTCCTCGGGCAGGTCCACGACGATCCCCGCGGCCGAGAGCAGTGCGCGGGCCAGCTCGACCGAGGACTCGGTCGCGTCGTCGGACGCCATGAGGTGGGTGACGCCCTCCCCCACGGACATCGGGGTGTTGGGCATCGCGCGCACGATCTGCGTGTGCCCGCCGAGAACCTCGGTGAGCGCCGCGAGGCTGGTGCCGGCCGCGAGGCAGATGACCAGGGTGTCCTCGGCGAGCGCGGAGCGCACCTCGGGCATCACCGCGTCGAGCTGGTAGGGCTTCACGCCGAGCACGACGACGTCCGACCCGCTCAGGTCCGACAGCGATCCGGCGGTGGCGCCGAGCTCGTCGGCCGCGCGCCGGGAGGAGGCGTCCGAGGAGTTCACGACGCGCAGGTTCTGCGGCGCGACGCCCGCGGCGAGCATCGCCCGCACGAACGCTCCGCCCATGTTGCCGGCGCCCAGCACGCTCACCGTCACGGCGGAGAGATCGGGCGTCCCGTCGGATGCGGCGTGCGAGGTGGCAGGGGTGGTCTCGGGGCTCGTCTGATCCGTCATGCCTCCCACTCTAGGGGCCGGATCCGACATGCCCGATCGGTGACCATCCCCCGCCCCGCCCGTCCTGCCCGTCCTCGATCAGCGCCCGTACACTGCCCAGCATGCCCCTGCCCGTGCGACAGCTCTCCGCCGTGCTCGATGCCCTCCCGGGGCCCGTGCGCCGCAAGATCGTCTGGTGCGCCGTGCGCCTCAGCCAGCCGCGCTTCCTGGTCAGCGTGTGCGCGGTGCTGCGGACGGCCGACGGACGGGTGCTGCTGTTCGAGCACCGCTTCTGGGAGGACGGCCGCTGGGGCGTGCCCTCGGGGCACATGCTCCCCGGCGAGACGCCGCAGGCCGCCGCGGCACGGGAGCTGCGCGAGGAGTCGGGGCTGCGGTCCACGGATCTGCGCGTGATCGACGTGGTCGGCGGGCAGCGCCATCGCGTGGAGATCTGGCTGCGCGGGTCGATCGACATCGACGAGGCCCCGGGTCAGGACGTCCTGCAGGCGCGGGAGATCTGCCGCGCCGCCCTGCTCCCTCCCGAGCAGGCCGTGCGCGTGGCCCGGCCCGGTCAGGCGCGCGTGCTGCGCGCGATCCTCGCGCGCGAGGAGGACGGCGGCAGTCCTCGCCCGTGCACCCCGGGCTGAGACGCCGCCGAGGAGTCACGGCTCGGGAGCCCCGGTTCAGGCCCCGGTGCCCCAGTGCGGCGGCACGTCGCGGAGGATCTCGGCGTCGTGGCCGGAGCGCTCCTCCGCCTCGGGCGCGTCCTCTGAGGCGCGATCCGGGATCAGCGGTCGCTCGTCACCGCGGCGCGGGGCACGGGCGCCGTCGCTGCGGGCGTCGCCCGACCGTTCGTCGTCGTCCCACGGGATGGGCTTCCCGGTGAGGGAGGAGATCACGACGCGGCCCGACCTGCGGTCCGCGCCGTGCGCACCCTGGGTCACTGCCGCTCCTGGAAGCGGCGGATCGCGCTGCTGACGGAGACGTCCAGGAGCACGGAGCGCTGGGTGAAGCCGAGGAAGCTGCGGACCTCGGCGGCCAGGTGGTCCTCGAGGCGGGCGCGGCCGTCGGAGGCGATGTACTCGACGACCGAGTCGAAGTCCTCGCTCGCGTAGAACTCGAGCGGATGGCCTGCGGGGATCTGCGGCCGGGGCAGACGGTGGCGGGCGCCGCCGGCTCCCTCGAGCGCGGCCTGCTCGGCCTCCTCGCGGTAGAGCATGAGCGCGCGCTCGACGCCGCGGCGGATGCGCTCCGCCTCGCCGTCGGGGTCGATGAACAGCGCCCACGACCACACGCGCTCGGTCGCCCAGCCCGAGGCCTCGAGGCGCTCGGCCCGCAGCCGGTCGCGCTCGCGCTGGCTCGCGGTCGCGACGTACCTCTCGCCGTCGGTGTCGACCGCGAGCAGGTAGCGGCCGGGAAGATCCGGATGCCCGAGCGCGAGGTCGATCCGGTCCGAGGTCACCCCGAAGTCGGTGTCGACCACGAGACCGAGCCGCCAGAGACGATCCGCCAGGTCATTGACCAGGGCGTTGGTCTCGAGGACGTGGGCGACGGGCTCGTCCTGCGACGGCTCGTCCTGCCCGGACCCGTCCTGCGCAGTGTCTTCCTTCGTGGACTCGTCCCGCGCGGCATCCTGAGAAGCGGCGTCCCGGACGTCGGCGACATTCCCATCGGCCTTCTCGTCGGTGACGCCGGACTGGTCGCCGGAAGCGGCCGCGGCGGTGCTGTCCGCGACTGCGGATGCCACCGCCGCCTGCACCTCCGAGCCCTGCGCGGACTCCTCGTCAGATGCGCCATCGGTCTCCGACGGCGTCGCTGCTGCGGCATCGGCATCGGCATCGGCATCGTCGACGTCGGCGTCGGTCGCACCGTCGTCCGGGGCGACCGACTCGTCCTGGGCGTCGGCGGCGGCGAGCGCCGCCTCGATCTGGGCGTCGACGGAGCTCTCGGTCTCCTCCGCGGCCGACGCGGGCGAGCTCGCCGACGCGGCCGACGACGCGGAGGCCGCCGAGGTCGAGGCCGGGGTCTCGGCCGCCGGTGGCCCGGCGGCATCCGACGCCTCGAGGTCGGCGTCGGCGCCGCCGTGGAGCACGGTGAGCATGGCGCGCAGGTCACGGGCGCCTTCGGACTTCAGCCGCGAGGGGTCGAGGTCCTCGACGTCGAAGGCGGAGACGACCGTGCTGCGTCCGCGGGAGCGGGTGAGCACGGTGGCGAGCGCCTTGCGCCCGTCGGGCGCGGAGAGCGGACCGAAGCGGTGCAGCAGCCGCCCGTGCGGGGTCTTGCCGAAGCCGAGCGAGACGATCACCTCGTCGCGCACCACGCCGGAGGCGCGGGAGGCGGGCAGCACCGTGAAGTACTCGCGGCTGGCAGCGTCGAAGAACTCGCGCAGGCCGGGCACCACGGAGACGGTGTGCATGATGCGCTCCATGACCTTGCGAGCGTGCTCCGCGGTCAGGGTGAAGACCGCGAGCGAGAGCTCGGGCCGGTGGCGGGCGTGCTCGATGACCAGGTTGGTCACGCGGCGCAGCTCGGCCTCCGTGCTCTCGACGAGCTCGGTGCCGGTGGGCACGGCGCCGCGGCCGTTCTCGACGACGACGAGGCGGTCGGGGTCGGGGGCCGACGGGCTGGGCGTGGAGACGACCTCGCCCACGAGCGACCGGCGCTGGGCGAAGGCGCGCAGCACGGAGCCGGCGGGCCGCGGGTCGCGGTGGAGGGCGATGTGCGGGGCGACCTGCAGCATGTCGTCGAGCAGGACGGGCCCCTCGACCTCGGCGTGGTCGAGCACGTCGCCGAGCACGACGACCTGGTCGGCCCGGGCGATCGCGGGCAGCGCGGCCGCGGTCGGGAGGCGCCCGCCGTCGGCGACGATGACCATGTCGAAGTGGCGCCCGCGCGGGACCACCTGCGGCACCAGGTACGGGGAGGCGAGCCAGGTGGGGCGCGCGGCGAACAGGATGTCCTCGTACTTCGCGGCGAGGTCGCGCACGGAGACGGTCGATGAGCGGGCGAGCTCGGCGATCGCCGCGCGCGAGGTGTCGGGGAAGGACATCATCGTGGAGACGAGGCGGTCGTCGGAGGCGCCGCGCACCCGGTAGGAGGCGCGCTCCATGTGCTGGGCGTCCAGGCGCCGGAAGCGCTCGGCGACCTGCGACAGCCCCGTCCCGTCGTACTGGGAGATGGTGGGCTCGGCGCGGGCGATGAGCTCGAGGACGCTCTGCCACCAGGCGAGGTCGAGCTCGGCGGCGACATGCTTCTCGCGGACGCCGCGCGCACGCAGGTCCTCGACGAGGTCGCCCAAGCCGTCGGCCGCGAGCGAGCGCAGCAGGGTGGTGCGGCGCGGCAGCTCGGCGAGGTCGTCGCGGTCCGCGAACAGGGCGTCGGCCCGCTCGGCGAGATCGTCGACGTCCGTGCGGGCGAGCGCCCCGCCGGCGGGCGTGCCCTCCAGCAGCACGGCGAGCTCGTCGCACAGGGACTGCATGGACTCCGCGGTCTGCGCGCAGTTCTCGAGCTTCTCGGGGACCGACGGGGCGGAGCCGCTGCCGCCGTCGGCCGCCCTCCACTCCTCGCGCACGGAGCGCACGGTGCGCAGCGCCTCGTGGAGGTCGGGGGCGAGCGAGGCCGGGCGCTGGAGCGCGGCGGCCTCCTTGCGCAGTCGCCGACGGGTCGTGAAGGACATGACCACGCCGTGCTCGCGCCGCCAGTCCTTGGTGGCGGTCGCGGCGATGAGGTCGTCCAGCGGGGCCGCGAACACCGCCCCCTGGAACACGGAGAGAGCCCCGCGGACCTTCGAGAGCAGCTGCAGCCGGGCGATCAGCGCCTCGAGGGTGCGTGCGGGGGCGAGACCGATCTCGCCGCCGGTGCGCTCGATCGCGCGCCGCAGCTGCGGGAGCTGCTTCTCGCGCAGGCGCTCGACGAGGGCGAGGGCGCGCTCCGCCTGCGTGTCGGTGGTGATGGGGGCGCCGTACCAGGCGGTGTCCTCGGGGCCGATGGACAGCACGCCCAGGCGGGCGGCCTCGCGCAGCGACTCCGCCCCGCGCTCCCGGTCCTCGCCGACCATGGTCGCGGCGACATCGGCACCCAGTCGCACCTCCGTGCGGGGCGCGGGACGCATGCGAGTGAGCGCGGCGAGCGCCGAGAGGGCATCGTGCGCGGAGGCATTCCAGGGCTGCTGGACGCGGTGCATGGCCTCGACGTGCCCGGTGAGGATACTGCGGGCCTCGGCGAGCTCCTCGGGCTCGGCCGTGGAGACCGGGGAGGAGAAGGAGCCGGCGCGCCGCAGGCTCTGCAGCAGCGCGGCCGAGGCGTTGCGCTGGAGGGACGGGTCCGGCGAGAGGTCGAACACGAGGTCCTCGAGGCCGCGCTCGCGGGCGAGGGCGGCGATGTGCGCGAGGTTCGCCCGGCGCTGGGAGACCACGAGCACGCTGCGGCCGCGCGCATTCGCCTCCGCGGCGAGGTCGACGACGAGGTCGATGGGGTCGGTGCCGGGAGGTGTGCTCACCGCGAGGTGGCCGCCGGCCAGAACCTGCGCGAGGACGCGCATGCGGTCCGGGGGCAGGGAGGTGACCATCTCGGACTCGGCGGGGGCGGAGGGCTCGTGGGCGCTCTCCCCCTCGGTGCCGCGCATCCCGCCGGGGGCCGGACGATCGGCGGACGGCGAACCCGGGGCCGCAGACCCGTCGGCCGAGGGGGCGAGGGCGGTGCGGGCCTCGGGGTCGCCGGCGAGGGCGGCGACGAGGTCGCTGTCGGCCCAGTCGGCGGCATCGGTGCGCAGATCGTCGACGAGCTGGCCGGCGGCATCCATGAGGTTGCCGACCACGAGCGCCTGGGCGACGCGGAAGCCGGGCAGAGGCTGGCCGAGCGACTTGAAGGCGTCGATCACCGGCGTCGGATCGAAGCCGTAGGGGCCCTCCGTGGTCGCAAGCAGGGCGCGCGCGTCCACGGCAATGCCTGCCTCGCGCAGGGCGCGCAGCAGGATGGGGTTCACGTCCACGGTCGCGTCGAGATCCAGATCGACGTCCTCGCGCGCGCTGCCGCGCAGGCGCAGGGTGATGGGCCGCACCAGCACCGGGGCGTGGTAGGGCTCTCCGCCCTCCTCGGGGATCCAGGTCGCCTCGCCGATGCCGAGGTGGCAGGTGGACAGCCCGACCTCCTCGGCCTGGCGCTCGGCGATCTCGCGGATCGCCCGCGCCTCGGCGCGGGCGTCCGCGAGCGCACCGACCTCGCGGACCAGGGACGACAGGCGTGTGGGGCCGCGGCCGGCGAGGAGCTGGGCGAGTCCCGAGGGGTGGGAGTGGGTCAGGTCCAGCACGTGCTCGCCCGCGCGCATGCGGGTGAGGAAGGAGGGCTCGGCGCGGGTGCCGGCAATCTGCAGGATCCAGCGGTCCAGGGCGCTGCCGACGCGGTCGGCACGGCTCAGCGGGCGGTCGTCCACGCGGCGGCGAGGCAGGGCGTCCTCGTCCTGGAGAGGGGCGATGTCGGCGCCCGCGGGGTCGAGGCGGTGGTCGACGGAATAGGCGAAGCCCTCGGCGCCGTCGGAGGCGTTCGCGCTCGCGGCGCTGGCGGCGCTCGCACCGCTCGCCGCGGAGCGGCCGCGCCTGTTCGCGGCCCCGGTGCGGGCGGTCGAGGCGGCGGGACCGGCGTCCTCGCCGGACGAGGTCGCCTCGTCCGGGGCGCCCGGTGCGCTCCCCTGCTCCTCGGTGCGCTTCTTCCCACGCAGCAGTCTCCACATGGAACCCCACGCTACCGGCCGGACACGACGGCGACGCGGAGGCGTGCCGTGCGCGGCGGCGCAGGTCGCGCCGGGCGCATCACACACCGCTCGAGCGGGCCTCCGTCGGCCCCTGACGGCCCGGTCACACACCGACGTCCTGCCGCGCCCTCCGACGGACCTCGGGCGGGCGTCGGACGAACCTTCAGGCCTCGTGCAGGCGCACCTCATGCTCGGCGAGGTGCTCGCGCAGCTCCCCCGGGACCTCGCCGGCGATCACGAGGTCGGTGAGCGCGGCGACCGGGCAGATGCCCGCGAGCGCGCGTAGACCGAACTTGTCGGCCGTGGCGAGGCCGACGACGCGCCGCGAATGCCCGATCATCGTGCGGGTCACCCCCGCTTCGGCGTCGGAGTTGCAGGTGAGCCCGGCATCGATGTCGAGGCCGATCATGCCCACGAACATGGTGTCCAGCCACAGGTCGCGCATGGTGGCGGTCGCGAGCGGCCCGGTGAGCTCGAAGGAGTACGGCTCGGCGACGCCGCCGAGCACGACGGTGCGCACGGCGGGGCGCAGCACGGCCTCGGTCGCGATGTTCAGGGCCGCGCAGACGACGGTGAGCCCGGGCGTGCCGTCCTTCGCGTCGAGATCGGGACGGGAGACGGCCCGACGGGCCGTGCTCGTGGTCGAGCGCCCGCCGTTGAACCCGACGATCTGCCCCGGGCGGATCATCTCCGCGGCGACGGCCGCCACGCGCTCCCGGTCGGCGGAGGCGCCGTCCTTCTCCCGCGGGGTGGTCGCGAGCGAGTAGGCGACGTCGATCGCGACGATGCCGCCGTGGGTGCGGCGTGCGAGCTGGGCGCGCTCCATCTCGACGAAGTCGCGGCGGACCGTGGACTCGCTGATCCCCAGCTCGCGAGCCACTTCGGTCACGCTCAGGCTGCGGTGGGTCGCGAGCATCGCGAGCACACGGTCCCAGCGGCCGCTCTTGTCCTTGGGCGGGGTCGCAGCGGCGGTAGCCGCACCCGGTTCGGTCGTTTCCATGCACCAATCATGCCTGTGAATGGCAGGAATGCGCGCCTAATGCTCACAGCTCGTCACCTGGTCGCCATGTTTCGACGATGGTTGGCACGTCTGCCGGGAAGGCTCCTAGCGTAGGGCTTGTCGCTCCGACCGGAGCGCGACGCCGAACGAGAGGAGTTCCCCATGGGTCTCAACGACGCTTTCGACAAGGCCAAGGACGCCGCATCCGACAACAAGGACAAGATCGGCGAGGGCATCGACGCTGCCTCGGAGAAGGCGCAGGATGCCGCTCCCGATCAGTTCGACGGCGCCATCGGCGATGGGGCCGACAAGGCGAAGGACGGCCTCGGCAATCTCTGATCCGAGTTCTTCCCACGGCCGATGAGCCGTCGACGCGGCGCCGGACCCTCGGGTCCGGCGCCGTTCGCATGTGCGGGGAGGGACGCCGTGACGAGGAGGCGCCTATGTGAGAGGCGCCGATGCGAGCCGATGCACGAGGCGTCGACGCCTCAGGAGGCCCGCAGCTCCGGTCGATCGGTGAGCACGGGCAACGTGGACCGCGCCTCGGCCACGGCCTCGGCGTCGACCTCGACGAGGAGCAGCTCCTCGGCCTCCCCCGCCGCCGCGATCACCGCGCCGAGCGGTGAGATGGCGGCGCTGCCGCCGACCCCACGCGCCGCCTTCCCGCTCCAGCCGGGACCGGGCACCTGGTCCGCGGCCAACAGCAGACTCGTCGAGTCCAGCGCCCGGGCACGCTGCAGCAGCCGGAGCTGATCGGCCTTCCCCTCCCCCGCTCCCCATGCCATGGGGACCACGACCACCTGCGCGCCCGCCCCCGCGAGCGCCACGAACTGCTCGGGGAAGCGGATGTCGTAGCAGGTCGCGAGGCCCACACACACCCCGTCGACGTCGACCGAGACGAGCGTGTCGCCAGGTGCGATGGTCTCGGACTCGCGGGCGCCGAAGGCGTCGTAGAGGTGGATCTTGCGGTAGTCCGCGCGCAGGTCGCGGCCGCGGACGATCACCGTGTTGTGCACTCGGCCGTCGGCGGCGAGCGTGAAGGATCCGGCGACGGCCACCAGGTCATGCCTCTGCGCGGTCGCGGTGATCGCCTCGTCGAAGGCGTCGGCGTGATCGCGCGCGGCGGCCGCGAGATCCGTGCCGAAGGGGGCGAGCGCGGCCTCGGGCAGCACCACGAGCCGTGCATCCCGCGCTGCCGACTCGTCGAGGGCGCGCACGGCGCGCTCGGTCGCGCGCGACGGATCCTCGTCGACGGCGTACTGGGCGAGGGCGACGGTCAGCGTGGAGGTGCTCACGCTTCGATCCTGCCATGCGCCCGGGCGGAGGTCCCGGACCCTCCGTACCGTAGGATGGTCGGCGGTTCCGCCCCCGTAGCTCAGGGGATAGAGCACCGCTCTCCTAAAGCGGGTGTCGCGCGTTCGAATCGCGCCGGGGGCACCAGAGAAACAGCAGGTCATTGAGTGATCACGAGGCAGTGGATTCTCGCAGCCGCGCGAAGAAGCGGAATGGCCGCGCCGAGGACCGACCAGGCAACTTGCTGCGGTGATGGATATGAGCAGGGACGGCCTGCGCCTGCTGTGGCTGAAGGTGGTCGCGCGGCCAGCCGTGCTGGTCGTGCTCCTGTGGCTGTGGTGGCCCGGCGAACGACTCCTCCACTCGTGGATGAGTCAGCTCTCTCTCGTGTTCGTGGTCGTCGCCTCGACCTTCTGGTTGCGACTCTTCATCGCCGACCTCCGAGCGCTCGCCGGCGGGTACAGGCAACGGGACGGCACCCTCGGCCCGCGCGGCGCGGAACCACCTCCGGCAGATGACTGAGATCTCCATCCGGTCGGAGAGCCAAGCCGCCCGCCCACCGCATCACGGAGACTCCAGGCATCTCATCACCGCCGCGCAGGCCTGCGCACCACGGCGAGCAGCACCGCACCCACCACGATGATCCCCGCGCCGACGCCGGTCATCACGGTCGCGCGGGGGGCGATGTCGGCGCTGAAGCGGGCCTCGAAGCCCTGCACGATCGGCCCCAGGAAACCCGCGCCGTCGATCGACGCAGGGACAAGGGCTCCGATACCCGCGGCGAGCAGCAGACCGGTCGCGCCCGCCACGAGGGTCGAGATCCCGGCGCCCAGCAGAGCAGCCCGCCTGCGATCGGCGACGATCAGTGCGAGCACCATGAGCACGATCATCACCGGCAGTGCCCAGGACGCGTACGGCAGCACCTGTGCGGCCGCGCGGAGGGCGGGCAGGTCGGGGATCGTGGTGAGGGTGGCCGTGGGATGGTCCGGCCGCGGCAGGGTGATCCCGAAGGGCAGCTTCTCCTCGATCGGGTCCATGAGCGAGTCGACGGCGGGCGAGAGGTCGACCTCGATGGCGCTGTCGCCCGACGCGAAGAGCCCGTCGTGCACCGAGCCCATCGAGTCGTCCCACATCTCCCGGTAGGCCGACGTGGTCGTGAAGGAGGATGCCTGCTCCTTGGCGTAGGGCGCGACCGCGCCGCGTACCGAGGAGGGGATCACGTCGCTCGAGAGAAGCTCGTCGACGGCGGCATCGGTGAGCGCGTGCTGTGTCGAGGCGTCCTCCCCCATCGGCTCGGCGACCTCGAGGAAGCCATCGCGGTCGACCACGTGCTCCTGCAGCCAGGTGCCCGGCAGCCAGCTCGCACCGACCACGGCGGCGAGGACGAGCAGCAGGACGCTCGCCGTCTGTCGCAGTGCGCTCATCTCATGGCCTCCTCTGGGGAACGTTCGGACGTCCGGTCAGACATCGCGCAAGGGTCGCACGTCGACCTGGATCCGCGCCCGGTACGCATGAGTTCTCGCCGGACGCACGTCGGGCCCCCCCCCCCGGGGGGGGGGCGCCCGGGGGGGGGGGGGGGGGGGCGGGGGGGGCGGGGGGGGGGGGGGGGGCCCGCCCCGGGCCCCGGGGGTGGGCTGTGCGGCCTGCATCGCCTACGGCCCTACGCTTGGGGGGGGGGGGGGCTCGGGCCGCCCCGCGCCCGTCGTAGGCCCGCTCCTCGTTGTCGTAGCCGAGGACCTCCGGCTCGCCCGTGCGGGTATCCAGCCCGTGGTCCACGGGGTACTCGCGCACCACGAGCCGATCGCGCACCACCAGCGCGATCAGCAGGCCGACCACGGCGATCGTCACCTTCGCGTTTGCCGCCCAGTGCACGTTGTAGGCCATGAGAATGCTGACCGCGATGATCAACGCGGTTACGCTTCCGGACGCTCGTCGCAGATCTGCACCCATGCCCTCCACCGTAGCGACCCGACGCTCCGCCGCGTCGCGGAACCGGACCACCCATGCGGCTCCGCCTCCGTACCCTCGAGGCATGTTCGTCCGCTTCCAGAGCGCCGTACCCAATCGGCGGGGCACCTTTCCCGGCATCTTCGCGATGGCCAATGGCCTGCGCGACGCCGGCGTGCTGTCCCCGGAGGACGATCGTTGGGTGCGCAGGATGAACGCACACGGCGAACGCGCGTACACCGACCCGAGCACCGTGGTCGCCGACTGCTACGACCGCGAGCGCAATCCAGGCGCTCGCTCCTGGTTCCGCGAGAGCGCCGACGAGCTCCTCGCGATCGCCCGCGCATACACCCAGCTGCTCGATCGCTCCCACGTCCCCTGGTCTGAGCTGCGCACCAGCACCCCGGGCCGCATCGTCTACGCGGACTCCGTGCAGGTCGTCGCCGTGCCGTTCACGCACGCACAGGATTGGCCGCTCCCCGTCAGCACCCGGCCTCGAAGCGGCTGAACGCCGCGCCGGCGTTCCTGGATCACCGAGCACTTCGCTTTCGCCCGCCTCGTCCGACGCCCCTGGATCGGTCACGCACCGGCGTATAGCGGACCTCTCTGCCTATATAGGCAGAGAGGTCCGCTATACGCCGCTCGACGACAATTGCCCGCGCCAGCGCCAGCGCCAGCACCGACACCCCCACCGACGCCGCCGCCACCCACCCCGCCCGAAAAACCCCTCCCCACCCCGCGCATCCCGGCCTACTGTGGACGACATGCCATCGACGCCCGCTGACGTGCTCACCGATCCCTCCTCAACGAGCCCCGCCGCCCCCGGCAGCGCGTACCTGCGCTACCCCGATGTCCGCGGCGACCTCGTCGTCTTCACCGCGGCCGATGCCGTCTGGGCCGCGCCCCTCTCGGGCGGCCACGCATGGCGGCTGAGCGAGGACTCCGCGCCCGTCGCCTACCCGCGGATCTCGCCGGACGGCACGCAGGTCGCCTTCACCTCGCGCGCGACAGGGAGCCCCGAGGTCCACCTGGTGCCGAGCGACGGCACGGGCGCCGCGCGTCGCCTCACCTGGTGGGCGAACCGGCACACCCGCGTCGCGGGCTGGCTGCCGGACGGCCGCATCATCGTCACCACCGGCCACGGCGCCACGCTCTCCTCACGCGACGCGCAGCTGTGGGCGCTGGACGCCGAGGGCCGTGCGGAGCTGCTCCCCTTCGGGCGCGCGAGCGAGGTCGCGGTGCACGAGGCCACGGGCACCACCGTGGTCGCGACCATGTGGCGCAAGGAGCCGTCGACCTGGAAGCACTACCAGGGCGGGACCGCCGCGCGGCTCTGGATCAGCCGCGAGGACCTTTCGATCGACGCCCCGCACGAAGCCCACGCCGCCCGCTCCTGGGAGCCGCTGCGCGACGACCTGCTGGCGAACAAGACGCGTCTGGCGTTCGTCGGCGACCGGCTGCTGTTCGCCTCGGACACCCCGGGCGAGGGCGCGGCGATCACCGACCGGGCCACCGGCAACCTGTGGTCGGTCGCCCTGGACGGCTCCGACCTGCGCGCGCACACGCACCTCACCAGCGAGGACGGGTATCTGCGCGATCCGGCGTCCGACGGCGCCACGATCGTCTTCTCCTCCCGCGGGCGCCTGTTCGCGATGGACGGGCCCGACGATGCGCCGCGCGAGATCCCCGTGATCGTCGCGGGCGTGGGGTCCGCCCGCCGCATGCGCGCGGCCGATCCGCACAAGAACCTGCTTGCCATGCGCCCCACCTTCGACGCCCGCGCGAGCGTGGTCGAGTGGCGCGGCTCCGCGCACGTCCTCACCCATCGCGGCGGGCCCTCGCGCCTGCTCGCGGGCTCGTGCGGACTGCGCTTCCGGGAGGCGGCGCCCCTGGGCCGCTCCCCGTTCGCCGTGATCGTCACCGATGAGCTCGCCCAGGGCGACCGCACCGACCCCGACGCCTTCGCGGGCCGCACGGGCTCCGACGCCCTCGCCCTGCGCCGCCTCGACGCCGAGGGCGAGCAGATCACGCTCGACCTCGGCCCCGTCGGCCGCATCCTCCACGCCGTCCCCTCGCCGGACGGCACCCGGATCGCGATCGCCACCCATGACTACGTGGTGCGGGTGGTGACCCTGCGCGGCATCCTCGACCCCGCCGCCACCAGTGGGAAGGACGCGAGCACCGCCGAGGACCACCCCGACGTCCCGCGTCTGGACTCGGTGCGCGAGGTGGGGACGTCGCATCACGGCGAGATCAGCGACCTCGCCTGGTCGCCGGACTCGCGGTTCCTCACCTGGTCGCAGCCGCGCAGCGAGTTCGTCTCCCAGCTCATGGTCTCCGAGGTCGCGGACCCGGAACCGACGGGCCGCGCGCTGACCAGCGGACGGTTCCTCGAGTCCTCGCCGACCTTCACGGCCGACGGCAAGCACCTCGCCTTCGTCTCCGCCCGCACCTTCGAGACCCAGTACGACGACATCGTCTTCGACCTCGGCTTCGTCGACTCCCAGCGCCCGTTCCTGCTGCCGCTCGAGCGGACCACGCGCGACCCCTTCGGACCCGACGCCGACGGCTGGGTCCCCGGCGGCGAGGAGAAGTCGGGTGAGAAGGCCGGCGGAACCGCGGGCGATGCGCACGGGCCCGATGGCCCGGGGTCCGACGGCGGCACGACCAGCCCATCGGCCGATCCCGCCTCCGGGAGCGCACGCACCAACACCCATCGCGGCGCCCCCTCGCCGGCGGACCTGTCCGCGCCGGCGACCGCGTCGAGCGCCGCGGGCGCGCAGGACGCCGAGCGCCCGCCGCAGACCACGATCGACCTCGAAGCTGCGGAGGAGCGGGTCGTCCCGTTCCCCGTCCCCTCCGGGCACTTCACGGACCTGCAGGCCGTCGCGGGCGGCGTGATCTGGCTGCGCCATCCGGCCGAGGGCGTGCTGGGCACGAGCCGTGCGGGCCTCGAGGACGAGGCGCCGAAGCCGACGCTGGAGCTCTGGGCCTTCGCCGACCACAAGGTCACCGTGCTCGCCGAGGGCGTGGACCAGGTGTGGGTCTCGGGCGACGGGAAGCAGCTGGTCACGCGGCAGGGCGAGGCGTTCGTGCAGATCCCCGCGGACCGCAAGGTCGAGGACGAGGACCCCGCCCGTATCACGATCGACCTGGGGCGCCTGACGCTGCGCGTGGACCCGGTGCTCGAGCGCCGCGGCATGCTCTGGGACAACTACCGGATCATGGCGCAGCAGTACTGGCGTGCGGACATGGACGGGCAGGACTGGCACGCGATGGTCTCGTGGTACGACGAGGTCGTGGATCGCCTGGTCACCGCCGACGACTTCGCGGACATGATGTGGGAGGTCGTCGCCGAGCTCGGCACGAGCCACGCCTACGTGATGCCGGTGCCCGGCGATCGCGAGACCGAGGGCGCACCGGGTCTGCTCGGCGCGGACTTCCGGATCGAGGGCGGGTCGGCCGACGGCTCCGGCGCGCGGCTCGTCATCGCGCGGATCCTGCGCGGGGACTCCTCGGACCCCGACGCGCGCTCCCCGCTGCTCGCCCCCGGCGTCGCGGCCCGGGAGGGCGATGCGATCGTGCAGATCGGCGGGCGCGCGGTCAAGGCCGGCGCGGGCGTTGGCCCCCTGCTCGTGGGCTGCGCGGAGAAGCCCACCGAGATCGTCCTCGATCGCGACGGCGAGCGCCGCCGCGTGGTCGTCACTCCGCTCGCCGACGAGTCGCAGCTGCGCTACCAGGACTGGGTGGCCACGCGACGTGCCTTCGTCGCCGAGCACTCCGACGGCCGCCTGGGCTACCTGCACATCCCCGACATGGTCTCGAGCGGCTGGGCCCAGATGCACCGCGACCTGCGGGAGGCCTCCGCGAAGGAGGGGCTGGTCGTGGACGTGCGCTACAACAACGGCGGCCACACCTCGCAGCTGGTCACCGACCGTCTGGCCCGCAGGGTCGTCTCCTGGGACTACCCCCGCGGTGAGCAGCCCTCGACCTACCCGGCGTTCGCACCGCGCGGACCGGTCGTGTTCGTGACGAACCAGGAGGCCGGGTCCGACGGCGACATCGTGGGCGCGGTCGCGAAGTCCATGAAGATCGGCCCGCTCATCGGCACCCGCACCTGGGGCGGCGTGATCGGCATCGATGGCCGCTTCGACCTGGTCGACGGCACGGGCGTCACCGAGCCGAAGTACGCGAGCTGGTTCGCGGGCGTGGACTGGACCATCGAGAACTACGGCGTGGACCCCGACATCGAGGTGCCCTTCCCGCCCAACGAGTGGCTCGCAGGGAAGGACCCGCAGCTCAGCCGCGGCATCGAGGAGGCCCTGGCCTCGCTCGAGCAGACGCCCGCGGCCGCGGCTCCGCCGCTGCCGCCGGCGCGGTTCGGGGGCAGCGAGGGCTGAGGCGGCCGGGGGGGCCAGGCGGCCAAGACAGGGCCGGTGGGTCCGACGGGGCCGAAGGCCCGACAGCGACGACCAGGGACGAGGAAGGAGTGCGCGTGAGCTCGGATGAAGACCGGGTCTACAGTCCGCAGGAGCGGGCGATGGACGAGTTCATCGTGAGGTTCACGCCGCACTTCCTCACGCTCCCGGACCGCCTCGACGAGGTCGTGGCCGCGCTGCGCGCGGACGACCCCGCGCAGGAGATCGCGAGGGCGTTCGACTGCGCGGTCGACGTCGCCGAGCACCTGCTGTCGACCCAGCTGCGGAGGCTGTCACCACAGTCCCTGACTGAGTATCGAGCGGAGTACGAGAGCGCGCTCCGCCGTCTTCGCAAGCACGTCGCGGCGGAGTAGCCGTCCTCTGCGTCGCGACGAACCGTCCGGGGTCAGCGCGCGACGGCAGCTCCGTGAGGTTCAGGCGACCTGAACGCGCGTGTCCCCGATCACGAACTCGATGGCAAGGTCTCCGCCCACCGCCTCGAGATATCGCCGGATGGTGGCGACGCGCGCATTCTCCACGTCGCCGCGCTCGATCTTCGATACCTGTCTCTGCGAGACCCCGATGCGCTCAGCGAGCTGCACCTGCGTGAGCCCGGCGTCACGGCGCAGCTCGCGCAGACGATACGCGCGCACCTGGGAGAGCATCCGCTCCTTATGGGCCGCCACCTTCGTTCGATCCACAGGGTGGTCGGCGAGGAACTCCGCAAGTTCCATGGCCATGGGGTCACCGTCCTTTCACGCGACGAACATGGGCATCGAAAAGGTCATCCGCGCGAGGTATGTTTCGCTTGTACCAGCCCCTCCAGTCACCGGACTTGTCGCCCGCGACCAGAAGGATCGCCTGACGAGCCGGGTCGAAGGCGAAGAGGACGCGAAGCTCGGTCCTCCCCGCCGACCCGGGACGCAGCTCCTTCATGTTCCTATGACGCGACGCGGTCACGGTGTCGACGAGCGGCCGGCCCAGCTGCGGCCCGTGCTCCTCCAGCAACTCCACGGCGGCCACGACCTGCTCCCGCGAGTGTTGGTCGAGCTCCGCAAGCCACGGCGCGATCAGCTCGATGTCCACGCTCCACATCAACCAATTCTAGAACCCCCAGGTTCTAGCGTCAACGCCTCATATCCGGGATGAGCGCACCCCGTCCACGATCATCGCTGCGATCTCTCCGATCCCGTCTTGCCCGCGACGACGACGTCCGGGTACGACAGGATCCGGCTGATCCGGATCGGCGCGAGCTGCTGGCCGAGCATGCCCTTGATCAGCGCACTCCCCGCCGGGTCCAGGAGATCGCCTTGCCACAGCGCGGTCAGCAGACGCATCTGGTCACCTGCGGTCTCGAGGGAGCCGAACAGGGCGCTGACCGTGCGGAGCTTCCAGTCCGTCTGGGAGGGCACGGCACCGCGGCCCCCTTCGACCTCGTCCACGGCGCGCACATCGAGGTGAGCGCCTGGCCGCCCGGCCCGTGACGCTCAGCCGCCCGCAGCTTCGGAGCCGCTCCGACTGTGCGCTCGAGCCCTCCGCCCCACTGGGGCGAGCACGGCACCCGCCAGCGCCAGCACGCCCGCACCGAGGAACGCCGCCTCGGCTCCCGCCCGGTCAGCGACGGCACCCCAGAGCGGTGTGGCGAGCGTCTGGCCCAGAGCAATCGCGAGGAAACCGCCGCCCACCACGACCGCTGTCCGCTCCGGGCGGATGCGGGTCGCCCCCACCAGGACGAGCCCTGTGAGAGCGACGTACGCGGCGCCGAAGGCTGCGCACGAGGTGATCGCGGCCGGCGGGCTGTCGGGGGCGATGCCGAGCACGACCGTCGACAGGGCCACGAGCCCCATGAGGAGCGCCCAGGCGGCGCGCGTCCCCAGGCGACGCACGAGGTCGCCGGCGGCCGCTCCCCCGAGGCCGCAGGCGCCGAGCACGATCCAGGCGGTCACTCCCACCTGCGGCCCCGCCCCGTCGGCGCCCGCGATCCGGTCCTGCCCGAACGTCCACACCATCGCGCTCGCCGCCCCCATCACGGCCGCCGCCCCCATGAGGCGCGCGAGGGCGAGCGTGCTCGCCGTGAGGGCGTCGGCCCGACCAGGACCGCCCGCGACTCGGGTCCTCGATCCGTGCTCACCGCGCTCGGCACCATCGCGACCACGCCCAGCCCGCGGTCCTCCGCGCCTCGCGCCCGCCGGCACGATCCGCACCTGAGGGACCACGACGGCGACCGCGACGCACACCGCGAATGCCGCGAGCGCGAAGAGACCCCAGGACAGCCGCCAATGGTTCTGGCCGAGCAGGGCGACGGGACCGGACAGCATGACGCCGGCTCCCGTGCCTGCGTTCGCGATCGACTGCACGCGGTCGCGCCTGGCCGGGGCGACGCAGCGGGCGATCGCCTGGGCGAGCGGCGGCGACGCGACGCCGGTGCTGGCGCCGGCGATCGCCACTCCGCCGAGCAGCATCGCAGGGCTGATGGCCGTGGCGACGAGCGCGATCCCCGAGGTCGCCAGGACTCCGGCGGCGAGCGCGACCGTGCGCGATCCGAACCGGGGAGACAGCGCGACTGCGCCGATGATGCCCGCGCAGTAGGCGAGGTAGCTCGAGGACGCGATGAGGCCCGCGGTCCGGGAGGTGAGGTCGAAGGTCTCGCGGAACGTCGGCAGGAAGAGCCCGAAGGCAAACCGGGCGAGTCCGTAGCAGACGCCGATCAGGGCGAGTGCCACGACGGCGAGCAGGGCATCCGTGCCGAGCGCCCGTGCAGTGGTGCCGTGCGGCCGCCGTGCGATGCGCGCACCTGTGTCGCCGCGCTTCTCGGTGTGACTGCTCGGGTCCACGAACGCTCCTCGGTCAGGTTCACAGGGCTGTGAAGTACCTTCGCACGCTAGACTTCACTGGTCGGTGAAGTCAATCCGGGAGCAGAGGAGACGGAGGAGACGACATGGATGGCGCACGAGAGATGTCCGGGACGGCACCGCCCGCCGATCCTGACCGGACGTCACATCTGACCCCGGGCGCGCAGCGCATCCTGGAGGCAGCGGGCCCCCTGTTCTACGAGAACGGAATCCATGCGGTCGGGGTGGACACGATCGCCGAGGTCTCCGGGGTCACCAAGCGCACGCTCTACGATCGCTTCGGCTCCAAGGACGCACTGGTCGCCACCTACCTTCAGCTCCGCGACGAGGCCTGGCGGAGGACGCTCGAGACGCACGTCGCAGCCGCGTCGCCGCCGCGGGCGCTCGCCGTGTTCGACGCCTACGAGGATGCCGAGCAGACGGATCGCGGCTGCGCCTTCCTCAACGCTGCGGGCGAGCTGCCCCCGGACCACCCAGGGCAGGTCGTGGTGCGAGCCCACAAGGCGCATGTGCGGAGGCGGCTCGGAGAGCTCGTCGAGGAGTCCGCGGAGTCACCTGCGGCCGGGGATGTCGCCGAGCATCTCTTCCTGCTGCTCGAGGGTGCCATCGCGCATCGGGGGATCGACGGGGACGCCCACCGCCTGCGAGATGCACGACGCCTCGCCACAAAACTGCTGACTCGGCGCTGGACCCCGGAGTGACCTGTTCCGGGCCGGGTACCGCGGCCCGCTTCCTCACCCGTCGTCGTCGAGGACCCGCGCGAGCGCGCCCAGGCCGTCGAGCAACTGCTCGGCCCCGGGCGCGCCGAGGGCGTCGAGCATCGATCGCTCGATCTCGCGCACCTGCCCGTCGGCCTCGCCGAGCAGGCCCTCCCCTTCGTCGGTGAGCTCGATGGGCAGGCCCCTGCCGCTCGGGGCGGAGGCGGGCCGCGTGACCAGCCCGCGAGTCTGCAGGCCCGTGACCACACTGTGCATGGACTGGGCGGTGACGAAGCCGGCACGGGCGAGCTCAGCGCTCGTCTGCCCGGGGCGCAGCCGGAGGTTCTGGAGGCACACGTACTGCGGCACCGTGAGCCCGAGCGGCCGCAGCCTCGCGTCCATCCGGGAGTGGAGCGACGCCTGCGCGCGCTTGAGCACGTAGCCGATCCGTCGCCCGAGGTCGCCGGGAGCCGAGACCACGGCGCCGGCATCCTCGGCGGCGACCGGTGCGGCGACCCCGCCCGATCCTCCGCCGATCTCCTCGCCCGCGTCCGAGCCCGATCCCTCTCCCGGTCCCACTTCCGCTCCATCCATATCAGCATCTTGACATAGGGCCTTTCCGCCGGTTGTATATCAGTGTCCTGATATTGATCGGAAGGATCCGCCATGACCGCCACCGGTCCCGACTTCATCGCCCTGCAGGTGCGCGACCTCGACGCCGCCGCGACCTTCTTCGAGGAGCACCTCGGTCTGCGACGCGCGCCCGCGTCCCCTCCGGGCGCTGTCGTCTTCGGCACCTCGCCGATCCCCTTCGCCGTGCGCGAGCCGCTGCCCGGCACCGACCTCGACGCGGCGAGCCCACGGCCCGGCGTCGGGGTCGCCCTGTGGCTCGCGGTCGAGGACGCCGATGCCCTGCACGAGCACCTCGTCGGCGCGGGCGTCGAGGTGCTCGGCCCCGTCGCCGACTCGCCCTTCGGCCGGACCCTGACCTTCGTCGGCCCCGAGGGGTACGCGCTCACCGCCCACACCGCGCAGGGCCCCGCCTGATGGCGGCCGGCCACACCGTCACGCATGACCTCGAGGTCCGCGGACCCTGGTCGCTCAGCACGAGCCGCCGCTTCTGGGAGGGTTTCGCCCCGCAGCGGCTCCCCTCCCAGGAAGGCCCGCTGACCACCGTGTTCCGCGCCGACCGCACGTGGGAGCCGCTCCGGGCGCAGGTCACGCAGGACGGCCCCATCGCCCGGATCTCCGTCGGCCGCACGGACGGCGGAGATCCGAGGGATCCCGAGGCGGCGATCGCGCAGGTCGCGCGCTTCCTCTCCCTCGACGTCGACGCCGGCTCGTGGCCGACGATCGGCGAGCACGATCCCGTGATCGGCGATCTGCAGCGCGAGCTGCCGGGGCTGCGACCCTGCGGCTTCCACTCGCCTTACGAAGCGGCCGCGTGGGCCGTCCTCTCCCAGCGCATCCGCATCACCCAGGCGGCCTCCCTGCGCGAGCGCCTCACCGCGGACCTGGGGGAGGACGGCGCCTTCCCCGCCCCGCAGGCGCTCCTCGAGGCGGATCTCGACCTGCCCGGCCGCAAGACGGAGTACCTGCGCGCCGTGGCCCGCGCCGCGCTCGACGGGACCCTGGACGGCGAGCATCTCCGCGACCTCGACCCGGACGACGCCTTCACCGAGGTGCAGGGCATCCTGGGCCTGGGCCCCTTCGCCGCCGAGCTCGTGGTGATCCGCGGGGCGAACGCCCCCGATGCCCTCCCCCGTCACGAGCGCCGGCTCGCGCAGGAGATCACCGAGCGCTACGGCGAGGACGCCGACGTCGCCGCGGTGAGCTCCGCCTGGCGGCCGTTGCGATCCTGGGCCGCCGTGCTGCTGCGCATCGGACGCGAGGAGCGCACGGGCGAGATCGAGGGCAGGCGCCCCGGCAGGGAATGAGCCTGGCCGGCACCGACGAGCCGCCGGCCGATCGGCCGACGACCGGCAGGCCCGACGCCGCCGACGTCAGAAGCGCACGGCGATGCGGTCGATCGCACGGCCGACGGGGTCCTGATCGCGGGACACGTCCGGCTCGGGCGGGGCAGGCGGCTCGTCCTCCCGGGAGAGGCGGGCGATCGGGACGGTCGCATCGGGGGCGAGGGTGCGGGTGATCGCGGCGTTCCCGCGCTCGAAGGCCTCGGCCGGGGTGCGCGGTGACGGGTCCGCGGGGCGCACCCAGCGGGGGTCGTCGTCGGGCGGAGGAGCGGGGAGGAGGACTCCGAGGACCACGCGGATCGCGGCCCCCAGGGCGACGGAGACGGCGGCGATGAGAAGGATGAGGGCCAGGCCCATGACGAGTGTGCTCATGACTCGATCCTGCGGCCGGCGATACGGAAGGACAAGCGAACATTCCTACCCCATTGTTCAGCACTGCTGATCGGTCGTAGGGTGGCCGCATGCTCGATCCCGTGAAACTCCGCGTGCTGCGCTCCGTCGCCGCGACCGGCAGCATCCGCGCGAGCGCCGAGGCGCTCGGATACACGCCGTCGGCCGTGAGCCAGCAGCTCTCCGCGCTGCGCCGGGAGACCGGCGTCGACCTGGTGGAGCGCTCCGGCCGCGGCATCGAGATCACCCCCGCGGGCGCGGAGATCGCGCGGGCCGCGGGCACCGCCCTGGACGCGCTCGACGACGTGCAGCGCCTGGCCGCGAACCTGCGGGAGGGACGCTCCGGGACCCTCACCTTCGCCTACATGACCTCGGTCGCCGCCACCTGGGTCCCGCGCCTGGCGCAGGACGTGCGCGAGGCCTTCCCCGACCTCTCCCTCACCCTCCTGCACCGGGACTGCTCGGCGAGCGAGCTCGATCTGCGCGGGGACGTGCTGATCGCGGACGACATCGACGCGGAGCCCGGCACCGACTGGCAGCTCTGCGACCTCCTCGAGGAGTCGTACGTGGCCCTCGTGCCCTCGAGCCACCCTCTGGCCTCCCGCGAGAGCGTGGCCCTCGCGGATCTCGCCGAGATCCCGTGGGCCACGGACGACCCCCTGGACTCCACCTGGTTCGCTCGGATCCTCTCGTCCTGCCACGCCGCCGGGTTCACACCCCGGGTCGAGGTCAATCCGCCCGACTACTCCGCCGTGCTGGGCTTCATCGCCTCCGGGGGCTTCGTCAGCGTGCAGCCCTCGCTGCTGGAGCAGAACCCGCCGCCCGGCGTCGTCGTCCTCCCGCTGCGCTCCCCGGCGCCGCGCCGCAGCCTGCAGGTGTGGGTGCGTCGGTCCTCCGCGAAGAACCCTGCCGTGCAGTTCATGGTGCAGCGCCTGTGGGCGATCGCCGCCGACCACGCCGAGCGCATCCCCGGGATCACCCTTCTGGGAGCGCCGCCGCAGCCCGCGGCCGACGTGACGCGCTCCCCGGCCGCCCCGGTCGCCGGGTGAGATGATCCGAGGAGCCCGCGCCGACGCCGGCGCGGATCCGCCGTGAGGAGGAGGCCCCATGAGCAGCGACAGCACCGGCACCGAGGGAGCGCACGCCGTGGACATCGATGCCCGCATCCGCGACCTGCCCGTCCGCGCCGAGATCGCCGACGACACCCTGATCCTCGAGGTTGACATCGCCGGCACCGAAGAGCAGCTGTGGCGCGCGATCACCGATCCCGAGCAGCTCGCCCGCTGGTCCCCCGTCGTCCCCGACCGTCGGCTCACCGAGGTGGGACCGGCGCTCAGCCGCGAGACGCCCGACGAGGACCCGGTCGCTGCCGACGTCCTCGCGACCGCCGGCCAGCACGCCCTCACCCACCGCTGGGGCGACGCCACCATGGGCTGGATGATCGAGGAGGGCCGACTGGACATCCAGGTGGGCCTGCCCGACGTGCAGCAGGCCCAGTACTTCGCCGCCGGCTGGCAGGTGTGCCTCGCGGTGCTCGACGCCCAGCTCAGCGGCCTCGACCAGGAGCGCATCGTGGGCATGGACGCCATGGACCACGGCTGGGAGGAGCTGCGGGCGCGCTACGCCGAGGAGTTCGGGCACCCGGACGGGGAGTCGCCGGAGGCGTGAGCCGGGGCGGACGGCCCCGCCCACCGCGTCGACGGAGCCTCCGCGGCGACCCACGCCCCGCGGCAACAGGCGGCCGCGAGCGCGCGCCCGGCTGCGCGTTCCCTATCCTGGAGCGCATCGCCGTGCCGTGACGCCGCACGGCAGCGCGCCCGGACCAGCCGGGCTTCGTGACGCCCATCTGCTGGAGGACCTGTGACCCCGCGCTTCTCGATCCCGACCGACGACGCCGTCGGCCCCTTCGTCGTCGGACTCGACGTCGGCTCCGGCGGCAGCCGCGCCGCCGTCTACGACGCCTCGGGACGCGAGGTCGGCACGCGCCACCACAAGGTCGAGCACGCGTTCACCACCGCGGCCGACGGCACCTCCACGATCGACGCCGATCAGATCGTCGAGGAGCTGTGCGTGGCCATGGAGGCCGTCCTCGACGGCGCCCTGCCCGGGCCCGTCGTCGGCATCGGCGTCGACACCTTCGCCTCCTCCCTGGTGGCGGTCGACGCCTCGGGCGCCGCCCTGACCCCGTGCATCACCTACGCGGACACCCGCTGCCGCGACCAGGTCACCGCCCTGCGCGAGGAGCTCGACGCCGTCGCCCTGCACGACCGCACCGGCTCCCGCCTGCACTCCTCGTACAACACACCGCGCCTGCGCTGGCTGCGCGATGAGCACCCCGACGTCTTCTCCCGCGCGAGCTCGTTCATGGCGCTCGGCGAGTACGTCGCCCTGAAGCTGCTGGGAGAAGGCGTGCTGGGCACCGCGTCGGCCGCCTGGGGCGGGATGATCGACCGCCGCACCGGTGAGTACGTGCCCGAGCTGCTGGAGGCTGCCGGGGTCTCCGCGGACCTGCTCGGGGCCCCGCGCGACCCCTCTCAGGGGCAGCCGGTCGCGGGCACCCCGCTCGCGCAGCGGATCCCCGCGCTCGCCGACGCCACCTGGATCCCCGTCGTCGGCGACGGCCTGAGCGCGAACCTCGGGATCGGCGCCGTCGGCCCCGGCACCTGGGGCATCTCCACCGCCACCTCCGGTGCGATCCGCCAGCTGCTCGACACCGAGACCGGCACCCTGCCCGGGGGTCTCTGGGCCTACCGCGTCGATGCGCGCCGCACCCTCGTCGGCTCCGCGATGAGCGACGCCGGCCGCGTCCTCGACTTCGCCCGCACCCGCTTCGCGATCCCCGAGGACGTCTCCCAGATCGACACCGAGTCCCTGCTCGGTGCGGCCCCGCAGGCCGGGAACCCGCTGGTGGTGCCGTTCCTCTCCGGCGAGCGCGGCACCAAGTGGCGCGACAGCGCCCGCGCGGTCCTCGCGAACGTCTCCGCGTCCACCACCGCCGAGGACCTGCTGCGCGGCTGCTTCGAGGGCCTCGCCCTGTCCTACCTGCGCATCGCCGACCAGCTGCGCGAGGTCGGCGGCGCCCCGCAGCGGATCGTGCTCTCCGGCGGCATGACGGAGAACGCTCCGGCCTGGCTGCACCTGCTGGCCGACGCCCTCCAGACCCCCATCGACCACGTCGCGATCTCCCGCTCCACCATGCGCGGCGCCGCGCTTCTCGCCCTCGAGCAGACCGTGCCCGACGCCGAGCGGGCGCCGATCCCGGTGCGCAGCACGATCGAGCCCGTCGCCGCCCACGCCGACTACTACCGCGAGCGCCTCGCGCGCTTCGAGATCCTCGCCGACGTCGCCTGATGGCCCACTCGTCCGGCTCTCGGATTGCCACGCGAGCCCGGACGCGGTGTGCTTGTGCCATGGACCCGACACTGCGCGCCCCCAGCGTCCCCGAGCTGCTCCTCGCCGCCGACGCCCTCGCCACCTGGCAGCGGGACGACGCACCGCTGCAGCTGCACCCCGGCGACCTGGGCTGGCACAGCATGAGGGGGCTGGCGGCGACCGCCGCGGCGACCCGGGTCTGGGAGCTGGACGACGTGCCGATCGCGATCGGGCTGCTCGACGGCCCGGATCTGCTGCGTCTGGCCTTCGCCCCCGGCGCGGAGGACGACGAGGCCCTGGCCCGACGGATCTCGAGCGATCTGGCCGACCCCTCGCACTGCATCCTCGACGCGGGCCCGGGTGCGGTCGAGGCGCGTGGCGCGGCCGCGCTCCGGCGCACTCTCGCGGCCGACGCCTGGGAGGAGGGCGAGCTCTGGACGCCGCTCCGCCTGGATCTGGGCCCGATGCCGGACATGAGCGATGCGCTGGCCTCCGCCGACGTCGTCGACCCGCAGTCCGCCCCGGACTTCCCGGAGGACGATCCTGACCTCGATCCCTCGGATCCGGCCGACGCCCCGTCGACCGATCAGGGCCTGCCCGCGCGGCTCTCCCCCGTCGAGGAGTGGGCGCGCGTCCACTTCTCCGCGTTCCGACGCCGCGACCCCTCGCCCGCCGAGCTGCGCCGCCGGGCCCGGGACTGGACCGTGATGGCCGCGACCCCGCTCGCGAGCTCGTCGCTCACGCTGCTCGGCCGCGACGACGACGATGCGGCGGTCGCGATCGCGACGGTCTGGTCGGCGGGCCCCGGCCGTCCCGGCCTGCTCGAGCCCGTCGCCGTGCACCCCGACCATCGGGGGCGCGGGTTCGGCCGGGGGATCACGCTCTCCGCCGTCCATGCGCTGCGGGCGATGGGCGCCTCGAGCGCGCTCGTGTGCACCCCGAGCTCCCTCTCGGGCGCGGTTCCCACGTACCTCTCGGCGGGCTTCCGTGCCGACGCCGAGGTGGCCGACATGCAGCGCAGGTTCTGAGGGGCCGGAAGGACCCGCCTTCTGAGGGGCCCGAGAAGCCCGTCTTCTGAGGGGCCCGAGGGGCCCGTCCTTCGGTCCCGACAAGGGCCGTGCGCACGCCGACGAGCCGTGACAGGCTGACCCGGTGCACACGATCGACATCACCGAGCCGCTCGTCCACGGCCACGCGGACCTCGAGCGGACCGCCCAGGGAGTGCGCATCCATCGCCTGCCCTCCTGGCTGCGGCGGCTCTGGCCCGAGCCCAGACTGATGGCCATGGAGCAGCAGGCCGCGGGCGTGCGTCTCGTGCTGGACACCGACGCCCGCGCTCTCGAGCTCACGATGAGCAGCGCCCGCGCGGCGTTCCCCACGGCCCAGCGCCCGCGCGGCGTGCTCGACGTCGTCATCGACGGCGAGACGGTCGCCCATGACGTCCTCACCGGCGGCGCGCTGATCATCAATGACCCCTTCACAGGGGAGACGTCGTCCAGCCCCGGCCCGGCGCACACCTCTCGCATCGAGCTCCCGACGGGCACGCACCGCGTGGAGCTGTGGCTGCCCTACAGCGAGGACGTCCTGCTGGAGTCCCTGCGCGCGGAGGTCGACTCCCCCGCCACGGACAGCTCGTCCACGGGCGCCCTCGACGCGGGCGCTTCCGACGTGGGCACCGGTCGGCCGCTCGTGCGTCCCGTCGCACCCTCGGGGACGCGCTGGGTGCACCACGGCAGCTCGATCAGCCACGGCTCGAACGCCGCTACCCCGCTGGGGACCTGGCCGGTGCTCGCCGCGCGCGCCGCAGGTGCGGACCTGCGGAACCTCGGCTTCGGCGGGAGCGCGATGATCGATGCCCCCGTCGCGCAGGTCATCCGGGATGCTCCGGCCGACATCATCAGCCTCAAGCTGGGCATCAACGTGGTCGGCGGGGACATCATGCGTCGCCGGGCGCTCGTCCCCACCGTGCACGGATTCCTCGACACGATCCGGCAGGGCCATCCGAACACCCCGATCGTGCTGATCTCACCGCTGCACTGCGGACTCTTCGAGGGGGTCACCGGCCCCAGCGCCGTGGATCCGCAGGCCCTCGCGCGCGGGGAGATCCGCTTCATGGCCACCGGCGATCCGGCCGGCACCTCCCCCGGACGGCTCGATCTGCCCGCCGTCCGCGAGGCGCTCGCGGAGGTCTGCGCCGCGCGCGAGGATCCGCGGCTGCACCACATCGACGGCCTCGATCTCTACGGCGCCCAGGACGAGGCGGAGCTGCCGCTGCCCGATGCGCTCCACCCCGGCCCCGAGGCGCATACCCGCATCGCGGAGCGGTTCGTCGAGCGCGTCTTCGCCGATGGCGGAGTGTTCGCCCACCACGGGACACCGGCGTGAACGGCGGCCCGACGGAGATCCGCGTGCGCCCCGCGACGGCCGAGGACGTCGCCGCCTTCTCAGACGCCCTCCCCGATCTGATCCAGGACCGCTGGCGACCGGGCGGCAACCGGCGCTCCTTCGTCGCGGTCGCGCCCACCGGCGCAGGCGAACGCATCGTCGGCCACTGCCGCGCCGTCGACAACACGGTGCACCCGGATTCACGCGTCATGCTGCTCGAGGTCGCACCCGACCTGCGAGGACAGGGCGTGGACGACGCGCTGCTGCGGGCGCAGGTCGACGCCTCGACGGCGCCTCCCCGCATGAAGATCTATGAGCACCAGATCGACGACCAGCAGCTCGCGGCCCGCTTCGGCGGGATCGCCGTGCAGGTCACGCCACCGTGGCGCTACGTCGTCGGTCCCGAGATGCGGGCCTGGGCGGCGCAGCACGGTCCGGTCGGCTCTGCGGAGATCGGCCCCGCGCTCGCCGAGGAGCCGGGCGACCTCCTCGCGCTCGAGGTCGACCACTACATCGACCAGCACGCGTCCTGGTCCCCGACCGCGCCGCGCGAGTCCCTGCTCGCCGAGCTCGGCGAGGACCACGATCCCCGGCCCCCGTCCACCTGGGACCGCGGCCGCAGCCGAGCGCTGCGACGGGACGGCCGGCTCCTCGCCGCCGTCCTCGTGTGGCCGGCCGACGACGAGGGCGGAGCGCCCGAGGTCTCGCTCCTCTCGCGCCCCTACGTCGGCCCGAGCTCGCGCGCCGACAAGGAGGCGTGCCTGGCCGCGCTCATCGAGGCGAGCGCCGACGGCGACGAGCTGCTCATCGACTCCCATCTCACGATGCGCGAGGAGTGGGCGATGATGCGCGAGGTGCCGGGGCTGGCACCCTCGGATGGCAGGGACTGGATGGCGATCACCGCGATCCCCGTGCCCGGCGGCCCCGAGCCCGCCCCCGTCCCGCGCGAGCTCATTCCCGCGGAGACGCCCTGGGTGCACACACTGCTGCCCTGAGCGCTTCGTGCGAAGAGGCCTCCCCCGCCGGACCCCACGGGACAGTTCCGTCCGACGACCGTCCCCCGCGGTCAGCGGGCGATCGGCGAGCGCTCGAGCACGTTCGCAAGCGTCCGCACGAACAGCAGGACGAACAGCCCGAAGTAGCCGACCTGCGGCACGATCATCGCGAGCACCAGCGCGACCGCGTACAGGATGCCCATCGACAGGTCGACGAGCATCCCGCGGCGCATCGATTCCGGCTCCACCTCGTGCAGCTCGGGATGTCGGCGCAGGTAGCGGCGGGTGACGATCATGCACAGGCACGTCGCGATCATCGAGCCGATGTACAGGGCCTCGACGACCCTTCCCGTCTCCAGCTGCCCGGTCATCGCGGTGGAGACCGGGATCCACACGATCGTGAGCATCCACAGCACGGTGATCCAGAGCAGAGTGTTGGAGACGGCCTCGACGTCCGCGAACAGCTGATGGTGGCGGATCCAGAACAGCGCGATGATGAAGAAGCTGAGCACGAAGCTGATGATCTGCGACCAGTGCTCACCCAGCCACTCGCTCGCGCTGAGCTCCTTCCCGGCGGCCTCCGCGACCGATTCCATGAGCGGCAGGATCAGCAGGGTCATCGCGATCGCGACCACCGCGTCGACGTAGGCCTTCGTCCGTTCCGCGGAGAACTGGCCACGGGTGCGGGACTCCTCGCGCTCCACCGCTCCGTCGCTCATCGCTTCTCGCGTCCGCCCGCTCCATCGCGCCCGCCGGCTCCGTCACGCCCGACCGCGGCGGCCTCGCGCCCGCCCGTGCTGCCGCGCACCACGAGGCGCACCGGCAGCGCGCCCTCGACGGGGCCCTTCACGCTGGAGGGCTGGCGGATGCGGCGCACGATGCGGTCCACGGCCACCCGCCCCTGCTCGCGCTTGGGCGCGGCCACGGTGGTCAGGCCCGATCCGACGAGCCGCGCGAGCGGGATGTCGTCGTGCCCGATGACCTGCAGCTCCTGGGGGACCCGGATGCCGCTGCGCAGCGCCGCGACCAGCAGACCCAGCGCCTGCAGATCGTTGTAGCAGATCACGGCATCGGGCAGGGGGTCGCCCGCGCCGCGGGTGGACTCGATGAGCTCGGCGAAGGCGTCCTCCCCGCCGCGGGAGGTGGGCGGGAACGGGCCGATGCGATGCACCCGGATCCCGTGGCTCGCGCCCGTGGTGCGGGCCGAGCGCCAGCGCTCCCCGTCGGACCAGGAGTTCGCGGGCCCGGCCACGTAGGTCACGGTGCGCACCCGGTGGGAGTCCAGGTGGGTCATCGCCTGGTTCATGCCGTGCTCGTAGTCCGGGGTGATCGAGTCCAGGCCCGCCACGTGACGGTTCAGCACCACGATCGGCACCCTCTTCGCCAGCTGCAGCAGCGTCGCGTCCGAGAGCCTTGTGCCTGTGAGCACGATGCCGTCGACGACCTCGAGGGAGCGTTCGAGGGAGATGCGCTCGCGCTCCTCGTCCTCGCCGGAGTCCAGCAGGATCGGCAGGTACTCCGCCGAGTGCGCCGCCTCCTGCATGCCCGAGAGGACCTCGGCGAAGTACGGGTTCGAGAGGTCGGGCGCGGCGACGCCCAGGCGACCCTGCCTGCCCTGGCGCTCCTGCTGATCGGGGGCGTCCGTGCGGTAGCCGAGGCGCCGCGCGGCATCCATGACCTTCGCGTGGGTGGCGGCGCTGACCCGGCCGGGCCGCGAGAAGGCGCGCGAGACCGTGCTCGGGGCACAGCCCACCTCACGGGCCACGTCATAGATGGTGACGTGCTCCTTCTGCGTCATCGTGCGCCTCCCAGGGGACTCCGTCGGCCGACCAGCGGCAGGCCTCAAGGGTAGCCCGGGAGACGGGCCCAACGGACGACGGGGCACGGGGCTCGCGCCGGATCTCGAGGCGGCGAGGCCCGACCTAGAAACGGAGACGGTCCGACGTCGAGGCGGAGACGGTCCGGTGCCGAGGCATCGGCCGAGCTCTCACCCCGCCGCGAGCATCCCCCGGGGGTCGAAGGTGACCCGGATGGCGCGGATGCGACCGCCCTCGACGTGGCACCAGTTGACCACCGGCGTCGGCTCCGAGCCGCCCACACCGAGCGAGAACCAGGTCATCACGTCCTCCTCGTCGGCCAGTCGCCGCTCCACCTCGAGATGCGTGGTGGCCCGGGCGAGGCCGACGAGCCCCTCGAGGCAGTCCTCCCGGCCGCGGAGCGAGGCGAGCGGACCGTCGAAGGCGACGTCATCGGCGAGGTGCGCGGCGAGGTCCGCGAAGTCGCGGAGGCGCCAGCAGTCGAAGTACGTCCCGGCGAGGTCGCGGGGACTGGGAATGTCGGTCATGGCTCCTCCTGGAGTGCATCGTCATCTGCAGGGAGACTCCAGGAGACAGGGCACGAACGACAGCTGTGTGTCGGTGTTTCCGACCGGATTCGTCCTGCGCGATTACCGTGGGGCCCGTGAAGCGCAGCGACCGCCACCGAGCCCTCGTGGACCTGCTGCGCGCCCGGGTCGAGCAGCCGATCTCCGTGCCGCGCCTCGCCGACCGCTTCGAGGTCTCCACCCGCACGATCGAGCGCGACATCCGTGCGCTGCAGGAGGCGGGCATCCCGATCTACGGGGTCCCGGGGCGCACGGGAGGCTTCGCGATCGGCCGGGACTTCTCCCTGCCGCCCCTGGCGATCACGCCGGCGGAGGCCCTCTCCGTGCTCGCCGGCCTCGGCGTCATGGACGGCTCCCCACTCGCCCGGGACGCCGGCCGGGTGCGGGACAAGGTGCTCGCCGCGATGAGTCCGCAGCAGCGTGCGCAGGGGCGCGCGTTCGCCGCGCGCGTGGCGCTCATGGCTCCCGACGGGCCGACGGAGGACGAGGTCGCCCGCGTCGTCCGCGAGGTGCTCGTCGACCCGCGGGTGGTCGAGCTCGCCTACCGCGACCCTCGCACGGGCGCGTGCACCGAGCGCTCGGTCGAGCCGCTGGGGATGATCCTGGTGCGCGGCAACTGGATCCTCGTCGGCTGGTGCCGGCTGCGGGACGGCGTGCGAGGGTTCCGCACCGACGGAATCACCGCGATCCGGCAGACGTCCGAGCGTCCGCCCGTGCGCGACCCCGACCCCCTCGCGAGCGACCTCTCCCGCTGGGACTTCCTGGCCGCCGCGCCGTAGGGGCACGGCGGGAGAGCCGGGCCCGGACCGTCCTCAGGCCCCGGCCCCGGTTCCCGCGCCCTCGGCCTCGCGGCGCTCGTGGAGCTCCTCGACCATGGTGCGGAAGGTCTTCTCGTCGATCGGGTAGAACCGCATGACGACCGCGGCGAGGATGCCCATGAGGATCGGCAGACCGCCCATGACCAGCGACAGGCCCAGGCGCACGTGGTCCGAGGAGTTCGTGGCGGTGGCGACGGCGTCGGACCCGGACATGAAGCCGAACAGGGCGATGAAGCTCAGGGCGAGGTAGCGGCCCACGGCCTGGCTCATCTTGCGCGCGAAGGAGAACAGCGAGTAGGTCGCGCCCTCGGCGCGGTCGTCGTTCTTCCACTCGCCGTACTCGACGGTGTCGCCCTCGAGGGCCCACATCAGGGTGTTGTTCAGACCGACGCCCAGGTTGATGAGGAAGTAGCCCAGGAGCGCGAAGGCGAACACGTGGCCCAGCAGCAGCATGATGATGCCGCCGACCACGAAGGCCGCGCAGCCCACCAGGTAGCCGCGGCGCTTGCCGATGCTGCCGATGATCTTCGGGGCGAACGGCGCGACCACGAGGTTCGCGACGACGCCCGCGAGGGTCAGCCAGATGAACAGGGTCGCGTCGCCCAGCACGAAGGTGGTGAAGAAGGCGGCGACCGCCTGCATCCCGTACATCCCGCCCAGGAAGATCACGCTCGAGGCGCACAGGAACGCGAGCGGACGGTTGGTGCGGATCACCCGCAGGGACTGGCGCACGCTGAGCTTGGGGGTCTCGCGGAACACGCGCTCGCGCACCCCGAAGAAGGTGATCATGAACAGCGCCATGCCGAGGACCAGGAAGCCCAGGGCGCTCACGGTGATGGAGTGCTGGAGGGCGTCGGCGTCGCCCTGGTGCTGGTTGATCTGCGGGGAGATCACGAGCACGAGCAGCAGGGTGATGATCTGGCCGCCGTAGGTGCGGGCGGCGCCGAGCTTGCCGCGGTCCTCGGCGACCTGTGTGATCGCAGGGGCGAGCGAGCCGTAGGGGATGTTCACCATCGAGTAGACGAAGCCCCACACCGCGTAGATGACGGCGGCGACCACGGCGGTCAGGCCCTGGCTGCCCATGTGGGGGATCGTGAACAGCAGCACCGTCATGATCATCAGCGGCAGGCTGCCGAACAGGATGAACGGGCGGAACTTGCCCCAGCGGGTCATCGTGGAGTCGACGATGCGCCCGGCGATGACGTCGGCGAAGGCGTCCCAGATCAGCACGACCAGGGAGATCGTCGCGACGACGCCGGCGGGCAGGCCCAGCACGGTGATGAAGTACAGGGGCAGGAAGTTGCCGGCGAAGGCGAAGGCCGTGTTGCAGCCGGCGTCGCCCGCGCCGTACGCGAAGACCTTGCGGAACGGCAGCCGCTCCATGGCGGCGCGCGGATCGGGCCGGGCGGCGCGCAGCGCCTCGGGCGACGGGTCGCCGGGACCGGCGGGCTGTGGCTGTGTCATGTCATCTCCTTCGATGCGGTTCCGCTCGTGCTGCGGTGCGCGGGGTGGCGGCGTCGGACACCGCGGGGTCCTGCTCCACGAAATGCTGTCCTCGGGAGCACGTCGATGGCTCACCGTCCGGAACCCGCCCGTCGGCGCAGGACCACGCCAGAGTGTGTGCTCCACTCCACGCCCGGGCCCCATGCTGTGCCATGAGTTGCCACGTCGCCGGGTCGCGGCGCTGGTCAGAGCGGCGGCGGAGGAATCACTCGACCGGCCGGTAACGAGACTCGGCTCACAGGGGAGGGGACGTGGGCGACCTGCTTCGCGCAGGCACTGAGGAGGCCGACGAGGAGGGCGACACGGCCGACGGCAGTGAGGAGGCCGACGGCAGCGGTGCGACCGGCGGGCCCGGTGCGACGGCGGGCACGGTGCGACGGCGAGCCCGAGCGACGGCGGGTACGGTGCGACGGCGGGCCCGTGCGACCGTGCGACGGTCGGCGTTGCAGGGGGCTGTGTCGTGCGAGGGCGTATAGCGGACCTCTCTGCCATATATGGCAGAGATGTCCCGTATACGCCGGTGGACGACAGCTCAGCGGGGCGGCCGACCGACGACCATCTGCCGGCGAAGGACCATCTGCCGGCGAGGGACTCTCGACACCGTCGGCGAGGCGGCGACGTGCTCAGTCGCGGGGATCGGGATCGGCGCCCGGTTCGGGCGCCCAGCGCGCGATCTGGGCGGCGAGGTGCCCGGCCCCGTAGCCGTTGTCGATGTTGACCACACCGATGCCCGGGGCGCAGCCGGAGAGCATCGTGAGGGCCGCCGTGACGCCGCCCGCCGCCACGCCGTAGCCCACGGAGGTGGGCAGTGCGACCACGGGGGCGGCGATCTGGCCTGCGACGACGGTGGGGAGCGCCCCGTCCATGCCTGCGGCGACGACGACGCACGCCGCCTCGCGCAGCTCGGGGAGGCGGGCCTGCAGACGGTGGAGGCCGGCGATGCCGATGTCGGCGATGAGTCGGGCGGGTCGCCCCAGGTGCTGCGCGGTGAGCAGCGCCTCCCGGGCGACGGGCAGGTCGCTCGTGCCGGCGCAGGCGACGATCACCAGGCCCCCGCTCGGGGCGGGCGGCCGGGGAGGCCACGCGAGCAGGCGCGCCTCGGGGTCGTGGTGGGCGTCGGGCAGAGCCGCGAGGACGGCTCGAGCCCGGTCCTCGTCGGCCCGCGTGAAGAGGATCGGGCCCATCGATCCGGTGCGCCCTTCGGTCGCGGCTCCCCCATCGGGCGCTGCTCCCTCATCGGGCGCTGCTCCCCCATCGGGCGTCTCTCGTCCATCGGGCGTCTCTCGTCCATCGGGCGCCGTTCCCCCGTCAGACCCCGACCCCTCGTCGCGCTCGGCGATGAGCCGCGCGTACTCGCGGGCGATGGCGCCGACCTGGGCCACGGACTTGCCGTCGCACAGCACTGCCTCGGGCGCCCCGCGCCGCCGGGCGCGGTCGAGGTCCAGCGTGACCAGGCCATCGATGACGCCGTCCGAGGAGCCGCCGACGGCGTCGCGGAGATCGTCGGCCCCGGACCCCGCCGCAGGTCCCAGCCCGTCCCCGGACCCGCTCATAGGCTTCCCCGTGCGTTGAGGATCTGCAGGGTGAAGGCGCCGGACTGCATGCCGCCGAGGTCCAGGGCCACGTGGCGGAAGCCCGCGTCCTTGCCGGCGCGCTGCAGCTGCTCGCGGACGCCGGGGGCGACCGCCCGGGGCAGCTCGTCGGCCGGGAGCTCGAGGCGGGCGATGTCGCCGTGATGGCGCACCCGGCAGTCGCTGAACCCGGCGTCGATGAGCGCGGCCTCGAGCTGCTCGATCTGGGCGAGCTTCTCCGGGGTGACCTCCTGTCCATGCGGGATGCGGGAGGCGAGGCAGGGGGCGGCGGGCTTGTCGGCCACGGGCAGGGAGAGCACCCGCGCCACGTCCCTGACCTGGGCCTTCGTCATGCCGATGCGGGCGAGGGGTCGCAGCACACGGTGCTGGGTCGCGGCCTCGGCACCGGGGCGGTCGGGGCGCAGGGCGTCGTCGGCGTTCTCGCCATAGGCGACGGCGTCGAGCCCGAGATCGCGGGCGACCTCGTCGTCGATCCGGGTGAACAGCTCGTCCTTGCAGTAAAAGCAGCGGTCGACGTCGTTGCGCCGGTACTCCTCGCGCTCACCCTCGTGGGTGCGGATCTCGACGACCTCCGCGCCGATGAGGTCCGCGACGCGATGGGCGATGGTGCGCTCGCGCGCGGCGAGGGACGGCGAGACACCCAGCAGCGCCACCACCCGCTCCGGACCGAGGGCGCGGACGGCGAGCGCGAGCAGCGTCGCGGAGTCGACGCCGCCCGAGTACGCGACGCCGAGGCGCTGGACGCCCTCGAGGTCTGCGGCGACCGCGTCGGCGAGTTGCAGGGTCTCCCCGCTCAGCGCCTCCGGGGTCATGGTCCCCGACCAGGCACCGGCCCCGTCGGCCGAGGGGTCGGCTTCGTCGGCCCGCGGCGATCCGCCCGGCACGACGCGAGGCGCCGACGGGGCGGAGGATGCCGCGGAGGCAGTGGGCGCGGAGGCGGCGATGGACGCGGACGAGGCGATGGACGCGGAGGAGGCGGGAAGGGCGCTCACTGGCCGTCCCTCTCGCTCGCCAGGCGGAACAGGACCTCGCCGGCATGGTCGATGACCAGGGTGTCCGGGTCGGCTCGCAGCGCCTCGAAGTCCAGCGACTGCGGGTCGACGTACTCGACGGCGTACTCGGCGCAGACCTCCGGGGGGATCGACGTCGCGAAGGCGCGGCGCACGCGGTTGCGCTCCTCGCCGGTCTCCGGATCGTAGGTGCCCAGGCCGGTCACGTGCGTGGAGTGCGCGAGCTCGCCCCAGGGGTGGTCCTTGAAGCGGTCCCACTGCTTCGTGAAGTACTCGATGTTGTGGTACCCGATGTCGCGCAGACCGGGGTGCATGCCCGCGACCTCGGTGATGTGCGGGGCATAGATGATGACCTCGCCGCCGTCGGCGCACACGGGCTCGGACTTGTAGAAGCCCTTCGCGCCGGTCCAGATGTCCTCGTACATCTCGGGGACGATCGCGACGATCCGCCGGTAGGGCTTCTCGACGTAGGTGATGTGGGTGCGCGCGGAGATCTTCGCCATCGCGGCCCAGGCGGCCTGCGGATCGCCGAAGGACATGGCGCCCAGGTCGGCGCCGCCCTCGGCGACGTCCATCGCGAAGCACAGCTTCTCGGTCTCGATGAGGTCGCTCGCGGCGTCGACGAGCTGGCGCACCGGGGTGATGCCGAGGGTGCCGATGATGCGACTGGCGGTGATCAGCGCGCCCACCCAGTGGGAGATGTCGATGACGTCGTGCACCGAGCAGCCGGGGAAGAAGTACTTGTTCCCTCCCGAGAAGCCGACGACCTCGTGGGGGAAGACCGGGCCGACGATCAGGTCGACGTCGCTCTCGACGACCAGGCGGTTGATCTGCACGCGCATCGGCGTGTCCTCGAGGAGACCGCCGGTGAGCTCGGAGATCCGCTCGGCGGGGATCTCGCCCAGGTCGGCGATCTGCGACTCGTCGTGCCAGGCGTGGTTGACGACCTCCCAGCCGGGGTAGGTGCGCTCGGGGTGCCCGGGCTCGGAGCCGAGCAGCCGCCCGATGGCCTCGTCGCTCATCGCGGCGTGGGTGCCGAGCGCGATGAGCACGGTGACGGAGCGGGCGCGCCCGGCGAGCGCGCGGTGGATCGCGGGCAGCACGCGGGGCAGGGGCACGGAGCGGGTGCCGTCGGGGATGATCAGGCAGACGCTCCTGCCGTCGAGGTCGCTCGCGGCGAGCTGGTCGGCGACGAAGGCGTCGATCTGGTCCTGGGTGAGGGTCCCGCCGGCGCCGCCGATCTGCGCGGCGCGCTCGGCCAGGCCCTCGGGGATCGGATGGATGGTGGGCTGCGCCGCCCCGTCCTGCGCGGACGCACTGGCCCGGGACGTGGTGTCGGACCGGGACGCCGTGCTGCTCTGGCTCATCGCTCCACTATGCGCTGTGGCCTCGGCGGGGACAAGCAGAGGTCCGGGTGTTGCCATGCGGGGGCAGCGGTCTGCCGTGTGGGGGCGGTGCGTCGCCATGTGGGGACGGTTTCTTGCCATCGGCCGACGCCCGCCGGGGCCCAGCGCAGTTCAGCGCAGCGGGGGCGGCTCCCGGATGTCGTCGTCGTCCGGCGCCATGTCCAGCTCCGACCAGGCGACGTCGTGCCAGGCGCCGAGCTTCCAGCCGACCTTCGTGAAGGTGCCCACGGGCGTGAAGCCGAACGACGCGTGGAGGCGGTCGCTCGCGGGATTCGGCTGCGCCACCAGGGCGATCGCCCGGCGGAGCCCGCGCTCGCGCAGCGCTGGCAGCAGCGCCTCGTACAGCGCACGACCGCGACCGGATCCGCGCTGGTTGGGCGCGAGATAGACGCTCACCTCGCAGGTGAAGCGGTAGGCCTCGCGCGGGTTGAACGCTCCCGCATAGGCATAGCCCGCCACACGGCCCTCCTCCTCGAGGACGAGCCAGACGTAGCGCTCGCGCGCGCTCTCGATGCGTCGCGCCATCTGCGCCGCGTCCGGCGGCTCGGTCTCGAAGGTGATGGCCGTCGTGCGCACGTAGTGGGCGTAGATCTCCGCTCAGGCGGCGGCGTCCTCGGCGCTCGCGGAGCGGATCCTCCACGGCTGAGCGCCCGGCTCGGCGCCCGTCGGCGCGCCCTGATGCGCCGCGCTCTTCCCCGTGCTGCGGGCGGGTCCGCTCTCCGACGTCATGCGCACATAGTAGTCTTCTGAGTCCACTATCGTGTCAAGGAGTCTCATGGCCGAGGATCTCGCCGCCGCACTCGCACGCATCGTCCGCGCAGCGCGGGAGGAGCAGGGACTGACCCGTGCGCGTCTCGCGGACGATTCCGGGGTCTCCCGCGCCATGATCGCCCGCATCGAGCAGGCCGAGGCGCAGCCCACCGCGGCCCTGCTCGCGCGGCTCTCCGCGGGACTCGGCCTCACCCTCTCCAAGCTCATCGCACGCGCCGAGTCCGACGGATCCCGCGTGCGCCGCGCCGACGCGCAGCCGACCTGGACCGACCCGGACACCGGCTACACGCGTCGGGCGGTCTCCCCCAGCGGATCCCGCCTGGAGCTGGTCGACGTCCTGCTCCCGCAGGGTGCGCGCGTGGACTATCCGGCCGATGCCTACCGGGCTCTCGACCAGCAGGTATGGGTGCTCGAGGGCACGCTCCGCATCATCGAGGGGACCTCGGAGAGCACGCTGGGTCCCGGCGACTGCCTGACCCTGGGCGCGCCCTCCCCCACCTCGTTCCGCAGCGAGGGCGAAGGCGGCTGCCGGTACGTGGTCGCCCTCGCGAAGCGCTCTCCGCACGAGCCAGGCCCCCGATCCTGACAGGGACCCGGCACCACCGCGGGATAGGCGGGACGGGATAGGTTGGACCGCGCACGAGGACGCGCAGCCGAGCCAGGAGCGGACATGACCATCGATCCCACCAAGGCCATCCACACGTGGTCGCTGTTCCGCACCCTCGGGAGCTTCGCCGCACCGGGCACGATGCCCGCGCTCGAGGGCCGCACCGACGGGGTCGCCGACCCGGTCGCCCTGCTGGACCTGCCGGCGCTGCTCGCCTCGCACGGCTTCGCGAGCGCACAGATCTGCCACTTCTCGCTGCCCTCGACGGATCGCAGATATCTCGATGACCTGCGCGGTTCCTTCAGCGACGCGGGCGTCGCGCTCGAGTGCTTCCTCGTGGACCACGGCGACCTCGCCGATCCGGCCGAGGGCGAGCGCTGGCGCGCCTGGATCGACGACTGGATCAGCGTGGCCGAGCAGCTCGGAGCCCCGAAGGTGCGCGTGAGCGCCGGCGACCAGCCGTCCTCCCCCGAGACCATCGCCCGCAGCGCGGCATCGCTGCGCGCGCTCGCAGCGGGCCATGACGGGATCCGCGTCCTCGTGGAGAACTGGCAGGGCCTGCTCCTGGACGCGGACTCGACGCTCGAGCTGCTCGACCGCTGCGAGGGCGCGATCGGGTTCCTCGCGGACTTCGGGAACTGGACCGGCCAGCACAAGTACGCCGACCTGGCGCGCGTCGCGCCGCTCGCCGAGGCCTGCCAGGCCAAGGCGGGCTTCGGCGAGGACGGGTCGATCGACGTCGAGGACTACCGGGCATGCCTGCGCCTGATGGCCGACGCCGGCTACGCCGGGCCGCTCTCGATCGTCGTCGACCCGCAGCGGCCCGACGTCTGGGAGCGCCTGGACGAGGCGCACGCGCTCATCCGCGAGGAGGCCGGAGCGGCCTGACCTCAGGCCAGCGGCTGGCAGACGTCCGTCAGCTGCTCCTCCTCGCTCACCTGGTCGGGCGAGGTCAGGTAGATGTTGAAGGCGTGACCCGCGAGCGTGCCGTCCGCGCGCGCCGCGAGGCCCTGGTTCGCCGGGCACGTCGATGCGGTCGCGCACGGACAGCTTGCTCGGGGAGAACTGCCCGAAGCTCATCGGTTGCGGCATCTCCGCCATGGGCCGGTCCCGATCCTCACATCGCGCGAGTGTCCACCGCCACGATGCCTACGTGGGCCGCGGCCTGCACCTAGGCTCCGAGGCATGATTGCAGCGCGCGACCATCAGGATGCATCGCAGCCGTCGTCCTCCGACTCCCCCCTCGAACTCCGCCGGATCACGGTCTTCACCGGATCAGCCTCCGGCGACTCGCCCATCTTCGCCGAGCGCACGGCGCAGCTCGCCCGCGCTCTCGCGGACCACGGCATCGGCATCGTCTACGGAGGCGGCAAGGTGGGACTGATGGGTGTGCTGGCCGACGCCGCCCTCGACGCGGGCGGCGAAGTCCACGGAGTGATGCCCCGCGCGCTCGTGGATGGCGAGATCGCGCACGCCGGTCTCACGGCGCTCGATGTCGTCGCGGACATGCACGAGCGCAAGCAGCGGATGGGCGAGCTCGCCGACGCCTTCGTGGCCCTTCCCGGCGGCGCGGGCACACTGGAGGAACTCTTCGAGGTCTGGACTTGGCAGCAGCTCGGCATCCACGGCAAGCCCGTCGCGATCCTGGATGTCGATGGCTACTGGCTTCCGCTGCTAGCGGCGCTCGGGGGCATGAGCGCGCACGGCTTCCTCTCCCCGCAGTTCCTTGCCTCGCTCGTCGTCGCCGAGACCCCCGACGACCTGTTAGCGAAGATGTCGGCGTGGGCACCCCCGCCCGCCAAGTGGTCCTGACCTGCACCATCGCGGGTCAGGGGCATTGATTCCGCGATCGGGGCCGCAGGAGGTGTGAGTCGTTTTACACTCGGTGGCAGGGCGCCGGAACCGACGGCGTCCGACGCATGCGGAGCACTGTCGCACCCGCAGCCGACGCTTACGGGCCATCGGTCCGCAGCCCGGCGGCCCTGCGGTCTCGCGATCCTCACTCCGGGTGCCCGATCCGCCCCCCCAGGAGAGACCTTGTCCCCCATGACCACCCGACGACTCCTCCGCTCGATGACCCCGGCGCTCGGTGCCGCCCTGCTCGTCCCCGCACTCCTCGCAGCCCCCGCAAGCGCCTCTCCCCCCGCACAGGCGGAGACCCAGCCCTTCGGAGGCAACGTCCGCTACGCCTGGGAGATCCCCGACGCCCCTGCCTCCGGGATGACCAGCCTGACCATGCCCATGACGATCCATGAGGACTCCGACTACATCGACGGCTCCTACGTCGCGGTGCAGTACGCCTTCACCGGGCAGGACCAGGTCGGGTACATGGGCCTGCAGCCGCGCCCGGACTCGACGACGGGCAAGACCCGCCTGCACGGCGTTTTCTCGAGCTTCATCCCCGGAACCACGTCCACGGACTCGAACTGCACGGACGGGGCTGACGGGGGCGCCGGCGTCAGCTGCGCCAACGACTTCACCGCAGTCGCCGGGCGCACGTACGACATCGAGGTGAAGAAGGCCGGCAAGAACACCTGGACCGGGACCGCGATCGACACCGTGAAGGGCAAGCGGTTCCACATCGGCACCTACACCGTGCCCGCTGGCAGCGGGAAGCTCGTGAACAAGCAGACGGGCTTCGTCGAGAACTACTGGAACCATTCGCGCACGTGCGAGGGCATCCAACGGATCGACACCACGGTCGGCCGCCCTCGCACGGGGAACCTCCAGGGCCGGGCCGACTCCCCCGAGGAGTACGGCGACTGCCTGGACCAGGCGAACTACTCCGCCACGGTGAAGAACGGCCAGCTCCGCATCTCGCGCGGCTGGCTCTGAGACGCACGTGGTCCAGATGGAGGCCCGAGCCGCCAGAGCTCAGGCCAAGGGCTGGTAGACGTCCGTCAGCTGCTCCTGCTCGCTCACCTGATCGGGCGAGGTCAGGTAGATGTTGAAGGCGTGACCCGCGAGCGTGCCGTCCGCGCGCGCCGCGAGGCCTTCGGAGGCCAGGCGCTCGTTGATGAGGTCGTGGGCCTCGCTGATCTGGTCGTAGGCGCCGGTGACGCGCGCGACCAGGCAGTCGCGCGCGGGCAGTTCGAGGATCTCGAGCTCACCCGCGGCCTCGGTGCCCGCGGGCACGGGCAGGAAGATCGACAGGTCCGGATCGTGGTCCATGTACTGGTCGTCGTGCTCGATGACGCCGCCGGGGCCGACGGGCACGATGCCCTGGGCGGACAGCGCCGGCATCATCCGCTGCCAGAGCCGACCCTCGTCGGAGTAGGTCGGGACGGTGCCGCGCAGGGCGACGACGGTCATGGCGGGGACGGTGGTGCGGGTCAGGGTGATGGACATGGTGGGCTCTCCTTCGTCGAGCAGGCGGGTGATCAGGGAGAGCCTTCCCCGGGACGCGCGCAGCTCCTCGACGAGAGTCTCGCGCTGCAGGCGCAGGGCGTCGGACCAGGCCGGGGTGCCGCGGACGGCGAGGAGGGCTCCGATGGCGGAGACGCCGAAGCCGACGTCCCGCAGCCGCAGGATCCGGATGTCGGCCGCGTCGGCCAGCTGCTGCGTCGCATAGCGGCGGTATCTGGTCCACGGGTCGATCTGCGCGGGCACCAGGACGCCGTGGGCGTCGTAGTGGCGCAGCATGCGCACGGACAGCCTGCTCAGGGAGCTGAACTGTCCGATGCTCATCAGATGCGAGATCTCGGCCATGGGCTCACCCTCGCGGCTGACACGGTGGCAGGGTCAAGGTGCACCTCTTCGATTCCGGGTCTCACCCCACGAGCAGGCAGAACGGGTGCCCCTCGGGGTCGCCCATGACGTACAGCGGCTCGTCGGGATCGTCGGAACGGTCCATGAGCAGCCGCGCGCCGAGGGACTCCGCGCGGGCCCGCTGGGTCTCGAGCTCGTCGGCGTCACTCACGCGGAAGTCCATGTGCAGCTGCATGGGGATCTCCTCGCTGGGCCATGTCGAGGGCCGCAGGTCCGTCTTCTCCTGCACGGCGAGGACGCGACGGTCCTGGTCGTCCAGCAGCACGAGCCAGTCCGAGTCGTCGGGGGCCGCGCCGTCGGCCGAAGGGTCGTCGCCCTCGCGGTAGTGCAGGCCGAGCAGCTCGCGGTAGAACTCGGCGAGCGCGCGGCAGTCGCGCGCATCGAGGGCGGTGCAGCTGAGCACGGGATACGACATCGGGGCCTCCTCGCACCGGGCTCATCACCCTACGGCGAGGCGACCCGAGGAACCAGAGGGGGCTCTTCCCGGCCGTGCCCACTAGCATCGGTCGATATGAGCGCGCAGCCGGACCTTCCCCCCACCAGCCCCGCCGTCGACGGCAGGACCGCTTACATCGACGCGACCGCCGGCATCGCCGGTGACATGCTCCTGGGCGCGCTCGTGGACGCCGGGGCGGACCTTTACGCGGTCCAGGCCGTGCTCGACGCGCTGATCCCCGGCTCCGTCCGCTTCAGTCGGCGCACGGTCGACCGCTGCGGGCAGCAGGCCACGAAGGTCGACGTCGAGCTGCTGGTCGAGGACCCACCCCATCGCACCTGGTCATCGATCCGAACGATGCTCGAGACGGCGCGCGCGGAGGGCACGGCGCCCGTGCGCACCCTCGAGCTCGCCCTGGACGCCTTCTCGCGCCTGGCCGACGCCGAGGGCCTCGCCCACGGCCTCCCGCCCGAGCAGATCCATTTCCACGAGGTGGGGGCTCTGGACTCCCTGGCCGATGTGATCGGCGCCTGCGAGGCGTGGCGGCAGCTCGGGATCGCGGGAGCGGTGGGCAGCGTCATCGCCGTCGGATCCGGGCGCATCCGCGCCGCCCACGGCGACATCCCGGTGCCGGTGCCGGCGGTGGTGCGGCTCGCACAGGGCTGGCCGACGGTCGCCGGCGAGCCGCTCCCCTCCCGCGGCCACTCGCACGGGCACAGCCACGGCACGGGGCACGACCACGACCACGGCGGCGATCACGGGCATGCGCACGATCACGACCACAACCACTCCCACGGGCACGGGCATCCCCACGGACGCAGCGGGCATGAACACGACCACGACCACGACCACGGGCGCTCGGACCACCACGAGAATCCCTACGGACTCCGGCACCTGCCGCACGTGGTCAGCGGCGACGGCGTCGGCCATTCCCACTCCATCCAGGAAGCCGTCGTCGCCGGCCATCCGGATCCCCACGCCCAGGCGCCGACCGACCCGACTGCCGGCACCGGCTCGGACGCGGACGAGCAGCTTGCGCCGCACGTCGTCGGCGGGCCCCACGCCCACCCGTCGCGACCGGTGCCCCCGGGCGTCGCGCCCGGCATCGGCGAGCTCGCGACGCCCACCGGCGTCGCCCTCGTGCGGGCGCTCGCGCAGACCGCGGGCCCCCAGCCCGCGCTGATCGTCGAGACCGTGGGCATCGGCGCCGGCACCAAGGACACCCCGGGACGCCCGAACGTGGTGCGGGTGATGGTGGGCCGCGACGCCGCACCGGGGCGCGCACATGGAACGACGACCGGCGGCGTGGGCGCCGCGGGCGCTCCCGTCGGCGCGGGCGACGAGTCCGACGGCGGTGCGACGGCCGACGCGGCCGACGCGCACGCGACCCCACGCGCGGCGATCCAGCTCGAGGCGAACGTCGACGATCTCGATCCGCGTCTGTGGCCCGGCGTGATCACGAGTCTGCTCGATTCGGGTGCGCTGGACGCGTGGCTGACGCCGATCGTGATGAAGCAGGGGCGGCCCGGGATCACGATCCACGCGCTCGTGCGCGAGGGCGATGAGGAGTCCGCGTCGTCCCTGATCATGGACCTGACGGGAAGCCTCGGCGTGCGTCGGTTCGGCGTCGACCGCTCGATCCGCACCCGCTCCTTCGAGCAGGTCGAGGTGGACGGACAGCCCGTGCGCGTGAAGGTCGCGCGGGACTCCTCCGGCCGCGTGGTGCGGCGAGAGCCCGAGTTCCGCGACGTCCAGGCCGCCTCCCGGCAGCTCGACATCTCGGAGCGCGAGGCCCTAAAGAAGGCACGGATCGCCGCGCAGCGGGAGAGTTGAGCGCGCAGGAGAAGGAGCCTGGCCCGGAGACCCGCATGGCTTCGGCCCCCTCCGGGCGCGGCGGTTCCTTCGTCGGAGCGCGCCGCTAGGCTGGCTCGCGTGACCGGCATCCTGCCGGCGCCGACGTCGAGGAGGACGCCATGCCCGCAGCACTCCACCCCTACCTGAACTTCGCGGGGAACGCCCGTGAGGCCTTCGAGTTCTACGGCGAGGCGCTCGGTGCGAACCCGCAGTTCGCGACCTTCGGCGAGTTCCACGCCGTGCCCGAGGGCGACCCGAACGCCGACAAGATCATGCACGGATCCCTCGAGGTCACGGAGCTGATCCGCCTCTACGTCTCGGACACGATCGAGGGCATGGGCCCTCCGTTCCAGCAGGGCACCAACGTGACCCTCTCGCTCATGGGGGACGACGAGCCGGTCCTGCGCAGCGCCTACGAGAAGCTCTCCGTGGGCGGAACGGTGACCATGCCCCTCGAGAAGCAGATGTGGGGCGACGTCTACGGCTCCTTCACCGACCGCTTCGGGATCGTGTGGCAGGTGAACATCAGCGCCCCGCAGGAGTCGCAGGGCTGACCCTGCGGCGCCCGCCGTCGCAGGGCGCGACTAGCATCGTGCGAGGACCGCAGCATCGGCCCCCGTGATCCCCGGATCGCGGGGGCTCTCGCATGCACCGCCCCGCCGCCACCCGCCCATCGCTTCCCGCCCGTTCCCTTCCGAAGGACCCGCCACGCCCACCGTCGACCCCCACGACCCGCCGGATCCGACCACCGAGACGCCCGCGCTCGACCCGGCTCCCGACGCACCCGCACCGGAGCCGGCCTCCTCGCCGTCCGCTCCGCGCACTCTCCGCTCGCGCGCCCGCGGGCTCTTCGCCGACACCCGCCCCCTGCAGAACCCGCACTTCAAGCGGCTGTGGCAGGCGAACATCATCACCGTCATCGGCGCGCAGATCACGATCATCACCGTGCCCGCCCAGCTCTGGGCGCTCACCGGCAGCTCGCTGTACGTGGGGCTCACGGGCCTGTTCGGCCTGGTGCCGCTCGTGGTGCTCGGACTGTGGGGCGGGGCGATCGCGGACGCCTTCGACCGCCGCAAGATCCTGCTGGTCACCACGCTCGGCCTCATCCTCACCAGCGGACTGTTCGCCGCGCAGGCGCTGCTGCAGGTCCGCAACGTGTGGGTGATCCTGGGGATCTTCGCCGCCCAGCAGGCGTTCTTCGCCGTCAACCAGCCGGCCCGCACCGCCCTTATCCCCTCCCTCGTGCCGCGCGACCAGCTGCCCGCCGCGAACGCCCTGAACATGACCGTCGGCCAGTTCGGTGCAATCGCGGGACCGCTCGTCGGCGGCGCCCTGCTGCCGTTCCTGGGCTTCTCGCTGCTCTACCTCATCGACACGGTCTGCCTGCTGGCGACGCTCTGGGCGGTGCTGCGACTGCCGGCGCTGAAGCCCGAGGGCGCCATCGCACGACCCGGACTGCGCAGCATCCTCGACGGCTTCGTCTACACCTGGAAGCACAAGATCCTGCTGGTCAGCTTCGCGGTGGACCTCATCGCGATGGTCTTCGGCATGCCCCGCGCCCTCTACCCGCAGCTGGCCGACCAGAGCTTCGGGGGGCCCGCGCAGGGCGGCATGGAGTTCGCGGCGCTCTCGGTCGCGATGGCCCTCGGCGCGCTGCTGGGCGGGATCTTCTCCGGCTGGCTGGGCCGCGTGCATCGGGTGGGCCTCGCCGTGCTGATCGCCGTCGGCGTCTGGGGCCTGGTGGTGATGGGCTTCGGGGGCGCGACGTGGCTGGCCGGGGGCCGGGCGATGCCCTGGCTCGCCGTGGCCGTCGCCTTCATGGCCGCGGGCGGCATCGCCGACATGATCTCGATGGTCTTCCGCCAGACCATGCTGCAGGGCGCCGCCTCCGACGCGGTGCGAGGTCGCCTCCAGGGCGTGTTCCTGGTGGTCGTCGCGGGCGGCCCGCGCTTCGCCGACGTCGCCCACGGCGCGGCGGCCGACGTGCTCGGCGCGCCGCTGACCGTCGTCCTCGGCGGAGCGCTCGTGGTGCTCGGGGTGGCCGCCTGCGGCGTGCTCGTCCCGCAGTTCACGCGATACCGGGTGGGTCCGGGACGCTGAGACGGCGGCGGATCGAAAGGTTCCGGGCCTGCCCGACGGGCTCCGACCGGACCGTAGACCGCCGCCGCTCGCGTCCGGTCAGCCCGCTACCGACCCGACCGCTCGCCCCCGGGTCTACTCCTGCGACTGATGCTGCGGGGTGCCGTGCTGCGAGACGGCGTGCTGCGAGGTGCCGCTCGCCGCGTCCGCCGTGCCCTGCGCGGAATCGTGACGGAGGAGGCGGAGCAGGATCCGCGCCACGATCCCCAGGTACAGGCGGCCGCGGAACTTCGCGATCCTGCGCACGGTGGCCCGTGGCATGCCCCGCACGACCGTGACGATGGTGCGGATCTCGGCTCGCGTGGGCGGCACCGCCTCGACCCCGAGCGCACTGTGCTCGTCGGTGAACCAGCGGAGGTATCCGTCGAGGGTCTCGCCGTTCGCTGTGCGCCACGAGCCCGACTCGTACAAGCTCTCGACGTCCTGCAGGGCGGCGCGCAGTGCGGGCGCGCTGCCGCCGGCGATCTCCGGGCGGATGCCGCGCTCGTCCAGACGGTCCATCGTCTGGCGGGCGACGGGAAGCACGATCGGCAGGATCTCGTCGATGAGCGCGTTCAGGCGCTGCCGCTGCTGGGGCGAGTACTCGTCGATCGAGGGCGCCTCGCCCTCGTTCCGACCGTCCTCGGACTCCGCATCGGATCCGGGCCGGCCGTGCTCGGCGTCGACCTCGCCCTGGAGCTCCTGGAGCTGCTCGATCGGGCCTTCGAGACCGGGCAACCGGTCCACCCACGAGCTGTCGACCCCGAGGGAGACCAGCAGTTCCTGACCGGCACGGAGGAGGAACTCCTTGTCGTGCATCCACTCCGGCCCGTCGGTGATGGACGCCTTCGAGGTCTGGCTCCGGTCCTCCGTCGCCCCTTGCGTGGTCCCGCTCTCGGCGTCCTGCCGCTCCGTCATGCGTCCCTCTTTCCTGCGGTGCCCACCGCACCTGCGGTCGTTCCTCCGAGCGAGCGTAGCGCCAGGATCCGAGGGTGCCGGGATGCCGACGCTCACTCGGCGGGCTGGACGACCTGCTCCCAGTGCTCGAGCAGGTGCGTGAGCGCCGCCCGCGCCGTGCCGAGCTCGTCGCTGCTCGCGTCGGGAGCGGCGAGCACGTGCATGTCCTCGTCGCCGACAACGACCACGAAGGGGAAGCGTTCGGGCGCCTCGTGCAGGGCCTCGTCGATCTTGTCGATGACCTGCGGTCGCGTGTGGTCGTGGGCGGGGGTGTCGGTCACGGGTGCGCTCCTGTCGTTCGTCGTCCGCCCGCAGGGCGATGGGGCGGATCGTCCGTCCTCGAGGATCCCACGGACCGGAGCGCGCAGCCCACCGGAGCCCCCAGGGGTCGTGCGTCAGGGTCGGATCACAGGTGGTCGAGCAGCTCGCCCAGCAAGCGGATGCGAGTCCCGCCGGCGTCGGCCCCGCCGACGCCGGCTTCGCCGCGACGATCCAGGTGCAGCGCTCGCAGTCCCGCCTCCTGCGCGCCGCGGAGGTCGTGATCCGGATTGTCGCCGACGTGGAGCACGTCGGCCGGCTCGAGCCCGAACGCCGCGCAGACCGTGAGATAGCTGGCCGGATCGGGCTTCGCCGCCCCGATCCCCTCGCTCGTCCAGACGCCCACGACGAGGTCCCGCAGCCCGAGGTCCCTCATCTTCTTCTGCTGACGCCGCTCCGGCCCGTTGGTGAGCACCGCGACCGGGATCCGCAGGTCAGCGAGTGCGCGAAGCGTCGGCAGGACGTCGTCGAACGCCCTCCACTCCTGCTCGTACAGGGTGAGGAAGCGGTCGTAGAGCGCGTCGCACTCCGCATCGGCGAGCCGGTGCGGGTCGCTCTCGGGGCGAGGACCGTCAGGTCGACGGGGATCGTCGATCCGAAGATCGTCCACGAGGTGCCGGACGCGCTCGCGGCGGTACTCCGCGCAGTCGAGCTCGCCTTCCCGTCGTCGTGCCATGAGGTGGGCGGCGGTGGCCTCCCAGGCGTCCGCGATCTCGTCGCTCGGGGATCCTCCCAGCTCCTGGACCAGGTGCGCCAGGCCGGCCCGGGCCGAGGTCCGATGGTCGAACAGCGTGTCGTCGAGGTCGAGGATCACCGCTCGCGTCCGGATCCGGTCCACCGCGGCCACCGCCTCATGTCGTCGTCCGACGATCCTCGCAGACGGTGGCGCCGAGGTACGGGAGACTGGCCCCATGCACCGCTGCCGCCTCCACGTCCTCGGCGCGAGCGGCTCGGGGACCACGACACTGGGCCGCGCCGTGGCCGACGCCTGGTCCGTCCCCCACGCCGACGCCGACGACTACTTCTGGGTGCCCACCGACCCGCCGTTCACCATCAAGCGCACACCGGCCGAGCGCCTGGCCCTCATGGACCAGATGTTCGCGCCCCGCGACGCCTGGGTGCTCTCCGGGGCGATGACCGGGTGGGGAGAGCAGATCGTGGAGACGTGCAGCGCGATCGTGTTCCTCACCCTCGACCCCGACGTGCGCATGTCACGCCTGCGCGAGCGCGAGTCCCGGCGCCGCGAGGGCGGGGCGATGGACGACGACGCCTGGCGGGACTTCCGCGACTGGGCCCGCTCCTACGACGACCCGTCGTTCACGGGACGGAGCCGCCACCAGCACGAGACCTGGCTCGCCGCCCGGAGCCAGCCGATCCTGCGCCTGGACGCCGCCCGCACCGTGACGGAGCTGCGGGACGAAGTGCTGGCCTGGGAGCCGAGCTGAGCGCCGCACCCGGCCCAGCGGAGAACCGGCGCAGCCGCACTCCCCGCCCCTGGGCTCGGTGACGTGGAGACCCGGTGACCTGGTGACCTGGTGACCTGGTGACCCATCTGTCCTTGCCGCGGCCCCTCGCGCGTGCGACCGTGAGAACGGATCCGACGACAGGGTCCCCGGACGAGGGTGCCGTACCCGGACAGCGACAAGACGGCCGCAGGAGGCTGACATGTCGTGGATCGTTCTCGTGCTTTCGGGCCTGATGGAAGCCGTGTGGGCCACCGCCCTGGGTCGCTCGGAGGGCTTCAGCAGGCTCACCCCGTCCATCGTCTTCGCCGTGGGACTGGTGCTGAGCATGGCCGGCCTCGCCTTCGCGATGCGCGACCTGCCCACGGGCACCGCCTACGCGGTGTGGGTGGGAATCGGCGCGACCGTCACCGTGCTCTTCGCGATGGTCACGGGCGCCGAGGCGGTCTCGGTGATGAAGGTGCTGTTCCTGGCGATGATCATCGGCGGCGTGATCGGCCTGAAGATCAGCGGCTGAAGCCCTGCATCCTCGCTGCTCAGCTTCTCGTGCCCTCCGTGAGGCGGGCACGGACGAACGCAGCCACCGCGTCGAGGATCTGCTCGTCGATGCCGTGACCGAGGCTCGGCGAGAGCTCCTCGGTGAGCCGCGTATGACGACGCAACCAGTCCCTGACCTGCGCCTCCATCGACGGGTCGAACAGCGGATCCTGTCCGCCGTGGCCCCAGAGCGCGGGCACGCCCCGCTCGGCGAGCGCGGCGTCGCCCGGAAGGTCCGCCGGGAACGGCGCTCCCGAGAGCACGACCACCCAGTCGAGGGTCTCGGCATCGCGGCGCAGCAGCTGCAAGGACAGCACGGCGCCCTGCGAGAAGCCGATCGCGCCGACGATCCGCCCCGGCACCGCGCGCGAGGCCCAGTCCTCGAGCGCCGCGGCGGACTCCTCGAGCAGGCCGAGGTCGTCCGCGCCGAGCGGCGGCGGGGCCAGCCAGCCGAAGCCCGGCCCGCAGGCGAGGACTCCCCGCAGCGACGCATAGACCACCCCGCCCGGCAGCATCGGCGCGAGGGACAGCAGATCCTGCTCGTTGCTGCCCAGTCCGTGCAGGAGGAGCACCACGCGATCCTGCGGACCCGGCGCGTGCGGGAAGAAGCGCACCGCGCTCTCGTCGATCCGCGCGGGTCCCTCGCCGATGCGCTCGACGGGCGGGAAGCCGAAGGGGTTGGGCCTGCTCATGGACTGCTCCTGATTCATCCGTTCCGGTTCAGCCGTGCCGATTCAGCCGACGTCGGGGAGCGTCGCGCGCAGGGCGTCGAGCTCGTCGCACAGCTCGTCGGCGAAGGACGTGCTGCCGTCGCCGTCGGTCCAGGTCGCGTACGCGTTCTTGAAGGCGAGCAGTCCGATCTCCGCGGCGAGCGCGGCCGTGCGGGGAGCGATGCCGCGCTCCTCGAGCGCACGCGCGGTCTCGGCCGCGAGTCCCACGTGCTTGAGCTGGTCGCGCTCGCGCAGCTCGGCGCTCGCCGCGATCACCGCGCGCATCCTCGGACCCATCTCCCGGCGCTCCGGGGTCATAGCCTCGCTCGCGCGGAGCAGTCCGGACTCGACCGCGGTCAGCGGCGAGGCATCGTCGGGCGCCGCCGCGACCCCCTCGCGCAGCAGCTGCGAGAGGGACTCCTGCCCGGCCGCGAGCACGTCGCGCTTGTCGCCGAAGTGGCGGAAGAACGTGCTGCGGGTGAGGTCCGCGGCCTCGGCGATCTGCGCCACGGTGGTCGCGTCGTATCCCTGCTCCGAGAACAGGCGGATCGCGGCAGCGACCAGGCGCTCTCGTGCATCGGGCTTCCAGCGGGGCATGGAAGGGGACTCTACCGCCCGGCCGTTGATCGCGCCCGTCGGCGGCCCGAGCCATGGGACGACCATCCCGTGACCACCATTCCTGCTGGCAGCAGCGATGTGGACCGCTGACCATCACCTGTTCCATCAACCGATGCGACACCAGTCCCATCAGGTGTACGGTGACGGCACACATGTCGCATCAGGCGGCATCCTCGAGAGGACTCACCATGAAGGTCTTCGTCACCGGCGCCACCGGGTTCATCGGATCCGCCGTCGTCCCCGAGCTGATCAGCGCAGGGCACGAGGTGGTCGGCCTCGCGCGCTCCGAGCGCTCGGCCGCTCGGCTCCAGGAGCTCGGAGCCTCCTCCCTCCCCGGCGATCTCACGGACCTCGACGCTCTGCGCCGCGGGGTCGCGGCGACCGATTCCGTCGTGCACCTCGCCTTCAGCAACGACTTCACCGCGGTCGAGGCCGGCGTCGAGGAGGAGTCGCGCGCCGTGCACGCCATGGGCGAGGCGTTGGCCGAGCGCACCCGAGGCGCCGCCCCCGCTGCGCACGAGGGCTCGGCCTTCGTGATCGCCTCGGGCACGCCCGCGATCCCCGGCCGCACGTCCACCGAGGACGACCCCTACCTCGCCGAGGGGCCGATGGCGGCCCGCGCACGCACCGCCCAGTACGTGATGGACCTCGCCGCGCACGGCGTGCGGCCCGTCGCGGTCCGACTGCCGCGCTCGGTGCACCAGGCGCACGTCCGCTACGGCTTCGCCTCCATGCTCATCCAGGCGGCCCAGCGCAGCGGCGTCTCTGGGTTCGTCGGCGACGGCGGCCAGCGCTGGCCCGCGGTGCACGTGAAGGATGCCGCCCGGCTCTTCCGCCTCGGCCTCGAGCGCGCCGAGGCCGGATTCCAGGCGCAGGCCGTGGCCGACGAGGGCGACACCATGCGGGACATCGCCGCCGCGATCGGCGAGGCCCTCGATCTCCCCGTGCGGTCCGTCGACGCGGAGACCTTCGGGTTCCTGGGCCAGATCTTCGCCCTGGACCAGCCGGCGAGCAGCCGGGGGACCCGCTCGGCCCTGGGCTGGGAGCCCACTCGCCCCAGCCTGCTCGAGGACCTGCGGGCCGGCGGCTATCCCTCCTGAGCGGCCCCACGCCAGAGGCCCCGCGCCAGAACTCCTGCGTGACTACTCCTCAGAGGCCCCGCTCCCGAGCAGGCGTCCTCCTCGGCGGGTCTCCGGACCCACGAAGACCTCCGACGGCACCACGCGATCCCCGCGGCACCCCCATGGGCCGCGGGGATCGCTGTGTCCGCGACCCCGCACGCACCGCACGCACCGCTCGGTCCTGCGCCCTCCCGTGACTCAGCAGACACCGTGCACTCTATGCAAACGTGCACTCGGTGCATATTCTGGTGCACGTCGTCGGACGACGGACTCCCGAGCCGCCGGAACCCGCTCAGCGCAGGATCCGCGGACCCCGATCCCCGTCGGCCGGCCCACGGAACCATCAGGAGAGGTGCGATGTCCCCGACAGACACCCAGACCCCGCGCGACGCGGAGGCGACCGCGGACGGATCGGCCGCCACGAAGAAGCCCGGGCTGCGCGAGCGCAAGCGCGAGGAGCTGCGCCGACGCATCGAGCGCGCCGCCCTCGAGCTCATGCTCGAGCACGGTTTCGACGACGTCACCGTGGAGATGATCTGCGGGAGCGCGGACGTCTCCCGGCGGACGTTCTTCAATTACTTCGGGTCGAAGGAGGCGGTCGTCGTCGGCCGCGATCCCGGCCCACTGCCCGAGCATCTCCAGGAAGCGTTCGTCGACGGCCCGCGCGGCAGCATCCTCGCCGATCTCGTCCGCATGCTCCTGGCGATGATGACCACCAAGCCGCACGACGTGGACCAGAACATCTGGCGAGCCCGCCTCGAGCTGATCCGCAGCGACATGACCCTCGCCAAGGCGATGGCTGACAAGGTCGCCGCGAAGAACCGCGATCTCGAGGACCTGGTCGCCCGCAGGATCCGCAAGCGCTACAACGCCTCGGGCACACCCCCCGGACGGGGCGGCGCCGCCTCCGACGCCGGGCCCGACCCCGACGGCGCAGGCGTTCCCGCAGCCGATCCGGCGGTCGAAGCGCTCATCACCCGGCAGACGGGCTTCATCGTCGCCATGTGGTGGGGGATCGCCCGCTACGCCATCCAGATCACCGTCGAGAACCCCGACATCGAGGACCGCGAGCTCATGGAGTCGCTCCTCGACACGTTGACCCTCATCCAGGAAGCAGAGCTATGACCGCCACCCAGACCGCAGCCCCCGCGGCGCGCGGAGCGCACGGGCAGCCCGCCGCTCCGTCCGCGTCCTCCGGCACGGCTCCGTCCACCAGACTCGTCCCGCTGTTCGCGGGCCTTCTCATCGCGATGTTCATCGCGGCCCTCGACCAGACCATCTTCTCCACCGCCCTGCCCACGATCGTGGGCGACCTCGACGGCGTCGACCAGATGCTGTGGGTGACCACGGCGTATCTGCTGGCCTCGACGATCATGATGCCGATCTACGGCAAGCTCGGCGACCTCATCGGCCGCAAGCCCCTGCTGATCTTCGCACTGTCCGTGTTCGTCGCCGGCTCCCTCGTGGGCGCCGTCGCCGGCAACATGGGCGTGCTCATCACCGGCCGCGCCATCCAGGGCATCGGCGGCGGCGGGCTCATGCTGCTCGCCCAGGCGATCATCGCCGACGTCGTCCCCGCCCGTGAGCGCGGCAAGTACATGGGCGTCATGGGCGCCGTGTTCGGGCTGTCCTCCGTGGTGGGCCCGCTGCTGGGCGGCTGGTTCACCGAGTCGCTCAGCTGGCGCTGGGGCTTCTGGCTGAACATCCCGCTGGGCGCGATCGCGATCCTGGCCGCCGTGTTCTTCCTGAAGCTGCCCAAGAAGTCGCAGCGCGCCCGCCTGGACGTGTTCGGCATCCTCACCATGGCGATCGCCGTGACCTCGCTGATCCTCGCGACCTCGTGGGGCGGCAACACCTACGAGTGGGGCTCCTGGCAGATCATCCTGCTGTTCGTCGCGACCGTCGTGTTCGGCGCGCTGTTCGTGCTCGCCGAGCGCTACGCCCCCGAGCCGATCATCCCGCTGCACCTGTTCCGCAAGCGCAACTTCGTGCTCACCACGATCGCCGCCCTGGTGATCGCGATCGCGATGTTCGGCGCGATCGGCTACATGCCCACCTACCTGCAGATGTCCACCGGCGTCTCCGCCACGGAGTCCGGTCTGATGCTGCTGCCGATGGTCGGCGGGCTGCTGATCACCTCGATCGCCTCGGGCCAGATCGTCTCGCGGACCGGCCGCTACAAGTGGGCGCCGATCCTCTCGATGCTGGTCGCCGCGCTCGGCGTGTTCCTGCTGTCCACCATGACGACCGACACCGCGACCTGGGTGATCATGTCCCACATGTTCGTGCTCGGCGCGGGCTTGGGCATCGGCATGCAGAACCTCGTGCTGATCGTGCAGAACACGTTCCCCGCCGCCGAGGTCGGCACCGCGACCGCCTCGAACAACTTCTTCCGGCAGATCGGCGCCTCCCTGGGCTCGGCCATCGTAGGCTCGGTGTTCACGAGCCGGCTGACGGACCTGCTCAGCGAGCGCATGCCCGCGCAGGCGGCCCAGCAGATGGGCGGCAGCGGGGACACCAACTCCCTGACGCCGGCCGTCGTGGACAAGCTGCCCCAGCAGATCCAGGACATCGTCGTGGGCGCCTACACCGACGCCCTCACCCCGATCTTCCTGTGGCTGGTGCCGCTGCTGGGCGTCGCCTTCGTGATCGTCTTCTTCATCAAGGAGGTCCCGCTGGCCACGACCGTGGGCGCCTCCGGGATGACCGAGGGCGAGGCCGGCACGGCGAACGCTCCCGGAACCGGGTTCCCCGCGACCGGTGCGCCGACGAACGGCCTCCCGGCCGGCGGCGCCGCGCTCGCGGCCCGCACCGAGCGCGAGGACGATCTGCGGCTGGGTCTCGTGCTCTCCCTCATCATCCAGCGCGCCCACCGGGCCGACGAGGACTCCGCGCTCACGCGGGCCCTCGCCCACCTCGCCGGGGACCGACCCGGCAGCACCGCCGAGCGCGCCGACTTCGCCGTGCGCTCGCTGGTCACGCCGGCGGCCATCGCCCTGCTGCGCGGGGCCGGGGCCGACGTCGACGCCGCCGACCCCTCCCGGGGCCGCCACCGCGCGCCGCACGCCGCCGACCTCGACGGCACCGATGCGGCCGATCCCGGGCACGAGCACGAGAGCCACGACCCCCACCGGGCCGACGGCAGCGCGCCCCTCATGTCCCCGCACCTCGCCGCCCAGTCCTGAGCGGCACTCGACACACCTCGCCGTCCCATCCGGGACGGCCCCCGAAAGGACAGTTCTGATGACTCGTCGACTGATCGGAGCGATCGCCACGCTCCTCGCCATGATGGCCGGTCTCTGGCTCGTGCTCTCCCCCTTCGCCCTGGGCTTCCAGAAGAAGGACGCCGACTGGACCGACGCGACCCTCACCGACGTCTGGACCGGCCTCCCGCTGGCCCTCGTCGGCCTGATCGGCGTGATCGTGTTCGCGGCCGCGCTCCGCAAGCACATGGTCCAGGCAGGATTCGTCACCCCGCGCCCCGCGCCCCAGCAGGCGCAGTACGGGCAGCAGGACCCCGCCCAGCAGTACGGACAGCAGCAGTACGGTCAGCAGTCCTTCCCGCAGCAGGGCTACGCGCAGCAGGGCGCCCCGGCGGCCCCCGCCTCGGAGCGCTCCCGTGAGATGGATGCGATGCTCGAGCCGCTGATCGCGGCCCTGGCCCGCGACATCGAGCGCGAGGAGCACACCGCCTCCGCCGCCGCGGAGACGCCGCACCACCGCGAGTACGGCCGCGCCGCCGCCGGCACCGACACCGGTGCCCAGGCCGCCGTCCCCGCCGAGCGCTGAGCGCTCCCCCGTATCCAGCGCTCCGGCGCGCGCTTCCCGCGCACGCAGCCAGCGCATTCTCGCCTCAAGGAGAATCCTGATGACCCAGATCTCGCACACCGCCCCCGCCGGCACGGGCTCGCACGCCCAGACCGCCGCACCGCAGGCCGCACCACAGACCGCCGACGCGGCCGGTTCCGCCAGCTCGACCGGTTCGACCGGCTCAACCGGCACCGCCGGCTCGGTCGACCGCGCCGAGTCCGTCTCCGCCGTGAAGGCCGAGCCGATCAGCGTGCTCGACAAGGTCGGCATGGGCATCCTGGGGCTGCTCACCCTGAGCGGCCTGTGGATGATGCTCGCGCCGTTCCTCACCGACACCCAGAAGCGCGGGGCCGACTGGTCGGTCGGCACCACGAACGACTTCTTCGTGGGCCTCGTGCTCGCAGTGGTCGCGCTCGCGGCCCTGGTCGCGGTCCTCGCCGGCGGGCTCTCCGCCGTCGCCCGGCGCGCCCGCGCCCGCGCCGCTCGCACGGAGGCCTGAGCCCCGTCCGTCGGGCCCGATCCGGCGCCCGACGCCCTTACAGTGCTGGGGAACGGTCGTGATGTGGCCCCAGAACGACCCGGTAGCCGCAATGTTCGCATGCGCGGACGCGGGCGCTCAACGGGACTCGCGCGTCACGGGGTCGCAGCGGACCCCTTCCCGGCGCGTCCGACACCTCGCCTCGCTCGTCACCTCGCCTCTCGCCTCGCCCCTACTCCTGGCCCTCCCCCTCCTCAACCACCCGCACGGTCCCGGCGCCGCCGTCGATCCTCACGCGCTGCCCGGTGCGCAGGCGATGGGTGGCCGTGCCGGTCCCGAGCACGGCGGGGATGCCGTACTCGCGCGCGACGATCGAGCTGTGGCTGAGCGGCCCGCCCACGTCGGTGGTCACACCCGCGGCCATGGCGAACAGCGGCGTCCATGCCGGGGTGGTGATCGCGGCGACCAGGATCTCGCCGGGTCGGAAGTCGCGGAACTCGCCGGGTCCGAAGAGCACATGGACGGGCGCGGTGACCGTCCCGCCGCTGCCGCCGATGCCCGTGAGCACGACGCCTTCCTCCTCGGTGCCTCCTCCGCCCTCTCCGACCGACGGCATCCAGCGGTCGAAGCCGTGCCAGATCGAGCGCTCGGGCAGCAGCTGCGGGGGCGTCGCGAGCTTCTGGCCGCGCCAGATCACCCGGCGGTCGTCGGCGATCCCCGCGCGCGTGGGCAGGGACTCCGCGCCGCCGTCGAGCGCGCGGGCGAGGTCGAGCAGCTCGTCCCTGCGCAGCCAAAACACGTCGTCGGCCTGCGCGATCACGCCCGCTGCGACGAGGCGGCGGCCGATCTCCCGCAGGGCGCGCCGGGCTGCGGGCCAGCCCAGGCCGATGCCGGCGAGCGCGTCCTCGCGGGCGGGCGCAAGCTCCTGGGCACGACGCAGCAGACGCTCGAACACCCTGCGCAGCGGTGAGGAAAGGTGGGCGGAGATCCGTGCGACGCCCTCTTCCCTGTCCCGCGCCGCCTTCTCACGGCGCTCGCGCGGATCCGTCCCGTCCCCACGCAGGTACATCCGCAGCACGTCCCACAGCAGCTCGGGGGTGTCGGCGGCGACGGGCTGGGCGAGGTCCAGGGTGTAGGTGGCGTGGCCGTGCGCAGCCAGATGGGCGGCGAAGCGCTCGCGCCACTGCGCCCACACGTCCTCGTCGACGCCCTCCGGACTCTCGTCGGGGACCGCGTCGGAGGCCTCGAGGGCCGAGGCGAGGCTCGCGTGCTCGCGCGCCCATGCGGCGAGGTCGTAGAGGGACTGCTCGGCGCGGATCGGCTCGCTCTCGAAGCCGAACAGGAGGGTCTCCGGGCGCGGGTCCCCGGACCGGGCGACGCGCCGGCAGAACGCCGTGAGCGCGGACTCCGCGATCACCACGGGCGGGATCACCGTCTGCACGGACGTGTAGTAGGCGAACCCCGCGGAGACCAGGCGCTCCACGCTCTCGAGCAGCGCCACGGCCCCGGACGAGCGGGCGTCCGCCCCGGATTCCTCCTCGACCACGCGCCGGTACCGCGGCAGCGCCGTCGTGCGCCAGTAGCGCGGCCCGCCCACGCCGCCGTGCAGCAGACGGGGCACGAGCAGCCCGGACCGGGCCGTCATCCCGGCCATCGCGGCGTTGGTGTACCCGTAGTAGGCGTAGCCGTTGATGGTCGTGAACTCGACGCCCTTGTCGCGGAAGACGCGGCTGCCGCTCGCATCGGTCACCGTCGCGATCATCTGCTCGATGACGTGTGCTGCGGTGAAGTCCGCGAACAGCGGCGTGAGCGGGTCGGGCATCTGCTCGACGATGCTCGCGCGGAAGTAGCCGGCGTGGCGACGGGGCACGGGCCAGGACGTCGGGGCAGGTCCGGCCGGCGCGGGGAGGCCGACGATGGGCCGTGCCTGCGTGATGACGAAGCCGGTGCCCGCGCGCGCCCACTCCACGTCCTGCGGGGCTCCGAAGTGCTCGGTGATCCGTGCGCCCCAGGCGGCGAGATCGAGCACGGCGGCGTCCTCGAGCACCGGGGCGCGCCGCTCGTCGGGGCCGACGGGGACCGTCCGGGTGCCTCCATCGACCGGGACCCCGCCCGTCCCCGTCCCGCCGGCCCGAGCGGCCGGCACCACCATGACCTTCTTGTCCGCTGTGGAACGGGACGCGACGCGGCGGCGCAGGGTGTCGACCACCAGGTCGTCGGTATCGACCTGCCCGGAGACGACGGCCTCCCCGAGGCCCCAGGCGGCGCTGATGAGGGTCTCGGAGCGTCTGCCGTTCTGCGGGTTCGCGGTGAACATGACGCCCGCCGAGTCGGCCGGGACCATCTCCTGGACGACCACGGCGAGCGCGACGTCGCCGGGGTCGATGCCGCGGCGCGCGCGATAGGCGAGCGCCCGGGCTGACCACAGGGAGGCCCAGCAGTCGCGGACGGCCCGCAGCAGCGCGTCATCGCCGGTGACGTGCAGGTACGTCTGCTGCTGTCCGGCGAAGCTCGCGTCCTCGAGGTCCTCCGCGGTGGCCGAGGAGCGCACCGCTACGGGTGCCTCGCCCAGCGTCTCGCGCGCCGAGAGGAGCGCGGCCCGCAGGTCGTCGGGGATCTCGGCGCCCGCGAACAGCGCGCCGACCTCGGCGCTCGCCCGGTCGGCGGCCTCGGTGTCGTCGGGGTCGAGGCCCCGGACCGCATCGAGCAGCCGATCCCGGATGCCCGCGGTCTCGACGAACCGCCGGTACGCGCCGGTGGTGAGCACGAAGCCCGGTGGAACGGGGATGCCCGCCCGCGTGAGCTCGCCGAGGTTCGCGGCCTTGCCGCCCGCCTCCGCGACGTCCTTGCGTGAGATGTCCTGGAACCCGCGGACCGTGCGGTCGACCATGGCGCCTTCTTCGACGGTGCGCCCGGGGTGGGGGCGCGTGGCGCCAGAGAGCGTAACCCCGCGTCGACCGGGTGACCACCCGCCGCGCAGCCGGCGGCCACCCGCCGCGCAGCGGGCCACGCGCCGCGCGTCGCCGCCTTCCGCCTCTGCTAGCGTCGCGGCACGCCGTACCGTCAGCCGACGATCCGAGGAGGGCTGGCCCCACCATGCAGAACGACGCCCCTCACAACACCCCGCGCATCGCGCAGACTCGTGCCCACCACGAGGATCAATCCCTGGACGTGCGCATCGGCCATCACGAGCTCGTCCTCAGCCAGCGCTACGAGGCCGCGAGCATCGCGAACGACGTCCTGATCGGCATCTGGTTCATCGTGGGATCGATCTTCTTCTTCTTCGCCTCGATGATGACGGCGGGCACCGTGCTGTTCCTCATTGGCTCGATCCAGATGACGATCCGCCCCGCGATCCGCCTGGCCCGGCGCTTCCACCTGCAGCGTGTCAGCGGCCGACCGCTGCCGCACGCGATGGACTTCTGATGGCCCGGCTGAAGGACTCCACGCGCCTGCGCCTGCTGCTCGCGATCGTGGTGGGCGGCATCCTGGGGGCCCTGCTCTGGCTCGCGACCGATCGCGTGCATGCCACGATGATCGCGATCACCGTGGGCGAGACCGTCTTCCTGGTCACCTCATGGCTCTCGCTGTGGCCGATGGACGCCGAGCAGACGCGGCGCAGCGTGGGCCGGGAGGACCTGCGCCCCTCGGCCGACGAGGCCCTCACCGCGGGCGCCTCCGCGCTCGCTGTGATCACCGTCGTCGCCCTGCACCTGGGCGCCGCGGGCCCCAACGGGGCCACCGTGGGCGCGGTCATCACCCTGGTGGGCGTCTTCGGCGCGTGGGCGTGCGTTCACCAGACCTACGCCGTCCACTACGCCCACCGCTACTACGCCACCGGAGGCGGCCTCGACTTCGGCGACGACGAACCGCCCGCCTACTCGGACTTCCTCTACGTCGCGTACGCCGTGGGCATGACCTACGGGGTCACCGACACCGGCGCGGTGGACCGCGGCATGCGCAAGATCGTGCTGCGCCACGGTCTGGTCTCGTTCGTGTTCGGCCTGGTCATCCTCGGCGCGGCCGTGAACCTCGTGGCCGGGGTCTTCGGGCTCGGCTGAACGGGATCGACGTGCGGGTCTCGCGACGCGGATCCGCGGCACGAGGATTCGGCGTCCCAGTGGTCACGAAGTGCACGCGCCGGAGCGACGGCTCCGCAGTCCTTCGATGATCAGGCCCAGGCCCAGGTCGAACTCCTCCTCGATGGGCGTCGGCAGGTGGTGCGTCACCGAGCGAAGCGCGGGATGCGCGGTGAGATCCACCGGGGCGCCTGTCGGCTCATGGTCCGCCTGGACGGCGAATCCCACGGCGAAGCGTGCGAGCGTGATCGAAGCCCGAGCCGCCACGGAGGGCTCGAAACCGGCCTCGAGGAGCAGCGAGATCATGCGCTCCTTCGCGTCGATGGCTGCCGGTCCCGTCGGCATGCCCTCGGTGAGGAACGGAGCGAGTCCTGGATTCTCGCGCACGACGGTGTACAGCGCGCTCACGCCCGCGCGCAGCCGCTCGTCCCAGGGCTCGTCGGCCGACTCGGCGAACTCGGACGCGTGCGCGATCACCCGGTCCGCGAGGAGCATGACGAGCTCCTGCTTCCCCGAGACATACCGGTAGAGAGTCGACGTGCTGGATCCGAGATGCTGCGCGAGGGCACGCAGCGACAGCTCCTTCGCCCCGTGTGTCCTCACGATCTCCTCGGCCGCCGTGAGGATGGCGTCGAGCCCGAGAGCCGGGCGCCCCGGTCCCCGTGTTCCAGGATCACATGACGTCATCACACCACTCTCCCACCTCTCCCCTCCGCGCTCAGCGAAGACAGTGCCCGGAGCGGCACCGCCACCGACCAGGGCCTGAGCCCGTCCCGCAGCGAACAACGACAGTTTCGACTACACTGTAGTTGTTAACTGCTCTCCCACGCTCACGGCGTCGCCGACGCTCCTCGGGGAGAGGGACGGAGCTCGACATGATCATCGGAGAGGTCCTCGAGGCGAGAGGCGCACTGGACGGGCTGCTCGCCGTCGCTTTCATCCTCTATTCCTGCGTCCAGCAGGCGCGCTGGTCCCCGGTGCACCGGGGCGAGCTGTGGAGGACTCCCGCTGTGCTCGCCGTGATCGGGATCCTGATGCTGCGCCGCTCTGCACTGGAGTCCGTCACGCCCCAGGACGTCGTCCTTGCACTGCTCGGGGGCCTCGCGGCGTTCGGGGTCGGGATGCTCACGGGCAGGATCACGGAGCTCCGTCCGCTGAGTCGAGAGGCACGTGCGGCGCTCGAGCGCCGCCGCTCTCGTGGTCGAGGGCGTCGGTCGACCGCGCCTCTGCCCTCGCAGGAGAGTCGGGCGGGCTGGTGGGGAGCAGCCCTCTGGGCTGTCGTGATCGGGATCCGACTCGGTGTCGAGATCCTCGCGGAGCACGTCGGCGCCGAAGCCGTCGCGAGCGCGGGCGGAATCCTTCTCCTGGTCGCCGCCGCGGAGGCCGGACGCGCCCTCCTGGTGGCCCGCGCTCTGCGCTGAGGATCCCCCGCATGCGAGAAGGCCCCCGGGATCTCTCCCGGGGGCCTTCGTCTCACGTGCGCGAGGGGGGACTCGAACCCCCACGCCCTCTCGAGCACACGGACCTGAACCGTGCGCGTCTACCAATTCCGCCACTCGCGCGTGTCTCCGGCACCAGGAGTCGCAGCTCACCGAGACCGAAGTGTCCTCAGACTACTCGTACGCAGGCGCTGGCCCAAACCGCGCCGACCGTGGGGTGCGCAACACCACTCCGGCGCCGGGACGCCGGCGCCCACGTCAGCGCCGGGATCCCGCCTGCCGCTCGCGCACGAGCTCCGCCTCGGTGAAGGCGTCGTCGATGTGGGCGAGGTCGATGCGCCGGCGCACCACCGTCACGTACAGCACGGTCGCGATCGCGACGGCGATGATGCCGACGACCGCGGCGAGTGTCATCTCTGCGCGCACCACCACGGTCGCGAACACGGCGAGCAGGCCGATGATCCCGACGGTCGCGGAGACCCGTCCGCCGGGCATCCGGAAGGTCGCGCCCTCGACGCGCCGGGCGCGGAAGCGCAGGTAGGTCACGAGGATCAGCATCCACACCAGCAGCACCGCGAACACCACGACGCTCATCAGGTACCCGAACGCGGCCACGCCGCTCATCTGCAGCACGGCGGCCGCGAGGATCCCCACGCAGCTCACGGCGATCGCGGGCGCAGGCACCCTGCGCCGGGTGACGCGGGAGAAGACCTGCGGGGCAAGGCGGTCCTCCGCGAGCGAGTGCATGATGCGGCTTCCCGCGTAGAGGTTCGCGTTGGCCGCGCTGAGGGCGGCGATGAGCACCAGCAGGTTCGTGATGCTCGCGGCGGCGGGCACGCCGATCGAGTCGAAGACGGTGACGAACGGGGAGGTCTCCACGGCCTCTCCGGTCGCCGACGCCTGCCTCCACGGCACCAGCGCGACGACGATGCCGATGCTCACCACGTAGAACAGGGCCAGGCGCACGATGGTGGTGCGGGCCGCGGTGCGGATCGAGCGCGCCGGCTCCTTGGCCTCGGCCGCCGTGATCGACAGCAGCTCGATCCCGCCGAAGCTGAACATCACCACGCTGAGGGCGACCCAGACCGCCGCCAAGCCGTTCGGGGCGAAGCCCCCGTCGGTCGTGAGCCCCGAGAGGCCCGGTGCGGGGTGCGCGCCCGTGCCCAGGAACACCAGGAACAGGCCGACGAGCATGAACACGACCACCGCGATCACCTTGATGCTCGAGAGCACGAACTCGACGGCGCCGAAGGAGCCGACGGTGGTGAGGTTGATGGCCAGGATGACCGCCGCGAACAGCACGATGCCCACGGGCACGGGGATCGCCGGGAACCAGTAGGCGAGGTAGAGCGCGCAGGCCACGAGCTCGGTCGCGGTCACCGCGACCGTCACGATCCAGTACAGCCAGCGGCTGAGGTATCCCCAGTACGGGGAGAGGTAGTGGGCGGCGAGAGTGCCGAAGCCGCCGCGCACCGGGTGGCGCGAGGCCATCTCGCCCATCGCGAGCGCGATCGTCGCCGCGATGAGCGAGCCGACGGCGAACGCGATGATCACGGCGGGGCCCGCGTAGCCGATGGCCTCGCCTGAACCGAGGAAGAGACCGGTGCCCAGCGCCGATCCCATGGCGATCATGGCGATCTGGCCGTGGCCGAGCGAGCGTGCGAGCTGCGGGGCGGGGGCCGTCGGGGCCGGTTCCGTGCCCGATCCCGCGGAGTCGGACGCCCTGGGAGGGGGCGTGGAGGAGGAGGAATTCATCCGCTCAGGGTAGAGGTCTGCACGCCCGCTCCTCCACACGGGGTGGCACGGTCGTCCTCGGGGGCCCCTGGCGCTTCCCGGGCGCGCATCGCGTCATGCGACGGCGTATGCGCGACATCTCTGCCTCATGCGGCAGACATGCTCGCTATACGCCGGTCGGCGACGCCGCGGTCCCGCCCGCACCTGCCAGCGCCCCGCACCCCGCCCGCACACGTGAAGCGCCCCGCCTCCGATTGCTCGGAGGCGGGGCGCTTCGCACGTCGCGGCTCAGGCCGCGACGGAGGGGGTCACTTCGCGGCGCCCTTGGCGGCGACGGCCTGGACGACCAGGTTCGCGAAGACGTCCTCGTGCAGACGCACGGTCGCCTTGTACTCGCCGAGCGACTTGATGGGAGTCGTGAACTCGACGGAGCGGCGGTCGATGTCGCGGTCGAACGCGGTCTTCACGGCGTCGGCGACCTCCTTGGAGGTCACGGCGCCGAAGAGACGGCCGTTGGTGCCGGCGCGCTCGGAGACGACGACGGGCTTCGACTCGAGCACGGCCTTGAGCGACTGCGCCTCCTCCAGGCTCGCCACGGCGCGCTTGCTGCGCGCGGAGCGGATCTGGTCGAGCTGGCGCTGGCCGCCGTCGGTCCACGGGGTGGCGAGCTTGCGCGGCAGCAGGAAGTTGCGCGCGTAGCCGTCCTTGACGTCGACGACGTCGCCCGCGGTGCCGAGGCCGGTGACCTCGTTGGTGAGGATGAGCTTGGTGGTCATGTGTGTGCCTTCCTCGCTCAGCGACCGGAGGTCGAGTAGGGCAGCAGGGCGATCTCGCGGGCGTTCTTCACGGCCTTCGCGATCTTGCGCTGCTCCTGCACGGACACGCCGGTGACCCGACGCGCGCGGATCTTGCCGCGGTCGGAGATGAACTTGCGCAGCAGGGCTGCGTCCTTGTAGTCGATCGACTCGACGCCCGCTGCCTTCAGCGGGTTCTGCTTCTTCTTCGGCTTGCGAAGAACAGGCTTGGCCATCGTGGTGCTCCTAGTTCCTTGGTGCGGAGCCCGGGTCTCCCCGGGATGGGTGAATGGTGTGTGCGCAGGGCGCCTGCCCTGCAGTGGTCGGGGACGCGTCCGTCCGTCGACCCCTCGGTCCCGCCTCCGGTCACCCTCGGGTGATCAGCGCGGTTCCCTCGGGATCAGAACGGCGGGTCGTCGTACCCGCCCTGGTTGCCGCCGGCCCACGGGTCCTGGTCGGCGCCGCCGCCCTGGTTCCCGCCAAAGCCGCCCTGGCCGCCTCCGGAGAAGCCGCCGCCCTGGCCGCCCTGGGGGCCGCCGAAGCCGCCGCCCTGGTTGCCCTGGCCGCCGCGCTGACCGCCGCCGTTGAATCCTCCGCCGCCGCCGCGCTGGACCTTGTTGGCCTTCGCGGTGGCGTACCGCAGGGACGGGCCGATCTCGTCGACGTCCAGCTCGATCGAGGTGCGGTTGTTGCCCTCGCGGTCGGTGAAGGAGCGCTGCTTGAGGCGGCCCTGCGCGACCACGCGGGTGCCCTTCTCGAGGGACTCCGCCGCGTTCTCGGCGGCGTCGCGCCACAGCGAGCAGCGCAGGAACAGGGCCTCGCCGTCCTCCCACTGGTTCGACTGGCGGTTGAACGTGCGGGGGGTGGAGGCGATGGTGAAGGAGGCCACGGCGACGCCGGACTGCGTGAAGCGCAGCTCGGGATCGGCCGTCAGGTTCCCGACCACCGTGATGATCGTGTCATTGGCCATGCTCTGCTCCTGATCTCCGGGTGCTCTCGTGCAGGGGTGGGGTGCGGCGAGCCGACGTCGGCTCCGTCATGCGGCTGCGGGTCCGGGGCCCCTGTCTGCGGGGTCACGGGATTCCGCGGCCGACGGGCCTGTCAGCTCTCGCGGATCACTGCGCGTCGAGACGCATGAGCTTCGTGCGCAGGACGGACTCGTTGAGTCCGAGCTGGCGGTCGAGCTCCTTGGCGGTCTCCGACTTCGCGGTGAAGGACAGGACGACGTACACGCCCTCGGACTTCTTCTGGATCTCGTAGGCGAACTTCCGCTTGCCCCAGACGTCCACCTCGTCGATGGTTCCGCCTTCGGCAGGGATGACCTGCACGAGCTTCTCAAAAGTGGTGCCGACGGTCCGCTCGTCGATCGAAGGGTCGAGGATGACGACCATCTCGTACTTGCGCATGTTCGAGTACCCACCTCCTGTGGTCTCAGCGGCCACGGGACTTCCGTGGCAGGAGGGTTCCATGCTGTCCGGGCCGCTCGGATCGCGGCACAGACCAGCCAAGACTACCCGGGCGTGCGCAGGCCCGCCAGGCCGATGCACGGCGTGCGCGGGGGATCACAGGGACGGGCCGACGGGTCCCGGGCCTTCAAGCCCGTCGGCTCACTCGCCGTCGTCCTCGGTGGCCTACTTGGAGCCGTCCGAGTCGGAGTCCTTGCCCGTGCTCTTGTCGCCCGAGCTCTTGCCCGAGTCGCCCGTGCTCTTGTCGCCCGAGCCCTTGTCGTCCCCGGAATTCCCGCTCTTGTCGCCGGAGTCCTTCGAGTCGCCCGAGTCGCCCGTGCTCTTGTCGGAGTCCCCGCCCTTGTCCTCGTCGGAGTCCTTCGAGTCGTCCTTGCCCTTGTCCGAGTCGTCGCCCTTGTCCTTGTCGGAGTCCTTCGAGTCGTCCTTGCCCTTGTCCGAGTCGTCCTTGTCGGACTCCTCCTCAGTGGGCTTCTCGGTCTTCGAGGACTCCTCCTCGGTCGGCTTCTCGGTCTTCGAGGACTCCTCGTCGCTGGACTCCTCGGTCGGCTCCTTGCTGGGCTCCTCCGTGGTGGGTGCCTGCGTGGTGGTCGGGGCCTTCGTCTGCGGGGCCTGCGTGACGGGCGCCTTGGTGGCGTTGCCCGCGGAGGACTTCTGGTTGTCCAGGACGACCTCGCCGTCGAACTGCTCGATGGGCTCGCCCTCGAGGGTCTGGGACATGATGCGGCCCCAGATCGTCGCGGGCCACGCGCCGCCGGTCATGCTGGAGACGCCGCCGAACGGGGTGAGCTGCTCCTCGCTCTTGCCGTCCTCGGAGGGCTGGAACATGCCGACCGCGGTCACCATCTGCGGGGTGAAGCCCACGAACCAGGCCGACTTGAACTTCTCCGAGGTGCCGGTCTTGCCGGCGACGGGGCGACCGCCCATCACGCCGGCGACGCTGCGGGCCGAGCCGGTGGAGGGCGGGCCCTGCAGGGCCACGGTCGCGTTGATCGCGACCTTCTCGTCGAGCACGCGCTTCGAGCTGTCCTTGTGCTCGTACTCGTCGGAGCCGTCGGGGTTGGTCACCGAGTCCACGATGTAGGAGTCGTGGTGGACGCCCTTGGCGGCGATCGTCGCGTACGCCTCGGCCATCTCCCGGACGGTCGGGGAGGCGCTGCCCAGCACGTTGGAGGCGTCGTCGTTCAGACCCGGGGTCTTCTCGGGGATGCCGAGCTGCACGGCGGCCTTGCGGGTCTTCTCGGGCCCCATGGCGACGTTCAGCCCGGCGTAGGCGGTGTTCACCGAGTTCGTGGTCGCCTGCTTGAGAGTGATCGGTCCGTAGGAGGTGTGGCCGAAGTTGTTCACCGTCCAGCCGCCGAAGGTGCGCGGCGAGTTGCCGTCCCAGGTCGAGTTCAGGCCGTAGCCGTTCTCGAGGCCCGCGATCAGGGCGAAGCTCTTGAAGATCGAGCCGGCCTGCATGCGCGACTGGGTGGCGTCGTTGATCGACTGCTTCACGAAGTCGGGCCCGCCGTACATCGCGGTGATCGCACCGGAATCGGGGTCGATCGACATCGTGCCCACGCGGTTGGCATCGGGCCGGCCCTCGTCCTCCAGCCCGTCGATGGTGTCGACGGTGATGTCCTGGTCCTTCTTGGAGACCGTGGAGACGATCTTGTACCCGCCGGTGTTGATCTCCTCCTCGGTGAAGCCCTCGCGCTCGAGCTCGCTGCGCACCATCATCAGCAGGTAGCCGTTGGTGCCCTCGAGGTAGTTCTGCTGCTTGTTCTTCGTGGTCTTCGGGAACTCGAGCTTGTCGGCCTGCGCCTCGGTGAGGGCGCCGGTCTGGTTCACCTCGCGCGTGATCACGCGGTCCCACTTCTTGGCCGACGCCTCCTTGTCGTTCGCGGGGTCGTAGGCCGACGGGGCCGGGATCACGGCGACCAGCAGCGCCGCCTCGGACTCGTCGAGGTCCTTCGCGTCCTTGCCGAAGTAGGCCTCGGAGGCGGCCTGGATGCCGTAGGCGCCGCGCCCGAAGTAGATGGTGTTGAGGTAGCGGGAGAGGATCTCGTCCTTGCTGAGCTCCTGATCGGCCTTGAGCGCCATGATCATCTCCTTCACCTTGCCGGTGTAGGAGGTGGTGGTGCCCGTGTAGTACCGCTCCACGTACTGCTGGGTGATGGTCGAGCCGCCCTGACGGGCGCCGCCGCGGAGGTTGTTCCAGAGGGCGCGCACGATGCCCTTCGGGGACACGCCGCGGTTCTCGTAGAAGGTGGAGTCCTCGCTCGCGACGACCGCATCCTTCACGGTCTGCGGGATGTCGTCATTGGGCAGGATCGTGCGGTTGACCTCGGAGAACTGCCCCATCTCGGTCTTGCCGTCGGAGAAGTAGACGCGCGTGGTCTGCGCGACGGCGACGTCATCGGCCTGGGGGACGTCGGTCGAGTTGTAGAGCCAGACGGCCCCGCCCAGGCCCAGCAGCACGATCAGCGCGATGGCGCCGCCGAACATGCGAAGCGAGGGGAACCAGCGCAGCGGGCCCTTCTTGCCGGCGCGCGGGTAGTTCAGCGCGGCGGCCAGACCGGTGCGCTTGGCGGCCCCGCGGCCTCCCTTGGCCCCGCGGCCCGAGCCGGCCGCTGCCGAGGTGCTGCGCTTCGCGGTCCCGCTCTTCGCGGTCCCGTTCTTGGCGGCTCCGCTCCGGGCCGCACCGCTCGCGCCGGCGGCTCCCGCCCCAGCGGTGCCGGCGCGGCGCGCGGTGCGGCTGGTGCCCTTGGGCGAACCCTCGTTCGCGGATCGGCCGGCTGCCGAGCTCGCGCCCGCGCTCCTGCCCGATCCCTTGCCCGTGCTCTTGCCGGCGCCCGCACCGTTCGTACGGCTGCGGCCCTGAGCACCCGGGAACTGCTTGCGCGCCGAGGAGGCGCCGTCGCCGGCGCCGCGGGACCGGCCGGTGCCGGAACCGCCGTCGCGTCCGGATCCGGACGACGGACGCGAGGGTCCACGAGAATCGCTCACAGCTGCTCCTGACGGCTCGACTCCAGGGCATCCCGGAGCGCCTGGGGGCAGGCGTCCGGGGGCGAGGCGCCGAAGGGCACGGCGTCGCAGTCCTCCAGTATCCGCACGAGCACGCGCGGATGGGAACGCCCCGGCGGTGACCATCACACGCCCTTCACCCCGCCCGTCCAGGTGAGGAGAGGTGCGGGTGGCCCATGCCACAGCCGCTCGGAGCGGGGTCCCGGCCGGCGTCGCGTCACCGTCGGTGCGGCTTCGCTCAGCGCTCGCTCGCAGTCTTCACCCGCGATCCTCCCACCAGGCGCGCAGGCGGCGTTCGGCCTCCTCCTCGCCGAGAGGGCCGTGCTCCATGCGCTCCTCGAGAAGGAAGGCGTAGGCCTCGCCGACCTCGCGGCCCGGCGGGATGTCCAGGACCTGCATGATCCGGTTGCCGTCGAGGTCGGGGCGGATCCTGTCGATCTCCTCCCGTGCGGCGAGCTCGTCGATGCGCTCCTCGAGGTCGTCGTAGGCGCGGGCGAGGGCACGGGCCTTCCGGCGGTTGCGGGTGGTGACGTCGGCCCGGGTGAGGCGGTGCAGGTGCTGCAGCAGCGGACCGGCATCGGTGACGTAGCGGCGCACGGCCGAGTCCGTCCAGCCGGAGTCCGCGTAGCCGTGGAAGCGCAGATGGAGCTCGACCAGGCGGGCGACGGCCTTCGTGGTGTCCTTGTCGAAGGCGAGCTTCTTCATGCGCTTGGCGGTCATGCGGGCGCCCACGGTCTCGTGGAAGCGGAAGGTGACCAGGCCGCCGGGCTCGAAGCGGCGGGTGGCGGGCTTCCCCACGTCGTGCATGATCGCCGAGAGCCGCAGCACCAGGTCGGGGCTCTCGCAGGGGCCGCCCGATCCGGCGGGGCTCTCGAGGTCGATGGCCTGATCGAGCACGGTGAGCGTGTGCTCGTAGACGTCCTTGTGATGGTGGTGCTCGTCGCGCTCGAGGCGCAGTGCGGGCAGCTCGGGCAGCACGTGCTCGGCGAGCCCCAGATCGACCATGAGCTCGAGGCCGCGGCGCGGGTGGGCGCCAAGCAGGAGCTTCACGAGCTCGTCGCGGACCCGCTCGGCGGAGACGATCTCGATGCGCGCCGCGAGCTCACGGATCGCCGCGGCGGTCCGGTCCTCGATGGTGAAGCCGAGCTGGGACACGAAGCGCACGGCGCGCATCATCCGCAGGGGGTCGTCGTCGAAGGACCGGCCGGGCTCGACAGGGGTGCGCAGCAGCTCGCCGGCCAGGTCGTGCAGGCCGTCGAAGGGGTCCACGAACTCGAGCGAGGGCAGGCGCACGGCCATCGCGTTGACCGTGAGGTCGCGGCGCGAGAGGTCGCCGGCGAGGGTGTCGCCGAAGGCCACCTCGGGCTTGCGACTGGTGGGGTCGTAGGACTCGGTGCGGTAGGTCGTGATCTCGACCTTGATGCCGTCGCGGGTGGCGCCGAGGGTCCCGAACTCGCGGCCCATGTCCCAGATGGCGCCGCCGTGGGTCCAGCGCCGCAGCACGACCTCCGTCTCGTCGGGACGTGCGGAGGTCGTGAAGTCCAGGTCGGCGCTCGAGCGGCCCAGCACCGCGTCCCGCACGGGCCCGCCGACGAGCGCGAGCTCCTGCCCGGCCTCCTCGAAGAGGCGTCCGAGCTCATGGATCGGCGCGGGCAGCGCCTGGAACATCGAGGTCGCGCGGGTGCGCGCGGCCGTGAGACGTGCGGAGCGCTCGTCGGGGTGCTGCGGGTCGGTCACAGGAGTCCTGTCATGTCTGGGGCGCGGGGCGGCGAGATCCCGGGGCGAGGGCTCCGCGGGGCCGACGGCCGTGAGGGATGCCCTGTGGAGATCTCGCGGCAGGCCCGGTCACCTGCCGGGCTCTACCGTATCGGCCGCATACAGTGTCCCCATGTCCGAGCCGAGCCCGTCCGTGCACCCGCGCGCGCCGCTCCCCGGACCCCGGACCCTCGCGTCGGCCGCCCCGCGACTCCTGCTGGTGGCGCTGCTCGCCCTCGCTCCGGCGCTCCTGATGCCGACCGGGCCGGCGATCGCCCAGGTCACAGCCTCGCAGGCGCCGTCGGCTCCGTCGACCCCGTCGGCTCCCCGGCCCGCGGAGCCCGAGGCGAGCGGCGGGGTGAGCCTCGACCTGCTCGACGGCGGGGCCGTCACGCTCAAGCCCGGGGGGAAGCTCACGCTGAAGGTGCGGCTGACCAACCGCGGCACGACGACGATCGAGGATCCCGCGCTCGAGCTGCGGGTGCGCACCGATCGCGTCACGGACCGGCGCACGCTCGCGCAGTGGCAGCAGCAGGACGGCCCGGACACCTACGGCGTCCCCGCGACCACCGAGAAGGGCCCCTCGACGCTCGACGCGGGCGACTCCACCGAGCTCACTCTCTCGGTCGACGCCGATGACCTGGGCCTCTCGACCGCGTCCTACCTGTGGGGGGCGCGGCGCCTGTCGGTGACGGCCACGGATGCCGACGGCCCCCTGGCCTCCCTGCGCTCGTTCACCGTGTGGCGGCCCGACGACGCCGACGCGAAGATCGCCGGCAGCGTGCTGCTGCCGCTGTCGGCGAGCGACCCCGGCGCCGCGGTCACCGATCCCGACGCCTACGAGGCGTCGGCCGAGAACGGCCGGCTCAAGGATCTCGAGGGCCTCGCCGCGCGCGACGACGTGGACTGGATGCTGGATCCCGCGCTGCTGGATCCGCCCGCGCTCTCGGACGCCGGGTCCGGCGGCTCCTCGGGCTCGGGTTCGTCGGGGTCCGACTCCTCGGCGGATGCGGACGACGGCGATGACACGGGGGACGACGGCGACTCCGCGCAGACCCCGCCCGCGCGCTTCACGACGCCCGACGCCACGAAGCACCTGGCCGACACCCTCACCTCGGGGGCGAAGGACCGCGACGTGATCGGGCTCCCGTACGCGCAGTCGGACACGATCGCTCTGGAGCAGGCAGGCACCACCGACCTCTCCGACGCGCTCGCGGCGCGCAGCGAGAAGGTCTGGGAGGACGCCCACATCGACCCTCTCGGCGAGGCGGTGACGATCCCGGGCGAGGAGGCGAGCGGCGAGACTCTCTCCCAGGCCGTGACCAGCGGCGCCGATCTGCTCGTAGTGCCCTCGTCCTCCCTGCGCGCAGACCCGGTGGGGACGGTGACGCCCTCTTCGGTCGGCACCTTCACCGCGGGTGATCGGACCGTGCCCGTGCTGGCGCCGGACCCGACGCTCTCCGAGGAGGTGTCCCAGCTGCGCACGGGCGAGGACGTGCAGCAGGTGCGCCAGCGGATCCTCGCGGAGACCGCCGTGATCGCCTCCGAGCAGTCGAGCGCGCAGCGCCAGGTGCTCATCGCCCCGCAGCTCGGGGAGGACATGGACGAGGGTGCCGTCGCCTCGACCCTCGACGCCCTCGACGACGCGCCCTGGATGACCAAGGGGCACGTCTCCGACCTGCTGGACGCGGCCGATGGCGGCGACATGGTGACCGACACGGGCGCCACGGGCGACGGCCTCTACGCGCTCGGCGAGCTCGACGCGGACGACGTGCACCCGTCGGGCCCCGGCGAGGACGGCACCTGGGCGCACCTGCCGCGCGCCCGATCCCGCGACGAGGTCGACACGGGGACTCTGCAGTCCCTGCAGCGCTCCCTGCGCTCGATGAGCACCGTCGCCGCGGTCGCCGAGGACGACGCACCGTTCTCCGCGACGCGCAGCCTGATCCTCACCACGACCTCGACCACGCTCGCGAAGGACCATGATGAGGCGTCGCGCCGCGCGAGGACCGCGCAGAAGGACGTCGCGGCGATGCGCGAGGCCATCCACGTGGTGCCCGCCTCCGGCTACAACCTGGTCTCCGACTCGGCCGGCGTGCCGATCACCGTGACCAACGACCTCGACAGCCCGATCACGGTGAAGGTCGACGTGAGCACGGACCGCCCGATCGTGCGCGTGGGCGACCCCACGACGGTCGAGGTGCCCGCGCGGCAGAAGAAGGAGGTGACGGTCCCGATCGACGCGATCGCGAACGGGACCGTGACCCTCACCTCGACCGTCCGCTCGGAGGACGGCGAGGAGCTCGCCGCACCCGTGTCGGTCCCGCTCAGCGTGAACCCGGCATGGGAGAACTGGACGACCATGGTGCTGGTGGGCGCCATGGGCGTGCTCGTCGTGGTGGGCGTGCTGCGGGCCCGACGCACGGGCTCGCGCCGCCGTGCCGCCGCGGCCGAGCTGACGGATCATGGCGAGGGGGAGGCCGCAGGGGATGCGGCCGACGAGGAGAGACGATGAGCGCACCACGACGCATCCAGCACCGGCCGCGGCATCTGCGGCCGGGCCCGCCCCGTGCCCGGCCGCGCCCGGCCCAGACGCGACCGGCCCCGGCATCGGCCGCCCCGTCGGCCTCCGCATCGAGTCCCTCGGCATCGGACCCCGCAGCATCGAGCTCCGCCGCCCCGAGCCCTGCCGGATCTAGCACGAACGCGGCGCAGCAGGTCTTCTCCTCCCGCACCCCGGCTCCCGCGCGCCGCACCGCGCCGGTCTCCGACGAGGCGGCCGCCGCGCAGGCGGCCGACCTCGAACGGGCGGTCGCGACCCTCGACGAGACGACGGGTTCGCTCGACCCGATCACCGAGCAGATCGCCACCGGCAGGGGTGATCGCTCTACCGACGGCGCGGGCGGCTCGACGGATGGTGCGAGCAGCACGACGGACGGCGCGGGCGACATGACGGATGGCGCGGGCGACACGGCCGACGCGTCCGCTCCGAAGCTCACCAGCACCCGCGCCCGGCTCATGCGCGCGACCGCCGTGATGGCACTGGGCTCGACGGTCTCCCGCGCGCTCGGGTTCGTGCGCAACTTCCTGTTCGGCGCCATGTTCCTGGGCATCAGCAGCTCCGTGGGCAGCGCGTTCAGCTCCGCGAACGTCGTTCCCAACACGATCTGGATCATGATCGGCGGCGGCACGCTGAACGCGATCCTGGTGCCCGCGATCGTGCGGGCCGCGAAGCGTCCCGACCGCGGCAGCGACTTCACCTCGCGCCTGTTCACCCTGGTCACGGTCGCCGCGGGCGGGGTAACCCTGCTCGCGATGGTGCTCGCACCGCTGCTCATGGTGCTCACCAACGGCTCGCTCCCGCCGGACACCTACGCCCTGGCCGTGCAGCTCGTGTACTGGATGATGCCGCAGATCCTGTTCTCGGCGCTCTACCTGATGCTCGGCCAGCTGCTGAACGCGCACGACTCCTTCGGGCCCTACCAGTGGGCTCCCGTGCTCAACAACCTCGTCGCGATCGTCGGCGCGCTGATCTTCCTCGCGATCTGGGGAGGGCAGGGCGATCCGACGGCCTGGACCGTGCCGATGGTCGTGGCCCTGGCCGCGATGAACGTGGGCGGTTCCGCGATCCAGGTCGTCTTCCTCTGGTACTTCGTGCGCAAGCTCGGGCTGAAGCTGCGCCCGAAGTGGGGCTTCCGCGGTCTGGGGCTGGGCAAGCTCAGCCGCATCGGCATGTGGAGCCTCGGGATGCTGATCGTCGGCCAGCTCGCGCTGTACGCCGGACGCTGGAGCGTGGGCGGTGCCGTGGAGGCGGCCGAGACCAGTCAAGGAACCGACGCCTCGAGGCTCTTCCCGGGCCTGGGCACGATGGACTGGGCCTACACGGTCTTCATGATCCCGCAGGGGATCCTCGCGGTCACCCTGGTCACCGCCGCGTTCCCCTCGATCTCGCGGAGCGCCGACGAGGGCGACCACGAGCGCGCCCTGCACCGGTATCAGCAGACCAACCGGATCCTCGCGGTGCCGATGATGCTGTGCGCGGCCGTGTTCATCGCGCTGGCCGGGCCGATCATGTGGGTGATCGACGGCGGCTCGAGCGTCGCCGGGGCGCAGGCGAGCGCGTGGGTCCTCGCCGCGTACATGCTGGGACTGGTGCCGTTCTCCGCGAACTACCTGACCAAGCGCGCGTTCTACGCGTACGAGGATGCTCGCGCCCCCTTCTGGATGCAGATCCCGACCTCGGCTCTGCCTCTGCTCGGCGTGGCGCCGGTGCTGCTGTTCGTGGATCCGCACTGGCAGGCGGCGACGGCGGCCCTCGTGGTGTCGCTCGGCAACGTCGTCGGCTGGGCGTACGGGCAGTGGATGCTGCGGCGGCACGCCCGCGCGCTCGGTGCCTCGCTGGACGGAGGCGCGAAGGCGATGCTGCTGCTGGGCCGGCTGCTCGTGGCGGCCGTGGTCGCCTACCTGGTGGGCGACGGTCTGGTCGCGCTGATGGGCGGGGCGATGTGGATGAACCGCGTGCTCACCGTCATCCTCGGCCTGGTCGTCGGGGCGGTGGCGAGCGCCGTGTTCGTGGCGGTCGCGTGGGCGCTGCGCGTCGAGGAGCTGCGATCTCTGATGGCGATGGTGCGCGCGCGGATGCCCGGCGGCGGCCGCCGGTCAGCGGGCACCCGTAGCATGTGACAGGCCGCAGGGCATCAGGATGTCGGAGAGGGACGGACACAGGTGAACGAACGACACCACGAGCACGCGGTGCGCGAGCGCTGGAGCGTCGAGGCGAAGATCCCGCTGTCGGGCGTCGCCGAGGGCGCGTCCTGGCATCGCGCCCGCTCCGTGCGCTCCGGTGAGCTCGTCACCCTGTTCATGGTCCACGGCGACCTCGCTCTCGAGGTCGCCGACGCCGCCCGCCGCGCCTACCTCGTGGAGAACCCTCGCCTGCTCCCGGTGCTGGACGTGACCGTGTTCGGGGATCCGCGCGAGGCCGGCGAGGGATCGGCCGACGGCGCTCCGCTGACCGTCGTCGAGTACCCGGCCCCGCCGGCACCGCCGCTCGCCGCGCTGTTCGCGCAGGGCGCGCTGCGCCCCGAGACCGCGCGGTCGATCATCGGCGAGGCCGCGTCGGGCCTCGAGGCCGCTCGCCGCCGCGGTCTGCGCCATCAGCACCTCGACTCCAACCGCGTCTTCGTGGACACCGCGAGCGGGGAGGTGGCGGTGCTGGGCGTGGGCGTCGAGGCCGCCGCCCATCGCGATGCCGAGCACGACGGCCGCCTCGCCTCGTTCCTGGACGTGACCGCGCTGGTCGCGCTGCTGTACCGGGCGCTCACGGGCGCCTCCCCGTCGGCCGCCGACGGTCCGTTGCCCCGCCCCTCGCGGATCAGCACGCGGAACATCCCGCAGGACCTCGACATGCTGTGCGAGCTCGTGCTCACCGAGGGCGATCAGCCCGTGCCGGAGACCACGCGCGACCTCATCGCCGAGCTCGAGCCCTGGCAGTCCATCCCCGTCACCCTCGAGGCCTACGACCCCCAGGATCCCTCGCGCGCCCCCCGGGACGCGCAGGCGACGACCGCGGGAGCACGCGACGCAGGCACCGCAGGCACCGCAGGCACCGGCACCACCGCAGGCACCGTGGCCGCCACGGGCACCGCCGCCACCGCGGGCACCGCCGCACAGGATCCATCCGGCGGGGCACAGGACAGCTCCAGCTCCGCGGGCGCTCCGAGTCGACCCCCCGGGGCCGAGGACACCTCCTCCCCGGCGCCCGAGGGGCAGGGTCCGACGGAGGGCTCGAGCACTCCACCGCCCAGCGCCTCCGGCGATGCGGGAGCCCGATCCCCGCGAGAGGGCTCCGCGGGGCACCTCGACCTCGACCAGGAGCCGCGCGCAGACATCGAGAAGGTGCACACCAGTCGTACCGCCCGTCGTGCCGTCGCGGCGGCTGCCGCCGGAGCGGCGACCGGTGCGGCAGCTGGTGCAGCGGGCGCGGCAGCCGCTGGAACGGACTCGACCTCCGGTGGCACGGGTGCGACGTCCGAGGACACAGGCGCGACCACCGGCGGCACGGCTCCGACCACGGGCAGCGCGGCTACGACCACCGGCGATGCGGGCGCGAGCGGCGTCGATGAGGGCGCACCCTCCGGCGATGCGGTTCCGACGACGTCGCACCCCTCCGGGCCGAGCGCGTCCAGCGCGTCGTCGGCCGATGCGGGAGCATCTCCGTCGGCGGATGCGAGCTCCTCCTCGACGGCAGCGCCCACCGCGGAGGACGCAGCGGCTCCCGAGGCGCCGCCGGAGGACACCACGGGGACCGAGGCCGCCGAGTTCGTGCGCGACCTGCACCTCTCCGAGACCCGCAACAAGGCCGCCTTCCCCGGGCACCTGGATGTCCAGGAGAAGGAGAACCCCCTGGTCGCGGCGACGATCCCGCCAGCGGCGGCAGGTCGCAGCGCCGTGCTGCCCGGCTCCTCCCGTGACGCGGACGAGGCCTCGTGGACGGACTCCGTCGCGCAGACCCCCGTGGAGGAGGAGGACGCCTCACCCGGACCGATCATCGTGCGCGGACGCCCCATCACCTACGGGGACGAGGACCAGGACGCCTGGGCGGCGACGCCGCATCGGGGCAGCGCACTCGTGCGCGACGTCGTGGGTGTCGCGATGAGCGCCGAGGACAGCTCGAACGTGTACACGACCACGGCGGAGCCCGACGAGCAGCGCTCCCGGCAGACGCAGTGGATCCTCATCGGCGCCGCCCTCGTGGTGATCATCGCCCTGGTCTTCGCGATCACGAGCGTCACCTCGGGGCTGCGAGAGGCGGCCACGGGCCCGAACGAGAAGGCGACGACGCAGCCCGCGCCCACCGAGTCGAAGACGAACGCGCAGGTCCAGCCCACGGAGACCACGGAGTCGGCGACCGAGGGCCCACCTCCCACCTTCGGCGAGCCCGAGATCTTCGCCGAGGGCGGCAACGGCAACGCGGACCACTCGGAGGATTCGAGCCGCCTGACGGACGGGTCGAAGGACTCCTACTGGTCCTCGAAGATCTACCAGAGCGCGGACTACTCCGGTCTGAAGGACGGCATCGGCATCAAGCTGCCCTTCGAGAAGACCTCGACGCTGAAGAAGATCACCGTGAGCACGGCCGATACCGAGGGCGGCTCGATGGAGCTGTACGCCCAGAAGGAGGACGGCAGCCGCGGCGACAAGCTCGGCGACGGCGAGTTCACCGACGGTGGGGATGTCGAGTTCACCCTCGACGAGCCCGTCCAGGCCGACGGTGTGGAGCTGTGGATCGCGGAGCTGCCCAGCAGCACCACCGGCGACGGCTTCCGTGCCCGCATCCAGGAGATCAAGGCGGAATGACCGCGCCCGGGATCCGCCATCGGCGCCCGGGTGCCGGGCTCGGGCCGACGTCCGGCCAGGGCGTGAAGACCTGGGTGGTGGTTCTCGCGCTCGTGCTCGCATCCCTCATCGGGCTCATGCTCTCCGAGGCCCTCCAGCAGTCGACCACCGAGGTGGCGCGCGGCAGCGCGGCGTCGTCCCCTGAGACGGGCAACGCACCCGGGAAGAATTCCTCGGGTCTGCCCGTTCTCACAGAGAGCACCTTGGGGACCGAGGCGCAGCGGCTGGTCGCCTCGGGCGGCACGTTCCAGGCGCCCGCGACCTTCGACCTCAACCGGTGCCTCGAGCAGCAGGGCGTCACCGACGCGCCGATCGTGATGGAGGAGATCGAATGGGGAGCGGACTCCGGTCAGTACTGGATGATCGTGCACGGCCCCTACCAGCGCGATTCCCTGCGGGCGAACGGCGGGATCGTGCAGATCACCGTGGTCCGTCCCACCTGCGGCACCGAGAGCGCCGACGCCGCGGGCACGCTGGTGTGGAACGGGTCGACGAACATCGGCAGCGTCTGACCGGCGCGCCCACCGCCCTGCCGGGCGCGACGCCTCCCGCCCGTTCCGCCGCCTCCCGCACCGTCCACTTCCCACGCCCCCGATCTCTCCCTCGCTCAGACCACCCGGCGTCTCCGCTCCCGCCCGACCTCCGCGTCGGTGCCCGACCTCGACGCCTGCTCCACATCGGAAGGACCCATCCATGACCCAGCCCATCCAGGCCCTCAACATCCTCGGCGGCGCCGGATCCACCACGCCCGCCGCGGCGACGACGGCCCCGGCCGCCGCTGCGACCGACGGCTCCTCGGCCGACGACACCATCCACGAGGTCCTCATCGTCGGCTCCGGCCCCGCGGGCTACACCGCGGCGATCTACGCTGCGCGCGCCGAGATGCGCCCCGTGGTCATCGCGGGTGCGCTCGACGCGGGCGGCGCCCTCATGACCACGACCGATGTCGAGAACTACCCGGGCTTCGCGACCGGCATCATGGGCCCCGAGCTGATGGGGACCATGCAGGAGCAGGCCGAGCGCTTCGGCGCGGAGATCCTCTTCGAGGACGCGATCGACGTGCAGCTCGAGGGCCCGGTCAAGACGGTCACCCTGGAGGACGGCACCGTCTACCGGGGTCGTTCGCTGATCATCGCGACGGGCTCGGCGTACCGCGAGCTCGGCATCGAGGACGAGAAGCGCCTCTCCGGCAAGGGCGTCAGCTGGTGCGCGACCTGCGACGGCTTCTTCTTCAAGGACAAGGAGATCGTGGTCGTCGGCGGTGGCGACAGCGCAGTCGAGGAGGCCACGTTCCTCACCCGCTACGCCACGAAGGTGACCCTCGTGCACCGACGTGATGCCCTGCGCGCCTCGAAGATCATGGCCCGACGGGCCGAGAACGATCCGAAGCTCGACTTCGCGTGGAACGCGCAGGTCGTCGGCATCAACGGCCAGGAGCAGGTCGAGTCCGTGACGGTCAAGGACACCGAGACCGGGGAGGAGCGCACCCTGCCGACCTCCGCCGTGTTCGAGGCGATCGGCCACGAGCCCCGCTCCGCGCTGTTCCGCGACAAGGTGGAGCTCGACGAGCAGGGCTACATCGTGGTCCAGGGCCGCTCGACGCACACCTCCGTGGAGGGCGTCTTCGCCGCCGGCGACGTCGTGGACCACACCTACCGCCAGGCCATCACGGCCGCCGGCAGCGGATGCCAGGCGGCCCTGGATGCCGAGCGCTGGCTCGCCCTGCAGGACGACGAGCCCGAGCAGCTCGCGGCCGCCGGTGCCCGCGAGGCCTGAGGCCCGCACGCTGCACCCCGAGGCCGTCATCATCCTGGTGACGGCCTCGTGGTGTCTGCCCTGCCGGCCCGCGCGCACTCTGCTCCAGGAGCTGCAGCGCCGGTGGGGTGACCGGATCCTTCCCCTGGTCCTCGACGCTGACTCGGCGCCGGCGAGCCGCGCCGACGTCGATGCATACGTCCATGCTTCCGGGGCCGGCGACGATGCCGGGGACGAGGCCGAGGCCGAGGCCGATCATGGGGTCACTGCACCAGATGGTGATCCGGGCGCTCCTGTTCTCTCACGTCTGGCGGTGGATCATCTCCCCACCTGGATCCTTCTCCGCCCCGAGGGCCGAGACGGAGAACCGGATCCACACGTCCAGCTCCTGCCGCACGCTCCGGAGGAAGATGGTGTCCCCGGCACCACGCTCGCGGGGGAGAGTCTGGAAGGGCACGGTCTCGTGCTCGAGGGAGCCTGGCGGGAAGCCGGGCGTCGCATCGGGGCTGTACCGAAACTCGAGATCCTCGCTCTCGTGGACGAGCCGGACGCGTCTCACGCTCCTGGAGCCGCGGCCCGAGCCACCGAAGACCGACGCTGACACTCTGGAATCGGGAAGGGCGGCGCCGAGCGGCAGCATCTGGGCGACGAGGCCGTCGATGGCGCAGAAGATGTGACGCCATGTCTCCGAAGCGTGCTCCAGGCGAGAATCATGGATGCAGTCTCGGAGACCGATTCGCCTCGCGGCGTTGAATGGGCCCGAGAGTGCGCGTTTCACGATCCTGCAGGGTCGACGCTCCCAGATCGCCACATGTCGCCGTTCTGGGACTGGTGCATCGCCACGCCGTTCCCACGAGGACCGATACCGAGACTGATGCTTGGGTCCACACATCTCCACACCGTTGTCCACAGCTACCTGGCCGCTTCTCCACAGAGTTATCCACATTGTGCTCCACGTTCGCGCGTGATCCGCCTTCGCTCTCCGCTCGACGGGGGACACGCGCTCGGTTTCTGACCAGGACCTTTATTGCCACACGTGACACTGTGTGACTCAGCTCGCATTACGCCGCCCTCGCTTGTCCACCCGTGTGTCCACCGGAGTGCGCACGCAGCAACACCTTTTCCACATCCTCGTGCACACTGTGCATGTCCACGCGAAACCCATGGTCGCTGCCCCCCCCGCCGCGGGCCGTCATTCATTCGTGCCACCGCGTTGGTCCATCGGCAGCGCCCGTGGGGCGCACGGGATCGGGTTTCACGCGAAACCCGAACGGCGCACTGGACGTGCGCGGTCGTCTCATATCATTCGTGCCGAGATCCGTCGCGGTCACAGTGTCGTACCCGAAGGCCCGAGCCCACCGGCCATGGCAATGGCGCCCGTCCACACCCTCACCCAATCTGTACGCGCGACGTCTCTTCGCACGTGGAACCTCATCCACACGGGCACTGCATCGTGCATCCCGCGATGGAGGCCCGGTGTTTCACGTGAAGCATGGCCACCATGTCGTTCAAGACCTCGTTCGCGCGAAGGGCTCGTGCGCGCCCCGAGCATATAGTCAATGTGGCCACCGCACTCGCGAGCTCCATGCGACACTCGCGAGAGGCTTGCATCCACACGTCGAGCGGGTGGCGCGAAGACAAACACGCAGGTCAGTCGCCCATTTCCCCTTCGTTGCACGTGGAACACCGAGTAATCCCGCTGCAGCGCGTCCCTAGAAAGAGTGTGGGAAAGCCACTCAGCATGTTTCCTACGTCCAGCACTCGTTCCACGTGGAACACCGCGTCGGCGATGTCGTCCCGTTCGTGACATCGCCCAGGATCGCAGCAACCCCCATCAACCCTTAGCCCAGGGCGGCGTTTCACGGGAAACGGTCGTTGATCGCGTACTCCGGGGCCCTTCCGATAGATGCAACATCCCCGACACGGCACTCTGGCGCCGGTGGAGCTGCATCGGACTGCGCTCGACAATGTCGGCGAGCGCTGACCACACAGGGCGGTGACTGCGCCCCGACTGGAGAGCCGTGCGCCGCGGCAGGACAACGTTCGTTCCACGTGGAACAACAAGCCTTACGTGAAGAGGGCGGTCACCTGCAATCGGGCAACAATCTCCTCTGCACATTGCAGCGGCGCGTTCCACGTGAAACTCGAGCTGCTACTACGACACGTGGGCTCGTCCCGAATCACGAGTACGTTTGCTCTGCCCAGCGGGCCAAGTTTCACGTTGAACGTACCGGGGATGTCCACGTCCGCATGCGGGAGCGCTGCTAGATCCCCACATCCATCGGAGCGGCACAGAGCGCAGGAGATTTCGGGCCCGATGCCGGTGGAGTAGCGAGTCTCCACACGCTGCCACGGCCGCGCCTCAGCTCCCGACGGGAATGTTTCACATGGAACGACCCATTGCGGGCCCCGCTGGGATGCGAACGCAAGCCCTACAAGCAACGCTCGTTCCACGTGAAACCTGGCTTTTACCTCAACGGCTGCCCTAGTCGCCCCCAGATCAAAGAGGGAATGAGATGAAAGGGCGCTCCGGCAGAAACGCAGGTGCCCGTGCGTGACGCGGTTTCACGGGAAACTCTCTCGCAGCGCACGCACCGCGTAAGAGCGCGGGGCTTCGAATGCGTCACCAGAAGGGCTTCCTCGTCGTCCCATAATGCCCATTAGCAGTGCACTTTCCGGGGGCCTTAGGTCACCAAGCAGCCCTCACGTTCCACGTGGAACACCCTCCCGAGGCCGGGTGAACCCACGAGGCACACCGTGCAGTCGACTCTCCACAGCCGAGTCCACACATGTGGAAACCACCATCGGGACGACCAGGGATGGCGCTCGCCACACGTAATAGCGCGTGAGTAGCTTTTGTATTACTGTACCGTGCTACCTTTTTACGCTGCGGACCTCTAGGATCATGGCCTATGGCGAGCCTCAACCCATCTCGAGAGAGAGCGAGGGCAAGGTCAGCCGACCTGGCCCAGTACGTACGACGAACGGCGCAACCGCACGTCCCACCTGCCGGCCCGGAACATCGAGCACATCATCCCCATCACCCAGCCGCTCTGTTGGTCGATCTGGACATCTGCACCGATACGAAGAAGCCCTCCCCGCTTCAAGCGGGGAGGGCTGTGTCGCGGCTCAGGCTCAGGCGCGGTCGCGCTCAGCTCTCCTGCGAGCCGAATGCCTCACCGAGGTCCAGGCCGATCTTCGCTGCGAGCCGCTCGAGATCGTCCAGGTTCGAGAACTCCATCGTGATGCGACCCTTGCGCTTGCCCACATCGATCTTCACGGGAGCCTCCAGACGGTTCGAGAGCCGACTGGTCAGGTCCACCACGCGGGGGTTGTAGCTCGTGCGCCGGGGAGCGGGGCGGTTCGCCGCCGGCTCCGTCCCGCGGGAAGCGAGGCGCTCGGTCTCTCGCACGGAGAGCCCGTCCGCGACCACACGCTGCGCGAGCTCCTCCTGGAGGCGAGGATCATCGATCGCGAGGAGAGCACGCGCATGGCCCGCCGAGAGCGCGCCACTGGCCAGGCGCCGCTGCACGAGGGCCGGAAGGCGCATCAGGCGCAGAGTGTTCGAGATCTGGGGCCGGGAGCGTCCGATGCGATCGGCGAGCTCGTCCTGCGTGCAGCCGAAGTCCTCGAGGAGCTGCTGGTAGGCCGCTGCCTCCTCCAGGGGGTTCAGCTGGGACCGATGGAGGTTCTCCAGCAGGGCGTCCCGCAGCAGGTCGTCATCACTGGTGGCACGGATGATCGCGGGGATCGTCGCCAGCCCGGCCCTACGGGCGGCACGCCAGCGCCGCTCACCCATGACGAGCTCGAAGGACTCGCCGTCATCGGTGACGGGGATGGGCCGCACCACGACGGGCTGCAGCACACCGACCTCGCGCAGCGAGAAAGCGAGCTCGTCGAGCTGATCATCGTCGAAGTCCGTCCGGGGATTCCGGGGGTTCTCCCGGACCTCGTGGATCGGGATCTCCGCGAACTCGGCGCCGGGGACCGGCATGAGGCCCCTCTGGTCATCCGCGTCGGCGTCCGCCGGGGTGTCGTCCGCCGCGCTGTCCGCCTCGTGGGCGTCATCGACGCTGGAGACCGTGTCGGAGGGTTCGACCGTCGGTGCTTCCCGCGGTGACGAGTGCTCTTCCATGTCCTCGCGCGCGGAGAACCGGTGGCCGGGATCGACGTCCACGACCGGACTGTCCTCCCGAGTCGGTTCATCAGTGCCCGAAACGGCAGCGTCCGCGGAGGCGGCGCCCGCAGCAGGCGCCTCGGCGGAAGCGCCAGCACGCTTCGCCGGCGCCGTGGAACGCGTGGACTTCGTGGACCCCTTGGAGCGCGCCGCCGACGCGTCGGACGCCGGCTTCGCCGCTGCCGCAGAGGATCGAGAGGAGGACTCGGCGTCCTTCGAGGACGAGGACTCCGCGGAAGAGGACTTCGACGAGGAGCTCTTCGAGGACGAGGTCGCGGCCGCGCCCTTCGACGCCGTGGACTTCTTCGCGGCAGGCTTCTTGGGATCGGACTTCTTCGCCGCGGGCTTCTTCGCCGAGGTCTTCGTGGAAGCGGTCCTCTTCGCGGCGGGCTCCTCGGCCTTCACCGGCTCGGTCGACGCATCGGCGGCGGCCGTGCCGGCAGGGGCGTCCTGCACCGGCGCCTCCGAGGGGGAGGCCACGCTGCGGGCGGCAACACCCCCGCGGGCGCGGGAGGAACGGGTGGTGCGGGAGGCGGCGCGGCGCTCACGGGCATCGCGCGCCATGTCGCCCGCGATGTCCCCACGGGCGGCGCGGGCGCGCTCGGAGGACTGCCCCTCCGTCGGCTCGCCGGAGAAGAACATGTCGACGGGGCGGGTGGACGCACCGCTCTCCCCGGGCTCGGCGGACGTGCGCGGATGGCTGCGCGTGCGCAGAGGCTGCTCGGCGGGAGGCGTGGACCCCCCGGGGATCAGCGCACCCAGACCGCGTCCGAGTCCTCGCTTCTGCGTCATGTCCGTCCTCACTGCTCAGTGATCGTGCGGGCCTCCGGGGCGTCCTCGCCTCTCGAGCCGTTCATGGGTTCAGGGTGTTGTGCGACGTCCCGCTGCAGGTCAGGGGACGCTTCGTGTGGTGAGCTCGTGCGCGGCCGCCCGATAGGCGAGCGCGCCGCTGCTCGTGGGATCGTACGACAGCACGGTCTGGCCGTAGCTCGGCGCCTCCGAGATCCTCACGGAGCGCGGGATCGTCGTCCCGAAGGTCTGATCCGGGAAGTGCGTGCGGACGTCCTCCGCGACCTGCGCCGCGAGGCGGGTGCGGGCGTCGTACATCGTCAGCAGGATCGAGGAGACCACGAGCTCGGGGTTCAGGTGCTGACGCAGCAGGTCGATGTTCTTCAGCAGCAGCGTGAGGCCCTCGAGGGCGTAGTACTCGGCCTGGATCGGGATGAGCACCTCGCGGGCGGCGACCAGCGAGTTCACGGTCAGCAGGCCCAGGCTCGGCGGGCAGTCGATGAGCACGTAGTCCAGGCGCTCGCGCCCGGAGGACTCGCGAGCGGCGAGGTAGTCGCGGATCGAGCCGCGCAGACGGTTCTCGCGCGCGACCATCGAGACCAGCTCGATCTCGGCGCCCGAGAGATCGATGGTGGCCGGGGCGCACAGCATGCCCTCGACCTCGTCGACCTCCTGCACGACGTCGTCCAGAGGGGTCGACTCCACGAGGACGTCGTACATGCTCGCGACCTCGGACTGGTGGTCCACGCCCAGCGCCGTCGACGCGTTGCCCTGCGGGTCCATGTCGATGACCAGGACCTTCAGCCCGCCCATGGCCAGGGCGGCCGCGAGGTTCACGGTCGTGGACGTCTTGCCCACCCCGCCCTTCTGGTTGGCCACCGTGATCACGCGCGTGCTCTCGGGAGCGTCGAACACGAGTCCCTCCAATTCCCGTCGACGGGCATGGTCCCGGGCGAGCTGACGCATGAGAGGGGTGTCGTCCATGCTCCCGGTGGGACCGGTGGAACGGCTGCGGCTCTCAGCCACGTGCCTCTCCCTTCCTCGTCCGTGCAGTGCTCGCGCTCCCGCCCTGCGGGGCACGGCGCACCCTGACCACTGTAGTGGGAACCTCGACCTCTCCCACTCCGAGCTCCAGCAGCTGGGGATCGACGCCGCCCAGGCGACGCAGCACCTTCTGCGCGCTCTCGATCTCCTCGGCCGCGGAGCTCCCCTTGAGCGCCAGCAGCTCCCCGTCGGGGGCGACGAGCGGCAGGGTCCACTTCGCGAGCTTCTCGAGGGCCGCGACGGCCCGTGCCGTCACCGCGTCGAAGCTCCGTCGGCCGTGCAGATCCTCCGCCCGGGCGCGGACCACCTCGACCTCGAGGCCCAGCTCCTCGGCGACCTCCTCGAGCCAGCTCGCACGGCGCTGCATGGTCTCGATCAGGGTGATCCGCAGGTCGGGTCGGGCGATCGCGAGGACCACACCGGGAAGTCCCGCTCCGGAGCCGACGTCGGCCAGCGTGCGCGTTCCCTCGTCGATCGCGTCCACGAGCAGCGCGCAGTTGATCAGATGGCGCTCCCAGAGCCTGTCCACCTCGCGCGGGCCGATGAGGCCGCGCTCGAGGCCGTCCGTAGCGAGCATGCCGACGAACCGCTCGGCCGGGCCCAGCCGGTCACCCAGCAGGCGCTCGGCGACGGGCCGCAGATGCTCGGGCAGCGCCGGGGCCGAGGCGCCGCTGCGACCAGCGCCCTCGGGGCCGACGGGACCGGCGCCCATCAGGACGCCGGGTAGATGACGACGTGACGGTCCTTGCCGTCCCCGTCGGACTCGGAGCGCAGGCCTGCCTGCTTGGCGACGTCGTGGACGACCTTGCGCTCGAAGGGGTTCATCGGCCGCAGCGGCACCGGACGGCCGTTCTCCCGAGCGGTCGCGACGGCGTCCTCGGCGAGGTGCTCGAGGTCGTCCTTGCGCTGCGCGCGGAAGCCGCCGATGTCGAGCATGAGGCGCGAGCGGTTGCCGGTGCGGGACTGCACGGCGAGGCGGGCCAGCTCCTGCAGGGCATCGAGCAGCTCGCCGCGCGAGCCGTTGAGCTTCGCGAGGCGGTCGGCGCCGCGGATCTCGACCGACGCGCGGTCCCCGTCCACGTCGATGTCGATGTCGCCGTCGAGATCGGCGATGTCGAGCAGCTCCTCGAGGTAGTCGGCGGCGATGTCGCCCTCCTCCTCGAGCTCGCGGACGCGCTCGGCCGGATCGCGGGGCGCGGCCGGCCCCTCCTCGTCGGAGTCCTCGTCGGCCTGCTGCTCCTCGGCGTCCGGAGAGGCGCTCTCATCGTCGCTCGCAGAGGCCGGGGCCTCGGCGGCGGGAGCCGCGGTCTCAGCCGGAGCCGCGGTCTCAGCCGGAGCCGCGGTCTCGGCGGGGGCCTCGAGTGCGTCGCCGTTCTCGGGAGCGCCGCCGGTCTCGAGTGCGTCGCCGGTGTCGACGCCGGAATCGGCGGCCGGTGCGCTGGCGGGGGTCTCGGACGTCTCGACGGCGTCGTCGGAGGTGCTGGGTTCGGTCATGGTGTTCTCCTCAGGGGATGGGTGAGGCCGTGGGCCGTGCATCGGATCCGCAGGGGCGGGGCGCTCCGCCCCTGCGGGATCGTGCGGGGAACGACTCAGCGCTTGCGCTTCTTGCCCTTGTTCAGGGCGTTGGACGGCTTCTTGCCGGACTGGTCGGAGGACTTCTCGCCACCGTCCTGGTTGCGCGCGCGCCGCTCCTCCTGGGCCTTGCGGCGTGCCTCGCGAGCCGCCTCGAGGCGCTCGGCGTCGGTCATCTTCTTCCCGCCCTTGTTGGCCTTGGGCTGCACCCGGATCGGGGCGTCGTCGTCGACGACCACGGGCTTCTTGGGCGTGAAGTCGAGGGGCTCGAGGCCGTTCTTCTCGCGCTTGGCGTTGATGCGCTTCTGGTGCGAGGACTCGGCGGGAGAGCCGGGCGTCGGGTACGTGTAGACCACGATCGCCTGCTGCGCCATGGTCCAGACGGTGGTGGTCAGCATGTAGGTGAGCACGCCGATCGGCAGGCCCGGTCCCGTGATCACGTAGATGAACGGGAGCATGTAGATCATCATCTTCTGGGTGCTCGCCATCGGGCCCTCGAGGGCCGACGGCGGCATGTTCCGCATCGTCAGCTCCTTCTGGGTGATGAAGTTGCCCAGACACATCAGCGCGATGATGACGCCCGCGACGATCTTGGTGCCGATGCCGCCCGCGCCGGAGTTCAGGAAGCTGTCCGCGATGGTGACGTGGCCGAAGAGGGTCGCGTGGTAGGCGTTGGAGGCCAGATCATGCGTCAGGGGGCCGAAGGCCTCGCCGTTCGCCGCGTCCTTGAGCTTGTAGAACAGCACGCGGAACAAGGCGAAGAAGATCGGCATCTGCAGCACGAGCGGCAGGCACGAGGAGAGCGGGTTCGCCCCGGCCTCCCGGTAGATGGCCATGGTCTCCTCGCTCATCGCCTGCCGGGACGCCTGGTCGGTCTTGCCCTTGTACTTCTTCTGCACGGCCTTGAGCTGCGGCGAGACCGCCTGCATGGCGCGCGAGGACCGGATCTGCCGGATGAACAGCGGCGTGATCAGGGTGCGGACGACGATCGTGAGTCCCACGATGGACAGCAGCCAGGTCCAGCCGGAGCTGCCGTCCATGAAGAGGTCGAGGAACCGGTGGAACAGCACCATGATCCATGCGACGGCCCACTCGATGGGATAGAGGATGTTGGGCATCGGCCTGATCTTCCTGCCGTCCGTAGGCGCATGTAGTTCATGCGGTGTGACGGCTGCGGGTCGGGGTCTCGGACAAGGGTAGGCCCTATCGGGCTGGGCGCCGCCCTCGCGAGCGATGGCCGGGACGTGGGTTCGTCCACATCCCGGGTGCCGGCACGGGATCGATCCCGCCCCGGGTGAAGGGGTTGCAGCGCACGATCCGCCAGGCGGTCAGCAGCAGTCCCTTGACGGCTCCGTGCCTGCGCAGGGCGTCCATGCCGTACTGCGAGCACACGGGGTCGAAGCGGCACGCCGGCGGCGTGTAGGGCGAGATCCCCACCTGGTAGGCGCGGATCGGGAGCATGAGCACCCGGCGCGGGAGCGCCGCGAGCGGCATCATGGCGCGACCGCCGCTGTCGGCGTCCCGGGTGCGGTGCTCTCCGCGGACCGCTGCGCCGAGCGCTTCTCGAGCTTGCGGCGGGCGCTCGCGATCGCGCCGGTCACCTGCTCCTCGAGATCCGCGAAGGGCACGTCCTGCACCCCGGGGAGGGTGCGCAGCACCAGGTCGGAGCGCTCCGGGATCTCGGTCAGGTGGCTGCGCACGATCTCCCGCAGACGGCGGGATACCCGATGGCGCACCACCGAGTTGCCCACCTTCGTGGAGACGACGAATCCCACGCGGGCCTCCTGGGGCTCCTCCGTGCGGAGGACCAGGTGGGCGACCACGTGGGATCGTGCGGCGCGGGCTCCTCGGCGGGTGGCCGTGCGGAACTGCTGCGCCGTGTGCAACCGGTGGCGGGACCAGCTCATGGCCCTGCCTCCGAGATCACCGGTCGAGCCGAGGCTCAGGCCGAGAGCTCGGAGCGGCCCTTCGAACGGCGCGCGTTGATGATGGCGCGGCCGGCGCGGGTGCGCATGCGGGCGCGGAAGCCGTGCTTGCGGGCGCGGCGGCGGTTGTTCGGCTGGAACGTACGCTTGGTCATCGGTTCTCCTCGATCGCGGCACAGGGGCGTGCCTCTCGCGGTGGCTCTGGGGCCGCTGCGCGATCACGGGGGCGGGCGCTTCCGGTGTCCGGGGCCGACGTGGGGCCCGGTTCCGTGCGACTCCGCCGACCCAGGGGGCGGCACAGCGACGACTGCACGATCCTAGGCTCGGGCACACGGGGGGTCAACGGACGCGACGCTGGTCAGCCCGATTGTGGTGCGATTCTCACCCGTCGCGAGGGATCCTGCCGCGTCCCGGCGACCCTCCGGTGACGAGCCCGCGAACGATTCCTCCCGGCGATGCGCATGCTCACCCCCGGAGCGTCCCCAGGCGCTCCGAGACTGTGGAAAACTGGGTGGACAACCCTGAGCCCGTACGGAGAGCAGCATGGACGAGACAGCCGTCGACTACGACGCGACCTGGGACGAGACCCTTCGGATCCTGCGTCGGTACGAGACCGTCACCGAGCGCGCCATGGCCTTCCTGACCCTCTCCCGGCTGATGGCCATCGTCGCGGACACCGCACTGGTCGCAGCCCCTTCCACCTGGGCGAAGGACCTCTTCGAGCAGCGCATCGCCGGCGCCCTGAAGGAGGCGCTGTCCGAGGCCACGGGGCGGGAGACCCGCTTCGCCGTCACCGTCGACGAGTCCCTCTTCGAGGACGACGACGAATCTCCTCGCGGCACGGCAGCCGCCGACCGCGCGCCGTCCACCGGGGCTGTGGACACCGATGTGGACAACGTGGACGGAGCGGACGCCCAGGGCGGCTCCGCAGGTGCTCGGAGCACCGCCTCCGCCCCGTCCCCGCTGCCGTCCTCCCCGTCGTCCGTCCCCTCCCCGGACCCCGCTCCGGCGGGCGGCGCCGGTGCCCGCCGACCGTTCGGCGCCGATCGCTTCCCCGCGGAGGCGCCGACGGAGACCGGATCGGGAAAGGGGACGGCGGGCCCGTCGTCCGACGCTCGGAGCCGACGCGAGGATGCCGAGTGGTTCGCCCACGAGGACGATGCCCGCCGCTCGGAGAGGACGCAACGGGTCGACGAGACCCGTCGGCCCACGGATGCCGCCCCGCCCGGCGACGAGGAGTCGACGCTGGGCTCGGACTCGCGCCTGAACGCGAAGTACACCTTCGACACCTTCGTCATCGGCTCGTCCAACCGCTTCGCGCAGGCCGCCGCCTCCGCGGTCGCCGAGGCCCCCGCTCGCGCCTACAACCCGCTCTTCATCTACGGCGGCTCGGGACTGGGCAAGACCCACCTGCTGCACGCGGTGGGCCACTACGCGCAGTCGCTGTACCCGGGCATCGAGGTGCGCTACGTGAACTCCGAGGAGTTCACCAACGACTTCATCAACTCCGTGCAGTCCGGCCAGTTCGGCAAGGCGCAGGAGTTCCATCGCCGCTACCGCGACATCGACATCCTGCTCATCGACGACATCCAGTTCCTGCAGCGCGCGCCGGAGACGATGGAGGCCTTCTTCCATACGTTCAACACGCTGCACAACGCCGACAAGCAGATCGTCATCACCTCCGATCTGCCCCCGAAGCAGCTGGGCGGCTTCGAGGACCGCATGCGCTCGCGCTTCGAGATGGGTCTGATGACGGACGTGCAGCCGCCGGACCTCGAGACCCGCATCGCGATCCTGCGCAAGAAGGTCGAGATGGAGGGCACCCAGGAGGTCCCCCGCGACGTCCTGGAGTACATCGCCTCGAGGATCTCCACGAACATCCGCGAGCTCGAGGGCGCCCTGATCCGTGTCCAGGCGCTGCATTCCCTGTCCCGGCAGCCGATGGACGTCTCCCTCGCCGAGAGCGTCCTGAAGGACCTCCTCGCGCATGACGACGGCGCCGAGGTCACGGCCGCGACGATCATCGCGCAGACCGCCTCCTACTTCGGCCTCACGGTCGACCAGATCACCGGCGGCGCCCGCACCCGCGTGCTCGTCACCGCGCGTCAGATCGCCATGTACCTGTGCCGCGAGCTCACGGACATGCCGCTGATCCGCATCGGCGAGGAGTTCGGCGGCCGCGACCACACCACCGTCATGCATGCCAACAAGAAGATCTCGGAGCTCATGAAGGAGCGTCGGGCGATCTTCAACCAGGTGACCGAGCTGACGGCGCGCATCAAGAACTCGAGCTCCAAGAACGCCTGAGGCCCGATCGTCGGGCGCGGGCGGTCGAGGCGCCACCGGCCCTGACACACCGTGCGACAGACCATGGATCACAGGGACGGTCGGGCCGACGTCGTCCCCAGTGTGAACAACTCTGTGGACAATGTGGAGCATCGAGCGTTCCCGCAGGGGTCGATGTGCATGGATTCTTGTGGTTCCACGGCCCGTATCGGACAGATGTGCACAGAGCACCCACATCGAGGTGGACGTCGTCAACGCTGCATGCACGACCGCATCATGCGCTGTGACCTGCGACGACGTGAGTTCTCCACGACATCAACAGCCGTGAAGAAGAGGAATCCTGTTCTTGTTCCGCTGAGGATGTGGAGAAGTCGGGGTGCGAGGGCTGCGTCCGTCGGCCTGGGGCCCCGGAGCTTCGAGGCAGTGAATGTCAAGCGTGTGATTCGGTGTGTCGCGAGAAGTGCCTCCGAGCGGCTACGCTGACGACCGCGCCCCGAGGGATCCGTCCCCGGGGCGATTCCCGCCGAGAGCCGGCACCCCGGCAGCTCGACACCCCGCACCTGATCTGCCGGGAACCCGGCACCGACCTCGACCCCCTGCGAAGGAGTGGCAACGGTGAAGTTCCACCTCGACCGCGGCGTCCTCGGCGACGCCGTCACCTGGGCGACCCGTACGCTCCCCGTCCGGCCCGCGATGCCGATCCTGCAGGGCGTGCGCGTCGTCGCCCAGAGCACCGGCGAGCTGCTGCTGTCGACCTTCGACTACGAGGTCAGCGCGCAGATCACCCTTCCCGCCGAGGTCGAGGACCCGGGCGAGGTCCTGGTCCAGGGCCGCATGCTCTCGGACATCGTCCGCTCCCTGCCCAACAAGGACGTCTCGATCGAGCTGGTCGGCACCAAGGTCGAGGTGCGCTGCGGCAGCGCCGCCTTCTCCCTGGCGACCCTCCCCGTCGACGAGTACCCGCAGCTCCCGGAGATGCCCCCGGTCGCGGGCACCGTCCAGGCCGACGTGTTCGCCGAGGCGATCTCCCAGGTCACCGTCGCCGCCTCCAAGGACGACACCCTCCCGCTGCTGACCGGCGTGCGCGTCGAGATCGTCGGCGAGAAGATGACGCTGATGGCGACCGACCGCTACCGCCTGGCGATGAGCGAGATCACCTGGCGCCCCTCGCGGCCCGACCTCGAGATCACCGCCCTGGTGCGCGCCCGCACCCTGCAGGAGGTGGCCCGCTCCCTCGCGACCGGCGGCAGCGTCGACATTGCGATCTCGGACGACTCCTCGGCGAACCTCATCGGCTTCGAGGCCGGCGGCCGCCGCACCACCTCGACCCTCGTGGACGGCGACTACCCGCCGGTGCGCCGCCTGTTCCCGAGCTCGACCCCGATCACGGCCGTGGTCGCTACCGCTCCGCTCATCGACGCGGTCAAGCGCGTCTCTCTGGTCGCCGAGCGCAACACGCCCGTGCGCTTCTCCTTCACCGAGGGCAACGTGACGCTCGAGGCCGGCGCCGGCGACGACGCCCAGGCCTCCGAGTCCCTCGAGGCCCAGCTCGACGGCGAGGAGCTCGTCGTCGGCTTCAACTCCGGCTTCCTGCTCGACGGCCTCGGCGCCCTCGGCGAGGACTTCGCGAAGCTCACCTTCACCGACTCCATCAAGCCCTCCGTCATGAGCGGCCAGGAGTCCCTCGAGGGCGATGCCTCCGGCGAGTACAAGTACCTGATCATGCCGATGCGGATCTGAGGGGGCGGGGTGATGTCCCCGTGCATCTGACCTCCCTGGATCTCCTCGACTTCCGCTCCTACGAGCATCTCGAGCTGCCCTTCGCCCCGGGCGTGACCGTCTTCGTCGGCCCCAACGGGCAGGGCAAGACGAACATCGTCGAATCGCTCTGGTACCTCGCGACACTCTCGAGCCACCGCGTCCCGCACGACGCCGCCCTGGTGCGGCGCGGGGAATCGACCGCGATCATCCGTGCCGCCTTCGTGCGCGCCGGCCGTGACCTGCGGGTCGATCTCCAGATCACCCCGGGCAAGTCGAACCGGGCGCGGGTGCAGGGCGCCGCCCTGAACCGCCTGCGGGATTTGCTCGGCGAGGTGCGCGCCGTGCTCTTCGCCCCCGAGGACCTGGGTCTGGTCAAGGCCGATCCCGAGGGCCGACGGCGATTCCTCGACGAGCTGCTCTTCCTGATCGCCCCGCGCTTCGCGGGCGTGAAGGCCGACTACGATCGCGTGGTCAAGCAGCGCACGGGCCTGCTCAAGCAGATGCGCACCATGCGCCGCGGCGGGGCCGGCCGCTCCGTGGGAGGTCTCGATCCCGAGGAGGCGGCGGTCTCGACCCTCGAGGTCTGGGACCAGCAGCTCGCCCGCTTGGGCGCCGAGCTGCTGCGCGCCCGCGTGCACCTCGTGAACCGGCTGCGCCCCCACGTCGGCTACTCCTACCTGCGCGTGGCGAGCGACGCCGGCGCCGAGTCCTCCCTCGACCTGCCGCCCGACCAGCGGGGCAGCATCGACTCCCCGGCCGACATCTCCTACCGCTCGAGCGTGCTCGACACGCTCGCCGTGCCCGACGGCGCGCTGCCCAGCACCAAGGAGCTCGAGGACGCCCTGCTCGCCGAGGCCGTCGCCAAGCGCGACGACGAGGTCGACCGGGGCGTGACGCTCGTCGGACCCCATCGCGACGACCTCGAGATCCGTCTGCACGGCTTCCCCGCCAAGGGGTACGCGAGCCACGGCGAATCCTGGTCCCTCGCCCTCGCGCTGCGCCTGGGCTCCTACGACCTGCTGCGCCTGGAGGAGGGTGATCTGGGTGACGGTGAGCCGATCCTCGTTCTCGACGACGTCTTCAGCGAGCTCGACACGAGTCGTCGTGAGCGCCTGGGCCGCATCGTCACCGGCGCCTCCCAGGTGCTCATCACCACGGCCAACGACTCCGACATCCCCGACTCCCTCGAGGGCGAGATCCATGTGGTCGACGTGCAGCTCGGCGAGGCCCGAGTGCGCGAGGGAAGTCTCCACCACGGCGGCGGGGGCAGCTGGTGACTCCCGCGTCGGGCGGCGTGCCGAACCCGTACGACCTGGGCACCTGGCGCGAACGGGCTGCCCAGGAGGAGCGGCGCCAGGCCCTCGCCGGCAGCGGGGGTCGGCGCGCACGTGCACGTCGGGACGGCGCGGCCTCGCCGGCGAAGGGGGCGGCGGAGCGATCAGCCGGGCAACCGGCGGAAGAGCCGGCGATCAGATCCGCCGACCAGACGCCCGTCGATACGGATCGCGTCGACGAGGAGCCCGTCGACCCTCCCGAGCTGCCCCGCAGCGACGACTCCTTCGAGCTCGCCCGGCGCACCGTGAACCGCTCCCGGGCCGCCGCTCGGGATCGCGGCCTGTTCCCGATCTCCGCGAAGACGCAGGGCCTCCACGAGCGCCGCAGGCGCAGCACGCCCGGGTACTCGGGCTCCCGCCCCGACGCCCGTGACCCGCAGGGGCTCGAGGCCGTGATGCGGCGGGTCCTGGGCGACCTGGGCTGGACCGAGGGCATGAACTCCGGGCGCGTCCTGGAGGAGTGGGACGAGATCGTGGGGCCGAGCGTCGCCGAGCACTGCACCCCCGTCTCGCTCGACGAGGGCGTCCTCGTGGTCTCGGCGAGCTCCTCCGCCTGGGCCACGCAGATGCGCATGCTCACCCCGCGCCTGATCTCCACCATCGAGGAGCACGTGGGCGCGCACGTCGTCTCCGAGCTGCGCGTGACCGGGCCCGCGGCGGCCGAGCGCTCCTGGAAGCGAGGCCGACGCACCGTCACCTGGCGCGGCCCCCGCGACACCTACGGCTGAGGCGCCCACGGACCAGCGAACTCCGGTGGTCAGGGACGTGCGCCCCCCGAAAACCGGTGGAGACCTCGCCCGAGCCCCGGGATCATCGAATCGCCGGCCACCGGGAGGAGAGCCATGACCGAGCCCACGACTCACCGTCTGACCTGGGACGACCTCCCCGAGCGCGTGCATGCCCGAGTGGCGGACGTGCTCGGCGCACCGGTCCACGCCCACCGGAGCGCTCACGGCGGCTTCTCCCCGAGCACCGCCGAGGTCGTCACCGCCCGCAATGGACGCACGGCCTTCGTGAAGGCGGTGACGGCACGGACCAACGCGGGATCGATGCGGCTGAACCTCCAGGAAGCCGGGAACCTCGAGCACATGCCGCCCGCGGTTCCCGCAGCACGGCTGATCGCCTCGTTCAGCGAGGGCCCCTGGTTCGTGCTCATGATCGAGGCCGTCGACGGCTCGCTCCCGACTCTGCCATGGGCACCGTCGATGCTCGACGCGGTCCTCGAGACCCTGGACGTTCTGCAGCGGGAGGCGACTCCTTCACCTCTCCCGAGTGCTCCGTCCGTTCCCGACCAAATCGGGGAGGACCTGCGAGGATTCGAGCGGGTTCACGCCGATCCCCCTGCGGATCTCGATCCCTGGATCCGTGCGCGCATCGGAGACCTCGCCACGGCTGGGACCGACGGGATCGCCTCGCTGGACGGGGACACGTTGTGCCACACCGACCTGCGGGCGGACAACCTGCTGGTGCGGAGCGACGGCTCCGTCGTGATCGTGGACTGGGCGTGGGCCGGCCGGGGGAGCCGCGTCGCGGACGCCCTGCAGCTGTTCGCCTCGGTGGACGACGCCGATGGGGCGCTGGACGTCGACGCCCGGATCGACGCGCTCATGGACCGACATGGGGCGCCGAGATCCGATGCGACCGACGTTCTCGCAGGGATCCTCGGCTTCTTCGTCGACGCCTCCCGATGGGACGTCGATCCTTCGCTGCCGACCCTGGGCGAGCACCGTCGGCGCAGCCGCGATCGTCTCCTGCCGATGGTCCGTAGGCGCTGGGAGCGCGAGGGCCGCCCCTGAGCGCTGCCGTTGAGGGGAATGCCTCGGACGACGACGGCGCGGAAGGCGTCGGGCGGCGCCGGTGCCGAAGCACCAGACGCCCTCCAGACGCGTCAGCGGCCCGCCGGACGTACCGGCCCTCATCTCCACCACCCCGGATCACTCCGAGAGGCGTCGCAGAGCCTCCTGGAGGCACTTCCGGGGGCGATCTGTCCCCATTTTCGTGCCGCACGGCGTGAATCGTGGCCTCGAATCCGCTAGAATGAAGAGGTTCGGCCGGAAGCATCCACGGCCGCGGATCAGGAGACGTCGGCTGCGGCCGCTCGCTCCGGGTCGCCCCAGGTCATCGCACGGACTCGCGCCGTGGGGAGATCGGTGCGCCGTCTGCGGTCGGCGATGCCGTCGGCCGGCGAGCACGGCACCCGTCGGCGGAACGATCCTGCCCCCGGTGTGCACCGAGACCCGAGGAGCGAACCCCGACGTGAGCGACAGCGCGATGGCAGCCGAGAATCCCGACGAGCAGATGTCGGAGGAGACCGAGCATCAGCTCGCGGCCGAGGTCGCCGGAGGGAACTACGGCGCCTCCGACATCACCGTCCTCAAGGGCCTGGACGCGGTCCGCAAGCGCCCCGGCATGTACATCGGGTCCACCGGTGAGCGCGGCCTGCACCACATGGTCCAGGAGATCGTCGACAACTCGGTGGACGAGGCGATGGCCGGCTACGGCGAGACCATCGAGGTCACGCTGCTGGCCGACGGCGGAGTGCGGGTCGTCGACCACGCCCGCGGCATCCCCGTCGGCATGCACCCCACCGAGGGCAAGCCCACCGTCGAGCTCGTGCTCACCCAGCTACACGCGGGCGGCAAGTTCGGCGGCGGCGGGTACGCGGTCTCCGGCGGTCTCCACGGCGTGGGCTCCTCCGTCGTGAACGCCCTGTCCACCCAGCTCGACGTCGAGGTGCGCCGCGAGGGCCACGTGCACCGTCAGACCTACCTGCGGGGCGTGCCGTCGACCGATCTCGTCGAGGGCGAGGAGACCGGGGAGACCGGCACCACGATCACCTTCTGGGCCGATGCCGACATCTTCGACACCGTCGACTACGACTTCGAGACGCTGCGCAAGCGCTTCCAGCAGATGGCCTTCCTCAACAAGGGGCTGCGGATCTCGCTGACCGACGAGCGCCCGGAGGACGTCGAGGAGGACGACGACCAGGCCGTCGACGTCGCGCGCGAGGCCGAGGACGCCGCCGAGGGCACCGACCCGAAGAAGCCCCGCACCGTCACGTACCGCTACGAGAACGGCCTGCGCGACTTCGTCGCCTACATCAACTCGGTCAAGCGGGCCGACATCGTTCACCCCGAGATCATCGACATCGAGGCCGAGGACACCGAGGTCATGATCTCCGTGGAGATCGCGATGCAGTGGACGACCGCCTACTCCGAGTCGGTCCACACCTACGCCAACACCATCAACACGCACGAGGGCGGCACCCACGAGGAGGGCTTCCGCTCCGCGCTGACCGGCGTGGTCAACCGCTACGCCAAGGCGCAGGGCCTCATCAAGGACAAGGACCCGAACCTTACCGGCGAGGACATCCGCGAGGGCCTCACCGCGGTCGTCTCCGTGAAGCTCGGCGAGCCCCAGTTCGAGGGCCAGACCAAGACGAAGCTCGGCAACACCATCGCCCGCACCTTCGTCTCCAAGGTGATGACCGAGAAGGTCGGCGACTGGTTCGAGTCCCACCCGGGCGAGGCCCGCGACATCGTGCGCAAGGCCCAGAGCGCCGCGCTGGCCCGCGAGGCCGCCCGCAAGGCGCGCGACGCGACCCGCCGCAAGTCCCCGCTCGAGAGCGGCGGCATGCCCGGCAAGCTCAAGGACTGCCAGTCCCGCAACCCCGCCGAGTGCGAGGTGTTCATCGTCGAGGGCGACTCCGCCGGCGGCTCCGCCGTGCAGGGCCGCGACCCGCGCACGCAGGCGATCCTCCCGATCCGCGGCAAGATCCTGAACGTCGAGAAGGCGCGCCTGGACCGCGCCCTGGACAACCAGGAGGTGCGCTCGCTGATCACCGCCTTCGGCACCGGCATCGGCGAGGACTTCGACGCCACCAAGCTGCGGTACCACAAGATCATCCTGATGGCCGACGCCGACGTCGACGGCCAGCACATCTGCACCCTGCTGCTGACGCTGCTGTTCCGCTACATGCGCCCGCTCATCGAGCTCGGCCACGTGTTCATCGCGATGCCGCCGCTGTACCGCCTGAAGTGGTCCAACGCCCCGCACGACTACGTGTTCAGCGACGACGAGCGCGATGCGCGCCTCGCCGAGGGCCGCGCCTCCGGCAAGCGGATCCCCAAGGACAACGGCATCCAGCGCTACAAGGGCCTGGGCGAGATGGACTGGCAGGAGCTGCAGACCACCACGATGGACCGCGCCTCGCGCACCCTCAAGCAGGTCACCGTCGACGAGGCGGCCGATGCCGACGCGGTGTTCTCCGTGCTCATGGGCGACGACGTCGAGTCGCGCCGCCGCTTCATCCAGGAGAACGCGAAGGACGTGCGCTTCCTCGACATCTGATCGAGAGCGAGCCCGCCCCGCACCTCCCAGACGACCCGCACTGACAGGCCCTGAACGAAAGGCGCCAGCTGATGAACGACGATTCCGACACCCCCGAGAACCCCGGCACCCCGGGCGGCCCCGAGGACCAGCACACCCCGACCGGCGCCGAGGGCGCGGGCGACGTCCCCGACCCCTCCGACGACGCGACCGGCTCGGGCGCGCCCGTCGGCCCCGACGGTCCCGACGCCGGCGGCACCCAGATCGAGGTCGGCGAGGCCTCCGAGCGTGTGATCACCCTGGTGGACCCGCTCGACGAGGGCGAGGGCGACCTCATCACCCAGGTCGACCTGAACCAGGAGATGCAGCGCTCCTTCCTCGACTACGCGATGAGCGTCATCGTGGACCGCGCCCTCCCGGACGTGCGCGACGGCCTCAAGCCCGTGCACCGCCGCATCGTCTACGCGATGTACGACGGTGGCTACCGCCCCGACCGCTCCTTCTCCAAGTGCGCGAAGGTCGTCGGCGAGGTCATGGGCGGCTACCACCCCCACGGCGACTCCGCGATCTACGACGCCATGGTGCGCCTCGTGCAGCCCTGGAACATGCGCTACCCGCTGATCCTGGGCCAGGGCAACTTCGGCTCGGCCGGCGACGACGGCGCAGCCGCCTCGCGGTACACGGAGTGCAAGATGGCGCCGCTGGCCCTCGAGCTGGTGCGCGACATCAACGAGAACACCGTCGACATGCAGGACAACTACGACGGCACCCTCGAGGAGCCGACGATCCTGCCGGCGCGCTTCCCGAACCTGCTGTGCAACGGCTCCGCAGGCATCGCCGTGGGCATGGCCACGAACATCCCGCCGCACAACCTGCGCGAGGTCTCCGAGGCCGTCCAGTGGCTGCTGCAGAATCCCGAGGCGACGAAGGAGGAGCTGCTGGACGCGTGCCTCGCCCGCATCAAGGGCCCCGACTTCCCCTCGGGCGCGACCATCGTGGGCACCCGCGGCATCCAGGACGCGTACCGCACCGGTCGCGGCTCCATCACCCAGCGCGCCGTGGTCTCCACCGAGGAGGTCCGGGGGCGGATGGCGCTCGTCGTCACCGAGCTCCCGTACCAGGTCAACCCCGATTCGCTCGCCCGCAAGATCGCCGAGCTCGTGAAGCTCGGCAGGCTCCAGGGCATCGCCGACATCAACGACGAGACCTCGGGCCGCACGGGCCAGCGCCTCGTGCTCACGCTCAAGCGCGACGCCGTCGCCAAGGTCGTGCTGAACAACCTGTACAAGCACACGCAGCTGCAGGAGAACTTCAGCGCGAACATGCTCGCGCTCGTGAACGGGGTGCCGCGCACCCTGTCCGTCGACTCCTTCGTGCGCGAGTGGACGAAGCACCAGCTCGACGTCATCGTGCGCCGCACCCAGTACCGCCTGGACCGTGCCGAGGAGCAGATCCACATCTACCGCGGCTACCTCAAGGCGCTCGACGCGCTCGACGAGGTCATCGCGCTGATCCGCCGCTCCCCGGATGCCGACGAGGCCCGCACCGGCCTCATGGAGCTGCTCGAGATCGACGAGATCCAGGCGAACGCGATCCTCTCGATGCAGCTGCGCCGCCTGGCCGCCCTGGAGCGCCAGAAGATCATCGAGGAGCACGACCGCCTGCAGGCCCTCATCGAGGAGTACAAGGCGATCCTCGCCTCCCCGCAGCGCCAGCGCGACATCGTCTCCGAGGAGCTCGCGGGCGTCGTCGAGAAGTACGGCGACGACCGTCGGACCGAGATCCTGCCCTTCGACGGCGACATGTCGATGGAGGACCTCATCCCCGAGGAGGACGTGGTCGTCACCATCACCAAGGGCGGCTACGTCAAGCGCACCCGCACCGACCAGTACCGCGCCCAGAAGCGCGGCGGCAAGGGCGTGCGCGGTGCCAGCCTGCGGGACGACGACGTGGTCCAGCACTTCTTCACCACGACCACCCACCAGTGGCTGCTGTTCTTCACCGACGCCGGCCGCGTCTACCGCGCCAAGGGCTACGAGATCCCCGAGGCCCCGCGCGACGCCAAGGGCCAGCACGTGGCGAACCTGCTGGCCTTCCAGCCGGACGAGCACATCGCCTCCGTGCTCGCGATCTCCAGCTACGAGGACGCCGAGTACCTGGTGCTCGCCACCCGCCACGGCCTCGTGAAGAAGACCGCGCTCACCCAGTTCGACTCGTCCCGCACGGGCGGCATCATCGCCGTGAACCTGCGCGAGATGGAGACGGCCGACGGCCCCCAGCCCGACGAGCTCGTGGCCGCCCGCGTGGTCGACGGCGACGACCAGCTGCTGCTGGTCTCCCGCAACGGCCAGAGCGTGCGCATGCCCGCCTCGGACGACGTGCTGCGCCCGATGGGCCGCGCCACCAGCGGCGTCACCGGCATGAAGTTCCGCCACGACGACGAGCTGCTCGCGATGGACGTGGTGCGCCCCGGCACCTACGTGGTGACCGTGACCGACGGAGGCTTCGCCAAGCGCTCGGACATCGAGGAGTACCGGGTCCAGGGCCGCGGCGGCCTCGGCATCCGCGTCGCCAAGCTGCCCGACGACCGCGGCCACCTGGTGGGCGCAGCCGTCGTCGAGGAGGGCGACGAGCTGCTGGTCGTGATGGAGAAGGGCAAGGTGGTGCGCTCGCGCGTCGCCGAGATCCCCGTCAAGGGCCGCACCACCATGGGCGTCGTCTTCGCCAAGCCCGGCAAGAACGACCACATCGTGCTGGTCGCCGTGAGCGCCGAGTCCGACGTCGACCTCGACGAGGCCGATCCGGAGGACGGCGCGGAGGATCCGTCGGCCGCGTCGTCGGCCGATCCCGTGGTCGATCCCGCGGGGCAGGCGCCCGACGCGTCTGCCGAGGATGCGGACGCAGATGCTCTAGGCTCGGGTGCGTCCGACGACGCGTCGAGCGACGACGCGTCCACCGGCGACGTCTCATCGGAGGAGTGACCCGTGGCAAGCAGCAAGAACGGTTCGACGCCCGGCCGCCCGGGCGGCGCCGGCGGCACGGAGGGCGCGCCCACGGTCACGTTCACACCGACCGACGACGCTGAAGGGCCCGCGAAGGGCTCCTCGAGGACCTCCTCGAAGGGCACGTCGACCGGCTCGTCGACGACCGCGAGCTCCGCGGGCTCCGCGAACGGCGCCGGCGGCTCGAGGACCGGCGGCGCGAAGAACGGTGGCGCGAAGAACGCCGGCACCACCTCCGCGCAGCGGACCGGTGCCCAGCGCACGGGCTCCGCGACCTCCGCGTCGAGCGCGAACCCTCGCGGGACCGGCAGTGCGACCGGTGCGAACAAGGGCGCGAGCCGCTCCCCGGCGAAGGCGACGGCCAAGGCGCCCACGCGCTCCGGCGGCCCCCGCCGCATCCGCCTCACGCTCTCGCGGATCGACCCCTTCTCCGTCATGAAGATGTCGTTCCTGATCGCGATCGCCGTGGGCATCGCGACCGTGGTCGCCGTGGCCGTGCTGTGGAACCTCGTCGAGGTCATCGGCATCTGGGACAAGATCGACGAGATCGGCCGCGACCTCAACAACGACAAGCCGCTGCCCTTCATGGAGTACTTCAAGTTCTCCAAGATGATCAGCTACGCGACCATCGCCGCCGTCGTCGACATCGTCATCATCACGGCGCTCGGCACGCTCCTCGCGTTCCTCTACAACATCGTCGCCGCCCTGCTGGGCGGACTGAAGATGACCTTCACCGACGAGTGACGGCCGGCTGAGAGCGGGCGCGGCGGTCATCCCGCCGCGCGCCGATCTCTCCCGCGCACCTCTGCGAAGCGCCCGGTGCCGCCACGGCGGCGCCGGGCGCTTCTGCGTGCGTCGGGACACGCTGCGGCGGTGGGCCGCGTGCGAGCTCTCCAGGGCTCTGCTGCGTGTGCCGTGTCGGCCACCGGCGCCAGGGCGACATCACTGCCATATACGGCAGAGGGGTCCGGTATATGCCGGTGGGCGACAGGCCGGACCGGGGCGCCCCCTGTGGGCGACTGCGGCCCCCGCCCGGCCCGTCTCAGGCGACGGTGAAGCGGATGGTGTGCCAGCCGCTCGAGCCGTTCGGGGCGGGATCTGCGTGCTGCGAGGTCTGGAGCTCGCCCGTGCCGTCCGTCGCTCGCACGCGCGCCGTGTGCTTTCCGGGACGCGCGTCGGCCCAGCGCAGGGCCCACTGGGTCCAGGTGTCGGACGTGACCGCCGTGCCCAGCTCGGCGTCGAGCCAGTCCCCGTCGTCGATCTGCACCTGCACGGCGCGCACGCCGCGGTGCTGCGCCCATGCGGTCCCGCCGAGCATCACGGCGCCGTCCCCGTCGACCTCGAGGTCCTTGCCCTCGCGGGGGACGTCGATGCGCGAGGCGGTCTTGATGGGGCCGCGCTCCGACCAGCCCCGGGAGGTCCAGTACGCGGTCTGGTCGGCGAAGCGGGTGACCGTGAGCTCCGTGAGCCATTTGGTCGCCGAGACGTAGCCGTAGAGCCCGGGGACGACCATCCGCACCGGGTAGCCGTGCTCGGGCGGCAGCGGGGAGCCGTTCATGCCCACGGCGAGCAGCGAGTCGCGTCCGTCGGTGAGCGCCTCGAGCGGGGTCGAGGCGGTGAAGCCGTCGGTCGAGCGGGAGAGGACCATGTCGGCTCCGTCCTGCACGCCGGCGCGCTCGAGGAGCCGGGCGACGGGCACCCCGATCCACGTGGCGTTGCCCGCGAGATCGCCGCCCACGACATTGGAGACGCAGGTGAGCGTCACATGGGATTCGATCATGGGCTCGGCGAGAAGCTGAGAGAAATCGAGCTCGATCTCCTGGTCCACGAGGCCATGGATGCGCAGGCTCCAGCTCGTGGGGTCCACGCGGGGCACCGCGAGAGCAGTGTCGATGCGGTAGAAGTCGCCGTTCGGGGTGACGAACGGCGGCATCCCCGCGACGTCGACCTGTGCCCCGGCCGGGATCGGTGCCGCGCGCTTCCGAGGGGTGGGCAGCACGAACTGCGCAACCTTCCGGCTCAGATCGCGGCTGGTCGCGATGCCCTGCGCGCCCGCGGCGACGATGGCGGCGAGCACTCCCGTGCCCGCGATGAGCGCTCTGCGGGGTGGCGCGTCGGCAGGGGACGTCGGAGCGGCAGGGGAGGGCGCGGTGGCAGGGGCGGGCTTGTCCCGCCCGCCGTGCCCGTGGGCCGACGGGGATGGACCGGACCTGCTGAGCAGCGCGCGCAAGATCACCACCGCGAGAACCGTGCCGACGAGGGTCGGCACCACGTCGGCCGCGGAGTTCTGGGCCCGCGTGAACACGAAGACGCCGGCGGCGGCGCCGAGCAGTGCGAGCAGGACGGCCGCCGCCCGCGGATGTCTCGCGCCGAGCACCCCGATCAGTCCCGTCACCACGGCGTACACGAGCAGCATCGAGATGTCGAGCACGAGCTTGTCGCGCGTGCCGAACAGCCCGATGACCAGGTCCTTCAACCAGGCTGGGACCACGTCGACGAAGGCTCCGCCCACCGCGATCAGCGGGGCCGACGAGGAGCTGAAGGCGAGGGAGCACAGCCCGGACAGGGCGAGCAGGACCAGGCCCGACGCGATCCCGGCAAGGGCCGACCACCACGGGATGCCGCGCGGACGGCGCGGCGCGGCCGGCCGTCGCGGATCCCGTCCCGTGCTCGGCCGCGAGTGCAGATCGACCACGATGCGGCGCTCCTTCCCGACCGGGCGGCATCGGCGGTCGACGGGACGCGCGGTCGACACGAGTCTGCTCCTGTGTGCGAAGGACGTCGACACCTGTGACGAAGCCGTAAGGGATGGGGCGCGGGTGAGGCGGGACCAGAGGGCGCGTGCTCGAGCTCCGGCTCACGGCCCGGTCGGGACGCCCCGCTCAGGGACTGCCCGGTCAGAGGCCTGTGATGTCCGGTACAGGGCCACCGTCGGGTTGGACGCGGAAGCACACGCTTCGCTACAGTTGAGCGTCGGTGCGGCCCGGTGATCCGGATCCGCAGCACACGGGCCTATAGCTCAGTCGGTTAGAGCGCTGTCCTGATAAGACAGAGGTCACTGGTTCAAGTCCAGTTAGGCCCACTCCCACGCTTTCGGAGGTTCCGATGAAGAAGCTGCTCACGTACTCCGCGGTCCTCGTCTCCAGCGCCGTCGCAGGCATCCTGGTGTGGCGCAAGGTCGAGGCGGACAAGCTCGAGAACGATCTCTGGGCCGAGGCCGAGAAGATCAGCGAGCAGCAGTCGAAGTCCTGAGCCCATCCGAGAGCTCGAATACGGGGACTTAGCTCAGTTGGTAGAGCGGTAGCTTTGCAAGCTTCAGGTCAGGGGTTCGATCCCCCTAGTCTCCACCAGGCATGACGGACAGAGGCCCCCTCCACTTGGAGGGGGCCTCTTCCACGCCCGACGACGCGTGCGGCTCCCTCGAGGGATCATGGGCGCGAACGGCGACTCGCACGCGGGCTTGAATCGTGGTCGACCTGGAGCGGGCTGGTGACTGCACCCGCATGCGCTTCTCGCGGGAGACCCCGGGGCGCGTGGTCCTCTCGGGCCGGTGAGCGGCGACGCGCCGCCGCAGCCACGCGCTGCCTGCCAGCTCCTCAGCAGGAGGACGAGGACCGCTCGTCGATCTGCTCGAGGGCGAGCCGCATCTGGTGCAGGACCCGCAGCGTCGCGTCGATCTCCGCCTCCGTAATCCCCCCGCCCACACGGGCCATCAGCGCGTGCTCGCGCGCCGCCACGGCGGCGATGGCCTCCTCGCCGGCCCCGGTCAGGTGCACGAGGGACGAGCGGCGATGCGCGGGGTTCTCGCGGAGCTCGACGAAGCCGACCGCGGCAGCGTCGTTGACCATCCGCTGGACGAACTGTCGGCTCAGGTCCTGGGCGCGGGCGAGCTGGGGGACCGTGCGATCCCCACCGCGGCGCAGCTGGTCCAGCACGTTGCGCACTCCCATGGACATGCCCATGTCCGTCTCGCTGCGCTCCACGATCCGCGCGACCGTGCGGTACACCGGTCCGATCGCGACGTAGACCTCGGCGAGGCGATCTGCGAGGGCATCGGGTTCCAGGGGTGTGCTCACCCCAGAAGTATGACACCTGGGTTGTCATCGTAGTGCCAATATGACAACCTGGTTGTCATGAACCCGACGACGCGCCGGCTCGTGCTCGCTGACCAGACCATCGCCCATCTCGACATCCCGCCGTCCTCTCCGGAGACCGGAGGGAGGGATCCCCTGGTCCTCCTGCACGGCGGGGCCGTGGACCACCGGATGTGGGGCCCGCAGCTCGGAGCGTTCCCCGATCGTCGACTCATCGTGCCCGATGCCCGGGGGCACGGAGGGTCCTCCGACGCCGAGGGCCCCTACCGGCTGGCCGACGACGTCGTCGCGCTGCTCGACGCTCTCGACATCGAGCGTGCGGTGCTCGTGGGGATCTCCATGGGCGGGGGCACCGCGGTCGACGTCGCGCTCGAGCATCCCGGGCGGGCCTCCGCGCTGGTGGTGAGCGGCACGGGGACGAGCGAGCCGACCTTCACCGATCCCTGGTGCCTCGACGTCTTCCAGAGGTGGCAGGCGGCGGAGGCTGCGGGCGATCTCGAGACATGGATCGCCGTGTTCAGCGAGTTCACGGCCGGGCCGCAGCGCGGGAGGTCCGACGTGGATCCCGCAGTGGTCGACCTCGTGGAGACCATGGCTCGCGAAACGGTGGCCCACCACCTGCGGGTCGACGCGAACGGCACCCCGATCGCGCCGATCCCGTTCAGCCCGGTCACCGGGACCTGGGAGCGCGTGGGGCGGATCGAGATTCCCGTCCTCGCCCTGTGCGGGGCGCTGGACGGCACCGATCACCGGGCGATGGGGGAGCGGCTCGCCGCGTCGGTGCCTGAGGGGGAGTACGTGGAGATCCCCGGCGTCGCCCACTATCCGAACCTCGAGCGCCCGGACCGGTTCGATGTCGCCGTGGCGGAGTTCCTCGCGACCAGAGGCGTCTGAGATCGGGTGCCGGTGTTCGAGCGGCATCGGGGACTCGTGACGGCTCGGAACACCGACGACGCGATGTCGGGCCCCTCTCAGTCGGGCACCACCACCGCACGGTCCCGCCCGGCGTGCTGCCAGGCCTCGGCCACCCGCGCGAGGGGATACGACGTGTAGGGGATCTGCAGCGTGCCGTCGGCGATCAGGTGCATCAGGCCGGGCAGCCGTGCCATCAGCTTCTGCGTGTCCACCGAGCCCGCTCCGCTGCCGCTGAGGGAGATGCGCCGGCTGCGAAGGAGGCTTGCGGGAAGGGACGCGTCGGCTCCTGCGAGGCTTCCGATCTGGACGTAGGAGATCTGCGCGGCATCGTCCCCGAGTCCGCGTCGCCCGAGAGCGGCGAAGGTCGCCTCCGCGACGGGGCCCCAGACGTAGTCGAGCACGAGGGACGGCGTGGAGCGGGCGACCTCCGCGGCGAGCGGCTCCGGAGAGTGCCCGGTCGCCGCGGGACGCGCACCGAGCGAGGCGAGCTCGGCCAGGGACTGCTCGTCACGTCCGGCGGCGATCACGCTCGTCGCTCCGAGGGCGAGGGCGGACTGCACGGCGGCGCGCCCTGCCATGCCGGTGGCGCCGAGGACGAGCACGGTGCCCAGCTCACCGTGCGTCTCGCGGTGGTCCACCAAAGGGAGGTAGCCCGACATGGCCGGGTTCATCCCCGCGGCGATCGCGAGGGGATCGGCGCCGGAGGGGAGCGGGAGCCCGAAGGACGTGGCCATGGAGGTGGCCATGGTGCCCCAGGGAGCCCGCGAGAAACCCGTGTACACGAGGGAGCCGTCGGCACGGCGCGCGACGGCGTCGATCCCGGGCACGAGCGGGTAGCGGTTCGTGCTCCCGTAATGGCGACCGGACGCGATCGAGCGCACGACCTGATGGATGCCGGCACCCACCAGGGTCATCAGCTCCTCGCCCTGCTGGGGCTCGGGGTCGGCGAAGTCGGTGGCCGTGGGGAGGCTGTCGGGTGTGGTGACGACGGCTGCGCGCATGGGACGCTCCTCTGCCTTAACTAAGTTCAGTGACGCGAACAGGTTGCTTTAACTTTGTTAAGGTGTCAAGCATGGCGAAGGGGATCACCAGGCAGCGCATCGTGGAGGCGGCCCTCGAGGTGCTCGACGAGAAGGGGGCGGACGCGGTCACCGTGCGCGCGGTCGCCTCCCGGCTCGACGTCAGGGCGCCCGCTCTCTACTGGCACGTGAGAGGCAAGCAGGAGCTTCTCGACGAGATGGGGACCGAGATCCAGCGGCGGGTGATGGCGGCCTCCGCTCCCCGGGCCGGGGCGAGCCCCCAGGAGTCGCTCGGCGACTACGCGCGGGCTCTGCGTCGCGAGTACCTGCTGCACCGCGACGGCGCCCGCACCTTCAGCGGCACCCGGCTCACCGACCCCGACGTGCTGCGCGCACAGGAACCGTGGCTCGAGGCGTGGACGGCCGACGGGGTCCCGCTCGAGACGGCCGTCGACGCCGCAGAGCTCGTGACCGCCTTCGTGGTCGGCTTCGTCATCGAGGAGCAGGAGCGCGCGCAGTCCGCGCAGGAGGATCCCGAGCGCTACGACGCCGAGTCCCGGGACGCGTTCATCGGGGAGGGCGCTCCCCTCGTGCGCCGCACGGGGCACCTGCGGGCCGATCCTCACGAGCGGTTCGAGACCCAGCTGGCGATGGTGCTCGCGGGCGTCGCGACGAGGCTGGGGGAGTGAGGGCGGATCGCGCCGGTGGAGGAGGCCCGCAGGCTGCGGGTGACAGCACGTCCTCGTGGGCAGTGCCCGATCAGCGGGGCGTCGGGCCTGTTGAGCCTCGCCAGAGGATCTCGTTCAGGGGCGCCTCGTCGTCCGGCGGGTCCTCGTTGCGCAGCGATGCCGTCAGCCGGCGCATGAGATTGCGCCCCAGCTGCCGGTGGTCCGTGTCGACCGTGGTCAGCGAGGGCCGCATGTTCGCGCCCAGGACGTGGTTGTCCCAGCCCGTGACGCTGAGATCCCCGGGGACCGACCAGCCGCGCTCCGAGGCCGCTTCCAGGACGCCCGCGGCAGTGGGGTCGCACGCCGTGATGATCGCCGTCGGCCGATCGTCGTCGTCGAGAGCGCTGACCGCCTCGCGCCCCGCCTGCGCCGTCCAGGCCCCCTCGTGCACACGCGCCGGTCCCAGGCCGAGCCGTTCGATCGTCGCGACGAAGAGCCGCTTCCGCTCGCGAGCGGAGTGGAAGCGCAGTTCGCCCGTGACGTGGAGGAATCGGCGATGCCCGAGCTCTGCGAGACGCTCGATCATCTCCGCGATCGGACTCGCGTCGGCGAGCTCTCCGATCGAGCGCGAGCCCTCGTCGTAGTCGTCGGCGATCACGACGGCGGCTCTGCTCGGTGAGGCGCTCCGTGTCTCCGGGGGAAGCGGGATCAGCGCGAGCACGCCGTCGACATCGCCGGACTCCGCGATCTCCCGCACGCGGTCCGCACGGTCCTCGAGGTCGCCGCTCTCGCTGACCACCTGCACCGCGTACCCCTGCTCGTTGGCGGCGAGGACGGCACCGCCCAGCGCCATCGCGAGACCCTGGTGGATCATCGGGGGGAGCACCACGGCCACGCGCTGGTTGCGCTGCGTGCGCATGGAGCGAGCCGCCAGATTGGGGCGGTAGCCGAGCTCGCGGACCGATGCCGCGACGCGCGCCCGCGTCTCGGGGCGCATGCGCGGGTCCCCGTTGATGAATCGCGACACCGTCTGGTGGGAGACCCCGGCGCGCGCGGCGACCTGCCAGATGGTCGCCCTGCCCGTCAGCCCCGACATCTCAATCCTCTTCTCCCGATCCCGGCGTCGCGTCCCCGCTCGGGTCCTCTCCTCGTGTGCGCGTCGCACCCGCTTTTCGGCCGTGCGACGCCCCGGTCGACCGTGACCACGGCCTCTGCACCTGCATCTTCCCGCGTGCCGACGGCGCACGCGAGTCGGGCCCCAGCCGTGGACGACGTGGCAACCGGCGGCAAGCGCATTGCCCCCTTGTCAGGTGATACCGCACCCTCTAACGTGGGAATCAAGTGATCGATCACTTGGACGGAGTCGTCCCCCTGATCCTCGCGCCCGGTCTCCCGGATCCCCCACGCCGAGACCTGCTCATCCCAATGCCCCGGGTGAGATCCCAGCCGTTCGGTAACCGCTTTCTCACCCGTCAGATCCCATTCCCGCTCACCGCCCACGGACGGTGGACGGCCTGCAGAAGGGAGGGCCCTCGTGACCCTCGAACAGACGTCAAGCACCCAGAACCTGAGCCCTCCGCCCGCGGACCGGACGGCCGGGTCGACCGGTCCCGAGGAGGCACCCGCCGCGTCCCGTGGCTCGTGCCGACGTCTCCGCCGTCGCCGGCTGCCCTGGTACAAGCGCATGTGGCGCGACCGCACCGTGCTGCTGCTCGCACTCCCGGGCATCGCCGTCATCGTCACGTTCCACTACCTGGCGCTCGGCGGGAACGTCATCGCCTTCCAGGACTATCAGCCGTACCTCGGCATCGGGAAGAGCCTGTGGGTGGGCTTCGAGAACTTCTCGATCCTGTTCAACGGGGATCCGGAGTTCCTCAACGCCCTGAAGAACACCCTGATCATCACCCTGCTCCAGACGGTGTTCGTGTTCCCGGCCCCGATCCTGCTGGCCCTGACCCTGCACAGCCTCGTGTCGAACAAGATCCGCCAGGCCGTGCAGTCCGTCCTCTACCTCCCGCACTTCCTCTCGTGGGTGATCGTGGTGGCGCTGTTCCAGCAGATGCTGGGCGGAGCAGGACTGCTCAACAACTTCCTCCAGGACCACGGCTGGAAGGCGCTGGACATCATCGGCAACGCCGACGTCTTCTACGCGCTCCTCACCTCGCAGGTCATCTGGAAGGACACCGGCTGGGCGACGATCCTGTTCCTCGCCGTGCTCGCCGGCATCGACAAGTCCCTCTACGAGGCCGCCTCGGTCGACGGTGCCTCGCGCTGGCGTCAGACCTGGCACGTGACCCTGCCGGGCATGCGGCCGATCATCATCATGCTGTTCATCCTCAAGCTCGGCGACTCACTCTCCGTCGGATTCGAGCAGCTGATCCTCCAGCAGGACGCCGTGGGCACCGGCGTCGCCCAGGTCCTGGACACGTACGTCTACAACAACGGCGTCGTCGGCGGGTACTGGGGAGTCGCGGCGGCCGTCGGCCTGGTCAAGGGGATCGTCGGACTGATCCTCGTGCTCGGCGCCAACAAGATCGCGCACATGTTCGGCGAGGAAGGCGTGTACAAGGCATGAGCACCGCACAGAGCACCCGCCCCACCGCGGCACCCGCACCGGAGGCCCCGAAGCGGAGGCGTCGTCGGCGCATGATCGACGGCATCCCGACGCCCGGGCCGGTCGAGTCGGTCATCAAGGGCATCGTCCTCCTGATCTGCTGCGCGGCGGTGGTCGTCCCCTTCATCGGGGTCGTCTCCACGTCGATCGCCACCCCCGAGCAGGTCACCGACGCGGGCGGCTTCGTGCTGCTCCCCAAGGGGCTCGACTTCGACTCGTACCGACTGATCTTCGCGGGCGGCGTGGTCACCCGCGCCCTCGGGGTCTCGATCTTCGTGACCGTGGTCGGCACGGCGATCAGCCTCGCCCTCACCGCATCCCTGGGCTGGGCGCTCAGCCGCCGGGGCACCTTCGGCAACCGGCCCCTGCTGCTGATCGTGCTCATCAGCCTGCTGTTCGGGCCCGGCATCATCCCCGGGTACCTGGTCGTGCAGCAGCTGGGGCTGCTCGACACGCTCTGGGCGCTCATCATCCCCACCTGCGTCTCCGCCTTCAACGTGGTGGTCGTGCGCTCCTTCTTCGTGCAGCTGCCCCAGGAGATCCTCGACTCCGCGAAGGTGGACGGAGCCGGCGAGCTGCAGCTGTTCCTGCGGATCGGGCTGCCGCTGTCCAAGGCCGTGTTCGCCGTGGTCGGCCTGTTCTACGCCGTCGGCTACTGGAACTCGTTCTTCAACGCCCTGCTGTACCTCAACGACAACAGCAAGTGGCCGCTGCAGATGGTCCTGCGCACCTACGTGGTGCAGGGGACCCAGCTCGGCAGCCAGGACATCGGCATCGACGGCGCCTCTCTGCCTCCGCAGATCTCCCTGCAGATGGCGATCCTCGTGGTCTCCGTGCTGCCGGTGCTGATCGTCTACCCCTTCCTCCAGCGCCACTTCGCCAAGGGCATGCTCACCGGCGCGGTCAAGGGATGAGCCCCGCAGCGGCCGACCCCGCACTCACCTGAGGTCTCCCGACCAGTCCCGACCAGTCCGCACACTCGATGAGGAGTCAGACCATGGACAGCACCACGCACAACCCCACCGGATCCGCCGCACGAGGCCTCTCCCGACGCGCCTTCGGCGTCGGCGCACTCGGAGCGGGCGCCCTCGGCGCTCTCACCGTCGCCGGATGCAGCAACGAGGGCCGCGGCAGCGCGGCCGTCGGCGACAACTCGGACGCCGTGTTCCCGAGCCACATCCCCTACAAGGGCATCGAATTCGACCTGCCCGGTGAGAACGGGGTCAGCGACGCCATGCTGACCTATCCGGAGAAGCCCGAGAAGGTCACGGAGGGCACCCCCGGCGACGGGAAGGACTTCGGGGTGTTCGCCCTGACGAACAACCCCGCACCGCCGGCGATGGACAAGAACAAGTACTGGCAGGAGCTCAACAAGCGCCTGGGCTGCACGATGAAGGTGACCGTGGTCCCCACGGGAGACTTCGCGGACCGGTTCCAGACGACGCTGGCCGGCGACAAGCTGCCGGAGATCTTCACCTTCTTCCCGGGCGACGTGCCGAGCCTTCCCGCGATGCTCTCCGCGAAGGCCGCGGACCTCACCGACCTGCTGTCCGGCGACGCCGTCAAGAAGTACCCGTTCCTGGCGAACATCTCCACCGAGACCTGGCAGGCCTGCGTCTACGGCGGGAAGATCTTCGCCATTCCGATCCCCCGCGGAGGCATGCAGTCCATCGTCATGTACACGCGGAAGGACTTCCTCGCGGACAAGGGCGTGGAGGTGACCTCCGATTCCCTGGAGGACTTCACCGACGCGTGCCGCGAGCTCACCGGCGGCAAGCAATGGGCTCTCGGCGGCGCACCCACCCAGTTCGTGCGCGAGATGTTTGAGATCCCCAACGGCTGGTCCGAGGCCGACGGCAAGCTGACCAGTGCGAACGAGCACGAACGGCAGGAGGATGCCCTCGAGGCGGTGCGCGCGATGGTCAAGGACGGACTGCTCCATCCGGATGCCTTCACGGCGGACGGCCCGAAGCAGAAGACCTGGGTCATCAACGGCACCACGCCGCTGCTGCAGGGGACGCTCACCGCCTGGGCCGACTTCCAGAACTACCCCCTCCCCGACGGGTTCCGACTGAACGTCCTCCAGCCGCCCAAGGCCGACGGCGGGGGAACGGCACCGATCTGGCACGGTCCGACCTCGCAGAACATCACTGCGATCAGCAAGAAGGCCGAGGACCGGGCCGAGGCGCTGCTGGACGTCCTCAACTACTTCGCGGCCCCGTTCGGCAGCGAGGAGTACACCTTCAAGATGTTCGGCATCGAAGGGGTGGACCACGAGCTCAAGGGAACCGACCCCGTGCTGACGGAGAAGGGCCGCAACGAGACCCAGCTGGCCCTGCGGTACGTCGGCCAGGGGCCGTGGGTGAACTTCACCCCCGGCGCGCCCGAGGTGACCAAGGACCAGCACGCGGCGGAGGCCGCCTCGATCCCGAACGCCGTGAAGAACCCGACGACCGGCCTCTACTCCGAGACGCAGTCGCGCAAGGGCAAGCAGATCGGCAGCGCCCTGGGCGACATCGAGAGCGACATCATCCAGGGGCGCAAGCCCGTGAGCGCGTGGGCCGATGCCGTGGCGACCTGGAAGAAGAACGGCGGGGACGCCATGAAGGACGAGTACGAGAAGGCCCTCGCCGAAGCCGCTGAAGGATGATCCCGTGAGACCGAACATCATCTATCTGAACTCCCACGACACGGGGCGCTGGATCAGCCCGTACGGGTACGCCGCGCCCACCCCGCGGATGCAGCGATTCGCCGAGCAGGGAATCGTCTTCCGGCATGCCTTCTCCGCGTCGCCGACGTGCTCCCCGAGCCGAGCGGCGCTGCTCACCGGGCGCTGGCCGCACGAGGTCGGGATGCTGGGTCTCAGCCATCGGGGCTTCTCCCTCACCGATCCCACGGAGCATCTGAGTCACGTCCTGGGCAGATCGGGCTATCGCACGGCCCTCGCGGGCGTGCAGCACGTCTCCGAGGACCCGGCCCTCCTCGGATTCGACGAGATCCTGCCGGTCGACAGCCACTCGGCCGTCGACGTGGGGCCGGTCGCGGCCCAGTTCGTGTCGGGTGAGCACGAGGAGCCGTTCTACCTCGAGATCGGCTTCATCGAGACCCACCGGCGCTTCCCGGAGCCGGGGCCGCAGGACGACGCCCGCTATCTGCGGGCGCCGGCGCACCTGCCGGACTCGCCGGAGACCCGCGAGGACATGGCGGGATATTCGGCGAGCGTGCGGCGTCTCGACGACGCGGTGGGCGCGGTGCTGGACGCGGTCGATCGCGCCGGGATCGCCGATCACACGCTCGTCGTGTGCACGACGGACCACGGCCCAGCGTTCCCGGGGATGAAATGCACGCTCACCGACGGCGGCCTCGGAGTCATGCTGATGATGCGCGGACCGGGCATCCGCTCCGGCACCGTGAGCGACGCGCTGGTCAGCCAGTTGGACCTGTTCCCCACCCTCTGCGAGTTCGCGGAGGTGCCCGCCCCCGAGGGGCTGCGCGGCACGTCGCTGGCGCCCGTTCTCGAGGACGAGGAGGCCACGCTGCACGACGCCGTCCATGCCGAGCTCACCTACCACGTGGACTACGAGCCGCAGCGTTCCGTGCGCACCGAGCGCTTCGCATACGTCCGCGCGTTCCGAGCGCTCGACCACAGGATCCTCGAGCACACCGATGCGGGACCCAGCAAGGACTACCTCGTGGATCGGGGATGGGGCGACCTGGCGCCGGAGACGGAGATGCTCTTCGATCTCCAGCTCGACCCGGCCGAAACCCGCAATCTCGTCGACGACCCCGCCTACGGGGACGTCCTGGTCGAGATGAGAGCACGCGTGGAGACCTGGATGCGCGAGACAGACGACCCCCTCGTGCGCGGGCCGATCTCTCCGCCCCCCGGAGCGAACGTCATCGGAGGCCCGCCCCGCGCCGGGTGACGGCGAAGCACGGTGCTCTGCATCCCCGTGGACGGCAGCGCCGGTGGCCGGCGCGCGGCCTAGCACACAGGATCTCCCCAGGGGCGACGCGATTCCTCTCCCCGACCTGCGTCGTTCCCACGCCCGTGGCACGGAGGATCTTCCTAGCCTTTCCGCATGGGGGACGACATCCGTGAACAGCGCGCCCGGTCCGACGCTCGCTCGCGCACCTTCACCCCGCTCGAGCAGCGGATCGATGCCTGGGCGCACCGGCGTACGCGCGCGCTCGCCGAGAACGCCGGTCCGTGGCGGCTGCGCGCCCTCGAGCTCGTGGTCTTCACGCTCAAGCAGGCGTGGGCGTGCGTGTTCGGCGCCTCGATGCTCGCCCTTCTCGTGCTCGCGCGGCTGCTGTACCCCGAGGGTGCGCCGCTCGCGCGGGCGGATGCCCTGGTGATTGCCGCGCTCGCGCTGCAGGTCGTCATGCTCGCGCTGCGCCTGGAGACCCTGCGCGAGATGGGCACGATCGTGCTGTTCCATGTCGCGGGCACGGCGATGGAGGTGTTCAAGACCCACGTCGGCTCGTGGGAGTACGAGGGCGAGGGCCTGCTGCGCATCGGCGCTGTCCCGCTGTACACGGGGTTCATGTACGCCGCCGTCGGCTCGTACATGGTGCGCGTGATGCGGCTGTTCGATCTGCGGTTCACGCGCTACCCGCCGCGATGGGCGACGGCGCTGCTCGCGGCGGCGATCTACGCGAACTTCTTCACCCACCACTTCCTGCCCGACGCCCGCTGGGTGCTGCTCGTGCTGGTGGGGCTACTGTTCGGCAGGTGCATGATGAGCTTTCGCAACCACCGCGGCGGCGCCTGGCATCGCATGCCGGTGCTCGCGGCCTTCGCCGGCACCGCGTTCTTCCTGTGGGTCGCGGAGAACGTCGGGACCGCCGCCGGCGCCTGGATCTACCCGCACCAGCAGGCGGGATGGGAGCCGGTGCCGCTGACGAAGATGGTGGCCTGGCTGCTGCTGATGATGATCTCGGTGGTGCTGGTGACGCTCGTGCACCCGCCGCAGCGTCCCGACTCCCGTGCACGGGAGCGAGCAGGTCCCGAGCCCGCGTCCGTGCCTGTGCCCGTGCCCGTACCCGCGGAAGCGACCCTCAGCGCTGATCGGCGACCGGCGCGGGTCCCGCCGCCTGCAGGAACTGGCTGACGGCGATGTCCGTCAGACCCTCGAGCTGCGCGGCGGGCACGAAGCTTCCGTTGATCATCGTGGCGATGCCGTGCAGGGATGCGAAGAGCACGGTCGCGCTCCCCGTCAGATCTTCACGGGTCAGGGTGTTCTCGCGCTGTCCCTGCTCGATCAGGTCGGAGAGCAGCGAGAACGGCGCCTCGGCGGCCTCGAGGATGGCCTCACCGCCCGGCCGGTGCTTGCTCGTGTACATGAGGTCGAGCAGAGAGGCGTTCTCGGTGGCGAAGCGCGTGTAGGTCGAGGCGACCGCTCGCATGCGCGAGGAGGAGTCCGCCGCCGCGTCGTCGACCGCGGCACGCAGCCTCTCGTCCAGGCGGGCGAAGCCCGAGATCGCGAGCGCGTCCAGCAGGGCCTGGCGATCCGCGAAGTGCCGGCGGGGCGCCGCGTGGCTGACGCCGATCTCGCGTGCGAGATCACGCAGGGCGATGCCATCGGCGCCGTGCTCGGCGAGCCTGCGCTCGGCCGCCTCGAGCAGTGCCGTGCGGAGGTTCCCGTGGTGGTACGGACGGACGTCGGCGGAGGGGGTCACCGTCCCAGCATAGGGCGATCTAGCCATTGACTACTATGTTGTCGGTGTCTACGGTGTTGCCCATGACTACATTCACGAGTTCCAGCGTGCCCGACCAGAGCGGCCGCACCATCGTCGTCACCGGCGCGAACAGCGGGATCGGCAGGGCGGCCGCACGGGTGCTGGCCTCCCGCGGCGCCCATGTCATCCTCGCCGTGCGCTCGGTCGAGAAGGGCGAGAGCGCCGTGTCGACGATGGCGGGCGACGTGGAGGTGCGTCGGCTGGATCTCGCCGATCTCGACTCCGTGCGCGAGTTCACTCAGGCCGCCCCGGAGTCCATCGACGTCCTGATCAACAACGCGGGGGTGATGGTGCCTCCGTTCTCCCGCACCGCCCAGGGCTTCGAGCTGCAGATGGGCACCAACCACTTCGGGCACTTCGCCCTCACCAACCTGCTGCTCGACCGGATCCGGGACCGCGTGGTGACGGTGTCATCGGTGGGCCACCGCATGGGGCGCATCGATTTCGACGACCTGGAATGGACGCGTCGCCGCTACCGCCCGATGGCGGCGTACGGGCAGTCCAAGCTCGCGAACCTGCTGTTCACCGCGGAGCTGCAGCGTCGACTGAGCGCCGCCGGATCCCCCGTGATCGCCGTCGCGGCGCACCCCGGCGTGTCGTCGACGAACCTGATGCGCAGCAGCGGAGCCCACCCGAGGGGCGAGAGGCTCCGGAGCGCAGCCTTCCGCGTGCTCCTGCAGAGTGAGGACGCGGGTGCCCTGCCCTCGCTCTACGCCGCGGTGAGCGACATTCCGGGGAACAGCTATGCGGGCCCCAGCCGTCTCATGGAGAGCAGGGGCGCACCGGTGCTCGTGGGACGTTCGCGCCGGGCGCGGGACCCCGAGGTCGCGCGCCGACTCTGGGTCGCCTCGGAGCAGCTCACGGGGGTCCGCTTCCCGTCGCTGCCGTGACGTCGACGTCGGCGTCAGGGCCCGGACGCCGACGAGCGGACGCTCACTCCAGAGGATTCTCCTGCGGGGGCAGCGCCTCGATGAGCGGGTGGTCCTTGTCGATGACACCGGTCTTCGCGGCACCGCCGGGGGCGCCGAGCTCGTCGAAGAACTCGACGTTGGCGTTGTAGTAGTCGGCCCACTCGTCGGGCAGATCGTCCTCGTAGAAGATGGCCTCGACGGGGCAGACGGGCTCGCAGGCGCCGCAGTCCACGCACTCGTCGGGCTGGATGTACAGCGACCGATTCCCCTCGTAGATGCAGTCCACGGGGCATTCGTCCACGCAGGCGCGATCCTTCACGTCCACGCAGGGCAGGGCGATCACATAGGTCACGCTCGCGGCTCCTTCCTCGCTCGCTCCTCGCTCGTCGCGGGCGATCCCGCATCCCTCGACGGTAGAACCTCACGCGCGCTTGAGGTCAATCCGCGGTGATAGCGTCGTCCGCCCCTGCTCAGGAGAGGCGCCCGCATGACCTCGTACGACGTGACCGAGAACGACACCGCACAGGCGCTCGGGAGCGGGGACGTCCCCGTGCTCGCGACGCCCCGACTGCTCGCCTGGATGGAGGCCGAGACCGTCCGCGCGGCCTCCGCGCACCTCGATGAGGGACGCACGAGCGTGGGCACGGCCGTGCGGATCGTGCACGCGGTGCCGACGCCCGTGGGCGGGACGGTCGAGATCACGGCCGAGGGGCCCGCCGACCCGGCGCAGCGCACCTGGATCTTCACCGTCCGGGCGACCGATGCCCGCGGCCGGATCGTGGGTGAAGGCGAGATCGACCGCGCCCCCGTCGACCGCGAGCGCTTCCTGGAGCGCCTCGCCCGGTGACGCACCGGGTCTGACGCCGCGCGCCCAGTCCCGTGCCCTGAGCCCCCGGCCCTTGACCTCACGTGCACTTGAAGTCCTACCGTCGAAGGCGTCCTATCAGCGACAGGAGAGGAATCCACGATGGCGGAGTACACGCTTCCCGATCTCGATTATGACTACGCGGCGCTGGAGCCCCATATCTCGGGCCGGATCATGGAGCTGCACCATGACAAGCACCATGCGACGTACGTGAAGGGCGCGAACACGGCGCTGGACAAGCTGGCGGCGGCGCGCGAGGCGAACGATTTCGGTGCGATCAACCAGCTGTCGAAGGATCTGGCGTTCAACCTGGGTGGTCACACGAACCACTCGATCTTCTGGAAGAACCTCTCGCCGGAGGGTGGGGACAAGCCCACGGGTGAGCTGGCGTCCGCGATCGATGAGTTCTTCGGGTCGTTCGATGCGTTCCAGGCGCAGTTCACGGCGGCGGCCCTGGGGATCCAGGGGTCGGGCTGGGCGATCCTGGCGTATGAGCCGATCGCGGGGAACCTGGTGATCGAGCAGTTCTACGATCAGCAGAACGGGATCCCGGTCGCGACGGTGCCGCTGTTCCAGCTGGACATGTGGGAGCACGCGTTCTACCTGGATTACCAGAACGTGAAGGCTGATTATGTGAAGGCGATCTGGAACATCGTGAACTGGGCGGATGTCCAGGCGCGGTTCGAGAACGCGCGCAGCACGAAGGGCCTGGTCAACCCCGGCGCCTGAGCGCCACGACCCACCTGACCCGCTGACCCCCGCGGAGCACCGCTGAGGGTCCGCGTGTGATCGGCCGACGGCCGGTCCCTCCATGCGAGGGGCCGGCCGTCTCGTCATCCCTCGTCCAGAGCCCGCAGGTACCGGCGCGTGATGCGCTCCTGGACGATCCGCGCGAGCGGGGCTCCGGCCCTGACCAGAGGAGAGCCGGGCCGCGAGTATCCGGAGATCCTCAGCCGCAGCGCGCCGTCGGCCGCTCGGACGACCTCGAAGCGCTCGATCCCGGCCTCCGGATGCCCGGGGAGCGTGCCGTAGGTGAGACCGCGGCGGTCGGGCTCCTCGAAGACCTGGAGGACGCGGCACGGTGCGCGGACGCCGAGCGGCCCGACGCCGAGGCGCAGCTCGATGACGTCGCCGGGGTGCGCGGCGCCCTCCCGATCGGGGCCGGGGTCGACGGCGACCTCGAGGCCTGCACGCGTGTGCATCCGCCACGGGAGCAGGTCCTGGACGGCGCCGTCCAGATCGCGCCGGGCCAGCGGCGCAGTGTGCTCGATCCTGCGGAAGCCGGGCGGGACCACGTCCGGTGCTGCGGCATCCCACGGCGCCGTGACCTCGGCGTTCCGCAGCTGCGCCGCCCGGTGAGGTGCCAGCGGGACCACTCCGCGCCTGCAGGGGCGTCGGCTCATGTGGCCGGTTCGTCGGGCAGCGGGGCGTCCGGGAACGGGTAGTCGACGAAGGCGAAGGCCGAGCCGTCGGGCGCCCAGCTGGGGACATTGATCGTGCCCTGGCCGCCGTCGAGGGCGAGCAGTGTCGTCGGCCTCGTCCAGTCGTCGACGTCGACCATGCGCAGCTCGACGGGGCGGTCCGCGGGGTGCCCGACCGTGCCGGGCGGGAAGCTCAGGTAGACGGCGACGTCGCCGGTGGGGGCGATGTGCGGGAACCAGTTCACGCGCTCGTCGAAGGTCAGCTGCTCGATGCCGGTGCCGTCGGGCCGCACCCGGGCGAGCTGCGCGTGGCCCGGCGTCGTCGAGAACTGCTCGGTGTTCAGCAGGATCCAGGAGCCGTCGGGCGTCCATTCGCAGCCGTCGGCCGGACCGGGATCGGTGGTGACGCTCCGGTCGTCAGAGCCGTCGGCGCGGATCGTGTGGATCAGGGCCCGCGACCAGGCGTCCTCGCCGCTGAGCTCGATGCGCACGTAGCCGAGCAGAGCCCCGTCGGGGCTCACGCCGTGCAGGAAGTGCCAGACGCCGTCCTCGCTGGTCGCCCGGCGGATCGGGGAGCCGTCGAAGGGGACGTGCCAGATGTGGTGGTCGCTCGCGGAGGCGAAGACTCCGGTGCCGTCCGGGGCGAGCACGTGGTCGTTGTTCACGGGCGGCAGGCCGGGCGCGTCGACCCGCTGAGGGTCCTGCGAGCCGTCGGACGGGAGGGTCCACAGCGCGCCCTCGGCGTTCACGAGCAGCTGCCCGTCGGCCCGCCAATTCGGCGCCTCGAAGAGGCGCTCGGAGGAGACGTGGACCGTCCGGATCGCGCCGCTGCCACGCTCCCACACGCGGATCCGGGAGACCTGACCCGCGGCGAGCGTGCGCCACGGGACGTTCGACGGGGCGGGCGACGGCACGGTCGACGAGGTGGGTGGCGTGCTCATCTTCGGGCTCCTTCGCAACGGCGGACGACGGCCTCCTCTTACCTCGCGGCACCCGATGGGGCGGCGACGGCGGGAACAGGACCGAGGTACTCAGGCTATCCGCGCGCGCACGGCATGTCCCGGGCCGTCCGTTCCATCGCGGTGTCGTCGGTCCGCCGTCGTGCGGCCTCGACCAGCTGGCGATGGAAGCGGTCCTCGCCGGTGACCTCCGGGTGGAAGGCCAGGCCGATGCGGTCGCCCTGGCGCACCCCGACCACGCGGCCGTCGGGCAGGGACGCGAGCACCTCGACAGCGGCGTCCCTCCCCGCCGTGCCCCCGCCGAGCTCCTCGACGAGCGGAGCGCGGATGAAGGCGCTGAGCACGGGCGGCCCATCGAACGCGGGCGTGACCAGGGCGGTCTCGAAGGAGTCGGTCTGGGTGCCGAAGGCGTTGCGGCGCACCAGCACGTCGAGGCCGCCGAGCGTCTCCTGGCCCGGTGCGGCATCGAGGATCCGGTCGGCGAGCAGGATGAGACCCGCGCAGGTGCCGAGCACCGGGAGACCCTCGCGGATGCGATCGCGCAGCGGGTCGCGCAGGCCCGTGAGCCGGGAGAGGCGGTCGATGACGCTGGACTCGCCGCCCGGCAGCACGAGCGCGTCCAGACCCTCGAGATCCGCCGGCCGGCGCACGCGCACCACGTGGGCGCCCAGGCCCCGCAGCACGGCCTCGTGCTCGCGCACGTCGCCCTGCAGGGCGAGGACCCCGACACGCACCTCGGCGCGGTCGCTCTCCTCGCGCGCTCCATCGGCCGCCTCGGGGCTCACCAGCCGCGCTCGGCCAGGCGGTGGGGCGCGGGGAGGTCCGCGACGCTGATGCCGACCATGGCCTTGCCGAGCCCGCGCGAGACGTCGGCGACCACGGCGGGGTCGTCGTGGAAGGTCGTCGCCTGCACGATCGCCGCGGCGCGCTTCGCGGGGTCGCCGGAGGTGAAGATGCCCGAGCCGACGAAGACGCCGTCGGCCCCGAGCTGCATCATCATCGCGGCGTCGGCCGGGGTGGCGATGCCGCCGGCGGTGAAGAGGACGACGGGCAGTGTCCCGGTCGCCGCGACCTCCGCGACCAGCGGATACGGGGCCTGCAGCTCCTTCGCGGCGACGTAGAGCTCCTCCTCGGTCAGGGAGGCGAGGCGGCGGATCTCGGCGCGGATGGTGCGGATGTGGCGGGTCGCCTCGGAGACGTCGCCGGTGCCGGCCTCGCCCTTGGAGCGGATCATCGCGGCGCCCTCGGCGATGCGCCGCAGTGCCTCGCCGAGGTTCGTCGCCCCGCACACGAACGGCACGGTGAAGTCCTGCTTGGCGATGTGGTGGGCGTGGTCGGCGGGGGAGAGGACCTCGGACTCGTCCACGTAGTCCACGCCCAGCTCCTGCAGGATCTGCGCCTCGACGAAGTGTCCGATGCGGGCCTTCGCCATCACGGGGATCGTGACGGCCTGCTGGATCTGCTCGATGAGCTGCGGGTCGCTCATGCGGGCGACGCCTCCCTGAGCGCGGATGTCGGCGGGCACGCGCTCCAGGGCCATCACCGCCACGGCGCCCGCGTCCTGCGCGATCCTCGCCTGCTCGGCGTCGACGACGTCCATGATCACGCCGCCCTTGAGCATCTCGGCGAGTCCGCGCTTGACGCGGACGGTGCCCGCGGCGGGCTCCTGCGCGGCGTCGGCGCTGGTGGCAGGGGTGGTGGATGCGGGTGCGCTCATGGCGTCTCCTCGGGGTGCACGGGTGCGAGCGTGGATGGGTGAAGCGGGGGTGTGCGGTGGCGGTTCCCCGCGGCGAGTAATGGTGCGCGGCCGTGGGAACTATGACCTAGGCCAAAAAGTAGCACGGCCCGGGCCGTATTTCGAGGGTCGTTCGGCCGACGGTCCGCCGCCTAGACTGCCGAGCGTGGACGACGGCGAGCAGCAGACGGTGAACGCGCAGGACAGCGCCCCCACCACCGCGTCGACCGCTGCGTCGAGCGCCGCGCCCACCGTCGGCATCACCGGATCCACCGCCCTCGAGATCGCGGACAGCGTGCGCGGGCTCGTCGAGCGCGGCGTGCTGGGCGCCGGCGACCCGCTCCCGCCCGTCCGCACCCTGGCCGAGCAGGTGGGGGTCAACCGCAACACCGCCGTCGCCGCCTATCGCCGGCTGTCGCGTGCAGGCATCGTGGTCGCCCAGGGCCGTGCCGGCACCCGCATCGCGGGGCGTGCCCGCATCCCCCAGGAGGGCGCCGCACCGGCGGGCCCGCTGCGCGACGTCGCGAGCGGCAACCCGGCCCCGCGCTTCATCCCCGATCCCTCCCGGGCGCTGCGCGCGGTCACCGGCCGACCGGTGCTGTACGGCGAGCCCGTGGTCGACGCCGGTCTCGAGGCGTGGGCGCGCCAGTGGATGGAACCGGATGTCCCCTCGACCCGGCACATCACCGTCACCGGCGGCGCCGTCGATGCGATCGAGCGTCTCCTCGCCCAGGTCCTCGAGCGCGACGACGCCGTGGGCCTCGAGGACCCCTGCTTCCTCGCGAGCATCCAGACCGTGCGCCTGGGCGGCTACCGGCCCGTCGGCATCCCCGTCGACGACGAGGGCATGACCGTCGATGGCCTGACGGCCGCGCTCGAGGCGGGTGTCCGTGCGATCGTCTGCACCCCGCGCGCCCAGAACCCCACCGGGGCCTCGCTCAGCGCGCGCCGCGCCGAGCAGCTGCGCACGGTGCTGGCCCACCACCCGTTCGTACTTGTCATCGAGGACGACTACTACTCGATGCTCGCCCGCGGCCCGTTCCGCTCGATCGTCGGTCCAGGGCACGAGCGCTGGGCCCTGGTCCGCTCGGTCTCGAAGTTCCTGGGACCCGATCTGTGCCTCGCGCTGGTCGCCTCCGACGAGCGCACCGCCTCCCGCCTCGCCCTGCGCCTGAGCCCCGGCACCACCTGGGTCAGCCACCTCCTGCAGCGCATCGCGCACGCCCTCCTCTCCGACGAGGACTCCCGCGCCCTCATCGACTGCGCCGCCGCCCACTACGCCGATCGCAGTACCCGGATGCGCGAGCTCCTGCGAGCTCGCGATCTCGAGGTCGCGGAGCAGGACGGGATGAGTCTGTGGGTGGGGTGCGGGGTCGATGCCCGAGCGGTCTCCGAGCGTCTGATGCGCCGCGGATGGCTCGTGCGTACCGGCGCCGAGTTCGACCTCGGGGCCGACGACGGGCCGACGGCCCCTCGCGCCGGAGCGTCGGCCGACCAGCACCTGCGCATCACCGTGCACGACCTCGACGATGAGGAGGCGCAGGCGTTCGCCGCCGACCTGAGCGCCTCCGTGGGCGAGGTGCGCGAGCGGGCCTGACCTGCGCTGACGTTCGCGACGGGTCAGGTGCGGGGCTCGTCCTCGGTCCGTGCGGCCTCGGCGATCGTGGCCTCGCGCAGCAGCTGCAGACGGGCCTCGCGGTCGGCCTCGTGGCGTGAGCGGGCGATCGCGCGCGCTGCCGCCGCATCCCGGTCGCCGATGGCCCGCAGCATCTCGGTGCGGGAGGCCAGGGAGTCCTCCCAGCGCCCCTGCACCTCGAGCAGCGCGCTCGCTCCGGGTGCCAGGTGGACCGCCAGGGCCTCCAGCAGCTCGCTGAGCACCGGGTTCTGCGCGGCGGTCCACAGCGCCCGATGGGCGGCGAGGTCGCGGCGGGCGAGCTCGGCGGGGTCGTAGTCCTCGAGTGCGCGGTCGCGGTCCAGGAGCGCCTCGAGCCGCAGCACGTCCTGCACGGTGCGGTGCACGGCGGCATCGCCGGCGATCTGCTCCTCGAGCGGGATGCGCGCGTCGTGCGCCTGCAGGATCACCTGGGGGTCCACCCCGCGCACGGCGAGACCGCGCGCCGCGCGCACGGCCAGCCCCGCCTGCTCGAGCCGCGACAGAGCATCGCGCACAGGCGTGCGCGAGACCTCGAAACGGCTGGCCAGAGCCGTTTCACGCAGGGGAGCGCCGGGGGCGAGTTCGCCCTCGAGGATCTCGCTGCGCAGCGTCGTGAACACGCTCTCGCGGTCGTTCCTGGTGGCCATGTCGGTGCCTCTCGTGGATCGCGGGGGAGGGGGTGTGTGCGGATGCGATGCAGTCATGACGCACGGATGCAAGGAGTGTATCCTAAGCATGTACAAACACCGTCAGAAGATCTCCAGGCGATACATCAAGATGCCAATGGACGCAGAACAGAACGAAAGGATACATAGAACACGAGCATTCGGGCGAGCAGTGGATGGATCTCGTGCAGCACCTGATCCGAACCCGCTCGACGCGCGCCCCGGCCTCGTACGATGAGCCCACGTCACAGCAGGAGGGAGTCCGGTGGGCGAACCCCTCCGCCTCGAGAGGAGCACGCGATGGGCCTGCTCACGACGCTGCATGTGGAGCTCCCGGGATGGCTCGTCGACCGTCTCGAGGAGCTGCCGGCCGTGCTCCCCACGCTCGAGGAGCGGATGGACGTGGCCGATGAGCTGGCCGATCTCACCTGGCGCTCGGGCGACGGGGCCCGTTCGCCGCACTCGTGGTCGAGGAGGACGGGACCGTGCTGTCCGTGGGCGTGAACCTCGTGCCCCGCACCGGGCTCAGCGCTCTGCACGCCGAGGTCACCGCGCTCTCCCTCGCCCAGCAGCGGATGGGCGGCTGGGACCTCGGTGCGGGCGGCGCGAGTCGCCAGCTCGTCGTCAATGCCCGCCCCTGCGTGCAGTGCTTCGGCGCCGTGCTGTGGAGCGGCGTGCGCTCACTGGTGATCGGAGCCGACGGTCCCGAGGTCGAGGAGGCCACAGGATTCGACGAGGGCCCGATGGTCGCCGACTGGATGGAGCAGCTCTCCGCCCGCGGGATCGACGTGACTGCCGGCGTGCGCCATGCGCAGGCGCTTCAGGTCCTGCGCGACTTCGGCGCCTCGGACTCCCTCGTCTACTACCCTCGCGGGGGGAGCTCCTCCGGGTGGCTCAGCTCAGCCCGTAGGGCAGCTCGGGATGAGCGAGAGCGATGCCCATCAGCCGGTTGTACTTCGCCACCCGCTCACCGCGGGCCGGCGCCCCGGCCTTGATCTGGCCCACGCCGGTGCCGACGGCGAGATCCGCGATGAAGTCGTCCCAGGTCTCGCCCGAACGGTGGGAGATCATGCAGGCCATCGAGGCCTCACGAGCGGTGCGGATCGCCGCGAGGGTCTGGGAGATCGTGCCGATCTGGTTGGGCTTGATGAGCACCGCGTCGGAGAGTCCGCGCGCCGCACCGTCACGGATCCGCACGGGGTCGGTGACGTAGAGGTCGTCGCCCACCAGCTGAACGCGTCCTCCCAGTTCACGGGCCTGGACCCGCCACCCCTCGAGGTCGTCCTCCGCGAAGCCGTCCTCGAGGCTGCGGATCGGGTAGTCCCCGAGCAGCCGCGTGTAGAGGTTCGCGAGCTGCTCACGATCCATGTCCCGGCCCGCGACACGATAGAGGCCGCCCCCGCGATGGAACCCGTTGGCCGCGGGATCCAGGGCGATCGCCATCTCCTCCCGCCCGGGCACGAGGCCCGCGCGTTCCATCGCCTCCATGAGCAGGTCGAGCGCCTCCCGGGGATCAGCGAGCGCCGGAGCGAAGCCGCCCTCGTCGCCGAGGCCCGCCGTCCCGTACCGCTCGCGCACCAGGGCACCGAGGGCGTGATGCGCCTCAGCGCCCATCGCGACCGCCTCGGCCTCGTCCCGCGCGCCGACGGGCGCGATCATGAACTCCTGGAGGTCCAGGTCGTTCGCGGCATGCGCGCCGCCGTTCAGCACGTTGAAGTGGGGAACCGGGAGCAGAGGGGCGCTCCCGGTGTGCGCGGCGAACCACTCCCACAGCTCCATGCCGGCGGCGTGGGCGAAGCCCCTCGCGAGCACCATCGAGACCGCGACGACGGCATTCGCGCCCAGGCTCGCGTACCCCTGGGTGGAGTCGAGCTCGGCCATCGCGGCGTCGGCGTCCTCGAGCGACGACCAGGCGGTGCCCACGAGCAGCTCCGCGAGGTGAACGTCGACGCTGCGCACGGCGCCGTCGACCCCCTTGCCGGAGAAGGCCGGGCCGCCGTCGCGCAGCTCGACCGCCTCGTGGGCGCCGGTAGAGGCGCCTGCGGGCGAGGCCGCGCGCAGCACCCCGCCGTCGGCCGTCGTGGCCGTGACCTCGACGGTCGGGAAGCCGCGCGAGTCGAGGATCGGCCGGGCGCGCAGGGAGGTGAGGACGAGATCGCTGGTCATGGTGTGCTCCTCGGGTGGGTTCAGTTCGATGAGGTGGGTTCGGTTCGGTTCGAGTCGGTCGGGTCGGGTAGGGCGAGGTCAGATCGGGACGGGCAGGTCGGCGGGGCGCGGCCCCTTCAGTCCTCGGTGTCCCAGGGCAGGACGTCGTCGAGGCCGACGGGGTCCAGGGGCACCACCACGAGCGGTCGGTGCTGACGATGTGCGAGCTGCACGGCGACCGAGCCGCTGACGAATTCGCGCACCGACTCGCGCAGACCCTTCTGCCGGGTGCCGACGACGATGAGCGCGGCCTCGACCTCGTTGGCCAGCTGCGCGATCTCCCGGGCGGGCGCTCCCGCGAGGGTGCGGATCTCCCAGGTCACGTCGTGCGTGTCGAGCACGCGGTGGAGCTCCTCCGCCAGGGGGTCACCGGCCGTCCCGGCGGCTTCCTGGTCGTCCTGGTCGTCGTCGGCCGCGTCGGGATCCAGGGGCACCGTCACCACAGCGCCGTCGGGGCCGGTGGCGACGGCCATCTGCGCGGGATCCGCCCATGCGCACACCAGATGCGCGTGCAGCTCGCGGGCCAGCCGGGCGGCAGTGGTCACCACGGCCTCGCTCTGGTGCGGGGCGAGACCGACGACGATCCTCGGCGCGTCGGACGGGGGTGTGGGGGAGGTCTGCGGTGCGGGGTCGGTGGTCATGGTCGTTCCTCCTTCGGAACTGCTGGGGTGTCGGATCGGGGGCGGGTGCGCGGGTCGGCCAGATCCGTGCCGAAAGCGCGGTCGTAGAGGTCGAGACCGAAGCTCGTGCGCAGGGGCCCGCCCTCCACGAGCTGGAAGGCGCCGTCCCGCGGGGCCCGCAGGAATGCGGCGCCCACGCCCTCGTCCTGCGCGAGGGAATCGGCGAAGTCGAAGAGGTGGGTGACGGTGCGGATCTGCACACCGCCGTCGACCAGTGCGCGGGTCACCTCGAGGAGCAGCTCGGAGCCCTCGGCCTCGTCGGTGGAGGCGAAGGACTCGTTGCACAGCAGAAGGTCGGCGGGTGCGATCGCCTCCACGATCCTGTGCATCCGCTCGAGCTCCTCGTCGAGCTTGCCGTGCACGAGCTGCGAGTCCTCCTCGCGCGCGAAGTGCGTGAGCACGCGGCCGACCGGCCGGGCGGCGAACTGCTCGGCGGCGACCACCATGCCGGCCTGCATCATCAGCTGGGCGAGCCCCAGGGCCCGCAGGAGCGTGGACTTCCCGCCCTCGTTCGCACCCGTGACGACGAGCAGTCCGGCACCGCGCAGCTCCAGGTCGTTGCCCACCGGCGCCTCTCGGCGCTGGAGGGCGAGGCACGGATCGTAGATGCCGAGCGTCGCGGTCGTGTCGGACGTGGACGGATCCGGCCAGCACACCGGTGCGTCGAGATCGCGCAACGTGTCGACCAGGCGCACAGCGCCGCGATAGAACGCCAGTTCACGCCGCAGATCCCCGAAGAAGCCGGTGACCTCCTCGACGGCGCTGGTGGTGAGGTGGGCGAGGTCCTCGAGAGCGCGGTCGCGCAGCGCTGCGAGGGCTTCGCCGCCCGCCTGGTCCCGCTCGGGGAGCACGAACGTCTCGCGGGGATGGCCCACCGGCATCCGGGCGAGCAGGTGGGGGTGGGTGAGCCCGGTGCGCCGCGCCAGGACCGGTTCGACGGTCCCGTCGACGGCCGCGCCGGCCGTGATCAGCAGGCCATCCGGCAGGGCGAGCTCGCGCAGCAGAGCGCGCAGGTCCGCGAGGGCCGACGGGGAGGTCTGCTGGTCCAGCCGTGCTGCGAGATCGCGGAACGCGGGGGAGGAGAACTCGTCCTCGATCCCCGCGCACAGCGTGTGGAGGACCTCGAGGTGGTCGGCGAGAGCACCGAGCCGGCGCACGTTCGAGGAGAGCTCCGAGGAGGGGTGACCGCGCAGCGGCAGCCAGAGGATGTCCCGGCGCACCGCGAGCGCGTCCTGGCAGAGCGCGAACAGCTCCTCGACCCGCTCGCGATGACGCAGGCAGTCCGAGAGCGCGCGCTGCCGGTGCTCGATGACGGCGGGATCGGACCGGGGATGCAGGAGCACCTGCCGGGACGCGTCGCGGGTGAGCCGGTCCCCGTCGGACATCGCCGCGAGCAGACGCTCGAGGTGCAGGTCGTCGGCGAGGTCGTCGGCGAGCTCCGGGGGAAGCGGCTCGGAGGGACCGGCAGGCAGGGAACAGGCGCGCTCGCGGGCGGGGCGACGGTCGCCGACCGGATCCAGCAGTCCTGTCTTCATCGCGATGCCCCCTTCGCGTGCAGGTGCTCGGCGATGAGGGCCGGGGCCAGGCCGTGGCGCTCGGCCAGCGCCCGGGCGAAGGCGCGCCCGGCCGCAGGAGCGCGCACCACGCGCAGCGTGCGGCGGGCGGGGTCCTCGGGATCCACCTGGGCGACCATGCTGACGGTGGCGGGGCCGATCCGGGAGAGCTCATCGATGAACGTCACGCACACCGCGCTCGCGCCGCAGTCGATGATCCGTTCGAGGACGTCGCGGGTGAGGACGCGCGCGTCGGCCAGGGCCGTCGACGCGAACGCCTCGTTGATGACGAGCACCGAGCGAGGGGTGGCGCGCTCGAGCATGGAATGCAGCCGCGCCACCTCGCGGGCGAGTCTCCCCTCGACCGCATCGAGGTCCTCCTCGCGCTCGAACAGGCACATGACCTGGTCGGTCAGCGGGATTCTTGCGCTCGCCGCGGGGACGGGGCATCCCAGGGCGGCGAGGTGGTGGAGCTGGCCGACGGTGCGGGCGAGCGTCGTCTTCCCGCCCTGGTTCGGGCCCGAGACCACGAGGATCCTCTCGGCGCCGCGCAGCGAGACGTCGTTGGTGACGACCTCGGTTCCGTCGGCGGTGAGTCGCGCGCCGAGCGCGAGGTCCCAGGCGGACTCGACCTCGAGCCTGCGATCGTCGGCCGCCGAGGGCGCGGCGCTCGTGACCTGCGGGATGCAGACCGGCAGTCCGGCCCGGCGCATCGGGGAGAGCATGTCCCGCAGGGCCAGGTAGAAGCGGACCTCGTCGGCGAAGCGGACCAGCACGGGATCCCGGAAGTCCGCGGTGCGAGCGGCGATCTCGAGGATCGGGTCGAAGAGCTCCGGCGCCAGCGCGCTCGCGTGCTCGAGCATCCAGAGCTGGACGTGGTCGAGCATCTCCGTCGACTCAGTCGTCGCCTCCGTGGTCGACTCCGCCGCCGCCGCGTCGTCGTCCGAGCCGCTCGCGTGCTCCGCGCGCTCGTCACGGGGCCCGGCGGGGCTGCGATCCGCGAAGAGGGAGAGCACCGCGCGCGTGTGCTCGACCAGGTCGTCCGTGGTCCGGTGCGGGCCGACGACGACGCGGCCGGGGCGCAGGAGGGCGTCGTAGCGGAACGCGGCGAGGTGCTCGCGCGCCGCACACGCGTCGGCCGCGAGGCTCGTGAAGGTGGGCGAGCGCCGCAGGGATCTCACGTGCTCGGCGAGCAGATGCCAGCCGTCGCGCGTCGTGCTGCCGGGAGCGCCACCGGCGGTCTTCTCGTCCTCGCGAGATCCGTCGTCCGCCGGGCCCTCGTCGGCCGTGATCCGTGCGGCGAGGAGGGGGTCGAGCGCGTCCACCGCTCCTGTCCACACCGTGAGTGCGCGGCAGTGCAGCAGCACGCTCAACAGCGGGGAGCGGGAGTCGGCCGCCGCCGTCTCGAGGCGCGCGGAGTGCGCCGCGGCCTGCAGGAACGCCTGGATTCCTCGGCGCAGGTCCTGGTCCTCGAGAGCGGTGAAGACGCGTTGGCGGTAGGCGATATCCGCGGGATCGGAGAGCGGATGGATCCATGCAGCGCGCGCTGCAGGAGCGCTCTCCGCGATCCTCGTGAGGACCTGGTCCAGGGCGAGGTCGTGCAGGGCCGAGGCGGCATCTGCGCTCGCATCGAGGGCCGGGGCAGCGCCGCGCGGCCACAGGATGCTGGTGAAGACGGACTCCGATTCCGGGCGCACCTGTGACTCCTCTCGTCACAGGCGCCATCGGCCGAAGCGGTTCGGGCTCTCTGCCCCGGCGAGCACCATCGCCACGGCCAGGATGCACCTTGCGCAGGGACTCCACAAGACCCCGGAGCGGCGCATGCCGCCGAAGAACCGCGCGACGCGAGCACTCACATCGGCGGTCCGCGCTGTGACGCACCCGTCCTTGCCAGCGGAGGATCGAGCGCGCACACTATAGATGAATCTTCAACAACACACGTCGGCCCTCGGGAGGGGCGGCCGCGACGCCGAAGCCGACGACGAAGGAGAGAGCCATGACCGCGACCGCATCCGTGACCGACGAACTGCACCTGAACCCTGAGACCGGGATGGACGCCGTCACGCTGCGCGTGGGCGATCTCGAGAACATGGCCTCCTACTACGCCAGCGCGCTCGCGCTCGAGCCGATGGAGGAGCGTACTCGCGGCACCGAGGTGCACCGGGTGCTCGGCCGCGGCCAGGTGCCGATGATCCGCCTCATCGGCACGCCCGGCCTGCCCGCCGTCGACCCGCGCGCCGCGGGACTGTTCCACACCGCGTTCCTGTTCGAGGACCAGGCATCCCTCGCCGCGACCGTCGCCCGCGCCGCCTCCGATCCCCGCAGCCGGTACGTGGGCTCGGCCGACCACCTGGTGTCCGAGGCCTTCTACTTCACCGACCCCGAGGGCAACGGGATCGAGCTCTACATCGACCGTCCGCGCGACCAGTGGACGTGGCGCGACGGCGAGGTGCAGATGGACTCGCTGTTCCTCGAGCCGAACGCGTACCTCACCGCGCACCTGGACCAGGACGTCGTCGCCGCCGGCCCCGCGCGCGCGGGCAAGGTCGGGCACGTGCACCTGCAGGTCGGGGACGTGCCCACCGCCCGCCGCTTCTACATCGACGCCCTCGGCTTCGAGACCACCGTGGGCAACCACCCCGGCGCCCTCTTCGCCTCCGCCGGCGGCTACCACCACCACGTCGCGATGAACGTGTGGAACAGCGCCGGCGCCGGGCCGCGCGCCGCGACCCTGGGGCTCGGCGACGTCGCGATCACCGTGCCCGGCCGAGAGGACCTCGACGCGCTCGTGGCGCGCCTGCGCCGCGCGGGCATCCAGTACGCCGACGAGTCCCATCGCGTCGTCGTCCACGACCCCTGGGGCACGCAGGTCAGCCTCGCGGTTCCCGGCACCAGCGCCGAGGAGCTGCTCCGCCGCTGAGCGGAAGGCCGACGGGCCCCGCCGGGCTCCGGCGGGTACCGGGGCCGGTCAGGCGATTGCGACCGGGGAGGCCGGTCGGGCGCCTGTCACCAGGGCAGGATGCCGTAGCCGCCGTCGCCGTCGCCCTCCGTGGTCCACAGGTGCCCCCAGAGCACTCCGCTCGGGCCGTCCTCGGGAAGGGTCGCGAGGTGCACGCTGGGTTCGGCGCCCTGCTCGACCGGGCGGATCCCGCGGTGCTGGGTGAAGTCGGTGTCTGTGAAGCCCGGGTTCGCGGCGTTGACCTTGATCGGGGTGTCCCGCAGCTCCTTGGCGTACTGGACGGTCATCATGTTCACCGCCGCCTTCGAGCTCGGGTACTGGATCGAGGCGGGCGTTCCGCTCACCGGCGAGCCCGGGTTCACGGTCGCGTCCATCGAGCCGATCTCGCTGGAGACGTTGACGATGCGCGCCGCGGGCGCCCTGCGCAGCAGCGGCAGGAACGCATTGGTCACGCGCGCCACCCCGAACACGTTGATCTCGAAGACCGAGCGCATGTCCTGGATCGAGGTATCGCTCGGCGCCGCACGGTGCCCGCCGACGCTCGGCACGCCCGCGTTGTTGACCAGGGCGTCGAGGTGGTCGCAGCGGGCGAAGACCCACTGCTCGGCCGCGCGCACGGAGTTCTCGTCGGTCACGTCGAGGCGGACGGCGTGGGCGTCGATGCCCTCGCCGCGCAGGCTCTCCTCGGCGGTGCGGCCGCGCTCCTCGTCGCGCGCGCCGAGCAGCACGGTGAAGCCGAGGCGCCCCAGCTGCCGGGCCGTCTCGAATCCGATGCCCTTGTTGGCGCCCGTGATGAGGGCGATCCGGGCGTGGGCGGTGGCGGGGTGGTGGTCTCGTGGCTCATGCTCGCGAAGCTACGCCGACGGGGACAGCGCGAGCTGGGACGGTGCCGGGCTCGTCGGTGTCGAAGGGAGGCGACCTCAGCGGAAGCGCGGGTCCTCGTCCTGGCCGCGCAGGGAGCCGAGCTCCGTGATCGGGGCGCCCTCGAGCTCCGCGCGCACCGCCACGTCGTCGAAGTCCAGGAGCTTCGTCGCCAGCTCCTGGGCGTCGCCGTCGCCCACGAGGTGGTGCAGACGATCGGCGTCCCAGCCGTCGGGCTGCTCGCCGGCCTGCACCCGGCGCAGCGCTGCGACCAGCTCGGCGAAGCCGAAGATCCCGCCGGAGTCCTCGGGCGGACAGGCGCCCTCGCCGCCCAGCAGCTCGGCGGTCTCGATGGTGCCCTCGCTCGTGCCGGCGACGGCGACGCGATGCTCCCAGTCGTCCCCCATGTCGTACAGATAGGTCAGGACGGCACTGTCGCCGAGGGCGTCCTCGAGGGTCACGCCGCGCTCCTCGGCCTCCTCGGACTCCGGCTCGAGGAGCCAGCGCGCGCTCGCCGTCCAGTAGCTCTCGCCGCGTCCGAAGCCGTGCCGATGCCTGTCCTCCCAGCCCATCGCGATCTGCAGCACGTGGTGCAGATCGGTGAGCAGCACGTCGGACGGCACGCGCACCTCCCGCCACACGGCGGGCTCGCAGTCGACGAGTGTCACGCGGAGATCGAGGATCGTCATGCAGCCCACGGTAGGCCGTTCGATGGGCGTGGGGGCCCCCCCCCCGCGCGCCCCCGGGCGGGCGGGGGGGGGGGGGGGGGGGGGGGCCGGCGGGGGGGGGGGGGGGGGCGGGCGGG
>NZ_JAEDAJ010000003.1:405364-449911 GCF_016623465.1 Brachybacterium halotolerans
AGCGACAGGCCCCCCCGGGTAGGCCGTTGTGGGGGCGGCGCCCCGCCGCTCGAGCGAGCGACGGGCCGACGGGGTGGGGAAGCGGGTGCGGCTCAGGCCTGGGGAAGATGCTGCTCAGGCCTGCTGGAAGGAGAGGCACTCGGCGGCGGCGCCGGCGCCCGGACCCATGCGCACGGAACCGGCCGAGCACTCGAGGTCCTTGTTGAACACGCAGTCGGTCTGCTGGCACGCGCCCACCTGGGAGACGACCTTCGAGAGGCCGCCCTTGGTGTCCAGGGGGATGAACGTGGCGCAGTCGTGATCGGCATCGACCGTCACCGCGAATGCGGTGCAGCCGTCATGGTTGTAGGAGCACCCGGTGACCGAGCACTCGGTCACCTTCGGCATCTCGATGGCGGTCATGTCTCCTCCTGTGCAGGTCAGCGCCCGTATCGGGGGCTCTGCAGGAAGAATAGACGCGGGATGCGCAGAATTCTAGAAAGGAATACCTGCCTTACCCCTTAAGGCGACGGAGGTATTTCGAAAAGCCTTTGCTTTTCTAAAATCCGTGGGGTTCGTAAATGCGTGCGCGGCCGAACGCCCCGGGGCCTGCACGGCGGCCCCCGAGGATCTGCACCGCGGTCCCCGCCGGTCCTCGGGGAGTGCCCCCTGGGCTCAGTGGCCCCCGCCGGTATAGAGCTCGGGCGCGGGCAGGCCGCGCTCGGAGCGGACCCGACGGCTGATGCTCTCGGTGGCGATGAGCGCGTCCACGACCTGGTCCGCCGTCACCGGGAAGGGCATCGCATGGATCGTCTCGCCCTCGACGGTCGCGGCCTCGGCGACGGCCTCGATCTCGTCGCGGTCCTCCGGGCTCAGTCCGATCTCGGTGAGCGTGTTGGGCAGGCCGACCTGCGTGGTGAAGGCGATGAAGTCCTCGATCTCCTCCGTCGTGGCGCCCTCGAGGATCAGCTGGGCGAGGGAGCCGATGTTGACCTTCTGGCCGTGGGTGAGGCCGTGGGTCTGCGGGGCGGCCGTGAGCCCGTTGTGGATCGCGTGCACCGCGGCGAGGCCGCCGGACTCGAAGCCCAGGCCCGAGAGCAGCGTGTTCGCCTCGACCACCGCCTCCAAAGCGGGCGTGACGACGTGCGCGGCGACCGCGTCGAGCGCCGGCAGCGCGTTCTCCCACAGGATGTCCCAGCTCAGCTCCGCGAGCGCGGTCCCGGCGCAGGTGGGACGACCGCCCGCCATCGCGTCGGCCGTGCCGCGGCGGGTCGCACGTGCCTCGAGCCACGTGGCCAGGGCGTCCCCGATCCCTGCGGCGAGGAAGCGCACGGGGGCGTGCGCGACGACCTGGGTGTCGATGAGCACCAGGTCGGGGTTGCGCGGGAAGAAGCGGTATTCGACGAACTCGCCGTCGGCCGTGTAGATGACGGCGAGCGAGGACGTCGGCGCATCGGAGGAGGCCGCCGTGGGCACGCTCGCCCAGCGGATCCTCGCGAGATGACCGGAGGCCTTCGCGGCGTCGATCGTCGACCCGCCGCCGAGCCCGACGATCACGTCGTGCCCGCCCGCGGCGATCACGTCGACCAGCGAGTCCACGGCCTCCGGGGTCGCGAACCGCTCGAAGCCCACGCGGGTCGCGGGAAGATCCGCCGCGGCGAGCGCATCGGTGACCTGCTGGGAGAACAGGCCCCAGACGGTGTCGTCGGCGACGATCAGCGGATTGCGGCCGAGGGCGGCGAGGTGGGTGCCGAGCTCGTCGAGCGCCCCCTTCCCCTGGACGTAGCGGCTGGGGCTGGCGAGGACGCTGAGCGAGGACGAGGTGGTGGAGGGCATGGCACGGCGCTCCTTCGGGCCGACGGTCGGGCCCGCCGCTGCGGGCCCCTGATGCCTCCGAGTCTTCGCCCGGGTCGAGACGGCGGGCAACGGGGGTTCTCGTCGGCCGAGAAGGCGCCCGGGAGAGGCCGCTCAGGCGCGTGCGCGCCGCGCCCGCCACCTGTCCCAGGCCCAGCAGAGCGCCGCGAGGGCGCACATGATCACCAGGATCAGCCCGCCCACGGTGAGCGCGCTGGCGTAGCCCACCCGCGGGATGTCGATGAACGGGTACGGGTACCAGCTGGTCACGGCCCCGTGGACGAGTGTCCAGACCAGGTAGGCGAGCGGGAAGACAAGGCTCGCGGCGAAGGTGCGCGCGTGCACGTGGCCCCGCGGGCCGATCACCAGCCACACCACCGGCGCGAGCACCGGGACGAACATGTGCTGGACGGTGTCCAGGATCGTCGGCATCCCGGGAGCGATCACCGCGCCCGGGCGCAGCAGGAACCAGTTCACGACCCCGGTGATCACGATGCCCGTGACCGCGTTGAGGGTGAGCACGCGCAGGAGCGGCCCCGGACGTCGGCCGACCGTGAGCGAGACCGCGACGAGGGCGACGAACAGGTTCGTGAGGATCGTGAAGTAGGAGAAGTAGCGGACCACGCTCACGATCAGGCCGGGTCCGTCGGCCGGGGAGAGCGCGGTGCCCACGGTCTGCACGAACGAGCCGCACATCCCGAACACGGCGCACACCGCGACGATCCCCCAGAGGATCCGCGGGGCCGCGCCGAGCGGGGTGGTCGCACCTCCGGTGCCAGTCGAGGTGGGCGGGGGAGCGGGCGCGGCGCTGGGCATTCAGGCATTGTCCACCCGAGGGCGACCGCCCCTCAGTCCTGGGCGCGTCGGGCTCGTGAGAAGCCGACCCACACGAGCACCGCGATCAGCACGGAGCCGATCGCGAGCACGGCCCCTCCCACCAGCACCGCGCCGGTCACGCCCACCGCGGCGCCCAGCAGGGCGAGCGTGAGGCCGTTGCCGGTGCGCAGGCCGCTGCCGATCATGTTAAAGACGCCGACCACGCGTCCGCGCTGCTCGATCGGGGCGCGCAGCTGCACGACGGCCTGGCCGATCGACATCGCCGCCATGTTCGCGACGCCCCCGACCACCAGGGCGATCACCGCGATCGCGTAGTGCGAGGTGGTCGCCACCACGACCGTCGTGAGCCCGAAGAGGAAGGTCGCGACGACGGCCGCGCGGGTGTCGGGCCGCACGATCCCCGTGGCCTCGAGCAGGAAGCCCCCGAGCACCCCGCCGGCGCCGTTGGCGAACAGCAGCACCCCGTATCCCAGCCCCGCGGAGCCCGCGCCGAGCGCGTCGGCGAAGGAGGGCATCGAGACCTGCAGGGAGGAGCCGACGCACACCGCGACCAGGCCCGCGAGCACGATCATCGCGATCAGCACCGTGTCGGAGCGCACCGTGCGCAGCACCGAGAAGGAGTCCAGGATGCTCAGGCGCTCGCGGCGCACGAAGCCGCTGCGCGTGTGGCCCGTGAAGGGGGTGCGCAGCATGAGCAGGGTCATCGGCAGGTAGAACAGGACGTTCGCGAAGATGCCCCATGTCGGCCCGAGCACCAGCATCAGCACCGAGCCGACCACGGGCCCGGCGAGCACGCCGAGGCTGCGGAAGGTCGCGTTCAGGCGCACGGCGCCGGGGAGGTCCTCGGGCTCGGCGAAGTCGTGGAGCAGGAGCTGCTCGGCGGGGGCCCACAGCGCGCCCGCGCAGCCGTGCAGGACCAGCAGCACGCACGCGTGCCACATCTCCAGCGTGCCCGTGAGGAAGAGGACGCCCCAGGCCAGGGACACGAAGGCGAACAGTCCCTGGGCGATCTGGATGATGCGCCGGCAGTCGAAGCGCTCGGCGAGCCCGCCGAACCACACCGACAGCAGCAGGAACGGCAGCCAGTGGCTGATCACCTCGAAGCCCACCAGGCCGGGGGAGTGGAACCGGTTCCACAGCACCCAGTAGGTGATGACGTGCTCGATGTTGTCGCCCATCATCGAGAGCCCCGCGGTGAACAGGTAGGGGCGCGAGTGCCCGTCGCGCAGGGCCGCGAAGCGCCGGGGTGCGGTGGCGGTCGTGCGGATCATCTCCTGGGGTGGGGGCCGGTGCGAGGAGGGCCGACGGGGGCGAGCACCGACCGCAGATCACCCTAGACCGCTCCGCACGCCCAGGTCATGAGGGGGTCACTGGATGGTCGGGCCGAGGACCTGCGCCGCGTGGCGGTGCGCGCCCCGCGTCCAGGTCCGCGTCCAGATCCCGCGCCCGGGCTTGACGCGCGAGCCCCCGCGGGGCTTCAGTTGGCCCCTGGATTCCGGGACGACCCGCCCCGGCACGACGACGTGGAAGAGGGGCAGAGATGGACGCATCGCGCGTGCGAGAGCTCTCCGACATGGCCACCATCAGGCTGCAGAACAAGCCGGGCACCGGGTCCTCGACCCGCGGCGGCTGGATGATGATCTCGACGATCCTCATCGAGGCGTGGGACCTGTACGCGATCTCGTTCCTGCTGATCTTCATCAAGAACGAGTACGAGCCGACGGCGGTCCAGCTGGGCCTGGCCACGGCGGCCGTCCAGGGCGGTGCCCTGGTGGGCGCGCTGATCGGCGGCTACGTGGCCGACCGTCTGGGCCGCAAGAAGGTCTTCCTGCTGACGATGGCGCTGTTCATCGTGCTGGCGATCGTCCAGGGCTTCTCCCAGAACATCTGGGACCTGATCATCATCCGCTTCCTCATCGGCATCCCGCTGGGCAGCGACATCTCCAACGGCTACGCCTACATCATGGAGTCGATGCCCAAGGGCAAGCGCGAGCAGATGGGCAGCCGCTGGCAGTTCATGTTCGGTCTGGGCGAGGTCGCCGCGATCGTCATCGTCACGATCATGTACGCGACCGGCATGCCCCACGAGATCCTCTGGCGCGTGGGCCTCGCCCTCGGTGCGATCCCCGCGATCATCCTGCTGATCTCCCGCGTGAACCTCCCGGAGACCCCGCTCTCGCTCGTGCAGCGCGGGCGCTTCCGGCAGGCCAAGCAGTCCTCCGAGAAGCTGTTCGGGGATCCGCTGGAGATGCTGCCCGACGAGGACGTCGAGCTGCCCCGCGTGAAGGTCAGCGACTTCCTCAAGGTCATGTGGGCCGACCCGATCAAGAAGCGCAGCACCATCTTCGGCTGGATCTCCAACGCCATGCAGGGCGCCGAGTTCACCGCCTTCGGCTTCTACCTGCCGGTGATCCTCGTGGTCGCCGGCGTGGGTGTGAGCACGAGCGGCGACGGCGCCGAGAGCTACATCGGCACCAACCTCATCACAGCGCTCATCTACTGCGTGGCGACGGTCTCCGGCTTCACCGCCCCGATCGTGCTGCCCAAGCTCGGCCACCGCGGGCTCGCCATGGCCGGCTACGGGATGGCGTTCATCGGCCTGGTCGCGGGCGCCTTCGCGCTCGGGGCCGACATCAAGCCGCTGATCGTGATCGCCGCGCTCGTGCTCATGTGGGGCCACTACTGGGACGCCTCGAACGGTATGACGATCGTGTCGATGGTTGCCCCGCCGCGCTTCAAGGGCACGGCATCGGGCTTCGGCTACGTGTTCGTGAAGGCGGCGTCGTTCTTCGGGGCCTTCGTCTTCCCGATCATGACGGCCGCCTGGGGCCCCGTCGGCGCGACCCTCGCCGTCTCCGTGCTCTCCCTGACCGGCTTCCTCTCGGCCAAGTTCATCCTGCCGGAGGTCTACGGCTACGTGGAGTCCGAGACCGCCCACCTCCAGGAGGCGGCGCTGAAGGGCGAGCCCGAGGCATAGACGCAGACGCAGATGAAGACGCAGTCGACTACGCCCACGGTCGCCGCGACGACGACAGCACGCTCACGACGAGAGGACACCATGCCCGTTCCCGCCTACCCGGCCTCCGACTTCCCCGAGCGCCCGACGGCGATCGTCACCGGCGCCGCCTCCGAGCGCGGCATCGGCCGCGCGACGGCGCACCGACTCGCACGCGACGGCTGGGCCGTCGCCGTGCTCGACCTCGACGGCGCCGCGAGCGAGGCCGTCGCCGCCCGGATCACCGAGGAGACCGGCATGCCCGCGCTCGGCCTAGGCGTCGACATCTCCGACGAGCAGGCCGTGATCGACGCCGTGGCCCGCATCGACGCGGAGCTCCCGCAGCTCGTCGGGGTCGTCAACAACGCCGGCATCTCCTCGCCGACCCCCTTCACAGAAGTGGGCACCGAGGAGTGGAAGCGAGTGTTCGACGTCAACGTGCACGGCACCTACTTCGTGACCCGCGAGGCGGTGAAGGTGTTCCGCCGCCACAGCCTGGGGCGGATCGTGAACGTCTCGAGCGCCTCGGCCGAGCGCGGCGGAGGCGTCTACGGGCGCGCCGCCTACTCCGGGTCGAAGGCGGCGCTGCTGGGCATCGCCCGCACCTGGGCGCGCGAGCTCGGCGAGTACGGGATCACCGCGAACTGCGTGGCCCCCGGCTCGATCGACACGGACATCATGGGCGGCCGCCTGAGCGACGAGCGCAAGACCTTCCTGCTCCAGGAGCTGCCCGTGGGGCGCGTGGGCACCGTCGAGGACGTCGCCGGGGGCATCGCCTACCTGCTGGGACGCGACGGCGGCTACCTCACCGGCGTCACCCTCGACATCAACGGGGGCTCCCACATCGCGTGAGCGGCGCGTGCGGCGCGTCGTCAGGCCCCGAGGGCGTCCGGGTTCACCACGTGGGGCGGGCGCTCGCCGCGCACGGCCGCGACCATGGCCGCGGCGATGCGGGACTTGAGCTCCGCCTCCGACTCCTCGCTGTACCAGGAGGCGTGCGGGGTGAGCACCAGGTTCTCTTCGTCCAGCAGCGGTGAACCCGCGGGGATCGGCTCGGTCTCGAAGACGTCGAGCGCCGCGGAGCGCGGCCGGCCGGTGGGCAGGGCTGCGAGCAGCGCCTCGGTGTCCACGACGGCGCCGCGGCAGGTGTTCACGAGCATCGCGCCGGTCTTCAAGCGCCCGAGGGCGTCGGCATCGATCAGGTGGTGGGTCGCGTCGGTCAGCGGGACGTGCAGGGAGAGGACGTCGCTGCGCGCGAGGAGGTCCTCGAAGGCGAGCACGGGCGTGCCGTCGGCCGAGGTGCTCCCGACCTCGAGCATCGGATCCGAGCCGACGACGGCGAAGCCGAGCGCCCGCGCCTTGGTCGCGGTCGCTCGGCCGATGCGGCCCAGGCCCACGACGCCGAAGGTCTGCTCGCACACGCGGTGCAGGGGCTTGATCGCCTCGAGCCCGTAGCGGCCCGCGCGCACCTGCCGGTCGAGCTGTGCGGTGCCGCGCACCAGGGTCATGGCCAGCGCGATCGCGTGGTCGGAGACGTCCTCGATCGAGTAGTCGGGGACGTTGCACACGGGCACGCCGTGGGCGGTCGCCGCCTCGAGGTCCACGGTGTCCACACCCACGCCGTAGCGGCCGACGGCCCTCAGGTCGGGCAGCGCGTCGAGCACCCGAGCGGTGATGGGGGCGTACTGCACGAGGATCGCGTCGGCACCCTGAGCGGCGGCGATGACCTCGTCCTCGCTGGTGGCCTGCGCCTTCACGAGTTCGATGCCGGCGGCGTCGGCCGCCCGCTGCTCCTCGGCGAAGGCCTCGTGGTCGCAGTCGACGATGGCGATGCGGGGTGCGGATGCGGCAGCGGTCGAAGATGCGGATGCGGGCACGATGCTCCTCCTCGAGCGGGCGTTCATGGGTGCGCGACGGGCTGCTCCGAGACTATGGGCGGGCGCGATCCGAGCGCATCGCGCGTTCGCGCACTGGCACGGCCCGGCAGGGGAACGCCCCGGCAGGGGTTGCCCCGGGCAGCGGCCGGCGTCGGAAGCGTCGATTTTCCACCGCAACTCGTAGCCTCCTGCCACCCCATCCCTCTCGACGCCAAGCCGGGCTCCAGGTTCTTCTCGGCCCGGGCTCCCGGGAGGAGACGGACACGGACGACGACGGCCCCTCCGATCGCTGGATCGGAGGGGCCGTCGGATCGTGGGTCGTCGCGTGGAACCGTGGGCCGGCCGACCCGATTGCGACTCGGCTCGGCTCAGCGGGTGCGGCCGACGCGGCCGACGCGGCTGATCGGCGGGAGTGACGGTCGAGGGCCGCGCCTCGAGTCAGTTCTCCTCGAGGGACCCGTCGTAGGCACAGATCGCGTCGACCTTCGCGGCGGACGACGAGTTCGGGTCGAACTCGAGGTCCAGCCACACGTCCACCAGGGCCTTCGCGGACTCCAGCCCGATCACACGCTCGCCCATGCACAGCACCTGCGCGTTGTTCGACAGGATCGAGCGCTGCACCGAGTAGAGGTCGTGCGCGGTCACCGCGCGGATGCCCTTGACCTTGTTCGCCGCGATCGCGACGCCCAGGCCGGTCCCGCAGATCAGCAGCGCACGGTCGGCCTCGCCGGCCGCGACCTTCTCCGCCGCGTCGACCGCGACGTTGGGGTAGTAGGCGCCGTCCTCACGGCCGGTGACGCCCACATCGGTCACGGACGCGACCCGCTCGTCGGCCACGAGAAGAGCCTTGAGCTCCTCCTTGTACCCGTATCCGGCGTTGTCCCCGCCGACGACGATCCTCAGTGCCATGGTGCTGCTCCTCGTGCTGGTGCTGGTGCTGGTGCGTGATGCGCGGTGTGCGGTGCGTGATGTGCGCAGGTGGTGCGTGCTGGTGGCGCGGGGTGGTCGGGCCCTCCGGCCGGACTCAGGCCGCGGCGCCCTGCTTCTGGCGGTGGTCGAGCTGCATCTGGGCGTAGACGGCGGCGACGCGGGTGGCCTCGATCATCGACTCGCCCTGGGCGATGCCCTTGCCGGCGATGTCGAAGGCGGTGCCGTGGTCCACGGAGCTGCGCATGAAGGGCAGGCCCAGGGTGATGGTCACGGCGTTCTGGAAGTCGTAGGTCTTGCAGGCGATGTGGCCCTGGTCGTGGTACATCGAGAGGATCGCGTCGTGGTGGCCGTCGAGGTTGAAGGCGAAGATCGCGTCGGCCGACTGCGGGCCCACCGCGTTGATCCCCTGGGCCTTCGCGTCCTCGACGCCGGGGCCGATGTGCTCGATCTCCTCGGTGCCGAACATGCCGCCCTCGCCCACGTGCGGGTTCAGCGCGGCGACGCCGATGGAGGGGTTCTCCATGCCCAGGGCGCGCAGCTCGCCGTCGATGTCCTGGAGGTACTGCAGCACGCGCTCGTGCGTGATCTGGTCGCAGGCCTGGCGCAGGGAGACGTGGCGGGTCAGGAAGAACACGCGCAGCTTGTGGCAGTTGAACATGGTCAGCGCGTACTTCGAGTCCGTGAGCGCCTGGTAGATCTCGGTGTGGCCGATGTGCGGGACCTCGGCCTCCTGCAGGGCGGCCTTGTTGATCGGAGCGGTGGAGACCGCGTCGATCCTCCCGGCCAGGCCCAGCTCGATGGACTTCTCGAGGTAGGAGTATGCGCGCAGGGCGGCGGCCTTCTGGACCTTCCCGAACTCGATCTCGGCGTCGTTCTCGACGTCGGTCTGCAGCAGGTCGATCGTGCCCAGCTCGAAGCGGGCCTCCGAGGGGTCGGAGATCATGTGGAACTGCGCGTCGACGCCCTGGATCTTCGCGGCCAGCTCGAGGCTGTCACGGTGGCCGATGACGAACGGGTCGCAGATCTCGTAGATCTCGGGGGACTGCATGGTCTTCAGGACGATCTCGGGGCCGATGCCGGCGGGGTCGCCGAGCGTGATCGCCATGGTGGGCTTGCGGGGCGCGGTGGTGTCGGGAGCAGTCATGAGGAGAGGGTCCTTTCGTCGAACAGGCGGTTCACCGACTGGAGGGCGGTGACCTCGGTGCCGGTGAGTCCGCCCTTGCAGACCACCGGAAGATGTGCGTACGGGCCGCCCACGATCCCGGCCTGATCGACCTGGGGGATCACGTAGTCGACCATGGCGAGGCCGTCGGCCTCGAGGGCCTTGCAGGTGGCGACCATGACGTCGCCGCCCGTGAGATAGGCGCCGGCGAGGCGCTCGCGACCGATCTCGTCGAGCACCAGGCGGGCCAGCCGCCCGAAGCGGTGCGTGAGCAGTGTGGAGATGCGATGGCCGGTGAGCCCGCTGGCCGCCTCGAGGTCGGCCTTCGCGGTGCGGCCGCCGCTGATCACGGTGTCCAGGGCCAGCAGGGCCACGCGCACCGGCTCGGGCCCGTCCAGCAGGCCGCGCAGCTTCCCGCGCACGCGCGCCGCCTCGACCTCGAAGGAGGTCTCGTCGCCGATCAGGCGCAGCACGTCGGCCGTGAGCACCTGCGTGCCGGGCTCGGCCGCGAGCCGGGTCATCTGCTCGTGCGTGCGGGCCGATGCGCTGCCGGCGACCACGGCGATGGTGCCGTGCTCCGGCTCGGCCGACGGGGCGGTGCGCAGCGGCCGCTCGATGCTCTCGGCGCCGGCGAGCAGGCCCCGGTGCGCGGCCAGGCGCACGCTGAAGGGACCGGGGTCGACGGCCACCACGCAGCCGCCGACGGCGACCACTGCGCGGGCGATCTCGTCGACGTGCTCGATCGTGGCCGCATCCAGCACGATCGCGCGCACGCCGCTCTCGTGCAGGCGCGCGAACCGCGCCCGCAGGGCGGCCTGACCGGCGAGGACGTCGGCGAGGCCCACGTGCGCGACCTCGCGGGAGAACTGGCGGGACAGCAGCGTGGGCAGGTGGGACTCGGTGACGGGCGTGCGGACGTCGCGCGCGACGTCGGTCTCGGCGAGCGGCACGGAATCGATGAGCGAGTAGCCGCCGACGACGATCCGGCGGGACTGCGGCATCGCCGGGACGATGATCGCGGTCGGGTCCTCGCCCGCGTCCTCGAGGGCCGACATCATGCCCTCCGCCTCGGGGCCGACGCCACCGCGCAGGGTCGTGTCGATGCGCTTGGACAGCTGCTCGGCGCCGAGGGCGAGGAGCTGCTCGGCCGCGTGGCGGACCCGGCCGAAGGCGACCTCGGGCTCCATCGCGCGGGAGTCCGTGGAGACGATGATCGTGTCCTCGTCGCCGGTCACGGCCTCGGCGATCCCGTGGTGGCGGAACAGCACCGTGGGGCGGGACCCCTCGCGGGCGATCAGCGCGCCCACGGTGGTCCCGCCCGTGAGGTCGTCTGCGACGATCCCGAGACGGCTCACGCGATCACCTCGTGGGGGTCGTCGGAGGCGAGGGACGAGGGTCCGTCGGTCGCGGTGATCGCGCCCTGCTCCTTGCGGGGGCGGATCTCGGTGATGCTCAGCAGCAGCACGAAGCCGACCACGAGCACTCCCACGAAGTAGCTGAAGGCGATCGAGTAGCTGCCGGTCGCGTCGAGGAGTGCGCCCACGATGATGGGGGCGAAGAAGCCGCCGAGGTTGCCGCCGGAGTTGATGACGGCGATCGTGAACGGGTAAGTGCGCCCGGTGGTCAGGTTCATCGCGTACGAGGTGAACGAGGACCAGCCGATGTTGAGGAAGAACCCGGTGAGGATCAGGGCCGTGACCAGCAGCGGCGTGTTCTGCGGGATGACGATGACGAGCGCCATCATGATCGCGGTCATGAGCGCCGTGATGAGGGCGGTGGGCTTGCGGCGGCCGCGGAACAGGCGGTCGGAGACGGCGCCGCCCGCGATCGCGCCGATGATGCCGCCGATGAACGGGGTCGAGGCGACGAAGCCCATGCCCACGGCGTCGAAGCCGCGCGCATCGCGCAGGTAGGTGGGCACCCACGTGATCATGCCGTAGAGGACGTTGTTCATGAAGAAGTAGGCGAGCGTGATGCCCCAGACGTTCCAGGACTTCAGCACGGAGCGGGCGTCGCCCAGGGGAGCGGAGTCCTTGAGGCGGATGATGCGGTCGATGATCCCCATGTCTCCGAACTCGCGGGCCACGACCGGGACGGCGCCGGCGACGTCGCTGATGTAGTCGGCCTCGGCCTGGTTCACGAGCTTCGCGTCGCTCGGCCGGGAGCGCACCACGAGGAAGAAGACGATCGCCATGATCGCGCCGGGGATCGCGAACCAGTGGAAGACGGCACGCCAGCCGGCGGCCTCCGCGATGAACACCGCGATCACGGGGACGACCAGCGGCGCGACCTGCGTGGAGGCGATGTAGACGCCGGTCGCCAGGCCCTTCTCCTTGGTCGGGAACCAGCGGTTGATCGTCGAGGTCATGCCCACCGGCGTCGGCCCCTCGAGCACGCCCAGCAGCAGGCGCAGCACGATGAGCATGACCGCGGTGGTCGTGAAGCCCATGAGGAAGGTGATCACCGAGAACAGCAGCACCGCGATCGAGACGATCGTGCGCGTGCCCATGCGGCCGATGAGGATGCCGGCGGGGATCTGGGAGATCGCGTAGCCCAGGAAGAAGAAGCTCGAGATCGCGCCCAGCGCAGTGTTCGAGACGTGGAACTCCTGCTGCATGTACGGCAGCACGGTGCCGACGTTCGAGCGGTCCGCCATCGCGACCACGTAGGTCAGGAAGATCGCGCCGAGGACGAGCCAGCGGTACTGGGTGGGTTTGCCGAGGTGGCTGCGCGGTGCGGACATCGCTCACTCCTTCGTGGGTCCGGGCGGGTGAAGCGTGAGCAATCGTCGCATCGAGAGGGTGGATCTGAGCAATGAGAGGGACTGAATCGGGAAAATGTGTCACTCTGGAGTATGTGGCGCGAGGTGCGGGACTTTTCCCAGCGCCCACGTCATGCGCCGGGCGGGGTGCCCGGTGAGGACGGCTCGCCCCCGGGGCCGCCCGCAGCGATCCGAAGGAGCCGACCATGCTCAGTCCGTCCCAGCGCGATCGCCTGGCCGATGCCGCGGAGCTCTACTGGGGCCGCGATCTGAAGGTCGAGGCCGTGGGCCGGGAGCTCGGCGTCTCCCGCTCGACGGTCTCGAGGATGCTCGCGCAGGCCCGGGCCGAGGGCGTCGTCGAGTTCCTCATCCACCGCGATCCCGATTCGCCCGCGATCCGCCGCCAGGAGCTCGAGGACCGCTTCGGCATCCAGGCCGTCATCGCCGACGTTCCGGCCGACGCGAGCGACGCCGCCCGCCGCCTCGCCGTGGGGCGCGAGGCCGCCGGGCTGCTGCTGGGCCTCGTCCAGCCCGACTCGACGCTCGCCGTCACCTGGGGTTCCACCATCGAGGCCGTCTCCTCGCAGCTCACCCACCGTCGCGTGCGCGGGCTGCACGTGGTCCAGATGCACGGCTCGGGCAACGTCGCGAGCCTCGGCAAGAACTACGGCACGGTGATCCTGGACCGCTTCGGCGGCGCCTTCGGGGCCGACGTCCACCTGTTCCCCGTGCCCGCGATCTTCGACTCGGCCCAGACCCGCCGCCTGATGTGGCAGGAGGGCAGCATCCGCCGCACGCTCGCCATGCGCGCGGGCGCCCAGATCCTGCTGACCTCCGTGGGCGTCCCCGACACCGACCATCCCAGCCGGCTCTACGAGTCCGGCTTCCTCACCGCAGGGGACGTCGAGGAGCTCGCCCGCGAGAGGACCGTCGGGAACCTCGCCTCGATCTTCTTCCGGGCCGACGGCTCGACCGACGGCATCGCCGTCAACGACCGCTCCACCGGCATGCCCTTCGACGAGGTGCGTCGAATCCCGGTGCGCCTCTTCGTCGCCGCCGAGGCCGGCAAGACCGAGGCGCTGCGCGCGGCCCTGACGGCCGGGCTCGTCACGCACCTGGTCGTGGACTCGACGACCGCGCGGGAGCTTGTGGCGGGGGAGTAGGGCGTGGGATGGCGCCCGGGACGGTGCGCGGACCGGTGCCCGGCGGCCTCACCCCCGCGAGCCGTACCAGGCCCGGCAGCCGTCGGAACCAGGAGCGGTGGTGATCTCGAGGAGCTGCCCGGCCGCCGTGCGCACGATCGTGGGGGAGTAGTTCGGGCACGGGGAGTCGTCGGGGTCCTCCACGGGCACGGGCGCGGGCTCGGTCGCCCAGGAGATGTCCCCGGTCAGCGCACTGTTACGGGTGCGCAGCAGCACCTGTCCGTTGTTCGGGGAGATCGCGCCGTCGACGGTGTAGTGCATCTGCGAGCCCAGGATCACCGAGCCGTCCGCATCCAGGGTGAGGGTCGGCGTGTGGCGGGGCTCGGTGCCGTCGTCGGCGACGATGACGGCGTCCCGCGCGGTGACCGGCCCCCAGTCGCGGGGGTCGTCAGCGGTGCGCACGAAGAGACGGCAGGCATCCGTGGGGCTGGGACCGCACACCTCGTAGGTCATGGCCCAGCGGCCGTCGGGCAGGCGCCGCACGTTGGGCATGCCCGGGCGGGACGCCGGGTCCTCGAGCTCGATCACGGGCACCGGGTCACTCCAGGTCAGAGCATCCGTGGAGGTCTGCAGGACGATCTTCTGCGAGTGGCGCTTGCCGTCGGTCTCATCGCAGTAGAGGAGCACCAGGGTGCCGTCGTCCGTGGTCGCGAACTCCGGCTCCCACATCCCGCCCTCGTTCGCGGCGGCGTGGGTGATGGCCACGCGCTCCCAACTGCGGCCGAGGTCCGTGCTCGCCCAGACGCGGATCGTCATCCGGCGCTCCGCACGGTCGGCGCCCACCGAGGCGCTCCACAGCAGCGCGCCCTCGGGCAGGTCGCCGATCGCGCGCGGCAACTCGTAGAGCGTGGCGCAGCAGATGCCCTCCCCACCCTGCGTCGCCTCGTCGAAGACCTTTCCGACCTGGGCGAACGTCGCGCCACCGTCGGTCGACTCGAAGATCGCGCCGGAGCCCTCTGCGCCGTCGGCCCCTTCGAAGGTGACGACGGAGGCGAGCAGACGGTCGTCCGCCGCGCCCTGGTGCGCGAGGCGGATCGCCCGCGGGTACAGGCCGATGCCCTCGTGCAGCAGGCGGGGCGCCTGGTCGGCCGGGCCTGGGCCGACATCGGTGCCGGTGCCGGTGCCGCCGGCCCGGCCTCCCGTTCCGTGGGACCGTCCTCCCGTCCCGTCGGTTCCTCCGCTCGTCCCGTCGGCCGATGCGGGGCCTGCGATGCCGGCGACAGCGGTGCCGGTCAGGGCGGCGGTGAGTGCGGTGGTCAGGGTGCGTCGTTGCATCTGCGTCACGTCCTCTTCTGGGGTTTCGGGACTACCGGGTTCTCTCCAGCCGGATCATGACCCAGCTGATCGGGGGCAGAACCGCGGTGAGGCGGGAGCTCGCGGGGGCGTCGGGGCCGTCCGCGGCCTCGAGGGTCACCTCCTCCAGGGGGCGGGGGACGACCCGATCGGGGCGGCGGGCCGAGTTCGTGCGGTGCGGGTCGTCCTCGTGGAGGAGCACGGCCTCGACGAGCTCGAACCCCGCCGGTCCGCCCGCTCCGGCGTCGCCGAACGCCGCGAGGTCCACGTCCAGCGCGAGCGCGTCGGCCCCGGAGCGGTTCACCGCGAAGACGGCGAGCTGCCCGGTCTCCTCGTCCCAGGTCGCGACCGAGTAGAGCGCAGCGCTCTCGCCGAAGCGGCGGTTCTCGACGGCAGGGGAGTCGACGCCGGTCACGAGCACCTGGCCGCGCGCGTGCCGGGACGTGAGCGCGAAGGGGTGGAAGATGCTCTGGCGCCAGGCCGCCCCGCCGACCTCGGTGCGGATCGGCGCGAGCACGTTGACCAGCTGCGCCTGCGAGGCGGAGGCCACGCGGTCGGTGTGCCGCAGCAGGCTGATCAGCAGCGATCCGACCACCACGGCGTCCTGTGCGCTGTACGTCGACTCGGCGAACCGGGGCGCGACGGGCCAGTCCGAGCCGTTCGGCTCCTTGCCCGCGTCCCCGCGCGAGGCCGCGACGTTCCACTCGTCGAAGCTGATCATGATGCGCTTGTCCGCGCCCTGCAGCGCCCGCACATGGTCGCTGGTCGCGACGACGGCGTCGATGTAGGCGTCCATGTCGTCGGCCGAGGCGAGGTAGGAGGCCTGGTCGCCGTCCTCCTCGCGGTAGTAGACGTGGGCGGAGAGCATGTCGATCGCGTCGTAGCCGGCCTCGAGCACGGCCTGCTCCCAGGCCCCGAACGTGGGCATCGCCGCATGGGAGGAGCCGCAGGCCACGAGCTCCAGGTCGGGATCCGCGCGGCGCATGGCGCGGGCGGTCTCGGCGGCGAGCACCGCGTAGTCGCGCGCGGGCACGTGGCCGAGCTGCCAGGGCCCGTCCATCTCGTTGCCCAGGCACCACATGCGGATGTCGTAGGGCTCGGCGTGGCCGTTCAGCGCCCGATGGTCGGCGAGGTCGGTGCCGACGGCACCGTTCGCGTACTCGAGGACGTCCAGCGCCTCCTGGGTGCCCCGGGTGCCGAGGTTCACCGCGTACATCGGCTCGACGTCCGCGGCATCCGCCCAGGTCATGAACTCGTCGAGGCCGAAGGCATTGGTCTCGGTGGAGTGCCAGGCGAGGTCGCGGCGCACCGGGCGCCCCTCCCGCGGTCCCACGCCGTCCTCCCAGCGGTAGCCGGAGACGAAGTTCCCGCCGGGGTAGCGCACGCTCGAGACCCCCAGCTCGCGCACGAGCTCGAGGACGTCGGTGCGCAGACCGTCGGCGTCGGCGCTCGGGTGATCGGGCTCGAAGATCCCCGTGTACACGCAGCGCGCCATGTGCTCGACGAAGCTGCCGAAGGTGCGGCGGCGCACGGGGCCGACGGCGAGACGGGGGTGCAGATGCACGGCGGCGTGCAGGGTCATGACCGACTCCTCCGGCCGCGGGATCGAGGACGGGTCTGCGCACGAGGCGCGCGCAGCGGGTGCGCCGGGAGAGTTCCCGGATGCGCACGGGGCGCAGTCGGGGACCGTTCCCCGGGGCGTTCGGACGTGTCCGCGGGCCGATGCTTGCCGACTCTAGTTCAACGATGTACCTTGTGCCACACCTCACGACGAATCCGCGGGGTCTCGACGGAGAGACCGGGCTGCGAGGACGCAGACGCGACACGGACGGGACGAGGCAGAACGGATCCCCATGAGACGACGACGATTCCTCACCGGAGCCCTCGGGGCCGCCGCCGCTGCGACCACGGCGGGTGCGGCGAGCGGCTGCGGGAACCTCCACTCCTCCGACCCCGACGTCCTGACCTTCATGTTCCGCGGCTCCACCGAGGAGCGCGACGTCTTCGCCCGCGCCGTGGACGTGTTCATCCGCCGCACCGGCATCCAGGTCAACCTCATCTCCACGAGCGTCGACCAGTACGCGACGAAGCTGCAGACCGCGATCCTGGGCAACTCCACGCCCGACCTCTTCTACCTCGAGCCCACGCGCACCATGGCGTACGTGACCAACGGGGTCCTCGCGGACCTGTCGCAGTACGTCGACGAGACCGACCTGCCCGTCGACGACATCTGGCAGGCGGGCCTGGACCTCTACCGCTTCGACGGGGAGAGCATCGGCACGGGCCCGCTGTACGCGATGCCCAAGGACGTCGGCCCCTTCTCCTTCGGGTACAACAAGACCCTCTTCGAGGAGATGGACGTCGAACCGCCCGACCCCGACGAGCCGCTGAGCTGGGACGAGTTCCTGGACCGCTGCAAGGCCCTGACCGGCGACCGCGACGGCGACGGGACAACCGACAGCTGGGGCAACTCGGTGAACATCACCGCCGAGCTGCACTCGTACGTGTGGTCCAACGGCGCCGACTGGGTCGACGAGGACGCCCGCACCGTCACCGTCGACACCCCCGAGTTCGCCGAGGCCCTCCAGTACGTCGTCGACCTGCGCGAGAAGCACAAGGTCACGCCCTCGATCAACGAGTCCGAGGGGCTCGACGGCTACCAGCGCTGGCTGCGCGGCCAGATCGGGTTCTTCCCCGTGGCCCCGTGGGATCTCACGCTCTACCGCACGCTCGACTTCGACTTCGACCTGTGCCCCTACCCGACGGGCCGCACGGGCACCTCGGCGACCAACGTGGGCTCGCTCGGCATCGGCGTCTCCGCGAACAGCAGGCGCCCGGACCGCGCCGCGGAGCTGGCCATGTTCCTGTCCTGCGACCCCGAGGCGCAGGAGATCATCGTCGGCCAGGGGCAGACGATCCCCAACACCCGCACCCGCGCGAAGGAATGGGTGAAGGACACGTCGATCGAGCCGCAGAACAAGCAGGAGTACGTCGACATCGTCGAGGACTACGGACACTTCGTGCCCACCTCCCGCACGTACACCCCCGAGTGGCTCGACACCTTCTTCACCAACATCCAGCCGGTCCTCGAGGGCCGGCAGGACGTGGGGGAGTACCTGAAGGCCACGCAGCCCGTGATGCAGGGGTTCCTGGACCAGGGCTACGACCAGCTCCGCATCGACCAGGAGGCGAACTCCTGATGAGCGCCACCACGCCCGTCGGCCCCGCCGCGAACACCCCGCCGCCCGCCGCGCTCGTCCGCTCCGGCCGGCGCCACGCGCGCGTCTCGGCCGGGACCCGTGCCTCCGGGGCATCGCGCCCGCCCGGCCGCGGCCGGCTCACCCGGCCCGAGCGGATCTGGGGCCGGATCTTCATCGCACCCCCGGTGCTCGGCTTCGCGCTGTTCGCCCTCGCCCCGCTGCTGTTCTCCTGCTACGCGGCCTTCACCCACTGGAACGGGCTGTCCTCCCCGGTGTTCTCGGGGCTGACGAACTTCCGGACCATGGCCGGCGACCCGCAGTTCTGGCAGTCGCTGTGGAACACGCTGTTCCTCATGATCGGGATCCCGATCGGGCTCGCGATCTCCCTGGCCCTCGCGATCGCGCTGAACCGGCGAATGCCCGGCCGGGCGGCGTTCCGCGTCATCTACTACCTGCCCGGGGTGTCCTCCGTCGCCGCGATCTCGATCCTCTGGCAGTGGGCGCTGAACGGCGACTTTGGGCTGGTCAACGAGCTGCTGCGCATGGTCGGCATCGACGGGCCCAACTGGCTCGCGGAGAAGACCTGGGTCAAGCCGGCGCTGATCCTCATGGGCGTCTGGAAGGGGCTGGGGTTCTCGACCCTGCTCTACCTCGCGGCCCTGCAGTCGGTGCCCCGGAACCTGCTCGAGGCGGCGATGCTCGACGGCGCGGGCGCCTGGCGGCGCTTCCGCCACGTCACCCTGCCGATGCTCAGCCCCGTCACCTTCTTCCTGGTGGTCACCGGCATCATCGGCGGCGCCCAGATGTTCGCGGAGATCAACATCATGACCCCCACCGGGGGCCCCGAGTTCGGCTCCGCGACCATCGTCTGGTACATCTGGCAGCAGGGCTTCCAGAACCTCAAGCTGGGATACGCGACGGCGATGTCGCTCGTGCTGGGAGCGCTGATCTTCCTGGTCACGGCCTTCCAGTTCTACCTGAACTCCCGCAACGTCTTCACGGTGGAATGAGGAGGCCCGTTATGGCTGCCACCAGTGCCGTCCCGACCGCCCCGCTGCAGACCTCCGGGGTCGCGCCCGACGCCGCCCGGCGTCGGCGGAAGAAGAGCGAGCGCCGCTTCCAGAGCCCGGCCGACGTCATCGTGTTCGTGGTCCTCTGCCTGGGCGCGTTCACCATGCTGCTGCCGCTCGTGTGGATGCTCTCGACCTCCCTGAAGACCCAGGAGAACGTGTTCGCGCTGCCCCCGCAGTGGATCCCGAAGCCCGCCGAATGGTCGAACTACCTCCGGGTGTGGGAGGCCGGGCCGTTGCTGCACGGCATCGTGAACTCCGCGATCGTCTCCCTGACCGTGATCACGGTGGGCACGGTGACCTCGTGCTTCGCCGCCTATGCCTTCTCGAAGATGCGGATCCCCGGCAAGAACGCCCTGTTCCTCGCGCTGCTGGGCGGGATCATGATCCCGTTCCCCGCACTGATGATCCCCACCTTCATGCTGTTCTCGAAGATCGGGTGGGTCGACACCCTGCTGCCGCTCATCGTCCCCGGCCTGTTCGGGAACCTGATGATGGTGTTCTTCCTGCGCCAGTACCTGATGAGCGTGCCCGACTCCCTCATCGAGGCCGCCGTGATCGACGGGGCGAACCATCCGCAGATCTTCTGGCGGATCGTGCTGCCGCTGATCCGTCCCGCGATCGCCGCCCAGGTGATCCTGTGGTTCATGGGCACCTGGAACGACTACCTGGGCCCGATCATCTACCTGAACTCGGAGAACGTGCACACCCTGCAGCTGGTGATCGCGAACTTCAACGCGACCTACGCGGTGGAGACCGACTACCCGCTGATCATGGCCGCCTCGATCATCGCGCTCGTGCCCGTGCTCGCCGTGTTCCTCGTGTTCCAGCGCCAGATCATCGAGTCGATCGCGCTGACCGGGAACAAGGGCTGAGCCGATGACGCCGGTGCGGGAGGAGCGGGCCGGGGCCGACGGGGCTGCCGGGGCCGCCGGGGTCGACAAGGCCGGCGGGCTGGGTGCGGCCGACGGGGAGGAAGCGCCCGGCGGGTCGGGCGCGCTGCACGGGGTGATGGCCGCGCTCGCCTGGCTGCCGCGGCTGCTCGCCCTCCACGTGGCCTGGGTGGTGCTGGTGCTCTGCGGCGGGGTGATCGGCGGGATCGCCCCTGCCACCGCGACCCTCGTATCCGTGCTCCGCGGAGACGTCCCGGGAGCCGACCCGTTCGAGGGCGACGGCGGGTTCGGCGGCGCGGCCCGTGCGGTGCTGGGCCGCTTCCGCGCGGAGCTCGGGCCCGCGAACGGTGCGGCAGGTCCGTTCCTCGTGATCGGCCTCGCCGCGGGAGCGAACCTCGCCCTGGGCATCGCCGGGGCGCTGCCGGCATGGGTCTTCCCGGCGGGTTTCGCGGCCGCGGGCATCCTCGGGGCGGTCAGCGTGCTCGCGCTCTTCCATGCGATCGCCCTGCACGTGCTGCGGCCCGACGCACCCTCGCCGATGCTGTGGCGCGGGGCCCTGGCCGGGACCGTGCTGCTGCCGACGGCGACCGTCTCCTGGACGATCACCCTGGTCGCGGCCGGGATCGTCTCGGCGATCATCCAGCCCGTCGGCCTACTGCTGGGAGGTGGGATCCTTGTCGCCGTGACCACCTTCGTCCTCGTGCGCTCCTGGCAGTCGCGGCTCGACGCCGCCACGGTGTGATGGCCGACGAGCGGGCCGCGCCGTCGGCCGGATCCGCGCGCCCGCGGAACGTGACGATGCGGGAGATCGCCGAGCGGCTCGGGGTGTCGATCAAGACCGTCTCCAACGTGGTCAACGAGCGGCCCAACGTGGGGTCAGCGACCCGTGAGCGCGTGCAGCAGGCGATCCGCGACCTCAACTACCGCCCACAGGTGGGCGCGCAGCAGATGCGCACCGGCACCAGCGGACTCATCACCCTGGCGATCCCGTCGCTGGCCGGCACCTACTTCTCCGAGCTCGCCCAGGCGTTCGCCGACGAGGCCCAGCGGCGACGGCGCAGCATCATGCTGCACAGCACCGCCGCCGGCCGCGACGAGGAGGCGAGCGTGCTCTCCGGATTCACCCGGGTCCTCGGCGACGGAGTCGTCTTCAACCCCCTGCTGATCGGCGAGGACGTCATCGCGGGACTGGGGCGGACCATCCAGCCGACGGTCTTCATCGGCGAGCACCTGGCCGAGGCCGCGCTGCCCGCCGGCAGCGACTACGTGCGCACCGACAACGAGCGCGCGGCGCACGACGCCACCGCGCATCTGCTCGGCCTGGGCCGCCGCCGCATCGCCTACCTGGGCATGCTGCCCACCACGGAGGCGCGGCAGGCCCACTCCACCAGTCGCCTGCGGCTGGGAGGCGTGCGCCGGGCGCTCACCGAGGCGGGAGCACCGGAACCCGTCGTCCCCACGGTCCCCACCTGGAGCCAGGAGGGTGGACTCAGCGCGGGGCGGGAGCTCATGGACGCGCACCCGGAGGTGGACGGGATCGTCTGCGGCAACGACGACCTCGCCCGCGGCGTGCTGCTGGGCCTGCGCATGGCCGGCATCGACGTGCCCGGGCAGGTCGCCGTCATCGGCTACGACAACATCCACGAGGCCGCCTTCACGACGCCGCCGCTGACCACGATCGATCCCGACAAGCAGGCGCTCGCCGCGACCGCTCTCGACCTGCTCATCGAACGGATCGGCGGCTACGACGGTCCCGCGCGCGTGATCGAGGCGCCCTACCGGCTGGTGGTGCGGGGGAGCGCGGGGTGACGGGAGGCTCGTGCGGGGCCCTTGGCACGCCGCCTCAGCGCTCGTGCACCCCACTCGCCCACGTCCCGATCCGCGCGATCTCCGCGGCGAGCTCCGGGGGCTCGATCACCTCGATCGGCAGGCCCAGCCATGCGAGCTGCATCGCGATCCAGGTGAGGTCCCGGGCGCCCGAGCGCAGGATGCACGCTTCCTCCCCGTCGGCCGTGATCGTGCCGGCGAAGGCGGGGATGCGCGGCGCGACCTCGCTCGCAGGGCGCAGGATCCGCACCCGGGCGCCGATCGGGTACGCGCCCACGCTGATCGACTCGCGCACGTAGGACTCGATGTCGGGGGTGGGGCGGGCGGTGAAGCGGAAGGTGCTCGCGCGCACCTCGTGCATGCGGTCCAGGCGGAAGGTGCGCCAGTCCTCGCGGTCGAGGTCCCAGGCGAACAGGTACCAGCGGCCCTGGATCGAGAGCACGCGGTAGGGCTCGAGGCGCCTCGTCGCGCGGTGGCCGTCGGCCCGCTCGTAGTCGACCCGCACCTGCACCCCGTCCCGCACGGCCCGCGTGAGCGTGACCAGGGTCGAGGAGAGGATGCCGCCGGCGCCCGCGTGCGGCTCCACGACGTGCAGGGCGTCGGTGATCGCCGAGACCTCGGCGCGCACGCTGGGAGGGAGGATCCCGTCGAGCTTCGCGAGCGCGCGCACGGCCTGCTCGCCGAGCCCGTCGATCCCCGATCCGGCCGCGAGCCGCAGGGCGACGGCGATCGCGGTCGCCTCGTCGCCCTCGAGCAGCAGGGGAGGCAGGGCCCGCCCGGCGCCCAGCTGGTAGCCGCCGCCGTGCCCGTTCGAGGCCAGCACCGGGTATCCCATGTCGCGCAGGCGGTCCACGTCGCGCCGCACCGACCGGGTGGTCACGCCCAGCTCGTCGGCGAGCTCGGGACCGGTCCACACGGTCCGCGACTGCAGCAGGTTCAGCAGGCGCAGGGTCCTGCGGGTCACGTCACTCATGGGAAGAGTCTGCACGAGATCGCGGACAGGAACTGTCCGCATGGGCGAGGAGCATCGGTTCTGCCGGTCGACGGGAACCGCCGTCGGTCGATCGCTCCGCCGTCCGGCGGACGTCCCGTCGGCGCCATGGCGCGCCGCACGACCCGAGGAGATCGAGATGTCCTTCCTGACCGCAGACGTGACCGACGAGTGCGACGCCCTCGCGACCTTCGCCTCCCAGCAGATCCGCCAGCTCGGGACGACCCTGCACGGCCTGACGCCCGAGCAGCTCGCCGCGACCCCGAGCGCCTCGGCCATGAGCCTCGGCGCCCTGGCCAGGCACGCCATCTTCGTCACCGAGAACATCCTCGGCGGCATCTGCGAGGCGCCGCAGCCCAGCACCGGCGCCGAGCGCAGCACCGAGCAGGCGCAGGCCGAGGGAACGGTCGACGCCGCGGCGCTGCGCGCCGACGACACCGCGCAGGGGCTCATCGACGCCCTCGAGGAGCAGGCCCGCTCCGCCGACTCCCTGCTGCGGAAGGTCGACCTCGACACCGACGTCCCGATTCCCGACGCCCCGTGGTTCACGGGCGCCGAGCACTGGAACAACCGCTGGAGCGCCCTGCACCTCATCGAGGAGCTCGCCCGGCACGCCGGGCACGCGGACATCATCCGCGAGAGCATCGACGGCAAGGGCACCTACGAGCTCAACGCCCTCGCCGAGGGCGGCACCTGGCCGCCCGAGGGCTGGTGAGAAGAATGGAGAGCACGATGAACGGCCAGCACGTGACCCTGTCCGAGCACGGGGACTACGACCAGACCACCACCCGCGGCGCCCTCCTCGCGCAGATCGAGGGGCACTGGGAGGACATCGCCCGGCCCCGCCTGGACGGCCTCACCGACGAGGAGTACTTCTACGACCCCACGCCCGAGACCGCCGGGCCGGCCTGGAGCGTGCACCCGCGCAGCGAGGTCCGCTCGGGCACGCAGGGCGGCAGCGGCGAGATGGTGATCGACTTCGAGTTCCCCGAGCCCACCCCGCCTCCCTTCACGACGATCGCCTGGCGGCTCGGGCACGTGATCGTGGGCGTGCTCGCCATGCGCAGCCACGGCCACTTCGACGGGCCCGAGGTCGACTACTTCAGCTGGGACTACGCGGGCGGCGCGCAGGACGCCCTGGCCCAGCTCGATGCCGAGTACGCACGCTGGGTCACCGGGCTGCGCTCCTGGAGCGAGGAGGACTTCTCCCCTCCCTGCGGTCCCGCCGAGGGCCCGTACGCCGACCACCCGCGGGCAGCGATCGTCGCCCACATCAACCGCGAGCTCATCCACCACCTCGCCGAGATCGCGCTGCTGCGCGACCTGTACGCGCACCGGGGCTGAGCTAAGGCGCGGGCGCGGGTGCGGGCCCGGGTCCGGGCGCGGCTTCGGATCAGCGCAGCACGTCCGCGGCCGACGGCGCAGGGATCTCGGCGTCGAAGGGGAGCATCGGCCGGGTGATCCGGCGGTGGCCCAGCCGCACGAGGTCCTGGTCGACCCCGCCCGGGGTCAGCGCCATCATCCAGTCGGCCGCCGCGGCGTGCTGGTCGGGCTCGAGGTACCCCATCTTCACGACCACCACGTCGGCCACGGTCATCGTCAGGCCCAGGCGCGCGAACATCGCCTCGGTCGAGAACTGCGCACGGCGCGAGGTGACGACGAGCCGCAGCCCTGTCGGCCGCAGCCCAGTCGACCGCTGGCTCGTCGGCCGCAGCTCCGGCGACCGCGGCTCCGACGGTGACTCGCCTCCCGCCGGCGCGAGCACCCGCAGCACCGCCGCGACGCCGGTCGCGGGGGAGTGGTCGAGCGCCTCGACCTCGATGTGCAGCGGCACGGGACCGGGGTCGCGGGCATCGATGCGTCCGCCGACGACGACGTCCCCGCGCCGGCCGACGCCCAGCTCGGCCGCGCGCCCCGCCGTCTCGGGATCGACGATCGAGACCAGCAGCGCGGTGACCTCGCCCGCGCGGATCTCCGGCCGCGAGGCGAGCGCGGCGAGGCACCCGGTGGTGTCGTCGGCCCCGCCCGCGCCGGGGTTGTCCCCGGAGTCCGAGATCCAGAACGGCCGCGCAGGGGAGGCGATCGCCGTATCCAGGCACTCCTCGAGCGTGCCGGTGGGAGCGACGAACACGAACTCGTGCCGGGTCTCCCAGATCGCGGTCGCGAGCTCGAGGGCGGCGGCGTCGACCGCCTCGCCGTCGGCCCCGAAGGCGACGACCGCCGCCTGGCAGCGGGGCTCGTCGGCCCAGGCGAAGCCGATCCAGTACGAGACGTCGGTGACGCCCTCGCGGGCGGCGAGCTCCGGGATCCGCGCATACAGCGAGGCCGCGGGCTCGACGCGGGTCGAGGTCATCTCCCCGGGCAGCAGGATCGGCACGTGCACGAGCGCTCGATGGGGCTTCGGGGCCGGGAGGCCGTCGGGCGCGGCTGCGAGCGCGTCCAGGAGGCTGCGCACGGCGCGCTCGCGGGTCTCGGCGACGTCGACGTGCGGAGCCGTGCGGTAGCAGGTCAGCTGGTCGCAGCCCGCGAAGAGGGCCGGCGAGACGTTCCCGTGCAGGTCCATCGAGGTGCCCACGAGCACGTCCTCGCCGATCACCTCGCGGATCGCCGTGATCAGCGCGCCTTCGGCGTCGTCCATGCCGCGCACGCTCATGGCGCCGTGGATGTCGAACCAGAGGGCGTCCAGCGAGGCACCGTCGGATCCGGAGACGAGCGCGGCGAGGCCCTCGAGGATCTCCGCGCGCCAGGCCTCGAAGTCCTCGCGGTCCAGCGGCCCGCCGGGAAGGGCGCCGGCGTGCAGCACGCCGTGCCACGCGGCCGCCTCGCGCAGCGGCGATCCCGCGGCGAGGAACGGGTGGCGATCGAGCACGGCGTCGCCCCGGCGCACGTCGAAGTCGGCGGCGGTCGACACGTACGGCGTGAAGGTCGAGGACTCGATGTGGATCCCGCAGACCGCGATCCGCGGGAGGGCAGTACCCGCCGCGGCGTGCGGACGCGTGCTGGAGGGTTCGTGGGGCATCGGTGCTCCGTGATCGTCGTGCGAAGTGGCGCGGATGGCGGGGAGGCGTGGACTGCGGGGCGAGGCGTCGAGAGGTGCGGGACGGATCGACCCGTGCGGCGGGCCGCGGGACGGCGGTGACCCCGCGCACGCCGGCGTCCTACGATCCTTCCATGAACGAGCGCCTCGCCCTCCTGCCCCGGGGTCTGATGATCCTCGTCGGCCTCGCGGCGATCTGGCTCGTGCTCGAGGGGATGCAGGAGGTCGCGGGCCTGGTCGTGCCCGTGTTCCTCGCCCTGAACCTGCTGATCGCGGTCCAGCCCCTCGCCCGCGGGATCGAGCGCCTGGGCGCGCCCCGGATCCTGGGGTCGGTCGCCGCGATGCTCACCGTGCTCCTCGCGCTCGCCGTCTTCTTCCTCGCGATCGGCTGGTCGATCTCCCAGCTGGTCGGGCAGCTGCCCCGGTACGGCACGGAGTTCAACGCGCTGCTGCAGAGCAGCCTGGACCGCCTCGCCGGCTGGGGAGTCGGCCAGGACCAGATCGACCAGTGGCTCTCCGACTTCAACTTCTCGAGCCTCTTCGGACTGCTGAACCAGGCGCTCAGCTCGCTGGGCGCGCTCGGCGGACTGCTCGCGGCGGCCGTCGCCACCATCGTCTTCTTCGGTCTGGACGCGGCGGGCCTGCCCGAGCGCCTCGACGTGGTGCGCCGGACCCACCCCCGCGCCCACCACGCACTGCTGGACTTCGCGCACTCGGTGCGGACCTACTGGCTGGTCACCACCGCTTTCGGCGCCGTCGTCGCGGTGATCGACGGGCTCGCCCTGTGGACTCTCGGCGTGCCGCTGCCCGGGGTCTGGGCCGTGCTGCTGTTCCTGTGCAACTACATCCCGAACATCGGCTTCATCTTCGCGATGATCCCGCCCACGCTCATGGCGCTGCTCGCCCAGGGCCCGTGGACCGCGGTCGCGGTGGTCGCGCTCTGCGTCGCGGTCGCCATGATCCTCCAGGGACTCGTGCAGCCGCGGGTCACCGGGCACGCCGTGGGACTCTCCGCGAGCGTCTCGTTCCTGTCGGTGCTGTTCTGGTCCTGGGTGCTCGGCGCCGCCGGAGCGCTGCTGTCGGTGCCGATGACGCTGCTGGTCAAGGAGCTGTTCGTCGACTCCGACCCGCAGGCGCGGTGGCTGAACGCATTCCTCGCCGACTCGCCGCGGGCGGCGGAGGAGTCCCCGGCGGATCGGATCGCGGCGAGCGGGGCCGACGGGGCGGAGCACGGTGGGACGACCGGCGGGGCGGAGCCGGAGGAGACGGCCGACGGGGCGGAGCCGGGCGTTGCCGGACATGACGAGAGGACCGACGCGGACTGATCCGTCGGCCCCGCATCTCGCTCCGGGGCGGCGTCAGAGCGCGGGGTCCTGCGGGTCGTCGGCCGCCACTGCGAGCTGCCAGGTGACGCCGAAGCGGTCCTGGACCCAGCCGAAGGGGCCGAAGCCGTAGTCGTCCAGGGGCATCAGGGCCATGCCGCCCTCGACGAGTGCGCCGAACACACGCTCCTGCTCGGCGGCGTCGGCGCAGTCGATCCACAGCGAGACGCCCGGGGTCATGTCCCAGCCGTGCCTGATGAGGGTGTCGCTCAGGCGCAGGCGCTGACCCGCGACGATCTCGATCTCGGCGAGCTGGACGGCCTCCGCCGGATCATCCAGGGCCTCGAGGCCGGGCGCACCCTCGGGCCACGCCTGGTGGCTGACCACGCGGCCCTCGTCGAACAGGCTCGTGTACAGGGCGATCGCCTCGGCGGCGTGCTGGCCGCGCGCGGGCTGGAGCGTGAGGAACGGGAGCATGCGGCGCATCGGGGCCTCCGGTGGTGGGACGCGATTCCGGGCGGATCAGATGTCCAGTATGGGCGCTCGGCACCCGGGCGCTCCCGCTTCGCCTCCGTTCGTCCGCGGGCTCGCCCCGCAGGACTGCACGATGGCCAGGATCTATGGCGAGATCGGGCGATTCCTGTCATAGATCCTGGCCATCGTCGTTCCCGGCGCGCACGCAGTTCCTACCGCGGATGCCGCTTCCGTCGTTCCTGCCGCGCACGCCGTGCGCGGCAGGAGGTATCGGCAGGCCGGGCGGGGAGCGGGAGCGTGACCGGAGGGCCCGGCGTCAGCGCGCGAGCGCCGACTGCTCGAGGGCGGTCGCGTCCAGGACGGCGCGCGCCCAGGCGGGATCGTCCGTGGTGAGGGTGTCGACGCCGATCTCGGCCGCGAAGACGACCGCGTCCGGGTCGTTGAGCGTCCACGCGTTCAGCGCCATGCCCGCTTCCTGCGCGCGGACCACGTCGTGCTCGCGCAGGTTCGTGAGCGTGAGGCCGAAGGTGCGCGCGCCGATCCTGGTCGCGTACTGCCAGTCGTCCTCCGTGGGCGTCTTCGTGATCAGGCCGATCGCCTGTCGCGGAGCGACCTCGCGCAGCGTCTCGAGCACCTCGCGCAGGAACGAGATCACCACGACCCGGTCCCTGCCCGACGGCTCGACCAGCGCGTGCACCCCGGGGGCGAGGCCGGGACTCTCGACGTCGGTCAGCAGTGCGTCCTCGTCGGACGACGCGCTCCCCTCCACGGGCGACGACCGGACGGCGGCGCCCGCCCCGTCCCCGGCTCGGGCGAGCAGCAGGCGCGCGACGGGCTCGGCCGCCGTGGGGGCCTTCACCTCGAGCAGGAGCGGGACCTGCGCGTCGGCCGCGAGGTCGAGGACCTCTTCGAGATAGGGGACAGGCTGGTCCGTCCCCTCCCGGCCGCCGCCCACGCGCACGTCGGCCAGATCCGCGGCGGTGAGCTCCGCGATCGCACCCGAGCGGCGCGGCGAGTCCTCCGAGACGGTGCGGTCGATGCGGGCGTCGTGCATGACCACGAGGCGTCCGTCGCCGCTCAGGTGCACGTCGCACTCGAGCACGTCGGCGCCGTCGGCGATCGCACGGCGGAAGGAGACCAGGGTGTTCTCGGGCAGGACGTCCTTCGCGCCGCGGTGCCCGACGATCAGCGGCGGCATCAGCCGAGCACCTTCTCGATGTCCTCACGATTGTCGTCCAGGGTCTCCTGGAGCTTCGGTGCGAGGGCGTCGAGCACGGGCTTCGCCTCCTTGTTGTCCCCGTAGACCTGGGCCATCGCGGCGGCGATCTCGGTGACGGCGCCCTGGAACCAGTTCGTGCGATCGGCGGTGTGGGCGTTCTCCAGCTGGTCGAGGGCGACCTTGAAGTTCGGGTCCTCCTTCACGAGGTCCTTGACGATCTTCGTGTCCTGGGCGGCCTTCACGATCGGCACGTAGCCACTGCCCTTGTGCCACTGCGCGGAGTTCTCCGGCTCGGCGAGGAAGCGGAACAGCTCCGCGCACGCGTCCTGGCGATCCTTCGAGTCCGAGCGCACGATCGAGAGGCCGCTGCCGCCGGTGGGAACCTTGGTGGGCGCGTTGACCTGGCCCAGCATGAACGCGGCGCCCACCTCGAAGTCCGCCTCGTCGGTGAATCCGCGCAGGGAGGCCGTCGAGCCGCGGGTGCCGGCGGAGATCCCGGTCGTGAAGTCCGTGCCGGAGGCCTTCGCCATGTACGCGAACTTGTCCTCGTGGATGAACGTGCGCTGCCACTCGAGCCACTCGACGCCCGCGTCCTGGTTGATCGTGACCTCGAAGTCCTTGGAGTTCTGGCCGCCGAAGGCCCAGATGTCGGCCTGGCCGAACCACTCGTCGGCCGAGCTGAAGGTCATCGATGCCATCGGCTTGCCGTCGACCTGGACCTTCGTGATCTCGGGAGCGAACTCGGCGAGCTCGTCCCAGGTCTTCGGGCCCTCCTCGGGCAGGCCGAGCTTCTTGTAGAGCGTCTTGTTGTAGTAGAACAGCGGGTTCGAGCGGGCGAAGGGCACCACATAGGTGCTGCCGGCGGCCTTGCCCTCGCCCACGTAGTTGGGCAGGTAGACGTCGAGGTTCCACGAATCGTCGAAGTAGTCGTCCAGCGGCGCGAGGGCGCTCGAGAAGTAGAACTGCAGCCACTGCATCTCGGGGAAGCAGACGATGTCCGGCACGGCCTTGGCCTGCAGGGACGCCGTGAACTTCTGGTTCAGGTCCGCGTAGGAGCCCTGGGACTCGCTGATCGCGACGATGTCGTCCTGCGACTCGTTGAACGTCGTGAACAGCTTCTGGACCTCGGCGTAGAGGTTCCCGGTGAAGGGCGCCCAGAACAGGATCGCGGTGCGGCCCTTGTACTTCGCGGGGACCTCCATGTCGGCCTGCGAGAAGCCGTCGCGCACGGGATCGGAGGCGTCGTCGGAGCCGCCGGGGGCGCCACAGGCCGCGGCGCCGAGGCCCACGGCTCCCAGGCCGAGGCCCGCCAACAGGGAGCGCCGGCTGGGTGCCGCCAGGCGGCGGGACGGAGTGAGGAGCGAACGGGACATGGCAGAGCCTCCAGGAGTGCGGGAGTGGGTCATGTGCGGGTGGGTGCGATCGGGGACGGACAGGTCACTTGAGCGCCCCGGCGGCCATGCCGCCGATGATGCGGCGCTGGGCCAGGAAGAACAGCAGGAGCATCGGGGCGGCCGCGATGACGGTGCCCGCGAGCAGCGCGCCCCAGTTCGTGTAGCCCTCCTGGCTGCGCAGGAAGAGCAGGCCGATGGGCAGGGTGCGCATCGAGGCGGTCGAGGTGACGATCAGCGGCCACACGTACTCGTTCCACTTCCCCACCAGCACGATCAGGGTCGCGGTGAGGATCATCGGCCAGCTCATGGGGACGACGATGAGCACCATGCGGCGCAGATGGCCGGCGCCGTCGACCTCGGCGGCCTGCAGGATCTCGGGGTCGATGGTGCGCATCTGCTGGTACAGCAGGAACATCGCGAACGCCGAGCCGATGCCCGGCAGGATCAGGCCCTGATAGGTGTTCAGCCAGCCCAGGTTCCCCACGGTGATGTAGTTGACGATCAGGGTGACGTGGCCGGGCAGCATCATCGAGCCGATGAGGAACAGGAACAGGAAGCGCTTGATCCGGAAGTGCACGAACGCGAAGGCGTAGGCGCAGAGGATCGCGTTGAACATCTCCAGGGCCGTGCCCACCGAGGTCGTGATCACCGAGTTCACGAGGAACCGGTCGAAGGGAGCGGCGGTCCAGGCGGCCCGGAAGTTCTCCAGGTGCAGCGAGGTGGGGAACCACTTCAGCGGCCAGGAGTAGATGTCCGAGTTCGACTTCACGGCCCCGCTGAACAGCCAGTAGATCGGGACCAGGAACACCAGCAGCGAGGCGATGACGAGGATCGTCAGCACGATCGTCTGCCAGAGCGGCCGACGGACGGCGCCGGCGGTGCGGCCCTGCGGTCGGCTGCGGCCCGGGAGCAGGCGGGAGAGCGGGCCGGGAGTGCGCGCGGTGGTGGTCATGACGCGTAGTTCACCTTCTTCTCGCCGAAGCGGACCTGCATGAACGTGAGCACCAGCAGCAGGACCAGCAGCACCGTCGCGGCGGAGGAGGCCTTGCCGATGTCGAACTTCTGGAAGGCCTCCTCGTAGATCATCCAGCTGAGGGTGGAGGAGGAGATCCCGGGCCCGCCATTGGTGAGGATGGAGATCAGGTCGAAGGCCTGCGCCGCCGCGATCACCCCGGTCACCGACAGGAAGAAGGTGATGGGGCTGAGCAGCGGGAGCACCATGTGGCGCAGCATCTTCACGCCGTGGGCGCCGTCCAGCGAGGCCGCCTCGAGGATGTCCTTGGGGAGGTCGAGGATCGCCGTGTAGTAGATGACGGTGACGAAGCCGAGGCGCTGCCAGAGGTAGGCGACGGTGACTGCGGCCAGCGACCAGTCCGAGGTGGTCGTCCACTGCGGGGAGTCCATCCCGACCAGGTTGAACAGGAAGCGGGAGAGGCCGAAGCTCGGATCGAACATGAACAGCCACAGCATGCCGACGGCGGCGCCCGGGAGCATGTGCGGAGCGAAGGCGAACGTGCGCACCATCCCGGTGAACGGCACCTTCGTGGCCAGCAGCGTGCCCAGCAGCACGCCTCCCACGAGCGATCCGACCACGGTGACCGTGGTGAACACGAGCGTGTTCAGCATGACCGACCAGAACTCCGGGTCGGTGAACAGGTCGATGTAGTTCTCCAGGCCCACCCACTCGGGCATCGGCGCGACCAGGTCCCAGTCCATGAAGCTCAGCACGATGTTGTAGATCGCCGGCCAGTAGGAGAAGACGAGGATCGCCGCGAGGTTCGGCAGGATCAGCACGCAGAACAGCAGGCTCTCGCGGATCAGCCGACGGCGGCGCACGGGGCTCATCGGCCGACGGCGCAGCGGCGGCCGGGAGGCGGCCCGTCCGGCGTCGGCCCCCGTCTCCCCGGCATCCGGGGCCGTGGGAGCCGGCGGTGAGAGGACGGCGGACCGACCGGCCGTCGTGGCGGGGACAGCGGCGGAGGAGGACATGCGGGGCTCCTCGGGATCAGGGGACGAAGAGGGGTCTCGACGCGCCTCGCGGATCGCTGCGGAGATGCCCAGGACGGTGCGCGCCATACGTCGGCGGCCGGTCCGGGCACCTGCTCCCGGTGGCTTCCGGAGGCGGGCTCCGGGGCGAGGCGATCTCACCGTAGGAAGGGCGGGGAGGACGGGCAATGTTCGCGAACGAGGCGTGACGAGGCGGTGGCCTGGACATGGAACGCCAGGTGAGAGCGCTCCCAAAGGCGAGGTGAGGGGCACGCGGGCATCGCGGGCGCCCGGTTCGGGGGCCGACGTCGGCACGGGTTCACGCAGAGTTCCGGAGACGTTGAGGCGAACGCCGCGCGCCCGACCCGGGCGCACCTCGGACCGGTTCCGTGGTGTCACCCGGGCGCCATGTGCTCGTCGTGGAGCTGTGATGGGGGCCGTGCAGAGTGCCGTCGACCCCTCTCCACCGGAGGACAGAAGATGCAGCCCTCGCCGTACCGGTCGCAGGATCCCGGGGGACCCGCGCGTTCGTCGGAACAGCCGGCGCAGCCGTCGGAATCGCCCTCATGGGCACCGCCGTCGTCGTCCCCGAACGCGTCGTCCTCGCCCACGTCGTCCTCGGGCCCGTCGGCCGCGCCCTCGCCGTCCCCGCGCCCGACGGCAGCACCCGCGCGCCCCACCTCGACCATGGACGACGTGGCCCGGCGCGCCGGCGTCTCGCGCTCGACGGTCTCGCGGGTGTTCCAACCCGGATCGAGCGTCTCCGATGACGCGAAGATCCGCGTCCACGAGGCCGCGCGCGAGCTCGGCTACGTGCCGAACCTCGTCGCGGGCGGGCTCGCGGGCGGGCTCACTCAGCGCACCGTGCTGGGTCTCGTCGTCCGCGACGCCACGAACCCCGCCTATGGACTGCTCATCGGCTCCCTGCAGGCCGCCGCGCAGGAGCGCGGGCGCCACCTCATCAGCGTCTCCGCCTTCCCCCACGAGTACGGCCCCGAAGAGGTCGCGGGGCTGCGGCGGCTCGTGGGCATGCGCGTGGCCGGGGCTTTCGTCGCCACGGGAGTGACTCCTCCCGAGGATATCGTCGCGGCGAACGCCTCGGTCCCGGTGATGGTCGTGGGCCGTCCCAACGACGATCCTCGCTTGGAGTCCATCAGCTACGACGAGGCCGCCCACGGCCGGATGATGGCCGATCGGATCCTCGCCCTCGGTCACCGCCGGGTGGGACTGCTCGTCGCGCCCGTGCTCTACTCGCGCGTGTTCGAGCTGCGCATGCGCAGCGTGCGGGAGCGGCTGCACGAGCGGGGGGCGGTGGTGCGCGAGATCGACCTGCTGCCCGTGCGGACCGGTGTCGCCGCCGCTCTCGATGCTGCGGCCGGCGAGAGCCTGACCTGCATCGTCGCTCCCGTCGACTACGCGGCTCTCGAGCTCTGGCGCGCGGCCCGCACGCGGGGTGTGCGGATCGGGGAGGACGTCCACCTGGTCGGCTTCGACGGCATCAGCGACGGACTCGACCTGCTGGGCCTCACGACCGTCCGCCTGCCGATCGAAGCCGTGGCGCGCGAGGCCCTGGAGAGGATGGTCGAGCTCACGGACGCGGAAGAGCGGTGCGTCCGGGACGGAGTCGACGGAGTCGACGGGGCCGGAGGGCCGGCGCGGCACGTGCTGCGCGTCGGACGGCTCATGGAGGGGAGCTCGCTCGGTCCCGTGGGGTGACGCGCGTGCCGGGGACGGCGGGGCCGGCCGATCGCGGTCGTCCTGCTCGCGGTGCTGGCTCTCGCAGGGGGAGTGGTCGTGGTGGGGCGGAGCGCCGACGTGCCGTCCCGATGTCACCTATGAACCGGTTTCTCGGATTCGTTCTCCTCGGGCGCGATGACGCATCAAGATGTGTGCATGCGCAGTGCCGCGCATGCAGGTGTCACCTGCTGCAGCCCGTGGAGGAGTACGTCATGAGCTTCGAGGAAGCGATCGCTGATCTGGCGGCGAAGATCCGCACCCAGTCGTCGTCCATACAGACCGAGGAGGCGACGAAGAACGCGTTCATCATGCCGTTCATATCCCGTGTGCTGGGCTACGACGTCTTCAACCCCCTGGAGGTGGTCCCTGAGTTCACCGCGGACCACGGGACGAAGAAGGGGGAGAAGGTCGACTACGCGATCATGAAGGAGGGTGAGGTCCAGATCCTCATCGAGTGCAAGCGGATCGGGGACGGGCTCGACATCAAGCACGCCTCGCAGCTCTTCCGGTACTTCTCGGTGACGAACGCGCGCATCGGCGTGCTCACCAATGGCCAGGTCTTCAACTTCTACACGGACCTGGACGCCCCGAACATCATGGACGAGCGTCCTTTCCTGGTCCTGGACATGCTCGACATCGACGAGACGACCCTTCCCGAGCTGAAGAAGCTCACGAAGGAGACCTTCAACCTCGACTCGGTGATCAGCTCCGCGGAGGAGCTGAAGTACGTCGGCGCGCTGAAGCGCCAGGTGGCCGAGGAGTTCCGGGACCCCTCACCCGAGTGGGTCAAGCTCCTGATGGGTCGCGTCTCGGACCGTCGGGGAACCGTGGACAACATCCGTCAGTTCACCGAGCTCACCGAGAAGGCGACGCGGCAGTTCCTCAAGGAGCAGGTGAACGCCCGACTCAAGACCGCGCTCGGGGACACGGAGCCTGCGGTGCCGGATGTCGCGGATGCTGCGGGTGCCGAGGCTCCGGGCACGAGCGGGGAAGCTCCCGAGACCGAGGCACCCGTCAAGGGCGACGTGGTGACCACCGAGGAGGAGCTCGCGGGATACCAGGTGGTGAAGGCGATCGCCTGCAGCGAGGTCAAGCCGCAGCGGGTCACGCAGCGCGACTCGAAGTCCTACTTCGCCGTCCTCCTCGACGACAACAACCGCCGCACCATCGCCAGGCTCTGGTTCAACGGGAAGAACACGAAGCACATCGGGCTGTTCGACGAGAACAAGGTCGAGACCCGCCACCGCATCGAGGACGTCGACGACATCTACGCCCACGCGGAGACGATCCGGGAGACGGTGCGGCGCTTCACGGCATGACGCCGTTCGCTCTCGCGCGAGCGAATCGAGCAGTCGCTGAGGGGCGGAGAGAGAGGATCTCGCTCCTCCCCTCACCGACCGTATCGACGACTGGTCGGAGAGCGCGTTCTCGCTCGCATCGAAGGGCTCCGCCTCCACGTCCTGGTGCCCAGAGATTGACGCGGGCCGCCGTTCACGGGCGATGCTTGGCAGGATCGGACGGCAATGCCCGATCGGCGGCCGGAGCCGCAGCATGCTTCGGGGGGGGCAGCGTCCGATCGTCGGCCCGCCCGCCGAGCGACCACGTCCCAGGAGGACCATGACCACCGCGCCCGATGCCCCCGTCCTCTCCTTCGAGGACGTCACCTTCCAGCGCTCCGGGAAGCTCATACTGCCCGGCGTGACCTTCGCGATCGGCCGGGGGGAGCACTGGGTGATGCTGGGCGCGAACGGCGCCGGCAAGAGCACGATCCTCGGTCTTGCGGGAGGGAACGCGCACCCCACGAGCGGCGCCGTCGGCATCCTCGGGGACCAGGTGGGCCGCGTCGAGCTGCGGGCCCTGCGCGAGCGCATCGGGCACGTCGACCCGCGACACCTGGTGCGCTCGCCGCTCACCATCGAGGAGGTCGTGCTCACCGGCTTCACCGGCACCGCCGAGAAGATGATGCGCTGGGCCCCGGAGCCGTCGCAGGTCGATCGGGCCCGCGAGCTCATGGACACGCTGGGCCTGGGCGCCAAGCGCGAGTCGACCTGGCCCACGCTCTCCCAGGGCGAGCGCGGCCGCGCGCTCATCGCCAGGGCGCTCGTCACCGATCCCGAGCTGCTGCTCCTGGACGAGCCCACGACGGGCTTGGACGTCGCCGCCCGCGAACAGCTCATGGAGACCTTCGAGGTGCTCCCCGGCACCCATCCGGGTCTCACATCGCTGCTGGTCACGCATCATCTCGAGGAGATCCCGACGACCGTCACCCACGCGCTGCTGCTGCGGGACGGCGTCCCCAGCGCGCACGGCCCGATCAGGGACGTGCTCACCACCGAGGCGGTCTCCGCGGCCTTCGACCATCCGATCGCCGTGCGTCACGAGGACGGCCGCTGGAGCGCGCGCTCCATCCGGCGGTGAGGGAACCGGCGGTGGTCCTTCGTCTCATGCGACCAGTGAGGTGAGAGCTTCGGCGACGCTCTCCCGATCGATGGTGCGATGGGCGAAGTCGAGCGCGGGGTGTTCTCCGACCCGGATGCCGCGTCGCGCGTGGCGGAGCAGCTCGACGTCGTTCACGTCGTTGCCGACGGCGGTGTACGAGCCGTCGAGGATGCCGAGACGGCGCAGCGCGGAGTGCTTGGTGACGCCGCTCGGCGCCACGTCGATCAGGTGCTCGTCGGGATGGACGGACACGGTCAGGCCGGTGCCTCTCAGCTGCTGGATGACCTGGGGATCCTCGGTGAACAGCACCGCCTTCGCGTAGTCGGGGAGCGCGCTGCGCGGCACATTGCGGGCGAGCCGTCCGGCGTCGAGCTGGCGGAAGATGCGGTGCTGCTCGTCGCCCGTGAACGAGTAGTCCCAGGGCCCGTCCACGAGCGCGGGCAGGGAGCGCGCATCGATGATCCCGTCGAGCAGGGCCCTGGCGGGGACGGAGAATCCGATCACCTCGACGTCCGCGTGCTGTGCACGCCGCACGAAGGCACCGTTCCCGCCGATCAGGGCGCTGCCGGCGAGCTCCTCCGGGAGCACGGGCAGCAGGTCGCGCACCGGACGCGCGGAGGCGAAGACCAGAGGGCGCCGCTCGCGGACGCGGAGCAGGGCCTCGACGATGCCGGCAGCGAGGGTGCGGCCGTCGAAGCAGAGGGTGCCGTCGACGTCGAGCACCACGGGCTCATCGACGGCACCGCCCCCGTCGCCCATGCCGTCCCCGTCGGCGATGTCATGGGCCGGCCTATGCGGGACATCTCTGCCAGATATGGCAGAGACGTCCCGCATACGCCGCTCGGCGACCGCCCCCCTCCGGCGCAGTCGATGCTCGCCGGCGACGTGCTCCTGGCGGGGCCGGTGCGCGTCCGCCCTGCCGTCCCAGTCGGCCCAGTCCGCCTTGCCGTCCCTGTCGGCCCAGTCCGCCCCGTCGGCCCTGGCGGCCCCGCCTGGTTCGTCGCCAGCCGCGATCACGGCACCCGGTGGCCCGCCGCGCGGAACAGCTCGTACCACTCGGCGCGGGTGAGCGGCAGCTCCGAGCCCGCGGCCGAGTCGCTGACGCGCTGAGGCGTGGTGGTGCCGAGCACGACCTGCATGTTCGCCGGGTGCCGGGTGATCCAGCCGGTCGCGATCGCCTCGGGGGCGACGCCGTACTTCGCGGCGAGGCGGTCCACCACGGCGTTGAGCTCCGGGTAGTTGTCGTTGCCCAGGAAGACTCCGTCGAAGAAGCCGCCCTGGAAGGGTGACCAGGCCTGCACCGTGATGTCGTTCAGGCGGCAGTAGTCGAGAATGCCGCCGCCGTCCAGGACGTTGGACTGCTCCTCGCCGCTCATGTTCGCGGCGATGCCCTGCGCGATGATCGGCGAGTGCGTGATCGACAGCTGCAGCTGGTTGGCCACGAGCGGGCGGGTCACCGAGCGCTTGAGCAGGTCGATCTGGCGGGGCGTGTGGTTCGAGACGCCGAAGGCGCGCACCTTGCCGGAAGCGTGCAGGTCGTCGAAGGCGCGGGCCACCTCGTCGGGCTCCACGAGCGCATCGGGACGGTGCAGCAGCAGGATGTCGATGTAGTCGGTGCGCAGCGCCTTCAGCGACCCCTCGACCGACTCGATCAGGTGCTCGTAGGAGTAGTCGAAGTAGGGGCCGTCGGTGACGATCCCGGCCTTCGTCTGGATGGTGATCTCGGAGCGCTCGTTCGCGTTCAGGTGCATCGCCTCGGCGAAGCGCCGCTCGCACAGGTGGTCGCCGCCGTAGATGTCGGCGTGGTCGAAGAAGTCGATGCCCGCGTCGCGGGCGGTGTTCACGAGGGTGCGGATCTCCTCGTCGGACTTGTCGTTGATCCGCATGAGGCCCAGCACCACGTTCGGTGCCGTGACCTCGGTGCCGGGAAGGGGGAAATGCTTCATCGCAGGGGCTCCTTGGTTCTCGGGGGACCGGTGCGGCGGAGCCGACCGGCATGGTGAAGCGGATCGAACAGCCTGATGGCGGGTGGCCGCGGCCGCCCGCGTCAGGACTCGGGACAGGACTGGAGATCGGCGGCCGAGAACCAGTTCTGGGTCTGGGCGTCGATGCGGACCAGGTAGCGGTCCTTCTTCTGGTCGATGTGGACGATCGTGCCGACGTTGCCGGTCATCGTCGTCCCGGTGAGCTGCACGGTCTGGCCGATGCTGAACTCGCTCATGGTGCCCTCGCCTTCGTCGGGGCGGTCAGGGTACAGCCCGCAGATCACGATGGAGTCGGCGCGCCCCGGCCGGTCTCCGGGCTCCTCGGCAGGCGGGGGCGGAGGAGCGGGCCCGGCCGGCCGAGGGGATCCGCGAGTGCGGGCCCCGTCGGCGTGGCCGGGAACGTGCCTCGCGACGCAGGCGTCAGTTGAACTCGAGCGGGTGGGTGCCCACGCGGCCCGAGCCGTCGCCCGCGTCGAGGGCGTCGATCGCGGCGACCTCGTCGGCCGACAGCTCGAAGCCGAAGACGTCGAAGTTCTGCTCCATGCGCTCGCGATGCGTGGACTTCGGGAACACGATGAAACCGCGCTGCAGGTGCCAGCGGATGACGACCTGCGCGGGGGTGACGCCGTGCGCGGAGGCCGCATCGGCCACGGAGGACTCCTCGAACAGCGGGTACTTGCCCTGGCCCAGCGGGCCCCAGGACTCGATGTGCATCCCGTTCTTGCCGGCCCACTCGAGCACGTCGCGCTGCTGGAGCGCGGGGTGCAGCTCGATCTGGTCGACGGCCGGCACGACGCCGGTCTCCTGCACGAGGCGGTCGAGGTGCTCGGGCAGGTGGTTCGAGACGCCGACGGAGCGGGAGAGGCCTTGGTCGCGGATCTCCAGCAGCTTCTGCCAGGCGTTGACGTAGGTGTCCTTCTCGGGGGTGGGCCAATGCGTGAGGTAGAGGTCCACGTACTCGAGCCCGAGCTTCTCGAGGCTCTCGCGGATCGCCGCGTGCGGCTCCTCGCCGGCCTGGCGGTCGTTCCACAGCTTGGTGGTCACGAACAGCTCGTCGCGCGGGATGCCGCTCGTGGCGATCGCGGCGCCCACGCCTTCCTCGTTGCCGTAGATGGCGGCGGTGTCGATGTGGCGGTAGCCGACCTCGAGTGCGCTGGTCACGGCCTTCTCGGCCTCGTCGGCCGGGACCTTGAAGACGCCGAAGCCGAGCTGGGGAATCGTGTGTCCGGAGTTGAGTTCGATCGTGGGAACAGTCATGGGCTCGAGCCTAGGAAGCCTCGATATATAAGTCCAACAGCTGGCAGCGATGCCATTCATGGCGCGGGCTGGTAGATGAGAGGATGGGCCGGGCCGGCGGAGGGGCCGGGCCGCCGGAGGGGCCGGGCCGGCGGATGGGCCGGGCCGAACCCGGCACATCGGCGATGGACACGAGGGATGCGAGGCGGAGATGGACCTGAGGCAGATGGAGTACGTGGTGGCGCTCGCCGACGAGCGGCACTTCACCCGCGCGGCCGAGCTCGCGGGGATCTCGCAGTCGGGGCTCAGCAGCGCGATCCGCGGACTCGAGCAGGAGCTCGGCACCGCCCTGTTCGACCGCACCACCCGGAGGGTCGAGCCCACCGCCGCCGGGTTCGCGCTGCTCCCGCACGCCCGCGCACTCCTCGAGGAGGCCGCGCGCGCTCGCGAGGCCGTGATGCGCGTCGGCCCCGCGATCAGCGGCTCCCTGCGCGTGGGCGCCGAGCAGTGCCTGGGGCTCGTGGACGTCTCCGCCCTGCTCTCGACCTTCCACCAGCGCCACCCGGGGGTCGCCACCGAGTTCGCTCAGGCCGGTTCCCACGAGCTGGTGGGGGCGGTGCGCGAGGGCGAGCTCGACGTCGCCTTCGTCGCGACCGATCGGCACCTCGGCGCGCTGCGCCACACGTTCCTGGGCGGGGAGCCGCTCGTGCTCGTCGTCCCGCCCGATCACCGCCTCGCCCGACGCGCGACCCTGCGCTGGGAGATGCTCGACGGCGCCGACTTCGTCGACTTCTCCGAGACCTGGGGCGTGCGCACCATGAACGACGACCTGCTGGCGACCCACGGCGTGCACCGCCGCGTGCGCTGCAGCGTCAACGACGTGCACACCCTGCTGGACCTCGTGACCCGCGGGCTCGGCGTCGCGATCGTCCCCGCGCACGTCGCGCGGAAGCCGCAGGCGGCCACGCTGGTGACCCGCGAGCTCCCGGGCGCCGCCCAGCCCAGCTGGTCCGTGAGCGCCATCTGCCCGCTCGCCCCGGCGGCCGACGCCGCGTCGGCGCTCCTGCTCGAGCTGCTCGGGGAGACGCCGACCTGCGAGGACGAGCCCCGCACGGACGAGACCTGCATGGACGCGCCTCGCGAGGACGCGCCGCGCGACATCGCCCCCGCCCTCGAGCAGGGCGTTCCGGTCACTGCGTGAGAGTCGCGGAGAAGGTCTTGCGGTACTCGGCGGGCGAGGTGCCCAGCGCGCGACGGAAGTGCAGCCGCAGGTTCGCCCCCGTGCCGAGGCCCGCGCGCGAGGCGATCTGATCGATCGGCAGGTCGCTGTCCTCGAGCAGGCGGCGCGCCAGGTCCACCCGGGCGCCCAGGATCCAGCGGTGCGGAGGGCGTCCGGTCTCCTCAACGAAGCGGCGCTCGAAGGTCCGACGGGACATCCGGGCGCGGTCGGCCATCTGCTGGGTGGTGAGGTCGTCGTCGAGATGCGCGAGCGCCCACGTCCTCACCTCCTCGAGCTCCTCTCCGCCCGCGACGGGCATCCAGCCGGTGGGCTGGTACTGCGCCTGGCCGCCGGCGCGGCGGGGTGAGGCCACCAGTCGCCGCGCGATCTCGTTGGCCGTCCGGGGCCCCAGGTCCTTGCGCACGATGTAGAGGCACAGATCGAGGCCGGCCGCGACCCCGGCCGAGGTGAGCACGCTGCCCTCGTCGACGAACAGCACGTTCGGGTCCACGTCCACGTCCGGGTGGGTCCTCGCGAGCTGCGCCGCCGCGTCCCAGTGGGTCGTCGCGCGCCGCCCGCTCAGCAGGCCGGCGTCGGCCAGTGCGAACGCGCCGTAGCAGATCGACACCAGGCGTGCTCCGCGCTCATGGGCCGCCACCAGCGCTTCGCGCACGGGCGCGGAGACCTGACGATCCGGGGGCGAATAGCCCGGGACGACGATCGTGTCGGCGCTCCCGAGGGCTTCCAACCCCCGCTCCACCTGGTACGAGAGTCCGGAGGCCGCCGCCACCGCGCCGGGGTGCTCGGCGCAGATGCTCAGCGCGTACGGGACGCCCGGGCGGTCGATGAAGACCTGCAGCGGGATCCCGACGTCGAGGGGCAGCGCTCCGGGCATCACGAGCACGGCGACCTCGTGCCGGGTCCGGAGGTCCGACGGTTCGTGAACGCTCATGGCGCAATCCTTGCACAGGGCGGCATCTCTGCCACTGTCGAAGCGGGTGTCGGCCTTCGCAGGATGGGGTCCGTCGGCCGCCGACGAAGAGCGCAGGCGCCGACGAGAACCCGAGAAGCACACCGAGAGGACCCTGATCACCGTGCCGTCGATGCCCCGATGGGCCGCCTGCTGCGTGTCCGTGCTCGCCTTCCTGGCGGCGATGGCCGCCGCGGGGGCGCCGAGCGTCCTGCTGAGCTACGACCAGGAGGCCTGGGGGTACTCGGACGGCGCGCTCACGGGCGCCTTCGCCGTCTATGCGCTGACTCTCCTCGTCGCGCTGCTGACCTGCGGATCGCTCTCGGACCACCTCGGGCGCCGCCCGGTGGCGGTGGGCTCCCTGCTGCTCACGGCGGTGGCGCTGATCCTCTTCCTGCGTGCGGACACCATCGGGGGCCTCGTCCTCGCGCGGGCCGTGCAGGGCGCGGCGATCGGCGTCGCGACCGCCGCGCTGAGCGCGTCGATCGTGGAGCTCGCGCCCGACCGGCACCGGCGGCTCGCGCAGACGGCGGTCAGCCTGACCACCGCCGGCGGGCTCGGGATCGGCGTGGTGGTGGCGGGGATCGCGATCGACGCGGCGCCCGCCCCGAACGCGGCCCTGTTCGGCATCGCGCTCGCCGTCGTCCTCTCCTCCGTCGTGCTCCTGCTGTTCTCGCCGGAGACCGTCACACCCCGCCCCGGCGCCGCGGCATCGCTGGTCCCGCGGATCCGCATCCCCGGGGCGGTGCGCGCTCGCTTCCTCCGGCTCGCGCCCGGGCTCGTCGCCATCTGGATGTCCGCGGGGCTGATCCTGGGCCTCGGAGGATCCCTCGCCAGCAGCGTGCTGCATCTGGGGGTCGGCCTGCCCTCGGCGCTGATCGTCGCGACGCAGCCGCTCGTCGCCACGCTCTGCACGCTCGTGCTCGCCCCGCGCATCGGGCCGCGCGCGCTCGTGCCGGGCGGGTACGGCGCGGTGATGCTCGGCGTCCTGGCCGAGTGCGCCTCCTTCGCGTCGGGCAGCGCGGCCCTGGTGATCGCGGGGGCGCTCGTCACCGGCGTGGGCTACGGGGCGGTCTTCTCCGCGACCCTTCGCCTCCTGCTCCCCGATGTGCGGCCCCACGAGCGCGGCGGGTTCTTCGCGGCGTTCTACATCGTCGGCTACCTCGCCTACGGTGCCTCGGCCCTCTGCGCGGGCCTGCTCAGCGACCTCATCGGGCTCGGCGCCGCCGGCGTGGTCTACGCCGTGGCGACCGTCGCCGTCGCCGCCCTGGCCCTGTGCGCCTGGCTCGTCCCGGGGCGCTGCGCCCCGCACCGCAGGCCGCCCGCGGAGCAGCCCGTTCCCGCGCCCCGGTGAGTCCGTCGGCGCCGGCCATCAGCACCGCCCACCGCATCCGCGCCGCCCGATTCGCACCACCGCATCTGCCCCATCGCGTCCGGTCCGCGCCGTCTCCGCCGAGGAGGCGGGCGCCCCGGGAGAGGAAGCACCGCACCATGGCAACGACACCGCCCGCACTCCGCTTCACGACTTTGCTGTTCCCGCAGGTCACACAGCTGGATCTCACCGGTCCCACGCAGGTATTCGCGGGCCTGCCGGGCGCCGTCGTGGATCTGGCGTGGCACCGGCGCGAGCCCGTCCCCACCGACGCCGGCTTCTCCCTGCTCCCCACCGTCGCCTTCGAGGAGGCGGAGCAGGCCGACGTCCTCATGATCCCCGGCGGGCAGGGCGCCTTCGACACCCTCGAGGACCCCGTCGCGCTCGACTTCGTGTGGCGCCAGGCTGCGGGCGCCCGCTTCGTGACGAGCGTGTGCACCGGCGCGTTCGTGCTCGGGGTGATAGGCCTCCTCCAGGGCCGACGCGCCACGACGCATTGGGCGGTGCACCCGCTGCTGCGCCACCTGGGCGCGATCCCCGTGCGAGAGCGCGTGGTGCGGGACGGCGAGCTGTTCACAGGGGGAGGGGTGACCAGCGGGATAGATTTCGCGCTGGCCCTCGCCGCGGAGATCTATGGGGCCGACGTCGCCCAGGGCGTCCAGCTCGCCATGGAGTACGACCCGCAGCCGCCGTTCGACGCCGGATCGCCCGGCGCGCCGGAAGCCGACCCCGCGCACGTCGAGGCGGTCATGCGCAGCGCCCGGCACAGCCGCGAGCCCCTCGTGCTGCGCGCAGCAGAGAGGCTCACCTCCGGAACCGAAGTGGCGGGCGCACCCGGACCGTCCGACGGGACGGCCCGGGGGCGATGAGCCGCTCCGGGACTAGGGCGAACGCGTGGCAACGGCCGATCCCGTGCAGCCGACTCGTCGGCCCCGCGCTCCTTCGAAGCGCGCGACGGGCACGGATGCGCCGCTGGCGCGTGTGCTGCGCTCGGCCGGTGATGTGCTCGGCAGTGGTCGGTCGCCTCGTGCTGTCGCGTCTCGCTGGCTTCAGCTATTGATAGGCTGTCTAAGTGTCCTTCCGAGGAGGACGGCATCCGCAGTCGACATGGGAAGAAGGAGATGTGCGATGAACGAGACCGTTGACGTCCCGACCCCGTCCGGAGCCGAGCGCACGCGGCCCGAGAACGCGGAGGGGGGCTTCCTGGCCTCCGATGCCCTGGCCAAGAACCTGCAGCGCGTGCTCGTGGAGCTCACTGCGCTCCACCTCGTGGGCAAGCAGGCCCA
>NZ_JAEDAJ010000004.1 GCF_016623465.1 Brachybacterium halotolerans
CCCACCGCTGGGTCACGATGAGGAAACGATTACCACCTGATCGTTCTGCGTACTGCCGCGTCGAACGAGCAGGTGGGCGACTCGCTGCGCGCCACAGGGACGGAACCGCACCGCACGGCGTCGTCCGCACCTGTTGACCGGGCACACACCCCTCTCTACACTCGGCGTAAACGATTTCTCCCTTCCGGGAGAGCGCCGCAGATGCCCGTCGGACCCGATGGAGGGACCCGACATGACGGGCATGGCGGATTCGGGCACACGGTGCAGGGACGCACCGGAAGATCGGTGCAGCGACGCACCGGGAGAGAGGCATCCGATGCGCAGAAGGACACTCCTCACCACCGCGGCCGCCGGGGCGGCGGCCGTCTCCCTCGCGGCGTGCGGCAGCGGCACGCCCGGCGAGAAGGCGAAGGACTCGAGGGCGAAGAGCCGTACGAACGTCGAGTTCTGGGGCTCGGTCTTCACGACACCGGAGAACGCCTGGTACAAGAAGGTCGTCGAGGACTTCAACGACGCGCAGGAGGACGTGTTCGTCAACTACCAGGTGATCCCCGCGGACGCCTGGGACCAGAAGCTCAAGGCCGCGCAGGCCGCCGGCAACGCACCGGACATGTACATCCAGGCGGGGCGTCTGGACACCGGGGCGCGCACCGGGCTCCTCCACCCCTTGGACGACCTCATCGACGCCTCCGTGTTCGACGAGGTCACCGACCAGGCCAAGGAGATCTCCCAGTACCAGGGGAAGTGGTACGGCTTCCCGCTGCTGCTCGAGCCGCAGATGACGCTGCTGTGGAACAAGGAGCTCTTCGAGAAGGCTGGCCTGGACCCGGAGAAGCCGCCGACGAGCTGGGACGAGATGTACGACGCGTGCGAGAAGATCGCGCCGCTCATGAAGAACGGGCAGTTCTGCGTGGGCACGGCAGCGGACCCGGGCACCTTCGGCTGGACCACGGTCGCCTCGCAGGAGCACGTCGCCGGGCACCTGCCGATCTCCGACGACTGGTCGAAGGCCGACGCGGAGGACCCCGAGTACGAGGATCTGATCGGCTTCTACAAGACCCTGCAGGACAACAAGTGGATGCCCCGGCAGCCGCTGGGCGCGGGCAACTCCGCGCAGCCCTTCGGTGAGGCCAAGGTCGCGATGCTCTCCCAGGGCTCGTGGGCGATGTCCGAGATAGCCGCGGACTACCCGGACATGGTCGAGAAGACGGGGATGGCCCCCTGGGTCCAGAACGACGGCGACCTGGAGAAGTCCATCTCCACGATCGGAAACATGAAGTGGCTGATCGACGCGAAGGCGAAGGAGCCCGAGGCCACGGCGGCGTTCTTCAGCTGGGCGCTCGGCGGGGATCCGGAGGTCCTCAAGCCCTTCTTCGTGGACACCCAGTTCACCAAGGCGCCCGCCCGGCAGAAGGTGGCGGACGTGGTCAACGCGGACCCGAAGTCGAAGGACGCGCCGTGGTCCACGGTGGTCTTCGAGGACATCGTCCCCCACTGCGTCCCGGAGTCGCAGTACCCCGTCGACATCAACGAGGCCATGGGCGACGCGATCCAGGCGGGCATGACCGGCGAGTCCTCGGCGAAGGATGCCCTGAAGAAGGCGAACTCCGAGATCCAGAAGGTCATCGACCGCGAGGACCTCGCGAAGGTGCGCCAGGAGATGGACAAGAAGTGAGCGTCGCCGACGAGACGTCGGCGACGGCTCCGCCGACTCTGCAGACCCCGCCGACCCCGCCGAGGGAGCCCCTGCGGTCCACGCCCGCGCGCAAGGACTCGCTGATGGCCTACATCATGCTGGCGCCGGTGCTGGTGCTGCTGTCGGTCTTCGTGCTGTGGCCCGCGATCCAGGCCGTCTACCTGAGCTTCTTCGACTGGAGCTTCTACACGTCGTCCCAGTTCGTGGCGTGGAAGAACTACGCGAACGTGCTCGGCGACGACAGGTTCTGGCAGGCGATCCTGCGGGGACTCGAGTTCGTGCTGATGACGGTGCCCGTCTCGCTCGTGCTCTCGTTCCTCATCGCCTCGCTCGCCGTCTCGGTCTCCCAGAAGGTGTCCACCCTCCTGAAGATCAGCATCTACATCCCCTCGGTGATCTCCGGCGTGATCGCCTCGATCACCTTCGTGATGATCTACGACTACTCCGGGGGCATCCTCAACGCGCTCATCAACATCGTGGGCCTGCCCAACCAGGCCTGGTTGGGCGACCCGCGCTGGGCGCTCGGGGCGATCGCCCTGCCCGCCGTCTGGCTGGGCCTGGGCATCTCGACGCTGATCATGATCGCTGCCCTGCTCGACGTCCCGCAGAGCTTCTACGAGGCGGCGGAGCTCGAGGGCGCCTCGTGGTGGCAGCGCACCCGGTACATCACGCTCCCGCAGATCAAGAACGTGCTGCTGTTCCTGCTGGTCACGGGATTCGTGGGCTCGATCCAGCAGTACGAGCTGCCCCTGGTGATGACGGCGGGCGGACCGCAGCACGCCACCGAGCTGCCGAACCTCTTCATCTTCAACCACTTCCGGCAGGACACGTACGTCGGCTACTCGATCGCGGCGGCGCTGCTGCTGTTCGTGGTGCTCGGGTCGATCTCCTCGATCATCTTCCGGATCGTCAACTCCGAGAAGCTGGTGGACTGACATGGCGATCGCACCGACCATCCCCGCCATCGAGCCCGCCGCCGAGACGCAGATCCCCGCGCGCAGGCACCACCGGAGGCTCACCCCCGCCCGCGCCGCGGCCCTCGTCCTGAAGTTCGTCGCGGGCGCGATCATCGTCGGCCTCGCCCTGTTCCCGCTGGCGTGGATGGTGATCTCCGGGTTCAAGCTGCGCACCGAGGTGGTGCGCACGCCCTTCCAGTTCTTCCCGGACGTCTGGGAGGTGCAGAACTACGTCCAGATCCTCAGCGACCCGTCGTTCGTGCGCACGCTGGCGATCACGGGGCTCGGCGCCGTCATCTTCACGACCGGCTCCATCCTCATCAACTCCATGGCCGCCTACGCGTTCGCGCGGCTGGAGTTCGTGGGCAAGCGGATCGTGTGGCCGCTGGTGCTGATGACCATGTTCATCCCCGGCATGACGATCCTGCTCACGAGCTTCATCGTGGTCACGAAGCTGTACATGCTCGACACCCTCGCGGTGCTGATCCTGCCGGGGCTGGCCTCGGCGGGGCACGTGTTCTTCGTGCGGCAGTTCTACCTGAACATCCCCTCGAGCCTCGAGGAGGCGGCGCGCGTGGACGGCTGCGGGCGCTGGGGCGTGTACTTCCGCGTGTTCCTGCCGCTGTCCAAGGCGCCGTTCGTGGTGGTGGGCATCGGCTCGTTCATGGCCTACTGGAACAGCTTCGTCTGGCCGGTCCTCACCATCACGAACCCCGATCTGTTCCAGGTCCAGCAGTATCTCGCGAACTTCCGCGGGGAGCGCTCGAGCGAGCTCGGCCTGCTCATCGCCGGCTCCGCGCTCGCGGCGGCGCCGATCATCATCCTGTTCCTGATCTTCCAGCGCCAGATCATCGCGAACATCAAGATGGCCGGACTGAAGTGATCTCCAGCGGGCGGATGCTGAGCCCGCCCCTCCCCCAGCCTCCGCCGGTGACCCACAGCCGCGAGGGGTCCTCGGGGTCGACGACGATCTCCGCGCAGTGCTCGTCGAGGTCGACGTCGATGGCGCCCGCGTCCTCGAAGCGCTCGGGATCGCGCGAGAAGTACGCGAGGGTCCGGTCGTACTGACCTGATTCGCAGACAAACAGGACCCAGCCGAGCGGAGCGTCGGCCGAGGCCGACCCGATCGCCCCGTCGGCCCCGCGGGCCTCGTCGACCCCGTCGCTGCCGACGATCCCGACCGAGCCGTCGGGAAGCACGGGCACCACGAAGGGGGACTCGGTGGGGCCGCCGACGGTCCCGCTCTGCGCGGACCTGTAGGCCACGCACGGCGCGGACCAGGTGACGAGGTCCCTGCTCTCGCGCACGGAGACCTCGTGGAAGCCGCCGTCCGGCCGCGAGGTGCGCGTGCAGTACATGAGCCAGCGCCCGCCCTCGCGCAGCACCATCGGGTCGCGGGCGTCGAAGCCGTCCTCGCAGAGCGGACCGCCCGCGTGGTGCTCCCAGGTGAACAGGTCGGTGCTGGTGGCGAGCTCGATCCGGTAGCGCGTGTGGTCGACCGTCCCGCCGCAGTAGAACATCCAGAAGCGGCCGTCGTGGCGGATCACGTGCGGCGCCCAGACGTGGGTCTCCCCCAGGTCCGTGCGGGCGTGCATCACGGGATCGTGGATGCTCCATTCCGGTGCCTCGAGCGAGGGCGTCGAGGCGTGGAGGAAGAACGTCTCGTCCAGCGGGGCGGCGGGCTCGGGGTGCCAGATGCCGAAGACGTGCCAGCTGCCGCGTGCGTCGCGCACGAGCGTGTGGTCGTTGATGTACCAGGGCGTGCCCGGCGTCGGGGAGGCGTCGAGCAGATGGCGCTTGCGGCAGGGGCGCAGGCAGACGGGCGGGGCGTCGGCCGGGCCCTCGTGCGGGGCACGGGTCCCCTCGGTCCGGGGCTCAGGTGACATCCATCCCGTCCCAGGTGGGCGCCTGCCGGTGCGGATCCTCGACGAAGGGCGCGTGCGGCTCCGTCTGGTACCAGAAGGCGGTGGTCGCCACGTCCTCGCGCAGCGGGCGGTAGCGGACCCTCCCGTCGACCGGCCGGGCGAAGCCGAGGGCCTGCACGGTGACGCGGATCCGCTCGCGGAAGCGGATCGGATCCGGCACGTGCCAGCGGTAGAGGCCGAAGCGGGTGAGGGAGTCGCCGAAGCCGTCGGGCCGGATCACCTGCGGCATCCCGAGGTACGGCGTCGAGTACTCGGCGTAGGCGCCGGCGGGGTGCTCGAAGGCCCAGGCGCCGCCCACGTAGTCCTCGGTGCCGGTGCCGCAGATCGTCGGGAAGATGCTCGGCGCCTCGAGGCCCTCGCCGCCCTCGACCGGTTCGGTGGAGAGGTTCTCGATCTCCATGCGCGCCCGGCGCGAGAACGGCATCGGCCAGTAGCAGTTCAGCCCGCCGGCGGGGGCGACGGTCACCATCTGCGAGGTCACGGGCGCGAACCGGGCCCATCCCTGGCAGAAGAAGTCGCCGAGCGGCACCTCGATCGACGGCTCGGCCTCGTCGTCCCAGAACACGCGCAGCACGAGGGAGCGCAGGTGCTCGGGCAGCACGGTGATCCACATGTGCTGGATGATCCCGGGCCCCTCGACGTCCACGAAGGTGCGCGTGCTGCGCCCGGGCAGGTCGATGCACGGAGACTTCTTCCAGCCCAGGGGCAGCTCGCGGGACGCCCAGGCGGTCTCGTGCTCGCCGTGCTCGGCGCGCCCGCCCTGCCCGGGCGCGCCGGTGGGGTTCTCGGCGCTGATCGAGAACGTGCGCGCGTCGGAGAGCACCGTGAGATCGGGGGCCGACGGACCAGGGGGCGGCGGTGGGGTCGTGTGCATCGGCAGCCCGTTCTCCGCAGGCGCGCGCTCCGACGCTGGAGACGTGGGCCCGTGGGTCGCTAAACGTTTTCGCGGATTCCGGCCACTCTAGAGCGGCCCGCGGGGGAAGTAAACGTCGGACGGGCGGGCCGACGCACGCCGCTCGTGCTCCACGGCGCGCGTGCGGGGTGCCGAGGCGCGCCGACACCCGACTCCACGAGCGAGTAAACGATTGCCGGGACGTGCCGCCGTCGGTACAGTGCGGTGCGCATGCGACGGCGCATGCCCACCGACGAAGGGGTCCACCGTGCACCACGCACCCGAGAACCGGAACTCTCCCGACGACGCCTCGATCCTCCGCTCCTCCGTGCTGCGCGGCGGGGCCTTCGCGATCGGCGCCGGAACCCTCGGCGCGGCGGCGCTCGCGCAGACGGCCAGCGCGCCCGCGGCCGACGCCGCCCCCAGGCCGCGTCCGAACCCGTCGTACCGTCGCCCGCGCGTGACCCGCACGGCGACCCTCACCGGCCCCGGCCTCACCACCGAGTACGGCTTCGAGGCGACCGACCTGGGCGTCCCCTGCCGCACACCCGACGGCCGCCTCCTCGTGGTCTTCGGCGACACCTTCGAGGGCCCGAAGGTGGGGTCGGGCCGCTGGACCTCCCCCGTCGCCCTGTATGCCAAGGACCGGCGCCGGCCGGCCGCGGGCGGTCTGCAGTGGACCGGCGCCGTGGGCGGGGCGCGCGCCGAGCAGCTCATCGACTACGACCACGGCGGCGAGATCAGCACGTACCTGCCCGGGGACGTGATCACCCTGGGCGACACCATGCACCTGTGGGTGCAGGCCAACGCCGGTTTCGGCAACGTGGTGCGCACGGAGATCTGGTCCTCGAAGGACTCCGGGGAGACCTGGGAGCGCGGCGCGGAGATGTTCCCCGGCGACCACCTGGGCGGGCTCTCCCAGCAGGCGACCTGGTGCAAGGACCCGGCGAGCGACTGGGTGTACCTGCTGACCACGGGCTTCCAGCGCGACAAGGGCGCGATCCTGCAGCGGGTGAAGGACTCGAAGATCCTCGACGCCTCGGCCTACGAGACCTTCGGGCCGACCGACGAGGGGAAGACGATCTGGGAGTGGGGCGCGGACCCGGAGCCGGTGGTCGGCGGCTCCGTGGGCGAGATGTGCCTGCGCACGGTCGAGGACCGCTTCGTGCTCACCTTCTTCAACGCGGGTCTCTACCGGATGGACCTGCTCGCCGCGACGTCCGTGACCGGTCTGCGCGAGGGCGCGTTCTCCGAGACGCTGCTGTGGGGCTGCGATTGGGGGCATGAGGACGACGAGCGCGTGGCGCAGCTCTACGGCGGGTACATAGTGCCCGGCTCGACCCTCGACGATCTCCACCTCACCGTCTCCCAGTGGCACACAGGACCGGACTGGCCGTACCACGTGCAGCAGTTCCGGGTGCAGGGCCTCGCCAAGGGGATCCGCGCGGAGAGCTGAGCACGGGCCGATCGAGTCTGCAACGTCCCGCACACCGGCTCCGGGCTGCGTGTCGCGGGGGCGCCCTGCCGCGCGGGCGCCCCGCCGGCATCACGCCACGCGCGTGCCCTGCACGATCCCGATCAGGTGGTCGAGCACGCCCTCGCCGCCCGCCCGCAGGCCGTTGTGCTGGTACTCGCTGGTGACCCAGCAGGTCGCGTCCGGCAGCAGATCGGCCGTGGCGAGGGAGAACTCCCGCGGGACGTAGGCGTCGTCGTAGTAGACGGCCGCGGCGACGGGCACGTCGGCCGCGCGCAGCGCCTCGGGGTCGTAGAGCGCGGGCCACTCGCGCGCGGCCAGCAGGTCGGCGGCCTGCGCCCAGGGGGCGAGCTCGGGGTCCTCGCTGATCGCCTCGCGGTGCATGTGCTCGCCCGCGAGCAGGGTCGGGTCCTCCCGCACCGCCTCGGGCATGGTGCGCTCGGCCGCCCAGTCCATGGCCACGCCGTCGGCCCAGCAGGACTCGTGGAGCACCGCGTAGATCGGGTTGCGGCCGCCGAACGGGAGCGCGGCGGCGAGGTCGTGGCGCAGGACGGGGCTGTCGGGCTCGTTCTCGAGCAGGAAGTGCAGCTTCTCGGAGCCGCCCGAGGCGCCCAGCAGGTGGCCGAGGCGCCGCAGCCGCTCCACGCCCATCAGCTCGCCGTCGCCGAGGACGAGCCGGCCTGCCGCGGCCAGCTCGGCGAGGCGGCGCATGCGGTCGCGGTCGCCCGGGTAGCGTGCGTAGTGGGCCTCGCTGCGGCGGATCATGCCCTGCCAGGTGGTCTCGTAGACCACGTCCAGATCGGGGCCGATCTTGGGCAGGCCCCCGGTGAACATCGCCGCATCCAGCGATGACGCGTACGCACTGAGGTAGCGCAGGGCCGTGAAGCCGCCGAAGGACTGGCCCAGCAGGCTCCACGTGCGGGCACCGAGGGCCTCGCGGACCAGCTCCGCGTCCTCGACGATCGCGTCGGCCCGGAAGTGGGAGAGGTAGTCGGCCTGCTGGGTGGGGCTCGCCTCGCGCAGGGTCACGGGGGCGGAGTGATCCGCTCCCGGGGGCGCGACGACGTCGATCGCGCCTTCCGGCAGCGCGGTGTCGAGGCCGACGGGGGTCGAGCGACCGGTGCCGCGCTGGTCGAGCATGACGACGCGATAGTCCTGGAGCGCGCGGGAGAGCCACGGCGGGTTGGCCGGACACGCGCTGGGGCGCGGCGCCTCGGAACCGGGGCCTCCCTGCAGGTAGACGAGCAGGGGGCGGTCCTCGCCGCCGGGAGCGGTGGCGACGCGCGCGAAGACCTCGATGCGCGGACCCGACGGGTCCGCGTGGTCCAGGGGCGCGCTCACGCGCACGTCGGTGAGCGCGAGCCCCGGCAGGGACCACGTGCTGAGGGAGGCGGAGGGCTGGGAGGCGACGGCCGACGACGTCGTGGAGCCGGAGGTGGTGGGCATGGCATCCAGCGTAGAGGCCGCAGGAGCGGCCGACGGGCGCGCGTCGAGCAGCCCCGCCCCGGGACTCAGGCGCCGTCGGCCCCGTCGACCGTGGTGCCGCCCGGGAAGAACTCCCAGTCGAAGCGGTGCAGCCGCCCAGGGGAGCCCTCGCGGTCGAGCGCGCGCCCGACGATGATGTCGGCCATCCGCGCGAACACGTCCTGGACGCCGTAGTAGCTGATCGGGCCCAGCATCTGGGCGTCGGAGGGGACGTCGCCGATGGAGATGATCTCGAGGTCGTCGGGGACGGAGATGCCCGCGTGCATGGCGGCGACCTGCAGCGCCAACGCGAGGTATCCCGTCGAGCAGATGACGGCCGTCGGCCGGTCCGGCCCCTCGAGCCATCTCTGGGAGTACTCGAAGCTCTGCTGCCGATCGGTGCCGCTGGCGTGCACCAGGTCGTCGCCCGGGGCGTCGCCGGCCTCGGACGCCGCGTCGAGGAAGGCGTGCGCGCGCGAAGGGTAGTAGGGACGCCGCTCGGGATCGATCGCCCTCCCGGTCATGAAGGCGACGGAGTCGTGGCGTGCGCGCAGTCGCCGGTAGGCGGCGTGCACGGCCGGCTGGGCCGAGGAGGAGATGACGTCGAAGCGCTCGGGCTGGATGCGCTCGCTGAAGGCGACGATCCCACCCTGCCCGCGCGCGAGATGGCGGACCTGCTCGGGGCCTTCCGGGGTGACGTCGACGCTGGTCACGAAGGAGCAGTCGAAGGCGGAGCCGGAGAGGAACTCGAACCAGCGCTCGTCGCCCAGGATCAGGGTCGAGAGATCCTCGGGCAGGGCGCGGTCGCGCACCGCGCCGGCGAGGCTCAGACCCCACGGATCCTCGACAGTGCCCAGGGCCAGGACGATGCCTCCGCTACGGCCGGTGCGCAGGGAACGGGCGTTGCGGTTGGGGACGTAGCCGAGCTCCTCGGCCGCACCCCGCACCTTCGCCTTGGTCTCCGGGGACCCGGAGGAACGCGCGCCCCCGCGCCCGGAGAGCACGAACGACGCGGTCGCGACGGACACGCCTGCCCTCTTCGCGACGTCGGCGAGGGTCGCCGGACGGCCGGTGCTGTTCATCGGGAGCCTCCATCTGCGATGACGATCTCGACGCCCGCCTCACGCAGGGCGGCGAGGGCATCGGCGTCGGCGTCCGGGTCGGTGACCACGGCGTCGAGGTCCTCGGTCGAGCGTATCCGCGCGAAGGCGCCGGCGCCGATCTTCGAGGAGTCCGCGAGGACGACGACCTTCTCCGCGCGCTCGGCGAGCCGCGCGGAGATCAGGGCCTCGGCCTCGTCATGGGTGCGGGCGCCGTCGCGCGCGCTGATCCCGTCGACGCCGAGGAACAGCAGGTCGATGCGGATCTGCTCGAGCATCTGCTCGGCCCAGCCGCCCACCAGCTCGAAGCTCCCGCCGCGCACGATGCCGCCGGTGACCACGAGCTGCAGGTGGCGACGCACCGCGAGCTCCTGGGCAATGTTCAGGGCGTTCGTGACCAGGGTCGTGGGGCGGGAGGCCTCGCGGATCGCGTCGCGCGAGGCGAGCTCGTGCGCGAGGGCTGTGGTGGTGGTGCCGCCGTTCAGGCCGACGACGGTGCCGGGGACCAGCATGTCCACGGCGGCGCGGGCGATCGCGTCCTTCGCATCGGCGTGACGGGTCGAGCGGTAGCGCATGGGCAGTGCGCTCGCGTCGGGGTGCGCGGAGGCCCCGCCGTGGCTGCGGATCACGAGCTGCTGCGCGGCCAGGCTGTCGAGGTCGCGGCGCACGGTCGCGGGCGAGGTGCCGAGATCGCTCGCGAGCTCGTCCACGCGCACGTGCCCGCGTTCGATGACGAGGTCGAGGATCCGGTCCAGGCGCTGACGCCGACCGCGGGCAGGAGTCGTCGAGGAGGAATCGGCGGAGTCCTCGGAGCCGGACCCCGCGGGGGTGCTCGACGCTGCGTCGCTGGGCACCGGGCGCCTCCTCGTCCTGCGGTCTGCGGTGGGTGTGCGGTCTGGGATCGCTGCATCGAGGGTAAGCGACCCGGGCGGGCCGTCGGGGGCGAGTCCGCAGGAAGGGCGTGCCGGTCGAGGCGTGACGGCAGACGGGTCGACGGGCGACAGGACGGCCGACCGATGACCGACCGACGGCCGGAGCGTGCTGGGACCGCTCGCTGGATCCGCTCACCCAACTGCGTGACATTGCTCGTTCTGATTGGATATGCTCATAAACAATCACTCCGCATCATGCACTCCGTGGTGCGAGCGTCCGCCGCCGAGCATCTCGTCGGCCTCATGAGCACCCGCCCACCCCGAAGGAGATGCGATGACCAGCGCGACCGAGAACGAGCTCCGCACCCAGCCCGAGACCTGGCAGCAGGCGATCGACCTGCTGCCCGAGGTGCGCGATCTGCTGCCGACTCCCGGCGAGCGCGTGCTCATCATGGGCGCCGGGACCTCGTGGTTCATGGCGATCGCCTACGCGAAGCTGCGCGAAGCCGCAGGCCAGGGCGTCACCGATGCCCTCACCCCGACCGAGGTCTCCCCCGCCCGCAGCTACGACCGCGTCATCGCGCTCTCCCGCAGCGGCACCACGACCGAGATCATCGACGTGCTGAAGAGCGTCTCGGGCACCCCGAGCGTCCTCCTCACCGCGGTCGCGGACGGCCCCGCGAGCGAGCACGCCGACGCCGAGATCGTCCTCGACTTCGCCGACGAGACGTCCGTCGTCCAGACCCGCTTCGCCACCAGCGCCCTCGCCCTGCTGCGCGCCTCCCTCGGCGAGGACCTCGGCGGCGCCGTCGCCGACGCGAGGACCGTGCTGGGTCGCGAGGTCGAGCAGTCCTGGATCGACGCCGATCAGATCACCTTCCTGGGCACCGGATGGACCAAGGGCCTCGCGGACGAGGCCGGCCTGAAGATGCGCGAGGCCTCGCAGTCCTGGACCGAGTCCTACTACGCGATGGAGTACCGGCACGGCCCGATCGCGATCGCCCAGCCCGGGCGCATCACCTACCAGTTCGGGCCCGCGCCGGAAGGGCTGGCGGCGCAGACCGAGCAGGCGGGATCCGCCTTCGTCGACTCCGACCTGGATCCGCTGGCCCAGCTCGTCGCCGTCCACCTGTGGGCGGTGCGCCGCGCCGAGGCGAAGGGCTTGGACCCCGACGCCCCGCGTCACCTCACCCGCGCCGTCCACCTGGGCTGAGAGCAACGATGTCGAGCACGATGCCCTCTGCCCCGGAGCGCCCCGCGATCGGGGTCGACGTCGGCGGCACCCGCACGAAGATCGGCGCGGTCGCACCGGACGGCGCCCTCACCGTCCCCTACTCGCTGCCCACACCGCACGAGCCGGCCGAGCTGGCCGCGATGATCGCCGAGCAGACGGCGCGGCTGCGCGCCCTGGCGCGTCTCGGTGCCGACACCCCCGTGGGCGTCGCGGTGCCGGGGATCATCGACGAGGAGCGCGAGGTCGTCGAGCTCGCCGTCAACCTGGGCTGGAAGGAGCTCGCGCTCGGGCGGCTGCTGCGCGAGCACCTCGACGCACCGCTCGCCCTCGCGCACGACGTGCGGGCGGGTGGGATGGCCGAGTCCGCCTGGGGCGCGGGACGCATGTTCAGCCGGCGCTCCGCCGCGGGCAGCACGGACACCCCGCCGCTCGCCGACCTCATCTTCGTCCCCATCGGCACCGGGATCGCCGCGGCCGTGGTGCACGACGGCGCCGTCTTCGGCGACCGCTTCACCGGCGAGATCGGACAGGTGCGCGTCGAGGAGCCGTTCACGGGACGGATGATGCGCCTCGAGGGGGTCGCCTCGGCCTCCGCCATCGGCCGCCGCTTCGCCGAGCAGATCGACCCCGACGCCCACCCCCTCGTCACCACCGACGGCGGGCGCCCCGCCGCCCGCGCCGTCGTGGATCGCGCCCGCGCGGGCGATGCGGATGCCGAGAGGATCCTGTTCAGCGCCCTGGACACGCTGGGCCAGGCGCTCGCGACGATCATCTCGAGCGTGGGCACCCTGCCCGTCGTCATCGGCGGAGGTCTGGCCGAAGGGGGACCGATCGTGCTGGACACCCTCGAGGCGTCGATCTCCGGACGCCTGGGCGTGGTGCCCACTCCCCCGGTGCTCCCGTCCTCGCTGGGCATGTGGGCCGGCTGCCAGGGCGCCGGGCTGGCGGGGATGGTGCGCGCGTCATGATCTTGGTGCTCACCCCGAACCCCGCGCTCGACGTCACCTACGAGGTCGCCGGTCCCGTCCGCGTGCACGGCGAGCAGCGGGTGCAGCGGGTGCGGACCGTCGCCGGCGGGAAGGGCGTGAACGTCGCCCGCGTGCTCGCCGCGCTCGGCGAGAGCTCGGTGCTCGTCGGCCCCGTCGGCGGCTCCTCCGGCGAGGAGCTCGTGGGGCTGCTCGACGGCCACGGTGCCGCCCAGCATGGCGCCGTCCAGCACGGCGTCGTCCAGCACGGCGTCGTCGAGCAGGCGTGGACCCGCGTCGCGGGGGCGACCCGCCGCACCGTGACCGTCGTCGACCCCGAGGGCGCGACCGGCTTCTACGAGCCCGGCCCGATGCTCTCCCCCGAGGAGCGCGACCGCGTCCTCGCGGGCGTCCGCGAGCGCGCACAGGGTGCCGACGTCGTCGTGATCAGCGGATCCCTCGCTCCGGGCATGGCGGGCGAGGACGTCAGCGCCCTGGTCGCCGAGCTGCGCGGGGCGGGCCTGCCGGTCGTCGTCGACACCTCGGGACCGGCCCTGCTGGACGCCGCGCGCGCGGGCGCCTCGGTGCTCAAGCCGAACCTCGGCGAGGTGCGCGCGGCCACCGGGATCGACGACCCGATCGCCGCCTGCCGCTCGCTCATCGCGCTGGGCGCGGGCGCGGTGCTGTGCTCCCTGGGGCCCGACGGCATGCTCGCCGTCACCGCCGACGCCGCCCTCCGCGCAACGCCGCCGCATGCTCTCAGCGGCAACCCCACGGGTGCGGGCGACGCCTCCGTCGCCGCCGCCTCCCGTGCCCTCGCCCGCGGTGATGGGCTCGCGGACCTGCTGCGCAGCGCCGTCGCCGTCAGCGCGAGCGCCGTGACGCGGCCCGTCGCCGGCGAGATCGACCGGGCACTCGCGCAGGACCTGCGCGGCGCGATCGCCGTCGAACAGGTCCCCTCCGCACCGACCGTTCCGGCCTCCCCGGGTTCCACGGCGCCTACGTCCCCCACGGCTCCCACGGCCCCCATGCCTCCCTCTCACCCCCTGGAGCAGCCATGACACTCAGCGCCCTCGCCCCGCTGGCCGAGCAGGCCCGCGCCGCGCACCGCGGCCTCGCGGCCTTCAACGTCGTCCACATCGAGAACGCCGAGGCGTTCTCCGCCGCGGCGGAGCGGACCGGCCTGCCGATCGTCATGCAGATCAGCCAGAACGCCGCGACGTACCACGGCGGGCTCGCCCCGATCGCGCTCGCGACCCTCGAGATCGGTCGGCGCTGCGCCCAGGACGTCGTCGTCCACCTCGACCACGCCGACGACCTCGACCTCGTGGACGAGGCGCTCGAGCTGGGCTTCACCTCGATCATGTACGACGGCTCGAAGCTGCCGGACGCCCAGAACCGCGCGCGCACCCGTGAGGTCGCCGCGAGGGCGCACGCGCGCGGCGTGAGCGTCGAGGCCGAGCTCGGCGAGGTGGGAGGCAAGGACGGCGTGCACGACCCGTCGGCCCGTACGGACCCGGGCGACGCCGCGCAGTTCGTCGCGGACACGGGTGTGGACCTGCTCGCGGTGGCCGTCGGCTCCTCGCACGCGATGACCACGCGTGACGCGAGCCTGGACCTCGACCTCATCCGCGCGATCGCGGACCGGGTCGAGGTGCCGCTCGTGCTGCACGGCTCCTCGGGCGTGAGCGATCAGGGGATCCGCGACGCGGTCGCCGCCGGGATGACGAAGATCAACGTGTCCACGCATCTGAACAGGGTCACCACCGGCGCCGTCCGCGAGATCCTCACGGGCCAGGAGCCGCCGGCCGACACCCGGAAGTGGTTCGGTCCCGGTCGCGACGCCGGCCGCGACGAGGCCGCGCGCCTGCTCGAGGTGATCGCCGGGCGGCAGCCCGTGCACGGGCGGAACTAGGCTGGTGCCCGGACCCGGGTCCGGCTCGAGGAGGCGCCCGCCATGTCACCGCAGACCCACACCAGCCCGTACGACGTCCTCGTCGTCGGCGCCGGCCCGACCGGCCTGATGGCGGGTCTCGTCGCCCACCGCCGCGGACTGCGCACCCTCGTCGTCGACGCGAAGGACGGCCCCACGCGGGAGTCGCGGGCGCTCGTCGTGCAGGCGCGCAGCCTCGAGATCCTCGACCAGCTCGGACTCTCCGAGCCCGTGCTCGCCGCCGACAACCTCGCCACCGGGATCCAGATCGGCGACGCGGCCTCACCCGTGCGCATCGACATCGCGCCCCTGCAGGAGGGGCGGACGCCGTTCCCCGGCGTCCACGTCTTCGAGCAGTCCCGCACTGAGCAGCTGCTCTCCGCGGCGCTCGAGGAGGAGGGGTGCCCGGTCCGGTACGGGCACGAACTGCGCTCGTTCCTCGTCGGCGCTCCCGACGCACCCGACGGCGTCGAGGCGATGGTGGACGGGCCGACGGGGCCGCAGCGCATCCATGCGCGCTGGCTGATCGGGGCCGACGGGGCGAGCTCGCCCGTGCGCCATCGGTTGGGCCTCGCCTTCGAGGGTGTCACGGACGACGCGACCTTCTGCGTCGCGGACCTGCGCGGGGTGGAGGGCGTGCCCGAGTCGGCGCTCTCGGCGCGCTTCGGCGAGCGTTGTTTCGCGGTCGTCTTCCCCATGGGTCCGGACGGCCATGCCCGTCTGATCTGGCTGCACGGCGCGGCGCACCCCTCCGCACAGGAGGCGATGGCCGGGGCGCAGGAGGACCTGGGCATCACGTTCGCGCACCTGGACTGGTTCTCCTCGTACCGGGTGCACCACCGCGTGGCCGAGCGCTTCCGGGTGGGTCCCGTGCTGCTGGCGGGGGATGCCGCGCACGTGCACTCCCCCGTGGGCGGCCAGGGCATGAACACGGGCCTGCAGGACGCCCACGGCCTCGCCCACCTGCTCGCGGACATCGCCGCAGGGCATCTGGCGTCGGACGCGATCGATCGCTACGAGGCGGAGCGGCGACCTGTCGCTCTCACTCTCATCCGCGCGACGGACAGCGCCTTCGGGCTGATCGCGCGCACCGGCCCGGTGCATGCCTTCGCGCGGCGCAGGCTGCGGGACCTCGCCGGTGCGCTCGCGCCGCGCCTGCTCGCCTCCTCACAGGGTCCGCGCATCGCCGGGTGGCTCGGCCAGTACCGCATCCGCTACCACGTGGCGGCGAAGGGCGGCCCGCTCCCGCGGTGGGCGCGTGACCGGATCGTGGGCGTGCGCCTGCCCCCGACGCCCCACAACGCCGAGCACCTGCGTGCGATGAGCTGGAGGCTGCTCGTCCACGGCGCCCGCGCCGAGCGCCCGGCCGCCGTGCCGGATTGGATCGAGGGCACCTTCTCGCTTCCGGCCGATCCCACGGGCAGCGCCCGACCCGACCGGCTGCTGCTGGTGCGGCCCGACGGGTTCGTCGCGGCCGCCTGGCCGCTGCACGCCGGGGCGAGCGCGGACGCCGACGTCCGGGAGACCCTCGCAGCCCTCGACGTCGTCGACTGAGGTCGGAGCGGCAGGCCCTCCGCGGGCCGCGGGGCCGTGAGCCCCGCGAGGCTGCGGACGACGGGCGACGGACGACGGACGACGGACGACGGGCAGCCGATCCGTCAGGCCTGACCGCCGTCGAAGTACGCGCGCACCTCGGCGGGCACCTCCGGGATGTCGTAGGGCACCCCGCCGTGGCGGATGGACTCCGCGCCGTAAACGCCGGTGGCGACGGCCTCGCGCGCGGCGATCACGGAGACGTCGGTCGCGCCGCCCTCGCGCACGAAGCGCAGGAACTCGCCCACGAGGTTCGGGTCGGCGCCGCCGTGTCCGCCGTCCCCGCGGTCGATGACCTCGACGGAGTCGGGGCTGCCGGGGCCGCCCTTGCGGGATTCCCAGATGTGGATCTGGTCGCCGCCGCCGTCGCCCATGTTCTCGATGCGGCCGGCGTCGCCGATCACCGTGTAGTTCCGCCAGTAGTCGGGCGTGAAGTGGCACTGCTCGTAGGAGGCGAGCACGCCGTTGTCGAGCGTCATGTTGAGCATCGAGATGTCCTCGACGTCGATCGTGGGGTTGAGCTCCTTCTGCTCCGTGGGCGGCCAGGTCTCGGCGTCGAACCAGTCCCACATGCGGCGGTCGGAGTTGTCGCGGCGATCGCTGATGTCGCCGTAGACGGCGAGGTCGCCGATGCCGGAGACGCGACGGGTGTAGCCGCCGGCGAGCCAGTGGATGACGTCGATGTCGTGCGCGCCCTTCTGCAGCAGCAGGCTGGTGGCGCGCGCCCGCTCGGCGTGCCAGTCCTTGAAGTAGAAGTCGCCGCCGGCGCCCACGAAGTGGCGGCACCAGATCGCGCGCACCCTCCCGATCCGCCCGGAGTCGACGATCGCCTTGAGCTGGCGGATCACGGGCATGTGGCGCATGTTGTGGCCCACGAACAGGCGGGTGCGCTTCTCCATCGCGAGCTGCAGCATCGCGTCGGTGTCCTCGACGCGGATCGCCATCGGCTTCTCGGTGAAGGTGGGGATGCCGGCGCCGAGGGTCTGCAGGGCGATCCCGGCGTGCGCGAAGTCCGGAGCCAGGATCATCACGGCATCGACCTCGTGCTCGGCCAGCAGCTCGTCGACCGAGGCGACGTAGGCGACCTCGTCACCGAAGCGCGCGCGGGCGTCCTCGCGGCCCCGCTCGGAGGGATCGACGACGACCGTGACCCGCGAGCCCTCCCCCGGCGTGTGCGCATGCCGTGAGAGGGTGCCGCGCGCCCCGAAGCCGATGATGCCGATCCGCAGGTCCTCCATGGGGACCACTCTCCTTCGCGATGGTGGGGGTCGCCGCCCGGTCCGGGCCGACGCTCGCGCGTCCTCCCATCCCCTCTCGATCATCGGACCACCGGCCGACCCTACGGCCTGCGTCGTCTGCGCGGACAGCCGGGTCCATCGGTCGTCACGGATGATCACGATTCGGTGAATGGATTTACACAGCGACAAAGATCCTCTACGGTCATGCACAGCCTGTCAAGCAGCGAGGCCTGGCAGGGAGGCCGAGCGGCCGCAGCATGACCTGCGAGGAGAGCCATGAGCCAGACGATGCCGGCCACAGCCGCGGAGGAGGAGGCGATCGCCCTGCAGACGCAGGGCGGGAGCAGCCCGAGCCGACGCGGCAGGAAGAACCGTCGCGGCAGAGACGGGCGCGCACCGCGCAGGCCCAAGGACTCCATCGGGGTGCGTCTGCGCCGCGACTGGCAGATGCTCGTCCTGATGATCCCCGGGGTTCTGTGCCTGCTGCTGTTCTTCTACATCCCGATCCTCGGCAACGTGATCGCCTTCCAGGACTACCAGCCGTACCTCAAGATCACCGAGGCGCCGTACATGGCGATGCAGAACTTCATCGACCTGTTCGACGACAGCCGCTTCTTCCTCGCCCTGAAGAACACGCTGATCCTCGCGGTCGTCCAGCTCCTGCTCTTCTTCCCGGTGCCGATCGTCCTCGCCCTCGTCGTCGACTCGATGGTCACCCCGCGCCTGCGCAGGGCCTTCCAGTCGATCGTCTACCTCCCCCACTTCCTCTCATGGGTGCTCGTGATCGCCCTCTTCCAGCAGATGCTGGGCGGTGCGGGCTTCATCAACAAGTTCCTGCTGACACACGGCATGGAGGCGATCCCCTTCATGACCAACCCCAGCACGTTCCCGCTGCTGATCGCGCTCGAGAACGTCTGGAAGGACGCGGGCTGGGGAATGATCATCTTCCTCGCGGCGCTCGCGAGCATCGATGCCTCGCTCTACGAGTCGGCCGCGGCAGATGGCGCCGGTCGCTTCCGTCGGGCCTGGCACATCACGCTGCCGGGCATGCGGCCCGTGATCGTGCTGCTGCTGATCCTGAACCTGGGCTCGATCCTCACCGTCGGCTTCGAGCAGTTCATCCTCCAGCGCGACGCCGTGGGCGCCGATGCCTCGGAGGTCCTGGACACCTACGCCTACTACACGGGCGTGATCGGCGGCGACTGGTCGATGGGCGCGGCCGCAGGGCTCGCGAAGGGCGTGGTCGGCACGATCCTCGTCCTGCTGGCCAACAAGTTCGCCCACATGCTCGGCGAGGACGGCATCTACCGAGGGAGCGCACGATGAGCGAGCACACGACCATCCCGGCCCCCGAGGTCGACGAGAACGACGTCGCCGGACCGTCGGCACGCCCGTCGGCCGGCCCATCGGCCCGCCCCGTGAGGGACGACCGCTCGCTGCACGAGCGGATCTGGTCGCGCATCTTCGGCCGCAGCGAGCGCGCCGCCTGGATGGAGAGACCCTCCCCCGGCCTGTCGGTGCTCAAGGGCCTCCTGATCGCCGTGGTCACCATCTCGATCGTGGTGCCGATGCTCGTGGTCGTCTCGACCTCGTTCGCCTCGAGCGACCAGATCCGCGACGCCGGTGGGTACGTCCTGTTCCCGACGGACCCGACGCTCGAGGCCTACCGCACGATCTTCAAGAGCCCGCTGGTCTTCCGGGCGATCGGCGTGAGCGCGTTCATCACCGTGGTGGGCACCCTGCTCGCGCTGTTCGTGACGATCACGATGGCCTACGCGCTCAGCCGTCCGGTGCTCTTCGGCAAGCCGATGCTCATGGCGATCATCGTGACCCTGTTCTTCAGCCCAGGCCTGATCCCGATGTACCTCATGGTCAAGCAGCTGCACCTGCTGGACACGATCTGGTCGCTGATCCTGCCCGGCCTGTTCGCGGGCTTCAACTTCATCGTCATGCGCTCGTTCTTCATGGGCATCCCCAAGGAGCTGCTCGAGTCCGCCAAGATCGACGGCGCCAGCGACTTCACGATCCTGCTGCGGATCGTGCTGCCCCTGTCCAAAGCGGTCATCGCCGTGATCGGTCTGTTCTACGCGGTGGGGTTCTGGAACTCGTTCTTCAACGCCCTGCTGTACATCAACGACCAGTCCCTGTGGCCCATCCAGATGATCCTGCGCAGCTACGTCATCCAGGGCTCCTCGATGACCGCGGACGCCCTCGGCGTCTCGCAGGCCCCGCCCCCGCAGTCGATCAAGATGGCCGTCGTCGTCGTGGCGCTCGCGCCCATCGTGGTCGTCTACCCGTTCCTCCAGAAGTACTTCTCCAAGGGCGTCATCACCGGCGCTATCAAAGGCTGATCAGCGCAGACGCCCTCTGCATCTCTCTCCCCCCCCCCTCACTCCGCGACGGAATCGCCGCGGCCCCGATGAAAGGACACACCATGAGCTTCGAGATCGGACGTCGCCGGCTCCTCGCCGCAGGAGGCGCCGCCGCGGTCGCCGTCGGCGCCGGCGCCTGCACCGCGAGCTCCAGCCGGTCGGGCGGCGCCAAGAAGTCGGCCGAGGTCGAACTGCCCACCTACAAGGCGCTCGACGGCCTCGCACCGGATCTGAAGGGCAACGAGAAGGGCCTGCACAACGTCTTCCTGAAGGCGCCCGAGAAGCTGCTGCGGACGACCGAGAAGAAGCCGATCACCTCGGGCACGATCTCGGCACTCACCCAGACCTTCGCGACGCCCCCGCCGCCCATGAAGTCCAACCCGTTCTGGAAGAACCTGAACTCGGAGCTCGGCGGCACGCTGGACATGCAGGTCGTCATCGACTCCTACCCGGACAAGTTCGCGACGATCCTGGCCTCCGGCGACCTGCCGGACCTCATGTGGGTCCCGCCGAACCAGGGCATCCCGAACATCGGCCCGATGCTCGAGTCCCAGTTCACCGACCTCACGGAATACCTCTCGGGCGATGCCGTCCTGGAGTGGAAGAACCTCGCAGCGCTCACTCCGAGCTCGTGGCGCACCGCCGTGGTCAACGGCAAGATCTGGGGCGCGCCGATCCCCTCGACCCCGTTCGGCCAGGTCTACCTGGGCAATCCCGAGGTCTGGAAGGAGGTCGGCGGCTTCCAGTCGAACGACGCCGACGAGTTCCTCGAGAAGTGCAAGGACGTGTCGATCAGGGGGAAGCGCTGGGCGCTCGAGCCGTTCCTGCCCAACGCCTTCCACATGTTCGGCGAATGGTTCGGCGTGCCCACGGGCTACCGCGTGAACGAGGACCGCACGCTCACCGCCTCGCAGCAGACCGACGAGTACCTCGAGACGCTGGAGTACGCGCAGAAGGTCTTCAAGGCCGGCGTGTTCTACCCGGACCTGAACCTCGCCGAGTCCTCGCAGTACTTCGCCAACGGCACGATCGGTGCGATCGTCTCCGTCGGTCCCCGCGGCGCCTCCGAGTACCGCCACTACAACAAGGACCTGCTGGCCGACATCCTCATCCCCTTCCCTGCGGACGCGGACCGCACCCAGGTCTACGACATGGGCTACGGGACCGTGGGCTTCACGCCGTTGAAGAAGACCGACGACGAGAAGAAGATCCGGGAGCTGCTGGACCTCATCAATTACCTCTCGGCGCCCTTCGGCACCGAGGAGTACATGACGGTCAACTGGGGCCGCGAGGGCCAGGAGTACGAGGTCGAGGACGGCAACTACGTCCTCACCAAAGACGGCGAGACCAACGTGCCCGGGCTCCAGAGCGCTCTGCAGATCATGGCAGCCGGCGAGGGCGTCGTCTACAACCCGATCGCCGACGACTCCGAGTACATCTACGCGCAGGAGAAGAAGCTGCTCGAGCACGCCTCGCAGTCCCCGATCAAGGGGCTGTACTCGGACACGGCCTCCTCCAAGGGCACGGAGCTCAGCACGCGCCTGAACGACGTGCGCGACGACGTCATCCAGGGCCGCAAGACCATCGACGACTTCACGAAGGCGCTCAAGGCCTGGGAGGACGGCGGCGGCAAGAAGATCCTCGAGGAGTATGCCGAGGTGCTCCCCGCGGACGTCCCTGTCACCAAGGACCCGAAGAAGAAGTGACGACCTGACCCGGGTGGGCCGGCGAGTCGGCTCCGGGTCATGCACCGACGATGCCCAGGTTCTATGGCAGGAATGTCTGATTCTTGATAGAGAACCTGGGCATCGTCGCTCGGTGGGCGAGTCGGGTCGCTCCATGGACGGGCGAGTCGGGTCGGTGGGGGCGGTGGGATCGGGAGTCGGACGGTGAGGCGTCCCGGTCGCAGGCGCCGCGGTCAGTCGAACAGCGGCCGGTCCACCAGGCCGAGGCGGCTCGGCACCCGATCGAGATCCAGCAGCAGCACCTCGTTGCGGCCCTCCCGGATCCAGGGCGAGGGCACGTAGAGCGACTGCTGCGGCCCGACGCTCCAGTAGCGACCGACGCAGTGACCGTTGACGTATGCGACGCCGTGGCCCGCAGCGGAGACGTCGAGGTGGACATCGGCCGACCTCTCGGCCTCGAAGGAGGCGACGGCGAGGACGGGCAGATCTTCCGCGCCGGCGGGGGCCGGCGAGGCGTGGGCCGCGGCGGCGATCCCGGCGAGCTCCTCCCCCATCTCCTCGAGCGGCCAGGGATCGGCCTCCCAGTCGCCGAGGAAGCGCACGCGGTCCCAGACGCCGCGCAGGATGCCTTTGCGTCCTCCCAGGCATGGGCCGAAGTTCACGCGTCCCAGGTTCTCCACGAGGATCTCGACGCGCACCGTGCGGTGCCCGCCCTCGGGCAGCAGTCGGTCCACGAACGGCGCGAGCTCGACGACGGCGGGATCGGTCTCCCCGGCCAGGCTCCCGTCGACCGCGCCCTGCGCGCCGATGCCCGCGGAGCCGACGGCGACCCCGTCGACGTAGACCCACGCGCGGTCGGCGAGGCCGAAGAGCTTCAGGGGCGCAAGGGTCCGGGTGCCGTCGGCGCGGTCGGAGGCCTCGATCTCGACGTCCCGTGAATACCGGAGGATCCCGCGTTCGAGGCCGAGGTCCTCGAAGGCGGGCGGCACGACGTGGGTGGGAGCGGTGCGGGTGAAGCGCTCGGCGGCGCGCAGCGGCACCACGCGCTCTATCCGCGCCTGGCGCGCGCCCAGCGCGGCCGGCTCCGCGTCGAGGCCCAACTCGGCCAGCTGCTCGGTGAGCGGGGGCAGGTCCCGATGGCGGCCGATGACCTCGCGGAAGGCGTGGAACTTCTCGGTGAGACGGCCGTCCTCGGCGATCGGGGCGTCGTAGTCGTAGCTCGTGGTCGTGGGCTGCAGGACGCCGTCGTGGTTCGCCCCCGCGGTGAGCCCGAAGTTCGTGCCGCCCAGCGCCATGTAGAAGTTCACGCTCATGCCGGCCGCGAGCATGTCCTCGAGCTCCGCGGCGGCGCTGCCCGCGTCCCTGCTGTGGTGCTCCTCGCCCCAGTGGTCGAACCAGCCGTTCCAGAACTCCATGCACATCAGGGGCTGTGCCGGCAGCTCGCGCGCCGCCATCTCGAGGACGTCCCGCGTGCGGGAGCCGAAGTTGACGGTGGCCAGCGCGCCGTCGATCGTCCCGGCGGTCAGCCACATCCGCGCGGGGCCGTCGGACGTCACCAGCAGCTCCTCGATGCCGCGGGCGCGCAGGCCGTCGCGCAGGTGCGCGAGATAGAGGGTGTCGTCGCCGTAGGAGCCGTACTCGTTCTCGACCTGCACCATCACCACGTTGCCGCCGCGGCACACCTGTCGCTGCGCGATCACGGGGATCAGGTGGTCGAACCAGTCGTCGACGAGCCGCAGGTAGGCCTCGTCGTGCACACGCAGGCGCATCGCGCGGTCGCGCAGCACCCAGCCGGGGAAGCCGCCGTTCTCCCACTCGGCGCAGATGAAGGGTCCCGGCCGCACGATCGCGTCCAGCCCCTCCTCGGCCGCGATGTCGAGGAAGCCGCCGAGGTCGGCGATGCCCTCGAAGGTGACCGTCCCGGGATCGGGCTGGTGGATGTTCCAGGCGACGTACGTCTCGACGGTGTCGCAGCCCATGGCGACGAGGCGGCGCAGCCGGTCGCGCCACTGATCAGGGTGGACGCGGAAATAGTGGATCGCGCCGGAGACGATCCGGTGGGGCTCGCCCCCGCGGAGGAAGCCGTCAGGGGTGGGCTCGAGCAGGGCAGGCATCGTCGGGAGTCCTCTCGGTGAACCGTTCTACGAGCCCCAGTCTTCCACGGTCCGGTGCGGGGCGAGCCGCCGCTCGCCCCGCACCGTCAGGCGGCGGCCTCGCGCTCCCCGAGCCACGGGGCGAGCCGGTCCTCGACACCGAGCCACGGGGCGAGTCCGTCGGCCCATTCCTCCGGGGTGAGAAGGATACGACCGAAGGCGCGGCGCACGCGCTCGGCGTCGGCCGGCCCCATGCCCGTGACGACGAGCCGGGTGGTGGGCAGCTCGCGGCCGGCGTCGGCGACAGCACCGATCGAGACCTGGCCGCCGGCGCCGTCCCACTGGCAGATCGTGCCGGGACGGTCGGGGACCCAGAAGCGGCCGCGGCCGCGCAGCCGGCCCGCGCCGAGCTCCTCGATGTGCTCGAGGAGACGATCCGGATGGAAGGGCCGGTCGGAGCTCAGGTCCAGGGTCCAGGTGCCGTGCGCGGTGGGGCCGCCGTAGGGGGACACGCGCCGGGGGTCGCGGCGCGCCTCCGCCCGCGCTCGGGAGTGGCGGCCCAGCAGCAGGGTCTTGGGGTGCAGCGTGTGCATCGAGGCGGCGACCTGCTGCTCGGGTGCACGGAGGTGCTCGATGAGTTCACGAGCGGTGCCGTCGGCCCCGTCCAGGACCAGCAGGTCGGCGTACTCGATCTGGGCGGCGAGCGCCTCGCCCACGGCGCGTTCGTCGCCGTCGGCCCACTGCAGACCGCGCTCGGCGAGGGTGTCGTCCTCGAGCAGGTCGTGCACGGCGGTGCGCGTGTCGACCACGGCGGCCGAGGCCCCCAGGTGCCAACCCTGCCGGCCGGGCAGGATGGTGCGCACGACCACCTCAGGATCGGCGCTGATCGGCGGGGCGAGCAGCAGCCCGTTCCAGCGGCTCTCGGAGGCGAGGCGCGCGAGCAGAGGGATCGCGTCCTCGCGCATGGCGCAGGAGACGCAGGGGTGGTCGAGCTCGACGAGCGAGTCGTCGATCACGCGCTCGGCGTCGCCGAGGACGCGGCGCAGCGCGCCGTGCTCGGCGTCGACGTCGTAGCGCAGGGCGAGCATGCCGGGGCGCTCGAGCAGGAGGCTCGTGACCAGCACGTCCCTCAGGACCGGGTCGATCGAGGAGATCAGGCTGACCGGAAGGGAGCCGGTATCGGGCACGGGGCGGAGCGGCCCGTGGGCGCCGGGGCCGCCGTGTGCGGCATCGTTCGCGGACATCGGTCGCGACCTCACTTCTTGACGAGAATGATTATCAGTAGCTAGTCTGCTCCATCATGACCCAACGTTGTCAAGTCACCGGCGCCGTGCCGCGGATGGGACGGAACGTCTCCCACTCCCACCGCCGCACGCCCCGCCGCTTCAGCCCGAACATCCAGCACAAGAAGTACTTCGTCCCCTCGCTCGGCCGCACCGTGCGGCTGACCCTCTCGGCCAAGGGCATCAAGATCATCGACCAGCGCGGCATCGACGCGGTGGTGCAGGAGATGCGCGCGCGGGGCGAGAAGGTCTGAGGGCCGAGGGGCCGAGGAACCAGCGGGCCGAGGGGCCGTGGGTCCATGGGTCCGACGGCGATGTGACGTGCGAGCACCTCTGACATCGAGACGGGGTCGCCGGGCGTCGTACCGGGCACGGAAGGAACGGGGCGCGCGATCTCATGCAGGCGGCCCCGCCTCCGCCGAGTCGAGCACCGCGTCGCGCAGAGCCCTCGCGGCCCCGCTCCTCGATCTCCAGTCCTCACCACCCCCGCGCGGGGCCGTCTGCCAGCGGCCCGCGGCCCGCGCATCCCGATCCACCCATCACGACCCGCAGGAGGGCACCCATGAGTCGTCGCAACGACGTCCGCCAGACCGTGAAGATGCGTTCCACGGCAGGTACCGGTTTCACGTACATGACCACCAAGAACAGGCGGAACACCCCCGACCGCCTCACCATGCGCAAGTTCGATCCGCGCGTGCGCGAGGTCGTCGAGTTCCGGGAGGAGCGCTGATGGCCAAGACCTCGAAGATCGCAGCCGACGCGCGCCGACGCGCCGTCGTCGCCAAGCACGCCGAGCGCCGGGCCGCCCTCAAGCGGACCCTCAAGGACCCGGCCTCCTCGCCCGAGGAGCGCGCCGACGCCCAGCGGGCCCTGCAGACGCTCCCCCGCGACGCGAGCCCGACGCGCCTGCGCAACCGCGACGCGATCGACGGCCGCCCCCGCGGCCATCTGCGCCGCTTCGGCCTCTCGCGCGTCCGCTTCCGGGCCGCCGCCCACCGCGGCGAGCTGCCCGGCATCACCAAGTCCAGCTGGTGAGCCGCGGCCGTCGGCCGATGCGCCGGCGGCCCGACCCGCCCATCCCCCTGCCACCTCGAAGGAGGCCCGCATGAAGAACGGCATCCACCCCGACTACCACCACGTCGTGTTCCGCGACGCGGGGGCCGGTCATTCGTTCCTGACCCGCTCGACCGTCACCTCGGACAAGACCGTGCTCTGGGACGACGGCCGCGAGTACCCCGTCATCGACGTGGAGATCTCGTCCGCCTCGCACCCCTTCTACACGGGCAGCGCCCGCGTGGTCGACACCGCCGGTCGCGTCGAGAAGTTCCGCCGCCGCTACGGCTCGAAGACCGCGGGCGCGCAGAGCGCAGACCCGCAGAGTGTCGGCTCTCGGAACGCCGACGCATCCACCCAGGAGGCCACCCGATGAAGGTCCGCAACTCGCTGCGCGCGCTGAAGAACCTGCCCGGATCGCAGGTGGTCCGTCGTCGCGGGCGCACCTACGTGATCAACAAGAGGAACCCCCGCCTGAAGGCCCGACAGGGCTGACCCGGAGGACGTCGCGGCCCGTATCCGAGCGTCGGTGCGGGTCTGCGGACCATTCACGCCCCCGAAATTTTGCCACCCCCCGCCCCCCCCCGGGGGGGGCCCCCCGACCCCCTGCGGGGCGGGCCGCCGGCCCCGCGACGTTGTGAGGGCGGCGAGCCAGGAGAGTGGACTCTCTTGGCTCGCCGCCCTCACATCTTCGGGTGCGGCGGCACCCCTGCGGCTCCGCGGAAGCGCCACGGCGGCCCCCGCGGAGGGCGCCGGGCATCAGCCCTTGACGGACCCCTCGGTGAGGCCGCCGCGCCAGAAGCGCTGCAGCACGATGATGAGGATCGCCAGCGGGATCACCGAGAGCAGCGCGCCGCCCACGGTGAGCTGGTAGAACTCCGGCAGACGATCGGTCTGGGCCCGCCAGTTGTTCAGGCCCAGGGTGATCGGGTAGAGCTTCTCGTCGGCCAGCATGACCAGCGGCAGGAAGTAGTTGTTCCAGATCGCGACGAACTGGAACAGCAGGATCGTCACGATCGCCGGCACCAGCTGGCGCAGCACGATCGTGTGGAAGATCCGCATCTCGCTCGCGCCGTCCATGCGGGCGGCCTCGAGGACCTCGTCAGGGATGGCCGCGCTCGCGTAGATGCGGGCGAGGAACAGGCCGAAGGGGCTCAGCAGCGAGGGGATCAGCACCGACCAGTAGGTGTTGGTGAGCCCGATCTTGCTGAACACGAGGAACAGCGGCAGCGCGGTTGCGGTGCCGGGCACCAGCACCCCGCCCAGGACGAACGCGAAGATCGCGTTGCGGCCGGGGAACTCGAACTTGGCCAGGGCATACCCGGCGGCCACGGCGAAGTAGCACGCGAAGACCGCGCCCACCCCGGAGTAGAGCAGCGAGTTCAGCGCCCAGCGCGGGAACGCGCCGCCGTTGGCGGTGAGCACGTCGCCCAGGTTCGAGAACAGCTGGAAGCTGTTGCCCAGCCAGAAGCCGTTCGTGCCGAACAGGTCCTCGGTCGACTTCGTGGCGTTGACGATCACCCAGTACACGGGCACCAGGAAGTACAGCGCGACGATCACCAGGATCGCGGTGACGATGATGGTGGTGGTCGGCTTGGTACCGGCGGTGCGGGACTCGCGGGCCGCCTTGCCGGGCTTCGTGCGCTTCGAGGTCGCGCCGGGTGTGCCGGCGCCCCCGGTCGAGTGCGCGGACGATCCCTGCGTCTGCGTCGAGGTGCTCATGACTTCCTCCCCAGACGGTTGGAGATGCCCAGTGCGGCGGCCGAGAGGATGAACGCGGCGAGGGCGATGATGACCGCCTCGGCCGAGGCCATGCCCAGGTCGTTGTACTGGAACGCGTAGGCGTAGGCGGACAGGTTCGGGGTGTACTCCGAGTTGATGCCGGAGCTCATCGAGGAGAGCACCTGCGGCTCGGCGAACAGCTGCAGCGTCCCGATGATCGAGAAGATGATCGTGAGCATCAGCGCCGGGCGGATCAGCGGCAGCTGGATCGAGGTGACCACGCGCAGCGGCCCGGCCCCGTCGATCTTCGCGGCCTCGTAGATGTCACCGGGGATCGCCTTCAGCTGGGCAATGATGATGAGCATGTTGTAACCCGTGTAGGTCCAGGTCACGATGTTCGCGATCGACCACAGCACCATGTTCGGACCCAGGAAGTCGACGTCGATGCCGACCCATCCCAACGCGTCCACGATCGGGCTGAGGCCCGGGACGTAGAGGAAGGACCAGAGGATCGTCGCGATCACGCCGGGGATGCCGTAGGGCAGGAAGTAGGCGGCGCGGAACAGGCCCGGCCACCTCGCGCTCGCGCTCTCCAGCAGCAGGGCGAGGATCGTCGAGGCGACGATCATGACGGTCACCTGCACGACGCCGAAGGCCAGCATCCGCAGGATCGAGTCGGTGAAGTTCTGGTTGGTCAGGGCCGCGAGGTAGTTCTCCAGCCCCGCGAAGCGGCTGACGGCGCCGTCCTCGCCGACCAGCCCCGTGCGCTGCACGGTGAGGAAGGACTGGACGATCGCGATGATGATCGGCAGCACCATGGTGAACAGGAACAGCAGCAGGAAGGGCGCCATCAGCACCCAGGGAGCGCTCTTGCTTCTCATTTGGCGATCTCCACCTTCAGGCCGATCTTGCGCATGATCTCGGCGATGTCGTCCTGGGCCTGCGGGAGCATCTTGGTGAAGGTGCTGCCCCCGCCGACGACGTCGAGCATGCCGTCGCCGAGGCGGTCGATGATCCGCTGCATGAGCGGCGCCCAGGTCCAGTCAAGGTTCTGGCCCTTGGCCATCGGCTCGATGACGTCGACGTTGTAGTTCTGTCCGGAGAAGAAGTCGCTGGCCTTCTCGCGGGTCTTGCCGATGTAGTCGGCGGCCGGGGACCAGCCGATGCCCGAGTTCTTGATCATGGCGTCGATGCCGTCGGGGTCGGTGCACATCCAGCGCAGGAACTCGAGGGCCTCGGCCGGGTGCTCGCTCGTGGACAGGACCGCGGCCGAGGAGCCGCCGAGCCCGCCGGAGGCGTACCCGTCGTCCCAGCGGGGCATGTCGGCCACGGCCCACTTGCCCTTGCCGCCGGGGACGGTCTCGATGAGGGCGTCGCCCCACGAGCCGCCGACGTAGGAGAGCACGTCGCCCTTGCCCGCCGCGGCGTACCACGGCGTCGAGAACGCGCCGTAGCCGGTGGAGACGAGCTTGTCCGCGAAGATGCCGTCCCAGAAGTCGGCCATCTCCATGGTGGGGTCGTCGGCCATGTTCAGCACCCAGGTGTCGTCCTGGGGCTCGAACCAGACGGACCCCTTCTGCATGGCCCACATCGGCAGCACGGAGCCGTCGCCCGGGTCGAGCGTCATGATCGTCTTACCGGCCTTGGAGACCTCCTCGGCGACGGTGCGGAACTCGTCCCAGGTCTTCGGCGGCGTCAGGCCGAGGTCGCCCTCGAAGACGTCCTTGTTGAAGAACATCGCGCCGGGCCCGGTGTCCTGCGGGACGGCCCACAGCGAGTCGCCGACCTTGATCTGGGCGAAGGCCCCGGGGTCGAAGGCCTTCTCGTCGTCAGCGAGGCCGTAGCGCGAGAGGTCCGTGAGCGCGCCGGCGAGGGCGAACTCGGGGACGCTGCGCAGCTCGACCTGGGCGATGTCCGGGCCTCCGCCCGCGGCGACGGCACTGAGGATCTTGGCGTAGCCGCCGGCGTTGCCGCCGGGGATCCAGGTGGCGTTGACCGTGATGCGGTCCTGCGAGGCGTTGAACTTGTCGGCGACCTTCTGGAGGTCCTTCAGCCAGGCCCAATATGTCAGGGTGACGGGCCCGTCCGACGGAGGGATGACCGCTTCCGCGTTCACCTTCCCGGCGCCGGTGGGGGCACATGCCGCGAGGCCCGCGGCGAGGGCTGCTGCGCCCCCGGCGAGGGCCGTGCGGCGTGGCACGAGCGGTCTCATGGATACTCCTCTTCCTTGCGAAGTCGAGGCCCACATTAGCGCTCGGCGACTATTTGTGGGGCGCCGCAAAGAGCCCGGAGTTGCGCATCGGTGGCGCGCAGAGCTTCCGCAGGTCCGCGACCTCGTGATCGTTCACGACGGGGTGGCGTGATTCACACCCGCGGAAGGTCCTCACCGCACCGCTTCACCCGATGCCGAGCACGTCCAGCACCGTTCCCAGGTTCCGCAGCAGGAGGATCACGCCGACGATCCCGACCACCCACGAGAGGGTCTCGGCGGCGCTGCGGATCGCCCAGTCGTGCAGGCGCTGGAGCAGACGATCGGCGTGGGCACCGGCGAGCGCGCGCATGCCCGCGAGCACGAGGCCGGGCAGGATCATCACCGCGCAGTAGCCGTCCAGCACGAGCGCGCCGCTCGCGAAGCCGAGCCCCATCTGCCCGATGATCCCCATCGCCGCGAGGTACGGGAGCATCGACGCGGCTTCGATGACACCGGCGAGGAGGGCGAGGCCGACGAGGGCCCGCGGTCTCCCTGCCGCCGACCTCACCCGCTCCGACCAGCGGCGCGCGGAGGCCTCGGGGTCCCCGCCGCGCTTGCGGATCGACTTCGGGTCGAGGCGGAAGGACCAGGCGAGCAGTCCGGCGCCGACCGCCGCCAGGGCGACGGCGGCCGCCGGAGTCTCCAGGAGGCCCTGGGCGGACTGCATGAGCGGCAGCAGCCCGGCCAGCAGGACCAGACCGAGCACGAGGTAGAAGACCCCGATGACCAGGAGGTACAGCACGGTGCGGCCGGCCACGCGACGCGCGCCGCCCTGCCCGAGGACGAGCAGCATCGCGGGGATCACGAGGGTCCCCACGGACGTCGAGTCGACGAGTGCGAGCACCACCAGTCCGAGCGGTCCCGCGGCGTGGGTCAGAGCGTCCATGGGTTCCAGGCTTCCGGTCCCGCGGGACCGGTGCGTCATCCCTTGGTGCTGGACGCCTCGATCACCGGTGCCGGCCCTCGACGCGCCGTCTAGCCTCGTGGGCATGGAATCCGGTCCCGAGCGCGCACCGTGGTCACCGCGCCGCGATGTGCTCGTCGCGGCGCTCTACGTGGTCGTCGTGGTGATGCTCGGCGGCATCGGCGGCCTCGGGATCGGCGCCCAGGGTCTGCTGGCGCAGGGGCCGCTGTGGTCGAACGGCACGTCGATCGCGCTGCTCGTGCCCGCGGCGCTCGCGACGGCGCTGCGGCACCGGGCGCCGGCGGTGACCCTGGTCGTGACCGGCACCCTCTCCTGCGCGGAGGTGCTGGGCGGTTCCACGATCGGCGGCTACGTGCTGCTCTTCGAGGCGCTGTGGTCGCCGGTGGCCTACGGGTCCCGGCGCCTGGCGCGCGTGACGAGCGGCGCCGGGGCCGCGATCTCGATCGCGATGGTCGCCGTGACCTCCACCTGGCCGCAGCCGGGCCCGTCGATCGTGGTGGGGCTGCTGCTGATCGTCGTGGTCGTCGGCACTCCCCTCGCCTGGGGCTGGGAGGTGCGGCACCTGCACCTGGCGCGGGCGACGGCGGAGCGCCTCGCCTCGGCCGAGCAGGAGCTCGCGGCCGAGCGGGCGGAGCGGGCGGTGGAGACCGAGCGACGCCGCCTGGCCCAGGACCTGCACGACGTGCTGTCCGGGCACCTCAGCGCCGTCGCGCTGCACGCGGGGCTCGCCGCACAGCTGCCCTCGGCGGACGCGCGCGAGCGCTCGCTCGCCACCACCCGGGACTCGGCGCAGGCGGCGCTGCGCGACCTGCGCTCGGTGATCACGATGCTCACCGACGAGAACGCGGTCGAACCTGAAGTGACGCTCAGCTGGGATGCGCTCGCGGCGCGGCTCGATGCAGGGGAGCACGCGGCAGACACCGTCGGCCGTGCCGACGGGGCCGACGGGCCCGACGGGCCCGACGGCCGCAGTGTCGTGCACGTCGACCCGGCGGTCGAGGATCCGGCGCGCGTGGATCCGACGCTGCGGGCGGCGCTGCTGCGGATCGGCGCGGAGGCCGTCGCGAACGCCCTCGCCCACGGCCGGGCGCCGCGCCGGCTGCATGTCGTCGCGGACGCCGACGCCGTCGACCTGATCTGCACCAACGCGTTCGTCCCCGGCCATGTCCGCGCCGACGACTCCCCCGGGCTCGGGCTCACCACGATGCGCTCGCGCGCCCTCGCCGTCGGCGGATCCCTCAACGCCGGACCCGACGCCACCGACCCGAGGACCTGGCGCGTCGAGGTCCGGGTCCCGATACGGGATCACTCCCCGCTCACGACGGAGGTCACCTGATGTCCGACGCCCCCACCTCGACCTCCGCCCGCGAGGAGCCGGAGACGCCGATCCGCGTGCTCGTGGCCGACGACCACCCGGCGGTGCGCGCGGGGCTCGTCGCCCTGCTGGAGGCCGATCCGAGCACCGAGGTCGTCGCCCAGGCGGACGACGGCGACGCCGCCGTGCGGCATGCACGGGCCCAGCGCCCTGACGTGGCGCTGACCGATGTGCGCATGCCCGGGGCGACCGGCATCGAGATCACTCCGGCACTGCGCGGGACCGGCGCCCGGGTGCTCGTCATCTCCGCCTTCGACCTCGACTCCTATGTGCTGGGCGCGCTCGCCGCAGGGGCCGACGGATACCTCGTGAAGACGGAGGAGCCCCGGAGGATTCTGGAGGCCGTACACGCCGTGGCCAGCGGTGACGCCATCCTCTCTCCCGCTGCGCTGCGCGCGGTGGTCGCCGCGCTGCGCAGCGTGACACCCCGGGACGCTCCCGCTCGCGACGAGCCGGCCCCGACGCCGGGCCCACCACCCGGGGTCGAGCTCACGCGACGGGAGGGCGAGGTGCTGCGGCTGCTCGCCGACGGGATGTCGAACCAGCAGATCGCGAGGGAGCTCGTGGTCGAGGTGACCACCGTGAAGACTCACATCACGCACGTGCTCAGCAAGCTGCAGGTCGAGTCCCGCGTGCAGGCCGCGCTGTGGTGGCAGCGGCATCGGGGGTGACCGCGTCCTGCTGAGACTCACTGCCCGGTGCCGGAGCCGCTGCCGGAGCCGCTGCCGGACCCCGATCCGGATCCGGATCCGGATCCGCCGGAGTTCCCCGACCCTGCCGACCCGTCACCGCTCCCGGTGCCCGAACCGTCACCCGACGAGCCGTCACCGGACCCGGAGCCCCCACCGCTGCCCGTGCCCGAGTCGCTGTCCGAGTCGCCGTTCGAGGAGCCCCCTCCGAAGGGGCCCCATCCCTTCGAGTCACCCGAGTCCGTGTCGGTGCTGTCACCGTCGGTCGAATCACCGGTCGTCGAGGAGTCGTCGTCGCTCGTGGATCCGTCGGTCGTGGAGGAGTCGTCTCCCGAGGAGGACGAGTCATCGCGCGAGGAGACGTGCGCGGTGCCGGTGACGCTGCGCTGGATCTGCCCGGTGCCGGGCGAGAGCTCCGCGCCCATGACACGCTGGATGCCGAACACCGCGACGATGCCGATCACGCCGATCGCCACAGCCATGCCGATGACCTTCAGCAGTCGTGAGCGCGGGGCCGATCCGGCTGCGACGCCCGAGGCCGCTCCCTCCTCGGCTCCGCCGGCGACGGCGGACCCGGCCGACGGCGTGCGGGAGGACGACCTCGCGCCGGAGCGCGGGTCGCCGGGTCGGATGCCGCTGCGCTGCACCTCGCGCAGCTTTCGACGACTGGTGTTGACGGAGTCGGTGTAGAAAGCGAGGACCGCGGCGGAGACCACGGACGTGAGCGCCGCACCCAGCACGGTGCCGGCCACGCCCAGCTGACCGCCGACCACCGAGGCCGCGGCCGCCGCGGCACCGCTGCCGATGAGTCCCGAGGGCGAGAGCTTCTTGATCTGCGACTCGCCCCCCTGATCGCCGCCGGAGCCGTTGTGCGCACCATGTCCGGATCGTGCGCCCAGGGGAGGATCCCCGGCTCCGAGGCCTGTCTCCGAGCGCGTGGAGGAGATGTGCGCGGGCGCGCCCGGCGCGCGGTGGGGAACGCCCTGGCCATCCCCCGGGGACTGCGCAGGGTCATGCGTCGTGGGTGTCATGCGGGGATTGTCGCGCCGCTCCGTCCGCGTTCGCGACGACCACCCTCACAGTTTCCTGAGGACGCCGGAGAAATGGCGGTGACCAGCGCGTTCCGTGGCACATGAAGCGCCTCACAGATGCTCTGCGAGTGATGCTCCGCGCGCGGGCCCACTAGCATCGACGGTTCCAGGTCGTCGACCCCGCCGATCACGTTCGATCCAGGAGACAGAGATGGCGCCCTCGCATTCCGTCGCCCGCTACCGCGAGATCGCCGAGATCCTCGTGAGCAATGGTCTGGCAGCGCTCGCCGGGCAGACGGGCCTGCTCGGCCACGTCCCCGAGAGTCTGCGGCGCCGTGCGGGAGGGCCGGACGCCGCGGACGGCGGCGGCGCGCCGGGCCCCGTGCCAGGTCCCGTGAGGCTGCGCCGAGCACTCGAGCAGCTCGGGCCCACGTTCATGAAGCTCGGCCAGATGCTGGCCACGAGGGACGACCTCCTGCCGGCCGCGTACACCGAGGAGCTCACACGGCTGCAGGACCACACACCGCCCGCACCGTACGAGCAGATCGCCCAGGTCGTGCGCGAAGAGCTGGGCATGGACCCGCTGGAGGCGTTCGAGATGTTCGAGGAGGCGCCGCTCGCGACGGCGTCCATCGGGCAGGCGCACCGCGCACGGATGCTCGACGGCACGGAGGTCGTCGTGAAGGTCCGCAAACCCGGCGTGGAGGACATCGTCGCTGAGGACCTCGGCATCCTCCGGCACCTGGCGGGGATCGCCGACCGCGAGTGGGAGACGGCGCGTGACGTGGACGTCGAGGGCCTGGCCTCTGCCTTCGACCGCAGCATGCGCCGCGAGCTCGACTACCGCGCCGAGGCGGCGAACGCGCAGCGGTTCGCCGCGGACCTCGCCGAGGACCCGGTGGTGCGGATCCCGCGGGTCTTCACCGCGCTGAGCACTTCCCGAGTGCTCACGGAGGAGTTCGCTGCCGGCATGCGGATCACGGACCGCGAGGCTCTCGATGCGGCGGGCGTGGACAGACCGGCGCTCGCTCGCGCCGCAACCCGCTCCATCGTGAAGATGGTCCTGGTCGACGGGTTCTTCCATGCTGATCCGCATCCCGGCAACATGTTCGTCCGGGAGGACGGCTGCATCTGGCTCATCGACTTCGGGATGGTGGGCGAGCTCAGTCGCCCGGTGCGCGAGGACATCGTGCGCCTCACCTTCTCGCTGGCCCGCCACGACTCCGACGGCGTCGCGGCGTCCCTGCTCCGACTCGCACCTCCGCAGGGCCCGCACGACGCTCGCCGGTTCGATCAGGACGTGCAGGCTCTCCTGGACACTCTGGAGGGGCACGCCCTCGCCGACATCTCCCTCTCGGCCTTCTTCGAGAAGCTGACCACCCTGCTCCGCCGGCACCGGCTGCAGCTGCCGGCGGATGTGTCCACTCTGCTGAGGATGCTCGTGCTCACCGAGTCCAGCGCTGTGCTCCTGGACCCCACGTTCCATATCAGCGCTGTCCTCGAGGAGGTCCTGCCCGTCGCCCTGGCGCAGATCTGGGGTCCGCAGGCATTGCTCACACGTCTCGGTGAGAGCGGGATGCAGGCGCTGCGCCTGGGCGAAGAAGCGCCCGCGAGGGTGCGCCGCATGCTCGACGACTACGAGTCGAGGGGCGTCGCCGTGCACATCGATCCCGACGACCTGGAACCGCTGGTCGAGCGGATCGAGGCGACAGGGGATCGCATCGTCGCGGGCGTCACCATGGGTGCGATGCTCGTGGGCGTGGGCCGCGTGGCGGCCGCAGGCGTCGAGCGCTCCCACCGAGGACTGCGGGATCCGCTGATGCTCGCCGCCGGAGGCGCGACCCTGGTGCTGGGCGCATATCTCGCAGCGGGCGCCGGCCCGGCGCGCTCGCTCGCGCGGATGGTCACCCGGAGAGCGCGATGACGTGGATCGTGGATGTGGTCGCCGTGATCATCCTGCTGGGCGCTCTCGGCGCGGGCCTGCGTTCGGGATTCGCAGCCACTCTCGGCGCCCTGCTGGGCCTCGTGGCCGGCGCGGCGGCCGCGGTGTGGGCGCTCCCCCACGTCTCCGCGGCGGTCGATCCCCCGTGGCGCACGGTCGCCGTGCTCGGCGCCCTGTTCCTGCTGCTCGTGGTCGGCTGCGGCATCGGCTCGAGCATCGGCGGACTGATCCGTCGGGGCGCAGACCGCATCCACCTGCGCGTCCTCGAACGTCTGCTCGGCGGGGTGCTCGGGCTCGTGCTGGGCCTGGTCGTGGTGATGTTCGGCGGGGCCGGGCTGGTCTCGGCGGGCATCCCGGGCGTCTCCAGCACGGTCGCGTCCTCGCGGGTCCTGCAGCAGATCGACCGTGCCACACCGGAGCCCGTCGACGACGCCCTCGCCCAGCTGCGAGCGGAGGTCGTCGGCACCCTGCCCATGCCCACCATCGTGAGCCCGCCCGAGGGACTGGGCGAGGCCGACGTCCCGACGTCGGCCCCCGTCGATCTCGACCAGGCGGACCTCACGCAGGCCGCGCAGTCCGTCGCGCGCGTCTTCGGGCCGACGAACGGCTGCGGCACCATCTCCACCGGATCCGGCTTCGTGATCGCGCCCGATCGCATCGTCACCAACGCCCACGTGGTCGCCGGCGTGGACCATCCGATGGTCGAGCTGCCCGGCGAGAGCGCCCGCGAGGGACGCGTGGTCCACTTCGACGTCGAGAACGACCTGGCGGTGATCGCGGCCGACGTCGACGCCGAACCCCTGAAGCTCGTCGACAGGCTGGACGACGGCGCCTCGGCCGTGATCCAGGGGTACCCGCACGGCGGGCCGTTCCGCTCGTCCTCGGCGACGGTGCGCGCCTCGGGCAGCGCCGAGGTGCACGACGCGCACGGCGAGGGCACAGTGCGCCGCGACATCTACGTGCTGGATGCGGAGGTCGAGCCCGGCAACTCCGGCGGTCCGCTGCTGGACTCCGACGGCGGCGTCGCCGGGGTGGTCTTCGCGCGCGGCGAGTCCGACGACGACGTCGCCTACGCGATGACCGACGCCGAGCTGCTGCCCGTGATCGCGCAGCTCGACGGCGAGACGGAGACCGTGTCGACGGGGGCGTGCACCGCGTGAGCGCCGAGGGCGACGGGAGCGCCGAGCGTGCCGACAGCGCCAAGGGCGGCGAGGACGGTCTCGACCCGGACCTGCGCCGCTGGCTCGAGCCGCTGGTCGGCGAGGTCGCGCTCGTGCGCCCCCTGGTCGGCGGGATCACCGGCCAGATGCTCCAGCTGCGGCCGACCTCCGGCGGCGAGGATCTGGTGGTCCGCCGCTGGCGCAGCAGGGGCCCGGAGGAGCAGGAACTGGTGCGGCGCGAGACGACCGGGCTCGAGGCGCTGACCGACTCGGGGCTTCCCATCCCCCGACTGCTCGCCGCGGATCCCGACGGCAGCGGATCGGGCCTGCCCTCGACCATGACCTCGTTCCTCCCAGGCCGCGTGGAGCTCGATCCGGCGGATCTGCGGGAGTGGGTGCGGCTGCTCGCCGAGATGCTCGTGCGCATCCACTCCGTGCCTCCGCCGGCGCTCGGGACCTGCGAGTACATGCCCTATGCGCAGCACCCGTGGCTCGTCGCGCTCGGAGACGCCGGACTCGCCAGGGACGCGCACGAGCTGGCCTCGCGCGCCCCGGACCCTTCGTCCGCCGTGCTCTCCCACGGCGACTACCAGCACTTCAACGTGCTGTGGGAGGAGACGGACCGCCCACGGATCCGCGCGGTGGTCGACTGGCCGACGGCGGGTCTCGCCGACCGCGGCCTGGACGTGGGGCACTGCCGGCTGAACCTCGCCGTCCTCTTCTCGGCCGACGCCGCCATGTGGTTCCTCGACGACTACGAGCGGGCCGCCGGGGTGCACGTCGACCCGGCGGCGGACGTCGAGCAGCTGCTGGGCTTCAGCCTCCAGTGGCCCGAGTTCATTCCTATCCAGGTCGCGGGGCGCCGGACCGTGGACGGGCCTGGAATGGCTCGGCGGGTGCGGGAGACGATCAGGCGGACGCTCGATCGCGCAGGATGAGATCGAGGGCCCCGCCGTCCGCCGACCCCCTCCGATCGGAACCCCATGGTCACCGCCGACCCCACGCTCCGCTCCGTCGAGCTGCACCGCCTCGAGACCCGCTACTCCCGCACCATCGGCCGCAATGCGCGCCTCGGCGAGCACGGTGACGGCCCATCGGCCGACGTCGTGGTGCTGCGCACGGACGACGGCCGCACGGGATGGGGTCTTGTCGAGGGCCCTCCGGGCGACGTCGACGCCCTGATCGGCCGCCGCCTGTCCGACCTCATCGACCCCGCGAGCGGCGTGCGCGATCCCCGGGACCACTGGGCGGACGTCGCTCTGCATGACCTCCTCGGCGTCGTCCTCGACCAGCCGGTCCATGCCCTGCTTGGCGGGCGCGGGACCGTCGACGTCCCGGTGTACGACGGCGCCCTGTACTTCGAGGACCTCGACCCGCAGGAGTCCCCGGGCGGCATCGCGCGGATCCTCGAGGAGTGCCGGGCGGACGCCGCGCTCGGCTACCGCGACGTGAAGCTCAAGATCGGACGCGGCAACCGCTGGATGCCGCGCGCCGAGGGGGACGCCCGCGACGTCGCGGTGACACGTGCCGTCCGCGAGGCGATGCCCGGGGCGCGGCTGCTCGTGGACGCCAACGACGGCTATGACCTGCCCGGGTTCCTGCGCTATCTCGACGCGGTGGCCGACGTCGGCCTGCACTGGGTCGAGGAGCCCTTCCTCGACGACGCCGACGATCTCGCGCAGCTGCGCGCCTGGCTCGACGAGCACTCCCCCGCCACCCTGATCGCCGAGGGCGAGACCACCCCGGAGGTGCCGGCGCTGCTGCCGATCGCCGCCGCGGGCAGCATCGACGTGCTGCTCATGGACGTGATCTCCTTCGGCCTCACGCCCTGGCGCCGGCTCATGCCCGAGATCGAGGCCGCAGGGACCCTGGCCTCACCGCACGCGTGGGGCCAGCCGCTGAAGACCCGGTACGCGGCGCACCTCGCCGCGGGCTGCGGGAACGTCGAGCTCGTCGAGGGCGTGCCCGGCACGGTGCGGGGCGTCGAGGATGCGCTGCTGCGGCCCGTCGACGGGGTGCTGCACCTCGACGACGCGCCCGGCTTCGGCATCCCGCTGCCGGACGCGGAGCACCTGCTCCCTCACGACTGATCCCGTGGCGCCGGTCCCGGGGGGGGCGTGGACGACGGCGACGGGCTCAGGTCCCTGCGCGAAGGGACGCGGCCGCCTCCGGTCCCGTGGCGAGGCCGAGGCGCGGAGCGACCTCCGTGGCCAGCAGCTCGAGGCTGCGCAGGGTCATCTCGTGGGGCGCGGCGATCGAGTGCACCTGGAACGAGACGTCGGTCGCGGCGGACAGCGTCTCGTCGGCCGCGAGCGTCTCGCAGACCTCCTTGACGGTCCCCACGTGCGTGTCGGTGATGGTCACGAGCTCCTGGATGCTCGCGCCGTCGGCGTCGAATCCGCTCTGGCCCGCGGCGAGCGCGCGCAGCCCCGGCTCCGCGAGGGCGAGGGCGCGGTCGCGGTCGCCGGGGTCCACGACGAGCGCCGTGCGCGAGGCGAGGACCCGCGAGCCCGCTCCCTCCGGGAGCGCGCTGCGGTAGGCCTCGATGATGGGCAGCTGGAGCTCGTGGAGGGGCAGGTCGAGGGCGTCCTCGGGCCGCACCTGGGTGCGCGAGAGCATCAGTCCGTCGCCGGCCTCACCGGCGCGTCGGCCGCCGTCGGCGGAGAACGTCGCCTGCCGGATGCGCCGGCCGAGGTCCCCGGCGGGCGGGTAGATCCGGGACTCGGTCCCGCGGACCCCGCGACCGACGAGCGCGTCCCGCAGCACACCCAGGTGCGCGGCGAAGATCTCCCGGCGCCGGGCGGGGTCGCGGCCGAAGGCGGGGAACGAGGACGGCGTGCCGCCGGCGGCGATCCCGAGCTGCACGCGCCCGCCGCTCAGGGCGTCGAGCACGGAGGCGTCCTCGGCCGCGCGCAGGGGATCGTCGATCGGGAGGGTGAGCACGCCGGTGGCCAGTGCGATGTCGTGCGTGCGCTGCGCTGCGGCAGCGAGCAGCACGAAGGGCGAGGGCAGCCCGCCCTCGTGCTCGCCGAAGTGGTGCTGGGCGACCCAGGCGGAGGCGAAGCCGAGCTCGTCGGCCTGAGCGATCTGCTCGAGCGCGAAGCGGTATCGGTCGGCAGGACCCGCCTCCTCGAGGAGGCGGGTGAACAGTCCCAGGCGGGGTCGGGTCATGGTGCGGGGTCTCCTCTGTGCCGGGGGTGCGTCGGGAACCGGTCCCGATGTGGGATCACGGAGCCGACTCCCCTGAGGAGCTCATCGCGATATCCGGCTCGCGGACCGATGGACCTAGGGCGTGTCTGACAAATGGATCGGCGGCGTGCTGAGAGGCTGTGAGCGTGTCGCGGTTTCAGATGCTCTCGGATGCTCAGTGGTCGTTGATCGAGGAGATGCTGCCGCGTCCGACCGGGCGCAAGGGGCGGCCGTTCTCGGACGCCAGGACGATGGTCGAAGGCATCGTCTACCGGTATCGGTGCGGGATCGCGTGGCGGGACCTTCCTGAGGCGTTCGGTCCGTGGCAGACGGTGTGGACCTGGCATCACCGCATGGCGGCGGAGGGAACCTGGGACAAGGTGCTCGCCAAGCTCACGGCCGCGGCCGACGCCGAAGGACTCGTGGACTGGTCACTGTCCGTCGACTCCACGATCGCTCGCGCGCATCAGCACGCGACCAACACGAAGCGCCTCACAGGGGGCTGGATCGAATTACACGAGCCCGGCCGACGAGCCGCCTGATCACGCGGTCGGCCGCTCCCGCGGCGGCTTGTCGACGAAGATCCATCAGCTCGTCGACGGCAACGGCCTGCCCCTGGTTGCGCTGCTCACAGCGGGTCAGGCTGGCGACTCGCCCATGTTCCTGCCGCTGATGGAGCGCCTGCGAGTTGCGCGTCCCCTCGGTCGGCCCCGAACCCGTCCCGACGCAGTCCGCGGCGACAAGGCGTACTCGTCACGCGCGATCCGCGGACACCTGCGCTCCCGTGGGATCAAAGCCGTGATCCCCGAACCGTCCGACCAGCAGGGCCACCGCAAGCGCCGCGGATCACGCGGTGGACGCCCGGTCGGGCTCGATGCGGCCGACTACCGGAACCGGAACGTCATCGAGCGCCGCTACTGCCAGATCAAGCAATGGCGCGGGCTCGCGACCCGCTACGACAAGCTCGCCATCGTCTACCGCGCCGCCGTGATCCTCAACGCCGTCATCGCCTGGACCCGGCAATTGTCAGACACGCCCTAGCAGTTCCGGGGCGACGTGCGGTGCGGTCCCGGGAGTGGTCTCGCCCTCAGCGACTCCGAGCGGTGCTCCCCCATTGCACGGCGGCGTCCTGGTATCGGGTGATCGCGCGCTCGAGGTCGGCGACGATCCTGGGCGCCTGCCCGGAGAGGTCCGTCGACTCCTGGGGATCGGACTCGAGGTCGAAGAGGGCGGCGTGGACCGCAGCGGGCGGGTCCATGCCCTCGCGAGCGTCGTGGACCAGCTTGTGACGACCCCGTCGCACCGCGTACTGGCCCTGGTACTCCCACACGACGGCGCGCTCGGTGGCTTCGGTGAACTCGCCCGACGGTGTCGCGACGCCTTCGCCATCTCCATCGCCCCGCAGCGCATCGAGCAGGGAGATCCCGTCGACGTCGGGCAGCTCCGGCTCCTCGCCGTCCACGGCGTGCAGGAGCGTCGGGAGCAGATCCATCATCGTGCCCACCTGGTCGTGCTCGGCGTTGGACGGGAGCTGCGCAGGCCAGGAGACGATGCCGGGCACGCGGAGCCCCCCTTCGAACACGGAACCCTTCGAGCCGCGGAGCCCGCCGGCGGAGCCGCCCGTGTACGAGATCTCCTCGCCGTCGAGCCAGTTGCGGCTCTCCCTGGAGGGTCCGTTGTCGGAGGAGAACAGCACGATCGTGTCGTCCCGGGCGCCGCTGCGATCGAGGGCCGCGAGGATCTCGCCGACGGCATCGTCCATCGCGGCGATCATCGCCGCGCTCTCCCGCCGACCGGGAGGCAGGTGGGCGACGCGGCGCATGTGCTCGTCGGGCGCGTGCATCGGGTAGTGCGGCGCGTTGAAGGGGACGTAGCAGAAGAAGGGCGACTCGGGCGCCGTGCGGATGATGAAGTCCGCGGCGCGGTTCCCGATGACCGTGGTGAGGTACTCGCCGTTGCGCCACACCTCGTCGTCCCCGTCCCAGAGGTCGTGCACCGGGTTGTGGTCTCCCCAGTAGAAGATGTGCGAGTAGTAGTCGACGCAGCCGGCGCGGAAGCCGAAGGTCTCGTCGAACCCGAAGTGGAAGGGCGCGTAGGCGGGGTCGGCCCCCAGGTGCCATTTGCCGAACAGTCCCGTCCGATACCCGCGCTGGCGCAGGTGCGAGGCGAGGGTGGGCTGGTGGGGCAGGCCGGGTGTGTGACGGGTCCCGCCGAGGATCGATTCCACACCGGCGTGGGCGGGGTATCGGCCGGTCATCAGGGAGGCCCGCGAGGGCGAGCACACCGGGGAGTTCGCGTACCACTGGGGAAGCCGGACCCCGGCCGCGCAGAGGGCGTCGAGGTGCGGGGTGGGTATGTCGTCGGCCCCGAAGCAGCCGAGGTCACCCCAGCCGAGGTCGTCGGCGAACAGGATCACGATGTTGGGGCGGCTCGGCTGTGTCATCTTCACTCCTTCACGGCTCCCGCGGTCATGCCGGCGACGAGCCGACGCTGCAGCAGGGAGAACAGGACGACGGTGGGCAGGGCGGCGACCACGGAGGCGGCCATGACGACTCCCCAGTCGGTGCCGTATTCGCCGAAGAGCCCGGCGATGCCCACCTGGACGGTTTTCAGGGAGTCGCTGGTGAGGAACACCTGCGCGAACAGGAACTCGTCCCACATGGCGATGAACGTGGTGACTCCGACTGTGACGATCCCGGGCCAGACCAGCGGGGCGATCACGCGCACGATGACCGTGAGCGTCGAGGCTCCGTCGATCCTCGCCGCCTCGTCGAGCGTCTGCGGCACGGCGTTCAGGAATCCGGTCATGAGGAGCGTGGCGAGCGGGGTCGTGATCGCGACGTAGACGATGATCAGCCCGGCGAAAGAGTTCAGCAGCCGCAGCTCGGCGAAGAGGAGGTAGACCGGCGTGATCAGCACGACGAAGGGGAGCAGCTGCGTGGCGACCAGCACCAGCATCACGGCCGGCCTCCCCCGGAACGCGAAGCGCGAGAGCGCGAACCCGGCGAGCGTCGCGATCGCCACCGTGATGACCGTCCCGCTGACGCACACGATGATGCTGTTGGGCAGGTAGCGCCCGAATCCCGTCTGCTCGAACAGCCGCGCGTACGAGTCCAGGCTGAGTCCCGAGAAGACGGTGCGCCAGGTGATGCCCTGCGAGATGGCCTGCACCGGGCGCAGAGAGCTGTAGAGCATCCAGATCACGGGGAAGAGGATCACGAGGAGGATCACGGCGAACGGAATGAGGAACACGAGGTCCCGCAGACGCCTGCCCTCACGTGATCGTCGTGGTGCTCCGGGCCGACGCCGGGCCCCGCTCATCCGATCGGAAGGTGCCGCCGTCATCGGGATTCCCCCTTCGTGGAGGTGACACGCAGGTAGACCACGGCGAAGATCGCCATGATCGCGGTCATCAGCAATCCGATCGCCGCGCCCGCGCCGAGGTCGTTGTCGAAGAACGCGGCGCTGTACAGCTCGGTGGCCAGCACGGCGGTCGCATTTCCCAGCCCACCGCCCGTGGTGAGCCAGACGTATACGAAATTGTTGAAGGTCTGGATCACGGTCACCAGCACCACGACGGTCAGCACGGGACGCAGATGCGGGACGGTGACGCTGCGCCAGGACGCCCACCGACCCGCGCCATCGACCGCGGCGGCCTCGTACTGCTCCGCCGGGATCGATTGCAGTCCGGCGACGAGCACCATGACCACGAACGGGAGCTCGCGCCAGACGATGATCGCGATGATCGACCACCACACGGTGCTGGTCTGCGCCAGGAAGGGGACGCCCTGATCGATGACCCCGAGCCCGGTGAGCGCCTGGTTCAGCACGCCCGTGCTCCCGTCGAGGATCCACCGCCACGCTGCGATCGCGACGACCTGGGGGACCATCCACGGGATGAGGATGATCGTGCGGGAGACACCGCGGAGCCGCCACCGCCTCAGGATCGGGGACTCCAGAGCGAGGGCCAGCCCCAGCCCGATGCCGAGGCGCAGGACCACGGTCGCCGCTGTCAGCCAGAGAACGGTGTTGAGTGCGGCGTGCGGCAGGTCTCCGCTGCTCCACAGGTCGGTGAAGTTCTCGAGGCCCGCAGCTTCGGCCTCGCCCGGCGACTGGTAGGGCGTGAGGTGCTGGAAGGCGAGGACCACGTTGTAGACGGACGGGATGAGGAACAGCAGTCCGATCACGAGCAGAGCGGGGGCACTGAGCAGGTACGGTTGCGCCGAGCGGAGGCGGGATGCGATCACGTCGATCACTCCTCGAGCCCGCGGGCGAGGGCGTCGAGGAGCTTGTGCGAGGCGTCCTCGGGCTCCGATTGACCGGAGTAGACGGCGGAGAACTGCTGGTTCACCTGTTCTTGGAGCGAAGCGATGGTGATCGGCGCGTCCGCGTAGCGTGCGAAGGATTCGGCGTGCGGGAGCTGCTTCGTGAACCCTCGCTCCGACGGGTCCACATCCACCCGATCGAGAGTCGCGGCCGACGCCGGGTACTGCGGGTACAGCTCGAAGGTCTCCGGGCTCAGCAAATGGGAGACGAACGCCCAGGCCGCTTCCGGCTCCTCGCAGTTCGCGTTGATGCCGAGCGCTCGGCCACCGAGATGCGTCGCGCCGTCGACGAGGCCGCACGGCATGGGGGCTGTCATCAGCTCGGCGTCGATGCTCTCCCGTGCGGCGCGGAATGCCGTCGGCGGCATGAACGTCATCGCGCAGCTGCCCTCGCCGAGAGCGCCCACGATGCTCGGGTCGCCGTAATCGGTGACCGCCTGCATCGCCGCCGGAGTGATGCGCTCGGTGAAGAAGGTGTTGAAGTAGGTCATCGCGTCCGCGAGCTGCTGCTCGTCGACGGCCACCTCCCACGATTCTCCGTCGGCCCGGATCAGTTGGGAGCCATGTGCCCAGAGGTAGTAGTTGATGGGGAACCACTGGGCGCTCGAGTACTGGGCGGCCGCCGGGAACACGAAGCCGCTGACATCGCCCCCAGAATCCTTGGTGATGCGTGCGGAGACCTCCGCCAGTTCCTCCCAGTCCTCGGGAGTGTCCGCCACTCCCGACTTCTCCAGCACGTCGGGTCTAAAGACGAGAGCCATCGTGTCTGCGGTCCAGGGGATCGCCCAGGACTGGCGGTCGTACGTCGTCATGTCTGTGGCCAGGAGGTCTTCCTGTCCTTCCGCCGGGGCGCTGGACATGAGGCGATCGAGCGGCGTGAGGATGCGGGGCTCCGCCATGAAGGACACATCGGTGAACGCCAGCTGAGCGATGTCGGGGCCCGAACCGGCATTGGCCTCGCGCGCGAACTGCTGCGGATTGTTCGGCGACAGCGTCTCCATGGTGACGGTGTAGTCCGGATGCTCGGTATTCCATGCCTTGACCGCCTTCGCGAGTCCCGTCGCCTGATCCGCAGGGTCGAACTGGCGGAAGACGCGTCGGCCCTCCCCTCTCCCTCCGGCGCAGCCGGCCAGCGGGAGTGCCGCCAATCCCGCGGCCAGCATCGTCCGTCGTCTCATGACCAGGTCTCCTCCTGAGGTCTCCACGTCGAGCCTCGGCGTTCGCCAGTAGACATGATCAATTTGAATAAGTCAACGGCCGACGTACCATCGGCCCATGGCACTGCAGTACCCGCAGCCGGCGACGGAGCGACCGGGGCGCCGCGGGACGAACCTTCCTCGCGTCGCCGGGTACAACCAGGTCCTGGTCCTCGACCTGATCCGACGCTCTCCCGGCACCAGTCGGAGCGAGCTCGTGCAGCGCACGGGACTGACACCGCAGACACTCTCGAACATCTGCCAGCGCCTGGTGACTGCGGGACTGATCCGGGAGTCAGGGCGCGTGCGCTCCGGGATGGGCGCCCCGCGCATCGTCTACGAGGTCGTTCCCACCGGCCGGTACTCGATCGGACTCCACATCGATCCGGCGAGCCTCTCCCTGGTGCTGCTCGACCTCGCCGGCGATGACGTCCATGCGCTGACCGTGCCCACACCGCAGACACCCGGGCCCGAGCACATACTCGAACTGGTCGATACCCAGGTGAGAGCTCTACTCGACCAGGCAGCTGTCCCGACCGAAGAGGTCGCCGGTGTCGGTGTGGCGACACCCGGCCCGCTCGACATCGAGCACGGGTCGGTCGTCGGCCCTCCCCTGCTGCCGGGGTGGGGGACCGTCGAGCTCCGAGACGAGATCGCGCAGCGCCTGCGCCTCCCGGTGCTGGTCGAGAAGGACAGCACCGCCGCAGCGATCGGAGAGATCTGGCGAACACCGCGCGATGCGGAGAATCTGGCCTTCTTCTACCTGGGGAGCGGCGTGTCAGCCGGGATCGTGCTGGACGGACAGCCGCTGCGCGGGTCCGGGAACGCCGCCGGACGCCTCTCCCATCTGGGCAATATCGGACACTTCACCGCGGACCCGGATGGGCCGCCGTGCGAATGCGGCGGCCGCGGTTGCGTGGCGGTCTCCTCTCTCCCGTCACAGATCGTGGGGACCGCGGTGGAGCAGGGCGCCCTGGAAAAGGGGACCGACCTCGACGACGCACGCTCCGTGGAAGCCGCACTGTCCCGACTCGCGGAGCGCTCGGAGCATCGCGGCGACCCCGTGGCCCGGAAGATCCTCGAGGACGCCGCGCGCGGCTTCGCTCGGGTCGGCATGCAGCTGGCCAACCTGCTGGACCTGGACAGCATCGTGTTCGGCGGTCCGCAGTGGCCGGCCTTCGAGGCCGCCTGCCTGCGGATCGCTCCAACCCTGGTGAACGAGCACTACGTGGCGAAGGACGATCACACGGTCGATGTGCGGGGAACCGCGATCGGAGGCCACGTCGGCGCCGTCGGCGCCGCGTCCCTGGCGATGGCGGAGACCATGTTCGACGCACCGGGCCAGCTGTATCTGGGGTGAGAGGCCCTCGCGTCACACCACCGTGTATCCCCCGTCGACCGTGAGCACGGAGCCGGTCGCGAAGCTCGAGGCGTCGGAGGCGAAAAAGAGCACCGCCGGGGCGATCTCCTCGGGCATGGCGTAGCGCTTCATGGGGGCATCGTCGATCCAGCGCTGGCGCAGGGACGGGTCGTCGACGGGCGCCATCTCGGTCTTCACGTAGCCCGGGGCGACGGCGTTCACGCGGATCCCGTGCTCCGCCCACTCCATCGCGAGCGACTTCGTGAGGTGGTGGACGGCGGCCTTGGAGGCGTTGTAGATCGGCTGCAGCTGGGGACGGTTGACGATGTCCCCGGACATCGATCCGATGTTCACGATCGAGCCGCGACCTGCGGGGATCATGGCGCGCGCTGCGGCGCGGCTCATCTCGAAGACTCCGCCCACGTTCGTGTCGAGCACGGTGCGCAGCTCCTGCGCGGTGACGTCGAGCGCGGGGGCGTGGAAGCAGGCGCCGGCGTTGTTCACGAGCACCTCGAAACCCCCGCCGAGCTCCACGGCGGCGGCGACGGCCGCCTCGCACGATGCAGGGTCGGTGACGTCCAGGGCGATGCCACGGGTGCGTCGACCGGTCTCCTCGGCGAGGTCGCGCGCCGCCTCCTGGGAGGCGGCGCCGTCGCGGGCGCCGATGACGATGTCGGCCCCGGCCTCGGCGAGACCGCGCGCGAAGGCGAGCCCGAGGCCGCGGTAGCCGCCGGTGACGATCGCGGTGCGGCCGGTCAGGTCGAAGGTGGAGAGGATGCTCATCGGGGGGATCACCGTCTTCGTCGGGGGCGCCATGGGAGACCGAGCGGAGAGCGCAGCCCGGTGGCAGGGACGCTACCGGAGCCGCTCAGCCCCGCCGCACCTCGTCCAGGTACCCGTACGTCGTCACCCGCGAGACGCCGAGCCGCGCGGAGACCCGCTCGGCGGCGCGCTTGATGTGGAAGGCGCCCCTGCCCTCGAGCAGTCGCAGCACCTCGATGCGATCGGCCTTCGTCATCGCCGGTGCGGGCTTGCCGACGGCGGCGACGGCCTCGGCGATCATGTCGTCCAGGACGTCCGAGACGTTCGGGACCACGAGCTCCTGGGGCTCGGAGGCGGCGTCCTCTGTGGCGGCGGGGAGCAGCGCGGTGAGCGCGTCCATCGCGCCCTGCACCGGGGTGAGGTCGCGGTTGATGCAAAGCGCCGCGATGATGCGGCCCTCGTGGTCGCGGTAGTAGACCGAGGAGCTGATCAGCTCGCGCCCGTCGGCCGTGCGGGCGCGATACCCGAAGGCGTTGTGGTCGCGGCTCTGGTCGTGCAGCACCTCCGCGCCGAGGTTGGTGGAGGGGCCACCGACCCTTCGGCCGCTGACCTCGCCGTGGAGGATCGCGTGGATCGAATGCTCGAGGTCGCCCGCCGAGAGGTCGTGCAGGACCACCTCGCAGTGCGGCCCGCCGACGGCGGCGATCGCCTCCATGACCGGCGCGAGAGCGCGGTGGGCCTCGTCGATGTCGGCGAAGCGCATGTCCGTCTGCGGAGACTCGGCCAGCGCAGATCCGGTCTTCGCGGCGTCGGTCTGCGCAGCGTCGGTCTTCGCAGCTGAGGTCGTCGTCACGGCACTCTCCGTTCGTCGATGCACGGACATCATCGCACCCACATGGACAGACATTCTGTCAGCCACCTAGAATTTCAGTACAGCATCGCGTAGTCTCGCTCCGCATCGGCGCTCGACCAGCCCGATCACCCAGCTCTGCCGCACGGTCCCACCATCTCGCGGTGGGTCCACGCCCCATCGACAGGCCACGTCAAGGAGGACATGAGCCATGACTTCACGCCCCGCCGCGAGGCGCTCATGAGCGCCTCGACCCCTCAGCGCTCCCCGGGGTCCCGGGCCGCGCACGGCCCTGCCGGCTCTCGTCCCGACGCTCCCGGGTCCGGGCGCCCGCGCCGCGCGCAGGCGCGCACCATCGCCGGCGGCGCCGTCGGCACCCTGATGGAGTACTTCGACTACTACCTGTACGGACTCGCGGCCGCCGCGGTGTTCCCGCAGGTCTTCTTCTCGGGCAACGACCCCTTCGTCGCCCAGCTCGAGTCCTTCGCGACCTTCGCCGTCGGCTTCCTGTTCCGCCCCCTCGGCGGCGTCGTGTTCGGCTACATCGGCGACCGCATGGGCCGCAAGGTCACGCTGCTGGTCACGGTGATCGGCATGGGCCTGTCCACGGCCGCGATCGGGTTCATCCCGCCCGACCACATGATCGGCCTCGCGGCGCCCGTGCTGCTGCTAGTGATGCGGATGCTCCAGGGCCTGTTCGTGGGCGGGGAGATGGGCGGCGCGGCGACGATGGTCGTCGAGCACGCGCCCGTCGGCCGGCGCGGCCTGTTCGGCGCCTTCCTCATCAGCGGGGCCGGCGTCGCGAACGTGCTCTCCGCGGGCATGATGGCGGGCCTGGGCCTGGGGCCGGACTCGTTCTTCATGACCTGGGGCTGGCGGATCCCGTTCGTGTTCTCCCTGGTGCTCTCCGTGTGCGCGGTGCTGCTGAGGCGCCAGCTGCAGGAGTCCGAGGAGTTCACAACCCATACCCAGGAGATCGAGCTGGGCCGGATCCGGCGCCGCTCCCCCATCCTCGAGGTGCTGCTCCACCCCCGGAACACGATCCTGGGCATCCTCATCGGCCTCCCGCAGTCCATCGCGGGCTACGTGGTGCTCACCTACGGGCTCTCATACATGGTCTCCGGCGGCGTCCCGCCCCAGGTCGGCTTCCTGGGGACGATGATCGTGGGTGTGCTGCAGATCTTCGTCGCCCCCGCCTACGGGGCGCTCTCGGACCGGGTGGGCAGGCGCCGCGTCTACATCGCCGGCTGCATCGGCTTCGCCCTGCTCGTCTGGCCGGCGTTCCTGCTGTACGGGACGCACGTGCCCGCGCTCATCTGGCTCGGCATGGTCGTGGGGTTCGTGATCCCCGGCGTCATGATGCAGGGGACGCTCTCGACCCTGCTCACCGAGATGTTCGACGTCGAGGAGCGCACCACCGGCGTGAACGTCGGCTACCAGCTCTCCAACACGCTCGGCGGGGGGCTCGCACCCTTCATCGCGACCGCGCTCGTGGGCTGGGCGAGCGGCGAGATCTGGCCGGTCATCGTGTACGTCGTCGTCATCTGCCTGATCGGCGCGATCGCCACCGCCGCCGCCTCGATCCGTCCCGATACGGCCGACGCCGGCCGGCTCCGCGCGCTGGAGACGACCTGACATGGGCCGGCTCCTGATCCGCGGAGGGAGCGTCGTCCCCGGTGACGGCGTCGCGCCCGTGCACGCCGACGTGCTCGTCGACGGAGATCGCGTCGCCGAGGTCTCCGCACCGGGCACGGGACGCGCGGGCACCGACCTCCCCGGGACGCACGTGATCGAGGCCGATGGCCGCCTCGTCATGCCCGGCTTCGTGGACGCGCACTCCCACGCCGACGCCGCCGTCTTCGACGAGGACGTGCAGCTCGCGCTGCTGCGCCAGGGCATCACCGCCGTCATCGGCGGGCAGGACGGCGTCTCCTTCGCCCCGGGCGACGGCACCTACGCCTCGGAGTACTTCGCACCGATCAACGGCGCGCACCCGGGGTATCCGGGTGTGCCGGAAACAGCGACCCGCGGCGGCGATCCGGGGCCGACGGGCGGGGCGGGATCCGCCTCCCCCGGCACCGGCGTCTCCGGCACGCACGCCCCCGGCACTCGCGTCGCCGACCTGCTCGCAGGATACGACGGCCGGATCCCCCTCGGCGTGGCCTACCTGGTGCCGGCCGGGACGGTCCGCCACGAGGTGATGGGGTCGACGCAGGACGCACCCACGGACGCGCAGCTCGAGCGCATGGTGGCGCTCGTGGCCGAGGGCGTGGCCGACGGGGCCGTGGGCCTGTCCACCGGGCTCGACTACGCGCCGGGCATCTTCGCGGACGCCGCCGAGATGGCTTCGCTGTGCGCGCCGCTCGCGCCGTCGGCCCTGCCGTACGTGACGCACATGCGCGGCGGCTACGAGGACAACGCACAGGTGGGCGTCGAGGAGGCCGGGCGCATCGGCGCCGCCGCCGGCGTGCCCGTGCACATCTCGCACTTCCACACCCCGGCCGACGAGGCCGCGCGTCTCATGGACTGGCTCATTGGCCAGGGCGTCGCAGGGAGCTTCGACGCCTACCCCTACACGCGCGGCTGCTCGATCCTCGCGATGACCATGCTGCCGCCGGAGCTGAACGCGATGCGGGCCGATGACCTCGTGCCGCTGCTGCAGGACCCTTCGCAGCGCGAGCGCCTGCGCCGCGAGTGGTTCCCGCGCGTCGCGAAGAACCCGAGCCTGGGCGAGGAGTGGCCCGAGCTGATCACCCTCGCCCACACCGCTGCGCCGGAGCTCGCGTGGGCGCCGGGTCTCACGCTCGCCCAGATCGCCCAGCGCCGCGGCACCGACGCCGTCGACGCCGCCCTGGACGTGCTGGTCGCCTCCCGCCTGGACGCGAACGCGATCATGGCCGCGCACCATCAGCGTGCCGTCGAGGACCTGGGGCGGCTGCTCGCACACCCGGCGCACATGGGCGGGTCCGACGGCATCTTCATCGGCGCGCACCCGCATCCCCGCGCCCGCGGGACCTTCGCCTCCTACCTCGCCACCTACGTGCGCGAGCACGGCTTCCTGAACTGGGCGCAGGCCGCGGCGCACCTGTCGACCGCGGCCGTGGACCGTTTCCACCTGGGCGATCGTGGCCGCATCCGGCCCGGCGCGATCGCCGATCTGGCCCTCGTCGACCCCGACGCCGTGCGGGACGCGGCGACCTACGCCGCGCCGCTCCAGCTCGCCGAGGGGATCGACGACGTGATCGTCGGCGGCCTGCCCGTCCTCGCGGACGGCAGGCTGACCGGCGTCACCCCCGGCGGAGGCATCCGTGCCTGCGCCCCCGGCGGCCGCGGGGAACCCCCGTCGGCCGCCCGTCCCTGACACCATCACGAGACACCCACCGAAGGAGCACCATGAGCACCGAGCACACTCAGAAGATCGAGAAGTCCGCCATCGTCAGCGAGAGCGCGCCGCGGCCCGCGGGCCCCTACAGCCAGGGCATCGTCAGCGGCGACCTGCTGTTCACCGCCGGCTTCGGCCCGCAGGACCGCGCGAACGGCAACGCCGTCGCAGACTCCGTCGCCGAGCAGACCCGCCAGGTGCTGCGGAACGTCCGCTCCGTCCTCACCGAGCACGGCGTGGACATGGACGCCGTGCTGAAGACGACCGTGCACCTCGCGGACCTCGCCGACTTCGCCGAGTTCAACGAGGCCTACGCCGAGTTCTTCACCGAGCCGTACCCCGTGCGCACGACCGTCGGCTCGCAGCTCGCGAACATCCTCGTGGAGATCGACGTCGTCGCCCGCGTGAAGGCCTGAGGACGACGACGGGAGGGCGCGGGATGACGCGCGAAGCCGACACGGCGCACCCGACGCGGGAGGACTCCGGAGGCGGGTCGCGCCCCCTGGACCTGCTCGCGATCGGGGAGACGATGGCGCTGGTGACGCCCGCGCGACCGGAGCCGCTGGAGGACGCCCGCGACTTCCACGTCGGCTCGGGCGGCGCGGAGTCCAACGTCGCCTGCCACCTCGCCGCGGCCGGATGCCGGGTCGAATGGTTCAGCGCTCTGGATGATGACCCCCTGGGCCGTCGCGTCCGGGCGTTCATCGAGGCCAGCAGCGTCTCCGTCGGGCGTGTGCGCCTCGATGCGGGCGCGCCGACGGGCCTGTACGTCAAGGATCCGGGCGCCGGGGTCTCCTACTACCGGCGGGGCTCGGCCGCCTCCCGCCTGGGCCCGGAGGATCTCGCCGGGATCGACGCGGAACAGGCCCGGATCGTGCACCTGACCGGCATCACGCCCGCCCTCTCCGAGAGCTGCCGGGCGCTCGTCGACGCGGCCATCGACCGCGCGCACGATGCCGGCACTCTGGTGAGCTTCGACGTGAACCATCGGCCCGCGCTGTGGGCGTCGACCGAAAAGGCCGCGCGCACGATCCTCGCGCTGGCGCGCCGGGCCGACATCGTGTTCGTGGGCAGGGACGAGGCCGAGACCCTGTGGGGCGCCCGCACCGCGGACGCCGTGCGGGAGCTGCTGCCCGAGGCACCGCACCTCGTGGTCAAGGACGCCGACGTGGAAGCGGTCGAGTTCTCGGCCGACGGCCGCACCGCGGTCCCGACGCCGCGCGTGGAGGTCGTGGAGGCCGTCGGCGCGGGCGATGCCTTCGCCGCCGGCTGGCTCGACGGCCTGCTCGAGGGCGCGTCCCCGCGCTCGCGCCTCGGGCGCGGGCACCAGTGGGCGGCGCGGGCGCTCTCGAGCACCCAGGACATCCCCGACCACGGCGATCACGCCGATCGTCACGGGTCATCAGCACCCGACATGCAGGAGGCGACCGCGTGAGCACCCCGATCGACAGCAGCGCATGGTTCGACGAGGCCTTCCGGGCGGCGCCCCTGATGGCGATCCTGCGGGGCATGGGGACCGAGCGCAGTCTCGAACTGGCCGATACCGCCTGGGACCTGGGCATCGAGATGGTCGAGGTCCCGATCCAGGGCCCGGCCGACGAGGAGGCCCTCGCCGCCGTGGTCCGCGCAGGGCGCGAACGAGGGAAGGCCGTGGGCGCCGGGACCGTCGTCGACGCAGCGACCGTGCAGGCCGCGTCCCGGGCGGGCGCGGCCTTCACGGTGAGCCCGGGTCTGGACCTCGACGTGGTCCGCGCGAGCGAGGCGGCGGGCATGCCCTCGCTGCCGGGCGTCGCCACCGCGTCCGAGGTGCAGATCGCCCAGAAGTCCGGGCTGACCTGGCTGAAGGCGTTCCCCGCCTCCGTGCTGGGCGCCGAGTGGTTCACGGCGATGCACGGCCCGTTCCCCCAGGTGCGCTTCGTCGCGACCGGTGGCATGCACGCGCGGAACGCCCCGGACATGCTCGCCGCGGGAGCGCGGGTCGTGGCCGTCGGCAGCGCCCTGGCCGACGCGGACGAGCTCCCCCGGCTCGCACGGATCATCGAGAACTGACCGCCCCACCACGAGACCGAGGACCATGGAGACCATGACGACGCAGCCCACTCCCCCGACCACGCGCACCGTCACCGAGGACGACAAGTCCTTCCCCGCGGCGCTCGTCGGCCGCGACGTCGCCGACCTCGACGCGCCGCTCGCGGAGTTCTCGACGCCGCTGTTCGTCCTGGACCGCGATGCGATGGACCACAACCTCGCCACGATGGCCGCATGGACGCGCGAGCGCGGGCTCGAGCTGATGCCGCACGGCAAGACCACGATGGCGCCCACGCTCTGGCACCGCCAGCTCGCCGCGGGCGCCACCGGGATCACGGTCGCGACCGGATGGCAGGCGGGCGTCGCCCTGCGCGCCGGGATCCCCACGGTGCAGATCGCCAACATGAGCCTGGACCCGGGGCAGCTGCGGCAGCTCGCGGCGCACCTCGCCGAGCATCCTGAGCAGGAGGTGGTGTGCTGGGCGGACTCGCTCGCGGCGGTCGAGCTCATGGAGCGATCGCTTCCTGCCGAGGCCCGGCTCGGCGTGCTCGTCGAGCTCGGGGCCGACGGCGGGCGCACGGGCGCACGCCGCGAGGATGAGGCGGTCGCGATCGCCGAGCGCATCGCGGCCTCGCCCGTGCTCACCCTGCGCGGCGTCGCCGGCTACGAGGGCGCGCTCGCGCACGACCGCTCCCCGGAGTCGCTCGCGACGGTCGGCGCGTACTGCCGGCGCCTCGCCGCGCTCGTCGAGCAGGTGCGGCCGCTGGTCGAGGGCACCCCGTGGGTGACCGCGGGCGGCAGCGCGTATTTCGACCTGGTGGCCGAGGCGTTCGCGGGCCTCGAGGCCGTGCGGGCGATCCTGCGCTCAGGCGCGTACATCGTGCACGACAGCGGGTTCTACCGCGGCATCTCCCCCCTGGACGCGACCCGCGGCGTCGCCGCGGAGGAGGCGCTGCGTCCCGCCATGCGCGCCTATGCGCGGGTGGTGTCCCAGCCCGAGCCCGGGCTGGCCCTGCTGGATGCCGGCAAGCGCGACGTGCCCTTCGACGAGGGCCTGCCGACGGTCCTCGCGGTGGCCGACGAGCTCGGCGGCCGGGAGCGGGCGGTCGAGCCGGGTGCCCTCGAGGTGACGGCACTGAACGACCAGCACACGTTCGTACGGTGGGATGCCGCGGGCGCGGCGGGTGCTGAGAGCCCGGCGCCCCTCGCCGTCGGGCAGGTCGTGACGCTGGGCCTCTCGCACCCGTGCACGGCCTTCGACAAGTGGCGGCTGGTGCCGGTGGTCGACGGGAAGGGCGTCGTCGTAGAGGCGATCGAGACGCGGTTCTGAGCCCGAGCGGTCGCGAGGCCCACGAGTCCATCCGCCCGGGGTGCCGCCACGGAGTCTGCGATCATCGCGGCATGAATCCATGGACGGACCGCGGCGACGCCTACGCGCGGTCCTTCGGATCCCTGTGCGCAGGCACCGTCGACCACCTGCTCGACGCCACCGGGTCCGGAACCCTCCTCGACGCGGGCTGCGGGACCGGCACCCTCGCCGTGCAGGCCGAGTCGCGCGGGCGCAGCGTCACGGCGATCGACTCCGAAGCGAGCATGGTCGACCTGGCCCGGTCACGCCTGCACGGGCCGGTCCTCCGGGCCTCGCTCCCCCACCTGCCCTTCCCCGACGCCTCGTTCGATGCCGTGGCGGCGAACTTCGTCATCAACCACGTCGGCCGCCCCGCGGAGTCCGTGGCAGAGCTGGCCCGTGTCACCCGGCCGAGCGGCCCGGTCGCCATGACCATCTGGCCCGCGCCGGAACCCGACGGGTGGCAAGGGTTCATCGGTGAGATCTTCGAGGCCGCCGGGGTCGTGCCGATACCGCGACAGGACCTGGATCCCACGCTCGACTTCGAACGGACCTCCGCGGGGCTCGAGGGACTGGCCCGAGGCGCCGGTCTCGAGGTCGTCTCGGCCTCGGACCTCCGGTGGACCTGGTCGGTCCGCCCGGACGACCTCTGGGCCGGCATCGAGGGCGGGATCGCAGGTGCCGGAGCGACCTACTCGGCGCAGTCCGACCGCGTCCGCCGCGCCGCGTCCGGCATCTTCGAGAACCGATGCGGGAAGGCCGTGGACCATGTCGGCCACCTCAGCTTCCCTGTTCGAGCCGCATGCGTCGTCGCCGAGAGGCGCTGAAGCGAGGTCCAGCGACCGTGGCTCCGCGAGTACTCGTCGGCGGCGCGTCTCCGCCTATCCACCTCCGTCGGCAGCACCCGCCCTCCATGATGGAGCGATGCACCACTGCCGACTCCACATCATGGGCGCTTCCGGGTCCGGGGCGACGACTCTGGGGCGCGCGATCGCGAACGCGTGGTCGGTCCCCCATGCCGACAGCGACGACTACTTCTGGGTTCCCACATCGCCCCCGTACACCACCCCACGGCCGGTCCCCGAGCGGATCGGGCTCATGCGCACGATGTTCGTCCCCCGCGACGCATGGGTCCTCTCCGGGGCCATCAACAGCTGGGCGGGCGCGGTCCTCGAGGAGTGCAATGCGGTGGTGTTCCTGACCCTGGATCCTCAGGAGCGGATGCGACGACTGGCCGCACGCGAGACGCTGCGTCGAGGAGGCGACATCGATGACCAGGCCACGACGGAGTTCATGCAGTGGGCCCGCGGATACGACGACCCCGACTTCACGGGGCGCAGTCGGCGCGCCCACGAGGACTGGCTGGCCTCGATCCCCCAGCCCGTGCTGCGTCTGGACAGCGGGCGACCCGTCGCGGAGCTGCAGGACGAGGTCCTGGCCTGGCAGCCGACCCTGGGCGGATGAGGTCCCCGCGGGATCCTCGAGACGAGGAGCTCGGGGCGGCACGAAACCGTCTACGCCCGCACGGCCCGGTACAGGACCTGCAGCTGAGGGTGGTGCCCGGGAGCGACGCCCTGACGCCGGTCCAGCTCCAGCACTTCGTGCAGCGGCGTCGCCGTCACCTGTGCGAAGCCGCCGGCCTCCAGTGCCGCCCGCACCTCGTCGTCCCTGCCCGCGGCCAGGGGGAGCTCGCTGATCACGCCTGCGCCGTAGGCGTGCCGGAAGTCCTCGCCGCGCGCACTCTCGAGGCCCTCGCCCAGCTCGCCGCCCTCGGGGAACCAGGCGGAGTCCACGGCGGCGAGGATCCCGCCGGGTCGCAGCAGACGGTGCCATGCGGCGACGGCGCGCTCCGCGTCCCGCAGGGTCCACAGCACGTAGCGGCAGATGACCGCATCGAAGCTGCCCTCGGAGAACGGCGGGTCGATCGCGTCCCCGGCCAGGAAGCGCACGCCGGACGCCTTGACGCGTGCGCGCGCGAGCATGCCCGGAGCGAGGTCGATGCCCGTCACCCGGTGCCCGAGCCCGGCCACCTGGATCGCGGCGTTCCCGCTGCCCGTGCCCACATCGAGGACGTCGAGCGCGTCCGGTCGGTGCGCAGTCGCAGAATCGACGGCCGGATCGGGCGCGAGCGCGCGCTCCCACACTCCACGCCAGGTCCGTCGGGCATCCGCGGAGCGCAGACGCGCGGTCTGCTGGTCGTCGTACTCGTCGGCCCATCGCGACCAGTACGCCGTCATCCGGTCCTGGACGCTCATGCGGTGCTCCGGTGGTGGAAGAGGAACTGGGCGGTGCCGTCGTCGGCCCGACGCTCCTCCGCGCCGACGCCGTAGACCTCCTGCAGCTGCGGGGCGCGCAGCGCCTCGGCCGGCGTCCCCTCGGCGAGCAGACGGCCGCCGTGGAGCACGGCGACCCGGTCGCAGTAGCGGGCCGCGAGGTTCAGATCGTGCAGGACGACGATCGTCGCCAGCCCCAGCTGCCGCACGATGTGCAGCACCTCGTGCTGGTAGCCGACGTCCAGGTGATTGGTGGGCTCGTCGAGCAGGAGCACCTCCGGCTGCTGGGTGAGCGCCCGGGCGATGAGCACGCGCTGGCGCTCTCCTCCCGAGAGGGTTGCCATGTCCCGGCTCGCGAGCGCGAGCGCGCCCACCTGCTCGAGGGCGCGCCGGGCGATCTCCCGATCGTGGCCGGGCCGATGGCGCAGCCCCCGGTGGGGCGCGCGCCCCAGGAGCACGACGTCGGCGACGGTCATCGGCAGCTCGCCTCCGCTCTCCTGCACGACCACCGCGAGGCGGCGCGCCCGCTCCCGTCCGCTGAAGGACCGCACCGGCCGGCCGTGCAGCAGCACCTCGCCGCTGACCGGGCGCAGGGCGGCCGTGAGCACGCGCAGCAGCGTCGTCTTCCCGCTGCCGTTGGGGCCGACGAGACCCACCATCTCGCTGCTGCCCACGGCGAGGTCGACGCCGTCCAGCACGCGCGCGGAGGCATAGGAGTGGTGGATGCCGCGCGCCCTCAGCACGGCCGGAGTATCGCGATCAGGGCTCATGCGTGGAGCTCCGAGAGCCAGTGCGCGAGCTGTTCGGCGCCGTCGACCACGAGCGGCGAGGCGGGCTCGGTGAAGTTGAAGAGCTGGGCGCGCACGCGCCCGTCCTGCACGGCGGCGAGGTCGGCGATCCCGGCGGTGCGCTCCAGCTCCGTGAGCACGTCGGAACCGTCGCCCTCGTCCTGGTGGAGGACGATCAGGTGGTCGGGGTCGGCGTCGATCAGGGCCTCGCTGCTGACCTCGAACACGCGCTCGGACGAGGAGGCGAAGACGTTGTCCAGGCCCACCGCGTCCAGCTGGGGCGTGGCCATCGAGGCCGCCCCGTAGGTGTACAGCGGGCCGCCGCCCACCGTCGGGTAGAGGACCACGGCCGTCATCCGCTTCCGCGAGGAGGCGCCGTCGCGCACCGTGTTCAGGCGCTCGTCGAGTGCGGAGACGAGCTGGTCGGCGGCCTGCTGCCGGTCGAAGATCCTGCCGTACTGCCGCACCTCGTCGAACAGGTCGTCCCAGTCGGCGGGGCCGGCGCCGTCGCAGTACACGTTCTGGACGAGCACCTGCGCGCCGGCCGACGAGAGGCCCTCGCGGGTCACGCCGTCGGGAAGGCCGAGCACGAGGTCCGGCGACTGGGCGATCACCACCTCCTGGTTGATCTGGAGGTGGCCCGCGCCGTTGATGTCATCGGAGAGGACGTCGATGGCGGCGACCCTGTCGGCGAGGTCCCCGAAGTGCTGGGCCCGGTAGTAGGCCGGGGAGAAGACGCCGGCCTTGGCCACCACGGTGTCCAGCACGCCGATGCCGTCGAGGATCGTGACCGGTGCGGTCTCGAGCAGCACCACGCGCTCGGGGGCGGCGTCGAAGGTGAGGGTCGCCTCGCAGTCGGTGATCTCGAGCGGGTACCGGGTCGCGCCCTCCCCGTCGGACGGTCCGGCGGCGGACGACGTCGAGCTGTCGTCGCAGCCCGAGAGTGCGGCGGCACCGAGCGCGCCGAGCACGAGAGGGGCGAGCAGGGCGGTGCGGCGATCCATCAGAGGCCTCTCGTGTGCAGGCGGCGCACGAGCACCACCAGGAAGGGGGCGCCCACCAGGGCGGTGAGGACGCCGATGGGCAGCTCGCGCGGGGCGAGCGCGATCCGGGCGATCGCGTCGGCCCAGATCAGGAAGAGCGCGCCGAGCAGGGCGGCGACGGGCAGCATGCGGCGGTGGACGCTGCCCACCAGGCGTCGTGCGAGGTGCGGGATGACCAGGCCCACGAAGCCGATCGCCCCCGCGGCGCTCACCGCCGCACCGGTGCACAGGGACACCACGACGAGGAGACCCACGCGAGCGCGATCGGGGTGGATGCCCAGCGACCAGGCGGTCTCGTCGCCCGCGGCGAGCGCGTCGAGGACCGGCCCGAGCACGGTGAGCGCGAGCGTGCCCAGCAGGCCCGCGGCCAGGACCAGCGCGAGGAAGACGTCCCAGTGGCCAAGGGCGAGGGAGCCGAGCATCCAGAACATCACCGACCGCGACCCCTCCGCCGAGTCGGAGGTGAAGATCAGCAGGTTCGTCACCGCCGAGAGCACGTAGCCGACGGCGATGCCGGCCAGCAGCATCCGCAGCGAGGTCACCGCCCCGTGGGCGCGTGCCAGGACGAGGACCGCGAGAGCGGCGATCATGGCCCCGGCGAAGGCGAGCACGGGCTGGGCGGCTGCTCCGAGCATCCCTCCCGCCCCGAAGAGGATCGCGGCCGCGGCGCCCGCCGAGGCCCCGCCGGAGATGCCGAGCACGTAGGGGTCGGCCAGCATGTTGCGCACCATGGCCTGCAGCGCCGCCCCGGACACGGCGAGGCAGGCGCCGACGCCCACGCCCAGCACGACGCGCGGGGCCCGCACCGCCCAGATGATCGAGTCCTGCGCGGCGGTGGCGTGCGCATCGACGGGCAGACCGAGGTGCGCGAGCATGATGGCGCCCGCGCGTGCGGGCGGGACCGGGACGGGGCCGATCCCCAGGCAGGCCACGACGCTGAGCAGCAGAGCTGCGGCGAGCGCGACGGTCCACAGCGCCGCGCGCCGACGACGACGGCCGAGGCCGAGCGGGTCCCCGTCGCATGCGTCGGCGCGCTGCTTCCGAGACCGATCACTCTGCGGGAGGAGTGTGCCGGGATCATGCGGGTTCCGCGCATCGGAGTCACCTGGTGGCCCAGCGAGCGGGGCCTCGATTCGGGTCATGATTGCAGATCCTTGCAAGTGAAGGGGCGAGGAGCGAGCCGTTGCCGTCAGGTGGCACGGCCGTGTCCGGGGCGGGAGGAGACGCCCGCGGAGGACGACGCCGGACCGGTAGCGGTCAGGTGCGGTGCTCGACCCCGGGCAGGTGTGAGGAGCCGATCTCGTGGAGGATGCGATGGCCCAGAGGGTCCGCGAGCTGATAGTGCACTTCGCGGCCGTCCTGCTCCGTGCGCAGCCATCCGCTCCCGCGCAGCAGGGCGAGCGCGTGGGAGGTGGTGGACTCCAGCGCTCCGGTCACGCGTGCGAGGTCGGAGCTGCGGATGCCCGGGTGGGCGTGCACGGCGAAGAGGATCCGCAGTCGGCGCGGATCGGCGAGCACGGAGAGCCTGCGGGCGAGCAGATCGAGGTCCTGACCGTCCTCGAGCAGCTGCGCGGTCGCGCGCACGGCGTGCTCCCCGTCCAGCGCCGACGAGCGGCGGGGAGCGTGCTCGTGACGGTCGATGGGTTCTGCACGTGCGGCCGCGCTCATCCCTTGTCCCATGTCTCGCTCGCCCATACGTCCATGATCTGCTCGATGCCGGTCGAATGCGCATCCATGGCCAAAGAGCGGGCGATCGTGCCCGGCCTCTCAAGATGCAGGAGCCGCGGAGCGGGTCCTGCGGGGCCCCGTCGGTCGCCGCGCGGAGACGGCGTCTCCGCTTCGGCGCGACGACCGAGCAGCATCGCGGAGTCCAGGATGCGATGCGGGCCCAGGACGCCGGCGCGCGGCCGGGTGCCGTCGAGAGCGAGGTCCTCGATGAAGATGGCCGTGCCGTCGCGGTCCCGCGCTCGCACCGCACTGCGCAGCCTCCCTCCGCGCTCCCCGCTGCGGCCCAGCACGAGGGTCTCGCGCAGCAGCACGGCGGAGTGCGCGCCCATCTCGAGGCGTGTGGCGCGGTCGACGTCGGCCCCGTCCGTGACGACGAACGGATGGGCCCGCCACAGCAGGTGCGCGCGCTCGCCCAGCCGGATGGTGACGTCCATGCGGCTCGCCGCCCCACGGCTCTCGTAGGCCACGGTCCCGCCCACATCCTGGATCTCCAGCGCGCAGTCGTCCCCGACCTCGATCTCCACGTGCACGTGGTCCCCGCCCAGGAGCATGGCTCCGCCCGCGACGAGAGCGACGTGCGCCCGATGCACGCCGCGGCTGATCGTGCGCGGCTGCAGGAGTCCCGGCACGAGACGCAGCGTCGCCGGCCCGGAGGGGGTCGCGGACAGGTGGATGCGGGTCATGGTGGTGCGACGGGATCGAGCGCTCAGCCCTGGTGCGCATGGTCGTGGTCGTGCGCCTCGTCATGGGTGTGCGGCTCGACCTCCCCGGCATGGAAGTGAGGCGCCATGGGGCCCGGGTCCTGGGGTTCGTGGAGTCCGGCCTGGTGGGCGGCGAGCATGTTGAGGACCCAGCTGCGCAGCTGCGCGACCGTCTCCTCGCGGTGCCGCGAGAGGGCGAGGACGGGGCGACCCTCTCGGGCCTCGAGTCCGTCGGCAACCATCTGCTCGACGTCCACGCCCACGTGCGGGGCGAGATCGATCTTGTTGACCACGAGCAGATCCGCCCGGCCTATGCCCGGGCCGCCCTTGCGCGCCACGTCCCCGCCGCCGGCGACGTCGAGCACGAAGAGCTGCGCGTCCACGAGCGCCGGCGAGAAGGTCGCCGTGAGGTTGTCGCCGCCGGATTCGACGAGGACGACGTCCAGCGGGTCGAAATCGACCTCGAGCTGCTCGACCGCCGCGAGGTTCGCGGTGACGTCGTCGCGGATGGCGGTGTGGGGGCACGCACCTGTCTCCACAGCGCGGATCCGCTCGGGGTCCAGCACCCCCGCGGAGCGCAGGAAGCGCGCGTCCTCATCGGTGAAGATGTCGTTGGTGATCACGCCGAGCCGGATCTCCCGGGCGAGCGCGCGGCAGACCGTGGCGATGAGGGAGCTCTTGCCCGTGCCCACGGGCCCGGCGACTCCCAGGCGCAGTGCCCGACGGGCCGCGCCCGGCCGAGAGACGGTCGAGACGCTCGTGGGATCGACGGCCGAGGCGGGCGCGTCGGCGGACCTCCGCCCATCGGCGGACTCGGTCGTCACCGCGGGGACGATGGTGGTTGGTTCAGGCACGGAAGAGCCTCCTGGGGAGCACGGACTGGTCCTCCGACCAGCCCTCGATCTGGGGTGCGCCGGCACTCGGGAGGAGTGTCGGATCCTGCAGCGCCGCGAGGGCGTCGATGTGGGGCTCGAAGCGCGCGCAGGCCTCGAGCACGAGGGCCGTGCCCTGCCGGGGATCGCCGGGTTCGAGTTTCAGAGCAGCGGCCACGACGGTCTGCGCGTCGTCGTAGGCCACGAGCCGCGCGAGGTCGCGCGGCCCGAGTCCCGCGATGGCGGCGATCGCGCCCAGGACCAGCGGCCGGGGCGAACCGGCGTCCGTCGACAGCGACCCGGGCCAGAGCCTATCGGCGAGACGGCGCAGCCCGTCGCCCAGCACCGCGGCGATCCGCCGCTGTGCCCGGCTCGGCGTGCGCGCCGCCCATTCCGCGTGCAGCGCGGCGAGCGGTTGATCGCGCTGGGCGAGGTGCCGGGCGAGGACGGCGGCACCCGCCTCCACCCGTGCCACGGTGTCCATGCGGGTGGCGAGGTACTCGCCGATGCGTCCGGGCGACAGGCCGCCCAGCAGGGCGGCCTCGAGGGCGTTGGAGGAGACGTGCGCGCCGATGGGCAGCCGGGAGTCGGCGAGCATCATCGCGAGCGTCGTGGACGGCACGTTCATCGTCGGGCGCTCAGAACATCTGGAAGAGCTGCGCCAGTGGCAGCTCCTCAGCGGGGTGCGGCTGGACCGTCTCGCCGTCGATGCTGATCTCGAAGGTGTCGGCACGGACGTCGATCGCCGGCAGCGCAGTGTTGTTGCGCAGATCCGCCTTCGTCACCTCCCGCGTGGATGCAACGGGAAGCAGTTCGCGCGCCAGCCCCAGCTCCTCGCGCAGTCCGCTCTCGACGGCGGCGGGTGCGGCGAAGGACACGGACAAATGCGCCCCGATCGCGTCACCGAAGGCGCGGCGCTGAAGCACGGGCTGCGGCGTGGGGATGGAAGCGTTGGGATCACCGAGTGCCGCCCAGGCGATCATGCCGCCCTTGAGCACGAGCTCCGGACGCACCCCGAAGAACCTCGGGTCCCAGAGCACCAGGTCGGCGATCTTGCCCGGCTCCACGGACCCGATGTGCTCCTGCACGCCGTGCGCGATCGCCGGGTTGATCGTGTACTTCGCGACGTAGCGGCGGGCGCGCTCGTTGTCCGCCGGCAGGGTCTCGCCGAGCGATCCCCGGCGCTGCTTCATCACGTGCGCGACCTGCCAGGTGCGCGTGATCACCTCGCCGATGCGCCCCATGGCCTGGGCGTCGGAGGACGTGATCGAGAGGGCGCCCATGTCGTGCAGGATGTCCTCCGCCGCGATCGTGGTGGCGCGGATGCGGGATTCGGCGAAGGCCAGGTCCTCGGGAACGGAGGGCTTGAGGTGGTGGCACACCATGAGCATGTCGAGGTGCTCGGCGACCGTGTTCACGGTATGCGGCAGGGTGGGGTTGGTGGATCCCGGGAGCACGTGGGGCAGGGAGGCGATCTCGAGGATGTCGGGGGCGTGACCGCCGCCGGCGCCCTCGATGTGGAAGGCGTGGATGGTGCGGCCGCCGATCGCGCCGATGGTGGACTGCACGAATCCTGCTTCGTTGAGCGAGTCCGAGTGCAGCGCGACCTGCAGGCCGTGGGCCTCGGCGGCGCGCAGGGAGGCGTCGATGGCGGCGGGTGTGGCGCCCCAGTCCTCGTGGACCTTGAAGCCCGCGGCGCCGCCGAGCGCCTGCTCGGCGAGCGCCTGGTCGCTGACGGTGTTGCCCTTTCCCAGCAGCAGGACGTTCACCGGCAGCGCGTCGAGCGCCTGGTGCATGCGGCCCAGATGCCACGCGCCGGGGGCGACCGTGGTGGCGCGGGACCCCTCAGAGGGCCCCGTCCCGCCGCCGCCGACGGTGGTGATGCCGGTGGCGAGCGCCTCGTGGATCTGGGAGGGCGAGAGCAGGTGGACGTGTGTGTCGAAGGCGCCGGCGGTGAGGATCCGCCCCTCCCCCGCGATGACGTCGGTGGAGGGACCGATCTGCAGCCGGGGATGGATGCCGTCCTGGACATCGGGGTTGCCGGCCTTGCCGAGAGCGACGATACGGCCGTCGCGCAGACCGACGTCGGCCCGGACCACGCCCCACCAGTCCAGGACGATCGCGTTGGTGATGACGGTGTCCAGGGCCCCCTGGGCACGGGTGGCGGTGCCCTGCGCCATGGACTCGCGGATCGACTTGCCGCCGCCGAACACCGCCTCCTCGCCCCCGAAGGTGCGGTCCTGCTCGATCTCGATCCACAGGTCCGTGTCGCCCAGGCGCACCTGGTCGCCGGTGGTGGGGCCGTAGAGGGCCGCGTAGCGCTCCGCGCCGATCCGGACCATCAGCGCGCCCCCGGCAGCAGCGCGCCGTCCGTGCCGTCGCGGCGGATCTGCAGTCCGGGCACCCGGCCCAGGCCCCCGAACCGCACGATCGCCACCCGTCGGGACGCCCCGGGCTCGAAACGCAGGGACGTACCCGGCGGCACGTCCAGTCGGAACCCGCGGGCGTGCTCGCGGTCGAAGGCGAGCGCCGCGTTCACATCCGGCAGATGGATGTGGGAGCCGATCTGCACGGGCCTGTCGCCGGTGTTCTCCATGACCAGCTCACGCTGGTCCGCCGGGTCCGAGCGGGCGTTGAGGTCACGGTGACCGGGGCGGACACGGATCGCACCGGGCGCGGACGTGCGGTCCGGCGCGGGATCGGTGCCGGGGTGCTGCGGGGCCATCGTGCTCCTTCAGGCGATCGGATGGTGGAGGGTGACGAGCTTGCGGCCGTCGGGGAACGTGGCCTCGACCTGCACGTCGGAGACCATCTCGGCGACGCCGTCCATCACCTGGTCGCGGGTGAGCACCTCGCGCCCGGCGACCATGAGCTCCTCGACGCCGGCGCCGTCTCGCGCCCGCTCGATCACCCAGCAGGACAGCAGCGCGATCGTCTCGGGATGGTTCAGCCGCACGCCGCGCTCGAGGCGGTCGCGCGCGACCATCCCGGCGGTGGCCAGCAGCAGTTTCTCGGTGTCTGCCGGGGTGAATCGCACGGCGCCTCAGTCCCGGGGCAGGACGTGCCTGCCGCTGCGGTCAGTGGTGAGCGCGAGGGAGCTGAGGTACTGCGTCTCGCCGTCGGGCCCCGGGACGGCCGAGGCGATCATGTCGGGACGCTCGAAGTCGACACCGGTCACGTGGCAGGTAAGGGTCGCGCCCGACGGGTTCCCGTGCTCGTCGTACATGGGGAGGTCGATGCCGTCGTCGGTGCGTCGCAGGTAGTAGCGGCCCTGGGTCACGATGGCCATGAGCGGCGTCGCGATCACGGCGATGCCCACGGCGAACAGCGGCGAGAACGGCTGCACGGCGTCACCCAGGGCGCCGAAATAGATCGCGATCGAGATGCCGGCCGCCAGCAGGAGCGACACGATCCCCACGGGATTCCAGTCATGGAGCATGCCTCGGCGGAACTCGGGCTTCTTCGGCGACAGGCGGAGCAGGTGCTTGTTGATGACGATGTCCGCGGCGACCACGCAGATCCAGCTCATCGCGACGTTCGCGTAGAAGCTGAGGATCGCGTTGAGGAAGTCGAACATGTTCGCCTCCATCAGGACCAGGGCGATGCCGAGGTTCACGGCGAGGAAGACCAGACGGCCCGGGTACCGCTTGGTCAGGCGCGTGAAGGAGTTCGTCCAGGCCAGGGAGCCGGAGTAGGCGTTGGTGACGTTGATCTTGATCTGCGAGATCACCACCAGGACCACCGCGAGCAGCAGCGCGAGCCAGGCCGGCATGAGCTGCTCGTAGGTGACGAGGAACTGCTGGACGGGCTCGTTGGCGAAGTCGCGAGCGCCGGGGATGGTCGCCACCAGGTACACGGCGAGGAACATGCCGAGGATCTGCTTGGTCGCACCGAACAGGACCCACCCGGGCCCGCCCAGGATGGTCGCCGCCCACCAGGAGCGGCGGTTCTCCGGTGTGCGCGGGGGCATGAAGCGCAGGTAGTCGATCTGCTCCGCGATCTGCGCGATCAGCGACAGGCACACGCCGGCGGCGAGCATGGCCGAGGCGAAGTTGACGCCCTCGCCCGACTCTCCCGTCCACGACAGGAAGGTCTCGACCGAGTCCGGGTGGGAGATCACGAGGTAGGCGACCGGGATGACCATCAGGACGAGCCAGACGGGGGTGGTGGCGACCTGGAGCTTCGCCAGGCCCTTCATCCCGTAGATCACCAGAGGGAAGATGATGAGCGTCGAGATCAGGTAACCCATCCACCGGGGGATGCCCAGCCCGAGGTACAGGCCCTGGGCCATGATCGACCCCTCGGTGGCGAAGAAGATGAAGGTGAACGACGCGAAGATGACGTTCGTGATCACCGAGCCGTAGTAGCCGAAACCGCTGCCGCGGGTGATGAGGTCCAGGTCCAGGTTGTAGCGCGCCGCGTAGTAGGCCAGCGGGAAGCCGCTGAGAAAGATGATGGCCGCGGCGACGAGGATGCCGATGATGCCGTTCACCGTGCCGTGGGTGAGACCGATGTTCGCGCCGATCGAGAAGTCGGCGAGGTAGGCGATACCGCCGAGCGCGCTGGTGGCGACCACGGCGGGCTTCCAGCGTCGATAGGACCGGGGCGCGAAGCGCAGCGTGTAGTCCTCGAGGCTCTCGGCCGTCGCCGCCTTCGCGTCGGTGGCGTTCCGTGCGGTCCGAGGAGGCGTCGGAGGGGCGACGGGCGGCGGGGCTGGCGCTTCGAGGCTCATGAGGTCTCCCGGTCGGAAGCTGTGGGGCAGGGAACATCGGGAACGTATGGATCCGACGCCCGCAGGGCCTCACGCGGCGACCGTCGTTACCGGTTCGTGACCCGCGGTCCCAGGAACTGAGCGCCGACGAACACGACGCAGCCGCGCTGCACACCGGACCACAGGCGCGCTGCGAGCAGGGCCTAAGGTGACCTCATGCCCCGCCCCACCGACGCTCCACCGATCACCGCCGCGCACACCGGCGCGGAATCGCGCGCGAAGAGTGCTCGCGGGGAGGACCCCTCGAGCTCGAGCCCGCCGCCGATCGACGCCGTCATCCCCCATCGACCCACGGAGGACGTGCTCGGCGTCGTCACGGGCACGTTCCTCGCCTCGCTCGGGCTCTACCTCCTCCAGAGCGCGGGCGCGGTCACCGGCGGCACGGCGGGGCTCGCGCTGCTGCTGACGCACGCGCTCTCCACGCCCTTCGCCGTGCTGTTCCTGCTCGTGAACCTGCCCTTCTTCGTCCTCGCCCTGTGGAAGAAGCGGTGGGCTTTCACGCTCAAGACGCTCGTGTGCGTGGGCCTGATCTCCCTGTTCAGCCTCATCCACCCGCGCTACCTGCCCGTGCATGACGTGCCGCTGCCGTACGCCGTGATCGGCGGGAACCTGCTGGTCGGAGTCGGCCTGCTCATCATCTTCCGCCACGGGGCGAGCCTGGGCGGCTTCAACATCCTCGCGCTGATCCTGCAGGAGCGCGCGGGGCTGCGCGCCGGCTACGTGCAGATGGCCATGGACGTCACCGTGATCCTGCTGTCCCTGCTGGTGCTCGACGTGCCACGGGTGCTGCTCTCGGCCGTCGGCGGCATGATCCTCAACGTGGTGCTCGCGCTGAACCACCGCCCGGAGCGGTACCGGGCGTGAGGCGGGCGGCGCGATCAGCCGTGCTGCATCCTGTCCCGCAGGAGCTCGCCGCCCACGGAGTACTTCGCGTCGGAGACCTCGCGGATCAGCACGTGCACGGACTCCGCGGGGGCGCCGGTGCTGGTGACGATGGTGTCGGTGATCCCCGCGGCGATCTTCTGGTACTGCTCCTGGCGGTCGCCGAACATGAGCTCGGGGACGATGTCGAGATGGACGATCGGCATGATGCCTCCTGGCGGTCGGGTGCTGTGTGCACCAGACTGCGCGGAGAACGCGGAACGCGGAAGACGGCACTTTGTTCTCAGGTACCGACCTCGAGGTAGGACATGGACGATTCAGGAGCACCCGGCGCGGACTACTGCGGGCAGACGGTCCGCACGACGATCGGCATGATCGGCGGGAAGTGGACGATGCTCATCCTGTTCGAGCTGCTGCAGAGCGAGTGGCGCTATGCGGACCTGCAGCGCCGGGTCGACGGGATCTCGCAGAAGGTGCTGTCCGAGGAGCTCAAGCGCCTCGTGGCCGAAGGGCTCGTGGCGCGCGACGTCGTCCCCACGACTCCGCCGCAGGTCACCTACAGCATCACTGAGCACGGTCGGAGCCTGGACTCGGTGTTCGCGGCGCTCCACGAGTGGGGGCACGGGCACCACGACACATGACCGAGGCGCCCCTCACGCGCCGCGATGCGCGGGAGCGAGGGCGACGTCGGCGGCCGCGAGGAGCACCTCGGACTCGACCTGCGTGAGGGAATCGACGGCGGGCATCGCACGCTGCAGGGAGAGTCCGTCGAGCACCGTGCCGAGGAAGCGCGCGCAGCGCGGGATGTCCTCTGCGGGGATCGCGCATTCCTCGGCGAGCGCGCCCGCTGTGTTCCCGGTCGAGGGCGGAGCGATCGAGGTCGCGGTCAGCCAGTTCGGGCTCAAGCGCTGCCACCTGGTCACGGCCGACGGCGCCGAGCATCAGCTCTTCCCGGATCCGCGCTCGGCGGAGGGCCGTCGCGCCCGCTTCGAGCGACGACGTCCGGGGCTGAGCCGCCTGGTCGGCGCGATCTCGACCGTGGCGCTGCTGGTGGGCGTCGCCCTGCTGCTGCAGCAGATCGCGGTGCCGGTGCTGCGCATCCCGCCGATCGCGGAGCGGATCGGGCACGTCGAGCCCCTCGTCGTCCTCCCGCTGTGGCTGAACATCACCCTGGGACTGACCACGGCGGCTGCGAGCACGGAGCGGGCGCTGCGCCTGAGGTTCCACTGGCTTCTGGACGCGGCGGGGAACTGATCACCCGGGATGCGTTCGTGATCAGCTCCGGATCTCTCACAGCGGTCAGGAGTCGGCGAGAGCTCCCGGAGGTCCCGATTCAGCGCCGATCGCCGCCGTCCGAGCGCAGCACGATCCCCGCAGTCGACTCACGCACGACGAGTCGGTGAGGGGCGGTGATGTGCTCGCCCACCGGCCCACCTGCCGGCTTGTCCGGAGTGCTCCCGCCGCGTCCCGTCGCCAATTCCAGTGCGGCGTCAGCGATGGTGTCGAACGCCGGGGCGACCGAGGTGAGGCTGGGCGTGCTGTAGCGCGCGTCATCCGAGCTGTCGAAGCCCACGATCGCCACCTCGCCGGGGACCTCCCGACCCCGGGAGAGGAGCGCGCGCTGCGCGCCGAGCGCCAGCTCATCGTTGAACCCGATGACCGCATCGAAGGAGGCACCCCGGTCGAGGAGCTCGTGGACCGCACGCTCTCCGCTCTCGCGATCCCAGCGCGGGGCCGGTGCGAGCAGCGCCGGGTCGATCGGCACACCGTGCAGGGTGGCGGCACGGCGACAGCCGCGGACCCGCGCCTCGGCGACGGCGCGATGGGCGAGGCCGAGCAGGACGACCCGGCGTCGTCCCGTGCGGAGCAGGTGCTGCATGGCAGTGCTCGCCGCGTCCGAGTTGCTGATCGTGATCTGGGCGACCCGTTGCTGGGGCACCCCCTCCCCCAGGAGCACGAACGGAATGGTCGAGGAGGCCCGTCGGATGTCGTCCTCCCGGAGGCCGTGCGCCGCGATGATCAGTCCGTCGGCCTGACGACGCGCCATGTCGATCGCCTCGAGCTCGCGCTCGCGCCGTCCGCCCGTGGTCTGGACGAGGATCCCGAGGCCTCGGGCGGCCGCCGCGGCGATGATCTGCTCCGCCAGCTGTGCGAAGTAGCTGAGCCTGAGCTCGGGGAGCGCCAGGACGAGCGCGCGAGGTCGACCGGTGCGCAGCTGGCGCGCGGCGGGATGCACCTGGTAGTCGAGCTCGCCGACCGCCGCTTCCACGCGCGCCCTCGTCGAGGGGGAGACATGCTTCGCCCCGGTCAGGACGTTGGAGACGGTCTTCACCGACACGCCTGCTCGAGCGGCGACGTCGCTCATGATCGGGCGCCGCGGGGAACGATGCTCCGCCCCGCCTCCGACCCCACCTTCGGCACCGAGATCCGACCAGGTCAGGGCGCCATCCCTGGGCCCCGCGGCCCGCACGGCGCTCACGGCCCGCGCCAGCGCCGCCCCGGACCGGGATCGATGCGCGATCAGGGTGAGCACGTCCAGCACCCGGAGCCACTGCGAGAAGGTGTCGACCGCGGTGATCGCGCCACCGCCCTCGCCACCTGTCGGCGGCGTGATGCCCGTGCAGACGAGGTGCGCCCCGGATCGCACGAACGTCTGCAGGGCGGCCTGCACCTCGAGATCGGCTGACTGGGCCCGCTCGCCCTCGCGGCCTGCGACCGGCGCGCTCCCGGAGGGGTCCACGAGGCGTTCCGCGTGCTCGCGCACCGCGCGGGAGAGGGCCGTCGACCGCGTGGGCGCAGGGGCGGGTGGTCGCGGCGCTGCGTGCTCCGAGTCGCTCGCCGCGAAGGCGAGCACGGCACGTGGCGGATCGAGGATCAGCCCGACAATGGTTCCGGCGGTGACCGTGAGGCCCGGACGGCTCGACAGCCGCACTCCGCCGCCGCGCGCCGGTGTCACGTCGTAGAGGCTCCAGGCCCTCGAGACCGACGAGGCGCTGACGCCCAGCGCTGCCCCGAGCGTCCGCGTGCTCCACCTCGAGCTCCTCGCTCCGGGCACGAGCGGGGGCGGATCCAGCGTGCGCAGGATGATGCTCTGCGGGTCAGCAGCCGGCGGGCGACCTCCCCGTGGACGATCTCCGAGGCAGTCCACCCCTTCGGACACGTACCTCGCTCTCCACCGGATGACCGTTCCGCGACTGGTCGACTCCATCGCCGCGATCTCAGTATTCGAGAATCCTCGCGCCGCGAGCAGCAGGATCCCGGCCCGCCGCGCGACGGCCGGCGCGCCTCTCCGCGCGGCGGCGGAGAGCACCTCCTCGTCGCCCGCCCGCAGGCCGAGCGGTGCCGCAGGTCCCCGTCCCATCACGCTCCTTTCCGTCACCGGTTCCGAGACACGATCGTCGCACGAATACTGACACATCTGTCGCAGCAACCCATGAAACATAGCCCTTCTGCCAGCACTTCTTCGCCAGTTTACGTATTGACGGTCGGGTGCCCGGCGCATACGGTCCTCGCAGTACACCGATGTACCGACCCGAGGAGCTGCGATGGAGAGGATCCCCCGACGGGGCGCGCTCGCGCTGTTCGCCGCCGGCGCCGCCCTCCCGGTGAGCGGCTGCGCACGCTCCTCGACCCGCGGCGGCGTCGCGCACGGCGATGCGGGCTCGCTGCAGTGGTGGGATCACTTCGACCCGCTGAAGTCCGCGCTGACCGGGCTCTTCGACGAGTTCGAGGGGAACGTCGGCGTCGCGGTCGAGCGCACCGTCTACAACCCCGACAGCATGGGGCAGGCGCTGCAGCTGGCCGAAGGCAGCGACCAGCTCCCCGACGTGTTCACGAATTTCTTCGGGGCACCCTCTGCGGCCCTGGTCGATCGCGGCACCGTCGCTCCCGTGGAGCTCAGCGACGAGGCGCGCCGTGGGCTGGAGGGGTCGCTGTTCGAGGGAGTGCACACGTTCGACGGGAAGATCTTCACCGTCCCGATCTTCAGCCACCGCCAGAATTCGACCCTGACGTGGGCGAACTCCCGCCTGTTGGAGAAGGCCGGCCACGATGCGGAGAATCTGCCGAGCACGTGGGACGACTTCCGGACCCTCTGCAGGGACCTCGTGGCCTCCGGAACGGACCATCCATGGGTGGCGCCGCTAGCCCACTCCGACCGGATGCAGGAGCATCTGGTGGACCTCGCGCAGTCCGCCGGCCAGAGCCTGGCGATGGTCGGGTCCAGCGGGAACGGGATCACCGACGCACGGACCGGGGACTTCCCCTTCGCGAGCGAGGCGTTCCTCGAGGCGTTCGCCTTCCTGCATTCCCTGATCACGGACGGCTTCATGCTGCCGGCGTCCACCTCTCTGGATGCACGGGAGGCGCGTGTGCGGTGGGCGTCGGGCGAGGCCGCGTTCTTCTTCGACGGCCCCTGGAACGCGGGCGTCCTGAACGGCCAGTTCGGCGAGTTCATGGAGGACGTGCGCGTGTCGGGGCCGCCGTCGCCCGACGGGCGCGGGCTCACAGCGCGGCCGCCCGCCGACGGCCAGTTCTGGTGCGCGGGGAGGTCGCAGCGCCGCGAGGAGGTCGGGGAGCTGTTCTCCCTGCTGACCCGGTCGGAGTTCGCCGTGGCCCTCGCCGAGAACATGGATCAGCCGCCGGCGGATCCGCATGCCCTGGACAGGGCCGAGGTCCCCGCTCTGTACTCGCTCGCCGTGCGGCTGCTCGAGAAGAACGTGCGCACGGCGCCCAGTCCCGTGGTGCGGAATCCCGCCGTGGGCTCCGTGATCGCGGAGATGAACGACATCCGACCCGACCTCGGCGACATCATCCAGGGGTACCTGGGCGGGGACATCGATGACCTGGGGAAGGAGCTCACGCGCTTCAACGATCGCCTCTCGACGGAGCGAGACCGGGCGATCGACGTGGTGAACGACGCCGGCGGGGGCGTCTCCGTGCAGGACTGGATCTTCGAGGAGTACAGGAGCGGCGATGACTTCGATGTCACGGACTACTGAGCCGCGGGCCGCGAGAGGGGCTCCCCGCAGTGCGGGCGAGGTCGCGGTCGCGAAGCGTCGGCGGCCCTCCCTCTGGATCTACGTGTTCCTGGCGCCCACGGTGGTGCTGTTCGGGATGTACACGGTGTGGCCGAGCATCTCGAGCCTGGTGTATTCGACGCTCGAGTGGCGGGGCCTGGGCCTCGAGCGCTCCTTCACCGGTCTCGAGAACTACCGGCGCCTGCTGGCGGATCCGCTGTTCTGGAAGTCCCTGTGGATCACCCTGCTGATCATCGTGGTCACGGTGCCCCTGAGGGTGACAGCGGGCCTCCTGCTCGCACTCGTGCTCAACAACCCTCGGCTGCCGCTCGCGGGCCTGCTGCGCACCGCGTTCTTCGTGCCCGTCGTCGCGACCACGGCGATCGTCGGCTTCGTCATGGGGTTCGTACTGGACCCGTCGGCGGGCCCGATCAACGAGGCGCTCTCGATCCTCGGCGTCGGCCCCGTCGACTTCCTGGGCAGTTCGCGGACCTCGCTGTGGGCGGTCATGGGCGTGCACGTCTGGAAGTGGCTGGGCGTCACCCTGATCTATTGGCTCGCCGCCCTGCAGACGGTTCCGCGCGAGCTCCTCGAAGCCGCCGAGACCGACGGAGCGGGGCCCGCCGCGCGGCTGCGCCATGTGACCCTGCCGCTGCTGCGTCCCTTCGCGGTGATCATCGTGGTCCTCACCGTCATCGAGACGATGCAGATCTTCGACCTCGTGGTCACGATGACGGGCGGCGGCCCGTTCTTCTCCACCCTGGCCACCGAGGTTTACATCTACGACACGGCGTTCGGCGCGGCCAGGCCCGATCTGGGCTATGCATCGGCCATCGGGGTCGCCTTCGGCGTCCTGACGGTGCTGCTGATGGTGGTGCTCACGCTCGTGATGCGACTGGCACGGCGACGGCAGGAGGAGCGATGACCACCACGCAGGCGCAGGAGCCCTCGCGGGATCTGCATGCCCGTCGGGAGCCGGGACGGACTCGCAGGCGACCGGTGTCGGATCCGAGAGCCCGCGGCCGCGGGCGGCGACGCATCGGGAGATGGGCGCAGACGCTCGTCGTGGGAGCTCTGGGACTGCTGTGGATCTACCCGCTGCTCTGGGTGCTGGCGGCCTCGTTCAAGGATTCTCTCGACATCTTCTCGGGCGGGCTGGGGCTGCTTCCGGACTCCTGGCATCCGGAGAACTACCTGCGCGCATGGCGGGACGCGAACTTCTCGGGGTACATGATGAACACGGTGCTGATCACGGCCGGCAGCATCGTGCTGGTCGTGGTGCGGTGCGCGATGGCCGGCTACGTGATCGCACGCTTCCGGTTCCTGGGGCGCAGGGTCGTCCTCGCAGTGCTGGTGGCGACCATGTTCATCCCCACCGGACTGTTCGTGGTGCCGGTCGTGGAGCTCAGCGACCTGCTCGGACTGCTGAACACGCGGACCGGCCTGGTGCTCGCGATCGCGGGAGGCGGGAACGTCGCCGCCGTGCTGCTGTACGTCGGCTTCTTCTCCCGGGTCCCGAAGGAGCTCGAGGAAGCCGCGGTGATGGACGGGGCAGGCTTCCTGCGCGTGTTCTTCCGGGTCATGCTGCCGCTGTCGGGACCGGTGACGGCCACGGTGGTGGTGCTGACGTTCCTCTCGAGCTGGAACAACTTCTTCCTGCCGCTGGTGTTCACCTTCAGCACCCCGCAGAACCGCACGCTCGCCGTCGGCATGATGGCTTTCCAGGGGACCAACTCCACGGACTGGGCAGGGCTCGCGGCCGCCGCGTCGATCTCCCTCGTGCCGATCGTGCTGCTGTTCCTGCTCCTGCAGCGCTATTTCGTCGAAGGGATCGCCGGTGCCGTGAAGAACTGAGCCGCATCACCCCGCTCCCGCGCGAGTCGATCGCGCTCCACTCCCCTCTCCCGCTGCCGGATCCGATGTCCGGAGCGGCCCGGAACGACAGCCCCGGAGGAACCATGTCCCGTCCCAACATCCTGTTCCTGTGCACCGACCAGCAGCGCTTCGATGCGCTCGGTGCCGCGGGCAACGAGCACATCCGCACCCCGCACCTCGACCGTCTGGCAGCGCAGGGGGCGCGCTTCAGCAACTGCTACACGCAGTCGCCGATCTGCGCGCCCTCCCGCGGGAGCCTGATGACGGGCCGCTATCCGCGCAACCACGGGCTGTGGGCGAACGGCGTGGACATGGACCCCGGCGAGCAGCTGTTCACCAGGACCCTCGCCGACGAGGGCTACGACTGCGGGCTCGCCGGCAAGCTGCACCTCGGATCGGCCTTCGACGGCCGGATCGAGCCGCGCCTGGACGACGGGCTGCGCGTGTTCCGCTGGGCGCACGACCCGTACCTGCGCTCGGCCGGCAACGAGTACCACCACTGGCTGCGGCGCACGCACCCGGAGCTGCACGAGAGCGCCGTCGTGAAGCGTGAGAGGTCCATCGACTCCCTGCCTCAGGAGGCGCACTACTCGCACTGGGTCGCCGAGGAGACGATCGAGTTCCTCGGCCACTCGCGGCAGAAGGATCGTCCCTTCTGCTTCATCAGCAACTTCTTCGACCCCCACCACGGGTTCGAGGCGCCCCAGCGCTTCCGCGACCTCTACGACGCGTCGGCCCTTCCCGCGCCCGTCACGATCGAGGACGAGCTCGCGACCAAGCCGCCCATCTTCACCCAGGAGTCCGCGAAGTCCTATGCCGGGCACATGCCCGGGTTCGACGACTACTCCCCCGAGGATCTCCAGGAGATCAAGGCCCAGTACTTCGCGATGGTCACCCTCGTCGACGAGGAGGTGGGCCGCATCCTCGACGCCCTCGAGCGCGAGGGGCTCGCGGAGGACACCCTGGTGATCTTCACGAGCGACCACGGGGAGATGCTCGGCGATCACCGCATGCTGCTCAAGGGGCCGATGATGTTCGACTGCTCGGTGAAGGTCCCGCTGCTCATGCGCTGGCCCGGGCAGATCCCCGAAGGCATGGTCGCCGACGAGCTCGTGGAGTGGATCGACCTCACCCGCACGGTGCTCTCGGCCGCGGGATCGACCGGGCTGCCACGGGCGCAGGGGCGCGACCTCGCGGGGCTGTGGTCGGGCGACGCCGACCCGTTCGATGACCGCGACTGGGTGCTCTCGGAGTACCGCGACGGCTGCTGGGCCTACGACCCGCCCGTGCAGACCACGATGGTCCGACGGGGCACATGGAAGATCGTCGTGCACCACGGGCGTCCCTCGACCGACCGGGAACGCACCGGGGAGCTCTACGACCTGGCCGCGGATCCGGACGAGCTGCACAACCTGTGGGACGTGCCCGAGGCGAGCCAGATGCGAGCGGAGATGCAGTCGTTCCTGCTCGACGTGCTGGTGGCGACCGAGGACCGGTCACGGGAGAGGCTGGCGCCGTTCTGAGGGCCGGGGCCCGACGACGGACCGGGGCCGAAGCGTCCCGTCGGCAGCCTGCGCCCGGTGATCCGACCTTCACCTCATGCTGGCGGGCACGCGCAGTTCGCTCACCAGCCGCGCCAGAGCACGGGGCGCCTCGAGATGCGCGAGGTGCCCCTGCCCTGCGAGCTCTCGCACCGTGCCGCGCGGGACGCGAGCGGCCACGTCCTCGAAGGTCGTGCCGTACGGGGGCTTCCCGCGATTGCGCTCGCCGAGGATCAAGTCGATGCGTGACGCGCGCTCTGCGAACCGTTCGGGCACGGCCGCCTCGTTCAACGCGAGAGTCTCGGCGTAGAGCGACCCGCTGACCTCTCTGAGCTCGCTCCAGACGTGCTCGTCGGCGCGCAGTGCCGCGACGGCGTCGTCGGGCATGCCGGTCACCTGGCGGAGCGCCACGTCCACGGTGCGGTCGAGGTCGTCCTCCCTGCGCGCGCTGCGGAGGTCCGGCAGCGCCGCAGCACCGAAGGGCGCCATGATCGGTTCGTAGGCGACCACATGCGGAACGGGGACGGTGTTCGCGAGGTGGAGGGCGATGGTACCGCCGTAGCTCCACCCGAAGAGGGTCTGCACGTCGCAGAACCGGCGGAGTATGGCCTCCGCGTCCTGCACTTCGCGCCGGAGATCGTAGTCACCGGTCAGAGGGCCCGAGGGCTCGCGGCCGCGCCGGTTGACGACGGCGACGGTCTCCCATCCCTGGAGGCCCCTTGCCACCTCGGCCCACGCCGCGGAGTCGGCCATGACGCCGGGGATCAGCACGAGCGCCGAACCGTCGTCCTCGCCGTACACGTCCACCGTCACCCAGCTGTCAGCGAAGCGGACACATTTCTGGTTCACTTGATCCATAATTCCATTGTGGGTCGAACGCTCTAGAATCGTCAACATGACACCACGATCAGCCGGGCGTCCCCGCTCGTTCGACCAGGAGGAGGCGCTGCGCCACGCTGCGCATCTGTTCTGGAAGCACGGCTACTCGGGCACCACGACGCGGATGCTCGCCCAGGAGCTCGGGATCTCCGGGTCGAGCCTCTACGCGGCCTTCGGCACCAAGGCGGACCTCTTCGACACGGCCGTGCGGACCTACGCCCGCCGCTACAGCGCGATCTACGCGCGCGCCCTGCGGCAGCCCACGACGGAGGGTGCCATCAGCCACCTCCTGCGCGAATCGGCCCGGGAGTTCACGCGCACCGAAGACGGACAGCCCGGCTGCCTGACCACGAGCGCCGTCATGTCCGATGCCTCGCCGACGCTCGATGTGCGCACCTTCGTCGCGGACCTGCAGAACACCGACGAAGCACTGCTGCGACGCAGACTCGAGGGTGCCTGGCACGAGCTCGCGCCCGCGGACGCCGCGAGTTCGCCGGATCTCTCCGAGTTGGTGCTGACGGTGTGGCACGGCCTGTCCGTGAGGGCTGATCTCGGGGCTTCGAGAGAGCAGCTCCTGTGCGCCGTGGACGCCGCCCTCGATCTGATCACCGGCGCCCTGCCCTGTGATGCCCACCGCGACGATGGAGGACGCCTCTGACGGCTTCGCAGACGCGGCCGGCGGCCTCGGATCCCCTGCCCGCCCTGAGGGCGGGCAGGGTCGGCTCCGGCGGCATCAGGCGGAGGCGTGCTCAGTGCGCGAGGTGGAGCTCGCCCACGGGGACGACGTCGGCGAGGGTGTTGCCGGGTGGTGCCAGCGGGCAGGCCCACATCGGGTCGTACGCGCACGACGGGTTGAACGCGAAGTTGAGGTCGAGCACGAGGTCGTCACCGTCGCCGAGGTCCGCGCCCTTGATCGTGTCGATGAGGTAGCGGCCGCCGCCGTAGGTCGTGCTGCCGGCACCGGCGTCCTTGACCGGGACGAACACGCCTCCCCCGTAGCCGGTGTGGGACCAGACGTCGAGGGTGCCCGTGTCCGCGAGCCGGACGATCCCGAGGCGCTCGAAGCCCACCAGGCCATCGGTGCCGGTGGTGACCGAGAAGGACTGCGGCGGCGCGGGCTCGATCCGGGCGCGGAATCGCCAGCGGGGGTCGTAGTCGGCGACGGGGAGCCCGCGGAAGGTCGCGGCGGCCCCGGGCAGGAGCGGGGAGGCGGGGTGGTGCGCGAACAGACGGTCGCGCTCGGCGCGCCAGAGCCGGTGCCCCGTCTCGGGGTCGGCTGCCTCGCGCACGCGGTGGTAGAGGTTGAAGACTGTGCGCCGCCAGTGGACCGTCGCGAGGACGTCCGCGGGATCGCTCCGGTGGAGGTCGGTGTGATCCGGTGATGGTGTCAACGCGATGCTCCCTCGTGTGTTTCCGCGCCGCGGGTGCGTGCCGGCACACCTGCCCGTCGGGCGCCGCCGCGTCGGCGTGTCCTCGAGCGGTCCCCGAGGTGGGTCCGGGAATCTGCCCGGCTCACTGCGGTCCTCGAACCTATCGCAGACCGACGGTGGACGACGGTTCGAGGTGCCCTTCCGAAGGTCGGCGCCGTGACCAGGGGGCCGAGGGGCGGCGAGCGCGGGCGCCACCTGCCGGTCGAGAGCGCCGCGGGGCTGGAGGGTGTCGAACCCGCGGTCACGTTCGGCGGACGCGACAACCGTCGGCAACTTCTGCTGCACCCACATGATTCCCACGTAGGAATTGTGGCAGTCGCCCGATCGGGCGCAACCCTGCCCCATCGTCCGATTCGCGCCACCCATCCGACGGAGGTCGGCGCGTCGGGCACTGCACACCGCGATGGGAAGCGGTCCCCTCCACGGACGGCGAAGTGCCCTGTCCTCTCACTGGAGCAGGGGTTCGGGACTCCGACGACGAAGTCATTGAAGGAGGACGCCCATGATGGCCGTCACCGACATGAAGTCACCCTCGACAGCCGCATCGCCGCCGCTCGCACGGCGTCCACGGCCCTCGTTGCTGCGACGCATCCTGCGTGACCGCACCGTGCTGTTGCTGGCGCTCCCGGGCATGCTCCTCCTGATCGGCTTCCAGTACTTCCCGCTGCTGGGGAACGTCATCGCCTTCCAGGACTTCCAACCCTTCTTGGGGACCGATGAGAGCCTGTGGAACGGACTGGACAACTTCCGCATTCTCGTCACCGGCGACCCGGCGTTCCTCAACGCGCTGCGCAACACGCTGATCCTCACCCTGATCCAGTCGGTGATGATCTTCCCGGTGCCGATCGTGCTGGCGCTGATGGTGAACAGCCTGATGTCCGAGAAGCTCCGCCAGGGCGTCATGTCGGTGCTGTACCTGCCGCACTTCCTGTCCTGGGTGATCGTGGTCGCGGTGTTCCAGCAGATGCTGGGCGGCTCCGGCATGGTCAACAACCTGCTCCGCTCCAACGGCCTGCCCACCTTCGACGTGATCGGCAACGCCGACCTGTTCAAGGTGCTGCTGACCTCTCAGGTCATCTGGAAGGACACCGGTTGGGCGGCGATCCTGTTCATCGCCGTGCTGGCAGGGATCGACAGGTCGCTGTACGAGGCGGCCGCCGTCGACGGCGCCTCGCGCTTCCAGCAGACCCTCAACGTCACCTTGCCCGGCCTGCGCCCCATCGTGATCCTGCTGTTCATCCTCCAGCTGGGCAACTCCCTCAGCGTCGGTTTCGAGCAGATCATCCTGCAGCAGCAGGCCGTCGGGATCGACGCCAGCGAAGTGCTCGACACCTATGTGTTCAACGAGGGCATCGCCGGCGGCCAATGGGGAACCGCCGCCGCTGTCGGCCTGGTCAAGAGCGTGATCGGACTGGTCCTCGTCCTCACTGCGAACAAGATCGCCCACTCCATGGGCGAGGAAGGGGTCTACAGGGCATGAGCACCACGACCGAGAACCCCCAGACCACCCCGGGCGGGTCCGCATCTGCCCGGACCACCCCGGCCGACGCCCACCGGCGGCGGGCGAAGCTCAATGCCGCCGGGCCCGTCGAGAAGACAACGAAGACGATCGTCCTGGTCATCGCCTGTGCACTGGTGATCGTCCCGTTCATCGGCATCGTCGCGACCTCGATCGCCCCCGCGGATCAGGTCACGAACTCCGGCGGGTTCGTGCTGTTCCCCCGCGAGGTCGACCTGACCGCCTACCGCTCGATCCTCTCCGGCGGAGTCGTTTCCCGAGCCCTGCTGGTCTCGATCGGCATCACCGCGGTCGGCACGATCCTCAGTCTGATGATCACGGCGATGCTCGCCTGGGCCCTCTCCCGCCGTGGCACCGTCGCGAACCGCCCGATGCTGCTGCTGGTGCTGTTCAGCCTGCTGTTCTCCCCCGGCCTGATCCCGACCTATCTGGCGGTGCGCCAGTTCGGTCTGATCGACTCCTACTGGTCACTGATCATCCCGACCGCGGTCAGCGGGTTCAACGTGATCGTGGTGCGCAGCTTCTTCGTCAGCCTGCCCGACGAGATCCTCGACGCCGCGAAGGTCGACGGCGCCAGCGAATGGCAGGTCTTCCGCCGTATCGGCATCCCGCTCTCCCGTGCCGCGCTGGCCGTGATCGGGCTGTTCTACGGCGTGAACTACTGGAACGCGTTCTTCAGCGCGCTGCTGTACATCAACGACGCCGCGAAGTGGCCGCTGCAGATGGTGCTGCGCACCTATGTCGTCAACGGCGCGCAGATGGGCACCTCCGAGCTCGGCACTGCCGTGGAGGCGGCCCCGCCGCAGGAGACCATCCAGATGGCCATCCTCGTCATCTCCATCGTGCCGATCCTCATCGTCTACCCGTTCCTGCAGCGGCACTTCTCCAAGGGTGTCCTGACGGGCGCGGTGAAAGGCTGATCATGACCTCACGACTCGTCCCCACCCGGCGCGCGCTCCTCGCCGCCGGCGGTGCGGGCGCCGCCGCACTGCTCGGCGCCTGCAGCAACCAGGGCCGGGGCGGCATCCCGGTGAAGTACGCCAACGCCCCTGTGACGCTGCCGGAGCACATCCCCTACCAGGGGGTCACGCCGGACCTGCCCGGTGACCCGAAGACCGGACTCATGGATGGGTACTTCGAGTACCCGTCGTCGCCCACCGCCGCCACATCCGGCGCCCCGGGAGACGGCGATGCCATCAGCTCCCTCGTGCGCACGGACTCCCCCGTCCCTCCCGGCGTCTCGCGGAACGCGTTCTGGCAGGCGCTGAACGAGCGCCTCGGCTCCGACCTGAAGATGAACATCGTGCCGGCGCCGGACTGGGACCAGAAGTTCGCCACCGTCGTCGCCGGCGATTCCCTCCCCGAGCTGTTCGTCGTCGCGGGCGGGATGCAGGAGCTCCCGAAGTTCCTCGAGGCCACCGCCGCCGATCTCACGCCCCACCTCTCGGGGTCCGCGGTGAAGGACTACCCCTTCCTCGCGAACATCCCGACGGACACGTGGGAGCAGAGCGCGTTCAACGGGAAGATCATGGGGGTCCCGGTCCCTCGGGGGATCATGAGCTCCTCGGTCCTCTACAAGAGGACCGATCTGCTGGAGGAGAAGGGCATCACGGAGGACCCGGACTCCTTCGAGGAGTTCCTCGCGCTGTGCAAGGAGCTGACATCCCCGCGGTCCAATGTGTGGGCCCTGGGGGCCGCTCCTCTCGATCTGGTGCGCCAGATGCTCGGGATCCCCAACACCTGGTCCGAGAAGGGCGGCCACCTGACGCGCAGCCTCGAGTCCGAGCAGCAGAAGGAGGCGTTGGAGGCCACCCGGAAGATGGTCGAGGCAGGCGTCGTCAGCCCCGACGCCTTCTCCTCCCAGGCGACCGACCGCAAGAACTGGTTCGTTGCGGGCCGCAACTACTTCATGATGGACACCTTCTCCGCCTGGCCGAACTTCGAACAGATCCAGTCCGTCGGTGACAGCTTCAGGATGGACACCATGCGCACGCCGGGCTTCCACGGCGACCCCGAGATGGCCTGCGCGTGGCTCGGCAATCCCACCTACGGCATCTCGAGCATCCGCAAGGACGCCGGAGAGCGGATCCCGACCCTGCTCAGGGTGCTGAACTTCCTGGCGGCTCCCTTCGGCACGGAGGAGTACCTTTTTCGGGTGTACGGGGTGGAAGGCGTGGATTACGATCTGCAGGGTTCGGACCCTGTGGCGACCAACCGAGGGGTCAGCGAGACCCCGCTGGGATTCCGCTACCTCACGGATGCTCCCTGGCCCGTCTACGTCCCGGGCAAGAGGCGCTCCACGCAGAGCTGGTACGACGGGCAGAAGATGGTCGTCGCGTACGGCCTCGCTGATCCCACCCTGGGTCTCTACTCGGAGGCCGACACCCGGATCGGCGGCAGCATCACGGGACGCATCGACGACCTCACCAACGACATCCTCCAGGGCCGCAAGCCGGTGTCAGCATGGGACGACGGGGTGGCCGCATGGAAGAAGGCGGGCGGGAACCGGATCCGTGACGAGCTCGAACAGGCGCGGGCGGACAAGGAGTCGTCATGACCGCGACGAGGCAGCTCGGGGGTTCCGCACGAGGCCCCAACATCATCCTGATCCTCGCTGACGACATGGGGTTCTCCGACATCGGATGCTTCGGCGGAGAGATCAGCACACCGCATCTGGACCGCCTCGGCGCCGAGGGCGCCAGGATGAGCAGCTTCTACAACACCGCGCGGTGCTCGCCGTCGCGCGCCTCGCTCCTCACCGGCCTGCACCCCCATCAGACCGGGGTCGGGATCCTCACCGGGAGCACGCTCCCCGCCGGCTATCCGGGAGACCTGGACCCGCGCTGCGCGACCATCGCGGACATGCTCGGCGACGCCGGATACAGGACGTCCTGCATCGGCAAATGGCATCTCGCCGGGAATGTGCGGGAGCCGGACCCCGCATGGCCCACGCGTCGCGGTTTCGAGAGGCATCACGGGCCGCTGGGCGGCGCCACGAGCTACTTCGACCCGGTGACGATGGTGGAGGACGAGGAGCCGATCGATAGCTTCGACCCGGAGTTCTCGCTCACCGAGCATCTCGGCGAGCGCGCCGATGACGAGATCCGCGCGGCGGCCCAGGATCCCCGGCCCTTCTTCCTGTATCTGGCGTTCACGGCGCCGCACTGGCCTCTCCACGCTCGTCCGGAGCAGATCGCCGAGTACCGCGAGATGTACGACGACGGCTGGGACGTCGCACGCGCCCGACGCCTCGAGCGCATGAGCGAGCTCGGCGTCCTCGAGTCCGCCACGGAGCTGACCGAGCGGGACGAGGACGTCCCCGCCTGGGAGGAGACCGCCCACCACGCCTGGCAGGCGCGACGGATGGAGGTGTACGCCGCACAGGTCACTGCGATGGACGCCGCCATCGGCAGGGTCCTCGACGCTCTGGAGGCCACGCAGCAGTCCGAGGACACGATCGTCCTGTTCCTCTCGGACAACGGAGGATGCGCCGAGGAGATCCCTCCCGGATGGGCCGACGAGATGGACCCCGTGCCGTACAACGTGCCCGTGCGCACCGCGGCCGGGGAGAGGGTGCGCAAGGGCAACGATCCCTCCGTCGTCCCCGGGCCCGCCTCGACGTTCGCGACCTACGGGCGCGCGTGGGCGAACGTCTCGAACACCCCGTTCCGCGAGTACAAGCACTGGGTCCACGAGGGAGGCATCGCCACGCCGCTGCTCGCCCGATGGCCGCACGGCGGCGTCGCCGCCGGCTGGGACCGCACCCCCGCCCAGCTGACCGACATCGTCCCGACGCTGCTCGAGGCGGCGGGCATCGGAGCGGTGGATCGGACCTCCCATCCCGACAGCCCGCCGCTGGAGGGTTCGTCCCTGCTCGCGGGGTGGAGGGGCGAGGAGAGCATGCCGGAACCCCATCCCCTGTTCTTCGAGCACGAGGGGAACGCCGCCGTCCGCTGCGGCCGATGGAAGGCGGTGCGCGCATTCGGCAGCGACTGGGAGCTGTACGATGTCCACGTCGACCGCACCGAGCGCCATGACCTCTCCGCGGAGTTCCCGGAGCATGTCGAGTCGCTGGTCAGCGCGTGGCGCGGATGGGCGGAGCGATGCGGTGTGCGCGACAGGTCCGGGATCCTCGAGCAGCAGCAGGGTGGGCGAGGGGGCGGCCGTGGTCGTGGCCGGCGAAGCGGCGGTGGGCTGATCCAGGACGTGCGGTCCGCGTGGACCGTGCGGGAGATGCAGGGCTGAGGGGTCGCCGGTCGAGGCGCTGTCCATCACGGGGGCCGGGTCTACCGTGAGCTCGCGCAGTTCGGCGAGGAGCTGCGCCACGCAGGCGCGAGCGTCACCGGGCTCGAGCCGGACGCCGACGTCGCGCTGCTGTTCGACACCCCCTCGAAGTGGTCGCTCTCCGAGTACCCGGCGTTCGCGCGCGCCGACGACACCCCGGATCGCCGCTCGTTCCAGACCGTCTATGAGGCGTTCTCGCGGGGCGTGGTCGACGCCGGGCTGCAGGCGAACGCCGTGCACATCGCGCAGCTGCGCGAGCAGACCCCGGCGCGGTTCGCCCGGCGCCGGCCCGTGCTCGTGGCCGCAGCGTTCACGATCGCCTCCGATGTGGACCTCGCGTGGCTGCGCGAGTACGCGGAGGCCGGCGGACACCTCGTGCTCGGGGTGCGCACCGGCTACGAGGATGAGGAGGCCCGGGCGCGCCTCGAGCGCAAGCCGGCCCTGCTCGACGAGGCCGCGGGCGTCTGGTACGACGAGTTCTCGAACCTGCGCGCACCGCTCCCGCTCGAGGCGGGAGAGGGGGCCGACGGCCTCTCGTTCTCCCTGACGGCAGGGGCCTCGGGCACGCGCTGGGCCGATGGCGTGCAGGTGACGGATGAGGCGACGCAGGTGCTCGCCCAGTACGTGCACCCGCACTTCGGCCGCTGGCCCGCCGTGACCACGCGCGCGGCCGGGGACGGGCGGATCACGTATGTGGGCACCGTGCCCGATCAGGATCTCGCGGCCGCGCTCATGGAGTGGGCCGTAAGGGTCGGCGATGGCGAGGTTGGTGAGGGCCGTGGGGCCGGCGAAGGCCGCGAGAGCCGTGCCGCGTGGCGTCCGGCGACCGAGTCCCAGACCGTGTTCTCCGCGCGCAACGGCGCCGGCGAGCGCGTGCACTTCCTGCACAACTGGTCGTGGGAGCCGAGCATGTTCCGTCTGCCGACGGCCGTGCGGGACGCGCTGAGCGGCGAGGAGCTCGCCGCGGGCAGCGAGCTGGAGCTCGGTGCGTGGGATGTGCGGGTGGTCGTCGAGGCGGGGTGAGCGGGGACCAGAGGCGGGCTGCGGGCTGCGGGCTGCGAACGATGGTCAGATGGGCGTCAGGTGCGTGGCGACCCGAGCCCCCGATCGCACCCCGTCTAGATGATCCGGTCCTGCGAGCGGTCCCCCGATGGGGGTTCGACGGTCTGCGGACGTTCGATGTCCGCCGCCGCCTCGTACAGCGCACGATGCGCGGGCCGCAGCCGCGCATAGGCCTCGGCGGCCGACGGATCCGGGGCCGTGGTCTCTCCCGTGCGCTCGGCCAGCGGGGCGATGCGATGCTCGAGCCCGAGTGCCTCGGCTCCCGCGATCGACGCGCCCAGCAGGGTCGCGTCCACCTGAGCGGTCTCCGGCGTCCGGGCATCTGCTCGCCGGCCGTCGCGCTCGATGCTGTGGACGGGTCGGCCGGTGACGTCGGCCAGGATCCGCCGCCAGGGTGCGGAAGCCGCTCCTCCGCCGACCACGGTGAGCAGGGCATCGGCTGACGAACTCGCGGCGTCACCCCCGGCTGGGGCGACGCCTTGTTCCGAGGGCTCGAGCGCGTGCGAGAGAGCGAACGCGACGCCCTCGAGGGTCGCGGCGTAGAGGTCGACGGGGTGAGTCATGTGGTCGAGGCCGAGCACGGCGCCGCGCAGTGCGTCGTCCCGCACCGGGTAGCGCTCTCCGCCGAGCGAGGGCAGGACCAGCAGGCCCGTCGGACCGCGTCCGTGCTCGAGCTCCCTCTGCTCCAGAAGAGCGTCGGCCTCGGCGGGTGAGGCGCCGTGCAGGAACGTGTCTCGGGCCCACGCAGCGGCGGCTCCGGCGGCGAGGACGGCGGAGATGCGCAGCTCGAGCTCGCCGAGGGCGAGGCGGTGGGAGGCGTCGGCCGACGAGGCGTACTCCTCGTGCACGGCACGGATGCTCGCGATCCAGCCACTCGTGCCCAGCGAGGCGTGATCGTGTCCGGGCGCGGTGCCGGTGACGCCGATCGCCGCGGCGCCCGCGTCACCGGGAGCGAGCACGATCGGAATGTCAACGGAGAGGCCGAACAGATCTCGAGCGCTCTCGCCCGTGCGTCCGACGACCTCGCCGACACCGCGCGCGAGGCGCGGCAGCAGGGCCGGGTCGATGCCGGCCGCGCGGGCGACGGCGGGCGACCAGTCGCGGGTGCGGGCATCGAGCAGGCCCGTGGTCGAGGCGGTGGTCGGGTCGCACCAGGGGCCTGCGCCGAGGCGCTGCGCGAGGTGGCCGGCGGGCCCGAAGGTGATGCCGCGGGCTCGGCCGACGGTCTCCGGCTCGACGCGCGCGAGGCGACGGAACATGGCCGCGCAGCTGCTCGCGTCCTGCTGGTTGCCGGCGAGTGCGTCCCAGTCCTCGCCGGCCCGAGCGAGCCCCTCGCGGATCTCGCGCGCGTCGGTGCTCGCGCGGAGGTCTGTGTAGAGGATGGCGGGGCGCACAGCGCCGTGATCGCCGCTCGTCGAGCTCTCGAGGATGAGGTCCTGCATCTGGCCGGTGAGGCAGAGCGCCGCGACGTCGGCCGATCGAGGAAGCACGTGGGTGATCGCTGTGCGGGCGGCGCGGATCCAGTGCTCGGGATCCTGCTCTGACCCGCCGTCCGGCAACGAGGTGGCGGGGTACGGCGCGTTCGCAGTGGCGAGGGGGCTGCCCTCGATGTCGATCAGCGCCGCCTTCGCGGAGGACGTGCCGAGGTCGAGGCAGAGCAGCGGGGGCATGGGGACAGGGTAGGTGGCACGCGTCTACCCCTCCGCTCAGGCGATCTCCTGCAGGGACGCATTGAACACGGCTCCGGAGGACTCCGAGAAGTAGAAGACGGATCCGATCTGGTGGCCTTCTTCGGCGGCTGGGTCCCAGGAGACGCCGTCGGGCACCTCGAGCTCGTGTCCGACGCTCACGGCCTGAGGCCAGATGAGGAATTGCCAGTACCCTTCGTCGGGAAGCGTGAAGCGGTCGTCCACGCCGAACCCGAGAGCTGTGCTCAAGCGGGGGCCGACTCGACTGTTCCCCGTGGTCGCGTTGGTCGGAATGGTGCGTGTGGTGCCGGTCCCGGTCGCATAGTTGCCGCCGTCCACCGATATCAGCTGCGGTGCTGTTCCGACGCCTTCATGGGTCCAGGTGCTGCCGGTGTCGGTGTTCCGGAACTGGTAGTACACCTCCGGACTGCGATTTCCACCGAGCGTGGCCAATCGTCGCGTTCCCGCAGCGACGACGAATTGGCTGTACAGCACGCTCCCCGTCGTCGTGAAGTTCGCCCACCCGCTCTGTTGGTTCGTCGACGCATATGCCGGGTCCGTGCGCGTGTCCCACGCATTGATACCCAATGGTCTGCCGTCGCCGTCGGCGAGGGTCGGATCCATGGACTGCGCCGAGAGCGATGTCGTCGAAAAACCCGTAGAACCGGCCCACGCCAGTTGAAGGTCCCAGTCCCCGTATTGCGTGCCCGTTGCCCCGTACGGCATGTACGCGTCGCCCCGTACATGGCAAAAAACCCGCTCGGAGTAGGAGTCCAGGGGAAGGGTCGCGATCTCACCCCAGGCTTCACCGATGTTCGCGCGAATGTTCGCTGTCGCCGCACTCGCGCTGTATCTGGTGGAATTTCCGGTCGTGTTCGGCTGGTATCGCCAGCTGGTGGTCGTCGGTCGAATGCCGATCGGGACGTCGACGGAGTAGTCCATCCGGAACTCCGAGGGGGTCTCGGCGAGAGTGTTGGACCAGCCCAGGGCCGAGACAACCGGCTGCTCGCCAGGAGACAGAGCGAGGGCGGGCGACGAGAGGGCGACGACGCTGACCGGGGCCGTCCACACGGCCGCGCGCAGCAGGGACCTCCGCCTGTGACCACGGGTGCCCTGTGACGCCGCGCGACCGGCAGCGCGAGCGCCGTCGGGACCGTCTCCGGTCGAATCGGGGGCGACGGATGGAGAGGGCTCACGGCTCATGACGGTCCTCGCAATATTCTCGGTGGATCACGGGGCGCTGGGTCGTCAATGCTCTGAGCTTCCTCGCCGGCCCAGCTGAGATCCGCCGTGTGGATTCCTGCCTGAGCAGATTCAGTCCCCAGCATGCTGGGGTCGTGCAATCTGGTCAACCGCCACGGCGAAGCCGTCCGTTTTCTACGGAAACCCACTTGGCGTCGGCGGGAGACGTGCTGCTGGCGTGATGTCCCGATCCCTGTGGCGGCGCTTCGCCCGGGTATCCGTTCTCCGCGCTGAGGATCGAGAGCGTAGGTCTCCTCCCTGGTGAACTTCTCCCGATAGTGGTCCGGACGGACGTCTGCAGCTGTGGGTAAGTGCGCGCCCCGCCCGCGTCGGGCTTCCGCCACCCCCACCCCACGCGGAAGAACATCTGTTGGCCCCCGCTCCCCCGCGCCTCGCATCCTTATCGGGACGTTCCACCCGACAGAGAGGTCGCATCGTGCCGACATCGCTTCCCCAGCTGATCACCGAGGACCACGTGGTCCTCGGCGCATCGCCGGCGTCCTGGCAGGACGCGATCCGTGAGGCGGCGGCGCCGCTGCTGGCCTCCGGGGCGATCGGCGAGGGGTACGTGGAACGGATGATCGAGGTCGTCGACCGCTTCGGCCCGTACATCGTCCTGGCCCCGGGCGTCGCGCTCGCGCACGCCCAGCCCGACGGTTCGGTCGCCCGCACGGCGATGAGCGCCCTCACCGTTCCCGGCGGGATCGCCTTCTCCCACGAGGAGAACGACCCCGTCCGCCTCGTGCTGTGCCTGGCCGCGGCCGATGCGACCTCGCACCTCGAGGCGCTCAAGGGCTTCGTGCAGATCATCCGCGACCCGTCGGCCGTCGACCGGCTCGTCGCGGCGCACTCCCCCGCGGACTTCCGCGGCGCTCTCACTCCCGCGCCCGTCGACTGACCGGCGCCACCGACACCAGAACCCGCCCGACCCTCGGGCCCTTGCAAAGGAGCAGACCCACCATGGCGAACACCCCCACGATCTATTTCATCTGCGGCGCAGGGCTGGGCAGCAGCCTCGCCTGCCAGATGGAGGCCGAGGAGGTCCTGGCCTCGCACAAGATCCGCGCGAAGACCGAGCACGAGTCCGTCTCCTCGGTCGGAGGCATCAAGACCGACGTGATCGTCTCGGCGGAGAGCTTCCGCCCGCAGATCGAGAAGTACGACATCGACCCGTCGATCACCCTCGTCTACCTGCACAACATCGTGGACAAGGACGAGATCACCCAGAAGCTGATCCCCGCGCTCGAGGGTCGTGAGGCCTGAGATGGGCGTCCTCGACTGGATCATCTCCAACATCTTCACGCAGGCCGGGATCGTCATCGCCCTGATCGCGATGATCGGCCTGATCCTCCAGCGCAAGGACGTCGGCTCGATCGTCTCGGGCACCTTCAAGACGCTGCTGGGCTTCATGGTCCTCGCGGCCGGCTCCGCGGTGCTGGTCGCAACCCTCACCTACTTCGGCACACAGTTCGAGGCGGCATTCAACCTCACCGGCATCGTCCCGTCGATCGAGGCGGTCAACGGCTTCGCAACGAACGACCTCAAGCTGGGCGGGCCGATCGCGATCGCCTTCTTGGGCATCTTCATCGTGAACGTGCTGCTCGCCCGCTTCACGCCCTGGAAGTACATCTTCCTCACGGGTCAGGCGCTGCTGTGGATGGCGACGATGACCGTCGTGTTCGGCTCGGCCATGGGCCTTTCCGGAGTGTGGCTGATCATCGCCTGCAGCGTGGTCGGCGGCATCTTCTGCGTGGCGATGCCCGCGATCGCCCAGCCCATCATCCGCAAGGTCACCGGGAACGACGCGATCGCCCTCGGGCACTTCTGCACCATCGGCTACATGGTCGAGGCGGGCGTCGCCTACCTGGTGCGCGATCGCAGGCCCGACCGGAAGACCACGGAGGACCTCAAGCTCCCCCGGGCCTTCGAGTTCCTGCAGGACACCTACATGTCCCTCGCGGTCGTGATGATCCCGCTGTTCCTGATCACGGCGCTGTTCGCGGGCCCGGCCGCCTCGGCCGACGCCGCCGGGGACACGAACTTCCTGGTGTACGCGTTCCTGCAGGCCATGCAGTTCGTGGTGGGCGTGTACGTGCTGATGGCCGGCGTGCGCCTGCTGCTCGGCGAGATCGTCCCCGCCTTCCGCGGCATCTCGATGAAGCTCGTGCCGAACTCGAAGCCGGCGCTCGACGCGCCGGTGCTGTTCCCCTACGCACCGAACGCCGTGATCATCGGCTTCCTCACCACCACGATCGGCACCGTCATCGCGATGTTCGTGCTCCCGCTCGCGGGCTTCGCCGTGATCGTCCCCGGCATGCTCACGAACTTCTTCGCGGGCGGCACCGCGGGCATCTTCGGCAACGCCGTGGGCGGCCGTCGCGGCGCGATCATCGGCGGCCTGGTGCACGGATTCTTCATCACGCTGCTGCCAGCGCTGCTGGTGGGCACGTTCCAGACCCTCGGCTTCCCGAGCCTCTCGGCGACCGACGCCGACACCATCGTCGCCGCCCTGCTGTTCGCCTGGGTCATCGGCCCGATCATCAAGGCCTTCTGAGGCCGACGTCCGGGCCTTCGACCCCCGCGACCCGACACATCCACCGCACGACACCCGCACCCCTCTGAGAGACAGGAGACGCCATGGGATTCTTCGACCGCCTGCTGGGCACGCGCCCCGGCTCGAGCACCGATCAAGCCGCCGACGGGGGCTCGGCGCGCACCACTGCCGACGATGCCGGCGCCCCCGCATCCGAGCTCACCGACGCCGAGCGTGAGCAGACCACCGCGCGCATCGCCGAGATCGACGCCGAGCTCGCCTCTGCGCCGGCCCCGTCGACCTCATCGAGCCCGTCGAGCCCGTCCGCATCGGACCCGGCCGACCTTCACGAGGAGCTCGGCACCCTGCACGAGCGCCTCGGGGACACGGGCGCCGCGATCGCCTCGTTCGAGGCGTCGCTCGAGGCCAGGCCCCGCTACGGCGCCTCGTACAACCGCCTCATGGACCTGTACAACACGCGCCGCGCGCAGGCCGCCTCGGCAGGCGACGGCGCCGCGATCAACCAGTGGATGTCGAAGATCGACGCGCTGCTGGCCACCTCCAAGCGCATCATGCGCGAGAACTACTGAGACCCAGGGAGCACCCGTGTACGTCACCCTCAGCGAAGTCCTGAACGAGGCCGAGCGCATCGGCTCGACCGTCGGCGCCTTCAACGCCCACAACCTCGAGATGATCCCGCCGATGATCCTGGCCGCGCGCGATGCCGGTAGCCCGATCATCATCCAGACCTCCGTCGGCACCGCCCGCTACATCGGCATGGAGAACCTGGTGGCCCTGTGCCGCGGCATGGCCGAGCGCGAGCCGGTCGACGTGGTGCTTCACCTGGACCATTCGACGAAGCTCGAGGACATCCGCGACGCGATCGACGCCGGGTACAGCTCGGTCATGTTCGACGGCTCGTCCCTGCCGTTCGCGGAGAACGTGCTGAAGACCCGCCGCGTCGTCGAGTTCGCCCGCGAGCGCGGTGTCAGCGTCGAGGGCGAGATCGGCACCATCGGCGGCACCGAGGACGGCATCTCCGTCGCCGAGGGCGCGCTCACCTCCCCCGAGGAGGCGCGCGCCTTCCACGAGGCGACCGGTGTGGGCGCCCTCGCCGTCTCCATCGGCACCCACCACGGCTCGTACAAGGGGAAGACCCAGATCGACGTGGGGCTCGTCGAGCGGATCCACGCCGCGGTCGACGTCCCGCTCGTGGTGCACGGCGGGACCGGGGTCGATGAGGCCGACTACGACGCGCTGCGCCGCGCGGGCGTGCGCAAGTTCAACATCGGCACCGAGCTCATCGTCGGCTGGACCCGCGCCGCGAAGGAGACCTTCGGGGCGACCGAGGTCAACGCGTCCCTGCGCAACAACATCGTCCCCGCGAACGACGCGGTCGCCGGCATCGTCCGTCACAAGATCGGATGCCTGCTGCCCGCCCGGATCTCGTGAGCGGGGCGGGTCGGGTGGCAGGCGAAGGTGCGGCCGACGGGGCGCGTGCCGCCGGTGCGGGCTCGGCCGACGCCGACTCGTCGGCCGACGATCGCCTCCTGCTGCTGATCGCCGGCTACCCGGGCACGGGCAAGAGCCGCATCGCCGAACTCGTGCAGGAGCACCTGGGGCCGTTCCGTAGCGTCTCGATCGATGATCTCAAGGAGCAGCTGTACGACCAGGAGGGCTTCGCCGACGCGGATGCGAAGGGCCACCTGGATCGCGCCGCGCTCGAGCTGTTCTTCGCCCGCGTGCACGCGGCCATGGCGAATGGCGTGCGCGTGCTCGCCGAGTACCCCTTCAGTGACAAGCAGAAGGAGGTGCTCGCCGCGACCTGCCGGCGCTATGGATACCGGGCGGTGACGGTGCGGCTGGTCGCGGACTTCGAGGTGCTCTTCGAGCGCCAGCGCCGCCGCGACCAGGATCCGACCCGCCACCTGGGACACCTCGTCGATGCCTACGAGCCCGGCGATACGCTGGCTGATCGCCGTGCGGCTCCGCAGCTGCTCAGCGTCGAGGTGTTCCTGGGTCGCTATCTGCACCGCGGCTACGGGGAGTTCGCGCTCGGCGACCTCGTCGAGATCGACACCACCGACTTCGCGCAGGTCGACGACGCCGACGTGCTCGCCCGGATCGGTGCAGTGGTCCGGCGAGTCGGCGGGGATGGCGGGGAGCCCGCGACCGGTGCGACCACCGCAACCGACGCGACCGGCCCGACCGACGGAGCCGACAGCCAGAACGCACCATCGCAGAACGGGACCCGCACCACGTCGGAGAGGACGGACCACACGCCATGACCCCGTCCCGCACCGTCGACTCTGCACCCGCGCCCACCCGTCGCGAGCCCTGGGAGGCCACGCGCCAGCGTCTGCTGGGCGCGCTGGTCGAGGCGGGACCGGGCGCGGTCTCCTCCGAGGACCTGTCCCGGCGTCTCGGCGTCTCCACCCGCAGCATCCGCACGTACGTCTCCCGGTTGAACGGCGAGCACGAGACGGAGGTCGTCTCCTCCTCCCGCGCCGGCTACACCCTGGACCACGCCCGTCTCGCCTCAGCCGGCGCCGGCACTGAGCGGCCCGATCCGGGCCGGCGCGTGCTGAGCCCCGGCGAGCGGCTCTCCGCGCTGCTGCGCTCGATCGTCACGGCGGACGACGGCGCCGACGTCTTCGAGCTCGCCGAAGACCTCCGCGTCAGCGACTCCACCCTCGAGGCCGACCTCACCAAGGGCCGCGCGCTGCTCGCCATCCACCATCTGCGCCTGGAGCGCAGCGGCCCGCGCGTGCGGATCGTCGGACCCGAGCTCGCAAAGCGGCGCCTGGTCCGCCAGATCATGACCGACGCGGCCCGCTCGCGCACCCAGTTCGTCTCCGTGCGCGAGCTCGCGATCGAGTCCGCAGAGCCGTCGCTCATGGGGTTCCGCGAGGGCCTCACCCGGATCCTCCGCGACCTGGGGCTGCTCGCGACCGAGAACAATCAGCACGCGATCCTTGCGCACGTCGCCGTGATGGTGGGGCGCATCCGCCAGGGCCACCAGTTCGACCCGCCCGACGCCGCGAGCACCGGCGATGACCTGCGCCGCGATGCCGCCCGTCGCATCGCCGAACTCATCGAGACCACCTTCGAGCTGCGCCTGCCCGCCGGCGAGGAGGACTACCTGGTGGGGCTGCTGGATGAGAACACGACCCCGGAGGATCTCTCGCTCGTGGTCGCCGGGCGCCTCGCCCCGCGCGAGCGGATCTCGGGCGTTCGGGCCGGCGGGTCCGGTGCGGTCGGCGCGCCCGACGCTGCCGACGGGCCCGACGCGGCCGGCTGGTCTGATGGGGCCGGCGACGAGGTCGACTTCGTGGCCGTGGTGCGGCGGATCGTCGCGCAGGTGGGCGAGAACTACCTGATCGATCTGGACAACGAGCGCTTCATCGCGTTCCTCAGCCTCCACGCCCGGAACCTGGTGCGTCGGGCCCGTAGGCGTCAGAGCGCGCACATCCCCGGCGGACAGTCGATCAAGGACACGCATCCGCTGATCTACGAGGTGGGGATCTTCATCGCACGTCGGCTCGAGCTGGCGCTCGGCGTGGAGATCCGGGCCGACGAGATCGGCCTGATCTCCTTCCACGTCGGCGCACACTTCCAGAGCGTCTATGCGCGCGAGCGCCTGGTGCGGATCGCGATGATCTCGCCGACGTACCTCGACCTGCAGGACTCCGCGCGCAGCCTTCTGCAGTCGGCGATCGCCGGGGTCGGTGAGATCGAGACCATCGCCTTCGACGAGGCCGAGATCGCGACCGGCCCCTCGGCGCCCGACCTCATCGTCTCGACCGTGCCCCTGCAGGGCCTGCAGCGGGAGCTCGCCTCCCCCGTGCTGCACCTGAGCGCCCTGCCAGGAGCGCAGGACCTCGAGCAGGTGCGCCGGAGCGTCCTCGAGATCGCGGCGGAGAAGCGGCGCAGCCGCGTCGGCGCCTCACTCGTGAACCTCATCGAACCGCAGCTGTTCCTGGGCCTCGAGGCCACGACCCGCGAGGACACGATCGCGCAGATGTGCGCGGCCCTCGGCGAGGCGGGGATGGTCGAGCCTGGCTTCCACCGAGGCGTGCTGGAGCGCGAGGAGATGTCCTCGACGTCGCTGGGCACGGGCGTCGCGATCCCTCACTCGATGGTGATCGACGCCCACACCTCCTCGATCGCCGTCTACGTGCCAAAGAAGCCCATCGTGTGGGGTGAGGACGAGGTCTCGATCGTCGCGATGATGGCCTTCAGCAAGGACAGCCGTGAGGAGTTCGGCGAGCTCTTCGAGGCACTGATCCGGGTGCTGTCCAAGCGGGAGAACGTGGAGAGGCTGGCTGGGCGTGCGGGGACGTACGAGGAGTTCATCCGGGGGTTGTTGGAGGTGATTTGATCGCACCGCGCAGTAAGCATTTTTTATCTTACCGCACCAATTCTCTAAGGCCATCTAAAGTATCAACAATCCCAATCAAGCCAATCACCTAGCGCGACCGCAATACTCCCGAGAAGCGCCCTGAAGGCAAGAAGCAATCAGGGTGATCAACTCTAAAGAGAACCAGTGTCTACTCAGTCATCCAGGGCCGCTTGTGCCGAACCGCTCTCAGCGCGCTTAGCCTTACGCTCTAGTTCACGCCGCCGACGCTCGACCTGGCGTGCGCTTGACTGCAATTCACGCTTAGCGAAGAATCGAGACACAGTCGTACCCGCTCTCGCAACAATCGGGACACACCTGATTCGAGACCTGGATCCAGGATCCCTCTTGCGCACAGATTTCGCCTCGCGATAAACCATCACCGCCAAGACCAACTTACACACAAGCGCAACAGCAGACCCGATCGCTACGGGAGGGAACAGGAGAAGCATTATCGCCGCCCCGAACAAGTCCGTCGCAGCCGCGAGCGCAAGACCCAATATTGCGGTCACATAATCGACCGGCATCAAGAAGGGCTTCATGCCAGAGCTCGTCATTATAAATAACGCAGCCGAAGCGGCCCCGATCAACAACTGAGCGCCAGTCATCGCGGCCAAACTCTTCAGACTTGGACCCGCGTGCACATCGTGCACCAACAACACGGCCAGCGGCATTGCTACCACCACGAGCACCTGCAGGGCGACAAAAATAAGCACCGCAACGAGAGGAGAGAACTGATCGTCCACCCGGCGCAAGATTGCTTCTGCCAACCTTGCGCGCCGGGCTCTACGTTCGGCAAACTCTAGGAGAACCTCGTCAGTCCCTACTTCAAAAGTGCCAATAAACGCTCCGAGCGCCATCATCGTGAAATAGACCGGAACGGCGACGAACAATGTCGCTACAGAGTTTCCATCATGAAAGGCGCTCACCACAACCAGAAGAAGAGCCGGGGTAAGTGCCGCAGGCGGCACAACCGCAAGCATGAGAAGCGCGGTCCTGCTGTCCGCCTCCTGTTCGCCGCCACCTAGGGCAATTTGACCGCCAATAATTGCGATCAGAACACCAAACTGTAGCGTGATTGCCGCACCGAAGCCCCAGCCAATCTGGTTGGCCACATGAACCCCAAGGGGCCCCGCCACATGCCTCAAGAAGCGCCCGAGAGTTTCATGCCGATCTGACGCATACCCGGACGCCGCAATAAGCGACACAATGGCGAATACAACTACCGAAAGACCCATAAGAGCAGCTGATGACCCGAGCGATCTCCGGGAAGGGAGTTCGTCCACCCGTTGCTTGGTTTTTTCCATGCTTACCTCCAAGAGGGCACCCGCTGCAGTATGACCGACGCCGAATCTCGCCAACTCGTCTCACCCTATGCGACGTCGCTCCGTCTTGCGTACCCGACGTTAAGTTTCAATGCTCGCCAACGCCGGCTATCGAGGGCGCCAGCGCTCGAGGAGGGATACCTGTAGTCCCGTACCATTCCTCTCACCTGCTTGGCCACAACTCGTCTCACTACCGGATCTCTGACCAGGGGATACATGCAGGTCACGGGAACGGCTTCAAGCCCAGCCCGAATCTTGCTCGGCAAGATCCAACCGACCGCCACATGCGGCTCCGCCGACGGGTACGGACCTGCTCAGCCTGCGCCTCGCTCCGCCTCCGCTCTCGAGCACGGCTCGCAAGATCCGGTTGCTGGGTTGGCGCCCGCAAAGGCCCATCCTTCCCCTCTGCTGCGCGATACTGACCCCATGTCCTCCCCCACGCTCAGCGCGATGAAGCTCTTCGACCGCATGTACAACGAGGCCACGTCGACGGCCGACCAGGGGACGCGGTTCGAGCAGTTCACCAAGTCGTTCCTGCAGACGGACCCGTTGTGGTCGAGTCAGTTCTCGACGGTGTGGATGTGGGATCAGTGGCCTGGCAAGTGGGGCCATGACACGGGCATCGACCTGGTGGCGGAGCGGCGCGATGGAGGGCTGACCGCGATCCAGTGCAAGTTCTATGCACCCACGCATCGGATCTCGAAGGGCGATTTGGACAAGTTCCTGGCGGCCTCGGGCCGTGGCGGGTTCTCAGAACGTCTGGTGGTCTCGACGACCACACAGTGGGGCGCGAACGCGGAGGAGACGATCCGCGAGCAGGCGATCCCGGTGCGGCGCCTGGGATTGGAGGACTTCGAGGACTCGCGGGTGGACTGGGCGTTCTTCGATCCAGCCACACCCACGGTCCTCTCCCTCTCGGGTGCGTCGGATCTGCGTCCGTACCAGCGCACGGCGATCAACAAGGTCGTCGATGGGTTCTCGGAGCATGACCGCGGCCGCCTGATCATGGCGTGCGGGACCGGCAAGACGTTCACGTCGCTGCGTTTGGCAGAGGAGTACGTGGGCGCGGCAGGCAGTGTGCTGTTCCTTGTCCCGTCGATCGCGCTCCTTTCCCAGGCCCTGCGCGAGTGGTCGAACAACACGGAGCTGGGGATCACGTCGATGGCCGTGTGCTCGGACGCGAAGGCCTCCCAGGGGCGGAAGTCCTCACAGGACACCTCGGAGATCTCGGTCGTGGACCTGGCACTGCCCGCGACCACTGACCCGGAGCGACTGGCCCAGCGGATGAAGGATGCTCGCACGAACGGTGAGGGCATGCGGGTGGTCTTCGCGACCTACCAGTCGATCGACGTCGTTGCGCAGGCGCAGAAGATGGCCGGGCTCGAACCGTTCGACCTGGTGATCTGCGATGAGGCGCACAGGACCACAGGTGCCACGCTCGCGGGCGCGGAGGAGTCCGCGTTCGTGCGGGTCCACGATCCTGAGTACCTCAGGGCCTCTAAGCGCTTGTACATGACGGCGACCCCTCGCATCTACGACGACGCCTCGAAGGCCAAGGCCGGAAACGCGCAGGCCGTTCTCGCGTCAATGGATGACGAGGAGAAGTTCGGCCCGGAGTTCTACCGCATGGGCTTCGGTGAGGCGGTGGGCCTGGGAATGCTCACCGACTACAAGGTCCTGATCCTCACGGTGAACCAGGAGGCCGTGAACGAGTCGATGCAGGAGGCCTTCGCGACAAACGGCGAGCTGACCCTCGACGACGCCACGCGACTGATCGGCTGCTGGAACGGTCTGGCCAAGCGTGGAGACGCCGAACACGCCTTCGGACTGGACCCCCAGCCGATGCGCCGTGCGGTCGCGTTCGCCAAGGACATCAAGTCCTCCAAGCAGATCGCCGACCAGTTCACCGACGTCGTCTCCACCTACATCGACAGTCACGAAGACGAGGATCCCGAGGACCTCCTCGCGGTCCAGGCGCGCCACGTGGACGGCACGATGAACGCAATGGAGCGCGCCGAGCTGCTGGACTGGCTGAAGGACGACGCCGGGGAAGGCACCTGCCGCGTGCTGTCCAACGCCCGCTGCCTCTCCGAGGGCGTGGACGTGCCCTCGCTGGATGCGGTGATGTTCCTGAACCCGCGCCGCTCGGTCGTGGACGTGGTGCAGTCCGTGGGCCGCGTGATGCGCCTGGCCAAAGGAAAGAAGTACGGATACATCATCCTCCCCGTGGTGGTCCCCGCAGGCGTGGCGCCGGAGAAGGCCCTGGACGACAATCGCAACTTCCAAGTCGTTTGGGACGTCCTGCAGGCCCTGCGCGCCCACGACGAGCGGTTCGACGCGATGGTCAACAAGGTCGAGCTGAACACGAAGCGCGACGAGAAGATCAACGTTATGGGCGTCGGCTACGGGACCGACGGCGACGGCGCACACAGCCCGAGCGATGGCACCGGTGACAACGCCGGCTCCGACGCCCCCTCGACGGGCAGCGCCCAGGGTGCGCTGGAGCTGGGGCTTTCGCAGATGGACGAGCTGCGCAACGCGATCTACGCGCGGATGGTGAAGAAGGTCGGCTCGCGCACCTACTGGGACCAGTGGGCCAAGGACATCGCCCAGATCGCCCAGGCCCACATCGCCCGCATCACCGCGCTCGTGGACGATCCTGACACCGCGGCTTCCCAGCAGTTCGGGGTGTTCCTCGACGCGCTGCGACGGAACCTGAACGAGTCGATCACCCGGGACGGGGCGATCGAGATGCTCGCCCAACACATGATCACCAAGCCCGTCTTCGACGCCCTCTTCGAGGGCTACGCCTTCACCGACCACAACCCCGTCTCCCAAGTCATGGACCGCATGGTCGCCTCCCTCACCGCGATGCACGTAGACGCCGAAGCCGAATCCCTGGAGAAGTTCTACGACTCCGTGCGGCTGCGGGCAGCAGGGATCGACAACGCCGAGGGCAAGCAGAAGATCATCACCGAGCTCTACGAGAGCTTCTTCAAGAACGCCTTCCCCCGCGCAGCCGACGCCATGGGCGTCGTCTACACACCCATCGAGATCGTCGACTTCATCCTCCGCTCCGTGGGCGACGTCCTGAAGCAGGAGTTCGGCCGCTCGATCAGCGACGAAGGCGTGCACGTCCTCGACCCCTTCACCGGGACAGGCACGTTCATCGTGCGCCTGCTCCAGTCCGGACTCATCGCCCCCGCCGATCTGGCGCGGAAGTACGCCTCCGAGCTGCACGCGAACGAGATCCTGCTGCTCGCCTACTACATCGCCGCGATCAACATCGAGACCACCTTCCACGACCTCCAGGCAGAGGCAGAAGGTGTGGCACTCGAAGCGGAGGCATACGAACCCTTCGAGGGGATCGTCCTCACCGACACCTTCCAGCAGACCGAAGACGGTGACGTCACCGATGAGACCGTCTTCCCCACGAACAACACACGCGCCGAAGCGCAGAAGGCCCTCGACATCCGCGTCATCGTGGGTAACCCGCCCTACTCCGTCGGCCAGACGTCTGGCAACGACGACAACGCCAACGTCAGTTACCCAACTCTCGACGCGCGCGTACGGGACACCTTCGCCGCGCGCACCGATGCGACGCTGAAGCGCAATCTCTACGACTCCTACGTACGCGCAATCCGCTGGGCCAGCGACCGCATCGGCGACGAAGGCGTCGTTGGCTTCGTCACGAACGGAGGCTGGATCGAAGGTAACTCCACCGCCGGCGTCCGCAAGACTCTCGCTGACGAGTTCAGCTCCATCTACGTCTTCAACCTCCGCGGCAACCAGCGCACTGCAGGAGAGACAAGCCGAAGGGAAGGCGGCAAGGTCTTCGGCTCCGGCAGCCGCAACACCGTCGCTGTCTTCCTCCTCGTCCGCACGAAGCACCACAAGGGACCCGCGACCATCCACTACCGCGACATCGGCGACTACCTCACCACGAAGGACAAGCTCGCCATCGTCGACGACGCCACCCTCGACACCGTCCCCTGGCGCCAGATCACCCCGAACCAGCACGGCGACTGGATCAAACAGCGCGACACGAACTACCTTTCATACCCACCATTGGCAGATCCTAACCCAGTCACAGTCTCCGCCTTCCGAGGCACTTCCACCGGATTGTCCACTTCCCGCGATTCATGGGTATACAACATGTCTCGAACTGCGCTTGACAACAATCTCGCGCGATTTATCGAAAACTATGAAGCGGAGCGAGAACTGTTCGTCGCGCATGCCGCACTCACAAGGAATCGGAAACCAAAGCCATCTGACACCGCCGGCATACTCACAACCGACGAGCGTCAAATTAAGTGGTCTCACGGCCTACGTGCCCGGCTAGTCAACAACCGGCCACTCTCTCGCGACGTCAGCCGCGTCACGAACGGGATGTATAGGCCGTTCAACGTTCAGCATGTTGACCTGAGTGACGGACTGATCGAGCGCCCCGCGATCGTTGCGCGATGCTTCCCGTCGGCGAGGCATGCCAACTTTGGATTCTGGATAGTTGGATCGGGGTCGTCGGTCCCGTTCGCGGCAGTTGCCACTCGAATGGTCCCGAACCTTCACCTCGCCGGAGCCGGATCTGGCGGGAACTTCTACTCAAGATTCGTTTGGGAGCCACTTCCCGAAGGCGAGCTCGAACTGGGCGTCGACGGCGAGGTGATCAATGGTTACCGCCGCGTCGACAACATCACCGACGAGTTCCGCCGCCTCATGCAGAAGCGCTACGGCACCGGGGTCACGAAAGACGACGTCTTCTTCTTCCTCTACGGCCTGTTCCACTCCCCCGAATACCGCGAACGCTACGACGGCGAGCTGAAGCAGATGCTCCCCCGCGTCCCGAACGTGCCAGCATCCACCTTCGATCGGTTGACCCAGGCTGGCCGCGAGCTGTTCCACCTCCACGCCGACTACGAGGACGCGGAGCTGTATCCGCTGGAGGTCGTCGGCGGCGAGCAGCCGCCGCTCGGCGGCCCTGAGGAGGCGGCGGAGTACTACCGCGTGCAGAAGATGCGCTTCCCCACCGGACAGAAGGCTGCCGACGCCCCCGACACTCTGATCCTGAACCCGCAGATCACGGTGCGGGGCATCCCCGAGGAGGCATACCGGTACCAGCTGGGATCCCGCAGCGCGATCGAATGGATCATCCGCCAGTACAAGGTCACTACCGACAAGGCGTCCGGAATCGTCAACGACCCCAACCAGTGGGGCATCGAGCACGACAACCCTCGGTACATCCTCGACCTGCTGCAGAAGGTCGTGACCGTGTCCGTGCGCACCGTGCAGATCACAGACGCACTTCCGTCTCTGTCCGATGACGAGGAGGCGCGAGATGACTGACTGGATCATCCCCTCGGACCCCACCACATTCGACATCGATCAGGCATTCCTGCATCTCGAGGACGTGCACTGGAGCGAGGCGCCGAACGCGCATATTCAAGTCGGGGATCGTGCCTTCATGTACCAGGGGGCCAAAGCATCGCTCGCCGCCCTCAGCCATTGCTGCGAGGTGGTCCAGACGGGCCTCCCATACGACGATCAGTTCACCGACCGAGAGTTCTGGCTCAAGCCCAACAAGCTGTCCGAGCGTCGCTCTCGCACCTGGATCCTGCTGCATGGGATCCGGGCGTTCAGCCAGCGCGAACGTGCACTCTTGACTCGTGAGGACCTCAGAGCCGCTGGGATGGCCCGGCCCCCGCAGAACCGCAGGCGCGCGCCGGAGGATGTCAGCGCTCTCGTAGACCGCGTGCTCAAAATGCGTGGGGAAGACGCTGATCAGCGTGTCGTAGAGGAGAGCAGAGTGCTGGCCGACCTCGGCTTCTCCGGACGCACGTGGACACGTCCCCCTCGCCAGAGCTGGCGGACGACGAGTCTCGCAGCATACGAGACTGCGCTTCGCACACCTAGCGCTGCTACCTCGCTTGCCCTCCTGCGGGCCTACCTCGACGCCTCGGAGCTTGCATCGAACAACACCTGGGCGGTATCAGCGTGGCCCCAATGGGCCAATACGGCAGGTTCCCATCGGTTCGCCACGGTGAATGGGTCCAACATTGAACTCTTCTACGTCTGGGTCAATGAAGAATCAGGGGAGATCGAGAGTTGGGGCCTACGACTCCCGAGCCACTTCGAAGACTCCGTGACGATTCCCGATGACACATGGATCAACGACGCCGACAACGGCGACATATCGGTGAACGGCACGACTCTCGAGCAGCTCCTGCACTTCCTCGACGACGAGCACGCCCTGGGCGCTGTCCGCGATACAGCGTTGGAGCGCGCACGGAGACGTCGATCAGACTGGCACAACCCCTTCCTGGCGGCAGTTCTCGCCTCCGAGAGCCCATTGTCCGAGACTGACCATGTCGATTCGACTACCGTGGAGGATGTCGAGTTCGAGCGCCGCTACATCGAGCGCGTGACCCGCACCCGTCGGCATCAAGCACCCTTGCGCCGAGCGGCGCTCATCCACTACGCGCCCCCTGCCTGCCACTACTGCGGTCTCGACGTGGCCCAGGTGCTCGACACCGCCCATATCGTGCCCGACCGCGAAGGCGGCGCAGCCAGCGTCAAGAATGTCCGGCTCCTGTGCGCAAACCACCATCGTGCTTTCGACGCCGAACTGCTGGTGTGGGACCCTGTGAAGGGGGTCTTCACGAGGCAGCCTGACAGTCCCGACGTTGCTCCTCTCCCGACCAATCGGAGAGACCCGATCGCACGGGAGTAGCCGGGGTGGCGCTAACGCAGTCACAGCCATCAGCGTCAGATTCCGATCGCCGCCTCCACCGCCAGCGCCGCCGCCCCATGGATCGCGGCCATGTCCGGCGTCCTCGACGCCTCGATCCGCAGCTGCCGGGTCGCGGGCGCGAACCCCCGGCCGTACACGGTCTCCCGCACGCCGGCGATGAGCACCTCGAACCCGGGTCCCCACGGCCCGCCGATCACGAGGCGTGACGGGTTCAGGAGTCCGACGGCCGCGACCATCACGTCGCCCACGTCCCTGCCGGCCTGGCGCAGGAGGCGCTGGGCCTCGGGATCGCCCTGGGCGACGAGGTCAACCACCTCGGCGTCAGTCTCCAGCTCCCGGCCCGCCTCGCGCAGGGAGGCGGCGAGCCCCGGAACGGAGGCCGTGAGCGAGACGCAGCCGGTATTGCCGCACGGGCACGGTCGGTCGGAGTTCAGGAGCGGGACGTGCCCGATGTCGCCGGCGAAGCCCTGGGCGCCCCGCTGCAGCGCTCCCCCGGCGATGACGCCCGCACCCACGCCGGTCGCGAGCTTCACGAAGATGAGGTCCTGCGCCTCCGGGTAGACGAACGTCCGCTCGCCGTAGGCCATGAGGTTCACGTCGTTGTCCACGAGGACGGGCCCGTCGAACACCTCAGCGATCTGGGCGCGCACGTCCTCGCCGGTCCAGCCGTGCATGCCGACCGGGTTCAGCGCCCGCCCCGTCGCCTGGTCCACCGGGCTCGGCAGGCCGACGCACACCGCGACGACGTCCTCGGCAGGGCTCCCAGTCCGTCCAGCAGATCGCGGGCACGCACGAGCACGTGCTCGATCACGGAGCGCGGCGCCTGCTCGCGATCCAGGCTCCTGCAACCTGACCCTGGCCCTTGCCGTGCAGTGCGTCGATCGGTGCTTGGTAGCAACGAATCGAAGCGGCATTGGCCTCCAAGAGGTCCACAACCCCGGTGCGTGCTCCTTGTTCCCGTGCGCCACCGCGGTCTCGAGTGTCGGACTCACTCTTTACTGTGCATACAGAGGTCTAGAAGGGGGTCGTCGATGAGTAGTCGCCCAAGGAAGTACACCGCACGTGTGCGCGCCTGCACCGTCGGAGAGTCTGACCGGGACGGACCAAGGGGCCACGAGCTCTCTTCGAAGCAGACCAAGCTGCGACCATCCCGCCCCATCAGAGCGATCAACCGGAAACTGAAGGCTCTCGGCGCAGCTCCCGTAGTCGAGCCTACTGAGGAGAGTCGACGCAACCTCACCCTTCGAGTCAACGAGTACCAGGTCGCGATGAGCACCTATGTGAGCGAAGATCTCGCCCTGGCTGGCTCACTTATCGGCATTTCCATCGCAATGTTCGCCTTGTTCCTCAGCTCCCTGTCGGGCTTGGGGGTCGCCGCTGGCCTCATTGCCGGTCTCATCATTCTGGGGTACTTCCTTGTAACCAGTCTCCTGGTCTTCCCCGGCCGCCGAGCTGCAGCTGCAGCTGCAGAAGTGATCGCGTTCCGAGGCACGTCCCTGACGCGACGACCGGATGACGCTACCCCAGCACCCGCTGGGCCGCGATTTGCCCTCGTGTCCGTGACGGTCCATCGCCGCCCGCTACTCGACGAAGCGCACACCTCGGTCCCGAACAGTTTCTGAGGGCGGTGAGGCTCCCGACTGCCGAGAATTCGGCAAAAAAGCGCTCAGTGAGAGCGAGTTCGCCTGCTGATCCATCTCCCGACGCGGAAGTCACCCCAAGTCCGGCCGCACCACAACAACTCCCCGCCCACGGATCTCACGCTCGCTCAGCTTCCGGTACGCCTCCGCGGTCTCCTCGAACGTGAACCGATCCGTGATCAGCCGCTCGAGGTCGATGCTGCCCTCGGCGGCCAGGCGGATCACCTCGGGCATCGTGGTCGAGGCGGGAGCGCCGAAGGAGCCGAGGATGCGGAGCTTGCGCCGCACGAGCTTGGCGATCTCCACGTCGAGGGTCTGGCCGGCCGGGGCGATGCCGGCGAGGACGGCGCGGCCGCCGTCGTCCAGCAGGTCCACGGCGAGGGACACGGTGGGAACGGAGCCGAGGGCCTCGAAGGCGACGTCGACTCCGTGGCCGAGGAGGCGTCGCACCTCGTCGGCCGCATTCTGGGTCGCGGAGTTGACGACGTCGGTGGCGCCGAGCTCGGCGGCGAGCACGAGCTTCTCGTCGTCGATGTCGACGGCGATGACGCGCTGCGCGCCCGCGGCCCGCGCGAGGTGGATGATGCTAAGCCCCACGCCGCCGGTGGCGACCACGGCGACGTTCTCCCCGGGCTGCACGTCCGCGACGCCGCGCACGGCCCCGTACCCGGTGAACAGGCTGCAGCCCAGGATCGCCGCGTCGTGCAGGGGCACCTCGTCGGGCAGCGGGAACACGGCCCGGCAGGGCACGACGCAGCTGCGGGCGTGGCCGCCCATGGAGTACATCGCCACGTCCTCACCCTCGCGGCTGTACCGGGTGGTGCCGTCGAAGAGGTGGCCGGCCAGACGGTTCTGCTGGAAGAAGGTCTCGCAGAGGTCCTCGAGTCCCTTCTCGCAGTGACGGCAGGTGCCGCACGGCATGATGAAACTGCAGGCCACACGGTCACCCGGGGCGACATGGGTGACGCCCTCGCCCACCTCGCGCACCACCCCTGAGACCTCGTGGCCGAGCACGGCCGGGGTGGGGAAGGCGACCTCGTCCTTCATGACGTGCAGGTCGGTGTGGCAGACGCCGCAGGCGGCGACGTCGACCAGCACCTCGCCCGGGTGCGGGGCGGCGACGTCGATCTCGTCGGCGTGGAGACGCTCGGCCCCGACGGCGGTCGACCCCTCGGCGGGCTCCAGGACGAAGGCGGGAACGTGCTGCGGCATAGCGGGCACCTCGGGGTCTCTCTGCTCGGCGTTGAGAAGGTTCCTCACCGATGATGGTCCGTGGGGTTCGCGCCGGTCAAAGCCGTGCCACGAGCAGGCTTCGGACGCACTGTCGCTCCTGCCGTCGGCCGGATCGGCGGGTCGAATCGACAGGCCGACGGGACTCTCCCACGCAGCCCGCGGCCGCTCCATGATTCCCTCTGCGGGGCGCCGCGCTCTGGGGCAGGATGGAGCCGTGCCTTCCCTGCGGCATGCAGGCCACGTGCGTCATCGGCGATCACGGCAGGGACGCCGCCATCCATGGGCCCCGACGGCGGGGCACCGCGCGACGCGGAGTCCGCTCGCGCGACGTCGCACCCACCCACGCACCGGAGAGGACCCCGTGCATTCCCCCGACACCCCCACCACCGCTGGCGATCCCACCGCCCACATCACCCTCACCCCCACGACCGACTCCCCCGCCCTCGACCCCAAGATCTACGGCCACTTCCTCGAGTCCGCCTTCTTCGGGAACATCGAGGGCGGCGTCTTCGACGAGGGCTCGCCGCTCTCGGTGACCAGCGATGGCCCGCTCGACGGTTGCCGGCAGGACGTGATCGACGCCTGCCGCGAGCTGGGCATGCCGGTGGTGCGATGGCCGGGCGGGAACTTCACGTCGGCCTACTGGTGGCAGGACGGCACCGGGCCGCGGGACGAGCGCCCGCGCCGGCTCGAGCTCGCGTGGGGCTCGGAGGAGACCAACAGGTTCGGTACCCCGGAGTTCCTCGCCTGGTGCGAGGCGACCGGCGCGACCCCGTACCTCGCCCACAGCTGCCGCAGCGTCGAGGACGCCGCCCGCTGGGTCGAGTACTGCAACCACGCCGGCGACACCGCGATGACCCGCCGACGGGCGGCCGACGGCCTCGAGTCCCCGCTCCCCGTGCCGATCTGGGGCATCGGCAACGAGGTCTATGGTCCCTGGCAGATGGGCCACCGCAGCCCCGAGCAGTATGCGCACGACGCCCGCGAGCACGCCCGCTTCATGCGCGCCGTGGACGGCTCGATCCGCTTCGTGTGCGTGGGGCTCGACGACGACCGCTGGACGGACGTGGTGGTGCGCGAGCTCGGCGAGCTCACCGACTGGTTCTCGGTGCACGCCTACGGCGCCGGCTTCCACCTCGTCGACCCCAGCCGCGAGGAGTTCGACGCGATCGTCGCCCAGGCGATCCACATGGAGCAGGTGCTGCAGGGCTTCTCGCAGAAGGTCGCCGCCGCGGCGGACAGGCACGGCATCACCAGCCCCCTGCAGATCGCCTTCGACGAGTGGAACATGCGCCACTACGAGCCGCGCAGCTGGCCCGAGCCGCAGCCCGGGCCCGACGGCGGCATCGCGCCCCGGGACACCTCCGGTCCGGCCGACGCTCCCGGCGTCGCGGCCGACGTCGGCTGGAAGGTGAACCGGTACTCCCCCAGGACGCTCGCCGACGCACTGTTCTACGCCGGGGTCTTCCACGCGATCCACCGCACCGCCGGCAACCGCGTGCCGGTGACCATGGCGAACACCGTCAACCTCGTCAACGCCAACGCCCTGCTCGCCGTGCGCGAGGGCGGCCTGGTCAGGTCGGCGACCTTCCACGTGTGGGACCTGTACCTGAACCACTTCGGCACCCAGCCGCTGCGGGCCGCTGTGGCCGGCCCTGCCGTGACCCTGCCCGTGCGCCACGAGCAGGGCTGGGGCGGGGAGGCGCAGTGCACTGAGGTGCTCACTCCCGTCGCGCTGCTGGACGTCAGCGCGACGGAGTCGGCCGACGGATCACGGCGCTATCTCGCGGTCATCAACCGCTCGGCCGACCAGGACATCGAGGCGGTGCTGAGCGTCGAGGGCGAGCTCGTGACGGGCCCCGTCACCGTGCACAGCCTCGGCGACGGGGTCGGGGACCTGTTCGCGGTGAACACGATCGGGGTGCCGGACACCGTCGCTCTGCGGGAGCGGTCGGTGGAGCTGAAGGATGGAAGGTTCACGGCGCCGGCGCACTCGGTGAGTGTGGTCGCGTGGGAGGTGTGAGGGGGGTGCGCGAAGATCGCCCGAGGTCAGCGGCCCTGCGTGCGCAGGGCGCTCATGCTGCCGTACAGCGCCTGCAGCCTCTCGAGCTCCTCCGGCGCATGGAACGCCGCGATCCCGCGACCGAAGTCCTTCGCGGTCTCGATGGCGAAGCGCACCGCCTGATCGACATCGTGCAGGTCCGTGGCGCCCGTGGCGGATCCGGGCACCGCGGACTCGGTGACGATCGCGACGCCCACCACCGGCGCTTCCGTCGCCGTGCACGGCTGCACGATCGAGTTCACGTGGAAGACGTCGTTCCCGTACGGAGTGATGTCCTGCATCGTGATCGGCATGACGGCGGGCAGGCGGCCGGTGGTGCGGCTGACGATGTCCAGCAGGGACTCGGAGACCCGGAGGATCCAGCCGTCGGCGATCGTCGGCGTGATCGCGATGCCCTTGTGGTTCAGGACCCGGTTCCCCTTGGTCGTGTCGATCGAGAGGATGGCGTCCATCTCGGCGCTCACCTCATGGGTATTGCTGACCTCCTGCTCGACGACGGATCCCATGAAGGGGACGGGATCGTGCGGCTGGGTGGGGGCGTCCGGGTCGATGTGGGTGGCGACGATGACGTCGCCGGGCAGGCGCTCCCCGCGCTCCGCCATGGCGAGGAGCTTGGCGGCGATGGTCACCGCGGAGAGCGCGCCATCGCCGTCGCTGACGAAGCCGATCTGCTCGGGACGCGCCCCGAGGCCGCCGAGCCGGCCCAGGATGCCGAGCGTCGGCGCGGATCCGCCGGATCGCTTCCCCTCGGTCCCCGGGATCACGACGCGCAGGAAGTCGGTGGTCCCCGCCTCCTCCGTGACGGCCTCGACCTCGACCTGCGCGTGCGGCGAGATGCCTCGCAGGTGCGCGGCGACGCTCTCCCCGCGCACCGCGGGATCGTCGAGCAGATCGTAGGCGGCGATCAGGTGGCTGAAGGACATGGTGGAACTCTCCTGTCGATGGTGGAACGCGGTGGTGGGGATCAAGGAGTGGATGCCGTCTCCGCGGCAGCGGCGATGGCAGCGCGGGCACCGGCGAGAACGGCGTCGACCACCGGGACCTCGAGGTCACCCTCCAGGTGATGACGCAGGCCGATGGTGGTCATGCCGGTGCAGGCGAGGAGCACGACATCCGCACCCTGCGCGACCAGGTCCGCGGCGCCGCTGCGCGCCGCCCGCCGGCCGACGTCGGTGAGGAGGTCGCGCGACTCCGTGACGCCGTCGGGGACGGTCGCCGTGAGAAGGCGGTCCCTGAGCCGCGCGGTGACGGCGAGTGGCGTGCGCGCCGTGAGGTCCAGGACGCCGACGCGCTCCCCGAGCCCCATCGCCTCGCATGCCGCGCTCGACCCCGCTCCCACCACCGGCACGCGCGATGCGGCGCGCGCCGACTCGAGGCCCGGGTCCGCAGCGCAGCTGAGCAGGATCGCGTCGACGTCGTCGTGCGCGGACATGGCGCTGGCGAGCTCGGCGACCTTCGGAGCCGCCTGCTCGAAGGTCGCCGGCGAGTGGACGCCGCGGGGCTGGTCGGGGATGCAGCGGGAGACCGCATCGACGCCGAACTCCTCGGCGATGACGCGGCCGTGGCTGTTCAGCAGGGTGCTGTCCTGCGTGGTGAGCACGCGGATGATGCCGAGCCTCATGAGACGGCCGTCCCCTCGAGACCGAGCGCCTCGGCGGCGAGCCGGGCGGCGATGGAACGGGCGACGATCACCGGCAGTCCGGTCTCCTCGGCCACGATCCGTCGCATGTCCGCGGTGTACCCGAAGCAGTCCATCGCCAGCAGCCGGGCCCCGTCCTCGGCGAGCGCGCGGCCTGCCCGCCGCAGCTCGCTCGTCGTCCCCGTGTACGGGGAGCAGGCGGCCACGTGCACAGCGGAGCTCCCGCGCAGGACGGCGTCGAACTTGCGGGTCGTGTCCTCGACCTGCTCCGGAAGCGGCGCGATGATCCCTACCGGCTCTCCCGCGGTCGCCGCCGCGCCGATCGCGTGGGCGATGATCCGGTCCGGGACGAACAGGGGCCGTCGATGGTCGATGTTCGGGAACGGCCCCGTGCAGGCGAGCAGGACGGCGTCGACGTCGGCCTCCAGCTCCCGGATCACCGCGGGGAGCCTGTCCATGACCGCGCCCTCGCCGATGACGGCGGATCCGCCGTCGCGCAGTCGCGTGGTGAGCACGTGCTCTCCCGCCTGTGGGGCCAGCTCGTGGATCTGCGCGGCGGAGAGCCCGTCGAGGGCTCCGCGTTCGACGATCTCCGCCCCGGGCAGGTGCCGCGCGAGCTCGGGCGTGAGATCCGTGCGGGGCGTCTGCCCGATGGTGACGACGCCGATCCGGACATCGGGCTTCGCGGCGGACGGAGTGAAGGATGTTCTGGTCATGTGGTGCCCTGTTCCTGCTCTCAGTGCTTCCAGATCATGGTGCCGACGGAGTGCACGGAGTCCCCGGCGATGAGGCCCGCCCCCACCAGAGCGACCTCCTGCTCTCCTGTGGCACCGCGCCAGCGCTGCCAGAGCACACGGGCGAGCAGGGCGATGAGCACGAGCCAGCCCGCATTCGGGGTGGCGACCAGCAGGCCGGTCGCCAGCAGGATGCCCATCTGGCGCCCGGGTCCGCCGATGATCTGCACGATCGCGCCAGGGATCGCCCAGATGAGCAGGTTGACCAGGACCGACGGATCGGACAGGCCAGCCGAGATGGTGTCGGCGTACACCTGGGATGTCGGGGGCACGTTCCCGTCGGCGAAGAGGCTGGGCCACACCAGCGCCACCAGGCCGATCGCCATGACGAAGCCGAGCACGGAGGCCTTGAGCTGCTCGCGGCGCCCCTCGAGCTCGAACGCGGTGTAGGGACGACGATCCCGCCGCAGGATCCATCCGGCCTTGAAGTCGTACCCCATGTCCGCGAAGGCGGGGCCGGTCGAGGCGCAGTACCCGATCAGCAGGGCGAGAGGAACTGCGGGGAAATGGAGCAGAAGTCCCAGGATCAGGAAGATCAGGGTGACGGCGAAAGCGGGGAACCATCCGGCGTGCATCGCGGCGAGGCCGACGATGAGCTCGTGGACGATCGCGGCGAAGGCGGCGAACAGGGCGAAGCCGATGAGCCCCCACCAGGGCAGCTGCGTCCACATCCCACCCACCAGGGCGAGCAGCACGGCACCGAGGAAGAAGAGTCCGAACCCGGAAGTGAGCGCTTTGCGGAGCATCGCATCGGTGACGGTGGGCGCGAGCGCCGGATCCTCCTGGGCCGCTTCCTCGAGCTCTCGCGCGCGTGCGGCCTGACGTGCAGTCTGCTTGCCCGCCATGATGAGGACGATCTGGACGAGGGCGACGACACCGGCGCCCACCATCACGCCGTGCGGGACGTACAGGGCGGCCAGGTCCACGTCGAGCAGGCCCGGGATGTACTGCGCGATCAGCAGCCCTGCCGCGAACATCAGCAGCGCCCACATGTTGCCGATCATCGCGATGCCGGCGGCGGACATCGGCAGCCCCAGCAGGGAGGCCACGAACCCCACCACACCGCCGCTGATCAGCACTACGGCCTGCTTCCCGCCCTGATCACCGGCTTTGATGGTCTCCGCGGCGGCCACACCGGGGGGCCAGGCGGCGGAGGCCGGGAAGAATCGGGAGCCGTAGGCGCGGTAGAGCACGTACACGTCGATCGCCAGGCCGAGGCTCGCGCCGAGCAGCATGGGCCACACGAGCTCCGGGCGTCCGAAGAGGTACGGGATCGCGATGGGCGTGAGGAGCGAGTTCGCTGCGGCGAACGTGGCGCCCGAGATCGAGGACTGCACGAGGTTCTGCCGGTTCACGTCGCGCATCCGGTGGAGTCCGGCGAAGCCGACCCTCCCGATGAGCATCGCGATGACGGCGCCGATCACGCTCGTGTTCGGAGAGACGCCGAGGGTCGTGATCATGTGGATGCCGATCGCGGCTCCCAGGAGGGAGACCGCGAGAGTGATCAGCGCCGTGACGGGCTCGAAGGCCCGCGGGTGCTGCGCTGCTGCACGCTCGGACACGGATGCGGCGGGGGATGAGGACACGGGGCCTCCCAAAGTCGGCTGTGATCACCGCCTCACGAGGCGATCGCACCACCGTGGCGGCTGCACGATCCGTGAGCAACAGATTCCCGTTATCTGAGTTCCTGGTTTGCAATATGGACACGGCGGGGCGCACGGGGGACGCTGTGCACACTGGGTTCGACACACCCGCAGTTCCGAGACGAGGGAGGCGCCGGAGCATGGACGAGACGCCCGATGCACGCGGCCCGCTGCAGACCGTGGACCGCGCGCTCCAGATCCTGCTCTCGTTCAACGAGACCCGTCGGGACTGGGGCGTTCTCGAGCTCGCGGAGGAGTTCGGGTTCAACCGCTCGACCAGCCAGCGCCTGCTGGCAGCCCTTGCCGCCCGCGGCTTCCTCATCTCCGATCCGTACTCCCGGCGCTACAGCCTGGGCCCGGCGATGTGGCACATGGCTGCGCTCTGGGAGCGAGGGGGCGGGCTGGCCCGGCTCGCGGAGACCGTGCTCGCGCGCCTCGCCGAGTCGACCGGACGCACCGCCTCCTTCACCGTCCCCGACGGGTATCACGTGCGGTGCGTGGCAGCGGTCGACGGCGACTCCGGCCCCGTGCGCTCACACCCCTTGGTCGGCGACCTCTACCCTGCCCACGCGGGCGCGACCTCCCGGGCCTACTTCGCCTTCCTCGATCCGCTGGTGCGGCGCAACATGCTCGCCGGGCGTCCCTTCGCCCGGTACACCGAGCTCACCGAGGTCGACGACGCCGCGCTGGACCGGCTGCTCGACGAAACGTATCGGCAGGGCTGGGCGTACTCGGAAGGCGAGTTCGACCAGACCACCCGCGCCGTCGCCGCGCCGGTGCGCGTGGGCACCACGCCCGTCGGCTCGATCTCGGTGATCGAGCCGAAGGTCTTCACCTACGACGACGATCTGACCGCCCAGGTCCCCTTGCTCCTCGACGCCGCGCAGCGTCTCGGCAATCTGCTCGCCAACCGCGGCGCCGCGGCCCGCAGCCGATCCTGACCTCCGCATCCACCCTTCCGCTCGCCCCCTCCAGGAGATGACCGTGCACCTGCTTCTGCTGTCGAACTCGACCAACCACGACTCCGGCTATCTCGCCCACGCCGTCGACCAGGTCCTGGAATTCCTCGACGGGGCCCCGCTGACCTTCGTGCCCTTCGCGCTCGCGGACCACGAGGCGTACACGCAGCGTGTCATCGACGCGCTGGCACCTCATGGCGTGGAGGTCACCGGGCTGCACGCCGCCGCCGATCCGGTCGAGGCGGTGCAGCGTGCCCGGGCCGTCTTCGTCGGCGGCGGGAACACCTTCCGCCTGCTCGCGACCCTGCAGCGGCTCGCGCTCCTCGAGCCGCTGCGCGAGCGCGTCCGCTCGGACATGCCCTACATGGGGGCGAGCGCCGGCACCAACATCGCCGGCGGCACGATCCGCACGACCAACGACATGCCCATCGTGCAGCCGTCATCGTTCGACGCACTGGGACTGGTGCCCTTCCAGCTCAACCCGCACTTCATCGACGCCGACCCCGCCAGCACCCACCGTGGCGAGACGCGGGAGCAGCGCCTCGCCGAGTTCCTCGAGGAGAACGATGCCGCGGTGCTGGGCCTGCGCGAAGGCACCTGGCTGCGCGTCGACGACGAGCGCGCGACGATCGGCGGAACGGCCGTCGGGGCGGCGGCTCCCGGGCCCGCGGTCGTCTTCGAGCGCGGAGCCTCCCCGCGCGAGGTCTCCGGAGACATCTCCGCTCTGCTCACCCGCCGGTCGCGGCTCGATGTGAGGCCCGGCGGCGTCACATCGCGGTGAACTGCCGCCCGCCTTCGCGGATCAGCCGTCGGCAGCGCGCAGAATGACGCTGTACGCGGATGCGCGATTCGCTGCCATCACCTCGTTCGCGCCAGGAGATCGCATGCCCAGCAGCCGACGCGACGTCTCCCTCACCCAGCTGACCTACTTCGTGGCGGCCGCCGAGCACGGGAGCATGACCGCCGCCGCGGACGAGCTGTTCATCGCGCAGTCGGCGATCTCCACGGCGATCACGCACCTGGAGAGCCAGCTGGGCGTCCAGCTCATGATCCGGCAGCGGGCCCGGGGACTCCAGCTGACCGCGGCGGGAGAGGATTTCCTGCAGCGCACGCGGCAGATCCTCGCGCAGCTCGACGACGCCATGGCCTCCGTGCACTCCGAGTCGCTGAGGGGGCGGGTCGGTGTGGGCTGCTTCCGCACTCTCGCCCCGTTCTTCCTCCCCACGCTCGTGCGCGATCTGGGAGAGCGGGCACCGCAGCTGCACGTGGACGTCACCGAGCTGACCGCCGACGAGGTGGGGCCCGCCCTCGCCGCCCATCGGATCGAGGTCGCGCTGACGTACGACCTCGGGCTGGATGCGACCCTCCGCCTGGAGCGTCTGGCGCAGGTCCCGCTCTATGCCGCGGTCGCCCAGCATCATCCGCTCGCGCAGCGCGAGTCGGTGAGTCTCGCCGAGCTCGCGAAGGAGCCGCTGGTGCTGCTGGATCTGCCGCTCAGCCGGGACTACTTCCTGCGCACGTTCACCGATCACGGGCTCCAGCCGACGGTGCGCTACCGCTTCGAGAGCTACGAGGCCGTGCGCGCGATGGTCGCCATGGGGCACGGCTTCACTCTCTTGAATCAGCAGCCCAAGATCGAATCCACATATGCCGGCGGAAGCCTCTACCACATTCCGATCCTCGAGCCGACGCATCCTCTCGACATCGTGCTCGCATGGAATGACGACGGGGCTCTCCCCACACGTCGGGCGCGCGCTTTCGCGGACACCTGTCGCGGCGTGATCGGCGGGGCGGACGCCGCGACTACGGTCGATGCGGGACTCTGAACAGCGAGGACAGGGTCTCGCACTGCCTCCATCGACGGTGGCACGCTCCGCACTCCACCCATTCATGAGACAAGAAGTCACACTTCGGTCACGGCGCAGATCTCCCGTCGGCATCTGAAGAACAGAAGAAGTTCCCCGCATTCCGCTATTTGCGAGATTCCTCGGCGGCCCCGATTCTGGTCGGACCCATCACCCCGAGGAAGGGGAATCACCATGACCGCCTCCGCCGTCCCGGACCCGCGCAGCGTTCAGGTCGACCGCCGTTCCATCCGCACCAGCACCATCGCCGGATCGATCGGCGTGCTCGTCCACTGGTTCGACTGGGCGGTCTACGCCTACATGGCGACCACGATCTCCGCCGTCTTCTTCCCCGAGGCCGACCGCACCGCCGGGCTGCTCGCCACCTTCGGGGTCTTCGCGATCTCGTTCCTGGTCCGTCCCATCGGGGCGGTCATCTTCGGCCGCCTCGGCGACCGGCTGGGACGCACCACGACCCTCACCGTCGTCATCCTCTCGATGGCCCTGTCCACGCTCGTGCTCGGGATCCTCCCGGGCTACGCGACCATCGGCATCCTGGCACCGATCCTGCTGATCGCCACCCGCGTGGTCCAGGGCCTCGCCGCCGGTGGCGAGTTCGGCAGCGCCGCCGCCTTCCTGGGCGAGTTCTCCCCCGCGAAGCGCCGCGGGTTCGGCTGCAGCTGGCTGGAGTTCGGCAGCCTGCTGGGCTTCCTGCTCGCCTCCTTCTGCGTGCTGATCCTCGAGACGGTGTTCAGCAGCGCGCAGATCACCGGCTGGGCCTGGCGCATTCCGTTCCTCATCACCGTCCCCCTGGGCCTCATCGGGTTCTACATCCGCCGCCGGATCGAGGACACTCCCGAGTTCCGCGCCCTGCAGGAGCTCGAGACCGTCTCCTCCTCCCCCGTGAGGGAGGTGTTCCGCTCCAACTGGCGCGAGTTCCTGAAGACCTGCGGCATGGAGATCTTCATGAACGTGACGTTCTACGTGGTGCTGGTCTACCTGCTGACGTATCAGGAGGTGAACCTCGGATTCGACGCCGGCCGCGCCGCGCTGCTGTCCACCCTCGGCTCCGCCCTCGCCCTCGTGGTGGTGCCTCTCGCGGGTGCCGCCTCGGACAGGGTGGGCCGACGCCCGGTGCTCTTCACCGCCGCGATCGCGCTCACCGTCCTGTCCGTGCCGCTGTTCGCCCTGATGCAGGTCGGCACCACCTGGGCCGCGCTCGTCTCCACCATGGGGCTCGCACTGATCCTCGCGATCATCCTGGGCACTCACGCGGTGACCGTCGTCGAGCTGTTCCCGACCCGCACCCGGCAGACGGGCCTGTCGATCGCCTATGCCCTGACCGCTGCGCTGTTCGCCGGCACCGCCCCGTACCTGCTCACCTGGCTGATCGATGCCACCGGCAGCACGATGATGCCCGGCTTCTTCCTCGCCGCCGTCGGCGTGGTCGGCATCGTCACCGTCGCCACCATCCGCGAGTCCCGCGGCATCGACCTGATGAAGGACGAGGACCTGGGCACCGATCGCACAGAGCCCGCCGACGCACAGGCCGGCGGCCAGGGCCCCGCGACGCTCCCCTCACCGCCGCCCGCCGCGCCGCTCGTCTGAGTCCGTCGACGAGCCCCCGCACCCACCGCACTCCCACGAGGAAGGTCAGCTCCATGCCCACCCCCTCCGGCCCGGACACCGGGTCCGCCACGTCCGACGAGTCCATGGAGGCCGCCGAGTCCACCGAGGTGGTCATCGTCGGCGCCGGACAGTCCGGCATCGCGGCAAGCGCCCATCTCACCCGTCTTAGGATCCCCCACCTCGTCCTGGAGAAGGCGGACGTCGCCGACCGCTGGCGCCACGGCCGCTGGGACTCCCTGGTCGCCAACGGGCCCGCCTGGCACGACCGCTTCCCCACCATGGAGATCCCCGGCGTCGGCCCGGACGAGTTCGCCACCAAGGATCAGATGGCCGACTACTTCGGGGCGTTCGCCCGCAGCTTCGACGCCCCCGTGCGCACCGGCGTCGAAGTGCTCGCCGTGACGCGGCGGGAGAGCGCCCCGGGCTTCCTCGTCGAGACCAGCGCGGGCACGATCGTCGCGGGCAGCGTGATCGCGGCGACCGGCCCGTTCCAGGTCCCCGTCGCCCCCCGCATCATCAGCGAGGACCTGGTGCCGCACCAGATCCACTCCGCGGCCTACCGGAACCCGCATCAGCTCCCCGAGGGCGGCGTGCTCGTGGTGGGCGCCGGGTCCTCCGGTGCCCAGATCGCCGAGGAGCTCCGCGCGAGCGGCCGCCAGGTGCATCTGTCCGTCGGCCCGCACGACAGGCCTCCGCGCAGCTACCGGGACCGCGACTTCGTCTGGTGGCTCGGCGCGCTGGGCAAGTGGGACGCCACCGCACCGGACTCCGACCACGTGACGATCGCGGTGAGCGGCGCCCGCGGCGGCCACACCGTCGACTTCCGGGAGCTCGCCGCCGCAGGCATCACCCTGGTGGGACGCACCGAGGCCTCGCAGGACGGCACGATCCGCTTCGCCGACGACCTCCGTCGCAACATCACCGCGGGCGATGCCAACCTCCTGGAGCTCCTGGAGGAGGCCGACGCCTACGTCGAGGCGAACGGGCTCAACCTCCCCGAGGAGCCCGAGGCCCACGAGCTGGGGGACCTCCCCGCCTGCGTCACCGACCCCGTGCGCTCGATCGATCCGCGCGCGGCCGGCATCACCTCGATCATCTGGGCGACCGGATACGCGCAGGACTTCACGTGGCTCCACGTCGACGCGTTCGACGCCACCGGCCGCCCCGCCCATCTGCGCGGCGTCTCCACCGAGTCCGGCATCTACTTCCTGGGGCTGCCGTGGCTGTCGCGCCGCGGGTCCAGCTTCATCTGGGGCACCTGGCACGATGCGATGCACGTCGCCGACCACATCGCCACCCGCCGCCGGTACGCGCAGTACGCACCGGCCGAGCAGGGCGCGTCGACCCCGACGGCTGGGTCTGCTCCGTCGGCCGCTTCCCGCCCGTCGACCCCGGCCGGCACGTCGGCCGAATCGAGCCCCACCGCACCCGATCAGGACATCCTGGAGGAGATCACCCGATGACCACGCACACGCGCATCCGCCCCTTCAACACGAAGGACACCTACCCCGAGCAGAACCTCGACAATGACCTGTGCCAGGCCGTGGTCGCCGGGGGCGTCGTCTACCTGCGAGGCCAGATCGGGCAGGACCTCGATACCCGCGAGTCCGTGGGGATCGGCGACGTGGAGGCCCAGGCGGAGAAGGCCATGGCCAACATCGACATGCTGCTGAAGGAATCCGGCAGCCGCCTCGCCGACGTCGTGAAGGTGACCGTGTACCTCACCGACATCCGGTTCCGAGAGACCGTGTACCGCGTGATGGGCCGCTGGCTGAAGGGCGTGCACCCCGTCTCCACTGGTCTCGTGGTCGATGCGCTCGCCCGCCCCGAATGGCTCGTGGAGATCGACGCCACCGCGGTGATCAGCGACCAGGCCGACGATCACGCGGAGGGGGCCCGGTGACCTTCTCGATCGTCGCCCGCGACGCCCGCACCGGTGCCCTGGGCATGGTGGTGAGCTCCTCGAGCCCCGCCGTCGCCTCGCGCTGCCTGCACCTCCGCTCAGGAATCGGCGCCGTGGCCTCCCAGAACGTCACCAATCCGGCGCTCGGCACCGCCGTCCTCGACCAGCTCGAGGCGGGCGCTCCCGCAGGCGCCGCCCTCGACGCCGTCCTCGCGACGGAGCCGCATGCCGACTACCGGCAGCTCACCGTCATCGACGCCGGAGGCCGCACGGCAGAGCACTCGGGCCCGAACGCGCTGGGCACGCGCGCGGCCCGGATCGGGGACCAGTGCGTCGCCGCGGGGAACCTGCTCGCTGATGAGGCCGTGATCCCCGCGATGGTCGATGCGTTCGAGGCCAGCGCGGGCGCGGACCTCGAGCAGCGCCTGCTGGCGGCCTTCCGCGCCGCAGTGGACACCGGAGGCGAGGCAGGCCCGATCCGCTCCGCGGGCCTCGCCGTCGTCGAGGACGTCCCCTGGCGGACCACGGACCTGCGCGTCGACGACGCGGACGACCCGCTGGGAGAGATCGCCCGGCTGCTCGACCTGTGGATGCCCCAGAAGGCCGACTACCGCGTGCGCGCCCTCGATCCCACGGCGGCCCCGTCCTACGGCGTCCCGGGAGACGAGTGATGACGGGGACGCGCACTCCGGAAGCGGGCGACAGAGCTATGCCCGATGCTCCACCTGCGCTTCTGCGCTCGGTCGAGGCGGATGTGGACCGCATGCGCGAGTCCCTGCTGGAGATCAGCCACGCGCTCCATGCCCACCCGGAGACCGCCTGGGAGGAGCATGCCTCGGCCACTCTGCTCACCGGCCACCTGGAGTCCTGGGGGTTCGAGGTCACCCGGGGTGCGGGGGGCCTGCCCACGGCCTTCATCGCCGAGCACGGCACCGGCTCGAGGACCGTCGGCCTGGTCGCCGAGTACGACGCCCTGCCGGGGCTCGGCCATGCCTGCGGCCACAACATCATCGCCGCCGCCGCGCTCGGCGCCGCCCACGCCCTGCAGTCCGTGGCAAACGAGCTCGACCTGCGGATCCGGGTCATCGGCACCCCTGCGGAAGAGGGCGGGGGCGGCAAGATCCCGATGCTCGAGGCCGGGTGCTTCGACGGCCTCGAGGCGGCCCTGATGATCCATCCGGGGCCGGCGGATGCCGTGCTCGCCCGGCCGCGCGCCGTCGCCCATTTCGACGTCGAGTATCAGGGGACGGCCTCGCACGCGGGCGCCTACCCTCACCTCGGGGTCAATGCCGCCGATGCGTTCACGATCGCCCAGGTGGCCATCGGCCTGCTGCGCCAGCAGCTGCCCGATTCCCTCCGCGTCCACGGCATCGTCCAGGAGGCGGGCACCGCGCCGAACGCGATCCCGGCGAGCGCCCGCGGATCCTGGTACGTGCGCGCGGACACGCTCGAGGAGCTGGATCTCGCCTTCGAGCGCGTGCGCCGCTGCTTCGAGGCCGGGGCGCTCGCGACCGGATGCTCCTGGGAGCTGCGGGAGACCAGCCCCCGCTATGCCGAGTTCCGCAACGACCTCGAACTCGCCGAGATCTTCACTCGTCTCGCCGCCGCGCAGGGCCGGGACATGGATCTCGCGGAGAACGGGCCGCGCGGCATGGCGACGGCGTCGACGGACATGGGCAACGTGTCCCAGCACGTGCGGGCGATCCATCCGTACCTCGGCATCGACTCCCTGCCCGCCGTGAACCATCAGCCCGAGTTCGCGGATGCTGCCGTTACGCCCGCGGCCGACCGGGCCGTGCGGGACGGTGCCGTGCTCCTCGCGCAGACCGTGGTGGAGACGGCCACTCGCGGCAGGACCGGATCCCCGTCGTCGCCCTAGAATCGGCCGGCTACGGAAGCGGCAGTCACATCGGGGCTTCCCGTCCTGGACAGTGCGTCTCCGGGGCGGCGCCCACCGTCGCCCGCTCCACAAGCTCGCCTTGCAGCGCGATACGCCGAGGCGCGAGCATCTCGCTGACCTGCCCTTCGGAGACAATCTGCACGGCCAGGCGAGCGGCGTCGACAGCTCTCAGCGCGATGCTCGCGAGCGGAGGCTGGGTGGTGAGGGCGAGGGTGTCGTCACAGCCCACCACGCTGATCTGCTCCGGAACGGAGATCCCTCGCCGGTGCAAAAGATCGATCACTCCGTGAGCGATGACGTCGTCGAAGGCGATGACGGCCGTGGGGCCGCTGAGGAGGATCTGTTCACCTGCCGCCATCGTGTCCTCGTACGTGCCGCTCGGGATCCGCAGTGACCGGAGGAGAGCCCTGGTCCCCTGCAGCGCTTCCACCACGGCACCGTGGCGCTCACCTTCGGACCAGGACCCCGCGGGACCGCCAACGTAGGCGAAGCGTCGGTGCCCCAGCGCAAGCAGTCGGTCCACACCCCGGCACAGGGCGTCCCTCGCGCTTACCAGGATGCGGGCGGTGTCCGGCTCGTCGCGATTGATGAAGAGGACTCGACGCCGGTCCGTGAGCTCGACGAGCTCGGTGGAAGGCAGTCGCGAGCTGGCAATGATCAGGCTCTCGGACTGTGCGGCGAGACGCTCGATGATGCGCTTTTCGCGCTCCACGTCCCCGTCGGTATCGGCGATGAGCACGGTATGACCGCTCTGTTCGGCAACACGCTGGGCAGCTCGGATCATCGGCGGGAAGAAGGGATTCGCGATGTCGGGGACGATCAGCCCGATCGTGCGAGGCACGCCGGTGCTGAGCGCGCGGGCGTGGACGTTGGGGATATAGCCACGCTCCGCGGCTGCGGCGCGGATCCTCTCGACCGTCTCCGGTTTCAGCAGGCGCGGGGCAGTGAACGCCCGCGAGACGGTGGAGGACGACACTCCCAGATCACGAGCGATCTCGACGATCGTTGGGGCCTTCCTCACACGGCCGCCCGGCATGCCGCCACCGCCTCCCACACCAGACTCTCCGCGGATCCCGAGGCGAACGGTCCGGGCATCCCGTAATAGCGGTGAGCGTCCTCGACCTCGTAGCCACCGTGCTGGTACTCCTCAGCCGTCGGCAAGTAGCCGGGGCACCCATCGGCGTAGCCGAGCACCAGGCACGGGCCTTCCACCTGCTCCTCAATCGCTTCTGCGACGTCGAGGAAGGGCTCGCCCGGCAGAGCCACGATAGTCAGCTCGCCGAGTCGGAGCGCAGTGACCCGGCCCTGCCAGACGGTGCCCTCGGGCCGGTCGCGGGCCCAACGAATCCACACGTCAAGGAGCGCTGCGCGGCCGGGCTCGGCGGTGGTTCGCTCAACGCTCCAGGCGGCGAGGTCGGCCTCGATCTGCACGTCGCCAGGACGATCGATCTCCAGCATGACCGACCGTGTACGGAGCACGAGCACGTCGGAATCCATGGGGGTCGGCGCGGTGGCGAGGATGGTCTCGGCGATGTGCGTGCCCACCCGCTCCGCCTCCGCGAACGTACGGGTGCCCGCTCCCTCGAGGCTGTAGGACGCTTCGGCGCGATGGCCCGTGTTGACGTCCCCTGCGCAGCCGGTGGTGAACACGGCGACCGCTTCGGGGTGCTCGAGCTCGATGCGGCGTCGCACCGCGTTGATGTAGTCGGAGGAGAGCAGCAGATTGGTGCCGTCGAGCACCACGGGATGGCAGGGGTAGGTGACGAGCGCGGCCACGACGCTCCCGCCGGCGCTGAAGCGGAGCATCCTGACAGGTGGGTCGATCTCCCGTCCAGGGTGCCGCCGGTTCTTCGCGACGCCCACGCCCCACGCCGAGTGCAGAGCGAGCATGCACGGCTGCCGCGCGGCGCGGGCGTTCAGACCAGCCGTTGCCGCTGCCCGGACGATCATGCGTTCGATCGTCGGGGTGCAGGGGGTGAGCCGGTGCAGGGCCGAGCACGGACCGGCATGGGTATGCGTCGCGGTGACGACCACCAGGTCCGGCTGCCCGGGACGGACGGCTTCGGCGATCGCACGGCAGGTGCTCTCCTCGAGCGCGCACACGTCGACGGCGATGATCACCGCGTCGCCGAGGGCGAGGGCACGGGCGCCCAGCACATCGTGCTCCCCCACGCTCGGGGCGACGCGCGCCGCGAAACCGGACATCGGCACCGGTGACGGGATTCCCAGCGGCTGGACCGCCGCGCCGACGTCGATCATGGGCGCTCGATCGGAACACCGTGCTGCCAGACCTGCTGGATGGTCCCGTCAGCCGTGAGGGTCACGAGGTCGGCGACGGCGCCCGCCCGCAATGTCGTGTCCCGACCCAGGACGCGGCCCGGAGTCGTAGTGACGAGAGCGAGCGCATCGGGCAAGGACAGGCTCGTGGAGCGGAGGACGAATCGCAGCCCAGCGGCGACCTCGGACGCGGCCCCCGCCAGCATCTCGGTACCCACGAAGGAAAGGCGACCGTCGACGGTCAGCTCGACCTCTCCTCCAACGGCGGTCCGATAGAGCCCCGGCTCCCTGCCTGCGAGCTCCGTGGCATCAGAGACCAGGAAGGCACGGTCAGGCCCCTTGGCACGCACCATCACCTCCAGTGTCTCGGCGGGCAAGTGATGACCGTCAGCGATGAGCCCGCAGGTGAGCCGATCCTCGGCGAGCTGAGTCCAGATCGGGTTCGGGTGCCGGGCGAGATGGGGGAAAATTCCGTTCCCCAGGTGGGTGGAGAGCGAAGCCCCGGCATCCACGGCGGCCGTGATTCGCGGAGTGCTGGCGTGGGTATGGCCGATGGCCACCTGCACACCTCCCGAGACGATCCGGGCGATCTGTCCGGGGGCGTCGACGGTGTGCGGAGAGACCGTGAGAATGCCGACGGGACCTGCAGCCTGCCACCTAGTGACCTCATCGGCATCGAGGGGCCGGATCTGCTCGAGGTCGTGGACACCGCGCGGACCGTCCTCGGCGGAGAGGAATGGCCCCTCGACGTGAGCGAAGGGAATCGCATGGGCGAGTACCGGAGACGCCGCTCGCGCCTCGGCGATGCACCTCAGCGCATGGCAGATGGACTCCTCGGGCGCGGTCACGATCGTGGGCACCCAGGTGGTGACACCTATGCCGGCGAGCGCCACGCTCATCTCCGCGATTCGCTCCGCCGAGACGTCCGGGCCGTTGACGTCGATCCCGGCGAAGCCGTTGACCTGGAGGTCGATGAACCCTGGCGCGAGGAAGGGGAGGCTCTCCCCCGCCTCCCTCGGGCGACGCGACACGTGCGTGATCATGGTATCGACGTGCAGCTCGAGCACGTCCCCTCTCACGGGGTCGAGTCCAGGGATCACAGTGGTCACAGCCACCTCACCCGTCCCGCGAAGTCGGCAATGAACCTGTTGTTGGCTTCGTCGCCTCCCGGGGCGTTGCCGGATCGCCAGATAGGCGGATCGATGCCGCGCTCGGCGAGCAGCGCGACAGTGGTCGCCATCAGCCAGTTCATGGTGAACGCGTTCGCGAAGGTCGAGACGGCGCCGGTGCGCTCCGCGACACCGTCGATCTCGAGGACGGCGTCACCCACCGGGACCTTCGTGTCGATGTGCATGTCGACCACTTCATGCAGGTTCTTCTTCGAGGGGTGTCGAGCGGGATGGTCCGGGGCGGTCGAATCAGCGTGGGGCCGGCTGGAGACACCGATGACGGTGCATCCGCGCTCCGACGCCGTGAGCGCGGCGTCGATGAGCGCGGCATTGATCCCGTAAGCGTTGACGAGGATCAGCAGATCACCGTCCCCGAGGCCGGCCGAATCGATGACGATCCTGCCGTACCCGGGGTTGCGCTCGATCGCCATGGAACGCAGGGCGCCCCCGGACAGAAGAGTGCCCTCATCGAGGATCGCGGCGAGATGCATGAGCCCGCCCGCACGGAAGAACACCTCCTGCGCGGCGAGATTCGAATGGCCCCCGGGGCCATAGACGTGCACCAGACGGTCCTGGGCGATGTGCGAGGCGAGGAGGCCCGCCGCGGCGGTGACCGCGTCCTCCTCCTCGCTGCGGATGCGGGTCATCAGATCTGTGACGGCGCCCAGATATGCGCCGGCGAGGGCGGCCGCGGGCTGATCGGTCATCGGGGATCCGCCTCGGTGTCGACGAACAGGTGGACGTCAGGGTGCGTGCGCAGTGCTGTCCCCGGATGGCTCCCGGAGATGGGCTGGTGCACGGCGTCGTGAACCGCCTGGCGCTTCACGGCCGTGGGGACGGAGACGACGATACGACGGGCGTGGAGCAGGCGCGGAATCGTGACGGTGATGGCGTGCGCCGGCACCTCGTCGACCGAGGCGAAGTGGCCCTCATCGACTTGCTGCCATCGGGAAACCTGATCGAGCTCGACCACACGGGCCGTCAGCGGATCCTCGAGGTCCGCCGGGGGGTCGTTGAAGGCGAGATGGCCATTGACTCCCAAACCGCACAGCGTGACGTCGAAGGGCTCATCGCCCATGGCCTCTCGATAGTTGGAGGCTGCCTGCTCCGGGTCCGCGGCGACGTCGATGCGATGGAAGCTGCGGGGCGTGACGAGGCGGAAGAGCTCGTGCTCGAGCCAGTTCCCGAAGCCCTGCGGGGCGTCGCGAGTGAGACCGATGTAGTCGTCCATGTGGAAGCAGTCGATCGCGGAGAAGTCGAGGCCATCGGCAGCGAGGGCGCGCAGTGTCGCGGACTGGCTCGGCGCGGCGGCCAGCATGAGTCGGGCGCTGCCCCTTCTCGTGATCGCCTCGCGGAGCACGGGTGCGGCTGCGCGTGCCGCCGCCGCGCCCATCTCGTCGAGCGTCGGGTAGGCGTGGACCGTGAGCGGGTGGTCGGGGGTCGTCAATTCGGGGTCTCCTCTGTCGTCCGGGGGTTCTCGAGAGCGTTCAGCAGCAGCAGTGAGCGCGTGATGTGCATCGGGTCCTTGACGGGTAGCGCCACGACGTCGTCGAGGGGCCGTCCGTCCCTGGTCCTGATCTGGATCCATTCGCGGCCGTCGGGGTCAGGGAAGGTGGCGAAGGTGTACTCGCGCACCCGGCGCGCCCAGCGGGCGAGCTCGGGCGACTTGGTGCGGCGGGCGAGCAGGGCGGTCGCGTACGTCGCCTCCGCATGGACCCACCAGAGCTTGGTGTCCCAGGTGCGCTGCACGAGTGCTTCGTAGCTGGTCGTGAGAAGACGACCGACGGGCCTGCCTCCTTCCCCCCGGTCGACGTATCGCAGCAGACCTCCCTCCTGTCTGTCCCAACCGGTCTCGAGGGCGCGGAGGGCGAGCGAGGTGAGCAGAGTGTCAGGAACGGTGATCCTGTCGCTGCGATCGACGATGTGCACGAGCATCCAGAGCAGCTCAAGCAGGTGCCCGGGCGTGACGTGCCGTGCCAGGAGCGTGTCGTCGGCGGCGGGCACATCGGGCTGGAACTCCCACCAGTGTTCTGGCCCGAGGAAGGAGTCCCCATCCCCGAGCAGATCATCGTGTGCGCGTTCGACGATACGGCGGGTGCTCTCGCCCGGCGCCGCCCGGTCCAGCTCGTCGGCCACGTGGAGGAGCGTCATTGGGCCGGCGAGATCCCGGAACCCGGCGGGGACCGAGTACGGCGCGCTCTTCGCGGTGCGCTGACGGATCGAGGTGGCCGCCTGCTCCAGGGTCCGTACCGCCTGGTCGATCCACGGCCCGGGGTCCTCGGCCGACGTGCGCGCGGCGCCCGCGAGGCCGAGGACGGCGAAGAGATCCGCGAAGACGCTCGTGGCGCATTCTCCGTTCCCGTCAGCGAGGTGCCGGCCATACTCGTCGAGACGGAAGCTGGTGCGACCATCTGGGAGGAAGGCATGCGCGGCGAGAAAGCTCGCGGTGCGAGCGCAGCGGTCACGCCACAGGGAGCTGTCACCACCGACTCGGCCGAGGTCGATCTCGTCGGCCACGAGTGCGCAGGTCCAAGCCCAGCGTCCTTGCGACCAGGTGTACTTCTCGTGATTGACGAGGTCACCTCGGTTGGTGAAGCAGGTCAGCACACCGCCGAGCTCGTCGTCGGCCCCATTCCTGCCCCACCAGTCCAGGACGTTGTTTTCGAGATGACTGCGGAGCATGCTCATCGCGGGGCCACGGCTGCCGTGGTGGACGCGGCCGTCGCGTCGCTGCTCAGGGAATCGACGAGCTCGTCGACCTCGGCACTGTGAGCGGGGCGCACGAACCCGTATGCGATGAATACGACGATCGAGCAGAGCACAGGCGCGGCGACGGTGAGTGCCTGCGCGGAGGCGGTGCCCATCGCATCGATCGGTCCGGCGAGCACGTACTTGTTCAGCGCGAAGACGACCAGTCCCACTGCCCAGGAGGTGATCGCCGCGGCGGATCCGGACCTGCGGAAGGCCGGCAGCAGTCCCAGCAGCATCGGCACGGCGATCGGGCCCACGAGGGCACCGAACCACGCGATGAGCAGGCCGAGCACGCCGCCGAAGCTGTCCGCCGTGAGGGCGATGCCCATCGAGAGCGTGATGAACAGGAAGGTGGTCAGGCGAGCCATGAAGAGCTCTCTTCGCTCGGGCAGGAATCCCCTGTCACGGCGGAGGGCCGGGATGATGTCGCGCACCACCACGGAGGAGATGGCATTCGCGTCGGAGGCGGTCATCGCCATGGTGTGGGAGAACATGCCGGCGAGAACCAGACCGATGATTCCGGCAGGCAGCAGCTGCTGGGCGAGCAGGGCGTAGGACTGCTCGGGATCGGCGAGGTCCGGCAGGAAGAGGGGGGCAGCCCACATGGGCACGAACAGCACGAGCGGCCAGATCAGGTAGAGAACGCCGGAGAAGACCATCGAGCGACGAGCGGCCGCGCCGTTCTCCGTGGAGATCATGCGCATGGCGAGGTTCCAGGTGCCGCCGTTGTAGGAGAGAGTGGAGATGACGCAGTAGGCGAGGAAGAACCAGACGGTGAGATCCCCGTTGAACGGGAGCGCATGCCCCTTTGGAAGCTGGTCCCACATCGTCCACAGCGACGAAAAGCCGCCAAGCTTGGCCATGACGATCGCGATCATGGCGATCGCGGCGACCAGCTGGATGAGGAATTGCCCGAGATCGGTGAGGACGTCCGCCCAGATGCCACCGATGGTCGAGTAGACCATCGTGACCCCGCCGACCACGAGGATGCCCCAGGCGATCGGGAGTCCCGCGAAGACCTGCAGCAGGATCGCGCTGGCGACCCACTTGGCGGCCACGTCGAACACCTTCAACGCTGCGCCCGACCAAGCCAGCAACTGCTCAGTGGGGACGTTGAACCGCTTCGCGAGGTACTCGAGAGGGGAGATGATCCCCAGCTGCTGCCTCAGCCGCGGCCAACGCGGCGCGAACAGCCAGGCACCGATGCTGCATGCCACGGTGATGCTGAGCGCCCACCACACGTAGACCGCGAAGCCGGTGGTGTAGGCGAGCGCCGCGTAACCCACGAAGACTGCAGCCGAGTAGCCCGACATGTGGTGGGAGATGCCCACCAGCCATGCCGGGAGCTTCCCTCCAGCGACGTAGAAGTCGGAAGCGTCGCTGATCTTCGTTTTCGCGTAGAGACCGATCAGCACCATCACCACGAAATATGCGGCGATGACGACCCAGTCGAGGACAGCCATGGTGATCCCTCATCTCTTGGTTCTCTGTGATGCGGGCGACAGTGGCATGCAAACGTGTGCACGCCGGTTCCGCCCGGGATCCGTGACCTGTTCGTGATCATCCGGGTGCCACCACGCACTGTCCGGCGGATCGAGCGTCTGTCCGAGCTTCTTCATGTCGGCGTTGCGTGGGCGAACGTCCCGTCGAAGCACGCGAACTGCGGATTGTTCGCATGACCTCGAGCGGAGCCGTCCAGGACGCGGGCTCCGACGGGCCACGACCCGGCAGTCCGACGTGCCACCGGGCGCCTCCAGAGCGCGCCAGGGGGTGTAGCGCCAATCGGGACCGGCGGCTGCAAAGGTACGAACGGATCGGTCACGCCTCCCGCGTGTGCGGGCGGCTTCTATGCCTGGACCGGCCTGCTGACACCTGGGCATCGCCTGCCCTCCTCACGCGGGCAGTCGGCGCGAGTCAGCCCGAGCCCTCCAGCGCTCAAGGATTCGATCTCGAGCTGGAGACGCAGTTCATCAGCTGTTCGTCATGCCGTGCAGGCACCGCGGAACGGCTGTGGACGCTCTGCACTCGGGCTAATTCTCGGGACAATCGCGTCGGCACCCACCGGTACCCTCTCCGAGTGCCCGCATCTCGCCGCTCCAGCACCCGACGTGCCAAGAGTTTCCGCCGTCGTGACTCGAACGGCTCCCCGCGCGAGCTCCCCTTCGTCGGCCCCGGCGAGCGCCTCTGGGTCCTCGACGTCCCCTACGGCACCCAGGTCGAGGGCGCGTCCTGGCATCCCGCAGTCCGGATGCACCTGCACGTCGGCCGCACCCTCCCTGCGCACCTCGCGCCCTACGCACCCGGCCCGCACACCCTGGGCCGATTCCTCGAGAACACCCTCAACCCCGACTCCCCCGCGCCGATCCCCGAACCCTCCGAGGACTTCGAACCCCGGCAGAACCAGTACGAAGCGGCCGACGCGATCGCCGAGCGCGCCGCGGCAGGCGGCCGGCAGTTCCTGCTGGCCGACGAGCCGGGCGTCGGCAAGACGATCTCCGCGGTGCTCGGCGCGAGTGCGGTGGGGTCTCTGCGCGACGCTCAGCGCGTGCTCGTGGTGGCGGACCGTCCGGCGGCGATCACGATCGGACACTGGTGCCGCACCATCACCGCCCTCGGCGACAGCGGCCTCGAGTGGGTCGTCATCACCTGGGACCGCCTCGAGAAGGTCGCCGACTACGACTGGGACGTGATCATCGCCGACGAGGCGCACGCCCTGCGCCGCACCACCACCAAGCGCTGGAAGTTCTGGGCGAAGATCTCCGGGCACACGAAGTCGCACGATGCGGCGCCGTTCGTCATCGCGACGACCGCGACGCCCGGCCACACGCCGCTCGAGCTGCCCTACCTCGCTCCGGCCTATGCGCAGGTGCACGACGAGCCGATGAAAGCGTGGACGTCGGCCAAGCAGACCGACGCTGACTTCGCCGATGCGCTCGAACGCCACGGGATCGCCCTGGAGCGGGGGCGCTACGGCGCGACGTGGACGACGGACCCTGCACGCCGGGCCGAGGATCTCGCGCGGGTGCGCACCTGGCTCGAGAAAGCGCAGCCGCGCGCCATGCTGCACCGCGCCGCGCCCTGGGGACCTGTGCCGATCTCGGGGATGCCGGTGGCGCTCACCCAGGCCGAGCGCTCCGCGTACGAGGCCGAATGGGGCGAGTTCTGCCGCGAGATGGACCTGGCCCGGCGCGGACGCAACACCGCGAAAGGCCGCGCGGCCCTGTTGCGCTTCCGCCAGAAGGCAGGACTGATCCGCGTCGACTCCACGGTCGCCTGGATCGCCCAGCAGGTCGAGGCGGAGCGCCAGGTGGCGTGCTCGGTCGAGTTCGTGGGCACCGCGGCCGACCCGATCACCGAGCGTCTGCAGGATGCGGGGTTGGAGGTCGCGACGATCTTCGGACGCGACCGCTTCGACGTCGAGGCCGAGCGTCTGCGGTTCCAGCGAGGCGAGGCGAAGGTCTGCGTGTTCACCTCGGTCGCCTCGATCAGCCTGCATGCCGGGGAGCTGCTGCCCGGCGGCCAGCAGGCGAGCACCGAGCCGCGCGTCGGCGTCTTCCACCAGGCCCGCTTCTCCGGCATCGCCGGCCGGCAGGTCACCGGCCGCACCCACCGCGACCACCAGGTCTCCCCGTGGCACATCGCCTACGCGCAGGACACCGTGGAGGAGCAGGTCAGCAAGGTGATGGTGGAGCGCATCGCCGCCGCGTCGGACACCGTGGGCGGCGATACCGAACAGCTGGCTGACGTCGCCCAGCTGCTCGGGGCCGACTGGCTGCCGACGACATCACTGGTGGCGGAGAACGACTGACCAGCATCTCTGGGCACTGCACTCACAGCACTGCTGGACCTCCGAATCCGAGGGTGCGCCTGAGGAACTCGTTGTGGAACTTTCCCGTCGGGTCCGCTCCGTCGGCGAGGGAACGGAAGTCATCCAGCCGCGGATACTGCGACCGGATGAGCTCCCCGTCGAGGGTGAACCACTTCCCCCAGTGCGTCCGCGGATCGAAGGGCGCCAATGCCTCTTCCACCAGCGGAAGAACCTTCAGAACTGCCGCAGGGTCGTTCCTCCAGGTCATGTGGATGGCGAGGGAGTCACGATCATGGCTGGGGCTCAGCCACAGCGCATCGGCGGCAACGGTTCGCAGCTCCGAGACCAGGACGAGGTCGGCGAACCCCTGGGCGATGGCGCGCAGCCTGTCCAGAGCCTCCGCTCCTCGGGCCCGATCGACGAAGTACTCGGTCTGGATCTCGTTCCCCCGGCTCGGCTCCGCGTCCGGTCTGAAGTGCGGAAGTCGATCCCACCAGGGGCCCGGCACTCCGCCCTGCACGGTGTGGTTCGGGTTCTGCCCTTCGGGATCCTTCCCCTCCACGACTGCGGCCCATCGGGCACCGTGGTCCGCGGGGTCCAGCGGTGGGCCTCCGTCCTCGGTCCGGGACTTGAACCAGACCTTCCCCGCCACGTCCCGGCTGCTCCAGTCGGGCATGACGGAGACGCTGTAGGAGGCCGCCGTGATCTCCTCGAGGTCCTCCAGGAGTGTCGACCACGGCAGGCCGAACCAGACGTCCTGGCGCACCTCGAAGTCCGGGACGAGGTCCAGCGTCACCGCGGTGACGACTCCCAGCGCTCCGAGGGAGAGCACTCGACCGGGGAACCGCGGGTCCTCCCGTGTGAAGCGCCGGAGAGTGCCGTCGGCCTCGACGACCTCGATCGCGCGGACCGCGTTCGAGAGATTCGGATGGGTGATGCCCGAACCGTGCGTCCCCGTGGATGCGGCGCCCGCGACCGAGATATGCGGCAGCGACCCCATGTTCCGCAGGGCCCATCGGGTGCTGCTCAGCTTCCGCGCGACCATCGCGTAGGTGCTGCCGCCCGAGACCGTGACGGTGCCCCCCTCGTCGTCGAGCTCGAAGCACTCGGGGAATCCGCCGAGGTTCACCAGGGTGCCTGGGGTGTCGGCCACGTCGTTGAACGAGTGGCGCGTGCCGAGTGCGCGAACCTGTCGGCTCGCGGCCACGACCTCCTGCAGCTGTTCGACCGTCGAGGGCAGAAGCAGCTCGTGCGCGCCGAACGTGTGGCAGTGGGACCAAGTCCCCCCGATCTCTCCGGCAGCGATGTCCTCTGGCCGCGTGCGCGCATGATCCTGTGCGCTCATCACGCCGCCACCTGCCCGGACGCCCTGTCGGTGCCCTCGGCGTCAGGCTCGACGTCGGCCAGGTCGTTGCGGTACGTCTCGCCGGCGAACCAGATGCACAGTGCGCTGATGAGACAGGCGAGCACCAGATACGCACCTGCGGGCCACCACGACCCTGCGGCGGCCGTGAGCGCGACGGCGATCAACGGGGTCGGTCCCCCGCCGATCAGAGCAGATCCCTGGTAGACGACCCCCAGCCCGGTGTAGCGCACCTTCGTGCCGAACAGCTCCGCGAACAGCGCACCCTGGATGCTGAACATCAGGCCGGTCCCGACGGCGTGGACCATCACGATGATCGCCCATGTGGCCAGCGCATTGCCGAGCGAGATGATCGGGAAGTACAGAATGCCGCCGCCCAGTGCGCAGATCGCGATCCCGGTGAGGTAGACGGGCCGGCGACCGTAGCGGTCGGAGAGTCGGCCCGCGACCGGCAGCACGACCAGTTGCACGGCGGAGGAGATCACGAAGCCGGTGAGGATGAGCTGGCTGTCCATGCCCAGTGTCGAGGTCACCCACGAGACGGCGAAGACGTTGATGATGTTGAACGTGACGGCGTCCGCCATGCGCGCGCCGATGCCGATGAGCACCATCTTCGGCTGCTCGACGAGCAGGGCGAGGAAGGGTGCGGACTTGCTCTCCTGACGGTCCTCGGCGAAGGCGGCCGTCTCGGGCAGGTTCTTGCGGATGTAGAACCCGAGCAGCAGGAACGGCCCGCTGACGAGGAACGGGATGCGCCACCCCCAGCTGAGCAGGTCGGCCTCGGGCAGCTGGGTGACGATGGCGAAGATCCCTGTGGAGGCGAGAAGTGCCGCGGGCGTGCCGAGCTGATGGAAGCTGCCTGCGAGTCCGCGCTTGCCCTGGGGTGCGTTCTCGAGGGCGAGCAGCGAACCCCCGCCGTACTCGCCACCGATGCCGACCCCCTGGATGAGCCTGAGTGCGATCAGCAGGATCGCGCCGAGGCCCCCGGCAGTCGCATGCGAGGGCAGCAGGCCCATCAGGAAGGTGCCTCCTCCGATCAGGAACACCGTGATCAGCAGCACCGGCTTGCGCCCGATGCGATCTCCGAAGTGCCCGAACAGGATCGCTCCGATGGGACGGGTCAGGAACGCCACGGCGAAGGTCGCGAAGGACTCCAGCAGTGCCACCGTCGGCGAGGAGTCGGGGAAGAAGACCCGCGGCAGGACTAGGCTCGCCGCCGTGCCGTAGATCCAGAAGTCGTACCACTCCAGGAACGCGCCCATGAAGGCCGCGAAGGTGGCGCGGCGGGAGGTAGCGGTCGCCGGCGTATGGGGAGGTGGGGTCTGAGGGGTGGACGTCATCGTCAACCTTTCGTCTTGACGCCCATCAGCGGAGCTGGAGGGGCGATGGTGACGGCTGTGCGCCGAATGCGCTCAGAGCGACGCTAGGAGGGGCACTTTTTTCCGTCAACGGGGCGACAGAATGACCTGTCGGATCGGGCCGTGCTCCGGTCCCGCGCGGCCGACCCGGTCTGGCTCGGTCCGCCCCCGCCCGGCGGACCCGGCCCGGCCCGGCGCAGAATCTTTCTGCCGGATTCTTGACGGAAAAATTGACGCCTCCCTAGCCTGACCGCATGTCCACACCGGCGTCGGGTCCCGCCCTGATGCGCTGGAGTCACGAGGAGCGCATCCTCGAGACCTTCCGGCGCCACGGGGCGCTGAGCCGCGCCGAGCTCGCCTCGTATGCAGGACTCTCGCGGACGACGCTCTCGGAGATCGTCGGGGGCCTCGTGCGTCGCGGAGCCCTCCAGGTGGTCGCGACGGACGCGGAGAGTCGACGCGGCTCAGGGCGCCCGGCCGAGCTCCTGGCTCTGGACCCGCGGTCCGGGCAGCACCTCGGCATCGACCTCGCCCACAACGCCGTCCATGTCACCGTCGTGGATGCGACCCGACGCATCATCGCCTCCGAGAAGAGGGACGCCGATCCCGATCTGCCCTGGGCCCGGCGCGTCCGCACCGCCCTGGACGTGCTCAGGGAGATCGAGGAGGACGGCACCCGGTTCAGCGCTCTCCAGGGGGTGGGCGTCGGTCTCCCGGGCCCCTACTCCCCCGCGTGGAGCAACGACCGCACCCTGGCCCACACGGAGTCCCTCGAGGCTCGTCGCATCGTGGAGACCGCGATCATCGAACGCTTCGGCATGGCTCCGGTGATGGACACCAACACCCGCCTGGCCGCTCTGGCCGAAGCGGATCACCGACACGAGCTGGGCGAGGATCTGATCTACGTGCGGGTGGCCGGAGGGATCGGGGGCGGTGTCGTCGTGGGCGGAAGGCTGGTCCATGGCAGCCGCGGCCTCGCCGGAGAATTCGGGCACATCGGCGTGGCGGACAGCGGCCGGACGTGCAGCAGGTGCGGGAAGCACGGCTGCCTCGAGACCGTGGCCTCGCTGCCGTCCATCCTGCAGAGCTGCCGTGAGCTCGGACTGCCCGTGCAGAGCCCGGCCGATCTGAGCGCCGCCGTCGACCGGGATGAACCGATCGCGGCGTCGGTGCTGAGCGAGGCGGGCGCCGCGACCGGGCGCGCCCTCGCCGGGAGCGTGCTCGCTCTCAACCCCACCGCAGTGGTCGTCGGCGGCCCATTGGCCCGGTTCGCACCCGTCTTCGTCGAGCGCGTCGCCTCCACGATCGCCTTCGAGGTCCGTTCGATAGGCGGTGCGCAACCACGCGTGCAGGCCTCGGACCTCGGGGACGACGGCGGAGCGCTGGGGGCGATCCTCTCCCTCGTGCACCGCTCCGCACTTCTCGCCGGCTACCCGGTCGGCGACGGCAGCAGCCCCTCCATCACCCCCATGAACGCATGAAAGGCCAGCGCATGAGCGCCTCGCGCAGCAACATCCTGTTCCTGATGACCGATCAGCACCGGACCGACACCCTGGGCTGCTACGGGAACCCCTGCGGCATCTCACCGAACCTCGATGCGCTGGCCGCGTACGGCACCCGCTTCGACCGGTGGTACACGCCGACGGCGATCTGCACTCCGGCCCGTGTCAGCCTGCTGACGGGCCAAGCACCGTTCCGGCATCGAGTCCTGGCCAATCGCGAGCGGAACGTCGGCTATCTCGAGGACCTCGCGCCGGGCAGTTTCACCTTCGTCGACGCGCTGCGCCGGGCGGGGTACAACACGGGTCTCGTCGGCAAATGGCACGCGGGGTCGGACGTCGACTCGCACGCGGCCGGATTCGACGGGCCCGATCTGCCCGGCGATGCCTGGCACAACCCGGTCGACGCCGCCGACTACCGGGCGTACCTCGCCGAGCACGATCTGCCCGGCTATGAGATCAGCGACCGCATCCGCGGCAGCCTCCCCAACGGCGGCGAGGGCAACCTGCTGGCCGCCCGTCTCCACCAGCCGCTCGAGGCGACCTTCGAGCACTACCTCGCCACGCGCACCATCGAGCAGCTGGAGAAGTACGCCGAGGACGCGCACCGCGACGAGAAGCCATTCTTCCTCCAGCTCAACTTCTTCGGGCCGCACCTGCCGTACGTGCTCCCGGACGAGTACTTCGACCTCATCGACCCCGAGCAGATCACGCTCCCGAAGTCCATCGCCGAGACCTTCCAGGGCAAGCCGACCGTGCAGGCGAACTACAGCGCGCACTGGGCCTTCGACACCATGCCGCTCGAGGTCACACGCAAGTTGGTCGCCGTGTATTGGGGCTACGTCGCCCTGATCGACCACGAGATCGGACGCGTCATGGAGGCGATGCGCGGACTGGGACTCATCGACAGCACCGCGGTGTTCTTCACCAGCGACCACGGTGAGTTCACGGGCGCCCACCGACTCCACGACAAGGGGCCAGCCATGTACGAGGACATCTACCGCACCGCCGGCATCATGCGGATGCCGGGTGGAGTGCAGGGCCAGGTGCGCGACGAGTTCGTCAGCCTGCTGGACTGCACGGCGACGATCCTCGACCTCGCGGGACTGGACCCCTCCCCTGCGATGGACTCCCGAAGCCTCGTCCCGCTCGCGCACGGTGCGCATCCCGACTGGGACGAGGACATCATCTGCGAGTTCCACGGGCATCACTTCCCCTACCCCCAGCGCATGCTTCGCACCACCCGCTACAAGCTCATCGTCAACCCGGAGTCGGTCAACGAGCTGTACGACCTGCAGTGCGACCCCGACGAGCTGCTCAACATCCACGACCATCCGGAGATGGCCGAGGTCCGTCAGGCACTCACCACTCGCCTCTACCAGCGGCTCCGGGAACGCGGCGACAACTTCTACCACTGGATGACCACGATGTTCGAGGTGGGCGGGGTGGATTACGACCCGACCCAGTCCGGGCTCGACGACTCGACGTACGCCCGGCGCTCGGACTCCCCGCAGCCGGCAGGGTCGTGATCGGCAGCGTGGTCAGTTGACCGCACCTTCGAACACCTCAGTCGAAGATGCTCAGCACCCGGAACGGCAGCTTGACCAGCCACCAGATCCCGCAGCCCACCCAGGCGATCGCGGACCAGGGCACCAGGAACAGATCCCAGATGCCGTAGGGGCTGGTGCTCGAGGCGCGCCGCGCGCGCTCCTGCATCTCCGGGTCCTCCGGTCCGGGCACGCCCGGCGCGTACCGCGAACCGTCCGGCGCCGTGGGCTGCGAGCCGTACTGGGACTGTCCGTTCCCCGAGGCGTCCGCCGCCCCGTTCCCGAGCCCGCTCATCGCGCGGGCCCGCCCCGCTGCGCGAGCTTGTCCTTGAACCCCTGGAAGGCGCCCTTGATCCCGGTGGGCTCGTCCTCGTCCTCCGACGGCAGCTCCACGTGGTCGACGATCGCGCGCATGGTGGCGACGTCGATGCTGGGCATCCCTCCCCCGAGCAGCACGCCGATCCTCTCGCCGACCAGCACCTCGAGCCCGTCGGCCGCCTGCTGCCCGCGGGACTCGCGGGCCGTCTGGAGGCGGTCGCGCAGCATCCGCTCGGCGGCGGCCGATGCGGGAACCGGCTCCGGATGGCCGGCGACGGAGATGAGTTCCACGGGTGCGTCCTCTCGGGCTCGGGCGGCGGTGTCTGCCTCGGCGGTTTCTGCCCCGGCGGTGTCGCCGGGCGGTGGCGGATGGACCGACGGTGTCGCCGGGCCCGCAGCAGCGCGGGGCCCGGCGGACCGATCAGTCGGTGCCCGCCCCATTCTGCTCCGGGCGCCCCGAGGCCGGAGCCTCGTCCACGGTCTGCGCTCCCATGTCGCCCGTCGGCCGCGACTCGCTGCTCCCGCCGTATCCCGCGGCCCCACCGTTCCCAGCGGCCCCACCGGCCCCGCCGGCACGGTGCGATCCGCCCGACCCGCTCGCGCCCTGCCCGCGCAGCGCCTCGCCGATCGCCTCGCCCTGGGCGCGGCCCTGCGCCTCGCCGGCCACGCGGCCCTGGATGAGGTCGGGGATGCTCAGCCCGAGCGTCGCCTCGACGGTGTCGAAGACACCGCGCAGGGCCCCGGCGGACTCGCCGGAGAACTGCTTGCCGGCGACGTCGCCCTCGGCGCCGCCGGAGCTGACCACGGTGATCTCGCCGATCTGCGCGTAGCCCCGGGCGAAGGTCTCCATGAGGGTGGGCAGCTGGTCGACGACGCGCTGCGCGAGCAGCGCCTCCTGGTTCTCGCGCAGCGCCTCGGCCTCGGCGCGCATCGCGTCCGCGCGGGCCTCGCCGGCCAGTCGCTGGGACTCCGCGTCGGCCTCGGCGCGCAGCTTCACGGCGCGGGCGTCGGCCTCGGCGACCTCGGCGCGGGCCTCGGCCTGGCGACGCTGCTCGAAGGCGGCGGCCTCCGCGTCCTTCTGCCGGCGGTAGAGCTCGGCGTCGGCGACGCGCTTGACGTCGGCGTCCAGCTGCGCCTGCTTGTTCTCGGCCTGCTGCTGGAGGACCTCCTGGCGGGACTTCTCCCCCGCCAGGGCCTGCGCCTGCTCGGCCTGCGCCTGCGCGCGGCCCACCTCGGCCTGCGCGTTCGCCTTGTTCGTGTCCAGCGCCTGCTGCTCGACGAGGTTCTGCTCCTCGTTGCGGATGCGCTCCTTGGCGACCGCGCGCTCGGCGTTGGTCTGGCTGATCTCGGCCGCCTGGCGCTTGTCCTCGATCTCCGGGGCGCCGAGCGACTGGATATAGCCGACGCCGTCGGTGATGCCGCGGATCTGGAAGGAGTCGAGGATCAGGCCCTGCTCGCGCAGCTCGGGGATCACGGTCTCGGCAATCTGCTCGGAGAAGACCTTGCGGTCGCGCATGAGCGAGATGACGGACTGCTGGGCGATCACGCCTCGCAGCACGCCCTCGAGCTGGTCCTGGGTGAAGGACTCGATGGCCTCGTCCTGGGAGGCGAAGCGCTCGGCCGCCCGGCGCACCAGCTCGCGGTCCGAGCCGATCTTCACGAGCGTCACGGCCTCGACGGCGAGGGTGACGTTGTCCGAGGACTGCGCCTCCGCGCGCATGTTCACCTGGCGCTGGCGCAGCGAGATGACCTCGTGGCGCTGGGTGATCGGGTTGACGATCGCCTTGCCGTTGACGACCACGGTGGTCGCGGACGTGGAGCCGTCCTCGTTCTTCTGGCTCTTGCCGGAGATGACCAGCGCCTCGTCGGCCCGCGCGACCTTGATCCAACCGCGGACCAGGAAGAACGCGATCACCGCGATGACGAGGAGGGCGACGACGACCACGGCGATGAAGCCTGCGATCCCGATGCCGAGGAATGTGCTTCCCATGGGAGTTCCTTCTGGGGAGGGGACAGTGGGGCAAGGATCCCATGGATCCGTGCCGACGGACGGGGCCGAGAGCACCTGTGGATGGGCAGAAGTCCCCATGGACCGGCGGTGTCGGGAGCCGTAGGTTGACGTCGGCACAGGCAGATCAGGAAGCGGCGCTGCGAGGGGACGATGTCGGGATTCTCGGGAGCGGACACCCAACCGCTCCGCGCGTTCAGCTCGGCGTCGGATGCGCAGCCGCCTCGCCCGGGAGCACGACGTGGTCGGGTCATCCTCCGCCCAGCACTCGGAAGGGTCCGTGACGTGAGACGACGAGCTCTTCTCCCCCTGCTCCCCCTCGCGGTCGGCACGATGCTGCTGGCCGCCTGCGGGAACTCCGACCCCGAGGAGACCGAGATGGATGCCGAGACCGTGCTCGACGCTGCGGGCCTCAGCGCCCCGGATCTGGAGGCCTCCGTGGCCGACGCTCCACTGAAGGGCGACGAGGCGTGGAGCAGGGTCGTCACCTTCTCCGGCCCCGCCGACGTGATCGACGCATGGGTGGCGGACAACTTCCCCGACGGCATCGAGTCCCGCGCCTTCAAGGACGACATGGCTGCGGCGACCGAGCGCCTGGGGGATGACACGCAGAAGAAGGGCGACCGCATCGCCGAGGGCGTCGAGGGGTCGGCGGCGTTCGTCGTCGTGGTCGGGCAGGAGGACGAGCCCGTCGTGCATGTGGCGGTGCGGCAGACGGGGCGCTGACCGTGTCGACGGACCTCTTCCGCACAGCGGGCCTCGCCCGCTCCGCATCCGCCCTCGACCCCACGTCCTGAGAGATAGACGCTCCATGACAGTTATTAACTGTCATGGAGGTCCTCATCCTTCGCCGTGCCCCTGAGGAGGACGTGGCGGATCCCGCCGCCCGGCACGGGCACCCCGTGACCGATCGCGCCGCAGGCCTATACGATCGATCGGTCCCCACCGCTCCCAGCGTCGGCAGCGATGATCCGCCCCGTTCCGCTGGAGATGCCGTGACCCCGCCCTCCCCGTCGAGCCAGACCCCGTCGCCCCAGAACCCGCCGGCTGAAACCCTGTCACCCGCCCCGCTCGAGCCCGCGCGCCTGCGCCTGGTCATCCTCGCGATGGCCCTCGGCGCCTTCGCGATCGGCACCACCGAGTTCGCCTCCATGGGCCTGCTGCCGCAGATCGCCCGCTCGGTCGACGTGAGCGTCCCGCAGGCCGGCATGCTCATCACCCTCTACGCCCTGGGCGTCGTGATCGGAGCACCCGCGGTGACGATCGCCGCCGCGAGGATGCCGCGCGCCCGGCTGCTCGTGCTGCTCATCGCCCTGATCGGCGCAGGCAACCTGATCTCCGCGATCGCGCCCACGTTCTCGATCCTCGCGATCGCGCGCTTCGTGGCCGGACTCCCCCACGGCGCCTTCTTCGGCGTCGCCGCCCTCGTCGCCTCCCGTCTCTCCCCTCCCGGCCGACGTGCCCGCTCGGTCTCCAAGGTCATGCTCGGCCTGACGATCGCGACCATGCTCGGCGTGCCCGCCTCCACGGCGCTCGGGCAGAGCATCGGCTGGCGCGCCGCCTACTGGATCGTCGTGGTCCTGGCGCTCGCGAGCACCCTCGCGATCTGGCGCCTGGTGCCCGAGCCCGAGGGTTCGGGCACCACGGGTTCGATGCTCGGCGAGCTGCGGGCGCTGAAGCGCGCACAGGTGTGGCTGGGCCTGGGCATCGGGGCGATCGGCTTCGGCGGCATGTTCGCCGTCTACAGCTACATCGGCGAGATCGTGCCCGGCGTGCTGGGGCTCCCCGAGCGCGCGGTGCCCGTGGCGCTGTTCGTCTTCGGCGTCGGCATGACCGTCGGCAACATCGTCGCCGGGCGCCTCACCGACCGCTCGATCTACGGCACGATCCTCCTGGGCCTCGTGGGCATGGCGGCGAGCTTCGCGGTGTTCGCGCTCGTGGCGCACTGGGCCGTCGCCGGCATGATCATGCTCTTCGTGATCGCCGTGACGTCCCAGCTCATGGGCCCGTCCCTGCAGCTGTTCCTGCTCGATGCCTCGCCCGACGCGCCCTCGCTCGCGGCGTCCCTGCACCATTCGGCGCTGAACATCGGCAACTCGCTCGGCGCGGCGCTCGGCGCCGCGGTGCTCGCCGCCGGCTGGGGCCTGCTCGCGCCCGCGTGGACGGGCATGCTGCTCGCCGTGATGGGACTCGGGATCGTGGGGATCTCGTACGGGGTGCATCGTCGCTCGTCGAGTACGGCGGCCGACGCCCTCTGACGTCCGCGTGAGCACCCGCGTGAGCGACCACGTGTCGTGCCTGGCGTTTGACAACGGGTCAAATGTGAGCAAAGAGTGGGTCAACGACAGTGCATGATGCTCGGGGTCGGACATCCGGACTCTTCCCTCCCCGGGGCATCTCGTCACCTCGAAGGAAGGTCTGATCCAGTATGACCCGCACTCGGAAGCTCGCCATCGTCGCCACCGTCGGCCTCGCCGGAGCGCTCAGCGCCCCCGCCGCCCTCGCCGCGCCGACCACCGCCGACTCCGCGCAGGGCTCGGAGACCACCCAGAGCTCGCAGAGCACCACCAGCCCCGTCGACTACGCGGACCGCACGGTCCGGGAGTTCGGCGTCGGCGACGACATCGACCTGCAGCGCGACACCACCAGCAGTGCGCGCGCCGACCTCGTCGACCACGCCACGGCCGCCAAGCACTGGAAGCGCCTGGATGCCGAGGGCGCCGCGGGCCACGTCTACGTCACCTACGTGAACACCGAGACCGACGCGCAGATGACCATCGGCGTGAAGACCTCGACGAACATGCACGGCGACCACCTGGTGGACCAGGTGCGCTGACGCGGACATCGTCGTCGCGCGGGATCCTGCCGTGCAGGATCCCGCCGGCGCAGGGCCCTGCACCGCAGGGCGAGGGCGCGGGACCACCGAGTGGTCCCGCGCCCTTCCTCATTCGCAGCCGACGCCGTCGCCGTCGCGATCCAGCTTCCGCGAGTAACCGGGCTCGCCCGCATAGATCGGATCCTTGCCCGCGGCCCGCACCGCGTCGCAGTTCTTGTAAAACGTGCTCCCCGAGCCCCCGCTGGAGCCGGAACCCGTTGAGCTGGAGCCCGAGGACGAGCCGGAGCCCGACGATCTGGAGGACGACGACTTCGAGGAGCCCGATGAGGACTTCGACGACTTCTTCGAGGACGAGGCCGAGGACTTCGACGACGTCGAGGACGAGGACTTCCTCGAGGACGACGACCCCTTCGACGAGGACCCGGAGCTCTTCGAGGACGTCGCGGGCTTCTTCGTCGGCGCCGGCGCCTCCCGGACGTTGTCACCCTCCCACCGGTCGGGGGTGGCGACGGCTCCGGCGAACGCCGGCGTGTCCTCGCAGCCCTCGAGCACCGCGCGCATCGCGTCCTTCTCGGCGGGCTTGACCCACAGGTCGTACTCGGCCTTCACGGCGATCTGGCGGGCGACGTACTCGCAGCGGTACGCCTTCCGGGGCGGCAGCCAGGTCGCGGCGTCGCCGTCGCCCTTCTTCCTGTTCAGTCCGCTCTCGACGGCCACCAGGTTCAGCGGGTCGTTGGCGAAGGCGTGGCGGGTCTCCTCGTCCCAGCCCGAGGCGCCCGTCTGCCAGGCGTCGGACAGCGCGACCAGGTGGTCGATGTCCAGGGAGTTGTCGACCTGCTGGTCGAAGGCGACGTCGTCGCCGCTGTAGGGCGAGGGGCTGAGTGTCCCGGAGAGCACGACGCAGCCGTCGGTGCCGTGCTTGAGGACCACGTCGGACAGGTCCCGGCGCAGCACGTCGTTGCGGGTGTCGCAGCCGTTGTGGTCGACGTCCTCGCGCCAGCCGAACAGGTCGCGGTCGTAGCCGGTCTTCGGCGCGCGCCCCTTCACCTCGAGCGTCTCGAGCATGCCGAGGGCGGTGGAGGCATCGGAGGTCGGCGACGCGCTGGGGGACGCCGACGGCGTGGTCGTGGTGCTCGCCGCCGTCGACGCATCGGGCGTCGCGCTCGCGCTCGGCGTCTCGGTCGGGGTCGCCGGCTCGGAGGCCGACGGCGCGGGCTCCTGCGATGCCTGGGCGTCGCGGTCGGCGGACTGGGCGACCACCGTGGGGTCATCGCTCGGGGTGGGCGTCGTCGGCGCGACGAACACGCCGATGACGCCGAGCGTCATGAGCAGGAGGAATGCGAGACCGCCGCAGCCGCAGCAGGTGAGCGCGGAGATGACGCCCACCTTCTTCCTGCCGGTGAGCTTGTCGGTGAGCGCGCCGAGACGAGGAGCCATCAGTGTCCTTCGAGGAGAAGAGCCGAGGAGAGGAAGAGGTCGCCGCGGCACCGGCATCGGTGCTCCCGCAGCGTCGTCGATGCGGGGTGGTCCCCTCAGGCTCAGTGTCGGCGAGACTCCTGCTCAGCGGGTAGTGCGTGCGTCACCTGGACGGTCTCGAATGGATCACGATCCGGCGCGCGCTCAGCGCGCCCCGGAAGAGGGCACCGGGCAGGCCCCGAATGAGGGTGGGGCCCGACCCGCGGGTGCCATCACACCGCCTCGGCCTCCAGCACGCAGTACGGGGGCGACAGCTCGGTCGTGGACGTGCGGGACAGGCCGGCGGCGGCGAAGAAGCGGTCGAAGTCGGCGAGATCGTGCTCGCGCGCGCCCGGCGCGAGCGCCAGCATGTTGAGGTCCATCAGCGCGGCCGTGCCGGGATCGTCGGGCGTGCCCGTGACCATGTCGACCACGACCACGCGCGCACCGGGCCTCATGGCCCTGCGGCACTGCTGGAGGACGCGGATGCAGGCGTCGTCGTCCCAATCGTGGAGGACGAACTTGGCCAGGAACAGATCGCCCTCGGGGATCTCCGCGAAGAAGTCGCCGGGTACCGCCCGGCATCGATCCTGCATCCCTCGCGCCGCGATCTCCCGCTCCGCGGCGGCGGTCACGTGCGGGAGGTCCAGGACGATGCCGTCGGTCCCCGGGTGCTCGGCCAGCATGCCCAGGACGAACGCCCCGGTCGCGCCGCCGACGTCGACGATCGTGGTCCCCGGCCCCGCCTCGATGGCGACCACGGCCTCGCGGATGGTCGGCGTGGACAGCTCGGCCATCGCGCGGCTGAACTGGTCCGCCTCCACGGGATGCTCGGCGAGGTAGTCGAAGGTCGAGCTGCCGACGGCGGAGCTCACCTGGTTCTCCCCGGTGCGCACGCACTCGGTGAAGCGGCCCCAGGCCTGCCAGTGCAGCGGCGCGTTCCAGACCAGCGCGACGTTCCTCAGGGAGTCCGGCGCGGAGGCGCGCAGACGGTCCAGCAGCGAGGTGCTGGCGAAGCAGTCGGTCTCGGGATCGTGGCTCACGAGCCCGGGATCCACGGCGGCGCGGAGCAACCGGAAGGTGGCGCGGGGTCGCTCCCCGCGAGCTCGGCGATCCGGGCGGCGGTCTTCGGACCGTCGTGGAGGTGCTCGGCGATCTCCAGATGGGCCAGCGTGGCGGTGAGCTGGCTGACCCAGAACCCGGTGATCGTCGACATCATCGCCCGCTGGTCCTCGGCGGCGTAGGTCTCGGTGGCAGTCATGCGTCCTCCTTGTCGAGTGACGCCATCCGAGACCGTGTGGTCGGAACAGAGTCAAGACCTCGCGCGATGCCTGTCTCCTGCGCGTCCGCCTGATGCCGCCATGGTCGCGAGACGTTCCCTCCGGCGGCGGAGTCGCCAGGATCACGGCGACGTTCGACGGGCCGCGACGTGGACCGACCATACGGATGGTAGGCAGTCTGCTCGGATGCCGACGAGATCCGAGGTCCTGGACGCTGCGATCGCCGTGCTCGCCCAGCACGAGCCGCTCACCCTCGACGCCGTGGCCCGCGAGACCGGGCTGACGAAACCCGGGGTGGTCCATCACGTGGGCACCAAGCAGAAGCTGCTCGTCGCCGTCGTCGATCGCATCGTGGATCTCTGGGAGGCGGACCTCCAGGAGCGCCTGGAGCAGGAGGGCGCCGACGTCGACGATCCCGCCGACCGCCTCCGCGCCTACGTGTCCCACGCCCTGCGCGGGGAGTTCGCGCACAGCGACCTCGCGCTCATCGCCGATGCGCAGCTGCGGGACATGCTGTGCGAGCAGTGGTCGCGCAGGCTCGACCCGTGGTTCGGCTTCGAGCTCGAGGGGAGCCCGCGCAGCCGCGCGGCGCTGCGGGCCGCCCGACTCCTGGCCGACGGCGCCTGGTTCAACGCCTCGCTCGACATCCCCACGGTGCGGGACGACGAGCGCGAGGAGCTGTTCGCCCTGGCCATGGAGCTCGTGGACGAGGGGGCCCGCGAGTGATGGCCGAGGAGAGCGCGACCTCGGGCGCGACCTCGGATGCGACCTCGGATGCGGCCTCGGACGTCACCTCGGGCGCGACCTCGCGCGGCTGGATGTTCCTGCTCCTCGCGATCGGCACGGAGGTCACGGCGTCGCTGTCCCTCAAGGGCGCCCTCGAGCATCCCGCCCTCTACGCCGTCGTCCTGGTCGGATAACTGGGGGCGTTCATCGCCCTCGCCCTCGTGCTGCGCGAGGGCATGCCGCTCGGCGTCGCCTACGGGGTCTGGGGAGCGTCCGGCGTCGCGCTGACCGCGATCATGTCCTTGGTCCTCTTCGGTGAACCGCTCACGGCGCCGATGATCATCGGCATCGTCCTGGTCATCGCGGGGGTGCTGTGTGTGGAGCTGGGCTCGCCGGCGCCTCCCGCGCCCGTCGTCGGGCCCGAGTCCGCTGTCCCCGGCGATCAGCTCGACGGGGCGATCGGCACGACCACGCAGGATGGGGAGCGCTGATGGCCTGGATGCTGCTCGTCGGCGCGATCGTCTCCGAGGGCTTCGGGACGATGTCACTGCGTCTGGCCGCCGATCGACGCCCCTGGTACGCGGGCGTCGCGCTCGGCTACGTCTCCGCCTTCACCCTGCTCTCGCTCACCCTCTCCCACGGCATCCCGCTCGGCGCCGCCTACGGCATCTGGGCGGCCGCCGGCGTCGCCCTCACCGCGCTGCTGGGACGCGTCGTCTTCAAGGAGCCGTTCACCTGGCTGATGGGGCTGGGCGTCGCGCTCATCATCGGCGGGGTGCTGCTGATCGAGACCGGGGCCGCGTAGGCCTCGCACGGCAGTGCGGCGGCTCGCAGCGCGGCGGCTCGTAGTGCGGCGGCGCCGCAGTGCCGTGTCGCCGACCGGCGTATACGCGACCCCTCTGCCACCCACGGCAGAGAGGTCCGCCCACGTCCCGTCGGTGACCGACGGGGCCGCGCGATCACCCGCCCGGGCGTCGGGCCGGACTACCGTGGAACGCAGAGGCGGCCCCACCATTCCGCACGGTCGCCGCACCTCGCACGTCGCACGCCGCACGATCACCTAGGAGGCCCCATGCCCTGCACCACGCTCCTCGTCGGCCGGAAGGCCAGCGCCGAGGGCTCGCCCATCGTCGCCCGCACCGAGGACTCCTCGAACGGGTCGTTCGATCCGAAGCGTGTGGTCGTGGTGCGCCCGGAGGATCAGCCGCGCACGTACACGAGCGTCCTGGGCCGTCGGACCATCGACCTGCCCGACGATCCGCTGCGGTACACGTCCGTCCCCAACGCCCTGCCCGACGAGGGCATCTGGGGGTGCGCGGGGATCAACGCGGCGAACGTCGCGATGAGCGCGACCGAGACCCTCACCTCCAACCCCCGGGTGCTGGGCGCGGACCCGCTCGTGGAGCTCGTCCCCGCCGTCGGCGCCGAGGGAGAGCCCGGGCATCGGCCGGAGCAGCCGGGCGGGTTCGGCGAGGAGGACTTCGTGACGCTGGTCCTGCCGTACGTCCGATCGGCCCGCGAGGGCGTCGAGCGCCTGGGCGCCCTGCTCACCGAGCACGGCACCTACGAGATGAACGGCATCGCGTTCTCCGACGCCCAGGACATCTGGTGGCTCGAGACGGTGGGCGGCCATCACTGGATCGCGCGACGCGTGCCCGAGGACCACTACGTGACCATGCCCAATCAGCTGGGCATCGACTCCTTCGACCTCGAGGATGCCGAGGGCGCGGGCCGCGACCATCTCGCGAGCCCGGACCTGCGTGCCTTCCTCGAGACGCATCATCTGGATCTGACCCTGCGCCGCTCCGGCTCAGCGGGCTTTTCCGGCACGGGTCCGACGGGGGCCGACGCGACCGGCAGCACCTTCAACCCGCGCGAGGCATTCGGCTCGCACTCCGAGCACGACCACGTGTACAACACGCCCCGCGCCTGGTTCATGCAGCGCACGCTGAACCCCACGAGCGAGGACTGGGACGCCCCGGACGCCCCGCACCGACCGGACTCGGACGATCTCCCGTGGAGCCGCAGGCCCGAGCGGAAGCTGACGATCGAGGACGTCAAGGACGTGCTCAGCTCCCACTACCAGGGCACCGTCTTCGACCCCTACTCCCCGCGCGGCACCGACGCCGAGCGCCGCGCCTTCCGCCCCATCGGCATCAACCGGCACAACGCGCTCGCGATCCTGCAGATCCGTCCCGACCTGCCCGAGGCGTCCCGCGCGCTGCAATGGATCTCCTTCGCCTCGAACCCGTTCAACACCCTGATCCCGATGTTCACGAACGTCGACGAGGCGCCCGCGTACCTCGGCACGACCACTGCCGAGGTGAGCACGGACAGCTTCTACTGGTCCTCGCGCCTCATCGCCGCTCTGGCGGACGCCCACTACGCGCAGATCATCCCCACGATCGAGCGCTACCAGCTGAAGGCCCTCGCGCTCGGCCACGCTGCCGTGCATGCGGCCGACGAGCAGGTCGCCGCGGGCACGCCGAGCGCCCCGGAGGATTCGATCCCCGCACTGCTCGCGGAGGCCAACACCGCGGTCGCCGAGCAGATCCGCACCGAGACCGATGAGCTGCTGAGCTCGGTACTGTTCACGGCGTCGAACCTGATGACGAACCGCTTCTCACGCTCGGACGGGTGAGATCGGGGCCGGGCGGGACGGTGCCAGGAGCGACCACTCACGCCCTCGCTGGCAGGATCTCCAGCCCGAATCCCTGCGCGGCGCTGGCCAGCTCGCGATCGAAGGTCGCGAACCCCTCCAGCTGGTCCCCGTAGAGGAGCGCGGTCGACAGATGCAGAGCATCCATGGCCCGCAGACCTGACCGCAGCGACAGCGCATGCTCCATCACCTCGTCGTCGACGGCGTCGATCTCCACTCGATCGACGATCGCATCGACATCCGCGTGAGCCCCGCCGCGGCGGTCGACGGTCGCATGCAGTTCGAGCTCCAGCAGGCGCGACGCCACGAGCAGCTCTCCCGAGGCGAAGAGCTGCTCGACGTCCGCGACTCCTGGTTCACGGCTCAGCAGCGTGAAGGCGGCGGATGTGTCGAGGTAGATCACGACCGGTCGCCCCTCATGTCCCCGACCATCTGCTCCGTGCTCCACTGCGTGATCGGGGTGCTGATGGTCGGCACCCCACCAGTCTTCGCAGGGCGCAGAGCACCGCTGGCGATCCGGCGTGCGCGGCGGTCCGCCGGCGCAGGCGTGATGTGGGCGATCGGCCGCCCCCGGTCCGTCACGGTCACGGACTCACCGGCCTGGACACGTGCGAGCACCCGGGCGGTCTGCTGATTCAGTTCGGTGCGGGTCACATCGCTCATGCCAGCATGGTACGCGCGTCTACTAGTTCTAGTACTGCTTGGCTGTGGACAAGCCCTGCCACGGTCGAGCGCCCCGATGCGCACCCGAACGCCCGACGGCCGATGTCGCCGGGTGCGGTCTCACGCCCGTATACGCGTTGAGACCTCACCCAGCGACATCGAAGCCCGGAATCCGTGGCCGACAGGGCCGCGGCGTGACCGCTTCCCGCCCCTCACGCCCCGCGCGACTCCTCGTCGCCGACGACGCCCTTGCGGATCATGATGCAGCCGTACTTGCGGACCTCGGCGGTGCGGATCACGGCGAACATCGAGGCCGCGCGCTCGTAGAACGCGAAGCGGTCGATCCACTCGAAGCGGTCCTCGCTGGGGGCGGCGATCGCCTCCTTGAGCTGCTTCTGGACCTCCTCGCCGGTCCCGGGCTCGGGGTTCATCAGCGTGGCCGAGGGTCCCGCGTACAGGTCCAGCGGCAGCACGGTGCGGATCGCGCGCACGGCCTCGGGCGAGGTCACGGGCAGGTCGATCACCGGGGCGCCCGAGCGGTACGAGGGGTAGTGCGCGTCGGCGACCAGCAGGGTGTCGTCATGTCCCATGTGGTCGAGCAGGCGCAGCAGGTCGCCGCTGAGCAGGGGGTCGATTCCGGTGAGCATCGTCGCGTCCTTCCGTGGGTGGAGCCTCGAGCGTAGCGGCCCCTCAGCCGTCGATCACGTCGGTGATCGTCTTCGCGTCCGACGTGATGTCGTCGCTGCTGACCAGGTCGCTCGCATCGCTCTTCAGCAGGGCCGACAGCGTCTTCACCCGCTTGGTCGCGTCACCGGAGGTAAAGACGGCCTTCTTCACCGATGCGAGCGTCGAGTCGTAGAGATCGGAGAAGGTGTCGTCGTCCATGAAGCGCTCGGCGAGGGTGTTCCCGCCCATGCCTCCGCCGCCGCCCTTGCCGCCGCCGTCGGGCATCTCGCCACCCTCGGGCATCTGGCCACCGCCGGGCATCTGGCCGCCGGTCGGGGGGTCGCCGCCCCCGTCGCTCACCGCACTGTCGCTCGCCGCATCGTTCCCGCCGCCGTCACTCGCCTGCGCGCCGCCGCCGGGAGCGCCGCCCCCGCCGCCCATCCCCATGCCGCCGAAGGAGAGGTTCTGGTCCCAGGCGACCACCGACCACTTCTTCGAGGAGGGGTCGTAGTGGAGGTAGGAGTTGTTGCCCGGGCCGTCGATGTCGTCGGTGTTCTGGACGAGCTCCTGCACGGCGAGGTAGGTCGCGAAGCCGTCCACGTCGAACCTGTCGTCCAGGCCGGAGGCGAAGTCGTCGTCCTCGGAGTCGTTGACGAACTTCAGGAAACTGCCGAGAGCCGCGAAGACGTCGTCCTCCTCGAGGTCGTCGGCCACGAACTTCGCGTCGAAGGCATCGGCGTAGTCGTCGGCCGTGTCCCCGCGGTATGAGTAGTCGCCGTTCGAATCGGCCTTGAGGGTCGCGCCGGTGCCGTCGAAGGCGTCGTCGTTCCACTGGTCGTCGTCCGGGACGTCGAGCACCAGGCGCAGCTGCGCATCGGCCCCGTTCGCGCTGAACCTGGTGTAGGCGTACTTCTCGGCGGGAACACCGGCGAGCGCGAGCACGTCGAGCGCGACCGCCTCGTTCATCGAGGTCTCCGTGTTGTTCCCACGCACCACGAAGCGGCTGCGGCCGCTGTAGCTCTGGCCGTCGGTGTACTTGTCCAGGCGGATCATCCAGGGCAGGCCCGTGGGGTCGTCCTTGGAGATGGAGCCGTCGCCCTCGTCGTTGCCGCCGCCGGGGAACCCGCCGCCCGCCGCGCCGCCGGCGTCGGAGGCCCCGCTCGCATCGGAGGCACCGCCGCCGTCCGAGGCTGCGGCCGAGGTGTCGGTGTCGGAGGTCGGGTCGTCCCCGCCGCCGTCGGACGCCGAGGCGTCGCCGCCCCCGTCGGACGCGACGGCCCCGCCGGGCCCTCCGCCCTGCCCGCCGGCGAGGCTGCGCAGGCTGGAGTTGCCCTTGAGCTTCATGCCGGCCTTCTTGAAGACCTTGCCGTCGATCTCGACGTCGGCCTCGATCCAGTTCTTGTCCTGGCTGGAGACGTAGGCCTCGATCATCTCGTCGTAGTCGTCCTCGTCGAAGACGACGGACAGCGTGTGGATGCTCTTCTCGTCCCAGAAGTCGCCGTCGACCACGCCGCTGACGGTCTCGCCGTCGAGCGTGGCGGAATCACCCGACGAGGAGGACGACCCCTTGCAGCCGGCGGCGAGGAGCGCGATGCCGCCGATCCCGCCGGCGGCGAGCAGACCTCGCCGGGTGGGCGAGCCCAGCGACGCGGTGAGGGACGAGGCGGAGGTCGTGGTCGAGGTGCTGGTGCGCTGTGAAGACATGCCCAGGACGCTACGGACGCCCCTTAGCCCTCCCGCATGGCCGCGCTGTGCATCGCCTGTGCCTCCGAGTCCGTCTCCCGCGACCCGCCCGCGCGCGATCACCCGCCCCGAGGGGCGGTCGACGGGCGCTCACCCGCTCACCCCAGGACGCGCACGGCGTCGACCACGAGCCGCCAGAACCCCGGCGCATCGAGCTCGGTCGCGATCTGCGTGCGGCAGTCCTCGGCGTCCGTCCCGGGCCGCAGGTCGGCGACGGTCATGCCACGGGTGAGATCGCCGCGGGTCTCGACGCGCAGCGGCGCGCGGCGCGTGCGCACCACGTCGGGGTCGATGAGGTAGGCGATCGTGCACGGATCGTGCACAGGCGGGTCGTCAAAGCCCTGGTTCTCCTGGTAGGCGCGGCGGAAGAACCCCATCAGCCCCAGGAAGAACTCGGCGAGGTCCGTGCCCAGGGCCGAGATCTCCTGCTCGACCTCGGCGGTGGCGAGGGCCTGGTGGGTCAGGTCGAGGCCGACCATGGTGAGCTCCCAGCCCGCGTCGACGACGATCGCGGCGGCCTCGGGATCGGCCCAGATGTTGAACTCGGCCACCGGGGTCATGTTCCCCTCGTGGTACCCGCCGCCCATGATCACGACCTCGCGCACGCGCTCGACGATCGCGGGCTCGAGCCGAGCGGCGAGCGCGAGATTGGTGAGCGGTCCGGTGCCGACGAGGGTGATCTCCCCGGGCTCGGCCGCCATCACGGTCTCGACGATGAACTCGACGGCGCGCTGCGCGGCGACGGGCACCGTGGGCGCGGGCAGCTCGACCCCGTCCAGACCGCTCTCGCCGTGGATGTCACCGGCGACATGGACCTCGCGCAGCAGAGGCCGAGCGCTCCCCCGGTGCACCGGCACGTCCTGGCGCCGGCACACCTCGAGCACGCTCTGGGCGTTGCGCGTGATCTTGTCGACCGTCTGGTTCCCGCCGACGGTGGTGACGCCCAGCAGCTCGACCGCCGAGGAGCCGAGCGCGAGCATGATCGCGACGGCGTCGTCGTGCCCGGGGTCGCAGTCCAGGATGATCCTGCGGGGGTGGTCGGTGTGCTCGGTCATGGTGCGCTCCGCTCCGTCGTCGATGGCCCGTCGTCGATGCTCCGGGCGAATCGGATCGTGTCGGCCCGCCCGGATGCGTCAGAGCCCGTGCCATTCTCCGGCCTCTCGAACGCAGAGGTGGTCTCAGGCGGTGATGACCGTGGGTGATCTCGGGCGGCGCCGGCCGACGGCGAATCGTCGTTCGACCCTCGACGCTGAATGTCAACACTGCTTACACTGGGGGCCGTCGACCTCGGGCCGCGCCCGCGCACCGCGGGGAACGGGCCTATGAGGCCGGACCACGACCGGAAGGGGCCACCTGGTGCAGACGATCCTCGGAGCGAGCGGACAGATCGGCACGGAGCTCGCCCGCGCGCTCCACGACGACTTCACGACGGACCTGCGCCTGGTCAGCAGGCATCCGAAGCCGCTCCACGAGACCGACTCGACCCTCGCCGCCGATCTTCTGGACGCCGAGCAGACCGACCGCGCCGTCGCCGGCAGCGAGATCGCCTATTTCACGGCCGGTCTGCCACCGGACGGGAAGGTGTGGGCGGAGCAGCTGCCGCTGATGATGCGCCACGTCATCGATGCGTGCGCCGCCCACGGCACGAAGCTCGTCTTCTTCGACAACACGTACATGTACCCCAAGACCTCGACCCCGCAGACCGAGGAGACGCCGTTCCGGCCCGTCGGCCGCAAGGCGGTGGTCCGCGCGAGGATCGCCGACATGCTGCTCGAGGCCATCGACCAGGAGAGGGTCGAGGGCGTCATCTGCCGCGCCCCCGAGTTCTACGGCCCCGGCAGGACCCAGTCCTTCACGACGTCCCTGGTCTTCGACCGGATCGCGAAGGGCACGACGCCGCGCGCGCCGCTGACCGACGACACCCTGCGCACCCTCATCTGGACGCCCGACGCGAGCCGCGGCATGGCCCTGATCGGGAACACGCCCTCGGCCTTCGGGCGCACCTGGCACCTGCCCGTCGACCCCGCGCCGCTGACCTACCGCACCCTCATCGCGGACCTCAGCGCGAAGGCCTGGGGCCGCGACATCGACCATGCGGTGATGCCGGCCTGGCAGTTCCGCCTCGCCGGCCTCGTCTCGAAGCCCGTGCGGGAGATCTGGGAGCTGCTCCCCCGCTACGCGGTGAACAACATCTTCCTGTCCGACGCGTTCCGCAGCGCCTTCCCCGACTTCCGCACCACCACCTACGCCGAGGGCGTGCAGATCCTCGCCGATGTCACCAGATCCGCCCCCAGCCCCAGCTCATCGACCTCCGAGAGGACTTCCTGATGACCTCCGTTCTCATGGTGCTCTCCGGCGCCGACCACTGGACCCTGCGCGACGGCACCGAGCACCCGACGGGGGTGTGGGCGGAGGAGTTCGCCGTCCCCTACGAGACCTTCCGGGAACAGGGCTTCGACGTCACCGTCGCGACGCCCGACGCGAGAGTTCCGACGATCGACCGGCTCAGCCTGGGCATCTCCGGCGGGATGCCGTGGACCATGAAGAGGATCGCGCAGAAGATCGAGACCCTCCGCCCCGTCCTGGACGCGCCCGCGAACCTCTACGAGGTCGATCCCGACGCCTTCGACCTGCTGTTCTACTCGGGCGGGCACGGCCCGATGGAGGACCTCGCGCACGACGCGGCCGACGGCCGGATCCTCACACGCCGCCTCGCGCAGAACCGCCCGCTCGCGCTGCTCTGCCATGCCCCCGCCGCGATGCTCGCCGCGAAGGGCGAGGACGGCTCGTGGCCGTTCGCGGGCCGTCGCCTCACTGCCCTCTCGAACACGGAGGAGCGTCTGAACCCCTTCGCCTGGAAGGCGACCTGGTGGCTCGAGACCCGGCTGAAGGAGAAGGGCGCCGATTACTCGGCGGGGCTGCCCCTTCGTCCCCACGTGGTGGAGGACCGCAGCCTGCTGACCGGCCAGAACCCGCAGAGCTCGCAGCGCCTGGCCGAGCGCTGCATCGAGATGCTCGGCCGCTGAGCCGACCGACGACCGACGACCGACGACCGACGACCGACGACGCACGATCCACGACGCACACCACAGAGGAGACACGATGTCGAACCTTCCCGATCCGATCACTCCCGTCCTCGAGCCCGAGGCGGCGCAGCTGAGCGCGGACACGGATCCCCACCCGCGCATCTACGAGGTCCCGCCGGAGCAGGGGCGCGCGATCCTCGCCGACCTGCAGAGCGGCGAGGGCGTCGAGCGGCCCGACGTCGAGGAGGAGTGGGTCGAGGTCGATGCCGGGCAGTGGGGCACGGTCCGCACCCGGATCATCCGCCCCGCCGGGGCCACGGGCGATCTGCCCGTGCTGTTCTACATCCACGGCGCGGGCTGGGTGTTCGGCGACGAGCACACCCACGACCGCCTGTTCCGCGAGCTCGTCGTGGGTGCGAACGCCGTGGGCGTCTTCCCCGTCTACGACCGGGCGCCCGAGGCGAAGTACCCCACGCAGGTCGAGCAGAACTATGCCGTGGGCCAGTGGGTCCTCGCGCACGGCGGCGAGCACGGCATGGACACCTCGCGGATCGCCGTGACCGGTGAGTCCGTGGGCGGATGCATGTCCACCGTGTTCGCGCTGATGAACGCCGAGCGCGGCGGCATCGACCTGAGGGCCCAGTGCCTGCTCTACCCGGTCACGGACGCCGACTTCGACACCCCTTCGTACCTGCAGTTCGCCGAGGGCTACTACCTCACCCGCGAGGGCATGCAGTGGTTCTGGGACCAGTACACGACCGACCCCGCCCAGCGCGCCGAGAAGTTCGCCGCGCCCCTGCAGGCGCCGAGTGAGGACCTCGCCCGCCTGCCCCGCACGCTCGTCATCACCGATGAGGCCGACGTGCTGCGCGATGAGGGCGAGAAGTACGCGAACCGTCTGCGCGAGGCCGGCGTCGACGTCACCTCGGTGCGCGTGGCCGGCATGGTCCACGACTTCCTGCTCCTGGACAGCCTGCGCGACACCAGGGCGGCGAACGTGGCCCGGGGCCTCGCGATCGACTTCCTGCGCGACGCGCTCGCGGAGTCCTGAGAGCGGGCCGACCCGGCTCGCCTGATCAGCGGGTGCGCACGCCGACGGTCGCCGCGACCGTCGTGCGCACCCGCTCGGCGATCTCCTCGTCCGTCGCGGGGATCAGGTTGCCGTACAGGTACAGGCAGGCCATGCCGTGGACGAGCGACCAGAGCCCCGTCGTCACCGGGGCCGGGTCGTCCACGTGGAAGACCCTCTGCACGGCCGCGTCGAGATGCGCGTGGATCTGCTCGGTGATCCGACGTCGGGCGGGCTCGGTGCGCCCGCCCTCCCCCAGGAACATGACGCGGAAGAGACCCGGTCGACCGAGCGCGAAGCGGACGTAGGCGACGGCGCCGTCGGCCAGCTGCGAGGCGTCCTCCGGGCGGGGGTGCTCGGCGGTCAGCGCCGCCATCAGGTCCTCGAAGCCGACGGCCGAGACCGCGTCGAGCAGCGCTCGCCGATCCGGGAAGTGCCGGTACGGGGCGGCGCTCGAGACTCCCGCCTCGCGGGCGACGGCGCGCAGCGAGAGGTGGGTGTCGCCGTCGGCGTCGAGCATCGCGATCGCCGTGCGCACGAGCGTGGCCGGCAGATCACCGTGGTGGTACCTGGGCTGATGCTGCGCTGCCGAACCTTCACTCACGGCTGGAGGGTACCAAGGGCCGCGCGTTGGGAGCCCGAGAGGGCGTCCGATCGACTCACCATGAACCGCGCGAGGCCGCCGCGTGGAAGTCGGCGCGCACGCGCTCGAAGCCACGGGGCTCGCGCGTCGGGTGCACGCGATTGGTCAGCAGACAGAACCAGCGGTCCCGGCTCGCGTCGATCACCAGGCTGGTGCCCGTGAAGCCGGTGTGGCCGTACGCGCTCTCGTCGAACGTGCCATCGAGGAAGCTGCAGCGCTCGCGCGGCCACCACCCCAGAGGGCGACCATCCCTCCGCCCGGTCATCGCGTCCTGCAGCGCGGGCTCGAGCAGACTCCCCCGCAGCAGGGCCGCGCCGAGCCTCCCCAGGTCCTCGGCCGTGCCGAACAGGCCGGCGTGGCCGGCGACGCCGCCCAGCACCTCTGCGTTCTCGTCGTGCACCGTCCCGCGCACGAGCCGTCCGCGCCATGGGCAGGCTTCGGTGGCGACGGCGTCGCCCCGATCCACCGGGCCGTAGCGGGTGTCACGCATCCCGAGCGGCCCCGTGATCTCGCGATGCACCAGATCGTCCAGTCCCGTTCCGCCCACTCGCTCCGCGACGAGTCCCAGGGCGATGAAACCCATCGAGGAATAGCACCACTGTCCCGGAGCCGTGAACTCCAGATGCGCGAGGGCGTGCAGCAGCGACTCCCGGTCGCCGTGCTCGCGGAACAGAGGGGTCGGTCCCGGTGCTCCTGAAGCATGCGTGAGAAGCGACCGGAGACCGGCGTGCGCCATCGGCCCGTCCGACCAGTCCAGGAGCACCTCGCCCACGGTCGTATCCAGGGCGACGAGACCGCGGTCCACCAGTCGCAGCAGGGTGAGTCCCACGATCGGCTTGGTCACCGACGCGAGGTCGAACAGGCTGTGCGGGCCGATCCCGTCGTCGTCGCACTCGCTCGGCGTTCCGAGAACGCCGCTGCCGAGCGTTCCGGTCGACGAGCCGACGGCCCAGGAGGCGGCGCTGAACTGCCCCTCGGAGCGAGCGCTGTCGAGGAGAGAAATCAGCTCCTCGGCGGTGTCAGCCGGCATCGCGAGCCCGCGATCCGAGGTCCCGCAGCGTCCCCGCGTGAGCGGCCAGGAGGTCGGAGGCGCTCGCGCTCTGAGGACGCATGAACGCGAGACCCACGAGCGCGAGCCGCTCCTGTCCCGGCTCGTCGATGGGAGCGCTGAGCATCCACAGCGAGCGGGACGGGTACTCGTCCACCGGATCGGCCTGCTGCCGCCCGCCGCCCCCGTCGGCCCAGATCCGATGTGCAGGGAGCTCCTCGCCCACATGGACGTCGAGCGGGATGTTCTGGGGATTCTCGAGATCCAGGACCACGGCCCGTTCGTCGATGACGCTGACGCGCAGCGCGACGTGTCCTGTGGCGCGGGCGAGAGCGCCGAGCGATTCCCGGATCACGCCTCCCATCCGGTCGCCGCGCACCACGGCAGCCGCGAGGCCTTGCAGTCGCGGGCCCGCCGCGTACATGCCGCGCCGCGGAGAACGCACGTATCCCTGGGTGCTCAGGTCCAGCAGCAGCCGTCGGCACGTCGACTTGCTCGTGCCGCTCGCGGCCGTCAGCGCAGCGAGACTCATCGGTTCTTCGGCGGCGCCCACGGCGCGCAGGAGCGCCATCACCTTGTCCGCGACGGACCGCGCCGCTTCGTTGACCTCATGACCCATGACAACTATGGTAATCGACATTCGTGCCACTGAGTGGAACACCCGCACCGTTGAATGGCATTCCTCATCGAGGAAGGATCTGCGAGCCATGAGCATGACCGCCCCACCCAAGACCACCCGGCGCACCGCGCTGCGCCTCGGTGCGGCCGGTTCGCTGCTGGGCGCCGTCGGGCTCACGGCAGGATGCGGCTCCGCAGCGGATTCGGAGGGAACCGGCGCCCTGCGGATCGCCCAGCCGAGCGAGCCCACGGGACTCGACCCCCACCTGGAGAGCGGCCTGGACGGCATGAACGTGCTCATCAACATCTTCGACACGCTCACCATGCGCGACACGAAGAACGAGCTGGTCCCTCGGCTGGCCACCCACTGGGAGGCCACGGACGAGCACCACTGGAGGTTCCGCCTCCGCAAGGGCGTCACCTTCCACAACGGCGAGCCCTTCGACGCCCGCAGCGTGAAGTTCTCGATCGAGCGGCTCATCGACCCGGACACCGGCTCCACGATCGTCGAGCTGCGCTCCGTGGACCACGTCGAGATCATCGACGACCACACCGTCGACATCGTGATGGCCGAGCCGGACCCCGTCATTCCCGAGAAGGTCTCGCTCTTCGGGGGCGTGATGCTGCCCGCGGACCACTTCGCCGACGTGGGCGCGAAGGGATTCGCCGCGCACCCGATCGGCACGGGCCCGTTCCGCTTCGTCTCCTGGCGCAAGGCCCAGCTGCTCCGCCTCGCCGCCTACGCGGACCACTGGAACGGCAGGCCCGCGTTCGACGAGCTCCACTTCACCGCGATGCCCAACCCGGCCTCCGCGCTCGCGGGCATCCAGAGCGACGCCGTCGACCTGGTCTCCGCCCTCGATCCCGAGGCGGCCCTCCAGCTCGAGGGCTACAAGGACGTCTCCCTCACCACGCACCCGGGGATCCGCATGTACTTCGTCGTGCTCGACACCGAGCACGAGATCCTGAAGGACGCCCGCGTTCGACGCGCCCTGAACCACGCCGTGGACGTTCCACTGCTCATCAGCGCGGTGCTCAACGACTCAGGGCGAGAGGCCGCCACGATCGTGCCGCGGGAGGCGTTCGGCTACGACCCGGACGTGAAACCCCCGAAGAGGGACCCCGGCGAGGCCAGGAGGCTGCTCGCGGACGCCGGCCATGCCGACGGCCTCACACTGAGCTTCACCGCCTCGAACAAGGACCAGCTCGTCAGTCAGGCACTCGCCGGAATGCTCGAGGACGTCGGCGTGACGCTCGAGCTCGAGATCCTCGAGCCCGGCACCTTCGCCGAACGGCTCGCCTCGGACGATCCCTCCTCGCTCGGATCCATGTATCTCACCGGAAGCACGGGCTGGACGCTCGACGGAGAGGCCACCATGCAGTCGTACATCCGCTCGGATCGCAAACGCAGCAGGATCCGCTCGACGGAAGCCGACGAGATGATCGACGCGCTCGAGCAGACCATCGACCCGGACGCCCGCCTGAAGACGTTCCGCCGCATGCAGGAATGGCTGCACGACGAAGCGCCCTTCCTGTTCCTGTACCAGGCGGATCAGAACTTCGCCTCGAACAAGCGCATCGAGTGGACACCCAATGTGAACGGCACGCTCGCGATGGAGACCGCCCGATGAGCCGCGGCCGGACCCGGCTGCTGCGCGCCGCCGTCACCCGTCTGCTCTCCTCCCTCCTGGTGCTCTGGGCCGCCGTCACGGTCGTGTTCGTGCTCTCGCGCGCCTCCGGTGATCCGGTGGCGCTGCTCCTGCCCGACGATGCGAGCGCCGATCAGGTGACGCAGATGAAGCAGACACTCGGACTCGATCGCCCTCTGCCCCTGCAGTACCTGGACTTCCTGGGCGGCCTCATCCATCTCGACCTCGGCGACTCGCTGGTCTACAAGGAGCCCGTGACCTCGTTGATCATCGAGCGGATCCCGGCCACAGCACTGCTCGCCGCCACCGCTCTGCTGATCACCGTCGTGGTCTCCTTCCTCGCCGGCAGCATCGGCGCCATGCGCCGCGGCACCGCCCTGGACAGGGTCGTCATGAGCGGGGTGCTGGTCGGACAGTCCACCCCTGCGTTCTGGGTGGGGATCCTGCTGGTCCTGCTCTTCGGCGTCACGCTGCGGGTGCTTCCCGCCGCCGGCTACGGCACACCCGCGCACCTCATACTCCCCGCGACGACGCTCGCGATCTTCTCGGTCGCCGTGGTCTCCCGGCTCCTGCGGTCCTCGCTGATCGAGGTGATGGGGCAGGACCATGTGCGCACGGCGCGCGCCAAAGGCGCGAGCGAGGCCCGGGTGCTGATGGGCCATTCGCTGCGCAACGCCTCCATGCCCGTCATCACCGTGCTCGGGCTGGAGCTCGGCTCCCTGCTGGGCGGGGCGATCCTCACCGAGCAGATCTTCAACTGGCCCGGCATCGGCCGCCTCACGATCGACGCCATCAGCGCCCGCGACTTCCCCCTTGTCCAGGGCACGGTCGTGCTGTTCGCGGTCACCTTCATCGTGGTGAACCTGCTCGTCGACCTGTCCTACGCGATCATCGATCCTCGAGTCCGGAGTCACGCATGAGCTCCCCGCAGATCTCCCTGACCACCGCAGAGCCCGCGGACGCCTCCTCCGACGCCCCGGGACGCGGCCGCCTGGACATCACTCTGGTGCTGTCCACCGGGTTCCTCGGCCTCGTCGTCCTGCTCGCCCTCTTCGGGCCGCTGCTGGTCGGCGATCCCGAGGAGCAGAACCTGCTGCAGCGACTGGCGCCGCCTGGATCAGCGGGCCACCTGCTGGGCACGGACCAGCTGGGACGGGACGTGCTCGCCCGGCTCGTCGTGGGCAGCCGCGTCTCGGTCCTCGTCGGGATCACCGCGGCGCTGCTGTCGGGCGTGATCGGTTCGGTGATCGGGATCGTCGCCGGATACACGGGCGGGTGGACGGATCGCGTGCTCATGCGCCTGACGGACGTCCAGCTGGCCTTTCCCACCCTGCTGCTCGCTCTCGCAGTGATCGGCTTCGTGGGCCCGGGTCTGTGGAACGTGATCCTGGTGCTCGGCATCACCGGCTGGGTCTCCTACGCCCGCGTGCTCCGCTCCGAGGTGATCTCGCTGCGCACCCGGGAGTTCGTCGAGGCCGCACGGGTCATGGGCGTGCCGGGGCACCGGATCATGGTGCGCCACATGCTGCCCAACGTCACCGGTCCCCTGGTGACCATCCTGACGCTGCAGGTGGGGACGGTGATCCTCGCCGAGGCCGCCCTGAGCTTCCTGGGGCTCGGTGTCCCTTCGAGCATCGCGACGTGGGGCTCGATGCTCTCGGACGGACAGCTCTACATGGGCACCGCCTGGTGGCTCGCCGTCCTGCCCGGCTCCGCCCTGCTGCTGACCGTGCTGTCCATCAACGTCGCCGGGGACGCCGTGCGCGACCGGTGGGATCCGAGGACGTACACCTCATGAACGCACTGCTCACGATCGAGGACCTCCACATCTCCTTCGCCTCTCGCCGCGGCCGGGTCGCCGCCGTGCAGGGCATCGACCTGACCGTCCACGAGGGGCGCACCCTCGCGCTCGTCGGCGAATCGGGATCCGGGAAGTCCAGCACCGCACTGTCCGTGCTGCGACTGAACCCCGAGCCGCCCGCCGTCTACCCTCACGGCCGCATCCTGCTCGACGACCGCGACCTGCTGCGTCTCACACCCCGACAGCTGCGCGCCGTGCGGGGGCGCGACATCTCGATGGTCTTCCAGGACCCGATGACCACGCTCAACCCCATGCGCACGATCGGCAGCCAGCTCATGGAGGTCATGGCGATCCACCGCACGGGATCCCGCGCAGATCGCAGACGGCGTGCTCTCGAGGCGCTCGAGCAGGCACGGGTTCCCGACCCTGAGCTGCGATCCCGGCAGTTCCCCCACCAGCTCTCCGGCGGCCTGCGGCAGCGGGCGATGCTCGCGATGGCGCTGATGAGCCGGCCGCGGCTGCTGATCGCCGACGAGCCGACGACGGCACTGGACGTGACCACCCAGGCCGAGATCCTGGCCCTGTTCCGCACGGTCCAGGAGGAGACGGGCATGGGGATCCTGCTGATCACGCACGATCTGGGAGTCGTCGCCTCCATCGCCGACCAGGTGGCGGTGATGCACGAGGGCCGGCTGGTCGAGCAGGGCGAGGTGCTGCAGGTCTTCGAGCAGCCTCGCGACGACTACACCCGCACGCTGCTCGAGGCCACCCCTCGGCTGACGACAGGACAGCCCGCATGAGCGCGCAGAGCACCGAGCCCCTCGCCCCCGAGGCCCCTGTGGTCACCCTGCGGGGAGTCTCCAAGACGTACCGACAGCGCCGCCGCCAGAACACCGTGCTCGATGCCGTGGACCTCGACATCCTCCCGGGCGAGACCCTTGCCCTGGTCGGTGAGTCCGGCTCCGGCAAGACGACCCTGGCCCGCATCGTCGTGGGGCTCACCGATCCGGACGCGGGTCGCATCCTCACGCTGGGCAAGGACCTCGACCGTCGTGACAAGCAGGCGGCCGCAGCCCGGGCACAGCTGGTCCAGATGGTCTTCCAGGACCCCTACGCGAGCATGAACCCGCGCATGCGCATCCGCGATGTGGTCGCCGAGCCGCTGCGCACGCACCGGCGCACCGCCCTGGGTGCGGCGGGCATCCGGCGTCGCGTCGACGAGCTCCTGGAGAGCGTCGATCTCGAACCGTCGATCGCGCATCGGTATCCGCACGAGTGCTCGGGCGGACAGCGCCAGCGCATTGCGATCGCCCGAGCACTCGCCCTCGAGCCGCGGCTGCTGGTGCTGGACGAGCCCACGAGCGCACTCGACGTCTCCGTGCAGGCGAAGATCCTGGACCTGCTGGCCGAACTCCAGGAGCGCACCGGAGTGGCCCTGCTGTTCGTCAGCCACGATCTGGCGGTGGTCTCCGGGATCGCCGACCGGATCGCGGTGATGGCCGATGGCCGTCTGCAGGAGGTCGGCCCCTGCCGTGAGGTGCTGACCTCCCCGTCCTCCGAGGTCACGCGACGGCTCCTGGACTCGGTCGCCCATCCGGATCCGCGCCGTGCGAATCCGCGGCTCACCGAGCGGGCCGGCAGGCGGCGCGCATGATCGTCGTCCCGCCCAGGTCAGGACGCGGGCAGGATCCCGCGGTGCAGCAGGTAGGCGACGCCGCCCAGCAGCGTCGCGTCGTCCTCCGGGATCGGGTTCGTCCTCAGGCGCGGCTGCGTCTCCCCGCCCGTGCGCGAGAGGTCGCGCAGCGTCGCGAGGATGCGCGCGCGGAACCCGTCGGACGCCTGCGCCGCCTCACCGTGCAGCACGAACAGGCCCGGCGTGCACAACTGCTGGATGTTGGCGAGGCCCACCGCGATGTTCTCCGCGTACTCGCCGACGACGGCCGCCGCGCGCGGGTCCTCCGCCGCGTATCGTTCCCACTCCGCCAGGCCCACCGCGGGAATGCCCAGTTCTTCGGCGCGCTCGTCGAGCCAGGCCGTGGTGGCGATGGTGCGCCAGCAGCCCCGCTTGCCGCAGCTGCACGTCGACTGCCCGCGCGCGACGGTCATGTGGGCGCCGCTGCGCCCGCCGTCGGGCGCGAGGATCGTCCCTCGGTAGAGGATGCCGACGCCCAGGGTCGACCCGGTGGCGACGGAGGCGAAGGTCTCCTCGCCCTGACCTGCACCGAAGTAGTGGTCCCCGTGCACCTGGAGGCGCGCACGGTGCTCGAGCAGGGTCTGCGCGCCGATGAGCTCCCGAAGCCGCGAGGCGATCTCGCATCCCTCGAGGGAGGGCATGTCCACGACCTGGAGCATCCGCCCGCCCACGGTGTCCAGGACGCCGCCGGCCGAGATGACGCAGCCGCTCAGCACGCTGCCGCGTGCGAGCACCAGGGCCACCCGGTCCACCTGCGCGAGGATCTGCTCTCGCCCGGCCGACGGGTCGAAGGCGAGTTCCCGTCGAGTGCGGAACCTGCCGGTCGCGTCGATGAGCGCACCCTGCACGCGTCCGGGCAGCAGCTCGAGAGCCAGGAACGAACCCTCGCGAGAAGCAGGGGGTTCGAAAGGCAGCACGCGAGCGGTCATCCCTTCACAGTAGCGAGGCCGATCGCACCAGGGGAACACGCACGGACGGCGGAGCCGACCCGCACGAGAGAGACCACCACGACGCAGGAGGAGAGCCCATGCCACGACTCGCCGAGATGACACGGGAGCAGGTCGCCGACCTCGCTGCGCACGGTGTGGCCGTGCTCCCCATAGGTTCCCTCGAGCAGCACGGGGACCACCTCCCGCTGGGCACCGACTCGCTCCTCCTCCAGGAGGTCGTCGAGAGGGCCCTGGACGATCGCGCGGACGTGGCTGTGTGCCCCGCACTCCCCTTCGGATTCAGCGGTCACCACCAGTTCGCGGTGGCGCTCAGCCTCCCGCCGAAGACGCTGCTGGACGTGCTCACAGCGCTCCTGGACTCCCTGGTCGCCGCCGGGTTCCGCCGGGTCCTCGTGGTCAACGGCCACGGCGGGAACATCGAGATGATGAGCCAGGCCGTCAAGCTCGCCGCTCTGGAGCACGCGATCCTCGCGGCCAGCTGCAGCTACTGGGAGCTGCTCGAGCCCCGCCCCGGAGCTCCGGGACACGCGGGCGCCTTCGAGACCTCCCTCATGGCGTCCGCGCATCCAGCGCTCGTGCGCCCGTCGATGGAGGGGCCCGGGGAGCTGCCACTGTTCGATCGCCGACTGGTCCGCGGACTCCATGTGGAGAGGCACGGCGAATGGCCGCGCTCGGGAGGCATCACGGACGACCCCGGCGACGGAGACGCCGCCGCGGGGGCCGCCGCGCTCGCTGAAGCTGCGGCACGTCTCGGGGAGTGCGTGGACGCCCTCCTCGACCTGGACCTCCCCTTCGACGACCCGACACCCGACACCCCTGAAGGAGCTGCCCGATGAAGATCGTCGACCTCGAGGTCCACGTGGTGAACCTTCCGATGAAGCAGGGATTCACCTCCTCGTTCGAGACCAAGCGCGGCGAGACCCGCACCATCGTTCGACTGCGCACCGACGAGGGCGTCGTCGGCTGGGGAGAGACCATGTGGGGCGCACCGGTGGCGCGCCTCGTGCGCCAGCTGGCCGATGACGTGATCGGCACCGACCCGCGCGAGCTCGAGGCCTTTCACGCGCGCCACCGCATGCTGCCGTTCTTCCACGGATACCTCGGCTACGCGGCTCTGGCCGCGGTCGACGTCGCCTGCTGGGACGCCATCGGCAAGGCCGCCGGGATGGGCGTGGTGGACCTGCTGGGCGGCCGGGTGCGCGAGAAGGTGCCGCTCACGGCCCTGATCACCCGGTCCGACGGCGATGCCCGCGACTATCCGGGCTCGCTGGCCGACGCGACCGAGCGGATCGTCGCGGAGAACAGCTTCACGGCGGTGAAGCTCAAGGGCAGCACCGATGCCCGGGCCGACGTGGCGATCATGGAGGCGCTGCGCGAGCGCCTGCCCGAGGTCGAGCTGCGTGTGGACCCGAACGCCGCGTGGAGCGTCCCGGAGTCGATCCGGGCAGGTCGCGCGCTTGAACCGCTGGGACTGGAGTACCTCGAGGACCCCTGCCAGGGACTTGAGCAGATGGCCCAGGTGGCGCGAGCCGTCCGGATCCCCCTGTGCACGAACATGTGCGTGGTGCGATGGGAGGACCTCGCCCCGGCCGTGCGGCTGGACGCCGTGCAGGTGATCCACGGGGACGTGTACAAGTGGGGCGGCATGGCGATCACCAAGCACCTCGCCGCCCATTGCGAGGCCTTCGGCCTCGGCATGAACCTGCACAGCGGCGGCGAGATGGGCATCGCCACCGCGGCCCATCTCGCGATCGCCGCGAGCACTCCCGTGCTCTCCGGCGCGATCGACTCGATGTACTACCTGCACGACGACGACATCATCGACCCGCTGCCCTTCGAGGACGGATGCCTGCGCGTGCCGGACGGTCCCGGCCTCGGAGTGGTCGTGGACGAGGACAAGCTCGCGCACTACGCGGACCTCAACGCGCGCGAGGGGGACTTCACGGGATGACACGCGACCCGTCCCTGCGCTCGCTCCTGGCCTCGCTGCTCGTCGTCGGATGGGATGCACCGGAGCTCACTCCTGCGATGGAGGGTCTGCTCGATCAAGGGCTGGGAGGGGTCATCCTCCACAGCCGCAACGTGCGCTCGGCGGGGCAGCTCCGCCGCACCCTCGCCACGATGCGAGAGCACCAGGGCGATCTCGTGGTCGGCGTGGACCAGGAGGGAGGGCGCATCAGCCACCTGACTCGCGCCGAGTGCCCGGAGTCACCGGGGGCGGCTGCGCTCGGAGTCGTGGACGACGTGCGGATGACGCGCGACTGCGCGCGGGAGCTCGCCGCGCATCTCGCGGGACTGGGCATCGACGCCAGCTACTCGCCGGTGGTCGACGTCCAGAGCGACCCGGAGAACCCCATCATCCGCACGCGCTCGTTCGGGGCGGATCCAGCGCTGGTCTCCCGTCACGCCGTCGCCTGGATCGAGGGGACCCAGGAGTGCGGCGTCGCCGCCTGCGCGAAGCATTTCCCAGGACACGGGGCGACAGCGGTCGACTCCCACCTCGGCGATGCCGTCGATCAGCGGGGCTGGAAGCAGATCGAGAAGATCGACCTCGCACCGTTCCGTGCCGCGATCGATGCAGGCGTCGCCCAGATCATGACCAGTCATGTCCGGTTCCCCTCGCTCGATGACAAGCCGACCACCCTCAGCAGGCGCCTGGTCACAGACATCGCCCGCACCGGGCTCGGCTTCACCGGAGTGATCATCAGCGACGCCCTGGAGATGGCCGCGATCGCGAGCCGTGTCGGCGTGCCCGAGGGGGCGGCACAGGCTCTCGCCGCGGGCGTCGACCAGCTGTGCATCGCCGAGCCCGACCCAGCTCTGCACGACCGGGTGCTCGACCGGCTCGAGGAGGCCGTGGGGAGCGGGGAACTGCATGTCGATGCTCTCGAAGCCTCGTCAGAACGCGTACGAGCGATGCACCGTGCAGCGCGCAGCATCCGGGAGACCGCGAGCGAAGCACGTCCCTCGACATCACGCGTCTCGTGGGGCGCTGCAGGCATGGATGCTGCACGACGTGCGGTCGACTCGACCGATGTGCTGTCGACTCTCACGCGGCCGGTCGTCATCGACCTCTACCGGCGCCCCAAGGCCGCCCTCGAATGGGACGGATGGGGCCTCGCGACCCTCGTGACCGAGCGATGCGACGGGGCTGACGGGCTCAGCAGCACGAACGACGATCTGGACATCGAACGTGCGCTCGCCCTCGCGGAGGACCGCAGCCTCGTCCTGGCCCTTCAGGATCCCGCCGTGAACCCGTGGCAGCAGAGGATCGCCGACGAGCTCCGTCGCCGACGGCCTGACCTCATCCCGGTGTCCACCGGTCTCGCCGACCCGGGGGCGCATCTGTGCACCCAAGGACGGGGATCGGCGAACCTGATCGCAGCAGCCGAAGCGATCGCGAGGGCTTGTGACTCCTCCGCTAGCAACCTCATGAGGTGAACGCGGGGCCCTCCACGCTCTGGGCCCAGTCGGGGTCTGCACCAGATCTCACTCGACACTCGGCCGGTCGCAGCCTGCCTCGATCAGGTCGAGCACCCGTTCGGCCTGGCCCTCCAGTGTTCCCTCGGGGTTGCGAGCGTGCGCCCTGCTCCCCGGGAGAAGGGCGAGGAGCCAGAAGACAGCCCAGAGCACGCGGTGCCCGGCGAGGGCAGACCTCTCGTCCGGCGTGAGCCCGACGGACCGCACCAGCAGCTGCGTGTCGTACATGTTCCGGGGTCTGACCGCGATGTGCTCGAAGTGGTCGGCCAGATCGCAGGCGGGTGTGCTCAACCCTCCGTCCTCGAAGTCGACGAGCCTGCATCTGTCGCCGTCCCAGAGCACATTGGCGGGGTTGAGATCCGCAATCCCGACGATCGTCGGATGAGGGCTCTGCTCTTCCGGAAGCCTCTCGAGGAGACCGCGGGCAGTGTGCAGCGCGGTCCGTACCACCTCAGGGTCCGTGCATTCGCTGACGTCGATGGGGTCTCGAAGTCGCCGCCGAAGAAGTGCGATGAGCTCACTGCTCCCGCAACGCCGCCCGGGCAGGCCTGCACGCAGAGCCGCTCCCACCGGCACGTCGAACAATCGACGTAGCGCCCGCCCCAATGCCGCGTTCTGGATAGGCACCATACGGTGGCGTGTGCCCGCCCCGCCCACCCAGGTCGGCGACGACCGCCGTCCTCATCGTCACCTGGTCAGAGCCCGGGGTCTGACACCTCCGACGCCTACGCCGCGTTCTGTCCGTGCAGCGCACCGCGTCGTGCTACGTTCCGGAGAATGCTCCCTGGGGAATCACCGTTCGTGATCGGCATCGACGCCGGCGGAACCCACACACGGGTGGGCCTGTTCGATCTCTCGGGCGGCCTTCTGGGCTTCGCCACGGGGTCTGGCGGAGGACCGCACCACAACGACGACGCCCGGCAGAACATCCACGACACGATCCTCGCCGCCGGAGCCGACGCGCGCAGGGATCCTCGGCAGGCCCGTGCGCTCGTCGCCGGTATCGCGGGGATCAACAGGGAGTCGTCGAACCAGGGCCAGGATCATGGTGACGTCGTCGAGTCCCTCGTCGACATCGGGGGCATCTCGGGATCGATCCGCGTGGTGAACGACGCGATCTCCGCTCATCGCGGAGCGCTGGCCGGCGGGCCCGGCATCATCGTGGTCGCGGGGACGGGATCGATGATCCTCGCCGTCGCAGATGACGGCGCGGAGACGGAGAGCGGACAGTTCCAGCATTATGCGGGTGCCGCTCGGCATCTGGTCCATGACGTGGTGCAGAGAATCCTCATCGGGGACGTCGACGAGGGGGACCCGGTCCTCGATCGCGTGTACGGGCATTTCGGCGCCTCCGGTCGCTCCGAGCTGAGGGAGGTCGTCCTCGGACTCAACTCCAACGCCCCCAACGAGTCGAAGAGACGGTTCGGGGCCCTCGCCCCCGCGGTCACCGAGATGATCGACTCCTCGGCCCTCGCGCAGAGCGCCGCGATCCGGCTGTGCGAACGCACGGCACTGGGCGTCGGCCTGCTGATGCCGAGCATCCACGGCGCGTCGATCCCCGTCGCCTGTGCGGGGTCGTTGGCCAACGACCCCGCCTTCCGCGGGCTGCTGCAGCGATCGCTAGACCGCTTGCCCGGCCCTCAGCAGCCCACCCTCGTCTCCGCACGCCTGGATCCGGTGCGCGGTTCCGCGATACTCGCCCTCGAGAGCGCCGGGGCGCCGGTCAACGAGAAGGTGCTCGGCCTCCTCGAATCGACGATCTGAGAAGCTCAGCCGCTCTCCTGCACCAACGCCACCGCCCCGCGCCGCTCGCGCACGCCGAGCATCGCGAAGATAGCGTTGACGTGCGACTTCACCGTCGAGACGTGCAGGAACAGGCGGTCGGCGATCTCCGGATCGCTCGCGCGCTGCAGGCGAACCGTCCGCGGGTGCAGATGCGGGTGGATACCCGGTGGATCAGCGTGGCAGCACCACAGGGCTCCCGGTTCCCGGATCACTGATCACCCGGCAGTCCAGGTCGTAGACCGCCCGCATCTTCTCGGGGGTGAACAGCTCCGCAGGGGCGCCGTCGGCGATGATCCGCCCGTCGCGCATCGCGATCACGTCGGTCGCGAAGCGAGCCGCCTGGTTGAGCTCGTGCAGAACGGCCACGATCGTGCGACCTGCCTCCTGAAGTTCCCGCAGCAGACGCAGGACCTCGATCTGATGCGTGATGTCCAGGAACGTGGTGGGCTCGTCGAGCAGCAGCAGCTCGGTGTCCTGGGCGAGCGCCATCGCGATCCACACGCGCTGGCGCTGGCCCCCGGAGAGCGTGTCCACACTGCGATGGGCGATGTCGAGGATGCCCGTGCGCTCCATGGACACAGCGATCGCGCGCTCGTCCTCCCTGCTCCAGCGGGAGAAGACCGACTGGTGCGGATGACGGCCCCGCGCCACGAGATCCGCGACGACGATGCCCTCGGGCACGCCTGGCTGCTGCGGCAGAAGCCCCATCGCCGTGGCGAGTTCGCGAGAGCGCATGCGAGCGATGTCGGTGCCGTCCAGCAGCACGTGCCCGCCCGAGGGTGAGAGCACACGGGCGAGGCTGCGCAGCAGTGTCGACTTCCCGCAGGCGTTCGGTCCGATGATCGCGGTGAAGGATCCGGGCCGGATGTCGACCGAGACCTCGTGGAGGACCGCGGGCTGCGGGCCGTAGGCGACAGTCAGTGCCGATCCGCGCAGGTGCATGCCGGTGAGGCGGTCCGAAGGACCTCCCGCGGCGGCTCCCCCGACCGTGGACGCAGGCGTCCTCATGCCCTTCTCCCCTCTCTGAGCAGCAGCCACACCAGGTATCCCCCTCCGATGCACACCGTCACCGCGCCCACCGGAAGGCGGCCACCGGGGACCGCATGCTGCGCGATCAGATCGGCGCCGCCCAGCAGCAGCATCCCGACGAGCCCCGAGCCGATCGGATCGAAGGAACCGCTGCGGCGCAGGCGACGGGCGATCTGCGGTGCGGCGAGCGCGATGAACGCGATCGGTCCGGCCACCGCGGTGACCATGGACGTCAGCACCACGCCCACGACGACGAGGACCGCCTTCGCGACCTCGGTGCGCACCCCGAGCACGGCGGCGGTGTCGTCCCCGAGCTCCAGTGCACGCATCCAGCGGGAGAGCCACGGCAGCGTCAGGAGCAGAAGGGCGCCGCCCATGCCGACGGCCGCCAGCCCTCCCCAGCGCAGCCCGGTGAGCGTCCCCGCCCCCCAGACCGCCGCCTGCATCGAGACATCCAGGGCCGCCTTGACCGAGAACCAGGTGTTCGCCGACGCGAGCATGGCGCTGACCGCGATGCCGACGATGATCAGGCGGAAGCCCTGGAGGCCGCCGCGGTAGGCGAGAGCGTAGACGAGGCCCGCCGTCAGCAGTCCGCCCAGCACCGCACCACCCGCGATCGCTCCTGCTCCGGCGCCGCCCAGCAGCATCACCACCAACACCCCGGAGAAGGCGCCGGTGTTCAGCCCGATCACGTCCGGGCTCCCCAGCGGATTGTCCGTGAGGGACTGGAAGATCGCCCCGCTCACCCCCAGGCAGGCACCGAAGACCAGCGCCGCCACGGCTCGCGGCGCACGCCACTCCACCACGACCATGCGATCCAGGCGCGGAGCATCGGGGGTGAACGCCCGGACCACGTGCTCCGGAGGGATGGTGGTGTCGCCGAGGCAGAGCGAGAGCAGCAGGATCCCCGCAGCCAGTCCGAGCAGGCCGGCGGACGTGACGATGAGCCGCGGCCTCAGCAGCAGGCTCCATGGCCCTATGCGCACGGGCATGGCGCCCGCCGGGACGGCCGTCACAGGGACCTCCGAGACGCACGGCGCACGAGCGCCACGAGCACCGGTGCCCCCAGGAAGGCGGTCATCACGCCCGCCTGGAGCTCGGCGGGCATGACGACGATCCGGCCCAGCACGTCGGCAGCCAGCAGCAGGACCGGCGCGAGGACGAGCGAGAATCCGATCACCCAGCGCTGGTCGGGCCCGGTGAGGAACCGGACGGCGTGGGGAACCATGAGACCGACGAACGAGATCGGTCCAGCGGCGGCGGTCGCCGCCCCGCACAGCAGGGTGATCGACGCGACCGAGACCACGCGCACTGTTCGGATCGGCACCCCGAGCGAGACGGCGACGTCCTCGCCCATCGCCATCGCGTTCATGGATCGTCCGCAGGCCAGTGCGACCACGAGCCCGACCGCGATGAAGGGGAGGACCACGCGCAGAGTGCCCGGCGGTCTGTCAGCGATCGACCCGGCGCCCCAGTAGCGCATCTGATCGAAGGTGCGCGGAGAGAGCAGCGTCAGGGATCGGCTCATCCCCATGAACACCGCGCCGAGCGCCACGCCCACCATCGTCAGCCGCAGCGGAGTCGGCCCGGAGGGCGCACGCGCGGCGATCGCGTGGACGAGCACGGCCGCGGCGAAGGCCCCGATGAACCCGCACCAGATGAATCCGTCGATCGTGGTGAGGTGCAGGAAGGCGACGGCGAGTGCGATCGCGAGCCCGGCGCCCGCATTGACCCCGAGGATCCCCGGATCGGCGAGCGGGTTGCGGGTCACCGCCTGGGCGAGAGCTCCCGCGGCACTGAGTGCCGCGCCGACCAGGACGCCGATCAGCGTGCGCGGCACCCGCACGTCACGCACCGTCGACTCGGCGATGCCTCCGCGGGGCGAGACCAGCGCACTCCACACGGTGCTCGGCGAGATGTCCCCGGAGCCGACGACCAGGCTCAGCAGTCCCACCGCGCACAGCAGCACCAGGCTCGCGCAGAGCGCCGCGGTGAGCAGGATCCGCCGACGTCGCGGCGCGCCGGGGCCGAGGTCGACCGGCGGCGCGACGGGCCGGGTGAGATGAACCGGGCTCATCGCGCGTGGTCGGCCGACGCCGCGACCTCGCGCACGCCATCCGCATGCGGTGCGGAGAGAAGGTACGCGCACACTCCCCAGCCGAGGTCGTGCTCGGTGCACGTGCCCCATCCGGCGATGCGGGCGAGCTCCTCGACCCTCTGCGCGTCGCGAGGTCCGCAGCCGGTGTCGACGAACGCCAGCAGCATGCGCTCGGCGGAGTGCCCGGCGAGCTCGTCCGGACGAGCCGGCGCGATGACCAGTGCCTGGGAGCCTTCGCGTGCCAGCGCCCTGAGATGCCTGATGGCGTCGTCGTCCTCGAGGAGCTGCAGAGTCATGACGGAGACGGAGGCAGACGGCAGGGCACCGGGCCGCGCGGCAGTCGAGACCTCCGTCGCGGCCGTGACGCCGGGCAGGAGCCCACAGTCCCTGTCGCTCCGCACCACGCGGGCGGACGGAGCATCCGGCATCAGCGTGCGCTGGCCGAGGATGTCGTCGATGACTGCCGCCCCTGGGCCGCTCAGCAGCACCTCGCCCCCTGCGACCACGGCGTCGAGCGACTCGAGGACCCGCAGCAGTCCGTGCTGGAGGAATCGCAGCGACTCGGCATGCTCGGCCGCCTCACCGGCCCAGGCGGGTCGCTCCTGCAGGTCCTGGGCGAGGGAGCTGCCGTAGTGGCGGCGCCACGGCGCCCGGCCCGAGCGCAGCGCACCGGGAAGCTCGACGAGAGCACGGAGCCGTGCCGCCTCGAGACCCTCGTAGTGCTCTCGCACGTGCTCGTCGTCCACGACCTCTCGTCCTGCGCGCGTGAGGGAGAGCGCGCTGCCGCCTCGGTCACCGGAGGGGTGGGAGCGTTCGAGAATGCCGTGGGCTTCGAGCACGTTGCCGAGCACGTCCAGACCCGATGCGTTCGCGCCCAGCGCGCTCGCACATCCGGTCACCGTGCGACTGCCTTCACGCAGCAGATCGAGGAGCCCGATCTCGAGAGCCGAGGAGATCGCGAACCACGCCGCCGGAGAGTCCGGCGTCGACTGCCGACCCCCCTCACTCCCCGGCGGCGTATCGTCCGCACCCACGTGCCAGTACCCGCTGATCCCCAGGCGCGAGCGCTCGAGGCCTCGTTCACGACCCGCCCAGCGTCGCAGGGGCAGCAGCGCTCGCGACTCCCCCGCCGCCCACACGAACGGGTCCTGCCCCAGCGCGGCGTCGAGCCCGCCGATCTCCTCCAGCCGTGCGTGCACAGCTGCGAGCAGGGCATCGCCGTCGGTCGGGTCGATCTCGACGAAGGACGCGGAGTCGCCCGGCCGCAGCGCGAGCTCCTGACGCCCGGAGGCGTCGCCCAGAGCGATCAGGGCATGAGCCGGCACATCCAACGGACGATCGTCGAAGAACCGCCCGATCGCCGGCAGAGCGGTCTCGTCACCCACCAGGAGGATCCCTGTGCTCTCCGCGGGCAGCACGAGGCTGGACTTCGGGCCCACCATCGCCAGGGTGTCACCGGGGCGGGCCGCGATCGCCCAAGCGGCTGCCGGACCATCGCCGTGCAGCACGAAGTCCAGATCCATCCACCCCTCCTCGAGATCCACCGCACGCGGCGTGTAGTCACGACTCTCCCGGTGGGGTGCGTCCGTCCACTCGATCCCGTCGGCGAGCTGCCGTGGGAGGGAGGACTCGAGGTCACCGCCCGGGGCGAGGATGAGCTTGACGTGGTCGTCGAACCCCGGGGAATCGAAGGCTGCCATCACGGCACCGTTGGGCGCGCCGTCCACATCGTCCCGATGGAAGGTGCGGAGCTGCTCACCGCCCACGCGCACGCGGCGCATCCTCGGGGTCACGTGCTTCACCGAGAGCACCTCGAGCTTCCGGACGACCAGCGGATGGACGATCAGCTGATGGATGCTCACTTCGTGAACTTCTCCTCCAGCAGGTCGAGCAGTGCGAGCGCCTCGTCATAGTCGTGACGGCTGATCCAGTACGGGAGATCGTAGGCGTGCCCCTCGGCGAAGGCCGGAAGGTCCTTCCACACGGCTCGCTTCTCCAGGTCCTCCACGCTGAACGTGTCCTGGTTGAAGCCGCTGATGAACACCGTCGGAGAGGTGACCAGCTCGCCGAGCTTCTCCGTCGACAGCTCGGCGGAATCCCCGCCCTGCGTGTAGGGCTTGAGGGAGTTCTTCGAAGCGATCGGATCGATCTCGAAACCGACGGCCGCGAACTCCTCGGGAGCATAGTCGTCGAGCGTCAGGTACGGGGTGCCCTCCGGCGTCACATAGATCAGCGAGATGGGCTGAGGAGGCACGGTGATGGCGTCGCGCACCTCTGCCACGCGGTCCTTGTAGGCGGCGACGAGCTTCTCGTACTCCGGGGACTTGTCGAAGACCTTCTCCGCCAGGAAGGAGAACTGCTGCTCCCAATTCGTGAATGCCTTGTCGACCAGCACCGTCGGGGCGATGCCCGTGAGATCGTCATAGGCCTTGTCCGCCTGGAAGTACGGGAAGCCCCAGCCACCGGCGATGATGAGGTCGGGATCCTGCTTCAGGACCGCCTCGAGGTCAAAGCCGTCCGCAGTCCAGGAGAGCATCTGCGTGCCGTCGGACTTCGGCGCGTCACCCCACATCTCGGAGAAGCTGCCCTGGCTGTCAGAGGCCTCGGTCGTGGTCGCGGAGACCTTGATGCCGAGATCGTAGAGGTAGCCCGCGAGAGCGTAGTTCAGCACGACGATACGCTGCGGATCCGTGGGGACCTCCACGTCGCCCTTGGGTGTGGTGACGGTGCGCGTGCCGGCGGATCCACCGCCGTCCGACGCGTCCGAACCCGACGACCCGGTCGAACAGGCCGCGAGCCCCAGCAGGGGTGCGGCGGCGAGAGCGCTCACGAACGAGCGGCGGATCATACGCATCGATCAACTCCGGGATTGTGGTTCTCGGGCAGATGAGCGGCCAGGCGCACCGGCATGATCACCGCCTCCCCGCCTCCCGCTGAGTGCCCTCATATGAAGAAGTCAGCATGACCTAAGTTATGGTCCCCTTCCCGACCTCGGCGCACGTATGCGACATTGCCGGGGTCAGGATGCGACATCGCGCCGCGGGCAGTCGGCGCGCTCTCGCTCTCAAGTCGACGAGGTGGGGCGATGGGGTTCGATCCAGCGCTGGCGAGAGCAGTCCCGGAGAACGCGGTGCGGTTCCTGGGTCATGCGGAGCACACGCATGAGGTGCCGCATCTGGTGCACATGGTGATGGGCCACGGTGTGCTCACGGCTCCCGGACATCGGCTGGTCCTGGAGCCGCGCAGCTCGGTGTGGCTGGCAGCGCGCGTCCCGCACGCGCTCGACCTCTCGGATCACTCGATCGCCCTCGGCCCCGTGCTGCGAGAGGAGATCAGTCCCGACCGACCGGTCGCAGCGCTCGGCGTCGTTCCGTCGATCGCCGAGCTGATGATCGCGCGCATGGCGGCCGGCCCGACCTCGCCGTCGCAGTGCGATCTGTTCACCGACGCGCTCGAACGGATCCTCGTCTCGCTCCAGCAGGACGCGTTCCCCACCCCGCTGCCCACCCACACGACGGTCCGACGCATCGCCTTCGAGGCGTGCGCGCTGCCGGAGGCGACGCTCGGAGGCCTGTGCTCACGTCACCGGATCAGCCCACGCCAAGCGCAGCGGCTGTTCCGTGAGCAGACGGGCATGACGTTCACCCGGTGGCGCAGGCGCCGCCTGCTCAGCGAAGCCGCCCGCTCACTGCGAGGCGACTCCTCCCTCGCATCGGCTGCCCGATCTGCGGGATTCGGCGGACGAGAGGATCTCCTGCGAGCGCTCTCGCAGGAGACGGGGGTCCCCGTGCCCGAGGTCCGCCAGGACCCCCGTGCACACCTGCCCGCACGGTGAGTGCACGGTGAGTGCACGGTGACGATCCGGACGCCCCTTTTCTGGTCGCCCCGTGAAGGACGATCCCCGCACGCACGTGGGACTGTTCGACGTCTCCGGGGATCTGCTGGGACGGGCCATGGGGCGCGGCGGACGATGTGAGGGCCTCAGCCACTCCCCTTCGCCACCGCCACGGCCTCCCGCCGCTCCGTGACCCCGAGCTTCGCGAAGATTGCGTTGACGTGGGACTTCACGGTGGAGACACCGAGGAACAGGCGTTGGGCGATCTCGGGGTTCGTGGCTCCGTCGGCCATCAGCTCGAGCACCTCCGCCTCACGGGCGGTGAGTCCTGGGAAGCGCTCTCGCACGCTCGTCGGGCGCGCCTCGGGGAGTCCGGCGACCACGCGTCCGGCGATCCGGGAGTCCAGCGGGGTGCCTCCTTCGGCAGCGGCACGGATCGCCGCGACCATCTCCTCGCGGCCCGCGTCCTTGGTGAGATAGCCGGCGGCGCCAGCCCGCAGCGCCGCGTCGATGCTCGCGTCGTCCGCGAAGGTGGTGAGGACCAGGACGCGAACCTCCGGCGCACTGCGGGCGAGCGCTGCGGTCGCCTCGGCGCCGCCCATCCCGGGCATGCGCAGGTCCATGAGGACGACGTCGGGCGCGAGCTCCTCGGCGAGCGCGACCGCGCGGGCGCCGTCCTCCGCCTCGCCGAGCACGTCGATGCCGTCCGCGAGCGAGAGCACGGTGACGATGCCGTCGCGCACGAGGGCCTGGTCGTCGGCCACCAGGATGCGGATGCTCATGGTCTCGTCTCCTCGGGTTCCGGTCCGGGATCGGCCGACGGATGCGCCGTCGACCCGGCCGCGGAGAGCGGGACGCTCGCGGTCGTCTCGAAGATGCCGCCGCTCAGCAGACGGGCGCTCGCGCCGCCGCCCACGGCCTCACAGCGCTCGCGCATGCCCAGCAGACCGAAGCCGCCGCCGGGGCTGCCGGCCCGTGGCGCCTGTCCGATGAGATCCGCGGCTCCCGCAGCCTCGCCGCCGCCATGCGTGTCGGTGGTCCTCACCCTGCAGCGCAGCACCGCTCGCCCGTCGCGAGCCTCGAGATCGAGGACGGTCGCCCGTGCGGGTGCATGGCGCCGCGCGTTCGTGAGCATCTCCTGCGCCGCGCGCAGGAGCGCATCCTCGCGTGCGGGCTCCAGGGAGCGCAGCGCATCGGCGCCCGCTCCGCGGTCCGAGGACGTCGTGGTCCCCTGAGCGAGCTGCCCAGAGGCGGCCGACGCAGGGGCGAGCAGTCCGTCCAGGCGCACCTCGCCGCCGCTGTCGCGGTGCGCGGCCGCGGCGTCCTCGATCCCGGCGATCACCTCGCGCGGGGTCTCGCGGAGCGCGGAGACGGCGTCGCGGGACTCGGCGAGACCGTCGGCGGCCAGCCCCCGCGCCCTGCGCAGACGGGCCTCGAGCTCGTCGAAGCGTCCGGCCTCGGCGAGCGCCACGGCGGCGTCGAGCTGGAGGGTGAGGGCGCCGAGGGAGTGCGCGAGGACGTCGTGCAGGTCGCGGGCGATGCGCGCCCGCTCCACGAGAGCCGCGTTCTCCGCGCGTTCGCGCTGGGCGGCGATCTGCTCCTGCAGCAGCACGCGCTCCCTGTCCGCCGAGCGGACGCGCTGGGCGCGGAAGCGGCCGATCAGCGCCGCTCCCGCGCATACCAGCAGGAAGATGATCAGCAGCTCGACCTTGGCCCCGGTGGCGAGCGCCGAGCCGACGAGGGCGAGCGCATCGGCTGCGAGGACGACGGCCATCACGTCCGTGCGCCGCTCGGGCCTGCGCACCAGGCGCACGATGCCCGCGATCGCGACGGGCAGCAGCGCGCTGCCGGTCGTGAAGGTGAGGGCGCACGCCGCGATCTGCGAGACGGAGACGACGACCGTCGCGGCACGGATCGTGCGCGGCCCCGCCTGTCGGTACTGGTCGGTGAGAGCGCCCATCACCATCTCCGCCGACCACAGCACGACCACGCCGAAGGCCGCCGCGCGCAGCACGGGAGTCTCGACCTGCCACGCGGTCAGCATGAAGAAGACCGCGAGCGCGAGGGCGAGCACCATCGTCAGCCCATCGATGCGGCGCTCGCGGCCCGGTGTCGCGGGGTCGACCGACCGCACAGGACCGGCCGACGGCGCAGCCGCGCCCGTCGGCCGGGATCCATGCGGTGTCGAGATCACCCGCGCGATCCTATGACCTGGTCGCCGCCGGCACGACGGGCAGGTCCTGGGCGCTGCGGGGGCGACGGGTCGCCACGGCCGCGCTGACCAGTCGGGCGAGGCCGACCGACACCAGGATCAGGCCGGTGGTGCGGGAGCTCTGCGAGCCCGTGAGCACGACGACGGCGATGGACATGCCCACGCGCACCGCGATGTACACGACCCACAGGGCGAGGCCCCACCAGCCGCCGCGCATCTCGAGCGAGCCGTCTGCGCCGGGGCGGACCGTGCTGACCAGGCCCATCACGAGTCCGGCGGCGATGGCGAAAGCGACGGTGAGGACGAGGTATCCGAGCGAGACCGCGTCGAGCCGCGACTGCGCGATCTGCTGGAGCACCAGCACCAGGCCGATCACGCTGAGGACCGTGCCGATGCGCTGCATCCTGGCGACCGTTCGCCATCGCAGCTGCTGACGCAGGATGAGGGCCAGCATGGCGAGCACGATGAGGCCCTCGAGCAGGGCGTTCCAGGGGATGGACGAGGCGTTCATGATCTCCTCCGAGGATCGGGTGGCCGGCCTCCGCGGGCCGATGACTCGATCCTTCGGCACAGGCTCTCCCGGGCGAACCGCCCGCGGGTGGAGAACAGGGTGGAGATCTCGAGGGCGCTGCTCAGACGCTCGGGACGCGGCGCGACGGGTCCGATTCCTCGAGCACCTCGCGCAGCCATCGCATCGCCAGCGCCGGATCGTCCGCAGTGGTGCCGTCGGCCTGCAGACGCACGGCGTCCCGCATGTTCTCGAGGGTTCGCATCGGCCACACGTGCAGCTCCAGACCGTGGTCGCGGATCTGCTGTGCGGTCTCCTCCGTGAGCCCCTCGAGGCCGATGCCGATCCGCTGCGCACGGGTGTGCTCGACCAGGCCCTGCCAGCCTCCGGGGAAGGCGTCGGCCGTCGCGAGATCCTTGCGGATCACTCCGCGGCGCACCTGCGGCATCAGCCGCGCCGCCTCGCGCAGCGCATCCTCCTGGAAGCTCATGAGCACGGTCCGCTCGGCGTCGGCCCGATGCTCGGCGAAGAACCGGGCGAGGTGGGGCACGGTCTCCGGCGCCTTGATCTCCAGCTGGATGCCGGTGCTCGTGGCGTCGTACATCTCCGGGAGGGAGACCACCCCGCGTCCCGAATCGAGCACCGCCGCCTGCAGCCGCGCCATGGTGAGCTCGCCGGCGGGCCCCAGGCCCCGGGCGGAGTCCGCGCCCGCCGTGCGGTCGAGCGTCGCGTCGTGCAGCAGGAACAGCTGCTCGTCCGCGCTCAGGCGGACGTCGAGCTCGATCTCGTCGACACCCGCCTCCTCCGCGAGCGCGTAGGACTCCAGGCTGTTCTCGGGGGCGTGGGCCATCGCGCCGCGATGTCCCACGATCAGCATGCCGGTCATGGATCCGTTCCTGCTCTCCGTGCGAAGGTCTCCCGAGCCCTGTCGAGCGCGGGATCACGGGCGGTGACCCGCTGGTCGTCCGCGACCGCCGTCACCGTAGCAACGTCGATCGCCCCCGGACGTGCCGCGTCCATGGGGGCGCGGCGGGTTCATCGGACTGTTCCCTCGCCGTCAGCGACCCGCTCCCGCGCGAACTGGCCTACCCTCGAAGGAGGTCCGCCGCCGGACCCGGCGGCGGGGGTCCCAGGAGGGCAGCATCGTGGCAGCCTCGCCAGCACGCACCGTCGCGCACCAGCTCATCGCGTCCCATCTCGTCGAGGGCGACATGGTCCCCGGCAGCGAGATCGGCCTGAGGGTCGACCAGACGCTCACCCAGGACGCGACCGGAACCATGGTCATGCTCGAGCTCGAGGCCATGGGTCTTGACCGGATCCGCACCGAGCTCTCCGTGCAGTACGTGGACCACAACCTGCTGCAGACGGACGAGAAGAACCCCGACGACCACCTGTTCCTGCTCTCGGCCGCGCGGCGCTTCGGCCTCTGGTTCTCCAAGGCGGGCAACGGCGTCTCCCATCCGGTGCACCAGGCCCACTTCGGCCGCCCGGGGGCGACGCTGATCGGCTCGGACTCCCACACCTGCGCCGCGGGCGCGCTCGGCATGCTCGCGATCGGCGTGGGCGGCCTGGAGATCGCGATGGCGATGGCCGGCCAGCCGCTCTACGTCGCCATGCCCGAGGTCTGGGGCGTCGAGCTCACCGGCGGGCTGCCGGACTGGGTGAGCGCGAAGGACGTGGTGCTGGAGATGCTGCGCCGCCACGGCGTCAGCGGCGGCGTCGGCCGCATCATCGAGTACCACGGCGAGGGCCTCGCCCAGCTGACCGCGATGGACCGGCACGTGATCGCGAACATGGGCGCCGAGCTCGGCGCGACCGCGACAGTCTTCCCCGCCGACGACGCGGTCCGCGACTACCTGCGGGCCGTCGGCCGCAGTGACGAGTTCACCCGTCTCGAGGCCGACGAGGGCGCGCAGTACGACGTCACCGAGCACATCGACCTGGGCGCCCTCGAGCCCCTGATCGCCGCTCCGTCCTCCCCCGGCAACGTGCGCCCCGTCGCCGAGGTCGAGGACGAGGACGTGTTCCAGGTGGTCGTCGGCTCCTCGGCGAACCCTGGACTGCGGGACTTCGCCGCGTTCGCCGAGACCCTGCGCGGCCGCCAGGCGCACGAGGCCGTCTCCGTGGACGTGAACCCGACCTCCCGCGAGGTCCTCGCCGACCTGATCAGCGGCGGCTGGCTCACCGATCTGGTGGCCTCCGGGGCGCGCATCCACCAGTCCGGATGCCTCGGCTGCATCGGGATGGGACAGGCCCCCGCGAGCGGCCGCAACTCGCTGCGGACCATGCCCCGCAACTTCCCGGGCCGCTCGGGCACCGAGGAGGACTCGGTGTGGCTGTGCTCGCCGGAGACCGCGGCCGCGGCGGCGCTGACCGGGCGGATCACCGATCCGCGCACGCTCACGGACTCGCTCGGGATCCCGGCCCCGCGCCCGCAGCTCCCCACGGAGTTCGCACGCATCGAGGACATGCTGCAGCCGCCGCTTCCGCTCGAGGAGGCCCGTGAGGTCGAGCTCGTGAAGGGCCCGAACATCTCCTCGCTGCCCGAGTTCGCGCCGATCGACGACGATCTGCGGTCCCCCGTGATCCTGGTGATGGGCGACGACGTCTCGACCGACGAGATCATGCCCGCCGGCTCGCGCGTGCTCCCCTTCCGCTCGAACATCCCGAAGATCTCCGAGTTCACCTTCACCCGCATCGACCCGAACTACCCCGCGCACGCGGCGGAGGCGAAGGACGCGGGAGGCCACGTGGTGGTCGCCGGGAAGAACTACGGGCAGGGCTCCTCGCGCGAGCACGCCGTGATCGCTCCCCGCTACCTGGGGCTGAAGGCGGTCATCGCGGTGTCCTTCGCCCGCATCCACTGGCAGAACCTCGCGAACTTCGGGATCCTCGCCCTCGAGTTCGACGACCCGGAGGACCACGACAGGATCTCCACGGGCGATCTCGTCGAGATCGACGGCATCCACGCGGCGCTCGAGGCCGGCACGGACCTCACCGCACGGATCGGGGACCGGGAGGTCCCCGTGCATCACCGGCTCTCGCCGCGCCAGGTGGAGATGGTGCTCGCGGGCGGACGGATCCCGCTCGCCGCGCGCGAGGCGTGAGTCGCGCATCGTGAGGCGCGGGTCCCGAGGGACGACAATGGCCCCATGATCGACTGGGACCTCATCTGGCGCGACTACGTCGGGATCAGCGGCAGCGCGGTCCTCGGCGTCGTCGCCTCGACCATCGTGCTGTACGGCTTCTTCTCCCTGCTCATGCAGGCGATCGGTCCGCGCCTGATGGCCCGCCCCAGCGCCGGCAGCTTCGTGGTCCTGGCCGTCGTCGGCGGCATCACCGCCCGCGCGACCCTCGGCGAATCGCCGACCATGCTCGGCGCGGTGGTCGTCCTGAGCACCCTGGTGGTCCTCGAGTACGTGACGGGCAGGTTCCGCCGGGTCCCTCTGCTGCTGCGGCGCACGCGCCCGATCGTGGTCATGCTCGGCGGGGAGCCGGTCGCGGCCGGCCTGCAGCGCAGCAGGCTGACCCGTGCCATGCTGCTGGATCGCCTGCGCGTGAGCGGGGTGCTCGACCTCGACCAGGTGGAGCTGGTGATCCTCGAGGTCCGCGGCACGCTCACGATCGTCCGGCGCGGCAGCCGGATCGACCGCGATCTCGTGTCCCAGGTCGTCGGTCGTGACCGGATCCCCGAGCGCCTGCTGTCGGACCCCGAGAGCGCATGAGGTCCGGCCCGCTCACTCCAGGACGGCCAGCGCGAGCGTCGCCAGGGGCACCGTGATCACCACTGCGACCGCGCCCAGCGCCATGAAGCGCACCCAGGGGATCCTCACGCCCATCGCCTGCATCCGCTGATGCCACAGGAGGGTGGCCAATGATGCCCACGGGGTGATCAGGGGCCCCACGTCCACGCCGATCAGCAGGGCCATGGTCGACGCGGGGTCGTCCGCCGAGGCGCGCTCGAGGAGGAGGAACGCGGGGAGGTTGTCGAGCACGTTCGCCGCGAGCGCCGAGGTCCCGGCGGTGCGCAGCAGGCCCGTCGGCCCCGCGCCGCCGTCGGCCGCACGGAGCACGAACGACGTCGCGCCCTGCACGTGCGCGGTCTCGACCAGCACGAAGAGGGCGAGGGCGATCGCGAGCGGATGCCAGGGCACCAGGTGCACTCCGATCGCCTCGCGGCGCCGCAGCGCGAAGGCGAGCAGCAGCACGAGCGCGGCGGCGCCCGCCGGGATCCACACCGCGGGCACCACCACGAGCAGGGGCAGCAGCACGACGACCACGCATCCGCTGATCCGCAGCAGGACGCGGTCATGGATCTGCGGGGCGGGCGACGCCCGGAAGCGACCCTGCAGGTCCCGGCGATGGACGATCGCCAGGAGTGCCACCGGGACGACGATCGCGATCAGGGTGGGCACGGCGCTGCGGGCGAGGAACGACGCCGTGCCTCCGCCCAGGGCATCCCTGGCCAGCAGATTCGTGAGGTTCGAGACCGGCAGCAGCAGTGACGCCGTGTTCGCGAGCCACACGGTGGCCAGGGCGAAGGGCACCGCGGGCACGTCGACGCGCCGGGCCGTGAGCACGACCACCGGGGTCATGATCAGCGCCGTCGTGTCCAGGGAGAAGAAGGCCGTGCACACGACGGCGAGAGCGCACACGGCGCACCACAGCACGGCGGTGCGCCCGCGCGCGAGGACGGTGAGGCCGTGGGCGATCACGTCCAGGAGTCCTGCCTCGCGCGCGAGCTCGGCGAGCACCGCGATCGCGACGACGAATCCCAGCACCGGTGCGACCCGCTCCAGCAGCGCCGCGAGATCCTGCGGGGGCAGCCCGCCGCCGAGGACGCACAGCACGGCGGCCAGGACCAGCGCCCCGATCGCGAGCGCGCCGGAGCGCCTGCGCAGGAGTCCGAGCATGCTGCGAAGCGTAGACCGCGGGGCCTGCCCACGGGGCCCGCCGCTCCCAGGGCGCGGGACGGCCTCGTCCGATGCGCGCGGCGGCGCTACCCTCGCACGTGCACGGGGTGCCCTGACCAGGGCTGAGAACACACCCGCTGAACCTGATCGAGCTCGTACTCGCGGAGGGATCGCCACCATGACACCTGCCCCACGTCCGTCCACCGAGGACGCCGCCCTCACGGCGTCCCTGCGCGGCCAGCACGTCCAGGCGTGGGAGCGCGCCGTCGGCCACCGCTTCGTGCGCGAGCTGCACGCGGGAACCGTCCCGGACGAGGTGATGGCGCGCTACCTGGTGCAGGACCATCGCTTCCTCGACGCCTTCCTGCAGCTGATCGGCGCCGCGCTGGCCACCGCCCGCACCCCCGCCGCCCGGCTGCGATTCGCGCGCTTCGCCGGGGAGGTCGCCGGCGACGAGAACACGTACTTCCTGCGCGCCCTCGACGCGCTCGGGGTGAGCGAGGAGGAGCGCGCGCGGATCCCGAACACCGCGGCCACCGACGGCTTCCTCGACGTGTTCCGGGAGGCGGCGGAGACCCGCGACCACGCCGCGATCCTCGCGGTCCTGCTGGTCACCGAATGGCTCTACCTGGACTGGGCGAGCCGGGCGCCCTCTCCCCGGCCCGAGAGCTTCGTCCACGCCGAGTGGATCTCTCTGCACGACGGCCCCGGCTTCCGCGATCTCGTGGACTTCCTGCGCGCCGAGCTCGACGCCGCCGATGTGGAGGACCCCGAGCGCGTGCGCGCCTTCTTCGCGCGCACCGTCCAGCTCGAGAACGAGTTCTTCGACTCGGCCTACGAGGCCGACGGCGAGGAGGCGACGGCATGAGCGCCTCCGTCCTGTTCGACCAGCTCAAGGCCTCCGCCGCCGAGGACTGGGACGCCTACGTCCACCACCCCTTCGTCACGCGGCTGGGCGAGGGCACGCTCCCCTTGGCCGCCTTCCAGGACTACCTGGTCCAGGACTACCTCTTCCTCCTCCAGTTCGCGCGGGCGGGCGCCCTGGCCGCGTACAAGGCCGACGGCCTCGAGGGCATCCGCTCCGCCGCGGACTCGCTGACCGCGATCCTCACCGAGACCGCTCTGCACGTGCGGCTCACGGCCTCCTGGGGCATCGACCGCGAGTGCCTCGAGTCGGCCGACGAGAAGACCGGCACCGTCGCCTACACGCGCTTCGTCCTGGACGCCGGCATGGCCGGGGACGCCCTGGACCTGCAGGTCGCCCTCGCGCCCTGCGCGATCGGCTACGCGGAGATCGGGACCGCCCTCGCGCCGCGCCTCGCCGAACGCGACGATCACCCCTACGGCGAGTGGATCGCCGAGTACGCGGGCCAGGAGTTCCAGGCGAGCGCCGCCGAGGCCGGTGCGCGGCTCGACGAGCTCGCGGGCGACCATCTGCCCGCCCGCCGGTGGGCACGGCTCGAACGGATCTTCCGCACGGCCACCCGCATGGAGGCCGCGTTCTGGCAGCAGGCGCTGGACTGATCGCGGGCGTGCATTCCCCGAGCGCACGGGGACCGCACGTGCAAGCATGAAGCGGTGAGCACGCCTCCGTCCTCCCCCAGCCCGTCCGCGGCGCGCCCGCTGTCCGCAGCGCGGCGCGTCGAGAACCACCAGCCCTTCCTCCACGATCTCGCCGTGGTGCTGCGCGCCCCGCTGCAAGCGTGGTCGGCGCCCGACGGCACGATCACGGGCATCGGCGCCCAGGGCGTCTATCTCGGCGACACCCGCGTCGTCTCCGACCTGACCTGCGAGGTCGAGGAACGGCCCGAGAACGAGGACGACGAGCTTCCCGCCCTCTCGCCCCTGTCCACCGAGGTGCGCGGCGCGCAGGAGGTCGTGTTCCGCTGGCTCGTCACCGCACCCGAACTGCCCGGCGACCCGCTCGTCATCCTCGAGCGCACGCGCACCGCATCCGGCCGCGGCATCCGCGAGACGCTGCGCCTGCGCAACGACGACGATCGTCCGCGCACCTTGCCCCTGCGTCTCGGGCTCGTCACCGACGGCGCGACGATGTCGCAGGTCAAGGACCCGCGCCTGATGCTCGCGCAAGAGCCCGAGCGGCCAGGAGTTCGCGTCACGGACAGCGCGGCGCGGTGGTCGATCGGTGAACGGGGCGAGGCGGTGCTCCGCGCGAGCACCGGCACCAGCCCGATCGTCCCGGAGGCCGATGGGCCCGTCGTCACCTGGCGCTGCGTCCTCGCGGCACCGGCGCGCGGCACGGCCGAGGCGAGCTGGGATCTCGAGCTCGCCGATCCGGACGTCCCCTTCGAGGTCGCCGAGCGCCGGCTCCCCCTTCCCGCGGTCGAGCAGGGCGCGGACCCCGAGCGCCGCGCCGCCCGCGACCTCCTGGCCCGCTCCCTCGCGGACCTCGACGCGCTGCGCCTGCAGGTGCCGGGAGATCCGGCGCGCAGCTTCGCCGCCGCCGGCGCCCCGTGGTTCTTCACGCTCTTCGGCCGCGACTCGCTGATCGCCGCCTCGCTCGCCCTGCCCGTCGACACCACGCTCGCCGAGGGCACCCTGCGCACGCTCGCGAGCATGCAGGGCACCCACATCGTCACCGCCACGGCCGAGCAGCCCGGCAAGATCCTCCACGAGGTCCGCGCGCAGGGCATGGAGATGGCCGCGAGCCATCTGCCGCCGGTCTACTTCGGCACGATCGACGCGACGCCGCTGTGGATCGAGCTCCTGCACGACGCGCTCGACGCGGGCCTCGACCCCGGTGCGCTCGCCGAGCTCCGCCCGCACCTCGAGGCCGCCGCCCGCTGGCTCCTCGAGCACGCCGACGCCGACAGCGATGGTCTGCTCGAGTACATCGACGAGAGCGGGCACGGCCTGGTCAACCAGGGCTGGAAGGACTCCGACGACTCGATCCGCCGCGCGGACGGCTCCCTCGCGAGCGGCGCGATCGCCCTCGCCGAGGTCCAGGGATACGCCTATGCCGCGGCCCTGCACGCCGCCGACCTGCTCGAGCGCGGCGGCCCGGCGGGCCCGTCGTCCGCGGATCTCCCCGCCCGCCTGCGCGCCTTCGCGACCCGCCTGCACGAGGCGTTCCACGCGCGCTTCTGGTGCGAGGACGCCCGCGGGCCGTTCCCCGCGCTCGCCCTGGACGGCGCCGAGCGCCCGGTCGACGGCGTGGCCTCGAACATGGGGCACCTGCTGGGGACCGGCCTGCTGGACGCGCACCAGGAGCGCCTGGTCGCGGACCGCCTCATGGACCCCACCCTGTTCTCGGGCTTCGGCATCCGCACTCTCTCCACCGACAACGACGGCTACGGACCGCTGCGGTACCACGGCGGCAGCGTGTGGACGCACGACACCGGATACGTCCTGCGCGGCATGCTCCGCGCCGGCTTCGAGGACGAGGCGCGCGTCCTGGCGCGAGGCCTGCTGCGGGCCGCGGGCTCCTTCGACCAGCGTCTCCCCGAACTCTTCGGCGGGCAGAGCGCCGACGAGGTCTCCGCGCCCCTCCCCTATCCGGCTTCGTGCCGTCCGCAGGCGTGGGCCGCGGCGAGCGCCGTGCCCGTGGCCCGCGCGCTTGGCGTGCTCTGAGCGGAGAGTCGAGCGACAGGTCCGCGAGCGCACCGCTTCTGCGACACGCTCGGGCCCCCACCCCTCCGACGCCGAGCAGTCGAGCCGGACACGCGCACGAACGCCCGATCACCGGACAGGTTCTGACCTGCATCGGTTCTACGGTCGCTTCCATGACGACTTCCGACGCCACCTCCTTGGTATCGATCCGCATCATCACCGACGACCTCGACGCGATGGTCGACTTCTACGAGCAGCTCACCGGCACGACTGCCGTGCGCCCCGCGCCGGTCTTCGCGGAGATCCTCACCCCGATCGCCACCCTCGCGCTCGGCAGCACCGCCACGGTGCCGCTCTTCGCACCGGGATCTGCCGAGGCCGGCGCCAACAGGTCGACGATCCTCGAGTTCCTCGTCGACGACGTCGACGCCGAGTACGCCCGTCTGGCCGCACTGGGCATGGAGTTCGTCGCCGCGCCGGCACTGATGCCATGGGGCAACAGGGTGTTCTTCCTCCGTGACCCCGACCAGAACCTCGTGGGCGTGTTCAGCCCCGTCACCACAGAGGCGATCGAGCGCTTCGCCGGACGCTACGGACGCTGAGCGCGCGGAACGACGAGTCCGGGCGGCGTCCCGGCCTCCGGTGATCACCGCAACCCTCCGCCCGCCTCGGGTCGACTCAGAGCGGGGACCGGCCGTGCACAGGAGCCGCTGACCTCCGTACGATCGACGGAGGCCACCCACGACGCAGCGGAGGATCTCCATGACCGAGTCCCACAGCCCCTCGAACACCACCGCGACCGAGGCCGCTGCCGCGGGGGCCGCGGCCGGCGCGCTCGGCCAGGGCGGGGAGACGCGCCCGAAGCCCGAGGACCACCTCGAGACCACGGCTCACCTGCTCGAGCTGCCCGACGGCTCCTCCCTCACCTATACGGCGACCGCCGGCACCCACGTGCTCACCGAGGAGCCCGAGGGCGAGGCCTATGCGCGCGGCGCCGCCTACGCGGAGCTGTTCGCCGTCAGCTACGTCGCGACCGACCGCGGCTCCCAGCGCCCCGTGGTGTTCGCCTTCAACGGCGGCCCCGGCTCCTCGACCGTGTGGCTGCACCTGGGTCTGCTGGGCCCGCGGCGGGTCGACTCCGGTGACGCCGGCGCCCTCACCCCTCCCCCGTTCGGCCTGCTCGACAACCACGAGACGATCCTGAAGGACGCGGACCTGGTGGTCGTCGATGCGATGTCGACCGGCTATTCGCGGCCCGCGCCCGGCGCGAAGCCCGACCGCCACCACGGGATCACGGCCGACCGCGACCTCGTGGCGGACTTCATCATGGACTGGCTGACCCGCAACGAGCGCTGGCTCTCCCCGGTGCACCTCGTCGGCGAGTCCTACGGCACCACCCGGGCGAGCGCCGTCGCGGGCCGCCTCGTGGACCGCTTCAACGTCGCCCCCGCGGGCATCGCGCTGCTCTCCCCGGTCCTGGACTTCTCCACGATCGTGTTCGCCGAGGACTTCCCTGCCGGCAACGACGCCCCGTACCTGCACTATCTCCCCACCTATGCGGCGATCGCGCACGCGCACGGCAAGCACCCGGGCCGTTCGCTGCTCGAGGTCGTCGACGAGGCGGAGGCCTTCGCCGAGACCGAGTACCCGCAGCTCCTCGCCCAGGGCCACCGTCTGGACCCCGAGGAGAAGCGCGAGGCCGCCGAGCAGATCGCGGCGCTCATCGGCGTCGGCCCCGACTGGGTGGAGCGAGCCGACCTGCGCGTGGAGCACATGGCGTATCTCGCGGAGGTGCTGCGGGAGGAGGGCCGGATCGTCGGCCGCATCGACGGCCGCTTCAGCGCGCCCGCCGGGAACCTCAACGCCGCGACCATGGAGACCGACCCGTCGACCGACCAGCTGGGCCCCTCGTACACCGCCGCCATCAACCAGTACCTGACCGCCGAGCTCGGCTTCACCTCCGACGTGGTCTACGAGATCTTCTCCCCCAAGGTCCACCCCTGGAGCTTTAAGGAGTTCGAGAACCGCAGCGTGGAGGTCGCCTCCGACCTCGCCCGGGTCCTGCGGAAGGTGCCGTCCACCAGGGTGTTCGTCGCCCACGGCTATCACGACGCGGCGACCCCGTTCCACGCGAGCGAGCACGTGCTCGCCCACCTGCAGATCCCCACCGACGACTACCGGGAGCGGATCCGCATCGAGTACTACGAGGCGGGCCACATGATGTACGTCCACGAGCCCAGCCGCGTGGCCCTCGGCGAGCACCTCGGGGAGTTCGTGCGCGGGGAGTGAGCCGGGAGCGACCCCAGCGGGGCGGGATGCGTCCCGCTGGGGTCACTCCGTCAGCAGCGCCTCCAGGTCCGAGGCGTCCACGAGCGGGTCGTCGAGGTCGACGGTGACGTGCGAGCGCGCGAGCAGCCGGGCCGAGCCGGTGGTCGTCGAGTCCCATGCGGGCAGTCCGCCCACCTCCGCGGGCCCGGTGAGGGTGCCGAGGAACCGGGACCCGCGCGGGGAGATCGTCTCCAGGGTGCCGCCGGGGGCGAGGTCGCCGTCCGCGGCCATCAGCGCGAGCCGGGCGGAGGTGCCGGTCCCTGTGGGGCTGCGGCAGATGACGCCGGGATGCACGTAGGTGGCCGACGGCGATTCGAGCCCTCCACTCGCCGTCACGTGGATCTCGCCCATGAAGTGCACGAACGGCAGCGGGCCGACGTCCCCGAGGGAGGGGTGCTCGTGACGCAGGCACGGCCGGGCGGCGCGTGCGAAGGCGTCGCCGAAGGCGGCGAGGGCGATCTGCTCGTCGGCCGTGACCGCGAAGCCGTGATCCTCAGCGCGGACCATCGCGTAGAAGGCGCCGCTCCACACCAGGTCGAAGTGGACGGGACCGATCCCGGGCACGTCGACGACGAGGTCGCGATCCGCGACGAAGGCGGGCTCCCCGCGCGTGGTCACCGACTCGACGCGGCCGTCGGCGCAGTCGGCGGTGACGCGGGCGAGGCCGGCGGGCGACTCCAGGACGACGGACTGCTCGCCGCCTGCCATCGCGATCGTCCCGCTCTCCAGCAGGGCGGTCGCGGTGCAGATCGTGTTGGAGCCCGAGTACATCGGGTACCCCATGGCCTCCATGATGATGTAGCCGGCCTGGGCCTGGGGATGCCCGGGCTCGACGATCAGATCGACGGACATCGCGGGGTCGCCGTAGGGCTCGGAGAGCAGCAGGCGCCGCAGGCCGTCGCCCTCGCGCTGCAGGAAGCGGGCCTTCTCGAGCGCCGTCGCACCCGGGATCGGCTCGATGCCGGCGATCACGATGCGGCTGACGTCCCCGCCGGACTGCGTGTCGATCAGCTCGATCGTGCGTTCACGGCGCATCGGGATCGCCCGCCGCCCGGTCGTGGGCGAACGGCGCCCCGACCTCGTCCCAGTGCCGGTCGGGCACGACCACGAGCTTGCCGATGTACGTCTTGCCCATGAAGGTGCGCTGGGCCTCGTGGAAGTCCGAGAGGCGGAAGGTGCGGTCCAGCAGCGGCCGGATCCTGCCCTCCTGGATGTACTGCACGAGCCGTCGGAACGCGGTGCGCGTCCCCTGCGAGGAGCCGTGCAGCTCGAGCTGCTTGAGGTACATCGTGCGCAGGTCGAGGTCGACGACGGGCCCGCCGATCGCGCCGGCCGTCGTGTACCGGCCCTCGGGTCGCAGGATCCGCAGCAGGTCGTTGAACAGGGGCCCCGCGACGAGGTCGGCGACCACGTCGATCGGCCCGTCGGCCACCCGTTCGACCTCGCCCACGAGATCGCCGGAGCCGCGCAGGATCACGTCCTCGGCGCCGATCGCGCGCAGCGCGTCCTCCTTGCCGGGGCTGGAGACCGCGTAGGGGATCGCCCCGCGCACCCGCGCGAGCTGCAGGATCGCCGAGCCCACCCCGCCGGATGCACCCGTGACCAGCACCCTCTCCCCCTCGGCGAGGCGGGCGCGCACGAGCATCTGCTCGGCGGTGAGGTAGGCGCAGCAGAAGGTCGCCAGGCCCGCGTCGGGGATGTCGGCGGTGATCTCGTAGGCGTTCTCGGCGGGCACGGCGACGTACTCGGCGTACCCGCCGTCGCGGCCGTGGCCGATGTAGTCGATGTCGGCGAGGGAGTCGTCGCCCTCGGGGCGGTGGTAGATGCTGAAGTCGACCATCACCCGCTCGCCGATCCGCGAGGCGTCGACCCCGGGGCCGACGGCGACGATGCGGCCCACGATGTCCGCGCCCTGGATCCGCGGGAACTCGAGGGTGGAGCGCCCGCGCCGCCAGGTCGAGACCTCGCTGGGGTCGGTGTCGCTGCCGTAGGCGCCCTCGCGCACCCACACGTCGGTGTTGTTCATCCCGCAGGCGTGGACGTCGATCAGCACCTCCCCGGCCGACGGGCTCGGGGTGGGGACATCATGGGAGAACTCCAGCTGGTCGAGCCCTCCGTGCCCCATCAGCCGCACGGCGGCCATGGTGGGCGGGGTGTCCTGGTTCGGGGTCATGACGACCTCCCGTCGACGGGTCCGCGCAGCGCCGCGCGGGGAGTACGACGAGCATGGCACCGCGGGAAGGCGCCGTAAAGAGAGGACCCGCGCTGCCGGACCGGTCCGCCGCTCCGCTCAGCAGCAGCCGGCGGAGGGGTTCTCGCCCTGCTCGGCGTATTTCAGCCGCCAGAACTCCTTCTCGCTCAGCGGCGCGTGCGCGCAGCCGGTGATCCGGTGGTGGTGCAGGTAGCGGTCGTAGGCGTCGGATCCCAGCACACCGCGCGCGAAGCGCCGCACCCCGCGCAGGGCGCCGACGAGACGGCCGGGCACCGGCCCGGTCCCGCCCGCCTGCCGCCCCGCCGGAGCCACTGGCGTGCTCATCAGTGCCCGACCGTCCCGGCGAGGTCCTTCTCGGGGTGCTCGCGCAGGTGGTCCCGCCAGCGGCCCTCGAGCTCCTTCTCGGCGGGCGTCGGCACCATGCCCGCGGGCGCGAAGTACGCGGACTCCACGCGCGGCGCCTCGGTGTCCAGGAGGTTCCTCCCGTTCAGCGCCTGCCAGGTGCGCCAGAGCGAGACCACGATGACGATGATCGTGCAGACCACGAAGAGGATCGAGAGGGATCCCTGCACGGCGGTGTTGAAGACGACCGCGTGCATGTCCTCGGGGGTCTTCGCAAGGCCCAGCTCGGTCTTGCCCGCGGCGAGCGCGTCGCGGTAGGCGATGTGATTCGCCCAGTACCCCACCCCGGGGTCGGAGGAGAAGATCTTCTGGAACGAGCCGGTGATGGTGACGACCGCGGTGAAGGCGAGCGGCACGAAGATGATCAGCAGCGACCAGGTGCGGCCCTTGCGGGCGAACACCACCAGACAGATCGCGAGGGCGACCGCGGCCAGCAGCTGGTTCGCGATGCCGAAGAGCGGGAACAGGGTGTTGATGCCGCCCAGGGGGTCGAGCACGCCCATCATGAGGATCGACCCCCAGCCGGCGACCATCACCGCGGTGGTGATCCAGGCGCCCACGCGCCACGAGTGGTCGCGGAAGCGGGGCTTCCAGCCGCCCAGGGCGTCGGCCAGCATGAAGCGGGCCACGCGGGTGCCGGCGTCGACGCTGGTGAGGATGAACAGCGCCTCGAACATGATGGCGAAGTGGTACCAGAACGCCATCATCGCGGGGCCGCCCACGAGCTTGTGCATGATGCCCGCGAGGCCCACGGCGAGCGTGGGCGCGCCGCCGGTGCGCGAGACGATCGACTCCTCGCCCACGTCCTTCGCGGTCTGCGCGAGCGTCGCCGGATCGAGGTTCACGCCCGTGAGCCCGAGCGAGTTCACGAACTGCGCGGCGCCCTCGATCGTGCCCCCGGTCGCGGCGGCGGAGGAGTTCATCGCGAAGTAGATGCCGCGGTCGATGGAGACGGCCGCGACCAGCGCCATGATCGCCACGAAGGACTCCATGAGCATGCCGCCGTAGCCGATCATGCGCATCTGGCGCTCCTTCTCCACGAGCTTCGGAGTGGTGCCCGAGGAGATCATCGCGTGGAACCCGGAGAGCGCGCCGCAGGCGATGGTGACGAAGAGGAACGGGAACAGGCCGCCGGTGAACACGGGCCCGTCGGTGCGGGAGGCGAACTCGGAGACCGCGGGGGTCGAGATGCTGGGGCGCACCACGATGATCGCGACGGCGAGCATGACGATCGTGCCGATCTTCATGAACGTCGAGAGGTAGTCGCGCGGGGCGAGCAGCACCCACACGGGCAGCACGGCGGCGATGAAGCCGTAGGCGATGATCAGCCCCGCGAGCACGGGGCGGTCCAGGTGGAAGAGGGCGTCGCCCCAGCCGGTCTCGGCGACCCAGCGCCCGGAGATGATCGCGAACAGCAGCAGCGCCACACCGATCACGGAGACCTCGAAGACCTTGCCGGGGCGCAGGAAGCGCAGGTAGAGGCCCATGAAGATCGCGATCGGGATGGTCAGGCCCACGCTGTAGACGCCCCAGGCGCTCTCCCCGAGGGAGTTCACGACGACCATCGCGAGGATCGCGACGATGATCAGCATGATGGTCAGGGTCGCGATGAACGCGGCCACGCCGCCCACGACGCCGAGCTCGTCGCGGGCCATCTGCCCGAGGGAGCGGCCGTGGCGGCGGGTCGAGATCACGAGCACCAGGAAGTCCTGGACGGCGCCCGCTAGCACCACGCCCACGATGATCCAGATGGTGCCGGGCAGGTAGCCCATCTGCGCGGCGAGGACGGGGCCGACGAGCGGGCCGGCGCCGGCGATCGCGGCGAAGTGGTGGCCGAAGAGGATGCGCCGGTCGGTGGGGACGTAGTCCTTGCCGTCGTACTCGGCCTCCGCCGGGGTGGCGCGGGTGTCGTCGGGCTTCACCAGGCGGTTCTGGATGAACTTCGCGTAGAAGCGGTAGGCGACGAGGTAGGTCGCGACGGCGGCGAACACGAACCAGATCGCGTTGATGGTCTCGCCGCGCGCGAGCGCGAGCATCACCCAGCCGAGCGCGCCCACGAGCGAGATGGCGACCCACAGCACGATCTTCGCGGGGGTCCAGCGCTGCTCGGCGCGCACGGTCTGCTCGGGAAGGGCTGCGGGCGGGGCGTCGGCCGTCGCAGCGGCCGCGCCCGAGGAGGGTTCAGGGGACGAGGGGGACATGGGGAAGACCTCCTGGGTCGTCGTCGACCGGCCGCCGGGGAGAACGGCCGACGACAGGCTACCGCCGTCGGCCCCGCCGCACCGTCGCCGCGCCCCCACCACGCCCCCACCGCGCCCAGTCGCGCGTGCCGACGGCGGGGCGGGAGATGCGACGGGCGATGTGGCGCGCGACTCACATACCACGCGGACCCGCTGGTCGTTTGCCGATTGCAGGATGTCGCCGCCGGAGGCTCCTCCCACGGTGGTAGCGTGACCGCCCGGCGGCCAATCCCCCGCTGCTCCTCCGAGCGCCACGAGCGCGCTCGCGACGGCGCCCCTTCCCCCTGGACTCCGAGGCCCTGTCATGGTCGACATCCGGTTGGATGCGCAGTGGATCGATTACGCGATCATCGCGCTCTACTTCGTCTTCGTGCTCGGTGTGGGCTGGTTCGCCAAACGCGGCGTCTCCAACTCCATCGAATTCTTCCTGTCCGGCCGCTCCCTGCCCGCCTGGGTGACCGGCCTCGCGTTCATCTCGGCGAACCTCGGCGCCGTCGAGATCATGGGCATGTCCGCCACGGGCGCCCAGTACGGCATGCCCACGATGCACTACTTCTGGGTGGGCGCGATCCCCGCGATGCTGTTCCTGGGCGTCGTGATGATGCCCTTCTACTACGGCTCGAAGGTGCGCAGCGTCCCCGAGTTCATGCGCATGCGCTTCGGCACCGCCGCGCACCTGGTGAACTCCATCAGCTTCGCCGCCGCGCAGCTGCTGATCGCGGGCGTGAACCTGTACCTGCTGGCCACGATCGTGAACCGCCTGCTGGGCTGGCCCCAGTGGGTGGGGCTCATCGTCGCCGCCGCCTTCGTGCTCTTCTACATCTCGGTGGGCGGGCTCTCCGCGGCCATCTACAACGAGGTGCTGCAGTTCTTCGTGATCGTCGCGGCCCTGCTGCCGCTGACGTTGATCGGCCTGCACCGCGTGGGCGGCTGGAGCGGCCTGAAGGAGAAGGTCGCCGGCGACGGCATGCTCGGCGCCGAGCAGCTCCACTCCTGGCCGGGTGAGCAGCTCTCGGGCTTCGACAGCCCGATCCTCTCGGTGGTCGGCATCGTGTTCGGCCTGGGCTTCGTGCTCTCCTTCGGCTACTGGACGACGAACTTCGTCGAGGTCCAGCGCGCGATGGCCAGCAAGTCCATCACCGCCGCTCGGATGACGCCGATCATCGGCGCCTTCCCCAAGATGTTCATCCCCTTCATCGTGATCATTCCCGGCATGATCGCCGGTGTGCTGGTCTCGGACATGACCGAGTTCAAGAAGATGGACTTCGGGGGCGATGCCGCAGGGGCGGCCGCCACGGGCGTCTCCTACAACGACGCCCTGCTGCTGCTGATGCGCGACGTGATGCCCAACGGCCTGCTGGGCGTGGCGATCGCGGGCCTGCTCGCGGCGTTCATGGCCGGCATGGCCGCGAACATCTCGGCCTTCAACACGGTGGTCAGCTACGACCTCTACCAGCAGTACGTCAAGAAGGACGCCCCGGACAAGCACTACATCTTCGTGGGCCGCATCGCCACGGCCGCGGCCTGCGTGATCGCGATCTTCACGGCGCTCATCGCCGGGCAGTTCTCGAACCTCATGGACTACCTGCAGACCCTGTTCGGGTTCTTCAACGCGCCGCTGTTCGCGACGTTCATCCTGGGCATGTTCTGGAAGCGGATGACGCCGGCCGCCGGCTGGTCGGGCCTCGCCTCGGGCACGGTCGCCGCCGTCATCCTGTGGAGCCTGTCGACCTTCGGCGAGGTGTTCGTCCTGCCGGGCCAGGGCCTCGCGTTCCTGAGCGCGGCCACCGCGTTCGTCGTGGACATCATCGTCTCGGTCGTCGTCACCCAGTTCACGCGCCCCAAGCCCGTGCACGAGCTCAAGGGCCTCGTCTACTCCGAGACCCCCAAGACCGATCTCGTGGACCCCGACGAGGAGGGCCTGCCCTTCTTCCGTCGTCCGGTCCCGATGGCCGGGATCGGCCTGGCGCTGGTCATCATCCTGAACATCGTCTTCGCGTGAGCCGGGACGGAGGAGAGAAGTCATGAACGACAACGAGAACCTCGAGGGCGGCCCCGTCGCAGTCCCCGATTCCACGGGCGCCAAGGTCGAGACCGCCGGCGCCTTCGACATCCGCAACTTCATCGGTCTGCTCGTCGCACTGTTCGGCGTCATCCTGGTGCTGGTCGGACTGTTCGACTACACCGACGTCGAGGCCGCCAAGACCGGCGGTGTCAACGCCAACCTGTGGGCCGGCATCGTCATGGTCGTCGTCGGCCTCCTCTTCGCCGTCTGGGCGAAGGTGGAGCCGATCCGCATGATCGTCAGCGAGAACGAGGAGGGGGCCGAGGAGCCGCGCGACATCGCGGGCCTCGACTGACCTCTCGGCCCGCCGCCGATCCGTCGGCCGACGGGAACGCCCCCGCCGCCCGCGCACCGCTCAGCGCTGCGCCGGCTGCGGGGGCGTTCCGCTGCGCGGAGCACGCGTGCACCCGCGCCCGCGCCCGCGCCGCCCCTACACTTGTGTACGACCGTACGCCTACGTGATCTGGAGACGCCCGTGCCCGGCGCCCCCGCTTCCCTCGCCCTGCGCCGCCTCGCGCTCTGCGCCCTGTTCTTCCTGCCCGGGATCAGCATCTCCTCCTGGGTGACGCGCACCCCCGCGATCCGCGACCTGCTCGGCGCCTCCACGGCGCAGATGGGCCTCGTCCTGTTCGGGCTGTCCGTGGGGTCGATGCTCGGGATCCTCACCTCGGGGCCGGCGGTGATGCGCCTCGGCGCCCGATGGGTCGTGCTCGTGGCCTCCGCGCTGCTGGTGCTCGCGATGCCGACGGTCGCCCTCGGCGCGGCCACCCAGCAGGCGCTCGTGGTCACCCTGGGACTCGCCCTGTTCGGCGCCGGCACCGGCGGCGGCGAGGTCGCCATGAACATCGAGGGCGCCGCGGTCGAGCGGGAGTCCGGCCGCACCTTCCTGCCCACCCTGCACGGCTGCTTCAGCCTGGGCACGGTGGTGGGGGCGCGCGCCGGGATCCTCGCGAACGCCGTGCACCTCCCCGTGGTCCCCCATCTGCTCGTGATCGGCGTGATCGGCGTGGCGCTGCTGGCCTGGTCGATCCGCCTGCTGCCCGCGGCCACGGGACAGGTCACCGCCGAGGAGCGCGCCACCCGCGGGCACCGCACCGGCCCTCCGGTCTGGAAGGACGGCCGCCTGCTGCTGATCGGCGCGATCGTGCTGGCGATGGCGCTGGCCGAGGGCACCGCGAACGACTGGCTGCCGCTCGTCATGGTCGACGGCCACGGCTTCGACGCGGCGCTCGGCAGCGCGGTCTACGCGGTCTTCGCGGCGTCGATGACGGCGGGACGCTTTGCAGGAGGCCCGATCATCGACCGCCTGGGCCGCGCACCCGTGCTCGCCGCGAGCGCCGCCTGCGCGACCGCCGGACTGGTCCTGGTCTCCCTGGTGGACAACCAGATCGTGGCCGGCGCGGCCGTGATCCTCTGGGGCCTCGGCGCCTCGCTCGGCTTCCCCGTCGCGCTCTCGGCCGCCGGGGACTCAGGGCCGCAGCCCGCTCAGCGCGTCGTCCTGGCCTCGATCGTCGGCTACATGGCCTTCCTCGTCGGTCCGCCCGTGCTGGGCTTCGTGGGCGATCACGTGGGACTGCGCGGGGCGCTGCTGCTGCCCGCCGCGGTGGTCGCGGTCGCGATCTTCCTCGCGCCCTCGACGGGGAACCGGGCCCTGCGCCGCAGCAGCTGAGCGGGAGCGGCGAGCGCGGGGCGCGGGGCGTGAGGGCCGTCTCGGAACCGGCGCGCCGCTCTGGCATCGGCCGTCGGTGCGTGCGCAGGATGGACGCACCATGGATCGCGATCTCGTCTGGTACGTCAGCTACGGCTCGAACATGAACGCCGAGCGCCTCGCCTGCTACATCCAGGGCGGCAGGCCGCCGGGCGCGCTGATCGGCTACGCCGGGGCCCGCGAGCGCACTCCCCCGCGCGAGGCAGCGGGCGTCATGCTCCCGGGCCGCCTGCACTTCGCGGGCGAGTCACGCGTGTGGAGCGGCGGCATGGGCTTCTACGACCACGACGCCGAGGGGCCGACGCCCGCCCGTGCCTTCCTGCTGACGATCCCGCAGTTCGCGGACGTCGCCGCCCAGGAGATGCACCGCCCTGTCCAGGAGGACGACCCCGTCGAGCGCCTCGTGCGCGAGGACCTGGGCATCGGCGGAGGGTCGGACGCCACCGCGGCCCCTGCCGGCACGCGCGTGGCCGTCGGCCCCGGTCGCTACGAGACCCTGGTGGTGCTCGGCGAGCGCGATGGCATCCCGATGCTCACCTTCACCGCACCGGAGGCGATCGGCGACGTGCCGGCCACCCAGCCCGTCCCCGCCTATCTCGACATGCTCGCCGAGGGCCTGCGCCAATCCCACGGCTGGGACCGCGAGCGGGCAGACGCCTACTTCGCCGCGCGCGGCGCGGACCTGGAGCGGGTCGGGGTCTAGCCACCGGCCTCCTCGCGCCCGAGCGACCACATGCGCAGGGCGAAGTGGAGGTCGAGGAACCTCGCGGGCGCCCGCCAGTCCTCCCCCAGCAGCCCCGCGATCCGCTCGAGGCGCTGGCGCACGGTGTTGGGGTGCACGTGCAGCATCTGCGCGGTGCGCGGCACGTGCCGACCGGACTCGGCGAAGGCCCAGGCGCTGCGCGTGAGCTCGGTGCCGTGCTCGCGGTCGTAGTCCTCGAGCGGGCGGATCACCAGGAGCGGCGAGGGCAGCGTGGGGTCGCGGTGGATCGCCTCGGCCATCAGCCCGACCATCCCGATCCTCTCGCCGTCGGCCGATCTGCCACGCACCCCGAGCACGGCGAGGGAGCGCAGGGCGAGCTCCGCGGAGCGGTGCGCCGCAGGGATCCGCGCCAGGTCCTCGACGGGGCTCGACCATCCCGCGTTGACGCCGCTGCCGGCGACGTCGAGCAGCGCGGAGAGCGCGTCGGCCGCGGCATCGGGCACGAGCACGCACAGGTGGTCGCCGTGCAGCGCGACCACCGCGCCGTCGTGCGCCGTGCCCGCGCGCAGGCGGTCGGCGAGGGGGCCGACGTCGACGTCGAAGACGTCGATCGCGACCATCCGCACGCCCGAACCGGGCCTCACCGCACGCACCCGGGCGTCCCCGCGCACCGTGTCGACCTCGCGCCCGCCGCGCACCAGGGCGTCGATCACGGCCCGGTCCCGGCGGCGCCTGTCGTCCTGCTGCGCCCTGCCCAGCAGGAGCAGGATCCCGAAGAACACGGCGACCCTCTGCACGCGCGGCAGAAGGCGCGGGGCGAGGGCCCGGCCGACGACGAGCGTGCCCAGGTGCTCCCGGCCACTGCTCGCGCAGGCCAGCGTGGTCCCGCCGGAGACGGCGGGCTTGCCCGTGCCGCGGGCCGCCCGCAGCGCCTCCCCGTCGAGGCCGACGGCGAGGCGCGCGCCCGGATCCGTCTCGACCATCGGCACCCCGCCCGCGTCGAGGAGCGCGAGGTCGGCCCCCAGGAGCTCGTGCACGCGGCGGGCGAGCACCTCGAGATCGCCGCCGTCCAGGAGCGCCTCGAGCAGGCCCGCGTCGAGATCGAGGATCTCGTGGAGCTCGACCATGCGCTCCTCGTCCTCGTCCTGCTGGGCGCTGAGGCTCGCGAGCGCCCCGGTGACCTCCTCGAAGCGGCGCGCGTTGTCGAGCGCGACGCTCGCATGGCGGGACAGCGTGTCCACGATGTCGACGGTCTCGGGCGGGTACTCGCGGCTCGTGCGGTCGGCGATCAGCAGAGCGCCGTGCACCTGCTCGCGCAGGGTCATGGGCACGGCGAGGATCGAGCGCACGCCCTCGCCGCGCACGATGTCGTCGATCTCCCCGATGTGGGACAGCGCCGCATCCTCGAGGTAGTCGGCGGTGGTGACGATCGCCCGGCCCGTCGCGGCCCGCCCCAGCACCCCGTAGCCGATGGGCATGCGCAGGGTGCGGTACTCCTCGGTGCGCACCCCGTCGGACTCGCGGATGAAGGTGGTGTCCGCCGTGTTCAGGGCGATGTAGGCCATGTCGGCGCCGGTGAGCAGCCGGGTGCGGCGCACGATCTCGTGGAGCACGCCCACCACGTCGCGCCGCGTGGTGACGTCCACGGCGATCGAGGAGACCGTGCGCAGCAGCTCCTCGCGCCGCGCGCCCTGGGCGAGGCGCTGCTGGAGGGCGCGCAGGGTGCGGGCGTCGGCCTCGTCGAGCGCGGACCCGTCGGCCCCGGTCCCCTCGCGCGCCGCGGCGATCGCCCCCTCGAGCCGCGCCGGGTCCTCCTCGGCCATCACCGCGCGCAGCAGAGACTCCATCGCCCCCATGGACCATCCTCCATCGATCGGCCCGATCCCTGTCACCGCACACCATAGGCGTGGTGTGTCCCGCGCCATAGCGTGGTGCACGAACGCGCCTATGCCCGGCACCGTCGCCCGGCGAGGCACCGACCGTGAGGAGTCATCGATGACTGCGACCGATTCGCCCATGAAGCTGCACGTCCTGTCCACAGGGGTCATGGAGTGCGACCACACCTGGCTGCTGCTGCAGGCGGGGAACACGATCACCGACCGTCAGCACAAGGACAAGCCCGCCGCCTGGGGCGAGGCCCCCACGCACGCCGTCCTCATCGAGACGCCCGAGGGACGGATCCTGTGGGACACGGGAGTGCCGCGCGACTGGGAGAAGCGCTGGGAGCCCACCGGGTTCCAGAACTTCTTCCCCGTCCAGGAGGACCCCGCGGGCCCCGGCTACCTCGACACCGCGCTCGCGGACCTCGAGCTCACCCCCGAGGACATCGACATCCTGGTCCTCTCCCACCTGCACTTCGACCACGCGGCGAACGCGAAGATGTTCGAGAACGGGAAGACCCGCATCCTCGCCCAGGCCGACGAGATCGAGGGTGTGAAGGGCATCGAGGGCGAGTTCGCCGGCGCCCATCTGGTCTCCGACTTCTCCGGCCTGCCGCTGGAGCCCGTCCACGGCGACGCCGAGATCGTGCCGGGCGTCAGCGTCATCTCCACCCCGGGGCACACCTGGGGCACCATGAGCCTGCGCGTGGACCTGCCGGAGGACGGCACGAAGATCTTCACCTCCGACGCCGTCTACCTCGGCGCGAGCTGGGGCCCGCCCGCGATCGGCGCCGGCATCGTCTGGGACAGCGTGGGCTGGCTCGAGTCCGTCGAGAAACTGCGGAGGATCCAGGAGCAGACCGGCGCGGAGATGATCTTCGGGCACGACGCCGAGCAGCGCAAGGGCCTCACCCTCGCGCCCGACGGCTTCTACAGCTGAGGGGGCCGACGATGATCCTCTACGACCTCAAGTGCTCCGAGGGCCACCGCTTCGAAGCGGGCCTGGCCTCGATGTTCGACGACAACCCGCGATGCCGGTGCGGGGCTGAGACCTCCCGCGTCCCGGCCTCCGTGCGCCAGCTCGGCACGGCCGACACGGGCCGCTCGCGCGAGGAGATGCCGACCACCTGGCGCGGCATCCAGCAGAGCCACCCCGACGTGGTGCGCGGCTGGCACAGGGAGATGAGCCGCCGCGAGAAGCTCGAGGAGAAGCACCCCGAGCTCGCCGGCGACCGTCGGCCGATCCTCGCCCACGAGGGCGCCTTCGAGGGCCGACCGCTCCGGGCCGGCGACCCGCTCGCCACGAAGGTCGCGCAGGCGACGTTCGGGACGACGAAGGAGGCGACCGCATGAAGATCCGCGGCGCGGTCCTCGAGGAGATGGGGCGCGAGCGCCCTTACGCCGACTCGCGGCCGATCACCATCAGCGAGCTCGAGCTCACCGAGCCCGGCTCGACCGAGATCCTCGTGCGCATGGAGGCCGCGGGCGTGTGCCACAGCGACCTCTCCGTGGTCGACGGCAACCGGCCGCGACCGGTCCCCATGCTGCTGGGGCACGAGGCCGCCGGCCGCGTCGAGGCCGTGGGCGCCGAGGTGGAGGACATCCGCGTGGGCGACCGCGTGGTGATGAGCTTCCTCCCCCGCTGCGGGGAGTGCCGCGAATGCCGCACGGACGGCCGCCTCCCCTGCTCGGTCGGGTCCAGGACCAACAACGACGGCGTGCTGCTGCACGGCTCGACCCACCTCACCCGCGACGGCGAGCACGTGCACCACCACCTGGGGGTGAGCGGCTTCGCGACCCGCGCCGTCGTGGACCAGGCGAGCGCCGTCGTCGTCCCCGACGAGGTCCCGCCTGAGGTCGCCGCCGTGCTGGGCTGCGCCGTGCTCACGGGCGGCGGGGCCGTCCTGAACGCCGCGCAGCCGGGACCCGAGGACTCGATCATGATCGTGGGCCTGGGCGGGGTGGGCATGGCGGCCCTGATCACCGCCCTCGCGCAGGACGTGAAGGAGGTGATCGCCGTGGACACCCTGCCCGCGAAGCTCGAGCGGGCGAAGGAGCTCGGCGCCCACCGCACGTTCACCCCGCAGGAGGTCTCCGAGCAGAAGATCACCGCCGACCGCGTGGTCGAGGCCGCCGGCCATCCGAAGGCCTTCGAGACCGCGGTGGGCGCGATCGGCTTCGGCGGCACCATGGTCACCGTGGGCCTGCCCGCGCCGACCGCCCAGGTCACGATCGCCCCGCTGCCGCTCACCGCGCAGGCCCAGTCGATCATCGGCTCCTACCTGGGGTCGGCCGTGCCCCGGCGCGACGTGCCCGAGTACGCCCGGCTCTACCTCGAGGGGAAGCTGCCGGTCGAGGAGCTGATCAGCCGCACCATCCCCCTCGAGGGGATCAACGAGGCCATGGACCAGCTGGCCGACGGCGAGGCCGTCCGCCAGGTCATCCTGTTCGACTGATCCCTCGCGGCCGGTTCCCCCGTCCCGCCCCGGAAGGCGCAGGATGGAGGGACCGGCCGAGACCCCGACCCGAAGGAGCGCACCATGACCACGAAGCCCCGCCTCTCCCCCGCGCAGGTCGCCGACCTGCTCGAGCGCACCCCCCGCAGCTCCTTCATCGGCGGTCGATTCCTGGGCGGCACCCCCGATCTCGACGTCCAGGACCCGGCGACCGGGGGCACCCTCACCCAGGTCGTCGACGCCGACGCCGCGAGCATCGGCGAGAAGGCCCTCGACGCCGCCGTCGCCGCCCAGGCCGACTGGGCCGCGACCCTCCCCCGCGAGCGCTCGGAGATCCTGCGCCGCGCCTACGAGCTCTGCCATGAGCGGGCCGACGACCTCGCGGCGCTGATGACCCTCGAGATGGGCAAGCCCCTGGACGAGGCGTACGGCGAGGTCACCTACGGCGCCGAGTTCCTGCGCTGGTTCAGCGAGGAGGCCGTGCGCCTGCCCGGACGCTTCCGGCAGGCGCCCGCCGCCGAGCAGGCGATCCTCACCACCTCGCGGCCCGTCGGCCCCGTCCTCGCGATCACCCCGTGGAACTTCCCGCTGTCGATGGGCACCCGCAAGATCGCGCCGGCCCTCGCCGCCGGCTGCACCGTCGTGCTCAAGCCCGCCGAGCTCACCCCGCTCACCTCGCTGGCCTTCTGCCAGATCCTCGCCGACGCGGGCCTGCCGGCGGGCGTCGTGAACGCCGTGGTCACCTCCGATGCGGGGACCCTCTCGAGCACCCTCATGGCCGACGCCCGCCTGCGCAAGGTTTCCTTCACCGGCTCCACACCGGTGGGCCGCACCCTGCTCGCGCAGGCCTCCGAGCACGTGCTGCGCACCTCGATGGAGCTCGGCGGCAATGCCCCGTTCCTGGTGCTCCCCTCGGCCGATATGGACACGGCGATCGACGCCGCGATGCCCGCGAAGTTCCGCAACAACGGCGAGGCGTGCACGGCCGCGAACCGCTTCTACGTGCACTCGTCCGTCGCCGAGGAGTTCACGCGGCACCTCGTGGAGAAGACCGAGGAGCTGCAGGTGGGCGCTGGGATCGACGAGGGCACCACGATGGGCCCGATGATCGAGCCCAAGGCCCTGGACAAGATCGAGGAGCTCGTGGCCGATGCCGTCGAGCGCGGCGCGAAGGTCCTCACGGGCGGGCGTCGGCCGCGCGCCGATGAGCTGCCCGAGGGCTGCGCGGAGGGCTTCTTCTACCTGCCCACCGTGCTCGGCGACGTCCCGGCCGATGCCCGCGTGAACCGTGAGGAGATCTTCGGCCCGGTCGCGCCCGTGATCGTCATGGACGACGTCGAGGACATGGTGCGCGCCGCGAACGACACGGAGTTCGGTCTCATGAGCTACGCCGTCGGCGCGGACCTCGCCGAGGTCACCGACGTCGCGGGCCGCATCGAGTCGGGTATGGTCGCGGTGAACCTGGGCGTCGCCTCCGACGCCGCCGCCCCCTTCGGTGGCGTCAAGGAGTCGGGCCTGGGCCGCGAGGGCTCTCACGAGGGCATCGCGGAGTACCTCGAGACCACGTACGTGCGGCTGCCGCTGTGAGCTCGGCGGGTGCGATGGGCCGACCGAGCATCCTGCGCCCGTGCGTCCCGTCTGACGTCCCGCGCCTGGCGGGGATGCGTCGAGCTCGCGAACTCTGGATGGAGCAGCAGGGCATCTCGCAGTGGAGGATCGGCTCGCTCGACACCGCACAGATCTCGGTCGAGGTGGCACGCGGCGAGTGGCACGTCCTGGATCCGGATGGAACCCCTGATCGCCCCGGCGAGTTCGAGGCTGCCGTACGGCTCGTCGATGATGATCCCTACTTCTGGAGCCAGCACGAGCGCGCGGAGGAATCGGCCCTCTACGTGCACGGACTCATGACTGATCCTTCGGCGGGCGGTCGGGGGCTCGGCGCTCAGCTGCTCGATCTCGCGTGGGCAGAGGCCGGGCGTCGGCGAGCCCGATGGCTCCGCCTGGACTGCGCGCCGCACCTGCTGGACTACTACCGGCCGAAGGGATTCACTCCAGTGGGCCGGAAGGAGACCGATGAGTTCGTGACGATGCTTCTGGAGAAGCCTGCGCCTGGAGATCCGGCCCCGCCGGTGCTCGCCGTCGACGATAAGGGACAGCGGCTGCTCTCCTTCGCCCATTCCGACGAGCCTCGCACCGACCACGTGGGAGACCTCGCGTGCCCGCTCGCGCTGGTCGTCGTCCGGGCGGGTGATCGCGTCCTGTTCGGAAAGAACCGGTGGCGGAAGTCGTGGGAGCTGCCCGGCGGGATCTGCAACGAGGGCGAGACACCTCGCGAGGCGGCCGCGCGAGAGCTCGAGGAGGAGACCGGGCTGATGGCGGATCCGCGCGACCTCGGGTGGGAGGGTCTCGCGCAGTTCGCGCTCAAGGGCCCCGCTCGCCGCGAGCTCGCGGCCGCGTTCAGCCTGAGGCTCCCGGCCAAGCCGACGGTCGGTCCGTCGGACGAGTTGACCGATGTCGGATGGTTCGGCCTGGACCGCGTCCCCGCGGACGTCGCCCCGCTCGACCTGGAGATCGCTCGGATCGCATCGACATGTCCCTGAGCACGCGACTCCCCGTGAACTCGATCGGTCGCCGCGTGACCTCCGAGGACGTCGCCAGCCTGCTTGACGAGCGCCGCTGAGCGTTCGCCCGAAGGCGGCCCCGCTACCCTCTGACCATGACGACGATCTTCCTGACCGGTGAGGCGAAGTCGCCGAGCAACAATCCGATCACGACGCAGTGGGGACTTTTCTTCATCGGCCTCGTCGTCGATACTGAGACGCACGTCATCCGAGAGGCGGACTGCACCGCCACCCTCACCCTCACGGTCGAGTTCGTGAGAGAACTGCTGGTGGGACGCTCGATCCTCGACGAGGACGCCCTGGTGGAGTCCATCTCCGAGAGGTACCACGGGTCTTCGCAGAAGGCGATCGCCGCCTCCGTGCGCAACGCCGCAGCGAAGTACCGCGACCTCGCGGCGGGCACCGCCGGATAACTCCATACCGTCTCCGTCCGCCCGGGACCTCACCGAACCGGACCCTGTCGGAAGCACCTCGCTCGCACCTGTCACCAGGCGCGGCGCGATGGTGCTTCCGACTTTTTTGTTTCCCGACCCCACACCTTCCCCGAGGAGCACCCCATGATCACCGACGGCCTGCTGATGCTCGGCGTCCTCTTGGGACTGTCGTGCGTGCTGATCGTCCTGGAGAAGACCACCGGCTGGAAGCTGTTCAAGTACGTGCCCGGCATGGTGCTGATGTACCTGCTGTGCGCGCTGCTGAACACGCTCGGCGTCTTCGGCCAGGACGACGCGACCCGCGCCACCATCGCCCAGGTCAAGGACGTCCTGCTGCCGGCGATGATCTTCCTGTTCCTGTTCGGCTGCGACCTGCGCAAGATCATCCGCCTGGGCCCGAAGCTGCTGCTGACGATGTTCGTCGCCTCGGCCTCGCTGTGCTTCGGCATGGTGCTGGTGTACGTGGTCTTCCAGGCCGCGGTGCACCCCGAGGCGTGGAAGGTGTTCGGCGCGCTCCTGGCAAGCTGGACCGGCGGCAGCGCGAACATGGTGGCCGTCCAGGACATCCTCAAGGCGCCCGAGAACATCTTCGGCTACGCCCTGATCACCGACACGCTCATGTACTCGCTGTGGCTGATGCTGATGTTCGCCTCGGTCGCGGTCTCGCCCCGCTTCAACCGCTGGACCAAGGCCGACACCTCCTACCTCGACGCCCATGAGGGCGCCTTCGAGGAGGAGGAGGAGGAGGAGGAGAAGAAGCCGGTGACGGTGTCCTCGCTCGCGATCGTCGTGTTCGGCTCGATCCTCGTCTCGACCCTCTCGATCTGGATCGGCGGCCTGCTGCCCGAGTGGGGCGCGGTCGTCAACGGCACCACCTGGTCGATCCTCATCGTGTCCCTGCTGGGGCTCGCCGTCGCGCTGACCCCGCTGGGGTCGACGGCCGGTGCGAGCGAGGTCGCCTCGCTGATGCTGTTCGTGGTGATCGGCCAGATCGCCTCGGGCTCGGACTTCTCCGCCATCACGCAGGCGCCGATCTACATCGTGATGGGCATCCTCGTGGTCGCGATCCACGCCGCGATCATGGTGCTCTACGCGAAGGTCGCGAAGGTCGAGCTGTTCTCCCTGGCCGTCGCCTCGACCGCGAACATCGGCGGCATCGCCTCCGCGCCCGTGGTCGCGAGCGCCTTCAACCGTCAGCTGGTCCCCGTGGGCGTGCTGTTCGCCCTGATCGGCTCGTTCATGGGCACGTTCGTGGGCCTGATCGGCGCCCAGGTCATGCACGCGCTGTGACCGTCACCGCGAGAGGAGGGGGATCGATGACCTCGCAGAGCCTGCTGGATCCGAACGTGCACGTCGTCGCGGTGCGCCACCACCGCCACGTCGCGCCGCTCAAGCGGCCCTTCGTGACCGCGGCGCGGCGCACCGAGGCCGTGCACTACGTGGTCGCGGAGGTCGAGCTGGCCGACGGCACCGTGGGCCAGGGGTCCTCGGCCGAGACCGTCGCCGTCACGGGCGAATCGGCCGAGTCGATCGCCGCCTGCCTGGCGGGTCCGCTGCGCGGCGCGCTCGAGGGCGCCCGGGGACCGCTGGGCGACCTCGGGCGGCGGATCGGCGAGGCGGTCCCGGGGAGCACGAGCGCGAAGGCCGCCCTGGACGTGGCCCTGCACGACGCCGCCGCGCGCGCCGCGCGGGTGCCGCTGGTCGAGCTGCTGGGAGGCACCCGCTGCGGGACGCTGACCAACGACATGACGATCTCCCTCGAGGACCCCGAGGTGATGGCCGGCCATGCGCGCGAGGCGGTCGCGGCGGGCGAGCAGATCCTGAAGATCAAGCTGGGACGGGACATCGACGAGGACCGCCGGCGGCTCGCCGCGGTGCTCGAGGCCGCCCCCGGGGTGAGCCTGCGCCTGGACGCGAACCAGGGCTGGGAGGCCCGCGAGGCCATCAGCATCATCAACGGCTTCGAGCGGGACGGTCTGCCGATCGAGCTGGTCGAGCAGCCCGTGCCGGCGGCGGACCTCGATGGCCTCGCCCGGGTGCGCGCCGAGGTGGCGACCCCGGTGATGGCCGACGAGGCCGTGTGGAACGCACAGGACGCCCGCCGCATCGTCGAGGCGGGCGCTGCCGACCTGCTGAACATCAAGCTCGCCAAGACGGGAGGCCTGCGCGAGGCGCTCGCCGTGGCCGACGTGGCCCTCGAGGCGGGCATCGCCTGCATGGTGGGCTCGATGATGGAGCCGCGGATCTCGATCACCGCCGCGGCCCACCTGGCCTTCGCGCATCCGGCGATCGCCCTCATCGACCTCGATCCTCCGGCCTGGTTCACCTCCGGGGCGCCGTCGGGCGGCTACCGCCAGCGCGGCGCAGAGCTCGAGCTGATCGGCGGACCCGGGCTCGGCCTTGCGATGCTCGACCCGATGCAGGACGCTGATGACGCAGGAGGTGGTAGGTGACGTCGACCGCGCAGCGACCGCACGCCGCGTCGCGCGCCCCGCAGGTCCCCGGCATGCCCGATCCCGTCCCCTCGAAGGAGGACACCATGTCCGTCCATCGCAGCACCTCACCGCATGATCCCGTCGACGGTCAGGACGCACCGCAGTCCCCGCAGGTCACCCGGCGCGCCGGGCTGAGGCTCGCCGCCACCGGGGCCGCCGGCCTCGCGGGCCTCGCCGGCGCCGCCTCCGCCTCCGCCGCTCCCGCGCATCGAGGCGGGCACGGCGGCCACGGCGGCCACGGGCACGGCCATGGCAGCAGCGGCAGCGGCAGCGGGGGCAGGGCGCCGAAGGCCGGCGAGACCGCGCACGTGAAGGTCACCGCGACCACGCTCTGGGTGGATCCGCGCACGAACCGCGACGGCATCGACGACGGCGCCGTCTCCACGCCCGTGGACCTCGACGCCTGGAACGCGAAGATGCCCGACGAGGAGACCCGCAAGTGGCTCACCGGGAAGCTCGAGTCGCAGGCCGTGCTGGGCAGCGAGGTCATCGTCGACGAGATCGACGGCGAGTGGGCGCACATCGTCGTCACCGCCCAGGGCACCCCGCGCGACGACCGCGGCTACCCGGGCTGGGTCCCGGTCGACCATCTCACCGTCGACGAGCGCTTCGCGCGCCTGGCGCGCTGCGCCTCGACCGCGACCGTCACGGCGCTCACGAGCACCCTCACCTCGCCGAGCCGCGGCGAGGGCGCGCGCCTGCCGGTCTCCTTCGACACGATCCTCCCGGTCACCGGCCAGAACGAGGACAGCATCGAGGTCGCCGTCCCCGACGCGGGCACCATGCAGCTGAGCATCGAGGACGCCGCGGTCCGCGCGCACGGCGAGAAGCCGCCGCGTCCGACGGTCGAGGACATCATCGCGACCGGCGAGCGCTTCCTGGGCCTGCGCTACCTCTGGGCCGGCGTGAGCGCGTACGGCTACGACTGCTCCGGGTACACGTACACCCTGTTCCACCACCACGGCATCACCCTCGAGCGCGACGCCGGCGACCAGATGCACGAGTCGGGCCTGAAGAGCGTCGAGCGCGAGGACCTCCAACGCGGCGACCTCGTCTTCTTCGCGACCGAGCCGGGCGCCGAGTCGATCCGCCACGTCGCCCTCTACGTGGGCGACGACAAGATCATGCAGGCGCCGAACGCGGCCCGCAGCGTCGAGGTCGTCTCGCTGACCGAATACGACACCGACGGCGAGTACGCCGGGGCGCGGCGCGTGGAGCTCGCGAAGGGCTGAGCTCAGCGCAGCAGATCCGCGGGCAGCAGCTCCCGGGTGAGCGCGAGGATCCGCTCGTCGGCCTCCGCCTCGTCCCATCCGCAGGTCATCACGGCGAGGACGAGGGGGCGGTCATCGTCGGCCCCGCCGTCGCCCACCGCGGCGACGTCGTGGCGGAACCCGTCGACCCAGCCGGACTTCGACAGGACGGGCACGCCGGGCCGCACCGCGCGGCCGATGATCCGGATCCGCTGCGCGGCGAGCGCCTCGCGCGCGAGATCCCGAGAGCCTGGTTCCAGGGCACCACCGCCCCGCACGATCGTGTCCAGGGTGCGCGTGAGGTCCCGCGCACTGGTCTCGTTCGTGCGCCCCGAGGCGAGCGCGGCGTCGTCGCCGATCATCCGCTCGACGCGCGTCGCGGGCAGCTCCAGGTCCGCGATCACGGAGGCCACGGCCTCGAGGCCGACGAGGGAGAGCACGTGGTCCGTCGCCTCGTTGCTCGAGCGGTCGATCATGCGCACCAGCAGATCCCGCACGGAGATCTGCTGCCCGTCGTCCGGATGCGTCGGATCCAGGTGGTCCCCCGCCAGGGTGAAGGGCGTCCCGCCCTCCCCCGTGAAGGTGCGGGTCGCGGGAACCGCGGCGTCCGGATCGAGCTCCCCGCGATCCGCGGCGCGCAGCGCGGCGAGGAGCACGTGCAGCTTGATGGTGCTCGCCGCGTAGAAGGGTCGGTCGGCCTCGCTGCTCGAGAGCTCGCGACCCTGCACGTCCAGGAGGCACCAGGCGATCGCGGTGTCGGAGGGGGCGGAAGCGGTGGGCAGCGTCATGCTCTCGACCCTACGGGGGCTGCGGTCACGCGGCGGCCAGGCCCACGCCCACGATCAGCGGCGCCAGGGTGACGGCGAGGATGAACACGCGCTCGCTGACGCCGAAGGTGCGCTCGCGCAGCGCCGGCACCAGCAGGGAGACGACGAGGCACACCAGGGCGATCGCCGCGATCACGTGGAGCACGGGCAGGATCCCGGGCGCGGGCGCCCCCGTGGCCTCGGCAAGCAGCCGCGTGAGCGGCCCGATCGTCGAATAGGCGATCGCGAACCAGGCGACGGCGAGCACCAGGTGCAGCCGGCCGCGGGAGGTGACGGGCTCCCCGGGCGCGTCGGTGGGCACGCGGGGCATGAGGGCGAGCACGAGGGCGAGCACGAGCAGCCACACGCCGAGGCCCGCGTGCTCGGAGACGGACGGGTACGTCAGCACGACGATGCCGAGGACCGCCCAGGCGAGGGCCGCGAGCCACGAGGCGACCGCGGCGAGGCGCCGGGTCCCGGGCGCGGAGGACGCGGCATAGTCGCTCACCGCGTGCCGCACGGGGTGGATGCCGCCGGGGCGCACGTGCAGGGAGACCAGCGCGAGCAGTCGGAGGATGAACAGCACGGACGCGACGAGCGCGAGCACCTGGGCCACGGGGATCTCCTGGACGGACGGACGAGCGGGGCGGACGTCTGGGACGCTAGACCTTCCAGTTGCTGGAGGGTCAAGGAGGAGGATCCCGATGCGCATCGGCGAGTTCGCCCGCAGGACCGGGCTCACGCCCTCGACGGTCCGCTTCTACGAGGAGCGGGACATGTTCAACCCCGGTCAGATCACCCGCGGCCCCAACGGCTATCGCGACTTCGGGGAGGACGCCGTGCAGCGCGTGCGGCTGGTCCTCGCGGGGCGCGACGCGGGCTTCTCCCTGCAGGACATGCGCACGCGCATGGCGCACTGGGTGGAGATGGACGACACGGAGCGCCGCGACCTGCTCACCGAGCAGCTCGACGTCATCGAGCGCCGACGCGAGGAGCTCGAGCGCAGCCGCGCCACGATCCTCGACGCGCTCGCGGTGCTCGAGGAGCGCAGGCGGCCCACGTAGACCTTCCGCGGCCCGCGGGCGGCCGACTGCTCAGGGCATCAGGCGCCCTGGTGACCCGTGAACTCCCCGGGGTGCTTGCCCTGCCGTCCGCTCTCGCCCTTGTGGAGCGCGGTGATCCGCGCGATCTCGTCGCCGGTCAGGGAGAGGTCGAGGGACTCGAGGTTCGAGACGATCCGCGCGGGGGTGACGGACTTCGGGATCACCACGTCGCCCAGGGCGAGGTTCCAGGCGATGAGCACCTGGGCGGGATCGGCGTCGTGCGCGCGGGCGATCTCGAGCACCACCGGGTCCTCGAGCTCCCCGCCGCCCTGGCCCAGCGGGGACCAGGCCTCGGTGACGATGCCCTTCTCGGCGTGCAGCGCGCGCAGCTCGGGCTGGTTGAAAAAGGGATGCAGCTCGATCTGGTTGAGCACGGGCAGCACGCCGGTCTCCGCCTCGAGCATCTCGAGGTCCTCGGCGCGGAAGTTCGAGACCCCGATCGAGCGGATCCGCCCCTGCTCCTGCAGCTCGATGAGGGTGCGCCAGGTCTCCAGGGCGAGCCCGTTCTCCGGCGCGGGCCAGTGGATGAGGTAGAGGTCGAGCTCGTCCAGGCCCAGATCGGTCATGGTGGCGTCGAACGAGCGCAGCGTCGCCTCGCGCCCCTGGTCCTGGTTGGGGACCTTCGAGGTCACGAAGTAGTCGTCGCGCGCGAGGCCCGAGGCGGCGAGCGCCCGGCCCACGCCGTCCTCGTTGTTGTAGCCGCGGGCGGTGTCGACGTGCCGGTAGCCGGCCTCGAAGGCCTGCACGACCACGTCGGCCGCGACGTCGGGCTCGACCTGCCAGACCCCGTAGCCGAGCTGCGGGATCGATCGACCGTCGCGGAAGCGGATGGAAGGTGCGCTGTTCATGGTGCTCCTCGGGTCGTGGTGCGCGACGGGCGGCCGCGCCTGTGCAGTCGTCCCCCAGCCTAGCCAGGGGCGTCAGTCGTCGTCGGCCTCGCTGCCCGACCTGCCCTGGTTCTTGGCGAGCGAGACCCGCTCGACCCCGGCGACCTCGAGCAGCGGCGGGATCAGATCGCGCACGGGCGGGCGGCCCAGGAAGCGGATGTCCATGACGATCTTCGGCTCGCCGTCATTGCCGGTGATCTTGCGCGAGTTCTCGATCGAGTTCGTGAAGCCGGCACCGGTCGCGGTCGCGAGGATGTCGCGCAGCGCGCCCCGGCCGTCGGCGTAGGTGACGCGCAGCAGACGGTGGCGATCGGGACCGGGGACGCGGCGCACGAGCGGGGCGACCACGAACAGCGTGATCAGGTGCAGCGCGGTGAGCATGATGCCGAGCGAGAGCATGCCGCTGCCGCACGCCATGCCTACGGCGGCCGAGACCCAGACCGTCGCGGCCGTGGTCAGCCCGCGCACCATGGAGCGGCCCTTGAAGATGACGCCCGCGCCCAGGAAGCCGATGCCGGACACGATCTGGGCGGCGATGCGCGAGGGGTCGAGGTTGACCTCGTCGCCGAGCACCGCCGCGAAGCCGTAGGCCGAGACCAGCGTGAAGGCGCACGAGCCGAGCCCCACGAGCACGTGGGTGCGGTAGCCGGCGCTCTTCTGCCGCATCTGGCGCTCGAGGCCGATCAGCGAGCACAGCACGAACGTCGCGACCAGCAGCTCGGCCTCCACGAGGCTCGTCGGCTGCACGAGTCCCACCAGGGGATCCATGGTGCCTCCTTCCTAGAGCTCGACGGGTCCGAGGCCGACGGGTCGGATCGACGGATCGGCCTGCAGCCAGTCGGCGATCGCCCGCGGACGCACGTCGAAACGGTCCAGCTGCTCCACGGGCAACCAGGAGGTGCCGACCTGCCAGGCGTCCATCTCCGTGGTCGCCTCCGCGCGGGGCTCCTCACCGGGCTCGAGCCCGCACCAGAAACCCACGTTGAGCTGGTGGGACAGCGGGATCTGCTCGCGGCGGAAGCCACCGATCTCGGTGAGGAACTCCCACACGCACGCCACGCCGTGCACGCGCACGCTGGCGCCGATCTCCTCGGCGCACTCGCGCACGAGCGCCTCGGCCTGCGTCTCGCCGTACTCCTGCCCGCCGCCGGGCAGGTCGAAGACCTCGTGCCCGTCGACGTCGGAGCGGTTCATGAGGATCGCCCCGTCGCGCAGGATCAGCGCCTTGACGCCGACGCGGGGCCCGAGGGCGTGCGCGGGGTGGGGTTCTACGCGGTCCTCCTGGCTCACCCGAGGGCCTCGCCCGAGAGCGGGTCCTCCCCGCCGTCGGTGCCGTCGAGGTCGACGCCGTCGGCCGCGATGTCCTCGTCGACGCCGCCCAGGGCGTCCACGTCCTCGGTGTCGCCGTCGAGCTCGGAGACCTCCTCCGCGTCATCTCCCTCGGAGACCATCTCGTCGCCGTCGCGGTTGCCCTGCTCTGCGGCGGCCGAGTCGTCCTCGCCGAGGCTGCTCGGGTAGTCAGGGTCGTAGAACGAATCGTCCTCGGCGTCGCGGTCGCGCTCCTCCTCGAGGACGTCGTCGGCGCCCTCGACGCCGGTGCCCTCGGGTCCTTCGGCGCCCGGCTCCACGCTGGGGTCCTCGTCCTCGTCCTCGTCGTCGATGGCCGCCTCGAGGCTGCTCTCCTCGGAGAGGTCCGACGGCGTCGGGTCGTTGAGGTTCGTGAGGTCCTCGTCGTACTGCTCGGTCATGATCGACTCCTCCGTGTCGGGAACTCCCCGAGTCTACGGACCTAGAGTGGACCCCCGTGGCACCCTCCCCTCTCTCCTTCTCACTGGGCCGCGCCCCGCGCTGGGCGCTGCCGGTCGCGCTGGCGGGCGGACTGCTCTCCGCCGTGCAGTCGCGCATCAACTCGCGCCTGTCCACCGAGCTCGCCGACGGCTTCACCGCCTCGGCCATCTCCTTCGGCACGGGCCTCGTGATCGTGCTGGTCATCGTGCTCTCCCGGAGGTCCCTGCGGGCGCGCGCCGCGACCTTCGGGCGCGATCTGCGCATCGGCGCGCTCCCCTGGCCGCTCGCGCTGGGCGGGATCGGCGGGGCGACCTTCGTGCTCGGCCAGACCTTCACCGTCGCCCTGATCGGGGTGGCCCTGTTCATCGTCTGCGTCGTCGCCGGCCAGACGGTCACCGGACTCGTCGTCGACCGCGTCGGCCTGGGACCCGGCGGCGTCCGACCGCTCACCGCGCCCCGACTGATCGGGGCCGCACTGATGGTGCTCGCGGTGGGGCTCGCGATGTCCTCGGGCGTGGGCGTCGACGTCCCCTGGCCGCTGCTCGTGCTGCCCGTGGTCGCGGGGGCGGCGATGGGGCTGCAGCAGGCGGTGAACGGCCGGGTCTCCCAGCACACCGGGCACTTCATGATCGCCACCCTCGGGAACTTCGTCGTGGGCACCGCGATGCTCGTGCTGGTCGCGGTGGTCCACACCCTCGTCGTCGGGCACGGCCCCGCCCCGCTCCCCGCGAATCCCCTGCTCTACCTGGGCGGAGCCATCGGCGTCGTGTTCATCGCCATCGCGGCGCAGCTCGCGGGTCCGCTGGGAGTGCTCACCCTCGCGATGACGACGATCGCCGGGCAGATCGTGGGCTCGGTGCTGCTGGACGTCCTCGCCCCCACGGGCACCGAGCACCTCACCCCGCTCACCCTGGTCGGCGCGGCCCTCACCCTCGTCGCCGCCGCGGTCACCGCGGGCATCGGCCCCGCGCGCAGGAGGAGCGGCTCCTGACCTCACGCGGTTCCTGACCGCCGTCCGCGACCGCGGGTGCAGAATCGGGTGGCATGGAGCATCGCGAGCACCGCATCGAGGACCACGCCCTGCTGTCCGACCGACGGGGATCGGCCCTCGTCACCCGCGAGGGCCGCATCGACTGGCTGTGCATGCCGCGCTTCGACTCCCCCGCCGCGCTCTGCGCGCTGCTGGGCGATGACCGCAACGGGCACTGGACGCTGGGCATCCGCGGCGGCGAGGCCACCTCTCGCCGCTACCACGAGGGCACGATGATCCTCGAGACCACGTGGACGGGGCCCGACGGCACCGCGCAGGTCATCGACATGATGCCCTCGGACATCACGCCCGAGGACGCAGCCGAGGACCCGTCGGCCGATGAGCGCGCCGACCTCGTGCGCCTCGTGCGCTGCACCGAGGGCAGCGTCGAGGTCGAGCAGCAGCTGCGGATCCGCTTCGAGTACGGCGATGTGGTGCCGTGGGTGCGGCGGCGCGAGGACGCCGAGGGCGCCTCGGTGATCTCCGCGGTGGCCGGCGCGAGCGCACTGGCCCTGCGCGGCCCGGGCCTCACGGCGAGCGACCACGTGCACACGGGGCGCTACGTGCTGCGCGCCGGCGAGGAGCAGGCGTGGACGATGACCTGGCATCCCTCGTGGACGGAGCTGCCGCGGGCCGTGGACCCGCAGCGGGCCATCGAGCGCACGGCGACGGCGTGGCGCGAGTGGCTGGGGCGCGTCGAGGTCGACGACCGCTACCGGCCGGAGGTGACGCGCTCGCTGCTCGTGCTGCACGGCCTCTCCGACGTGATCGCGGGCGGCATCGTCGCGGCGCCCACGGCGAGCCTGCCGGAGGACTTCGGCGGGGAGCGCAACTGGGACTACCGCTACTGCTGGCTGCGCGATGCGGCGCTCTCGCTCGAGGCCCTGCTGGGCCACGGGCACGTGGAGGCGGCCGTGGGATGGAGGGACTGGCTGCTGCGCGCGATCGCCGGGGACCCCCAGCACATGCAGATCATGTACTCCATCTCCGGGGAGCGCTCGCTGCCGGAGCGGGAGCTGGGCCACCTCTCGGGCTTCGCGGACTCGCGACCGGTGCGGGTCGGCAACGGCGCGGCAGTCCAGTACCAGGGCGACGTGGTGGGCGAGGTGCTGGTGGGGTTCGCTGCCATGCGCGAGGCGGGGCTCGAGGAGACCACGTGGTCGTGGTCGCTGCAGCGCTCACTGCTGGAGTTCGCGTGCTCGCATCTGGAGACGCAGGACCAGGGCCTGTGGGAGATGCGCGGGGAGCCCGCGTTCTTCACGCATTCGCGGGTGATGATGTGGGCCGGCTTCGACCGGGGCGTCCGCGGCGTCGAGGAGCTCGGGCTGCGGGCGAAGGACGGGGAGCTCGGGAGATGGCGGGCGGCACGCGACCGCCTGCGGGACGAGATCCTGCGCGAGGGCGTGGGGCCCGACGGTGCGTTCACCCAGACCTACGGCAGCACCGAGGTGGATGCCTCGCTGCTGCAGCTCGCCCGGATCGGCTTCGTGGATCCGGAGGATCCGCGGATGGTCGCCACGGTGCGTCGGATCGAGGACGAGCTGATGACCGACGGCGGTCTGGTGCTGCGGTACCGCACGACGGGCCAGGACGGACTCAGCGGGAACGAGAATCCCTTCCTGGCCTGCTGCTTCTGGCTCGCCGAGTACTACGCGCGGGCAGGGCGCATCGAGGACGCGCGGCAGATGCTCGATCGAGTCCTGGCATGCGGGAACGATCTGCTGCTGTTCTCCGAGGAGTACGACGACGCGCACCAGCGCATGGCCGGCAACTTCCCGCAGGCCTTCAGCCATCTGGCTCTGGTGCGCGCGGTCGATGCGCTGTGCGAGGCGGAGGGCAGCGCCGCGCGCTGACCCGCGTGGGGGTCAGAACGGCGGTGGCGGAGCGCCCGGCGGCGCATTCTGCGGTGGCCTCTCGGGCGGGGACTCGTCCCGTAGGGCCCGGATCCGCGCCCAGGAGTCCTCGAGGTCCTTCACGATCGCGGGGGTCGCGAGGTCCGTGTCGTCCTCCTGGAAGATCCGCATCTCCTCGTCGACGCTCCAGAGGGTTCCGGTGCGGCCGGTCGGCGAATGGGAGGCATCCACGCGCACCGGGTCGATGCGGCGGGCGGTCTTCAGAGCGTGGTGCTTCCAGCACAGCAGGTGGAGGTTGTCCACGGAGGTCCGGCCGCCGCGCAGCGGGTCCTCGTGGTCGTACTCCTCGATGTGGTCGGCCTCGGTCGCGCAGGACGCGGGGCGCCGGCAGCCGGGCACGGCGCAGGTCGTCATCCGCACGCGCAGATGCTCCCGCATGGCCTGCGGCGCCGCGTAGCGCTCGGCGGGCGCGGGCAGGAACTCCCCGGTCACTGGGTCGGTGAGCAGCCGGTACCAGGCGTCCTCACCGGCGGCGAGCTCGCGGGCCATCTCGGCCGGGATCGGGATCCGACCATCCAGCATGCCGGGGGCGTCGCTGTGGCCCATGAGCGACAGCAGGGGGACCGTCACGTTCATGCGGAAGGACGCGGCGCTCAGGTCCACGCCGTCGGTGTCCAGGTCTGCCGTGGTGAGCAGGTGGTAGCGCAGCTCGGACAGCGACAGGGGCCGTTCCCGTTCGGCCGCGCGACCCTGCGGGTCCAGGGGGACCTCGACTCCGGCCTCGAGAGCGTGGCGCTGGGCAGCCTGGAGAGTCCGCGCGGCATCATCGAGCCGGTGGGCGAGCTGCAGCAGCTCGGGGACGGGGCCGACGATCCGCAGACACGCCGTGCCGTCGTCCCCGCCGTGCTCGAACTCGACGCGCCGCCGCGCCTCGACATCGAGACGGGGCGGCAGCTCGCGGCGCTCGAGGAGCGTCGCGACGACGGTGCCGAGGCAGCGGCTGAAGTGCTCGGAGGTGATGCCCGGGTCCCAGGCGCTCACGGTCGCATCGACCAGCCCCATCTCCTCGTCGGTGAGGCCGAGGGTGCGGCGCAGCAGCTCGCGGAACCACGCGGCGGGGAACTCCCCGGCCCGCAGGCGGGCGAAGATGCGCGGGCAGAGGTCGACGGCGCGGTGACCGTCGCGGATGCGGCGGTAGGCGACGGTGTCGGAGCAGCGCAGCGCGGCCGCGACCAGCAGGTCCTCGCACTGGGCATCCTCCGGCGTGCAGCCGCCGGTATCGCGGCCGCGCCAGGACGGCGCGAGGGCGGCGAGGGACGCGGCGAGCTCGCGAGACTCGCGCACGCCCTGGTCCCAGATGCTCTGGACGCGCTCGGTGACCTCGAGGGTCGGTGAGACGTCGACCCGCGCGGCGACGGACTCGCGCGTGAGAGGGCGCGGGGAGCGCGGGCGGATGCGCTGGACGGGGTCCTGTGCGGCGCGCTCCGCCTGCTGGGCGCGCAGCAGCTCCACCCTCTCACGCGGGAGCGCCATGCCGGGGAACAGGGCGTGGTCGCCGAGGATCTCCTGGCGCGGGCCCGGGTCGAGCGCGGTCATCCTGTCCCCTCTCCTCCACGTCGAGGAATCGAACACTTGTTCGATTCTCCGCCCATCGTATCGGGCGAATCGGACACTCGGAAGAGGGGCGACGAGGATGTGGAAAAGACCGTGCTGGGGAGGAACGGACGCACCGGGAACCGGGGCGGACCTGCGGGGTGAACAGGGCGGATACCACGAAGCGAAGGGAGGCGGCCGCGATCACCCCGCCCGCTCACTCCCCCGCGAGCACCCTCCGGATCGCCTCGAGCGTCGCCGGGATGCCCGACTCCGCCGCCTTCCGGCGCGTCGCCATCTCCTCCTCCGCGCGGTCGCCGTAGCGCTCGGCGAAGGTGGTCTCGAACAGGGGCGTGGTGCGGGTGTACTCGGTGAGCAGGGTGCGGGGCCCGCTCGCCGCGCCGCCGCCCCCGTCGACCGCCTCCGCGCGCTCCATCCGGTACCCCCACTCCGCGCGGCCGGGGCCGACGGACCACGCGAAGCGCTCGCCCGGGACGTCGGCGACGACCTCGGACGTGGTGTGCCACTCGCGCTCGGGCGTGCGGTTCCAGCCGGTGAAGCGCGCGCCGACGCCGCGGGTCTCGTCGTCCCATGCGCAGCGATAGCACTGCTGGCTCCATTCACCGGTGCGCGTCACGTCGCTGAGCAGGGCGTACACGTCCTCGGGAGCGCCTGGGACGATCAGGGAGTCCTCGATCTCGTAGGTCATGCCCTGATTCTGCCCTGAGCGCTCCGTCGCGCACTCGACGCGAAGAGTTCGCCTGCTCGTCACCTGCCGACGGGAGGGCCCTGCATACGGTGGTCCTGCAGCCGCAGCTCGACGAGAAGAAGGAGGTCGCCATGAGCATCACGGATCGGATGCGCACCCTGCTCCACGGGGAGGGGACGCCCGCTGCGCACGCAGCGCCCGTCGACGACGTCCTGCGCGCCGGGGCGTCGGCTCCGAGCATCGACCAGCAGGTCGACATGCTCGCCGCGCTCGGCCTCTCGCTGCGCGAGCACGTCACGCCCGCCGCCGTCGCCCGCGCCGTGCAGGCCGCCTCGCGCCGCGACCTCGAGCTCGTGCCCGATGCGGATGAGCAGCCCGAGACCACTCCCCCGGTCCCCGGCCTGCAGCGCTGCGCCTTCTGGTGGCTGCTGCACGAGCGGATCGACGGGCGCTACGCGATCGGCGGGCGTCACCGCGTGCTGCCGCCCCGCGCGGACCTCTTCGGGGAGTCCACGCCGAGCGCCGAGCAGCTCGAGCGCAGCATCCACAAGGTCGCCCAGCGCCTGTGCTCGGACACCGGGGCCCCTCTGCCCGAGATCGAGGTGACCGACCTGCGCGTGCGCTCGCAGCTGCTCACCACCGCGACCGTCCGCCTCGACGGCCGCCCGCACATCTGGTCCGACGTGCGCGACCGCGACTTCGTGCGCACCCTCGCGCGCGTCTGCTCGAGCGACGAGCAGACCGTCATGGTCTTCGACGACCACGGAGCGGACACCCACTGGACCCGGCCGATGGTCGATGTGCTCGTCGTGCCGACCGAGCACGTCGGCGGCGTCGCCGCGCTCCTGCGCGAGCACGTGCGCCCGGCCGTCGCCGCGGCGCACGCATGGATCGACCTTCCCTACTCGGGTCGGGACGAATCGGCGCGTGCGGGTCTGCACGGCACCTGGCGCCGTCGCGCGCAGCGGATGACGCCGTGGGCGCCGCCGGCGCTCCTCCGCCGCGCCGCCTGAAAGTCCCGCCCGGAGCCCCCGGAGCCCCTGTTACCCGCCTACTTCCGCCCTGCGATCGCCGCGCTCAGGCGATCGGTGAGCGACCGGTCCACAGGCAGCTCCACGTCATCGAGATGCGTGATCGGGCAGGCCAGACGCACCGAGGACAGCAGCCAGGCGCCGTCGGACTCCGCCACCTGCGCGAGCGTCATCAGCTCCTCCGCCGCCTCGGCGCCCTCGCCGCGCACGAGCTCGAACACCGAGCCCAGGCTCGTGCCGGGCAGCACGCCCGCGTCCACCGGCGTGGTGAGGAAGCGGTTCCCGCGCTTGACCAGCAGGGTCGACGTCGGGCCCTCGAGCGCGTACCCGTCGGAGGAGATGAACAGGACCTCGTCGGCCCCGCGCCGCGAGGCCTCGCGCAGGCCGGCCATGTTGATCGCGTAGGAGAGGCTCTTGGCGCCCGCGAGCAGCCAGGGGCTGGTCTGCGGCGCGGTGGTGGGGATGCCGCGGTCCAGGGCCGCGACGCGCAGGCCCGCGCGAGCTGCGGCGTAGCTCGGGGCGGCGTCGGCGAAGACCCAGGCGCTGGGCCGCGCCTGCCCCTCGACGCCGCGGGAGACGACGATCTTCACGAGCAGCTCGGGGACCGGCAGGTGCGCGGTGACCGCGGCGTCGACCGCCTGGGCGAGCACGTCCAGATCGAGCGCGGGCAGGTCGAGCATGCGGGCGCTGCGCTGCAGGCGCTCGAGGTGCGGAGTGAGGTTCGCCGGGCGGGAGTCGAACACGCCCACGGTCTCGAACACGCCATCGCCCCGGGTGGCGGCGAGATCGGTGACGCGCAGCTGCGGCGCGCCCTCGTCGACCAGGCGGAAGGCCGGACGGGCCTTGAGCGCGGGATCGGCGGCGACTCCGGGGATCATCACCAGGACGGCAGGACGAGAGGACACGACGGCTCCTTGGATCGGGCGGGGAACCCCCGATCCTACGCGCGCGCGGCGCACACGGCCGCGCGCCGGTTCACTCGCCCGTCAGCACCACCACGAGGCCGTCGGCGCGCCAGGCGATGCCGATCTCGAGCGGGTCGCCCGGCAGGTCGGCATCCATGACCTCGACGCGCGCACCGGGGACGGCGCCGCGCAGGTCGGCGACGGCGAGGGCGTCCGCGGGCGCGTCGACGCCCGAGGGTGCCTCGGCGGCCAGGGCGACGGCGCGCTCGGGGTCCTCGGCGAACAGGGGCGCGAAGAAGGACTCCTCCATACGGTCGGCGACCAGCTCGGCGTCCACCGTCTCGTCGGCCGTCGTGGTCACCGCGAGATCCAGCGCCTCCGTGAACCGCTGCACGTAGTCGACGAGGTCCGGGGCGACGAGGGTCAGGGCGAGGTCCTCACCGATCGCGAAGACCGGACCGGGCGCGCCCTGCGCGTCGATCGCGAGGACGACCGCGACGTCATCGCCCTCGTACAGCGGTGTGAAGGAGACCGGGTCGGTGAGGATCGTGAAGGGGCCCAGGTCGCTGCGCTCGTCGACGACGATCGTGAGCGCCGCGTCGCCGCCGACCACCCGGATACCGCCGAACTCGTCGGCGATCCTCGCGAGAGCGGGCGGCAGGTAGGCGCGGGGGTCGCCGGCGACGCCGCCCGCGAGCCCCGCGGTGCCCGGGGCGCCGTCGCTCTGCTCGTCCTCGGCCTCGAGCGGTGCGATCAGCTCGAGCACGTCCTCGTGGCGGGCGGCGAGCGCGGTCAGGCGGTCGATCGGCCCGCGCAGGGGCTCGATGGGCAGGGGCGCCGCGTCGTGCGGCCAGTCGAAAGCGGGCATGGGCTCATCGTGGCACAGGAGCCGGTCGCGACGGCCCTACTCGTCCCGACGGTCCGAGACCACGCGGGCGATGTAGGGGACGCGCCCGCGGCCGAGGTCCCCGAGGCGGCCGTGGGGGTCGACGACGACCACGCGGTGCCCGTCGGCCGCGAGGCGCGCGAGGCCCTCGTGCAGCATGCGCCGTCCCACGTCGTTGAGGGAGGAGACCATGCCGATGTCCACCACGACGTCGCCCTCGCTCGGGTCGATGCGCTCGAAGTGCCGCAGGGCCATCTCCGCCGAGGCGAAGTCCATCGCGCCCTGCAGCACGACCAGGCGCCGGCCGCGCAGGGTCCTCTCGCGGCGGCCGATGACCTCGAGGGACGGCTCGGGGATCCGCATCAGGTGCAGGTTCATGTCTCGGCTCAGGCGCTCGAAGACCCGCACCCCGCGTACAGAGTTGCCGAAGCGGTCCAGGCGCGGGGAGAAGGTGCCCGCGCCCACCTGCCCGGGCAGCGCGCCGAGGATGCCCCCGGCGACGCCCGACTTCGCGGGGATGCCGACGGCGGAGAGCCAGTCCCCCGCCGCGTCGTACATGCCGCAGCTCGTCATCACCGAGAGCACCTGGCGGGCGACCTCCTCGGGGACGACCTGCTCGCCGGTCAGCGGATTCGTGCCGCCGCGGGCGAGGGTCATGCCCATCACGGCGAGGTCGCGCACGTCCACGAGCGCAGCGCACTGGCGCGTGTACCCGCGCACGGCCTCCTCGGGGGAGCCGGAGATGATGCCGTTGGCGCGCACCAGGGAGGCGAGCGCCAGGTTCCGCCAGACCTCGGACATCTCGGAGGCGAAGACGTCCTCGTCGACCGTGAGCTCACGCCCTGCGAAGGCGCCCAGGCCCTCGATGACGCGGGAGGTGCGGGCGTCCTCGTCGAGGTCCGCGGGGCCGACGAGGGTGTGGGTGGTGATGGCGCCGATGTTGATCATCGGGTTCTCGGGGCGCCCGGTCCGCTCCTCGAGGCTGATCTCGTTGAAGGCGTCGCCCGACAGCTCGACCCCGACCTTCTCGAGCACCGCGTCGATGCCGTGGTCGCGCAGCGCGAGCGCGTAGGCGAAGGGCTTGGAGATCGACTGGATGGTGAAGCGGCGCTCGGCGTCCCCCGCGCTGTAGAGGGTGCCGTCGGGGGTGCACAGGGCCACGGCGAGGTGGTCGGGGTCGGCCGCGGCGAGCTCGGGGATGTAGTCGGCGACGGCGCCGTCGTCGGCCGCGCATTCGGACAGGATCTGCTGGAGGTACTCGCCGACGGGGGAATGCATGGTGCCTCCTGGGGCGGGGTCGGATGGGTGCTCAGCTGCTCCGCACCCGGTGGGCGGGCGGTCCCGGACGGGTGACGAGCCAGGTCGCGGCGCGCCCGGCGACGGGGAAGGTGTCCGCGTAGCGGTCCACCCAGTCGACGGCGAAGCGGTCCGCGCGCTCGGCGGGGACCATCGCCCAGACGCTGCCGCCGAAGCCCGCGCCGAAGGCGCTGGCGGCGTCGGCCCCCATCTCCCGGGCCAGGCGCTGCAGGGCGACGGTCTCGGGGGTCTGGTTGCCCAGGCCCTCCTCGGCGAGCTGCTGCGACTCGTCGACCAGGCTCCCGAAGGTCGCGAGGTCGCCGGCGGCGAGCGCGTCGGTCGCCGCCGGGATGATCCGCTCGGACTCCTCGAGGAACTGGGAGAGGCGGGCGGAGAGGTAGGTGCCGGGGTCGATCAGGGCGCGCAGCTCGTCAGCGGCGCCGGGGTCGGCGGCAACGACGTCTCCGAGCGTGGCGTCGTGGCGGCCCGTGCGCTCGTTCCAGATGCCCACGATGTCCCGCGCGGAGAGGGAGACGCGGTTGTAGTGCTCGAGGGCGGATCCGGTCTTCTCCGCCTGCACCCCGGACACTGCGATGACCAGGGCGCGGTCCTCGGGGAAGGGCACGGCGCTCTCGAAGGCGACGGGGCAGAAGGAGTACTGGACCATCTGTCCCTCGCGGCCGCACAGCATCGCGACGTGGTCCTCGCTGCCGCCGAAGGTGCCCACGCCGCGGTGGCCGGCGAGCGGGCCGTAGCTCTGGCCGTTCTCGACGCAGCCGAGGTACTCGGCGAGGCGCTCGCGATCGGTGACGACCTCCCGGTAGGCGGGCTCGTCGCCCATCCGGCAGAGCTCGCCGTAGGCGAGGGCGAGGCCGACGACGAGCGCCGAGGAGCTCGACATCCCGGCCGCGAGCGGCAGGTCCGATTCGATGCCGATCTCGGCGCCGCGGGAGCGGCCGGGGAAGTTCGCGCGCAGCCGGTCGACGACGGTGCGCACGTACCCCGACCAGTGGCCCGCGCCGAGCCGTCCGGCGGGCTCGGCGTCGAGGTCGATCTCGAGGGTCTCCCGGGCGATGGAGCTCGTGACCAGCAGCTTCCGGTCCTCGCGGGCGCGCGCGGTGACGGTGTGGCCGCGGTCGACGGCGGCCAGCAGGGAGCGCCCGCCGGCGTAGTCGGTGTGCTTGCCGAGCATCTCGACCCGGCCGGGCACGAACCAGGCGACCTCGTCGGGCAGGGAGGCGGGCGCGTTCACAGCCGCACCTCGATGCCCGCGAGCGCTTCCTGGACCGAGGCGATGTCGCCGCGCGAGGACATGTCGAGCACGCCCACGGCGGCGGGCACCACGGTGAAGACCTCGCCGCCCGCGACCTGACGGCGCACGGCGTCGATCACCTCGTACTCGCCGCGCGGGGACGGGTCGATGCGCGCGCAGGCCTCGAAGATGCCGGGGGTGAACAGCCAGGCGTTCATGGAGACGGGGGCGTCGTCGCCGAAGGCGGCCAGGGTCTGCTCGTCGGGCTTCTCGACGATGTCCCGCAGGCGGCCGTCGGCGTCGACGTCCACGAGGGCGAAGGCGCGGATGCGCTCGGCGGGGATGTTCGACTGCGCGACGAGGGCCTCGCGGTCGAAGCCGACGAGGGCGCTGCCGGGGGCGGCGGCGAGGGCGCGCAGGGCCTCCGCCGGGTAGTGGTTGTCGGAGTTCAGGACGATCACGCGCTGGTCGCCGGCGAAGTCGCGGGCGGCGGCGACCGCGTCGGCGGTGCCGCGCGGCTCGGCCTGGACGGCGGTGGTGACGGTGACGCGGCCTCCGCTCGTGCGCTCCGCGTACTCGCGCAGCACGTCGTGCTCGGGGCCGATGACGAGGCACACGTCGGTGACGCCGACATCCGCGAGGGCGCTGATCACGAAGTCGAGGAAGGGACGGCCGACGTCGATGAGGGCCTTCACGCCGCTCGCGGCGACCGCGGCCTGCTTCTCGTCGACCTGCGCGTCGTCGTCGGCCCTCCGCATGCGGGTGCCGAGCCCGCGGGCGAGGATCACGGCACGGGTCACCGGGGCGGCAGGGCTCGTCGTCGTCGCGCTCACGGGGACGAGTGTAGAAGGCTGCGCCCGGGACGGTCTGGATGACCGCGCCCGGGGCGCGCGCCATCCGATCCGATCAGGCCGCCCGACCTCCCCCGGCGGGGCGCAGCCGCAGTGCGGAGACCAGGTAGAAGATGCCGCCGAGGACCGCGTAACCGCCCACGGAGGTGAGCGCGGAGGAGCCGTGCAGGCCCTGCAGCAGGAACGACGCCCCGGCGAGGACGGAGATGCCGCCGCTGAGCATCTGCGGCACCTGTCCGCCCAGACGCCTGCGACGGACCGCCGCGAGGAGCTGAGGAACCCCTGCACCGATGGCCCAGATCCCCCAGACGACCAGCGCGCTCGCGGGCGAGATGCCCGCCGCGATGCCGAGCGCGACAGCCACCACGATGCTGACCCCGATGTTCACGCGCTCTGCGGTGCGCTCGCTCCCACCGGCCTCGGCGCGGCGCATCTGCCAGAGGACCGCGGCCGCGTCGAACAGCGGATAGATGACGAGCAGGGGCACGAGCAGGGGGCCCGACCCGATCGCGAACAGCAGGATCGCCCAGACCAGCGCGAAGCCGGAGCGGACGAGGTAGAGCCCGCGCAGCGCTGCGCCGAACGATGCGGGGACTGCGGGCGTGGGGAGGGCGCTCTGTGCCATGACGAGTTCCTTGTCTGCGAGACGCGCGGCGGACGGCCGGTCGCGGGAGGGCTGCGACGCCCGCCATCAAGTAGAGTAACTAGTTCGTCTACATAAGGCAACATAGACTCGCTGCGCACATCAGCGCAGGAAGGGAGAGCTCTCATGGGCCAGGCCGGGACCGCTCCGTCGTCGACCACGGCACAGCCGACGAGGAGGGCAGGACGCGCGCAGACCCGCGAGCGCATCCTCGAGAGCGCCAGCGACCTCTTCTACGCCCAGGGCATCCGTGCCACGAGCGCCGACCGCATCATCGAGATGGCGGGCATCACCAAGGTCACCTTCTACCGCCACTTCCGCACCAAGAGCGACCTCGTGGTCGCCTACCTCGAGATGCAGGCGACCGGGGAGAGGGCGTGGCTGACAGGTCTGCGCGTCCCGGGCGCCCCCGAGCAGACCCTCCAGGGGCTCGCCGCGGGGATCGGCACGGCGAGCTGCAGCCCCGGCTTCCGGGGATGCGCGTTCATCAATGCCGCAGCCGAGTTCGCCGACCCGGACGACCCCGTGCGCACCGTGGTCCACGACCAGCGCACATGGATGCTCGGGCAGTTCGAGGAGATCGCGGAAGAAGCAGGTGCAGGACGCCCCTCGGCGACCGCGCGCGAGCTCATGCTCCTGCGCGACGGCGCGATGGTGAACGGCTACGTCGGCGAGCCGTCGACCGTGGGGGAGGCGCTGGGAGGCGCGTTCGCCTCCGTCATCGCCGCCGCGAAGGCCCCGTGACCGTCCACGACGCCGTGTAGAGTTGCGCGGGTCGTCCCCACCCCGTCCACCCGAGGAGATCCGCCCATGGCAGGCGTGCGCGCACGCTCGAACGGCGCCCTGGAGGCGCTGGTCATGCGTGCCCTCTGGCAGGCCGACGAGGCGCTCGGCGCCCGCGCGATCCTCGGCACCTTCGCCGACCCCGTCCCCGCGTACACGACCGTCCTCACGGTGCTCACGCGCCTCGAGGAGAAGGGGATGGTCGAGCGGGAGGCGATCTCCCCGCGCAAGGTGCGCTTCCGCCCGCGCGTCAGCAGCGCCGAGGCGCACGCCCGCGACATGGTCGAGACCCTCGACGAGGCCGACGACCGCCGCGGCGCCCTGCTCGCCTTCGCCGACACGCTGAGCAGCGAGGACATCGAGCTCATGCGCAGCGCGATCGACGCGCGCCGCCCGCGGGGCGCCGCCTCGTGATCGTGCTGCTGCTCGTGCTGGCCGGGGCGCTGCTGTGCGCGCCCGCCTCCGTGCTCCCGCTCGTCGCGGGCCGCTGGCAGGTCTGGCATCCGCGGCTCGCGCTCGGGCTGTGGCTCGGCGTCGGCGCGGCGGGCCTCGCGCTCGCGGCCGGCTCGGTCCTGGCCGCCGGCCTGCTCGTCGCCTTCGCAGGGCCGACGGGGGCCGCTTCGGTCTCCGCCTCGGCGCGTGCGCTCGCGCTCGCGCTGCTCGCGTGGATCGGGCTGGGCGGCGCCGGGGTGCTCGCCGCGATGGCGCTCGGAGGCCAGGGGCGGGGCGCATCGGACGAGGGCACCGCCGCCGATGCCGACGCCGCCGCCGAGGACGCCCTGCTCGACGCGGAGGGAGCCGGCGCCGCACGCCCCCTCGTGCATCGCTCCCCAGCCACCGTGCGCATGGCCTTCGACGCCGAGACCGGAGCGGTGCTCTACGAGGTCGACGACCCGCGCCTCATCGCCCACGCGATCGGCGGGCGCCACCCCGAGATCACGGTGTCGCGACAGGCCCGCGAGGCGCTCACCGCCTGTGAGCTGCGCGGCGTGCTCGCCCACGAGGTCGCCCATCTGCGCGGCCGCCATGCGGAGATGCGGCGGCTGTGCGCCTGGCACGCCGCGTGCCTGCCCCGGCGCTCCGCGCTGCGCCGCCTGCTGGTGGGGCGCGTGCACCTGCTCACCGAGCTCGCGGCCGACGATGCCGCCGCCCGCGCCGTCGGCGAGGGGCGTCTGCTCGCGGGACTGCGCGCCTCCCACGCCCTCGTGGCCTCGCCCGCACTGCTGGTGCGCGCCGAGCGCCTCGCCGCCCGCGGTGCGGAGGACCGTGTGACCTCGGCTCCAGCACCCCTCCCCGGCCCGGCCGGGAACGTCTACACGAAGTAGAGTTCTGGGCGTGAGAACCCGAGTCGTCGCGTGGATCGCCGTGGCGGTCGCGCTCGTGTGCGTGCCGCCGCTGATCGCCGACGCCGCGCTCGGCGAGCAGCTCTTCACCTCCATCCACCGGGAGTACCCGGGAGCGACCACCGCGATGGTCGCGGGGCTCATCGAGTCCGCCGCCGCCCTCGCGGGAGTGCTCACCCTGGGTTCCCTGGTCACGGTCGCCTTCCTGCACGGACGCACCCGCAGGACGGCGCGGCGCGTGCAGTCCGCGCCCGACCTCACCGCGCTGCTCGTCTCCTCGGTCAGCTGGTGCGCGCTCTCGCTCGCGAGCATCGTCGCGAGCGCCGCCGACACCAACGGCCTGGCGCTGTCGCGGGTGATCAACCCCGACACGATGCTGCGGGTGTACTCGTTCGGGTACATGCCGCGGGCCTGGACGGTCACCGCGGTCGCGGCGCTCGTCGTCGTCCTCACCGCGTTCCTCGCGACCCGCTGGGCGACCCTCCTGCTGGCCCTCTGGGCGGCCTGCATCGGCATCCTCGCGCCGGTCGTCGTCGGGCAGATCCTCGTCGGCCCGAACCACGACGTGGGCTCGGACGCCGGCACCCTGCAGACCCTCGTGATCGGTCTGCTGCTCGCCCCGCTGCTGGTCGATGCGATCCTCGGCGCGACGGGCGCCCCGCGGACCGACCGCGGCCGCCTGCGCCTACTGGCGCGGATCGGCGTGCCCGCGGCGCTCGTGCTCGAGGTCTTCCTCTCCTGGTTCAAGCTCCAGGGCGCCGGCGCGCTCGGCACACCGACCGCGGCGCTCGAGGGGGTGCGGATCCTGCTGCTGCTCGCGATGGGCGCGCTGCTGCTGGTGCGGGGCTCGGGGACTCTCAGGGGCCGGCGCGTCGCGGCCCTCGGCGTGCTGCTGCTCGCGGTGCTCGGCGCCGGCGCGGCGATGCTGCGGATCCCGCCGCCGCAGTACTTCGTGCCCACCTCGATCCCCGAGGTGTTCATGGGCTACGAGGTGCCCGAGGCACCCTCGGCCGAGGTGCTGGTCTCCACCGGACGGCTGAACCTGCTGTTCAGCGTGCTCTCGCTCGGCATGATCGTGCTGTACCTCGCGATGGTGGTCTCGCTGCGGCGCCGCGAGGATCGCTGGCCGCTCTCGCGCACGATCTTCTGGATCGCGGGCTGGCTGGTGGTGCTGCTCGCGACCAACAGCGGGATCGGCCGCTACTCGGCGCCCGACTTCGGCGTGCACATGGCCGTGCACATGAGCCTGGGCATGCTGGCCCCGATCTTCCTGGTCCAGGGCGGGATCATCACGCTGATCCTGCGCGCCTCGGCCGCGCACGCGCGGACCGTCGGCATCCACGCCTGGGTCACGCAGGCGCTGAACTGGTCGGTGCTGCGGACCGTGTACCACCCGGCGCTGGTGTTCATCGTGTTCATCGGCAGCTACTACGGCCTGTACTTCTCGCCACTGTTCGGGCTGATGATGCGCTACCACTGGGCGCACCAGCTGATGAACCTGCACTTCCTGCTCGTCGGCTACCTCTACTACAGCCTGATCATCGGCGTGGACCGGCCGCCGCGGCCGCTGCCGCACATCGGCCGCCTCGGCTACATCCTCGCGGCGATGCCGTTCCACGCCTTCTTCGGCGTCGCCATCATCTCGAGCTCCACGATCCTCGCGGAGACCTACTACACCTACCTCGATCTGCCGTGGGCGGACCTCGCCCACTCCCAGCAGGTCGCCGGGTCCGTGGCCTGGGCGGGCGGCGAGGTGCCGCTCGTGATCGCGATCATCGCGCTCGGCGTGCAGTGGGCCCGGCAGGACGACGTCGAGGCCAGGCGCCGCGACCGCCACATGGATCGCGGGCTCGACGACGAGTTCGACGCGTACAACGAGATGCTCAAGAAGCTCTCGGACAGGAAGGGCAGCTGATGACCCGCTCCGCGACCGTCCCCGCCCCCACCGCTCCCGGCCCGATCGATCCGGCCGAGCGCTGGAGCTTCGACGTCTCGGGGATGACCTGCGCGGCGTGCGCGAACCGCATCGAGCGCAAGCTCAACAAGGCCGACGGCATCTCCGCGACGGTGAACTACGCGACCGAGCGCGCGCTGGTCACCGGCATCGAGGCTCCGGACGAGGCGATCACGCTGATCCGCGCCGCGGGCTACGACGCCGCCGTGCACGACGAGGCCGACGACACCTGGTCCCGCCGCGCGACGGAGATGCGCATCACCTCGCTGCGGCGCCGGCTGATCGCGGCCGCGCTGCTGACGATCCCGCTGATGGACGTCTCGCTCGTGCTCGCCCTGGTGCCGCAGTGGCGGTTCCCGGGCTGGGAGCTGCTGTGCGTGCTGCTCGCGATCCCCGTGGTCACCTGGGCCGCCTGGCCCTTCCACCGGATGACGCTGCGGAATCTGCGCCACGGCGCGGTCTCCATGGACACCCTGGTCTCGATCGGGATCGCGGTGTCCTTCGGCTGGGCGATCGTCTCGATGCTCGTGGGCCTCGAGCCGCAGGACGGCTTCTGGCTCGGCTTCGGGCGCGCACCGGCAGGGGCCGACGCCCTCTACCTCGACGTCGCGGCCGGGATGACCACCTTCCAGCTGGCCGGGCGCTACTTCGAGTCCCGCAGCCGCCGCCGCGCGGGCGACGTCCTGGGGGCGCTCACCGCGCTGGGGGCGAGCGAGGCGCGCGTGCGTCGCGACGGCGCCGAGTCCATGGTCGCGATCGATCAGCTGCGCCGCGGCGACCTGCTCGTGGTGCGTCCCGGCGAGACCGTCCCGGCCGACGGGGAGATCGTGGAGGGCTCGGCCGCGATCGACACGGGGGCCATGACCGGCGAGTCCGTGCTGCGCACGTCCGGGATCGGCGACGAGGTCGTGGGCGGCACCGTCTCGACCGACGGGCTGCTGGTGGTGCGGGCGACGGGCGTCGGCGCGCACACGCAGCTCGCGCAGATGGCCGCGATCGCCGAGCAGGCGCAGGTCCGCAAGGCCGACGTGCAGCGCGCCGTGGATGCCGTGGTGCGCGTGTTCGTGCCGGTCGTGCTCGTGCTCAGCGTGCTCGTCGCCGGCGTCTGGCTGCTGCTGGGCGCGAACACCGCGACCGCGGTCTCGAACGCGATCAGCGTGCTCATCATCGCCTGCCCGTGCGCGCTCGGCCTCGCGACCCCCACCGCGCTGATGGTGGGCGTGGGCCGCGGCGCCGTGCTCGGCATCCTGGTCAAGGGCCAGGACGCCCTCGAGGCGAGCGGCACGGTGACCACCGTCGTCCTGGACAAGACCGGCACCCTGACCGCGGGCGCCCCGAGCGTCGAGCGGGTGGTGGTGACGGGCGGGGCGAGCGCCGCGCAGGTGCTGCGCTGGGCGTCGGCCGCCGAGTCCTCCTCCGAGCACGCCGTGGCCACGGCCATCCGCGAGCACGCGGCGAGCCGCGTGGCCGACGTCCCCGAGGCCCGCGACTTCCACGTCACCCCCGGGCTGGGCGTCGAGGCCGAGATCGAGGACGCGCAGGTGGCCGTCGGCAGCCCCGCGCACATGGAGAGCCTCGGCGTCGCCGTCCCCGCGGACCTCGCGGCGACGGTGCGCGAGGCGGAGGCCTCCGGGCGCTCGGCGGTGCTCGTCGCCCGCGAGAGCGGGGCCGTCGGCGCGATCGTGCTGGCGGACGAGATCAAGCCCGACGCGCGCGGTGCGATCGCCGCCCTCCACGAGGCGGGCCTGCGCACCGTGCTGCTGACCGGCGACTCCGAGGCCGCCGCCCGGCGCGCGGCCGCGGACCTCGGCATCGACGACGTGCGCGCGGGCGTCCTGCCCACGGGCAAGGCCGCCGCGATCGAGGAGCTGCGCGCCGAGGGCCACTCGGTGGCGATGGTCGGCGACGGCATCAACGACGCCGCGGCGCTGGCCGCGGCCGACCTGGGGCTGGGCATGGTGACCGGTACCGATGTCGCCCTGAAGTCCTCGGACATCATCCTGGTGCGCGAGGACCTCTTCGCCGTGATCGACGCGATCGCGCTCTCCCGCGCCACCAACCGCACCATCCGCACGAACCTCGTGTGGGCCTTCGGCTACAACGTGGCGGCGATCCCGATCGCGGCGATCGGCCTGCTGAACCCGCTCATCGCTGCGGGCGCGATGTCGCTGTCCTCGGTGTTCGTCGTGCACAACTCGCTGCGCCTGCAGAACTTCCGCTCGCGCCGGCCGCGCTCGGGCCACTCGGGGCGCTCCGGGCGCTCCGGGCGCTGAGCGCGCCGCCGGTCGATTTGCGGCCCCCGTCGGCCGGCCCTAGAGTTCTCTACAGAACGTAGAACTAGGACGGGCGGAGCGGGATGCACGGGACGATCGGGGCGGTGGCGCTCAGCGCCGTGTTCGCCGTGCTCGGCGTCCATGCCCTCGTGCGCGCGGCGCGCCATCGCGCCCGGCCCGTCGACCTCGTGGGCGACCTGCTGCACGTGCTCATGTGCGCGGTCATGGTCGCCATGTCCTGGTCCTGGTGGAACGCGCTCCCGGCGCTCCCCCAGGTCATCCTGTTCGCCGTCGCGACCGCGTGGTTCGCCCTGCTCGCCCTGGTGCAGCTCGCCGAGGGCCGCACGGAGGCGAGCGTCCACGGCCCGCTGCACCAGGGCCAGCACGCGGTGATGATGCTGGCGATGGTCTGGATGGTGGTGACCATGTCGGCCGATCCCGCCTCGAGCACCCACTCCATGACCATGCTGCCGACCGGCGCAGGCCTGCTGGGCGTGGCCTTCACGGGCGCGCTGGCGGTCTCCGGCCTGCTGCAGCTGGCGGAGGCGCACGAGTCGACCGGCCCGCGCGCGGGCCTGCGGATGATGGCCGCGATGGACCTCGCCATGGCCCTGGCCTGTTGGCTCATGCTGCTGCACTGATCGACCCATCCGATCCCCGTCCGATTCCGAATCCCTGCCGCCCCCCCCCCACCACGAGGACAGCCATGACCGCGAACACCGCACGCCGACTCCCCTTCCGCGCAGCTCTCGGCCTCGCCGCCGCAGGGCTCGCCTTCGCCGTGCCCGCGGCCGCGCAGGCGCACGTCACCGCGAGCGCCGCGGACACGACCGCCGGCGCCTACACCGTGGTCACCTTCAGCGTCCCGCACGGCTGCGACGGATCGGCCACCACGAAGGTCGCCATCGACCTGCCCGAGGGGGTCGACGAGGTCACGCCCACGCGCAACCCGTACTACGACGTCTCGACGAAGCGCGAGAAGCTCGCCGACCCCGAGACCGACGCCGACGGCAACGAGGTCACCGAGCGCGACGCCCAGGTCGTGTACACGGCGAAGACTCCGCTGCCCGACGGCGAGCGCGACAGCTTCGAGCTCTCCCTGCAGATCCCCGAGGACGCCGCGGGCACCACGCTCACCTTCCCCACCACCCAGACCTGCGAGAAGGGCGAGACCGCGTGGACGCAGGTGCCGAAGAAGGGACAGAGCGAGGACGACCTGGAGTCCCCGGCGCCCACCGTCGCCGTCGCGGCCTCCGATGAGTCCTCCACCGCGACCGCCGTCGCCCAGCCCCAGGCCTCGCGCGACGGGACCACCACCGCGCTCGTCGTCAGCAGCCTCGTGATCGGCGCGCTCGGGCTGCTGTGCGGCGCGGCGGCGCTGATCACCGTGCGCAGGAGGCGCTGACCCCGTCGTGACGCACCTCCGGATCCCCGCACTGCGGGTGCTGCTCGGGAGCATCCTCGGCGTGCTCCTGATGCTCGGCGGAGCGGCTCCCGCGCTCGCCCACGCCCAGCTGGAGTCGAGCAGCCCCGCCGACCGGACCGTCCTCGAGCACGCCCCCGCCTCGGCGACCCTCACCTTCGACGAGCACGTGCGGCCGATCGACGGAGAGACCCGCCTGACCCGCCCCGACGGCACCTCCACGACCCTCGAGGCGCACTCGCGCGACGACGACGTGCTCGCCGCGCTGCCCTCGGACCTCGCCGACGGCAGCTATGTGCTCACCTATCGGGTGGTCTCGGCCGACGGGCATCCGGTGACGGGGACCCTCGACTTCTCCGTCGGCGCTCCCTCCACGATCCCTGCCGCGCCGTCCGCCGGCTCCGACTCCGGTGCCGACGCCGGCTCCGGCTCCGGCACCCATACCGCGGCGCACGAGGAACCGGGGGCGGGGGCGTCCACGCTGGTCCCGGTCCTCACCGTGGCCGAGTACCTCTCGCTGCTGGTGATGGCGGGCATGCTGCTGTGTTCCGTGCTCGTGGCGCGCGGCGCGGCGGCCCGGGCCGTGATGGCCTCGCCCCGGGCGACGAGGGCCCTGCGGGTGCTCGCGCTGGTGGCCGCCGCGGCGGCCGTCCTCCTCGTCCCCGTGACCGCCGCCGAGGCCGCCGGCTGGACGCGCATGGGCGCGGGGCTGTCCGCACCTCCCGTCGTCGGAGCCGGCGCCGTGGTCCTCGGGGCCGCCCTGGTGATCGGGGCGGGCGGGGCGCGCAGGCCCGCGCTCTCCGTGCCGGGCGCGCTGCTGGCCCTGGTCGCCCCGGTGCTCGTCGGCCATTCGGCGTCCATCGCACCGCGTCCCCTGATGCTCGTCGCCGATGTCGCCCACCTGCTCGCCGGCGCCGTGTGGTCCGGCGGGCTGCTCGCGGCGATCGCGATGCTCACGGTGCTGCACCGGCACTCGACGGCCGCGGAGGGCGTGGCCGTGGTGCGGCGGTTCTCCCTCGTGGCACTGGTCAGCGTGCTGGTGCTGGCGGCGAGCGGCACCACGATGGCGGTGCTGATCCTGGACGCGCCGTCGGCGCTGGTGACCTCGGCGTGGGGCCGCACTCTGCTCGTCAAGCTCTTGGTCGTCGCCGTCGCGGTGGGGTTGGCGGCGTGGAACCGCACCCGCCTGCTGCCCGCGATCGCCTCGGCCGACGCCCCCTGGGAGCGCCTGCTGCGGATCATGCGCCGCGAGGCCGCGCTGCTGCTGGGGGTGCTGGCCGTCACCGGCCTGCTCGTGAACCTCAGCCCTCACGTGCACTCGATGGAATCGATGAGCGGCCCGCGGCCGGGTGCCGTCGGCTCGGAGGAGCCCACCGGCTCGTGGCAGATCCCGACCGCCGCAGGTTCCGACGAGTCCGCCTCTCCGGTCGCACGGGCGGCGCTCGAGATCGCGTGATCGTCGGCGGCTGCCGCCTCACCCGTAGGATGGTCAGATGACGATGTCCGAGGACGAGCCCGCCAGCCCGGCGACGGCATCTCCGGATGTCCTGCGCGAACTCCTGCTCGCGGTCGCCGGTGGCGACGCGGAGGCGTTCCCCCGGCTCTACGACTCCACGAGCGCGCGGGTGTTCGGCCTCGTGCTGAGGGTTCTGAGGGACCGGGCGCAATCGGAGGAGGTCACCCAGGAGGTGTACCTCGAGGTGTTCCGTCAGGCATCGGGCTTCGACCCGTCGAGAGGATCGGCCCTGGCGTGGATCCTCACCATGGCGCACCGCCGCGCGGTGGACAGGGTGCGTGCATCACAATCGCAATCCGATCGCGATGTCGCCTACGAATCACGATCGACAGTGGAGCTGTTCGACCCGACCAGCGAGACAGCTCTGGACGGCATCGAAGCGCGGCACGTGCGTGGCGCGCTCTCGCAGCTGTCGGACAGACAGAGCGAGGCGATCCGCCTGGCCTATCTCGACGGACTCACCCAGTCCCAGGTCGCCAAGCACCTGGACATTCCGCTGGGAACGGCCAAGACCCGCATCAGGGACGGACTGCTGGCCCTGCGACGGATCATGAGCGCGGAGTACACGAGGAAGGAGGAGGGATGAGCGAGACCGGCGCATCACTGCGCGACCACGGACACGAAAACCTCGAGTCCCTGGTCGCCGCCTACGCGCTCGACGCCCTCGATCCCTCGGAGAGCGCGGAGGTCGAGGCCCACCTGGCCACGTGCCCGGAGTGCCGTGAGCTCGCGGATTCCTTGCGCGAGACGACTGTCGATCTCTCCCAGGGTCTGGAATCGACTCCTCCCGCTGCGCTGAGGGACCGGATCCTTGAGGCTGTGAGCGCCGATCAGGATGCTCACGAGACGCCCGAGGAGCCCCGGCTCCCGCGCAGGCCGAGACGCCGCACCGTCCTCGCCGGAGGGTTCGCCCTGGCCGCGAGCGCGCTGGTCGCGACCGGCCTCGTCGTCGCACGCCCCTGGCGCTCGCAGGAGGACAAGGACATCGACGAGGTCCTCGCGGCGGACGACGCCCGGGAGTACACGACGACGTGGCGCTCGGCACGGATCACGGCGGTGCGCTCGCCCTCCCTGGGCTCGGCAGTGCTGAAGGTCGAGGACCTTCCCGCCGTCACGGCGGGCAAGGACTACCAGGCGTGGAGCAAGATGTCCGACGGTCCTGTGAGCGCCGGGCTCCTTCGCCCCGACGATGACGGCAATGCCCGCACACTCCTGTCCGCCGGCTCGGCCGAAGGAGCTGCCATCAGTCTGGAGCCCGCCGGGGGTTCGGAGCAGCCGACGACTGTCCTGGTCGCGCTCGATTTTTCCTGAGCGCACTGCGACGCCGTCGGCGGCAGCGATGCGGCCGATCTGCTCGTGCCGGGGGCTGAGGAGTCGGGCGAGAGGAATCGCGTCGCCATCCCTGACACGCCGAAGAACACGTGTCGCAGCCTTGGGCTCGAATACGCGTCCGTGCCGTCCGCGGACCAACGGCGGACTGGACGCCTCCACCACACCCTGGCCGACGGCTGGGCCCACGCACGCCGAGACATCAACGGGCACGAGCGCCGCGGCGCCCTCGAGGGCAGGATCCACCACCGCCACGGCGATCAGCACCGATCCCACCGCAGCTGCGGCGACCAAACACCATTCTCTCGCGTCGTCAACGTCCCCGGTCGGTACCGCCTAGTCGACGAGCTTGGCGAAGACGATCACGTTGTCCGCATGACGTCCGTCCGCGTCGACGGTGCCGCCGCAGGTGATCAGCCGCAGTTCGGCGCTCGACGTGTTCTCGTACACGGCCCATGTCGGGAAGGAATCCTTGGGGAAGCGGCCGATGTCATAGACCTCGAAGGTCGCGGTGCTCCCGTCCTCACGGTCCACGTCGACACGGTCACCCTTGCGCACCGCACCGAGCTCGAAGAACACGGAGGGCTTCCCGCTGTAGGTCACGTGACCCTCGATCACCGCGGGGCCCTGCTCACCGGGAGTCGGCGATCCGTCGAACCAGGCGGCGTCGTCCTTGCGGGCCCCGCTGGGGGCCGGCAGCGAGCCGTCATCGGCGAGCGAGATCCCGAACACGTCTCCGTCGATGTCGCGATCCGGCAGCCGTACGCGGACCGGCTTCGATGCCGGCAGCGCCGCGGGCGTGCTGGGGGCGGCGGAGCTCGGACTGGGGGTCGCGGAGGCCGAGGGGGTAGGCGTTGCGTCGCTCGTCGGCGATGTCGACTCGCCGGAGCTGCTGGACGCGCTCTGCGCGGCGGGCGCCTGAGGCGGGGGCGGCTCCTGATCGACGAAGAAGACGATCAGGAGCACGATCCCCGCCACGCACAGCGCACCGCTCGCGGCGCCCGCCCAGAGACGGCCGCCGCGGCGGTGCTGCTTCTTCACACTGCTCATCGCGAGAAGTTGCTTCTCACTTCTCCGTGCGCGCGCTGCGACGACGGCTCACGACGGCTCCGACGACGCCAGCGGTGACGAGCGCGCCACCGGCTGCGAGCAGACCGGCATCCTCGATGCCCGCGGTCGTGCCATCACCGGTCTCGACGCCGCCCTGCGGCATGTCGGACATCTGGCTCACGGTGACCGCACCGCAGGCCGCGGGATCCGTGGCCTCGCTGGGCAGCGAGGGATCGAGATCCGACTTGGTGTCACCGTCGTACTTGCCGTTGCCGTTGTGGTCAACACCGTGCACGACGACGACCGCCTTGCCGTCCTTGAGGGACGAGGCCACGTCATCGCTCACCTTGATGGTGCGCTCGTAGTGCCCGTCACCCGTGGGGAAGTTCTCGACGTCCAGACCGTTGTCCGGCCCGGTCCCGCCCTTCGTCGTGAGCGACGCACCGATCATGCCGTAGTACTCCGCGGCATCGCTGGTCTGGAGGGCGCCGTCCTCGCCCGAACCCTTCATGTTCGGGTCGGGGCACTCGCCCTTGCCTCCGATGTGGATGTGCTGGGCGTGCGGCGAACCGTCGAGAAGGCCCTTGGTATCCATCTTCACGGTGAGCTGGTCGCCGTCGAGGGTGAGCCATGCCGTGCCCGAGGCACCGGAATCGTTGAGCTCGGTGAGATCTGCCTGGTAGCTGTGCGCGTCACTGCCCTCGGCGAGAGCCGGTGCGGTCGCGCCGAAGCCGACCGCCGCCATCGTGGCTGCCATGAGGGAGATGGACTTCATCGTCTTACGCATGATGCCTCCGTTCGGAGTCACCGTGCGGCCGACAGGCCGCAGGGGACGGTGACGAGGGGTGTTCGGAGCATCGAGCGATCCGGATTGGTCGGGAATCGGCCGGGAATCGGTCGGGATCCGACCGGGCCCGGGATGTCACGGGAAGGTCACGGATGGGTCTCGGTGTCCGCCGACGCCCACCGAGCGCAGTCAGGGCATGGTGTCATGCGTCACGTCGGGGTCCTCTCCTCCGGAGCCCGACCCGGCGCCGCCGGCCATCCCTCTCCCCTCCCCGAGGCAGCCCATGAGACACCTCCCTGCGCACCGCCGCGCTCTCCTCTCCCCACGATCCCTCCTCACCGCCGGCGCCGCGGCAGCCCTCGCCGCAGCCATGTTCGGCCCCCTCCCCGCCCAGGCCGACGGCCAGGGCGACGACCTCGGGACGGCCTCCTCCCACGGAGTCGAGGCCCCCGCGAAGGGCTCCCCCTCCCTCGACGACGTGAACGGCTCCGTGCCCGACCGCTACCTGGTCCAGGTCGAGGGCGCCCCGCAGGCGCAGGGCACTCCCCAGCGCACGCTCAAGACGAAGCAGACCGGCGTCGTGGAGGAGGCGGAGAAGGACGGCCTGGACGTGACCGTCGACCAGTCCTTCACGCATGCCTGGAACGGCATGGCCGTCTCGATGACGAAGGCCGACGCCGAGGCCCTCCAGGACGTCGACGGCGTCACCGCCGTCTACCCCGTGATGCAGGTGGCCCTGCCGCCGGATCAGGGCGACGCCTCTCCCGAGGACGAGTACGCCAACGCCATGACCGGCGTGGACACGGTCCAGAAGGTCGACGGCCTGGACGGCGAGGGGGTGACCGTCGGCGTCATCGACTCGGGCGTCGACTACAACAACCCCGACCTCGGCGGTTCCGGGACGAACGACCAGACGAAGGACTTCCCCGGCACCCGCGTGACCATGGGCTACGACTTCGTGGGCGACGACTACAACTCCACGGTCCCGGGCAGCGTCCCGGAGCCCGACGAGTACCCGGACGACTGCGGCGGCCACGGCACCCACGTCGCGGGCATCATCGGGGCCGACGGCGACGTCACCGGCGTCGCCCCGAAGGCCGACATCGCCTCGTACCGGATCTTCGGCTGCAAGGGCACGAGCTCGACCGACGTCATCCTCGCCGCGATGGACCGCGCCTTCGCCGACGGCGTCGACGTCATCAACATGTCGCTCGGCGCCTCGTTCATGACCTGGGACGACTACCCGACCGCGCAGGCCTCGAACGAGATCACCGCCAAGGGCGTCGTGGTCGTCGCCTCGGGCGGCAACGAGGGCGAGGCCGGCACGTTCTCCGGAGGCGCTCCCGGCGTCGGCAGCGACGTGATCACCGTCGGCTCGGTCGAGAACACCGACGCGCACACCCCCTACTTCGCGGTGGGCAAGACGAAGTACGGCTTCACCTCCGCCGAGGACGGCGGGACGGTCCCGACCTCCGGCAAGGTCGTACTGGCGAGCGCCGGCGAGGACTCGGACGCGGCCGACGCCCCCGTCCTGGCCTGCGATCCGGCCGAGGTGCCGAAGCCGACGAAGAAGAAGCAGGCCCTGCTGGTCAAGCGCGGCACCTGCTCCTTCCACGACAAGGCGGCGAACGCCCAGGAGGCCGGGTACACCGCGGTCGTGCTCTACAACAACAGCGCCGGCCTCATCAGCCCCACCGTCGCGGGCGACCCGGAGATCACCATCCCCGTCGTCTCCATCACCCAGGACGACGGCATCGCCCTGCAGAAGGCCATCGCGGCGGGCACGACGAAGATCGCCTGGAAGGACGGCGTGGCCGTGTTCCCGAACGCGGGCGCCGGCCTCATGTCGTCCTTCTCCTCGTACGGGCTCACGGCCGAGCTGGGCCTGAAGCCCGACCTGTCGGCCCCCGGCGGGCAGATCTACTCGACCGTGCCTCTCGAGCAGGGCGGGCACGGCACGAAGTCCGGCACCTCGATGGCCTCCCCGCACGTCGCGGGCGCGGCCGCGCTGATGCTGCAGGAGCATGCGGGCTGGACGCCGAAGCAGGTGAAGTCGGCGCTCGTGAACACGGCCGACCCGCTGGACTGGTCGCTCGAGCCCGGGAAGGGCTACCTCGAGCCGGTGCACCGTCAGGGCGCGGGCATGCTCGACATGGTCGAGGCCGCCCACACCTCCACGTCCGTCGCCGAGCCGACGATCTCGCTCGGCGACAGCTCGCAGGGCGCCCACTCGGTCACGGTGAACGTGCGCAACGACGGCGATGCGGCGAAGACCTATGCGGTCTCGACCCGCACCGGCGTCGCCACCGGCGGCTCGCCGTCGGACCCGGCTTTCCAGGTCGCCGACCCCTCCGTGCGGCTCTCGAGCCGCACGGTGACCATCCAGCCGCACCGCTCGGCGCTGGTGACCGCGCGGATCAGCGAGGACTTCGGCGAGGACGGCATCATCTATGGCGGCTGGGTCCAGCTGACCAGTGATGACGAGGACCTCTCGGTGCCCTTCGCGGGCATGTCCGGCGACTACCAGAACGTCGAGGTGCTCGGCGCCCACGACGGCCTGCCGGCCCTCGGCAAGGCGCAGGGCGAGAACATCGTGCCGGTCTCCGGCACGGACGCGACGTACTCGACGTCCGGGGACGACGTCCCCTACGTCCTCTTCTACCTGGACTACCCGGTCGAGCGCCTGGACGTGGCCGTGTACCACGCCAAGGCCGACGGCTCGAAGGGCAGGCTCGTGAACCCCAAGGTGGGCACGGTCAGCTCCGAGAGCAAGTGGGGCCGCTCCTCCGAGACCGAGGCGCTGCCCTGGGACGGCACCTACCAGACCGCGAAGGGGAAGACCGTCACCGCGAAGGACGGGAAGTACATCATCGAGGTCCGCGTGCTCAAGGCCCTCGGCGATCCCGACACGGCCTCCGACTGGGAGAGCTGGGACTCCGAGGTGCTGACGCTGTCGCACCAGAAGCCCTGAGCCCGGCGCGGGATCCGTCGCCGCCGAGGCCCCGACGGCCCCGTCCCCCACCGTCGCCCCCGATCCGCAGCCGCGGGTCGGGGGCGACGCGGTCCCGCCGTCAGGACGCCGGGGCGCGGTCCTCGCGCCAGGACCCGGAGCCGAGGGCGAGCACGAGGACCGGCACGAGCAGCACGGCCCCGATCATGCCGAGCACCGAGAAGCTGCTGACGGCCATGATCGGCCCCGACGCGAAGGAGGCGACGGCTCCGCACAGGTTCGAGAGCGCGTCCGCCCCTCCCTGCGCCGACGCCCGCGCGCGGTCGGAGACCGCCGCGCCGAACAGCGCCGACCCTCCCACGTTCATGAAGGACCATCCCAGTCCGAGCAGGATCAGCGAGGCCATCACCCCCGCCATCGACCCGGAGGCGAGGACCGCCAGCGCGAGCGAGGCCGCGAAGAGCACGATCCCGGCGACGACGGCGGCGCGGTGCCCCACGCGGTCGATGAGGATGCCCACCACGGGCGAGAGCCCGTACATGCCCGCGACGTGCAGGCTGATCGTGATCCCCACGATCGTCACCGACCCGCCCTCGTGCTGGACGTGCACGGGGGTCATGGTCATCAGCGCGACCATGACGGTCTGGGAGGTGAGGATCGCGACGAGCGCGGTGCGGGCGCGACGGTTCACGCGGAACTCCCGGGCCATGTCCCGCAGCCGCTGCCGTCGCGAGGCGGGGCGGGCGGACCGGACGGTCAGGTCGGGTGCGGCGCTGTCGCGGGCGAGCACGAGCAGCGGATCGGGCCGCAGGAGCACGAGCGCCACGGCCCCGGCCACGACCGACCCGACGGCGGCGATGAGGAAGGCGGCGGAATAGACCGAGAGCCCCGTCGCCGCCCCGATCGCCTGGCCGGGCACGCCGAGGTTCGGGCCGAGCACGTTGCCGATGGCGCCCATCCACACGACGAGGGAGAGGGAGCGCGCCCGGGTGGCCGGCGAGGCGAGGTCCGTGGCGGCGAACCGCGCCTGCAGGCTCGCCGCCGTCCCGGCGCCCGTCAGCAGCAGTCCGAGGAACAGCGGGACGACGAGGTCCCATTGCGCGGCCAGGACCAGCAGGGCGGCTCCGAGCCCGGCGATCCACCAGCCGACGGTGAGGGCGACGCGGCGTCCGCGCCGGGCCGCCATCATCCCCAGCGGCACGCCCATCAGGGCGGCGCCGAGCGTCGAGGAGGTCCGGGCGAGGCCGGCCCAGGCCTCGCTGTCCGTCACCTCGCCGGCCAGCAGGATGCCGATCGAGGGCGCCACGCCCAGCCCGATCGTGCCCAGGATCTGGGCGACGACAAGCACGGCGAGGGTCCTGCGATGCTCCGGGTGCGAGACGCCGCGCGGGTCGGCGGCGGTGGTCGTGCCCGTGGGCGCGGCGGGTCGGGACATCGTGCTCTCCTCGAACGGGGTCATGCCCGGGCGAATCTCGGACACGACTTGTATCCCAGTCTAGGGGTCCTCAGACGCCCTCGCGAGGCGATCCCACCTCCGAGACGTGGGCTCGCAGCCGCTCTTCGAAGAGGTCCAGGTCCCCGCTCGTGAACGCCTCCGCGAGCGCGGCGTGCTCGCGGATCGTCTCCTCGCCGCGCTCCAGCAGCGCCTCGCCCTCGACGGAGAGCGCGAAGCGGTGGCGGTCGGCCAGACGCGCGTGGAGCTCCAGGAGCACGTCGCTGCCGCCCGCCTCCACGAAGCAGCGGTGGAAGGCGAGGAGCGCGGTCACGTGCTCCCGCAGGTCGCGCGTGCGCACCGTGCGACGCTGCGCCTCCAGGGCCTCCTCGAGCCGGGCGGCGCTCCGCCGCCGGGCGTCCGGCGCCGCGCGGCGCGCGCTCGTGATCTCGAGCATCGCGCGGGCCTCGGCGAGCTCCTCCACCGCACGCTGGCTCAGCCCGCGGACCAGGGCTCCGCGCTGCGGGTAGATCGCGATCCACCCCTCCTGCTGCAATCGCACGAGCGCTGCCCGCACCGGCGTGCGGCTCACCGCGAGCTCCTGCGCGAGCCCGGCCTCCCCGAGCATGGCTCCGGGCGCCAGGTCGCCGTCGAGGATCCGCTCCCGGATCCGCAGGTACGCCCGTTCGGCCGCGCTCGGCGCTCCCGCCGCTTGCGCCATCCGCCCCACCCCGTCCGGTCCCGTGCGTCGGCGCCCCCACGGCACGCCCTGGTCACCTCAGGATAACGGGGCTCCCGGGACCCGCCCCGGCACCGTCCCCGCGTGCGCTGGGGCACCCTCGCGCGAGCACGCGTTCCGTGCGCCCCGGCCACGTGCTTTGATGGGGCGCACCCGCGCGCGGGAGGCTGCGGACCGACCCACCCGTCGGCCCGTTCGTCGGCCCCGTGCGCACCGGAGTCCAGGGGGAGGTCGCGATGGGACGCGAGATCGGCTCGACCCAGTACACCCGCAGCGAGCGCACGCACTACCGGCGGGAGCTGAGGCGCAATCTCGACCTGTTCGAGACGTTCCTGGACACCGCCGAGTTCCGCACCGAGGGCACCATCGGCGTCGAGCTCGAGATGAACCTCGCCGTCGAATCCGACGCCGGAGATCCGATGTCGCCGGCCCTGCTGGCCGACGAGGTCATCCCCGCGATCGACGACCCGGATTTCGTGCACGAGCTGGGTCGCTTCAACGTCGAGGCGAACCTGCCGGTCACCCATCCGCGCGGCAGCGGGCTGCGGGACCTCGAGCAGCAGCTGCACGAGCGGATCGAGAAGGCCGACGCCACGGCGCGCCGGCACGGCGCGCGCGTGGTGCCCGTCGGGCACCTGCCCACCCTCACCTCCGAGATGTTCGAGGACGACTCCTGGCGCTCCCCCGGTGCGCGCTACGAGGCGCTCGAGAACACGGTGATGGAGGCGCGCGGCGAGGAGATCCACCTGCGCATCAGCGGCGAGGGCCGCGGGCTCGACGTCGAGTTCGACTCGATCGGGCCCGAGGCCGCATGCACCTCCATGCAGCTGCACCTGCAGGTCTCCCCCGAGCAGTTCGCAGACGTCTGGAACGCCGCGCAGGCGATCGCCGGCCCGCAGGCGGCGCTGGGCGCGAACTCGCCGTTCCTGTTCGGCCGCCGTCTCTGGCACGAGAACCGGATCCCCGCGTTCACGCAGGCCCTGGACACCCGCCCGCCGGAGTACGCGACCCAGGGCGTGCGCCCGCGGGTGTGGTTCGGCGAGCGCTGGATCACCTCGATGTTCGACCTCTTCGAGGAGAACGTGCGGCTGTTCCCCGCGCTCATCCCCGAGTCCCGCACCATGGCCGAGGAGCCGCTGCTCGCCGAGAGCGCGTCCCCGCGCCTGCACGAGCTGATGCTGCACAACGGCACCGTGTGGCGCTGGAACCGGCCGATCTACGATCCCGGTGAGGACATGCCCCACCTGCGCCTGGAGAACCGTCTGCTGCCGGCCGGGCCGTCGGCGATCGACATGGCCGCGAACGCCGCGTTCCTCTACGGGATCCTCGAGTCGCTCGTGAAGGAGCGGCGCCCGCTGTGGTCGCGCATGAGCTTCGAGCAGGCCGCCGAGCACTTCGAGCTGTGCGCGCGGTGGGGGCTGGAGGCCCGCATCACCTGGCCGCGCCTGGGCAAGGTGCGCGTCGCGGACCTGCTGGTCGAGCACCTCATCCCCCAGGCCATGCAGGGGCTGCGGGACCTCGGGACCGACGAGGACGTGATCGAGCGCTACACCTCGGTGCTGCTGGGGCGTGCCCGCTCGGGACGCAACGGCGCCCGCTGGCAGATCGACACCGTGACCTCCCTCGAGCTGCGGGGCGCGAGCCGCCAGGATGCCCTCGCCCGGATGACCGCGATGTACATCGAGGGCGTCCACTCCGGGCGCCCCGTGCACGAGTGGCCGATGCCCGCGCGGGGCCAGGCCGACGGCTGAGGGAACCGCCTCGCCCCGCCCGCCCGCATGCCGAGAGTGCGTCTCAGATCCTGGATGTCCGGTTTAGAGTGAGCGCATGAGCCAGAATCCCTCCTCCCCCACCTCCGCTCCGCCCACACCCCCGTCGGCCCCGGCCGGATCCACGAGCGAGGACCGCTCCGCGCGCGTCGCCGTGACCGTGTTCCCCGTGCTGATCCTCGCGGCCGCCGCGCTCGGCTTCTTCGTGCCGGCCACCGGCCAGGCGATCTCCGGGTACACGAACCTGTTCCTGGGCATCATCATGTTCGCGATGGGGCTCACGCTCACCATCCCCGACTTCACCCTCGTGCTGAAGCGGCCGCTGCCGGTGCTGATCGGCGTCCTCGCGCAGTACGTGGTGATGCCTCTCGTCGGCTTCGCCATCGCCTGGGTGCTGCAGCTGCCGCCCGAGCTCGCGGCCGGCGTGATCCTCGTGGGCTGCGCCCCCGGCGGCACCAGCTCGAACGTCATCAACTACCTCTCGAAGGCGGACACCGCGCTGTCGGTGACGATGACCTCGATCTCCACGCTCATCGCCCCGATCCTCACCCCTGTCCTGACCCTCTGGCTCGCCGGGGCGTTCATGCCGCTGGATGCCGGAGAGATGGCCCTGAGCATCGTGAAGATGGTGCTGATCCCCGTGATCGCGGGCCTCGTGATCCGCCTCGTGCTCTCGCGCCTGGTGGACAGGATCCTGCCGGCACTGCCGTGGGTGAGCGTCGCCGGCATCTCCCTGGTGGTCATCGCGGTGGTCTCCGGCAGCGCCGACCAGATCGTCTCCGCGGGCGCCCTCGTGCTGCTCGCGGTGGTGCTGCACAACGGCTTCGGCTACCTGCTGGGCTACTGGTTCGCGCGCGTGCTGCGCCAGCCGATCCGCACCTCCCGCACCACCTCGATCGAGGTCGGCATGCAGAACTCGGGTCTCGCCGCCACGCTCGCCGCCCAGTACTTCAGCCCCGCCGCGGCGCTGCCCGGCGCCGTGTTCTCGATCTGGCACAACCTCTCCGGCGCGGTGCTCGCGATGTACTACCGGCGCACCGCGCAGCACCAGGACGCGGACCCGCGGGACCGGCGCGCGCCCGCCGGCTCGCGGTGATGCGGATCACCTCGTATCCGGCGGTGCAGAGAACGTGCTCGCAGCACCCGACGCTCCCCGCGCTGACCTGGTGCGATGCGAGGGGCGCACAGGATCTGCACACCCTGGGGCGCCCTTCCCAGGAAACCCGTAGGGACGCTCCAGCGAATCTTGCAGACAGGCTGGTTATCTATACCCAACGCGTTACCGGCGGCCGGGCCTTCTGAGGAGGTGGCCCCGCCACTGAAGCCGGAACGCGGGGGAAAGGGATGGCCCCGGCTCGTGGGGACGAGCCGGGGCGCTTTCTTTGTCGGGGGTCCTTCGGGCCTCACTCCACGGCGAGGGGCCGACGCGCATCGCGGCGCGTGCCGCGCACGCGGACCACCATCCCGGCCCACGCCACGGCGAGCGCGACCACACCCGCGAAGAAGACCAGGGTCAGCACCGGGTCCGAGCGCAGAAGATGCGGGATCAGCCGCCCCGGCGACAGGATCGCGAAGACGAACGCGATGCACGTGCCCAGGTAGGAGCCGATCATCCACACCCGGTGCGACGCGACGTTGCCGCGCCGGATGTTGACGACGCCCATCGTGATGGAGAACAGCGTCCACACCGCGAGCGCGTGCAGCCAGCTGAGCCCCTGCGGGTGGATGAAGAAGCTCGAGACGCAGGTGAGGACCATGGAGATCGCCCACGTGCGGCCCAGCCAGCGGTGCGCACGGTCGCGGTGGCGCCGGAAGATCTGGATCGGCCCCAGGGTGAGGACGATCAGCGCGCCGAGCGCGTGGAGGACGATGACGACGACGGGTGTGCCCATGGGCCGACGGTAATGTGACGGGCGACACGGCGCCATCTAGATAGCTGCTGGTCCTCGCACTATCCGACCGTACCGGAGGATCTGCGCGGCGGCTCCGGCGAGATCCGAGGGGGATCGCATGCTGCTGAACGAGCTGGCCCGCGCGAGCGGCACGAGCACGGCGAGCATCAAGTACTACCGGCGACAGCGGCTGCTCCCTCCCGGGCGACGGCTCACCACGACACGCTTCGACTACGGCCGCGAGCACCTCGAGCGCCTCGCGCTGATCCGCGCGCTGCGCGAGCTCGCCCATGCCCCCATCGAGGACATCCGGGCGCTCACCACCGTGATCGACGAGGGTCGGCCCCTCGTGAAGGCCCTCGAGATCGCGCAGGCGATCGCGACGGGTCTGCTCGCCCGTCTGCATGAGGAGCCGCCGCCGGAGGACGAGGATCCGCGCGTGGCGGCCCTGATCGGGGCGATGGGCTGGGCCGACGTCGGCAGCGGTCCCCGCGTCGCCCTCGACCGGCTGCTCGGGGCGATGGGCGCCGAGGACGTCGCCGCGGACCTGCCCACCCTGCTGCGCTACGCCCGCCCGCTCGAGGAGATCGCGAGGGAGGACCTCGCGGGGATCCGCAGCGAGCCGCAGTGCGCGCGGTGCGCGTCGTCCGGTCCGTCGGCCAGCGCCTCGAGCAGCCCGAGCACCGATGCGATCGTCCGCCATGCGCTCATCGGCTCCCTCGCCTTCACCCAGCTGACGGTGGTGCTGCGCGCGCTCGCCCATGCCTCCGTGAGCCTCGAGGTCGGGGCCGAGGAGGGGCAGACTGGTCCCCATGGCGCCCACCCCTGATCCCACGTCCACCCTCCTGCAGTACCTGCGCGAAGCGCGGGAGTCCCTGCTCTGGAAGCTCGACGGCCTGAGCGAGCGGGACCTGCGCCTGCCCCGCACCCCCACCGGCACCAACCTGCTGGGGCTGGTCAAGCACGTCGCGAACGTCGAGGCCGGCTATTTCTCCCTGGTCTCCCCCGAGCCGTACCCCCACCCGGAGGACCTGGTGCCGCTGGCCGCGGAGGAGACCGACCCGCTGGTCGACATGTACGCCGCGGCCGACGAGAGCGCACAGCTCGTGGTCGCCCGCTACCGGCGCGTGCAGACCTTCGTCGACGAGGTCGTCGAGGCACTGCCGCTCGAGACCACGGCCGAGGTCCCCTGGTGGCCGCGCAGCCGCCGCACGATCTCCCTGCACCGGATCCTCGTGCACGTCACCGCCGAGGTCTCCCGGCACGCGGGCCACGCGGACATCCTGCGCGAGAGCATCGACGGCGCCGCCGGCCTGCGCCGCGACAACTCGAACCTGCCCGCCGGCGGGGACTGGCCCGACTACAGGGCGCGACTGGAGACCATCGCCGATCGCTTCTGAGCATCCCGCCGTTGCGCACCCGGCCGCTCCGCGAGCGCCCGCTCGTAGGCGGAGCAGAGGCGATCCAGCGCCGCCTCGAGCACGGGCGTCGGGGTGGCGATGACGAGCCGGGCGAAGCCCTCGCCCTCGGGGCCGAAGACGGCGCCCTCGTCGCAGTAGAGCATCGCCTCGCACGCGTGCAGGCGGGTCAGCTCCTCGTGCGGGAGTCCGAGGGCGCGCAGGTCGATCCACTGCAGGTACGTTCCCTCGAGGTCGCACACGCGCACCGCGGGCAGGCGCTCGGCGAAGATCTCGCGGACCCGGCGGTGGTTGCGGGCGACCAGCTCGTTAACCGCGTCCAGCCACGGCTCGGCACGCGTGTACGCGGCCTCGCACGCGACGGCCCCCAGCACGTTGGGGTTGTCGAAGCCGAGGTCGTCGCGGGCCTCGGTGAGCCGTGCGCGCAGCCCCGGGTCGGGGATGATCGCGTTGGCGATGCCGAGCCCGGCGAGGTTGAAGGACTTGCTGGGCGAGGTGAGGACCAGCGTCCGCTCGGCCAGCCGCGGGTCGATCGTCGACGCGACCAGGTGCTCGTGGCCCTCCTGCACGAGATCGGCGTGGATCTCGTCGCTGACCAGCAGCAGGTCGTTCTCCAGGACGATCCGGGCGATCTCCTCGAGCTCCCACCGCTCCCACACGCGGCCGGTCGGATTGTGCGGGCTGCACAGCAGCAGCATCGTCGTCGAGGGGTCCTTCGCGAGCTGCTCGAGCTCGTCGAGGTCGAGGTGGAAGCGGCCCGCGCTCTCGACCAGGGGGTTGCGCACGATGCGCCGCCCGCTCGAGGTGATCGACCGGTACATCGGGTAGTAGGCGGGGGTCTGCACGATGATGCCGTCACCGGGTGCGGTGAGCTCGCGGATGGCCCAGGTGAACGCGGGGATCACGCCCGGCGTCACGCGGATCCAGTCGGGGTCGACGTCCCAGCCGTGGCGTCGGCGCATCCAGCCGGTGACGGCGCCCAGGTAGTGGTCGGTGGGGACGGTGTAGCCGAGGACGAGGCCGCGTGCGAGGGCGCCCTGGAGGGCGTCGATGATCTCGGGCGCATTGGCGAGGTCCAGGTCGGCGACGGAGAAGGGCGCGATGGGGGCGCCCGCCGTGTCGCGACATCGCTCGAGGTCGACGTCGGCGGTGCGCGCCGCCTCGCCCATCGCCGTCCACTTCGAGGAGCCCATGGACGTGCGGTCGACGAGGGTGTCGAGGTCGTACGCGGTCATGGCTCCTCCTGGTGCGCGGTGCGGGCGGGTGTGCGGACGGTGGGAACGGTCAGGCGGCGGCGACCACGGTGACCTCGATGAGCGCGCCCTTGGGCAGCGCGGCGACGGCGTAGGCCATGCGCGAGGGGTACGGCTCGGTGAAGAAGGTCCCGTACTCCTCGTTGACGGCGGCGAAGTCGTCGATGGAGTCGAGCAGCACGGTGACCTGCAGGGCCTTCTCGAGCCCGGAGCCGGCGGCCTCGAGGATCGCGCCGGCGTTGGTGAGCGCGCGGCGGGTCTGCTCGCGGATGCCGCCCTCGACGATCGCGCCGGTGGCGGGGTCCAGCGGGATCTGCCCGGAGACGAAGATCGTGTCGCCGTGGCGGACGGCCTGGGAGTAGGGGCCGATGGCGGAGGGGGCCTGGTCTGTGCTGATGGCCTGGGTCATGGGTGCTCTCCTGTGTGCGTGGTGGGACGGCGGAACGGTGGGCTGGTTCAGTGCCGCAGGTCGATGCCGAAGACGCGGCGGATCTGGGCGACGGCGTGACGGGTGAAGCGGACGTCGGACGGGGTGCTCGCGAAGGGCACGAAGAGGCCCGGATGGTCGGGGTGGGCGACGCGCCCGTGGCCGGCGCCGGGGGTGACGACGAACCCTGCCTTCTCCATGCGCGTGAGCAGCTCGCGGCGGGTGGTGGGGTGGCGGGTGCCGCGGCCTCCGCGGGCCGACCTCCCGGAGGCCTCGATCGCGGCGTCGAGCGCGTCCTCGTACTCCTCGGGGCGCACGGAGAGTGCGTAGCGGGCGGTGAACAGGCCGATCACGGCGTTCTCGGCGCGGTGCACCTGGACCACGAGGCCGCCGCGCATGAAGTGGTCGCTGGTGCCGGCGTCGGCGCTCCACGACTCCTCCGGGTCGGCCACGGCGAGCACGATGGTCTCGGTGGGGACGTCAATGACGCCGACGGTGCGGATCGCGCCCTCGTCGATCGTGAGCGGGCGCAGGTTCGGGCGCGGGTCCTCGGGGACGAGGGAGTGGACGGCCTCGGCGGGAGGCGCCTGCGCGGGGCGCGGGAGCTCCACGGTGCGGGCGCGGCGGTGCGCGGGGAGGCGGTCGCCGGCCGACGGGCCCCGCGGCGTCGGCGCACTGCTCCCCGGGCGTTGCTGCTGTCGTCCATCCCGATGCTCGCCCTGGTCCTCGCCCTGGTCTGGGGCGCGGCGGCCGGTGGCGGTCCAGTCGACGGGTCGCACGCGCGCAGCGGGCGCGGGGCGTCCCCGCAGCGCGGCCGGCGAGGGCGCGGCGGGACGCGGGGTCCGGGGCTCCTGCGTGCTCATCGCGCCTCCTTCCGCCTCGGGCGTGCTGCTCGCGGGTGCTGTTCGTGCATGTCGCCTCCGGCGACCGCGCCAGTCTCTCGCACGGTCGGCCCGAGTGCCCCTCATGTGTCCTCGTGAGTCGGGCACGGCTCCGGTAGCGTGGGCTCGGCCGTCGGCCCCGTCCGGCCCATCGACCCCGCCCGTCCCATCGGCCCGGTCCGTCACGTCGGCCCTGCCACCGCTTCGAAGGAGACCGCAGTGCAGCGCTTCCCCCATCGCCTCGCCGCCGCCCGTCGTCCCGTGTCCGTCGCGTGCGCGCTCGGCGCGGTGCTGGTGCTCGCCGCGGGCTGCGGCGGCGGTGACGGCGCGGACTCCGGCGCCGCGCAGTCCGGCACCGCGCAGTCCGACGGCGGCGGCTCGGCCGCGGCCTCCGGCGCGGGAGCATCCGACGGCGGCTCTGCGTCCGACGGAGGGTCGGACGGCTCGGACGGCTCGAGCGGGGACTCCTCGACGTCGGCCGAACCGATCGCCGTGACGCCGCCGGAGCAGAAGCCCGAGCTGACCGACGCGTGCACCGGTGAGGGGGCGTTCCTGGTCAACGGCGAGAAGCCCAACGACCCGGCGCTGCCCAAGCGCGACGACCTCACGCTGAAGGTCTCGCTCGAGGACCTCACGGACGACGACGGCGCGGACCTCGTCGCGGACATCGACGGCACACAGAGGCCGATCGAGACCGCGCACGTGGGCGACACCATCTCCGTGGACCAGTGGACGCTGTCGGTGACGAGCGTCTGCAAGGACTCCGTCGAGTTCGACCTCATCGACTGAGTGCACGGCACCCACCGAAGGCTCCGACGACCTGCGATGATCCTCGTCCCATGACGACGCCCCGACCCTTCGACCTCGCGGCGATCGGCGCCGGCCTGCCCGTCGCCGCCGCACGCGAAGAGCTCGCCGAGGCGGCACGGTCCGGTGCGCTCGTGGTCACGGCGCCTCCCGGCACCGGCAAGACCACGTTCGTGCCGCCGCTCGTGGCGGACCTCGTGCCCGGACGCACCCTGGTCACCCAGCCGCGGCGCGTGGCCGTGCGCGCCGCGGCCCGACGCATCGCGCAGCTCGACGGCTCGCGCCTCGGCGAGCGCGTGGGCCTCACCGTGCGCGGCGAGAGGCACGTCGGCCCGCAGACTCGTCTCGAGGTGCTCACCCCGGGCGTCCTGCTGCGCCGACTGCTCGCGGACCCCGAGCTCGAGGGCGTGGACGCGGTGATCCTCGACGAGGTGCACGAGCGCTCGCTCGACGGCGACCTGCTGCTGGGCATGCTCGCCGAGGTGCGGGCGCTGCGGGAGGACCTCACGGTGGTCGCGATGTCGGCGACGCTCGACGCCGCGCAGGTCGCGGACCTGCTGGGCGGGGCGCGCGTGGTCGACGTCCCTGCTCCCCTGCACCCGCTGCGCATCGCGCACGAGCCCGGCGCCGCCCCGCGGCTCGACGCCCGCGGCGTGACCCGGGAGTTCCTGGACCATCTCGCGCGCATCACCGTCGAGCACCGGGCCGAGGAGGACTGCGACGCTCTCGTGTTCGTGACCGGCGCCCGGGAGGTCGACGAGCTGGTGCGCAGGATCCGCTCGCGCGCCCCCGACCTCGAGGTGCTGCCCCTGCACGGCCGTCTGCCCGCGCGCGAGCAGGACCGGGCCACGCGAGGGCGCACATCGGAAGAGGCGGGAGAAGCTGGGGCCGATGCGGCGTCCTCCGGTCGCGTCGTCGTCTCCACGGCTCTCGCGGAGAGCTCCCTGACGGTGCCCGGCGTGCGCCTCGTCGTCGATGCGGGACTGTCCCGGGAGGTCCGTCGGGACCGGGCACGGGACATGACGGGGCTGGTCACGGTGAGCGCGTCACGGGCGAGCGCCGATCAGCGGGCGGGCCGCGCGGCCCGCCAGGGACCGGGACTGGCGGTGCGCGCCTATTCCCCGACGGACGACGCGCGCATGCCCGCGATCTCCCCGCCGGAGATCGCTTCGGCGGACCTCACGGACGCCGCCCTGCTGGTCGCAGCGTGGGGGTCGCCGTGGGCGGCACCCGGTGACCCCGAGGAGGTCACGCGCGCGGACGGCGGCGCGGCCGGGGAGCCCGCCCTGCTCGCCGGGCTGCCGCTGCTCACTCCCCCGCCCGCGGCCTCCGCGACTCGGGCCGTCGAGGTGCTCGCGGGGCTCGGGCTCGTCGACGCCGACGGCCGGGCGAACGCGCTCGGCAGGCGGGTCGCCCGTCTGCCCGTCGGCGTGCGGGAGGCGCGCGCCCTGCTCGAGGGCTCCGAGCGCATGGCCGCACCCGAGGCGGTCGCGGAGGTGATCGCCGCGATCTCGGACGACCACCGTGCGCCCGATGCGGACCTGCCGCGACTGCTGCGGGAGCTGCGCGCCGGCCGTGCGCCCGGCGCTGACCGCTGGCGGCGCGAGGTCGCCCGCCTGCGCCGGATCGCCGAGGACGCGAGGGCGAGGAACGACACCGCCCCGTCGCCCACCGGATCCTCGACCTCTGGCGGCTCGCACCCTCCCCACGATCTCCCGGGCCAGGTCCTCGCGCTCGCGCGGCCCGAGCGGATCGCCCGCCTCACCGCGACCGGAGCGCGCACCTACCTGCTGGCCGGCGGCACGCGCGCCGCGCTTCCCGAGGGCTCCGGCCTCACCGGCAGCAGTTGGCTCGCGATCGCAGAGGTGCAGCGGGCCGACGGGCGCGCGGCGGACGGCACGGGCGCCGTCATCCGCGCCGCCGCCCCGCTCGAAGAGGACTCGGCGCTCGACCTCGCCGGCCCGCTGCTGCGCGCGACGCGTCGGGCCCGGCTCGAGGGCGGGAAGGTCTCGGTGCGCGAGGAACGCGCACTGGGCGCGATCGTGCTGCGCGCGACCCCGGTGGCCGCCACGGCGGACGACGTCGGCCCCGCCCGCGCCGCCCACCTCCGAGAGCACGGCCTCACCTCTCTGAGCTGGAGCGATTCCGCACGGACCCTTCGCTCGCGGCTCGCCCTGATCCATCGCGAGCTCGGCGACCCCTGGCCCGCGATGGACGACGCCTCCCTGCTCGCGTCCCTCGAGGCCTGGCTGCTGCCGGACCTGCTGCAGCTGCGCCCGGATGCCCCTCTCTCGCGCCTGGACCTCACCGCCGCGCTGCGGCGCCTTCTGCCCTGGCCGGAGGCCGCGCGGCTGGACCAGCTCGCGCCGGAGCGGCTCGCCGTGCCGTCGGGGTCGACCGCGCGGATCGACTATCCCGACGCGTCGGCCGCGGCAGGATCATCGGATTCGACGGCGGCGGACGGATCGGGCAGGCCCGTCGTCGCGGTGAAGCTCCAGGAGCTCTTCGGTCTCGCGGAGACACCGCGCCTGGTCGACGGGCGGGTGCCCGTGCTCTTCCACCTGCTCTCCCCCGCGCGCAGGCCGCTCGCCGTCACCGACGACCTGCGCTCCTTCTGGGACGGTCCCTACCAGGACGTCCGCAAGGAGATGCGCGGGCGCTACCCCAAGCATCCCTGGCCCGAGGACCCGTGGACCGCTCCCGCGACGGCCCGCACCGCGCGGCGCCCGGAGGGGAGGGGCTAGAACGGCTCCCCGGCCGCGTAGATGTCCGCGAGGGCATCGATCTCGATGGTCTCGCCGGTGCGAAGGGTGATCCGCGGGATCTGGCCCAGGGAGAGGGCGAGCGGGAGCGGCACGTCGACGTCGTTCCCCTGGCCGTCGTCCGTCCGCCCGCGACCGTGGCAGACGCCGCAGCCGAGGAGTCCGACGGCGAGCGCGCGACGCGCGTCGAAGGCGAGGCGCGCGCGGATGTCCTCCTCCCCGCCGGGGCCGCCCTCGGCGCGGCAGGGCCGCAGCTCGTCGACCCCGGTCAGGGGACACATGCCGGGCCACCGGCTCGCGCGTGTGGGCAGGCCCTGCAGGTGCGGGACCCGCGGGTCCGTGCCGGTGGGGAGCACGTCGAGGACGCCGTCGTGCACGTGCACGATCGCGACCTGCCCGGTCTCGCGGGCCGCGCAGCGCGCGATCTCCACGAGGTCCACGTCCTCGCCGGCCCGTGCGCTCCCGAGGACGTCGGCCTCCCGCATGATCGCCACCGCCGGTTCGAACCAGCTGCGATCCGACGCGATCAGCGCACCGGAGCCCGTCACCACTCCCGGGCCCCAGACGGCCTGCAGCACCTGCTGCGAGCGCAGCCATTTGCGATCGTCCCGCCGCACCGGTTCGGGCAGCGCATCCTCGGCCCCCTCGGGCGGTCCCGCCGGATCGACCGGGTCGAGCGCCGACGGGAGATCGGAGGGATCCGCAGGATCCAGCGGCTCCGGGCCCTCCGGCGGGGGCGCATCGATCGCGAGGATGGAGCTGTCCTCGAGCTCCTCCACGGTGGGGACGACGGGCGCGGACGTCGGGATCACAGGACCCAGTGCCGGGATCAGCACGACCTCGCCGGGGAGCGCGAGCTCGTCGCGTGCGCGCTCGTTCGCGATCACCCGGCTCACCTCGGCGCCGATCCCCGTCGAGACGGGCGGATGCTGCGCCTGATCGGGCCCCGCGCACCCGTCGTCGAAGGGCACCGGCGGCACGTCGGCCTGCGGACCCAGGGTCTCCGGGGCGGCGGTGCGAGGATCCGCGGTCACGGACACGCGGCTCACGCCGGCGATCTCGAACGAGAGCCGCTGCGTGCGCCAGGTCTGCGCGACATCGGTGACGAACCCGGGTTGGGCGTCCGTCGTGCTGCCTCCCTGCATCATGGTCCTTCCGCTCCGACCGGGAGGTCCCCCGACCTCCCGTCGTGAACCTAGCAAGCTCGCGCCCGTGCCGGGCGCGGAGGGATCGCATCCGCACGACGGAGCCGTACACTGCACAGCGTGCAGTGCCACCACTTCGATGCCGGCACCTGCCGCTCCTGCACCCTGATCCCCCTCCCTCACGACGAGCAGATCGCGCGTGCCCAGGCCCGGTATCAGGAGCTGCTGGCCCCCTTCGCCGCCGCCCCGTCCGCTCCCGGCGCGGTCTGGCTGCCGCCCGTGCGCAGCGCCGACTCCGGCTTCCGGGCGACCGCGAAGATGGTCGCGACCGGCACCGCCGCAGATCCGGTGCTGGGCCTGCTCTCCGCTCCCGGGCGCGCGCCGGGAGGCCCGGGCGTCGACCTGGTGGACTGCCCGCTGTACCCGGAGGGCGTGCAGGAGCTGCTCGAGGACGTGCGCGCCCTGGTGCGACGCGCCCAGATCCCTCCCTACGACGTGTCCCGGCGCCGCGGCGAGCTCAAGAACGTGCTGGTCACCGTCTCGCCTGACGGCGAGTTCATGCTGCGGCTCGTGCTGCGCAGCGAGAAGCCGCTGCCGAGGATCCGCGAGCATCTCCCCCGGCTGCTCGAGGCCCAGTCGCAGCTGCGCGTGATCAGCGCGAACATCCATCCCGAGCACAAGGCGGTCCTCGACGGGCCGACCGAGATCCACCTCGCCGGCGACGCCGCCCTGCGGATGCGCATGGCGGGGCCGACCGACGCGCGGACGGACGGGGCCGCGAACCCCGCCGGGCCAGGTCGCGCGATCACGCTGCAGGTGCGTCCGCGCTCCTTCGTGCAGAGCAACTCCTCGGTCGCCGCGCAGCTCTATGCGCAGGTGGGAGCATGGATCGCCGAGATCGACCCCGCGAGCGTGTGGGACCTGTACTGCGGCGTCGGGGGCTTCGCCCTCCACTGCGCGCAGGATGCCGACGCTCCGCTGGCGCGCGAGGTGATCGGTGTGGAGATCTCCCCCGAGGCGATCGACTCCGCCCGGGCGGCCGCCGCCGAGGCCCATCTCTCTGCGACCTTCCACGCGGACGACGCGACGGCGTGGGCGGTCCGCGAGGCGGAGGCGTCGGGACCGCCGCAGGCCGTCATCGTGAATCCTCCCCGCCGCGGCATCGGCGAGCGCCTCGCCGGCTTCCTCGAGCACTCTGGCGTCCGCGACGTCGTCTACTCCAGCTGCAACCCCCGCACCCTGGCGACGGACCTCGCGGCCATGCCCTCCTACCGGATCGCCGCCGCGCGGCTGGTGGACATGTTCCCCCACACCGCGCACGACGAGGTGCTCGTGCGGCTGCGCCGGAACGCCTGAGCGCGAGCCGTCCGGCACCTCGGAGAGCGGGTGCACGAGCTCTGCCCCGCGTGGAACAGTGGGCGGTGAGCACATCACCGCCACGCCCGTCGAGGAGGTCGAGCGCCATGGATGCAGCATCCGCATCGCGACCGGAGGATCCGCAGGACCCGGCAGTCCCGGCGGAGGGGTCCAGCCCCCGCACCGTCGCCGGGGTCGAGGCCTCGCCGCCGCCGCAGGACGGCCCGCTTCCCCTGCTCGCCGCGCTCTTCGCCGAGCAGATGGCGCGCCAGCGCATCGCCGACGACGGCGGGGTCCACCACGGGGCCATGCCCGACGTCCTCCTCGATCCCGCCCATGTGGAGGGTCCGCTGCTGGCCGAGCTCGATCGCATGTCGATCGAGATCCCGCGCGTGGAGGCGTGGGGGACGTTCCACGGCATCGAGGCGATCGACGGCGGCTTCGCCGTCCTGCTCGACGACGACCGGGTCGAGATCCCCGCCGACATGCGACTGCACGTCACCGAGCGCGCCTATCGCCAGGCGGGCGGCGCCGATGTCCGCCAGTACCCGCCCGAGGAGATCGAGCGCCGGCACACCGAGGCGGACCCCGCGGCCGTCCTCTTCGAGGCGAGGGACGACGAGGCTCCTGCCCCGTAGGATCGCCGGGTGAGCATCCCCGACGACTCCCCTGCTCCTGACCTCACCGCGCGCATCCACGTGCTGTCGCTGGGCGGCACGATCTTCATGACCGCGGCGGACGGCGAGGGCGCCGCCCCGGGTGCGGGAGGCGCGGACGTCGTCGCCGCCGGCCTTCCCGCGGGCGTCGAGGTCACGCACGAGGAGGTCGCGAACATCGGGTCGCCGTCGGTGCGGCCCGGTCACCTGGGTGCCGTGCTCGAGCGGGCCCGGACGGCGGTCTACGCGGGCGCGCGCGGGGTGGTCCTCACGCACGGCACCGACACCCTCGAGGAATCCGCCTTCGTGCTCGACGCGCTCTGGGACCGCGACGCCCCGCTCGTGCTCACCGGTGCGATGCGTCCGTCGGACGCACCGGGGGCCGACGGGCCCGCGAACGTGCGCGATGCGATCCGCGCGGCCGCCGCGCCCGCGCTGCGCGGGCTCGGCGCGCTCGCGGTCTTCGACGGCGCGGCCCACCTGGGCGCCCGCGTGCGCAAGCTGTCCTCGCGCTCCGTGAGCGCCTTCGGCTCCGTGCCCGCGGGCGCCCTCGCGGTCATCGACGAGGGCACGCGGCTGCTGCAGCGGCCCGCAGCGGGCGCGACGCACGCCGTCGATCGCCCGCTCGTGCGCCTGCTCGCAGGGGCGTCGGCGGGATCGTCGGCAGATCCCTCGCCCGGTCACTCGGCCGGTCACTCGGCCGATCCGACCACCGCCGGCCGTCCCAAGCTCCCGGACCCGCTGCCCCGCGTCCCGGTGATCTCGCTGGGCATCGGCGACGAGGGCGAGATCCTCGACGACCTGCCCCGCGGCTCGATCGCCGGTCTCGTGGTGGACGGCGCCGGCATGGGGCATGTGCCCGCGGGGGCGATGCCGAGGCTGCGGAGTCTCGTCGCCGAGGGCGTTCCGGTGGTCGTCGCGACCCGGATCCCCGATGGCGGCACCTCGACCCACCACTACTCCTACCCGGGCAGCGAGGTCGATCTGCTCGCGAGCGGCTGCCTGATGGCGGGCGTGCTCCCGGCCCACAAGGCGCGTCTGCTGCTGCAGCTCGCGCTCGCCCGCGGCCTGTCCGCAGCGGGCATCGGCGAGGCGTTCGCGCTGTTCGCCTCCTGACGCCGCCGCGCCCGGGGCGTCCACGCGGCGTCGCCGACCCGCGGGGCCGCATCCCGGCCGTGTCTCGTCCGCCGTTCCCCGGCTCACCTCGCCCTGCCGCTCGTCGTGCGAGGGTGGGAGACTGGCCCCATACGCCACACCTGGGTGGGCCATTCGATGCGGTATCGGCCCGACGCCGCCCCGCCCGGGACGCGATCTGGAGGAGGCACCCCATGGCACTGCCCGCCGACCCGGCACCGGAGCTGCAGGAGTACGCGCATCCCGAGAAGCTCGTGACCACCGCGTGGCTCGCCGATCACCTCGGCGAGGACGGCCTGGTGGTCGTGGAGTCCGACGAGGACGTCCTGCTGTACGACACCGGGCATATCCCCGGCGCCGTGAAGATCGACTGGCACCTGGATCTCAACGACCCGGTGACCCGCGACTACGTGGACGGCGAGGGCTTCGCCGCACTCATGAGCCGCGCCGGCATCACGTCGGACACGACCGTCGTCGTCTACGGCGACAAGTCGAACTGGTGGGCCGCCTACGCCCTGTGGGTCTTCGAGCTCTTCGGCCATGCCGACGTGCGCCTGCTCGACGGCGGCCGCGTCCTCTGGCAGTCCGAGGGCCGTGAGCTGACCCGCGAGGTCCCGCAGCCCGCGGCGACGGAGTACCCGGTGCTCGAGCGCCATGACGAGGCCTCCCGTGCCTTCCGCGACGACGTGCTCGCCTTCCTGGGCGGGCAGCTCGTGGACGTGCGCTCCCCGCAGGAGTACACGGGCGAGCGCCTGCACATGCCCGATTTCCCGCAGGAGGGCGCCGTGCGCGGCGGCCACATCCCCGGCGCGAGCTCCGTGCCGTGGGCGAAGGCCGCGCGCGAGGACGGCCGCTTCAGGCCGCGCGCCGAGCTCGAGTCCGTCTACCTGCAGGAGCAGGGCCTGGATCCCGCCGCGCCCGTCATCGCCTACTGCCGCATCGGCGAGCGCTCGAGCCACTCGTGGTTCGCGCTGAAGTACCTGCTGGGCTTCGCCGACGTGAAGAACTACGACGGCTCGTGGACCGAGTGGGGCAACAGCGTGCGCGTCCCGATCGTCACCGGCTCGGAGCCGGGCGAGGTGCCCGCCCGATGACGGCCCCCTCCGGCGACGCGACTGCATCGGGCGGCCCCGCCGACCAGGGGACGAACGCGCCCCTCCCGGAGGCGTTCGCGGAGATCGTCGACGACTTCCACGCGGTCTCCGGCAATGATCGCGTGCAGATGCTGCTCGAGTTCGCCGACGACCTCCCCGAGCTGCCCGAGCGCTACCGCGACCACCCCGAGCTGCTCGAGCCGGTGCCCGAGTGCCAGTCCCCGATCTTCGTCATCACGGAGGTCGACGGACAGGGCGAGGAAGCCCCGGCGCGACTGTTCTTCTCTGCCCCGCCCGAGGCGCCGACCACGCGCGGCTTCGCGGGCATCCTCGCCGCGGGCCTCGAGGGGCTCACCGTCGGCGAGATCCGGGCGGTCCCGGCCGACGTCACCGAGAACCTGGGGCTCGCCGAGGTCGTGAGCCCGCTGCGCCTGCGCGGCATGGCCGGGATGCTGGGCCGCATCAAGCGCCAGCTCGGCGAGAAGGCCGGCCTGCAGTAGTCGTCCCCCGTCGTCCCCGAGCGGCGGATGTCGTGATCCGTCGGACCTTGTCCGGACACAGCGAGCGGCCCGCGCTGACCGAAGTCGGCGCGGGCCGCTGCACATCGACACCTCGGACCCCCACCCGAGGCGTCTGGTACCAGGCCGTGCCTGTACGACTGGGAACTATAGGTTTCCGGACGGGCGATCCACCAGTGGCGCAGACCACTGCGAGGGTGATGTCGCAGGTCACCTCGCCTTCATAACTTTTGAGTCCGGATCGCACGGCGACCGGCGGGGCGTGTCGGACCCCCTCGTCGGCGTGCTCGTCCGCGTTCCTCCTGGTCGTCACGGCCTGTCGCGACGGCCGTCGGCGCCGCTCCCGGTCCAGCCCGCGACGACCCGGCACCCGTCGGCCGCGACCCTGCCAGACTCGCACCATGTCCGATCACCTCTCCCCCGCCCGCCGATCCGCGCCGGAGCCCGCTGGAGCGCCCCGGCCCGCGCCCTCGTCAGCGCCTGCGCCCGCACCCGCGCATGCACCCGAGGGCCCGTGGTCGCGCGCGGTGAGCGCCGCCGGCCTGCTGCGCGACGGCGAGGTGCGGCCGACGATCTTCGCGCACATGTCGGCCCTCGCCGCGGCGCACGGCGCGATGAACCTGGGCCAGGGCTTCCCCGACACCGATCCTCCGGAGGTCGTCGCCGAGTCCGCGGTGGCGGCGATCCGCGAGGGGGCGAACCAGTACCCGCCGGGCGCCGGGGTGCCCGTCCTGCGCGAGGCGATCGCCGCGCACCAGGAGCGCTTCTACGGTCTGCGCTGGGACGCGACGAGCGAGGTGCTCGTGACGGCGGGTGCGACCGAGGCCCTCGCCGCATCGCTCCTCGCGCTCGTGCGGCCGGGCGACGAGGTGCTCACGCTCGCCCCGTTCTACGACGCCTACGCGGCGGTGATCGCCCTGGCGGGCGGCGTGCACCGCACCGTGCCGATCCGTCGCGAGAACGTCGCGGACGACGGAGGCGACGGGGCCGACGGACAGGACGGGGCTGACGGTGCGCGGGCGCGCCTGCGCGTGGACCCCGACGAGCTGCGGGCGGCGATCACCGACCGCACGCGCGTGGTGCTCGTGAACTCCCCGCACAATCCCACGGGGATGGTGCTGGACGCCCGGACGCTGCAGGTCATCGTCGACGCCGCCGCGGAGCACGACGCGTTCGTGCTCACCGACGAGGTCTACGAGCATCTCGTCTTCGAGGGCGAGCACGTGCCCGTCGCGTCCCTGCCCGGTGCCCGGGAGCGCACGATCTCCGTGGGCTCGGCCGGCAAGACGCTCTCCGTGACCGGCTGGAAGATCGGCTGGGTGACGGCGCCGGCGCCGATCCTCGAGGCGGTCACCGGCGTCAAGCAGTGGCTCACGTACGCCTCGGGCACGCCCTTCCAGGGAGCGGTCGCGCGCGGCCTCGCCATGGCCGACGAGGACTTCGCGGCGATCGCCGAGGACCTGCGCGAGCGCCGCGATCTGCTGGTCGCGGCGCTCGATCGGATCGGCCTGTCCCTCGTCGTCGCGGAGTCCGGCTACTTCGTGCTCGCCGATCTCGCGCCGCTGGGAGCGCACGACGCCGCCCAGCTCTGCGACCGTCTGCCCGAGAAGGCAGGGGTGGCCGCGATCCCCGTCAGCGCCTTCCTGCCCGAGGGCGAGGCCGGGCAGTGGCGCAGCTGGGCGCGGCTCGCGTTCTGCAAGGACCGTGCGACGCTCGAGGAGGCCGGACGGCGCCTGGCCGCATGGGCCGAGGGCGTCCGCGCGGGCTGAGCAGGCACCGCGCGGACCACCCCGGAACCCGACGTCACTTGCCGGCGACGAACGCCGGATCGGTGTCGAAGTCGACGAGTCCGGACACCTTGAAGGTGCCGTCGCCCTTGTCGGAGTCCGGGACCAGGAACGGCATGTCGTACGTGACCGAGGCGCCGTCGTAGATCTGCTCGGCGTCGAGGTAGTCGTGCTCGGTCGTGGCGTACGTGTACTCGTACCCCTTGCCGTCCGCGCTCACGTAGGAGACGGTGGCGTCGAAGTTCGCCGCCGCGCTCCCGTCGCCGTGGTACGTGATCGTCACCGGGACCAGGATGTACTTCTGTCCGCTCGGCGCCTTGTCGTTGTACTGGTCGGCCTTCGCGATGGCCTCGTCGGCATCGAAATTCGCCTTCCCGAGCTTCACGTCGAGCTCCCCGCCGTCGACCGCCTCCACGGTGACCGTGCTGCCCGCGGGCAGCGGATCGCTGCGGGTGCCGCGCGCGGAGGAGGAACCGCCCCCGGCGTCGTCGGACGCGGTCGCGTCCTCGCTGGGCTCGTCGGAGTCGCTGGGCTCGTCGGATGCGGTGGTCTCCTCGGGTTCGGTCGTCTGCTCCTGCGTGGCGGGACCCGACGTCGGCTCCGGATCATCGCCGCCCGCCAGGGCGAACACCGCGATGATCGCGATGACGGCGAGAAGCGCGAGGACCGCGCAGCCGCCGCAGCCGATGAACCACCACTTCTTCGACCCGCCGCCGCTGCCCTGCTGCTGGATGCTCGAGAAGCCGTCTCCGCCCCCGCCGTACGCGGGCGCGCTCGAGGCGCCCGTGGTCGCCCCGTAGGGGTTCGCGGAGGCCGACGAGCCGGGGCTCGTGGGCGGCGCGGGGTACCCGCCGCCTGCCGTGCCGTAGTCGGGGTTCGCCGAGCCGTAGCCGCCGTATCCGGAGCTCTGGGCGCCGTAGCCGGCGCCTGGGTCGCCATAGCCCGTGCCCGGGTCGCCGTAGTTCGTGCCCTGGTCGCCGTAGTTCGTGCCCTGGTCGCCGTAGCCGGAGCCCGCTGAGCCGTACCCGGATCCCGCGTTGGAGGAGTCGTAGCCGGTGTTCTGGGCGCCGTAGCCGGTGTTCGCCGAGCCGTACGCGCCGTCGGCCGAGCCGAAGTCCTGGCCGAAGCCCTGCTGCTGCCCGTCGGGCGGGCCCGCGGCGCCGTCGCCCTGGCCCTCGCCCTGCGGGGCCGAGCCCCATCCGTCCTGACCGGGATTCTGCGGTGGTTGCGTCATCGTGTCGCGCGGCGCCGAACGGCCCCGCCCCTCCTCTCAGCACCTGTGCCGACGTGGTCCACGGCACTCTGAGAGGCTATTGTGCCCCAGCGCACACCGGCGCCGCGACCGGATGCGCCACCCGGCGCCGCCCCTGCGGAGCGGCGCCGAGCGTCATCGGGTCGCGGTGAGCGCCCGCGGCCCGAACGGGCGCCGGAGATCGGGTGCTGTCAGCGGGTGAAGCGGTCCCCGTGGAAGGGCGCGCCGACGACCTCGCGGCTCACGCCGGTCTGGTCGAGGTACGGGGTGAGCCCGCCGCGGTGGCGCGGGTAGCCCGCGCCGAGGATCATCGCCAGGTCGATCTGCTCGGGGCGCTCCACGACGCCCTCGTCGAGCATCAGCCCGGTCTCCTCGGCGAGCCCGCGCAGGACGCGGTCCAGGAGCGCGTCGCCGACGGCGGCCGACCCGCCCTTCGAGGTCCCGCCGGAGAAGGCGGCCCGCAGCGCGTCGGAAACCTGCGGATGGACCTGCGAGCGGTCGCGCATCGTGCCCGCCTCGCCGGAGTCGAGCAGGCGCGTGAGGCCCGTGGAGACCGGGAAGCGCTCGGTGCCCAGCTGCTCGCCGAGGACCTTGCCCACGTGGTCGGCGACGCCGATGCCCACGAGGTCGAGCAGCTCGAAGGGCCGCATCGGCAGGCCGAAGGGGTCCAGGGAGGCGTCGACGGCGGCGAGGTCGGCGCCCTGGTCGGCCGAGCGCAGCACCTCGCTGAGCACGCGGAACAGCAGACGGTTCACGATGAACCCGGGCGCGTCCGCGCTCTCGACGGCGAACTTCCCGCAGCGCCGCACCACCTCGTGACCGGTCGCGAGGACCGCGGGATCGGTGCGCTCGGTGCGCACCACCTCGACGAGCGGCATCTTCGCGACGGGGTTGAAGAAGTGCAGGCCGACGACGCGCTCGGGGTGGGCCAGGTCCTCGCTCATGGCGGCCACGGACAGCGAGGAGGTGTTCGTGACCAGCAGGGCCGACGGGTCGAGGACGCCTTCGAGCTCCCCCAGCACGCTCTTCTTGATCGCGAGGACCTCGGGGACCGCCTCGAGCACGAGATCGCAGTCGGCGAGGTCGGCGACATCGGCGGTCGCGCTCAGCAGCTCGGAGACGGAGCGGGCGGACTGCTCGTCGAGCTTCCCGCGGGAGGCGGCCTGGGCGATCACGTCGCGGGCGTGCGCGAGGCCCTTCCGGGCGATGTCCTCGTCGAGGTCGCGCAGGGTGACGGGCACCTGCAGGCCGAGGGCGAGCTGCGCGGCGATCTGGGAGGCCATGAGGCCGGCTCCGGCCACGCCCACGCGGCGGATCTCGCGGGCGCCCTCGACCGGGCGGCGTCCGGGCTTGCCGCGGCGCAGCAGCTCGGCCGCGTACAGCGACCCGGCGGCGGCATCGGAGTCGGCGAGGCCGACGATGGCCTGGCGCTCGGCGGCCAGGGACTGCTCGAGGCTCGATCCGGGCAGGGCCTCGAGGATGCCGAGCGTGCGCTTCAGCGAGGGAGCGCCCGCGGCCTCCATGCGCTCGGCCCATGCGCGACGGGTCTCGGCGGGGCTGTGCGGGGCGTCCAGCGCGTCGAGCAGCGTCCGGGCGCGATCGGATCCCGCGGCGGGGATCGGATCGGGGCGGGCCGACGGGTCGATGCCGCCGTCGGCGATGCGGCCGGCGAGGTGGTCGAGGGCCGCGTCGAGGTCCTCGACCAGTGCCTCGACGATGCCGAGCTCGTGGGCCGCGGAGGCGCTGAGCTGCTTGTCGCGGGCAGGGTCCTCGAGGATCACGCGGACGGCATCGGCAGGGTCGATGACGGACTGCAGGAGGGTGGTGCCGCCCCATCCGGGCAGGATCCCGAGGCTCGTCTCGGGCAGGCCGATGCCGCGGACCGTGGGGCCGGCGGTGCGGATGTCGGCCATGAGCGCGACCTCGAGGCCGCCGCCGAGGGCCGCGCCGTTGAGGTGGGCGAGCACCGGGACCGCGGCGCCGCGCATGCGGACCTGCAGGTCGTGCGCGCGATGGGTCATGGGGTCGACGGTCTCGCGTCCGGCGGGATCGGCGAACATCGAGAGGTCGGCGCCGGCGAGGAAGACCCTGCCCGTGCCGGTGAGCGCGATCGCCTGGATCTCGCCGGCCTCGGCCCGGGCGAGCGCCTCCGTGAACGCCGAGTCGACGTTCTCGAGCGACTGCGGCCCGAGCGTCGCGGGCCGGGACTCGCCCTCCGGCGGGGCGAAGGTGAGGACGGCGATCGTGCCGATCCCCTCGTGCTCGCGGTCCTCGACGAGGACGCGGGTGACGTGCTCGGTGTACGCGGGGACGCTGCCGGAGTGCGCGGTGGTGGGGGCCATGGCCAGCCTTTCGGGGGTCTTCTCGTCGTCGAGTCGCCGCACGTCATCGAGGCGCTGATTCCTGATACCGACGGTTTCAGGTACAGCATGCCGCAGGCGGGCCGGGAGTGTCCAACGACGCGGAGAGCGACGACGGGGAGCGCCGCATGTGCGGCGCTCGCCGCGGGGCGCCCCGTGTGCAACGCTCACCGTCGGACCGACGGCCGGATGCTCAGGCCCGGACGGCGACCTCCAGGTCTCCGCGGAGCGAGAACGACGCCGCGCTGATCGTGACGTCGCCGGTCACGGTCGTGGCCTCGGCATCGGCCGGCGCGGTGACGCGCAGCCGGACGGCGCGGCTGCGGCCCGGGGGCAGGGCCGGCACATGCACGCTCTCGGCGCTCCAGCCCTCGGGCAGCTCCGCCGTGACGCGGGAGGCGGGCAGTGTGCGCTTCTCGTCGTTGCGCAGGGTCACGGCGACCTCGACGTCGCCGCCCGCAGCGACCTCCGCAGAGGTGTCGGGGACGTGCAGGCGGAAGGGGTTCAACCAGTCGCGGTCGAAGCGGCCGAAGACGATGGTGTTGGCACCCTCTCCCTCGAAGAGCACGCCGAAGGTGCCGTCCTCGAGCGCTGTGAGCTGGGAGTACGCGTGGTCGCCCGTCTGGTAGGTCCTCTTCACCGGCCAGGTCTCGCCGTCGTCGTAGGAATAGCGCACGGTGCCGTTGACGCGCGCGGTCGCGCTGTCCGAGTTCGAGAACAGCAGCTCCTTCGCCGCGTCCGACCCTGCCCGCGCCCCCGGATCCATGGCGATGATCGAGGCGTTGTTCCGCGGATCGGTGAGCGTCGCGTCGAGGACGGGCTCGGACCAGGTCTCCCCGCCGTCACGGGAGAGGGCGACGTAGCGCGCGGTGTCCCCGCTGTGGACGCGCGAGTTCAGCATCAGCGTGCCGTCGCTGAGCTCGACGACCTTGTTCTCGTCCATGTTCACGCCCGTCGGCTCGCCCATCCGCCAGGTCTCGCCGTGATCGTCAGAGAACACGGAGTAGGCGCGGAACGACTCGTCGCGCCACTGCCCGATGTACTGCTGGACAAGGCGGCCGCGATGCTTCCCACGGGCGATCTGGATGCCGGCGCCGCTGGTCGCGAACATGCCGCGCACGTCGTCGGGCTTGGTGACCCCGGTCAGGCGCCGTGACGTCCAGGTGCGGCCGTCGTCCTCCGAGACCGAGACGGTCGAGCTGAGGACCATGCGGTCGGCGTCGTCGTTCCCGAAGCCGCTCTCGAAGAAGCCGGCGTCCTTGGAGAAGACATGGAAGTTGAACAGGGTGCCGGTGATGCGGTCGTGGACGTAGCTGGGGTCGGAGAACCCGATCGTGTCCTCGCCGTCGTGGCCCTGCTCGATGACGGTCTGCTCCTCCCAGGTGCGGCCGCCGTCGCGGGAGCGGCGCTGGAGGATCGAGTTGGGGCCGGGGGCGTCGATGCCGGTGGGGCGGCCGTCGTAGGCGGCGAGGACGTCGCCGCTCTCGAGCTGCACGAGCGCGGTGATCCGGTAGTTCGGGAACACGCCGTCGCCGCCGACCGCGAGGGTCTCCGTGAGGAAGCGGCCGCCGGTGCTGCCGTGGCCATGACCGTGGCCGCTGCCGTGCCCATGTCCATGTCCATGTCCATGTCCATGACCGTGCCCTGTGGGCGCTGCGTGCGCGGCCGCGGGCAAGGCGAGGAGAGAGGCGAGGGCGCCGGTGCCCGCACCGAGAACGGTGCGGCGATGAGGTCCGGCGGTGCGAGGAGAAGACGTCACGGGAGCTCCTTCGTTCCTGTCCGTCGGCGGCGCGGGCAGTCGCCTCGCAGGGACCCACCGAGGGACGTCTGATGTCCGACCTTAAGGGAGCTCGGTGAGCACCACAAGGAGGAGCGACCCTCCGGCACCGCAGGAGCTCGCCAGCGCACTCGCGCGTACGCTGGGAAGGAGACCTCGCGCAGGAGGTGCGCCATGTCTTCCGGCTACAGCCCCGTCGTCCCGCATCCGCGTCCCGTGCCCTGGGTATGGACCCTGGCGGAGGCGCTGCTGGGTGCCGGCGCTGCGGCGACCATGCTCGGTCTGTTCCCCCTGGGGCTGCTCGCGCGGACCATCATGTGCGGCGCGCTGGTGATCGCGATCGTGCTCATCGACGGCTTCACGCGGATGCTCTGCGCAGGATCCGGACTGGAGCGATCGATGCGTCAGCTCGTGATCGGCGGTCTCACCCTGTTGATCATCGTGCTGGCCGTGACGGCGATGCCGCTGACGGTCCCGTCGCCCACCCGGTGGGCGCTCGTCGCCGCGACCGCCGTCGGCCTGTTCGTCGAGCTGCGCTGGGACAAGCGCGTGCAGGTGGAGCGGGCGCAAGCGATCGCTGCACAGCAGGAGTGAGCGACGCCGAGGCCCAGGGGCGCCTCAGGCCGGCTGCGGGGACGAGGGGTCCGGCTCGCCACGGAACTCGTGGCGGCAGATCACGGTCGTGCACTGGGCGTGATGCACCACGGCATGTGCCGTCGAACCGAGGAGGCGGCCGTGGCGTCCCTGGTAGCCGAGCACGAGCATGCCTGCCTCGGCCGAGGCCTGCAGGAGTCCGTCGGGCACGCTGCTCCCCTCCTCGACCTGCGAGGCGACGGCAAGATCCGGGGCCGACGCATGGGCCCGGGCGGTCGCCTCGTCGAGGATCCGCTCGGCGCCGTCGCCCTCGACGACGTGTCCGTCGACCGTGCCGCGCACGTGCAGCAGGGTCAGGCCCTCGCCGAGAGCGCGCGCGAGGCGGACGCCGGCGTCGACCGCTTCGAGGCTCGCCTCGGAGCCGTCGACCCCGACGAGGACGGGACCGTGCGGCGCCTCGGCCTCGCGCACGACGATCACGGGACAGCCGGCATGGGTGATCAGCCCCAGGCTCACCGAACCCAGCAGCATCCCGAGGAAGCCGCCGAGGCCGCGATTGCCGACGACCATCAGCAGCGCGGTCCGGGACGCCGTCTCGAGGACCGCGCGCGGATTGCCGGTGATCAGCTCCGTGCGCACCTCCACGCCGGGCGCGGTCTCCTCGGCGATGCCCGCGGCCTCCCTCAGCAGCTGCTCGGCGACGTTGCGGTGGCCGGAGCCGGAGACGCCCTTCACCGGCCCCAGATCCTTGGTGACCAGCGGGAAGATCCAGGCATGGATGATCGCGAGCGGCTTCTTCCCGGACTTCGCCAGCCGCGCCGCCCAGCGCAGGGCCATGGCCGACTGATCAGAGCCGTCGTACCCGACGATGATGGTGTCGCTGAAGTCCATGGCGTCCCTCCTGAGGGCTGCGATCGGCGTTCCCGGTCGGCGGTGATCCGGGCGTGCCACGAGCCTAGCGGCGCGGATGCGGAGGAGGGAGGGGCGCGGGCCCGGAAGTCCGCCCGTCCCGCGCGCCCGCCGCACGCGTTCTCCCTTCGTCACACCCGCGCGCAGGGCCTGTCGCCTCCCGCCCTCGCGGATCTACCGTGAAGAACCGTCCCCCACCTGCTCCAGGAGAACGCCCCGCCGATGGTCACGCTCGCCGACACCACCTCCCCCGCCACGGACGACTCCGTGCTGGACTCCCCCGCCTGGTCCGCGCTCACGGGCGCGCACGCGCACTTCGCGATCGGGAACGATCTGGTGCTGCGCTACCCGCACGACGTCTCGCCGTTCGTCGGCGTGAAGGACTGGGGGGACCCGGGCGTGTGGGACGCGATCCTCGACGTGTTCGGGCACGACGCGGTCGTCAGCGTCTCCCATGCGGATCCGACGCTGCCCGAGGGCTGGAGCTGGGAGCACCGCATCGACGGCGTGCAGCTCACCGAGACCCCCGCTCTGCGGACCCGCCCCGATGAGGAAGCGGTCGTGCTCGGAGCCGACGACGCACCGGAGATGCTCGCCCTCGTCGAGCGCAACCAGCCCGGCCCGTTCCTGCCGCGCACCCATGAGCTGGGGCGCTACGTGGGCATCCGGCGCGAGGGGCGCCTGGTGGCGATGGCCGGGGAGCGCCTGCACCCCGACGGCTGGACCGAGATCAGCGCCGTGGCCGTGGACGCCGACCAGCGCCGGCAGGGACTCGCCTCGCGCCTCGTGCTCGACGTCGCCCACGCCATCCAGCAGCGCGGCGACCGCGCCCTGCTGCACACGGGCGCCGAGAACACCGGTGCGATCGCGGCCTACGAGAAGCTCGGCTTCGCCCTGCGCCGCACCCTGATCTTCGGTGCCGTGCGCACGCCCTGAGCACCGGAACGGTTGTCTCGTCCGCGACGGTTCCGTACGGTCGAGGAGCGTGCGCGGTCCGCCGCGCAGGGCCCGTACGACGGAAAACAGGGCGCGGCGATCGAGGGGGAGCACGATGCCGGCGACGCCGACGACACCGACACCCGACGGCGTCCGGACAGCGCGCACGGCGCAGGATCCCACGGACGCATCGGCCGAGCGGAGCACGCCTCGGCCCATCCCGCTGGCGCTCACGCTGATCCAGGCCGTGATGCTCTGCGGCGCCCTCGCGGTGATGATGGTGCTCACCACCGTCACCACGAGCTGGTGGCCGTGGCTGGTCTATGCAGTCCTCATGTACGGAGGGCTCTTCCTCGGAGGGCTCGTCCGACGCCGTCATCTCGGAGGGCGCGTGACCCGCAGCGGCAGGGTCGTCGCGGTGAGTGCGATCGCGGCGGTCCCGCTGGTGGTGCTCGTGCTCCTCGCGGAGAGCCTCGGATTCACCGCATGGGGGATCCTCGTTATGCTCGTCGTCCTCCTCGGCTTCACCGCGCTGCTGCGCTTCGACGACGTCGCGTCGCTGCAGCGCGCCCGGGCGGGGCACTTCGTCAAGCCCACTGCGACGGGCCCGCTGGACGTCGACGGCCCCGCACCCGCCTCCCCGCGCTGAGCGGTTCGCCGCGCCGAGCGGGCACGTCCGCTGCGGACCGGATCGGCCCGACGGCCCCATCGACCCTGATCAGAGCAACGCGCGGATCTCGTCGACCGTGGGATTGCGCAGCACCTCGTCGCCGATGATCACCGTGGGCGTGAGCTCGTCACCGCCGTTCAGCTCGCGCACGCGTGCGTTCGCCTGCTCGTCCTGCCACACGTTCACCCAGGTCACGCGTGAGTCGCGTCCGAGGCTCAGCAGCAGACGCTCGCAGTAGACGCAGCCGGGCTTCCACAGCACCAGAGCGCGGCTCGGGGCGATCTGCGCCGATGCCTCGGCCCAGGCGGTGTGGCGTCCGCGCCGGCCCGACCACCAGCCGATCGTGAGGACCACGAGGCAGCCCAGGACGCCGACGAGAGTGCCCGCGGTGAGGCTCTCGACCCCGATCACGATCGCGAGGACGAGCACCGCGAGGAACCCCAGGAGGATGCTCAGTCGCGTGCGCTGGTCCATGGCGCTCTCCTCTCTCGTCGTCGCACCTGCGTCGGCAGTCGCAGTCGCAGTCGCAGCGGCCTCACGGTCGCAGCTCCTGCCAGCCCTCGGGAAACGTCACGAGGCCCGCGTCGGCCGGAGGGACGAAGGCGCCCCAGTCGGCGCCGACCAGACCCTCGCGGCGCTCGAAGATGCCGCGCACCGTCGCCCCCACCTCGGTGATGCGCTCGGCGATCTCGCGGGTCGCGGTGCCGTTGTCCACGAACCATGCCAGCTCGTCCTCGTCCTTCATCGCGACGCGCCAGTCGTCGGTCGCGGGATCGCCCTCGGCGACCACGTCGAGCGCCCAGTCCTGCATGTCGTAGCCGAGAGGGGTGCGCCGCCAGGGCGCCTCGAGGTTCCCGTACCAGCGGGGCGTCCAGTCCGTGCCGTCGTGCCAGCGCCAGATCGACCAGGGCTCGCCCGGTCGGTGCGCGCGCACCACCGTGCTGCCGCGCCACGCGGACAGCTCGTAGGAGCCGTCCCAGTCCCCCGGCGCGACGAGCCGGCCGTTCGGGCCCGATCCGGGGCCGCGACGGCCCGCCATCGCCGAGCCCGGGACGGTCATCATCACGATGAGGTCCTCGGAGTCGTGCAGCACCGTGCCGCCGACGGCGAAGCCCACGGCCGGGCCCGTCTCGGGGAAGTCGCGGACGCTGCGCTGGACGACGTCCGTCCCGGGGGCGTGCGGCGGCACGGGCGGCTCGTAGGGCGCGGTGGGGAGGTCGCCGAAGGGACCGGTGGTCGGTGTCGCCATGGCCCCACCGTACGCGGGGGTCCGACGGCCGGTCCCGTCGGCCGCATAGAGTCGGACGGGACCCCCAGCAGGAAGAAGGAACCCTCGTGAGCGCACCCACGATCGCCGACGTGCGCGAGGCCGCGCGCCTCCTGGAGGGCGTCGCCCATCGCACGCCCGTGCTCACCTCCCGCACGCTCGACGCGCTGACCGGCTGCGAGATGCTGCTGAAGGCGGAGAACCTGCAGCGCGTCGGCGCATTCAAGTTCCGCGGCGCCTTCACGGCGCTGAGCGCTCTGGACCCGGGGACGCCCGTGGTCGCGTTCTCCTCCGGCAACCATGCGCAGGCGGTCGCGCTCGCGGCGCGCGAGCAGGGGCGCCGCGCCACCATCGTCATGCCCGAGGACTCCCCGGCCGCGAAGCTCGCGGCGACCCGCGGCTACGGCGCCGAGGTGGTCCTCTACGACCGCTGTCGCGAGGATCGCACCGCGATCGCGAGCAGCATCGCCCGCGAGCAGGGCGCGGAGGTCGTCCCGCCCTTCGACCATCCGGCGATCATCGCCGGCCAGGGCACCGCGGCCCTCGAGCTCCTCGAGGACGCGGGCGAGCTGGACCTGCTGTTCGTGCCCTGCGGAGGCGGGGGGCTGCTCTCGGGCAGTCTGCTGGCCGCGGGGGACCTCTCCCCCGCCTGCCGCGTGTTCGGCGTGGAGCCGGAGGCCGGGGACGACGTGCGCCGCTCCCTCGAGGCGGGCGGGCCGGTGGCCATCGACGTGCCGCGGACCATCGCCGACGGCGCGCAGACCACGCGCGTCGGCGACACGACCTTCGCGATCATCCGCGAGCGCGCGAGCGGCATCCTCACCGCGAGCGACGCCGAGCTCGTCGCCCAGATGCGGTTCCTCGCGACGCGGATGAAGGCCGTGGTCGAGCCGACGGGCTGCCTGGGGCTCGCCGCCGCCGTCGCGCAGGCACGTGATCTGGCAGGTGACCTTGGCAGACAGCCCCGCGTGGGCGTCATCCTGTCCGGCGGGAACGTGGACCTGGCCCGGTTCGCCGAGCTCGTGGGCGATGGCGAACCCGTGAGCGACGCCGACGCTGCAGGAGGCGCGGCATGAGCGCGGGCAAGAAGGAAGGTAACCCGCGGAAGCCCGCGGCGAGCGCGACGTCGCCGCGGAGCGGGGCGACCGGCAGGCCGCTGTGGCCCGGACAGGTGCTCTCCTCGCTGCTGATGGCCGGGGGCGTGCTCATGCCCTACGCCCCGTGGCTGATCTCGAACGGCCTGGCACGGCTGCTGGTGATGTTCGCGCAGCTCGCGGCGGGCGTGCTGATCTACGGGATCGCGATCCGACGCTCCGACCTGCCGCGCACCAGCACGACTCCCACGCCCGTCGCCTCGCGGATGATCTTCCTGGGGGTCATCGGTCTGACGCTGCTGTCCTCGCTGGTCATCGAGAGCATCCACGCGCCCCTGTGGGTCCCGCTGCTGGTCGTCGTGGCGGCGCTGCTGTTCCTGGCCTTCCACCTCGACGCGATGTCGCGGGCGGCGCAGTAGAGCGGGACACCTCCGGACGTCGGGCATTGGGAGCCGGACACCGGGTGCCGCACTCCGCGCGTGCCTCACCGCCCGTCCAGCACCTGCTCCACCGCCGCGGTCGCGGCCTCCAGGGTCTGCGCGTCGGCACCGCGGGGGAAGCTGAAGCGCACGGCCGTCTGCGCCACCTCGCGCGGGATGCCGAGCGCCGTGAGCACGTGCGAGGGCTCGTCGCTGCCGGCCGCGCACGCGGAGCCGCTCGAGGCGATGACGCCGTGCTCCTCGAGATCGAGCAGCACCGACTCGCCGCTGGTCCCGGGGAAGCAGAAGGAGGCGTGGCCGGGCAGTCGCCGGTCAGGCCGCTCCGCGGTCGGCGGATGATCCGCCCTCGTGGCCCCCGCAGTCGGCCCCGTGACCAGCGCGCCCTCATAGGCGGCGAGGACACGGGCCATGAAGGCGTCGCGGAGCGGTGCGAGCCGGGCCGCCGTGTCCTCGCGTTCGGACTCGGCGAGCTCGAGCGCGGTCGCGAGCGCGACCGCGAAGGCGACGTTCTCGGTGCCCGAGCGTCGGCCGCCCTCCTGCCCGCCTCCGTGGACGAGGGGTTCGAGCGGCAGGCGGCCGCGGATGATCGCGGCGCCGATCCCCTTGGGCGCGCCGAGCTTGTGGCCAGAGATCGTCAGCGCGTCCGCGCCGAGCCCGCGCAGGTCGAGCCAGCCTGCCGCCTGGACGGCGTCGGTGTGCAGGAGGGCGCCGACCCGGTGCGCCTCCTCGGCGAGCGCGGGCACGTCCGACACGGCCCCCACCTCGTTGTTCGCGTACGCGAGGGAGACCAGGGTGGTGTCCTCGCGCAGCTCCTCGCGCAGGGCCTCGGGGGTGATCGTCCCGTCGGCCGACGGGGTCACGAACGAGACCTCGAAGCCGTGCACGCGCCGCAGGTGATCGATGCTGCCGAGGACGGCCTCGTGCTCGATGGGCGAGGTGACCAGGTGTTTCCCTCGCGGGTTCGCCAGTGCCAGCCCCTTGATCGCGAGGTTCGCGGCCTCGCTGCCCCCGCTGGTGAAGGTGACGTCGCTGCGGCGAGCACCCAGCACGGACGCGACCCGGGAGCGGGCGTCGGCGAGCCCCGCGGCGGCGGCCTCCCCCGCGCTGTGATGGCTCGAGGGGTTGCCGAACACGCCGGTCAGATAGGGCCACGCCGCCTCGAGGGCCTCGCGCCGCACCGCGTCGGTCGCGGCGGCGTCGAGATACAGCATCACCGGGCGGCGCTCACCGTCGCATCGAGCCCCAGGTCGAGGCTGCGCACCGAATGGGTGAGGGCGCCGGAGGAGATCACGTCGACGCCCGTGTGGGCGATGTCGCCGACGGTCTCGAGGGTGACGTTGCCGCTGGCCTCGACGATCGCGCGGCCGCCGACGATCTCCACACCGCGCTCGAGGTCGGCGAGCGAGAAGTTGTCGAGCATGATGACATCGACGCCGCCGGCGAGGACGGGTTCGATCTGGTCGATGCGGTCCACCTCGACCTCGAGCCGCGTCATGTGCCCGAGGCGCTCGCGGGCGGCGCGGATCGCCTCGGTGAGATCGAGGCCCTGACTGCGCAGCACGGCGAGGTGGTTGTCCTTGGCCATCACGCCGTCGGAGAGGGAGAAGCGGTGGTTCACACCGCCGCCGCAGCGCACCGCATGGCGCTCGAAGGCGCGCAGGCCGGGAGTGGTCTTGCGGGTGTCGGTGATGCGTGCACCGGTCCCCGCGACCGCGTCGACGAAGGCGCGGGTGAGCGTCGCGATGCCCGACATGCGCTGGGCGAAGTTCAGGGCGATCCGCTCCGCCTGGAGCACGGCGCGCGCGGGCCCCTCGATCTCGGCGAGCACCTGGCCGGCGGTGAAGGAGTCCCCGTCGGCTGCATGAGCGGTGACCTGGACCGACGTGTCCGTGAGCCGGAAGGCGGCGCGGACCACGTCGATGCCTGCGAGCACTCCTGCCTCGCGGGCGGTGAGCTGCGCCGCGGCGTGGGCGTCCGCGGGGAGGAAGGCCTCGCCGGTGGCGTCGCCCCAGGGCGCGTCCTCGGCGAGCGCCGCGGCGACGACGCGGTCGATGTGGGCGGTGGTCAGCATGCGTGGGCCTCCTGGAGGGTGCGGGCGGCGGGGGCGGTATGGGGTTCGAGCGCGGGCGCGGGCAACGCCTCCGGCGCGGACGGGTCGTCGAGCCGGTGGTGGGCGCCTGCGGAGGTGGCGCGCGCGCGGGCCGCGGCGACCGTGAGGCGGGCGAGATGCAGGAGGTTGCGATCCTCGATCGCCGCGACGGTGCTGGGCGTCGGGGCGGCCCAGCCGTCCAGGACACGGGCGGCGTGCGCGAGCTGATCGCCCGTGCGCAGCAGCCCCACGTGCTCCCACATGAGCTCCTGCAGGTCGCGGCGTGTCCATGCGGGCCCCGCTGCAGGCACCGCGGCGAGCGCCGCGAAGGCTGCGGCGGGTACTTCGTGGGACTCAGCGCCCGACCCAGCAGCCGACCCGGCGGCCTCGACAGCCGCGATCTCTCCGGCGCGCGCACCGAACACGGCGCCCTCGAGCAGGGAGTTCGAGGCCAGGCGGTTCGCGCCGTGCACGCCGGTGCAGGCGCACTCTCCCGCGGCGAACAGGCCCGGGAGGCTCGTGCGCCCGTCGAGGTCGGTGCGGATCCCGCCCATCGCGTAGTGCGCGGCCGGGGTCACCGGGATCGGCTGGGATGCCCAGTCGAGCCCCGCCGAGCGCACGGCGGCATCGATGGTCGGGAAACGCCGGGCGAGCTCGGCGCGGCCGATGTCCGTCGCGTCCAGCAGGGCGGGGCGCCCGTCCTGAGCGGCCATGACGTGGGCGATGGCCCGGGCGACCACGTCGCGGGGCGCGAGCTCGGCGCGCGGGTCGATGTCGGGCATGAACCGCCGGCCCTCCGCATCGCGCAGGACGGCGCCCTCACCGCGCACGGCCTCGGACACGAGGAAGGCGCTCCCGGTGAGGGCCGTGGGGTGGAACTGCACGAACTCGAGGTCGGCGACGCACGCGCCTGCGCGCCAGGCGGCGGCGACGCCGTCCCCCGTGGCGACCTCGGGGTTCGTGGTGTGGGAGTAGAGCTGCCCGGCGCCGCCGGTCGCGAGGACCACCCCGTCCGCGCGGACCTCGAGCGGGGCCCCGTCGGCACCGAGGAATGCGGCGCCGACGACGCGGGGCGCGCGCTCGTGCCCGCGCTCGCCACAATTCGCGGACTGATACTCCTCGTCCCGCGCGGCGGGACAAGGTGTTCCCGCGGGAACGCCCGGAGTGTCAGAGACCCGTGCGGCGCCGGGTCCGGGCAGGGCACTGCGCGGCTCGGTGACCAGCAGATCGACGAGCGCCGTCCGCTCGAGCACCTCGATCGGTGCGCGTCGGACGGAGCCGACCAGGGCATCCTCGATCGACCGACCGGTCGCATCCCCTCCGGCATGCAGGATGCGGGGCCGCGAGTGCGCGCCCTCCAGGCCCATCGCGTACGGGAGGTCGGGGTCCTCGGCGTCCCCCTCGACCCGGTCGAAGACGACTCCGAGGTCGATGAGCTCGCGGATCCGGTCCGGTCCCTCCTCGCAGAGCACGCGCACGGCGTCCTCGAGGCACAGCCCCGCCCCCGCGACGTGCGTGTCGGCGGCGTGCTGTGCGGGCGAGTCCTCCGGGGCCAGGGCTCCGGCGATCCCGCCCTGGGCCTTCGCGGTCGCCGAGTCGTCGATCGCCCCCTTGGTCACGAGCACCACGCGGCAGGTGCGGGCGACGCGCAGGGCGGCCGTCAGACCTGCGATGCCCGAGCCGACGACGAGCACGTCGGCCCGCAGGACGCGGGTCATGCGCGCGCCGCGCCGGACGGAGTGCCGGTCGCTGCTGCGGCCGCGCCGGTCGCTGAGGCTGCTCCGGTCGCTCCGGTCGTTCCGCCGCTGACGGCCCCCGGCTTCGCGGCGAGCATGCGCTCGAGGGCGAGGCGGGCGGGATCGGCGACGTCGGGGCCGACGGTGATGCGGTTGATGACCTCGCCCTCGAGCAGGGACTCGAGGGCCCAGGCGAGGTAGCCGGGGTGGATCCGGTACATCGTCGAGCACGGGCACACCACAGGATCCAGGCAGAAGATCGTGTGCTGCGGATGCTGCGCGGCCAGACGCTGGACGAGGTTGATCTCGGTGCCGATCGCGAAGGTCGTGGGCTCCTCGGCCGCCTCGATGGCCTTGCGGATGTAGTCCGTGGAGCCGGCCTCGTCGGCCGCATCGACCACGGGCATGGGGCACTCGGGGTGGACGATCACGCGCACGCCGGGATGCTCCGCGCGGGCCTTGTCGATCTGGGCGGTGGTGAAGCGCTTGTGAACCGAGCAGAAACCGTGCCAGAGCACGACCCGGGCGTCGCGCAGGGTCTGCTCGTCGTTGCCGCCGAGCGGGCGGCGCGGGTTCCACATCGGCATCTGCTCGAGCGGGATCCCCATCGCCCTCGCGGTGTTGCGGCCCAGGTGCTGATCGGGGAAGAACAGCACGCGTCGGCCGCGCGCGAAGGCCCACTCGAGCACGGTCGCCGCGTTCGAGGACGTGCACACGATCCCGCCGTGGCGGCCCACGAAGCCCTTGATCGCCGCGGAGGAGTTCATGTAGGTCACGGGGATGACGGGGGCGAGTACGTCGTCCCCGTCGACCGCGCGCGCTCCGTCGGCGGCGCCCGACGCGTCCGTCCCGCCGAGCTCGTCGGCGTAGACCTCCATGAGCTGCTCCCAGCACTCCTCGACCTGGTCGATGTCGGCCATGTCGGCCATCGAGCAGCCGGCGGCGAGGTTCGGCAGGATGACCGCCTGCTCGGGGCCGGAGAGGAGGTCGGCGGTCTCTGCCATGAAGTGCACGCCGCAGAAGATGATCGCCTCCGCCTCTCGGCGGGCCTTCGCGGCGTTCGCGAGCTGGAAGGAATCGCCCACGTAGTCGGCGTACTGCACGACCTCGTCGCGCTGGTAGAAGTGGCCGAGCACCACGACCCTGTCCCCCAGCTCGGCCTTCGCGGCGCGGATGCGCCGGTAGAGCTCCTCGCGGCTCGCCTGCCGGTAGCTCTCGGGGATGCCGCCCTGGCGGGGCGCGGCGCCCGGGATCGGATCGGCCTGGGAGGCGCCGGGGCCGTACGTGGAGGGCCCGGCGTCCACGTCCCACGGCGCGTCCAGCAGCGCGGTCGAGCAGGTGCTGCCGCGGGCGGCGCCCGTCGAGATGTCGCGGATGGTGAGGTCGACCGAGGCGGTGGTGGTCATCGGGTTCTCCAGGGTGTGCGGTGGGGCGATGGGGCGATGAGTGCTGGGGCGATGGGTGCCGGTCAGAGGCCGGTGAGCGGGCCGTTGTCGGCGAGGTGGATGGACTCGTCATGGCGGAAGAGCTGCGCGGGGCGGTGACGGCCGCCGGCGCGGTACTCGCCCGTGGGGACGAGGCGTCCGCTCGCCTCCATCTGACGACGGAAGTTCGCGGGGTCCAGGCGCCTGCGCAGCACGGCCTCGTGGACGGCGCGCAGCTCGGCGAGGGTGAAGGCCTCCCCCAGGAAGGCCGCCGCGATGCGGGAGTACTCGACCTTGTTGCGCAGTCGCCACAGCGCGTACTCGACGATGAGCGAGTGGTCGAAGGCGAGCTCGGGCAGCTCGTCCGCGACGAACCAGCGCACGTTGACCGACTCGAGGCTCGCGTCGGCCTCCTCGGAGCGCACCAGCGCCCAGTAGACGACCGAGACGGTGCGCTCCGCGGCCGACGGTGCACGGTCCAGGCTCCCGAAGGCGTAGAGCTGCTCGAGATAGCGCGGGGTGAGCCTCGTGGTCTCCCGCAGCGTCCGGCCCGCCGATGCCGCGAGCCCCTCGCTGGCGCCGAGCGGACCTCCGGGAAGTGCCCATTTCCCCTGGTGGGGGTCGCGGATACGGCGCACGAGCGGGACCCAGAGCACCGGCAGACGGGTGCTGGGATGGGGGCGCAGCGCGAAGATCACCGTCGAGACGGCGAGGGAGACGGGATCGGCCACAGCGGTCACCTCCAGTTAAAGTCACGCGGACCTTTACGGTTGCGGAGACCTTATGGTCGCGATGACCCGAACACGGGCGCTGTGACGAGGAGCTGTGACCGCCGTCACCGGTCAGGTGACTCTAAGTCGAGGCCGACGAGGGGCGATCGGCGGACCGAGAGCGGCACGAGCCAGCGGACCGACGGCGCCGTCGGGTGCGGGACGCACCCGCCGACGTCCGATGATCTGCCTACACTGCTGAGATGAGTCGGCCGCAGCCCATGCCCTCGGAGCACGAGACGTGGACCGCACGCGACGCGATCCTCCTGCGCACGGCCCAGATCATCTACGCCGTCGAGCACGATGAGTTCCATGTGGTCGACGGCCTGCCCGTGGAGTTCGCGGTCGCGGGAACCTACCCCGACAACAGGATCGTGCTGGCGGCGCCCTCTGCGCTGCACTCCTACCAAGCGCTCGGCGACGGCACGTACCAGCAGGACTCGAGCATGTTCTTCACGACCGGCGGGCTCGGCCTCGCGATGACCGCCGGTCACCTTGCGGGCCAGGCGATGGGCAACAGCAGGCGCCGAGCGGCCGCAGCAGAGGCCGCGACCGAGCGCTGGCGCCACATCGACGGCGGCATGGCCTACGTCAACCAGTACGGCATCTATCTGGCCACGCCGACGGACATCCTCCCCTGGCCGTGGGACGCCATCGTGAGCGCGAAGATGGTCAACCGTCGCCAGTTCGCGATGATCGGTGACAGCTCGGACCGCGGCCGGGTGCGCTACATCTTCGAGTCCGATGCCGCCGAGCTGATGTTCGCCTTCTGGGCGATGGTGCGTCAGCCTCAGCATCCTCAGCTCGCCCAGCGGGTCTGGCTGCTTCCGGAGTTCCTCGAGAAGTACCGACGGATGTGGGGTGCGAACGCCTTCGACTTCTGGGCCGATGGAGCCGGCAGGCACCTCGAGAGCTGACCCCGCCGAGGGCCATCGGCACCACCGACGGCAATCCCCTTGCCGCCCACGCATCACCGGCGTTCGATGGGGCCATGACGAGCTATGTCTCCCATACGTCCATCGACTGCGCGAACGCGTTCGAGCTCTCGGAGTTCTGGAAGAAGATGCTCGGGTACGTCGACGATCCCGAGGACCCGAACTTCCCGGGCCACGAGGAGTGCGCGATCCACGATCCCGAGACCGGCCACACCCTGCTGTTCCTCGAGGTGCCCGAGGCGAAGTCCATCAAGAACCGCCTGCACCTGGACCTGCGTCCGCGTCGCGACCCGCAGGACCAGGAGCTGGCGCACCTGCTCGAGCTGGGCGCGACGCAGGTGGACGATCTGCGCGGCATCCACGGTCCCGGCAGCGGCTGGGTGGTGCTGGCCGATCCCGAGGGGAACGAGTTCTGCATCCTGCACTCGGACGAGGAGATCGCCGCGATGCGGTGACCGGGCGCCGTGATCTCAGGTCCGCCGATGGTGAGGCGCGTGCTTAGACCCCCTCATTCCGCCTGGGAGAACGGTTCCCGCTCCGAGAGCAGATGCCGTGTCGTGGATGTCGGCCGTACTCCGTCCGACTGCGCCTCGCCCTCAGAGGGCGACCCCTCGCTCCACCCCTGATACGGGAAAGCCGCGTCCCGCGTCTTCCGCGGGTCCTCGAGCACGCTGCGTCCCAGGCCGAACGCGCCTTCATCAGGCGCCGTCGCTCACCTCGGTGCAGTCGCCTGCGAACGCGACCGAGACGGACAGCTCGGTGACCCCCTTCGAGCGGAATTCGAACGTGACCCCGTCTGCACTGCTCGACGTGGTCGCCCATCCGCCCGTTCCACCGTCGACGGCGGGGGCCTTCGGCAGCCCGTGCGCCACGAGCGCGGAGTTCAGCGCGTCGGCGATCCGCTGGTCGTCCGCGGAGTCCTTCGCCAGGTAGTCGTCGCAGATCCTGGACGGCACGCGCCAGACGCAGTTTCCATCCGCACTCTTCGGCGCCGGGTTCGAAGGATCTTCCCTCCAGGTGGGGGCGTCGAACTCGTCGTCGAGCGCCTGCTGCGCATCGTCAAGGAGTCTGGTGGCCTCGGCCACCGCATCCTGCGGGGACCTCGAGCTCACAGACATGGGTCTTTCGTCCTGACCGCCGGCATCCGACGTCGTCGCCTCACCACGGCCCCCGGACACGACCACTGACACGGCCGCTCCGCCGGTGAGCAGCACCGCCTTCCGCCGACCCAAGCGCTGGTTCGCAGACGCAGGCATGCTCTCCTCCTCGTTGGCCGTCCTGACGGCCCGTCGGGAACAGTGTCGACTGAACGTCAACAGCCCGCAAGCACGGGCCATGGGGAGAAGCTCCGAACACGTGCACGTGGTCGAAGAGGTCACTGACGACGGACACGTGATCATGCAGAACCCTTGGGGGCCAGCGGGTGGGCGCCAAGAAGATGACCCCGTCTACAAGCCCGGCGCACTCCGCCTCACCGAAGATGAATACCGGGAGAGATGCGCGAACGTGACGATCGGCGAAGGCGCTGATCTCGGGCACTGAGCTGGGATCGGAGCGGGATCACAGCGGCTCTCTCATTTCTGCCGACGGGGCTTCCAGGTCTCCCACCAGTGCCGGCGGTAGGCACGCTCCCGACGACGCGCGGCGACGTCCATGTACGCGGTGAACGCCGCGTCGTAGAGGGAGGACGGCAGGACGAAGTCGGCGCGCGAGACGCCCCTCTCCCGCAGCTGCGCACCGAGGATCCCCGGAACCTGCCGCATGCCGAGGCGACCGGGCACCGCACGGCGGATCCGTGCGCCCTCGGCGGTGAGCTGCATCCCCCAGTCCGCGTCGACCGTGGCGAGGCCGGTGCCCACGAGGACGGCGGCCGCGCTCTCGATCCGCTCGCGGGTGGGGACGTCGGCCTGCAGCATGTCCCAGCCCGAGAGCAGGGACTGGGTGACGCGCCTCGGGCGCTTCTCGTCCAGCAGCGTCATCAGGGTGGCGGCGTCGTCGACATCGAAGTCCATGGCGGCAGTATCCCGCGGCCCGGCGGGCCCGCACCCGCCCCCACGCGTCGGCCCACGCCCTCGCGCGTCGACCCGCGGACCGGCCCGCCCCCTCACGCGGGCCGGTCATCACGTCACACGAAGGCGCTGACCCCGGTCACCTTCCGGCCGACGATGAGGGACTGCATGGTGTCGGTGCCTTCGTAGGTGTGGAGGGCCTCGATGTCGCTGCGGTGCCGCACCACGCGGTTCTCGAGCAGGATGCCGGAGCCGCCGAGGAGGTCGCGGGCGTTCGAGGCGATCTCGCGGGCGGCGCGGGTGTTGTGCACCTTGGCGAGGGACGCCTGCTCGGGGCTGATCGTCCCCGCGGTCTCGAGCTGGGCCAGGCGCACGCAGTACAGCTGCATGGAGGTGAGGGTCTGCAGCATGTCCGCGAGGCGCACCTGCACGTTCTGCGCCTTGGCGAGGGGCCTGCCGAACTGGATGCGGGTGCGCGCGTGCTCGAGGGCCGCCTCGTAGCACGCGGTGGCGTGTCCGAGGGCGCCCCAGGCGACGCCCGCTCGGGTCGCGAAGAGGACCTTCGAGGTGTCCTTGAAGGAGCGCGCACCGGGCAGGCGCGCATCCAGCCCCACGCGCACGTCGTCCAGGCGGATGTGCGCCTGGTGGATGGCGCGCAGGGCGACCTTGCCGGTGATGACCTCGGCCTCGTATCCGGGGAGGTCCTGGGCGACGAGGAACCCGGAGACCTGGCCGTGCAGCGTCTCGTCGCTCGGGTCGTCGACGCGCGCCCAGACCACGGAGACGTGGCCGTTCACGCCATTGCCGATCCAGCGCTTCTGGCCGCTGAGCACCCACTGGTCGCCGTCGCGCCGGGCGGCGGTCTCGAGCGAGACGGAGTCGGAGCCGTGGTCGGGCTCGGTGAGGGCGAAGGCGCCGAACTCGCGGCCGGCGACCAGGGGCTCGACCCAGCGCTCCTTCTGCGCATCGGAGCCCAGCAGCACGATCGAGCGCAGGGCGAGACCGCCCTGGACGCCGACCATGGTGCCGAGCGACCCGTCGATCCGGGAGAGCTCCATGTTCACCAGGCCCGCCGCGAGCGGGCTGAGCGCGCGGTGCCCGGGGACGTCGAGGCCGTCGGTGAGCAGGTCGAGGTCGCCGAGCTTCGCGATCAGCTCGGTCGGGTACTCGGCGCGATCCCATGCCTCGTTCAGGCGCTCGAGGTCCTCCGCGAGGCGGCGGGCGTCGGCCCATGCCCGCAGGTCCTCTCCGGCGACGTCCTGGAAGAGGGCGAAGTGGTCGGCCTGGATCGGCAGCAGCTCGGCCGGGGTCGCGGCGGTCGGGTCGGGGGCCGAGACGACGGGGCCGGGGCCGATGCCGGTCGCGGCGTCGCCGGCGCGCTCGGTGCGGGCGGCGCCCGCGTCGGTGCTCGGGGCCGGAAGGGTCTGGGGCTGGCCGGGGTGGTCGGTCGTGGTCATCAGGACATCCTCTCGAGGATCAGGGCCATGCCCTGGCCGCCGCCGACGCACAGCGTGGCCAGGCCCAGCGCGCCGTCGCGCTCCTGCAGGCCGTGGATGAGGGTGGTGGTCATGCGGGCGCCGGTCTGGCCCCAGGGGTGGCCGAGCGCGATCGCGCCGCCGTGGACGTTGAGCTTGTCGTGGTCGATGCCGAGGTCGTCGGCCGAGGGGATGACCTGGGCGGCGAAGGCCTCGTTGAGCTCGACGAGGTCGATGTCGCCGATGCTCATCCCGGCGAGGTCGAGCGCGCGGCGGGTGGCCTCGACGGGGCCGAGGCCCATGATCTCCGGGCTGAGACCGGAGACGCCGGTGGAGACGACCCGCGCGAGCGGGGTGAGGCCGAGCTCGCGGGCGCGCTCGTCGGACATGACGACGAGCGCCGCGGCGCCGTCGTTCAGCGGGCAGCAGTTGCCCGCCGTGATCGTCCCGCCGGGACGGAAGACGGGGTCGAGCTGGGAGACGGACTCGTAGGTGACGCCCGCGCGCGGGGAGTCGTCGGCGGAGACGACGGTGCCGTCGGGAAGGGTGACCGGCGTGATGTCGCGGTCGAAGAAGCCGGAGGCGATGGCCGCCTCGGCGCGGTTCTGCGAGCGCACGGCGTACTCGTCCTGCGCCTCGCGGGTGATGCCGCGCAGCTCGGCGACGTTCTCGGCGGTCTGGCCCATGAGGATGTACGGGTCGGGCAGGTCGCCGTCCTCCCGGGGGTCGTGCCACGGGGCGGGGATCTCGCGGCTCGCGCGCTTGTCGGTGCGCTCCCAGGCGTCGCGGAACAGCGGGTCGCGGTCGTCCTCCTCCATGAGCTTCCCGCTGCTCATGGAGATGGACTCGACGCCGGCGGAGATCACCGTGTGCGCCTCGCCCGCGCGGATCGCGTGGAAGGCGGTGCGGGTGGTCTGGATGCTCGAGGCGCAGAAGCGGGTGACGGTGGCGCCCGGCACGGTGTCCAGGCCCAGGCGGATCGCGACGGTGCGGGCGAGGTTGCCGCCCTGGTAGCCCTCGGGGATCGCGCAGCCCAGTTGCAGATCGTCGATGGTGGCGGGGTCCAGGCCGGGGGCTTGTTCGAGGGCCGCGCCGATCATCTGCCCGGCGAGGTCGTCGGGGCGGATCGAGACGAGAGAGCCCTTGCGGGCGCGGCCGATGGGCGAGCGGGCAGCGGCGACGATGACGGCCTCGGGCACGGTGTCTCCTTCGACGGGTGTGGGGGCGCCGGCCCCGGGTCCGACGGAGGTGCCGCGCGCAGGCGCACCGCCGAGCGGATACCGATACCGGCCGTTCCTGATACTAACGGTTTCAGGTACCTGTGCCAATCAGCGCGATCGAGGCGGGGCCGGGCGGAGCGGGACGACGCGCGGGCCGCTCATCCGGTCGACGAACTCGGCCCCGCGCCGACGGACCCCCTCCGTCGCGCGGAGCCGATCGTCCGCTCCCCACCGGGCATCAGCCCGATCCCCCGTGGGGGCACCTCGAACACTAGGTCCGACCACCGACATCCGACCATGGGGAGAAGTCCCCATCGACGCTGGTCATGGTCGAGACGCGCCGGAACGATGTCGTGAGCGCCCTCGGGATGCCCGGCGCGGCCTCGGCAGCATCAGCGGCCGAGCGTCACCGATTCGCGGGTCACCGATTCGCGGGTCAGCGCTCGGATGCCGGGCCGAACTCCTGGGCGAACGCGCTCCGGCGGCGCTCCTGCTCGACGGGATCGGGCACCGGCAGCGAAGCGATGAGGCGCCTCGTGTACGGGTCCTGCGGGTCCTGCAGCACGTCCGGGCCGTGCCCCTGCTCCACGAGACGACCGCGGTAGAGGACGCCGATGCGGTGGGCGAGGGAGTCGACGACGGCGAGGTCGTGGCTGATGAACAGCGCCGCGAATCCCAGGCGCTCCTGCAGGTCGCGGAACAGCTCGAGCACCGTGGCCTGCACGGACACGTCGAGCGCACTCGTCGGCTCGTCGGCGATGAGCAGCTCGGGATCCAGCACGAGGGCGCGCGCGAGCGAGACGCGCTGTCGCTGCCCGCCCGAGAGCTCGTGCGGGTAGCGGCGGCGGTGCCCGGCTGGCAGCTCGACGGCCTCGAGCAGCTCCCCCACCTTCTGCGAGCGCGCCTGGGCGGACAGGCCGCGCTCGTGCACGGCGAGCGGCTCGGCGATGCACTCCTCGATGGTCAGGTGCGGGTTGAAGGAGGTCGCGGGGTCCTGGAAGACGAAGCCGATGCGGCGCCGCACGGGCTTGAAGGCCCGCTCGCGCAGGCCCAGCATCTCGTGGCCCAGCACCGTGAGACTGCCGCCCGTCGCCTTCTCCAGGCCCGCGATGGTGCGGCCGATGGAGGTCTTGCCCGAGCCGGACTCCCCCACCAGGCCGAAGACCTCGCCGCGGCGGATGGCGAGGTCCACGCCGTCGACCGCGCGGAAGGCGGGTCGTCCCAGTCGGCCGGGATACTCGATGACCAGGTTCTTCGCGGTCACCAGCGGCTCGGCGGACTCGATCGTCTCCTGCTGCTCGCGGGACAGGGCGCTCCAAGCGCTGCGGCGCCCCAGGTGCGGGACGGCCTCGAGCAGGTTCCGCGTGTACTCCTCGCGGGGCTCGGCGAACAGCTCGCGCACGCCCGCCTGCTCGATGACGCGGCCGTGGTGCATGACGGCCACGCGGTCGGCGAGATCGGCGACGACCCCCATGTTGTGGGTGATGACGATGATCGAGGTGCCGAAGCGGTCGCGCACGTCGCGCAGCAGGTCCAGGATCTCGGCCTGCACGGTGACGTCGAGGGCGGTGGTGGGCTCGTCGGCCACGATGAGCTCCGCCTCGAGGGCGAGGGCCATCGCGATCATGATGCGCTGCTTCTGCCCGCCGGAGAACTCGTGCGGGTAGCGGTCGATGCGCTCGGCCGGGTCGGGGATGCCGACGGCCGTGAGCGCCTCGATCGCCTTCGCGCGGATCTGCTTGCGCGTGAGCTTCGGCTGGTGGGCGCGCAGCCCCTCCCCCATCTGCCACCAGATCGGGAACACCGGGTTCAGTGCGCTCGAGGGTTCCTGGAAGACCATCGAGACGTCCTCGCCGCGAAGCGCGCGCAGGCGCGCGCCGCTGAGGCCGACGACGTCGGTGCCGGAGACCAGGACGGCGCCGGACTCCTCGGCGGTCTCCGGCAGCAGGCCCAGGATGCTGCGCGCGGTCACGGACTTGCCCGAGCCCGATTCGCCGACGACGGCGAGGATCTCGCCAGGGGCGACCTCGAGGCTGACGCCGTCGACCGCGTGGACCTCCCCGGCGTCGGTCGCGAACGTGACGTCGAGGTCGCGGATCGCGAGACGCGCCGGAGCGCTCGCGGATCCGCTCGTGCGCTCGTCGATTATCTCGCTCATGCCGTGGCCTCCGTCGAGGTGGTTCCTGCGGGGCCGCCCCGCCGCTTCCGCCGCACGCGCAGGCGCGGGTCGTTGAGGTCGTTGATGGACTCGCCCACGAGGGTCACGCCGAGCACGGCGGCGACGATCGCGAGGCCGGGGAACAGGCCCGTCCACCAGATGCCGGAGGTCGCGTCGGCCATGGCCCGGTTGAGGTCGTAGCCCCATTCGGAGGCGCTCGTCGGCTCGATGCCGAAGCCCAGGAAGCCCAGCGCGGCGAGCGTCAGGATCGCCTCGGAGCTGTTGAGGGTGAAGATCAGCGGCAGGGTGCGGGTGGAGTTGCGCAGCAGGTGCGTGCCCATGATGCGCCGGTGCCCGGTGCCGATGACCTTCGCGGCCTCGACGAAGGGCTCGGCCTTCAGCCGCACCACCTCGGCGCGGATGACCCGGAAGTACTGGGGCACGAACACCACGGTGATCGAGACGGCTGCGGCGAGGATGCCGCCGCCCGCGCTCGACTGGCCGCCGGAGATCACGATCGACATGACGATCGCGAGCAGCAGGGAGGGGAAGGCGTAGATCGCGTCGGCCAGCATCACCAGGATCCGGTCGAGCCAGCCGCCCACGTATCCGGAGATCAGTCCGAGCGCGACCCCGATGAACAGGGACAGCACGACCGCGCAGGCCATCACGGCCACGGCCGTCCGCGTGCCCCAGATGACGCGCGAGAGCACGTCGTAGCCGGCGACGGTGGTGCCCAGCGGATGCGCGCCCGACGGCGGCTGCTGGGTGCCGAAGGAGGCGCCGTCGGCCGAGGTCTCGGCGAAGCCGTAGGGCGCGAGCAGCGGCGCGAACAGCGCCGTCGCCAGGAGGCCGAGCACGAGCACGAGGCCCGCGACGAGCATGCCCCGCTGCAGGCCGACGCTGCGGCGCAGATGGCTGATGATCGGCAGGCGCAGGTACCAGCGCTCGCGGGCCGTGGCGGAGACGACGGCGGCCTCGGCGGCGAGCTCGGTGCCCTCCTGGGCGGAGGCGGACTCGCCGGGAGGCTGGGGCGGGGGGATCGTCATCTCAGTACCTCACTCGGGGGTCGATGAGGGCGGCGATCACGTCGACCAGGAAGTTCGAGATCGCGACGATGACCGCGAGCATCATGACGATGCCCTGCACGGCGACGTAGTCGCGGGCGGTCATGTACTCGGCGAGCATGTATCCCAGGCCCTTCCACTCGAAGGTGGTCTCGGTGAGCACCGCGCCGCCCAGCATCATCGCGATCTGCATGCCCATCACGGTGATGATCGGGATCAAGGCGGGGCGCAGGGCGTGTCGCGTGGTCAGGCGCGACTCGCGCACGCCGCGGGAGCGCGCGGAGTCGACGTAGGGCATCTCGAGGGTGCCGATCATGTTCGTGCGCACCAGGCGCAGGAAGATCCCGCCGGTGAGAAGGCCCAGCGCGATCGCGGGCAGGATCGCGTGGCTGATGACGTCCCACAGCAGCGAGGCGTCACCCAGGCGGATCGCGTCCAGCAGGTAGAACGGGGTGGGGTTCAGGATCTTCCCCATGGTCAGCTCGCCCCGGCTGGAGATGCGCCCGGCGACCGGGAGCCAGCCCAGGCCCACGGAGAACACGAGCTTGAGCAGCAGCCCCACGAAGAACACCGGGGTCGCGTAGCCGAGGATCGCGAGGACGCGCAGGGCGAGGTCGCCCCAGCGGTCCCGGGCGCGGGCCGCGAGCATGCCGAGCGGCACCCCGATCACGAGCGCCACGACCACCGCGTAGACGACGAGCTCCGCGGTCGCCCCGCCGTACTCCGTGAGGATCTTCGCCACGGGCGTGCGGTCGGTGTAGGTGGTGCCGAAGTCGCCGCGGACCACGCCCCACAGGTAGTCGAGGTACTGGATGATCAGCGGCCGGTCGTAGCCGGCCTCGGCGCGGCGCTGGGCGAGCTGATCGGGGGTCAGGCGCCCGCCGAGCGCCGCGGTGATCGGGTCGCCGGTGATCCGCATGAGGAAGAAGACGACCGTCATCAGGATCAGCACGGTGGGGATGATCAGCAGGAAGCGCGTGAGGATGTAGCGACCCAGTCCCCCGCCGCCGCGCCGGCCGCGGCCGGCGGTCGCGGAGGGGGCCGACGAGCCCGACGGGCCCGCGTCGGCCGGTTCGTCCGTGGCGCTGCGCGTGAGGTCCGCGGTCACGGAGCGAGCGGCGCGAGGCGGAGCTTGAAGGACGAGTCGAGGGTGACGCCCTGCAGATCCTTCGTGGACACGGCGATCTGGGCGCCCTGCAGCAGCGGCAGGGTCGAGACATCCGTGGCCACCTTGTCCTGGATCTCGACGAAGAGCTTCTCGCGCTCGGCGGCGTCCTGGGTGCCGCGCTGCTGCTCGATGAGCTTCTGCACCTCGGCGTTGTCGTAGTGGTTGGCCAGGAAGTTGTCCTTGATGAAGAACGGCGAGAGGTAGTTGTCGGCGTCCGAGTAGTCGGGGAACCAGCCCAGCTGGTACGCCGGGTAGACGTCGGCCGTGCGGTCCTTGGAGTACTGGACCCACTCCGTGGACTGCAGGTCCACGGCAAACAGGCCGCCGGCCTCGAGCTGGGACTTCACGGCCGCGTACTCATCGCCCGAGGAGCTGCCGTAGTGGTCGGGGTTGTACTGCAGGCTGAGCTTCACGGGGGTCTCGACGCCGGCGTCGGACAGGCGCTTCTTCGCCTTGGCCGCGTCGGGCTTGCCCGAGCCGTCGCCGTACATGGTCTTGAACTGGTCGCCCGCGCCCGGCAGACCCTCGGGGATGTACGAGTACAGCGGGGTGTAGGTGTCCTTGTAGACCGAGGTCGCGATCGCCTGGCGATCGATGAGGTCCGCGGCGGCCTGCCGCACGGCCTGGGCCTTCTTCGCGTCCGCGTCCTTCGTCTTCGCGCCGTAGGGCATGGTGTCGAAGTTGAAGACGATGTAGCGGATCTCGCCGCCGGGGCCGTCGTGCACGGCGACCTTCGAGTCCTTCTTGAGGTCCTCGATGTCGGTCGCCGAGAGCGAGCGGAACACGCAGTCGACGTTGCCCTGCTGGATGTCGAGCTTCATGTTGTTCTGGTCGGCGTAGTACTTCAGGGACACGTCCGAGGTCTTCGGCTTCCCGTAGATCCCCTTGTAGCCGTCGAACGCCTGGAAGGCGACCAGCTCGTTGAGCTTCCAGCTGGCGATCTGGTAGGCACCGCTGAAGGCCTTGCCCTTGACGATCTCGTCGTCCGCGAGGACCTTGTCGGCCGGGAAGACGTCCTTGTCGACGATCGGGCCGGCGGGGCTCGTGAGCACGTAGGGGAAGGTCTGGTCGTTGGGCTCCTTGAGGTGGAACTCGACGGTGAGGTCGTCCTTCGCCTCGACCGATTCGAGGTTCGCGAGCAGGCTCGAGGGGCCGTTGGGGTCCGCGATCGCGAGCTGGCGGTCGAAGGTGTGCTTCACGTCCTCGCTGGTCAGCTCGTTGCCGTTGGCGAAGGTGAGGCCCTCCTGGAGCTTCACGGTGAACACGGTGTCCGAGGAGAACTCGGCGGACTCGGCGAGGTCCGGCTCGGGCTTGCCGTCCTTCGAGCCGATCTTCGTGTTCAGCAGGTAGCCGTAGACCTGGGTCCACACCGTCGAGGAGCCGTTGTCGTACGCCGCGGCCGGGTCGAGCGCGGTCACCTTGTCGGTGGTGCCCACGGTGAGCGAGTCCGACGAACCCCCGCCACCGCCGTCGCCGCCGTCGTCGCTGGTCTGGGCGCAGGCGGTCAGCAGCACCGGGACGCCGGCGAGACCGAGCAGCACGGTGCGGCGGCGAGGAGTGAGAGCTGCGTCGAACATGGGGATCCTCCGATGGGGGGTGACGGGGGCGGGGCGGGCGCTGGGCGCGAATGTGACCTGTGCCCCACGGCGCATGGTGGACGGAAACCTAGCACCCGGTGCGCGCGAGGGTCGCGTCCTGTGCACGAAGGGTCGATCCCGTGGCCGAATCGTGACGTGGGACAGCGGCGCCGTCATGATGCGGCACGGGCGTCGCCGCGCGCGGCGGACCGTGTTGCGCGCCGCGACCCGCAGGCGTACTCATGGGGCATGAGCGACTCGCACCCGGTCCCGGATCTCGCGGACGACCGCAACGACTACCTCGGCGGCTCCCTGGCCGACGCCGCCCCCGCGGACCCGATGGGGCTGTTCGACGTCTGGATGCAGGAGGCGTTCACGCGCCGCGAGGAGCGCGGCGACCTGCCGGATCCCACCGCGCTCGTGCTCTCCACCGTCGACCGCACCGAGGACGGGGACCCCCGCCCGCGCTCGCGCACCGTGCTGCTGAAGGCGCACGACGCCGCGGGATTCGTGGTCTATACGAACAAGGACTCTGCGAAGGGCGAGCAGATCGCCGCCGACCCGTGGGCGACCATGCTGTTCCCCTGGTACCCGCTGCAGCGGCAGGTGCGGGTCGACGGGCGCATCGAGGACGTGGCCGACGCCGAGTCCGACGCCTACTGGGCGCGTCGACCGCGCGCCTCCCAGCTGGGCGCCTGGGCCTCCCACCAGTCCCGGGAGATCGGCACGCGGGAGGAGCTCGACGCGCAGTACGCCGAGGTCGAGGCTCGTTTCGCCGACGAGGAGGAGATCCCCCGTCCCCCGCACTGGGGCGGGTACCGCCTCGTGCCCGACCGCATCGAGTTCTGGCAGGGCCGCGGCGGCCGCATGCACGACCGCATCGTCTACCGGTGGGCCGACGGGGCCGCAGCGGCGGACGGCTCGGGATCCGCCGCTCCCACCGCGGGCGCCTGGGAGCGCGTGCGCCTGCAGCCGTGACCTCCGGGCTCCCCTCCCGCAGGACCGGTTCCCCGGGACCGGTCCCGCGGTGAACCCGCAGTTCGGGCACCCGGTGCTCACTCCGCGGTAGGGCGCGCGCCTCGGAGGGATCCACCCGCGGTCCGAGCCGCAGGCGACCGCGGAGCGATGTGCAGGATGCCCGCGCGGCGCGAGCCTTGAGGCATGTTCTTCGACGACCTGCTCCGCCGCTTCCGCCACGACTCCGCTCCCCACCGCGACGGCCCCGCTCCCCGCCCCGCGACCAGCGGCACCTCACGCACCGGTCGCACGGATCGCCCCGGCACCCGGCGCCGCGTCCCGTCCACAGCGACGGCACAGCCCGATCACGGGGAGGACGAGGGCCGGGCGCGGGAGGGTCGGGACATGAGCACGCACCTGATCACCTACCGTCCGCTCGATGCCGACCTCGGGGATCCCGGCGCCCTCGAGGAGCTCCAGCGGATCCGCGCCGAGCGCCGCGCCGAGGATCGTCGTCGTCAGCACCTGGCCGAGGCCGCCCTGCGTCACGATCGCATTCGGCAGGAGCACCGCCGCGCCGCCGGCCGCCACCGGGCGAGTCCGCGGCATCACCTGCTTCAGCCGGCCTGAGCCGACTGCCGCAGGCGCGGCACCACCATCGGCGTGCCGCTCTGCGGATCCGGGGCCACCTGGGCGTCGAGGTCGAAGACGTCGGCGAGCAGCTGCTCGTCGAGGACGTCGGCCGGGGCGCCCTGGACGACGAGCCGGCCCTCGTGGAGGACCACGAGCTCGTCGGCGTAGCGGGCGGCCTGGTTCAGGTCGTGGAGGACGGCGAGGACGGTGCGGCCGCTCGCGCGCATGTCCTGGCACAGGTGGAGGACCTCGATCTGGTGGGCCACGTCGAGGAAGCTCGTGGGCTCGTCGAGCAGCACGTGCGCCGTCTGCTGTGCGAGCACGAGCGCGATCCACACGCGCTGACGCTGCCCGCCGGAGAGGTCCGTGACCTGCACGTCCGCGAGCTCGGCCACGCCGGTGGCGGCCATCGCGGCGTCCACGGCCTCGCCGTCGCCCGGGAGCCGTCGGCGCAGCGCGGAGCGGTACGGGTGGCGCCCGCGGTCCACGAGACCGCGCACGGTGATGCCGTCGGGCACGACGGGCTCCTGCGGGAGCATCGCCAGACGCCGTGCGACCGCCCGGGAGCGCTGGGCCTCCAGCGGCTCGCCGTCGAGGAGGATCCGCCCGGAGCGCACGGGCAGCGTCCGCGCCATGGCCTTGAGCATCGTGGACTTGCCGCAGCCGTTCGGGCCGATCACCGCGGTGAAGCGGCCCGCGGGCACCTCGAGGCCGAGGTCGGCGAGGACCGTCTTCTCCCCGTAGCCGACGCTCACGCCCTCGAGGGAGAGAGCCGGGGCCGGGGCGGACTCCTGTCCTGTGCTCATGCGCTGTTCCTCCTCCAGGTGCCGATCAGCAGGATGCCCAGGTAGACGCCGCCGAACCCGGCGGTGGTCACGCCCACGGGAAGCCCGTCGAGCAGGGGCACGGCCTGCACGGCGAGGTCGGAGACCAGCAGGATCACGGCGCCCACGAGGGCGGAGACCAGCAGGTGGGGGCCGGGCAGGCGCAGGGTGCTGCGGGAGATGTGCGGCGCGGCGAGCGCGACGAAGGCGATGGGCCCGGCGACCGCGACGGCCCCCGCGCACAGCAGCACCGACAGGATGATCGCGCTCGTGCGGGTGCGCACGGCGCCGGCGCCGAGGGCGTCGGCCATCTCGTCGCCCATGTCCATGACGGTGAGGTCGTGGCGCAGCAGACCGGCGAGCGGCGCGCACACCAGCAGGACGATGCCGATCATCGCCGCGTGCTGCATGCTGCGGGAGTTCAGGGAGCCCACGAGCTGCCCGGCGAGCTGGGAGCCGGCGTCGCGCAGGACCACGGCCACCACGTACTGGGTGAGGGCGAGCGCCATCGCGGCCACGCCGATCCCGGCGATGATCAGCCGCGAGGGCGAGGCGAAGCCGCGTCCGGTCGCCGCGTGCACGAGGCCGATCGCGATCGCCGAGCCGGCGAGCGCGCCCATCCAGGTGGGGGCGGGCCCGTCGGAGACGAGGGAGACCAGGGCGATGCCGGCGCCGGCGCCCGCGCCCAGCCCGATCACGTCGGGGCTCCCCAGCGGGTTGCGGGTGACGGTCTGGAAGAGGGTGCCGGCCAGGCCGAGCGCGGCCCCGGCGCCCGCGCCGACGAGCACGCGCGGCCCGCGCATGCGGGTCAGGATGATCTCGGCGCGGCGGTCGCCCCCGCCCTCGAGCACCTTCAGGATGTCCGACGGGCCGACGCCGAGGTCGCCGCGGGCGAGGGTGACGGCCCCGGCCGCGACGGCGATCGCGGCCAGGACGAGGGCGAGCAGCACGTTGCGGAGCCCCGGCGGGAGCGGTGCCCGGGTCGGGCGGAGCTCGGAGCGGCGCGCGTCGCGCTCGGCGGGAGGCGCGGGGACGGTGCTCATCGGTCGGTCACCGCCCCGCGGCGCACGGCCAGCAGCAGGAACGGGGCGCCCACGAAGGCGGTGACGACGCCGACCATGAGCTCCTCGGGTCGGATGAGGACGCGCGCGAGGACGTCGGAGGCGACCAGCAGGGCGGCCCCGAGCAGCAGGTTGAGGGGGAGCTGCCAGCGGTGGTCGGCGCCGACGAGGCCGCGCACGAGGTGCGGGACGGCGAGGCCGACGAAGGCGATGGGGCCCGCGGCGGCGGTCGCTCCCGCGGCGAGCAGTCCGGCGGCGATGATCCCGGCTCCGCGCACGAGGCGCACCGGGGAGCCGAGCGAGATCGCGACGTCGTCGCCGAGGGCGAGGGTGTTCAGGGCCGGGGCGATGAGGATCGCGATGACCAGCCCCGTGAGCATCACGGGGGCGACGGTCGTGAGGGTGGTGAGGTCGGCACCGGTCAGGGAGCCGACGACCCAGTAGCGGTAGGAGTCGAAGACGGCGGGCATGCGCAGGATAATCCCCTGCACGATGGCGCCCAGCACGGCGCTGACCACGGCGCCGGCGAGCACGAGCGGGACCACGGAGGAGGTGCCCGCGGGGCGCGAGACGAGGTGGACGACGAGCACGGCGAGCAGGGCCCCGGGGATCGCGGCGAGCGCCGCGACCTGCGTGCTGACCGTCCCGAGGACGGCGGTGACCAGCACGATCGCGAAGGAGGCGCCGGAGGTGACGCCCAGCAGCCCCGGCTCGCCGAGGGGGTTGCGGGTGAGGGCCTGGATGAGCTGGCCGGAGAGCGCGAGCGCCGCGCCCACGGCGAGTCCGACGAGGGTGCGCACGGCGCGGCCGTGCACGATGAGCTCCATCCGTTCCTCGCCGCGCCCCAGCAGGGCGGCGCGCAGCTGGCCGGGGTCGTCGGCCCGGGCGCCGAGGCACACGCTGGCAAGGCACACCGCGAGCACGAGCAGCACCGCGAGCGCGATCGCGGCGGGCGGTGGGAGCCGGCGCCTGCCGCCGAGGAGCACCCGCCCCGCGCCGTCGGCGGGGCGGGTGCTCGGATCGGACGAGACCGCGGTGCTCACGATCAGACCTTCGCGACGGCCTTCTCGATCAGCGGGACGTAGCGCTCGAGCGCCCACGGGACGGTGAGCGGGTTGATCATCGAGGAGCCCGTGACGAACGCCTGGTCGGTCGGGGCGACGATCGCGCCGGCCTTGATCGCAGGGATGTCCGCGTACAGCGGCTGCGCCTCGACCTCCTTGCGGTTCTTCTCGTCCGAGTAGAACGTGAAGATGAGGTCGGAGTCGTCGAGCATGTCGGCGTTCTCGAGGCCGATCATGGCCGAGTCCGTGCCCTCGACCTCGTACTTCGAGATCTCGTCCTTGATGGGATCCACGGTGAGGCCCAGTGCGCTGACCATGGCGACGCGCTGCTCGTCGGGGTAGAAGACGCCCAGCGTGCCCTTCCCGGAGTTGTAGATGAAGGAGAACGTGACGTCCTCCCACTCCTCCTGCCGGCGGGAGGCGAACTCGTCCTTGATGCCCGCAATGAGCTCGTCGGCCTTCGAGGGCAGGCCGAGGGCCGTGGAGATCGTGGTGATCTGCTGCTCCCAGGTGATCACCCACGCCTCCTTCTCGTAGGCGACCGTGGGGGCGATGTCCTTGAGGACGTCGTACTGCTCCTTGGTGATCCCGGACCAGGGGGCGAGGATCAGATCGGGGGTGAGCGCGAGGATCGCCTCGGTGTCGAGCTCGGTCGAGCCGGTGATGAGCTCCGGCAGCTTCCCCTTCTTCTCGTCGATGGCCTCGTGCACCCACGGCAGCTGACCGGAGTCGTCGGCGCCCCAGGCGTAGTCCTCGACGCCCACGGGGATGGTGCCCAGCGCGATGCAGGTCTCGGTGGACCCCTGGCCCAGGGTGACGATGCGCTGGGGCTTCTCGGTGATCTCGGCGGTGCCGAGCGCGTGCTCGATGGTGACGGGGAAGGCGCCGTCCTCGGAGTCGCCGCCGGCGTCGGAGGCGGTCTCGTCCGCCGAGGAGGCTCCTCCGCAGGCGGCGAGCGCGAGGCCGATGGGGGCCGCGGCCGCTCCGGCCAGCAGCGAGCGGCGGCTGGGCCGACGGGCGGGCTCGGGCCGACGGGCCCCGTCGGTGGACAGTGGGCGGGGCGCGAGGGGGCTGCGAGAGAGGGATCGGCGGGTCATGGCGGTGCGGTCTCCGTTCCTGGTGACTGGGGATGGAGCCGGGCCGCGCATCCGGTGGGGCGTCCGCATGCGGGAGGGTCGACGGCGCCGTCGGCGATGCCCGCCGAGGGCAGGTGAGGGTCGACTTCTCCGAGGCTTCGGCGACCCTCACCCTAGAGGGTGGGCGAGGGCCGCCACCACGTCCCACGAGGGGATGCGTGAGGGGTCACACGCGCCGCTGCGCGGCGTCGCCGGATCGTCTCGACCAGGTCAGTCGGGGATCAGAGAGATCTGCCGTTCAGGCGTCGTCGTTCATCGAGGAGGACGCGCGGAGCACCTCGGTGCGCAGCACGTCGATGTCGACGTCACCCTTCACGCCCGCGACCGAGCCGTCGAAGCGGGTCTGCCACAGCGCCCAGTCGCCCTGGACGGGCCGGGAGCCGTCGTTGTACAGCCAGTCGGGCCGGTCCTCGGTGGCGTCGAGTCCGTAGTGGTCGCGCCATTCGCGCGAGGAGTAGAGCACCACGCGGCGCCCCCAGGCCTTCTCGACGGCGTCGATGAAGGCTGCGACCTCCTCCTTCGCCTGCTTCGCCTCGGGACGCTTCTCGCAGGCCCCGTCGAACTCGAGGTCGAGGGCGGGCGGCAGGGCGTCGTCGCTCGGCGGCACGGCCGCGAGGAACGCCTTCGCCTGATCGGCGCCGGACGAGCACAGGGTGAAGTAGTGGTAGGCGCCGGGGGTCACGCCGGCGCCGCGCGCGCCGCTCCAGTTCGCGTTCAGCTGCGGGTCGGTGAAGCCGGTGCCCTCGGTGGCCTTGATGTACGCGAAGGAGATGCCGTCGCCCCGGACCTTCGTCCAGTCGATCTCGCCCTGGTGGGCGGAGACGTCGATGCCGAGGGCCTCCTCGCCGCCGAGGCTCGCGTCCTTCGGCAGCTGGGAGAGCGCCGCGGCGTCGGCCGGGGTGGCGGGGACGCTCATCGCGGAGTCGTCGGCCCCGCCGCCGAGCGCGCCCCCTCCCCCGCCGCCGTGGCGGCCCAGGATCGCGCTGCACGAGATCACGACCAGCAGGATCACGAGCGCGAGGCATCCGCCCGCGACGATCTGGCGGCGTCGCACCTGCTCACGGGTGAACGTCCGGCGGGGCCGCGGGCGGGGGCGCACGGCGTCGCCGGGTCGTGGGGAGCGGTCGGGGGGCGGGGAGGACGTCATCGGTCTCGGGGCCTCCGGTGGGGGCGGGTGGCGGGGTGCTCCGGGCGGCCGTGGTCCGGCGCGGGGGTCCGCGAGGACGGGCGGTCCGATGCTCCGGCCGACGGGGTCAGCGGGCGTGCAGCTCGACGAAGGCGCGCAGCAGCTTCGCGGCGTGGTGGACGTCGACGGGACGCACGCGCGCGATCAGCTCCTCCTCCTCGGCGGGATCGAAGTAGCCGTTGTCGCGGTAGGCGCGGATGCGGCCGACGAGCCCGTCGTTGTCCAGCTCGGGATGGAACTGGGTAGCGTACTGCGAGGTGCCCACGCGGAACATCTGCACGGGGCAGCCCTGGCCGGTGGCCAGCAGCACGGCGTGCTCGGGAAGCACGTGCACGGCCTCCTTGTGGCCCACGAAGGCGAGGAAGCTGTCGGGGACGCCGGAGGCCGTGACCAGCGGGTCCTCACGGCCGGCGTCGGTGAGCTCGACGTCGATGCCGCTCACGGGCTCCCCGTAGGTGCGGTCGACGATCGCGCCCTGGTGGACGCCCAGGGTCCCGACCCCGTAGCAGGCGCCGAAGAAGGGGAAGTCGGCCTCGACGACGCGGTCCAGCAGCTCCCCCAGCTCGCGCTCGGCGCGCACCTGGTCGGGGGATTTCGCGTCGGCGTCGTCCGAGGTGTTGTACGGGCTGCCGCCGACGATGATCCCCGAGATCGCCTCGAGGTCGATGGGCGGCATCGGCGTGCGGTCGAGCTGGATGTGCTGCAGCTGCTCGGGCGCGAGGCCCGTCAGGCGCAGCACGGCCTCGTACTCGGACTGCGCGACCTCGTCCTCGGGACGGGTCGCGATGAGCAGGAACGGTTTCACCCGGTCATTGTCACTCAGGCGCACCGCCCGGAACGGACAGACGGCACACCTCGGCGCGGCGCGGCGTGCGGCCCATCGGCGTGCGGCCTATTCGCTCGCCATCCCCGGGCGCGCCCCGCTAGCGTCGCCGAGGTGAGCACGCTCCCCTCCACGAACCCCTACGAGGATCCCGAGTCCGCGCGGCTGTACGACGCCGAGAACTCCGGACGCGAGGACGTCGAGTTCTATCGGCGTCTGGCCCGCGAGCTGCGCGACGCCGCGGCGGGCGGGTCGGGCGCGCCCTTCACGGTCCTGGACATCGGCTGCGGCACGGGGGTGCTCGGCGTCGATCTCGCGGCCGACGGCCACCGCGTGATCGGCGTCGACCCCGCCGGGGCGATGCTCGAGGTCGCGCGCACGCGCCCCGGCGGTGAGCGCGCGACCTGGATCCTCGGCTCCGCCGATGCCGCGCCGGAGGGCGAGGCGGACCTCGCGGTCATGACCGGGCACGCCGCCCAGCAGATCGCCCCGCGGACGCGTGGCGCACGCTGCTCAGGGACGCGCATCGGGCGCTGCGGCCGGGCGGGTTGCTCGCCTTCGAGAGCCGCGACCCCCGACGGCGGGCGTGGGAGCGCTGGACACCGGAGAGCACGCGCGGCACCTTCCCCCATCCCGACGGCGGCGAGTTCACCAGCTGGGTCGAGCTCCTCGAGGTCGACGAGAGCGGGGCCGATGGGGTCGTCGAGACCCATCGTGGCGTCACGGAGCGCGAGGGGTCCGCGCGACGCAGCGCCGAGGAGACGCTGATCTTCCGGCCTCTCGACGTGCTGCGCGCGGACCTCGAATCCGCGGGCTTCGCCGTGGAGCAGGTGCACGGCGACTGGTCCGGCGGCCCCGTCACCGACGCGACCGCCGAGCTGATCCTCCTCGGGCGCCGGTCATGAGCTCGCAGGGCGACCGTCGGCCCGATCCCACCCCCGAGGCCGGGCCCGCGCCCGGGCCGACGCAGGAACCGCGGCCGTCGGACGCGCAGATCCTCGCCGCCCGGGATGCCTGGGCCGAGCGCCTGGGCCTGACGCTGGGCACGGCGTTCCCGGAGGGGTCGACCGGCTGGGTGGGCGCGGCGACGGGCGCCGGCGGCGAGGACCTGGTGCTCAAGGTCGCGTGGGCGCACGAGGAGGCCCGGGACGAGGCGCTCGGGATGAGCATCTGGTCCGCGGGAAGGGACTCCGGTCGGGATGCGCCCGGCCCGATCGTGCCGCACGTGCTCGAGGCCCGCCGCGAGGGCGCGCTCAGCGTGCTGCTCATGGAGCGCGTGCGACCCGGCGCGACGCTCGCGCGCAGCGGACTCCCGCCCCAGCAGGAGGACGAGGTGGTCGCGGGGCTGCTGCGTCACCTGTGGATCCCCGCCGACGACCTCCCCGGCGCACCCCAGCACGGCTTCCGCCCGCTCGCGCACATGTGCGCCTGGTGGGCCGACGAGGCCGCCGAGCGCCTCGCCCGCGACTCCCGCGGTCTGCCGGAAGAGCTGGTGCGACGGGGCCTGGACCTGTTCCGCGCGCTCCCCCGCGAGCGCGGCGTCCCGGAGGTGCTGCTGGCGACCGATCTGCACCACCACAACGTGCTCGCAGCGGACGGCGAGGTACCGGACCGCGGCGTTTCCTGGCGGGCCATCGACCCGAAGCCCTACGTGGGCGATCCGCACTACGACCTGCTCCAGCACATGTTCAACGCCGAGGACCGCCTGGTCGAGGACCCGTCGGGCTTCAGCGCCCGGATGGCGCACCTGACCGGCCTCGACCCGGAGAGGACGGCGCGCTGGCTCCTCGCGCGCTGCGTCCAGGAGGCGCCCGGAGCCGACGCCGCCGCCCGCGCGGCGATGCGCCTCGCTGCCGACGGGGTCTGACCGGGCGCCCGGACCACCCGGACCCGCCGGTCCGACTCCTGCGCGGCCCGGCGTGACTCCCGCGTGGCTCTGCGTGACTCTGCGCGGCCCTGCGCGGCGACTGCGCGATTACCGGGTGCGCTCCCATGGAGCGGGCTCGTACCGGGCGAGGCCCGGCGCGGCCTGCTCGACCTGCGCGCGCAGGAACGGCTGGAGCGTCGGCCCCCATCGGCTGTTCAGCCGGTTCAACTCTGCGAACATCGTGCCGACGGGCCAGCGCAACGGCATGAGCTCCGCGGGAAGATGGGGGTCGGCGAGGACGACGCGCAGCACCTGCTGGTAGAGCGCGTTCCACTGTCCGAACACGTCCCAGAGCGGCGCGTCGTCCGCAGGGCGGCCTGCGAGCTCGACGCTCCCCCGCAGCGCACGGATCCGCGCCGTGAGGTCCTCGGCGCGACGGCCGACCTCGGCGAGATCCCACGTCGCCTCCGCCATGCCCCGCGCCTCCTCGATGCTCTCGGGGGTGATCTGCACACGGTGGACCAGGGCTCCCTCGGGCACCTCGCCCAGCTGGCCGAGCACGGTGTCCGCCTCTGCCCGGGCGCTGATCAGGACACCGGGGCGCAGGGAGCCGAACCCGTGGAAGTCGGCGTAGTAGGTGAGGCGGTCGCGGAACCAGCGGGCGCTCTCGGGGACTTGGTGGAGGAGGCCGTGGAAGCTTCCTGACCACGTGGCCGGCGTCGCGGTGCCTTCGATCTGGCGGTATCGGCGCGCGAGCGGAGCGCCCAAGGAGTAGAGGCCCACGCGTCCGTGCCGCTCGACGTCGAGGCGGCCCATCCTCACCATCTTCGCGAGCGTGCTGCGCGCCGCGGACTCGGTCATGTGGAGGCGGCCGAGCAAATGCAGCAGGCCCGGGCCGGGAAGGCTCGCGGCGGTGAGCGCACCGAAGACGAAGCCGACGTCCTGTGCGCGGTCGGTGCGTCGATAGCGTTCCAGATCCATCACCGTTGCCCTCACGTTCCGTGCAGAAGTGGCCCTGGCTCGCCGCCGACTCTACCGTGAGAACACGTCTGGTCTGCGACGATGCCGCGCTTCTGCGGCATCCGGACAGGTCGGCACCGCAGCACAGGAACTCGCATGGAGGTTCCCATGAGCTCGAACCAGATCTATACCCGCGCCGCCCTGAACGGCGCCGTCGCCGGAGTGATCGCCCTGGCCGCAGCGATCATCGGATTCGGCGCCCTGGGCGGCGCGTCGGTGGGCAGCGCGCTCCTGCTCGGCATCGCCTTCGGCGTGGTCGTGTTCGCGCTCGTGGGCGCGATCAACTACTTCGTCCTGCGTGCGAAGCACCCGCGCGAGCGTCCGCCGGAGCGCACGGCCTGACGCACGCCGGAGCCACGGCTCCGGCGCAGAGAGACCCCTCTGTGGTGGTGGGGCGGGCCGCGGAGCAGCGTCGCTCCGCGGCCCGGGAGGACGAGGCGCTCAGACGGTCTCGGCGCCTGCCGGTGGAGCGCCGAGGAGGGCGCGCAGCTCCGGGGTGAGTCCCTCGACCTCGACGCTCCGGGAACCGCGCCGGAAGGTCTGCGGGGTGACGAGGAACCGCTGATGCTCGACGGCTCGGCCGTTCTGCTCGATGATCTCGGTGCCGTCGTCGACGTAGCCGCAGGAGCGCGAGACGCCGTACGAGCGCTCGTTGCCGACGACCGCCGCCGACTCCGCCCGCACCGCACCCAGGTGGTCGAAGGCGAGGACGAGCACTGCCCGGCGCATGAGGCCGCCGTAGCCGCGCCCCTGCATGTCCCGGGTGAGCCAGGACCCCGAGGTCACGGTGCGGCGCACGGCGAACTGCTTCCCTTTGACGTCCTGGCAGCCGATCAGCCGGCCGTCGGCCCAGATGCCCAGGGGCAGCGACCAGCTCTCCGGGGAGAGCTCGCTGCGCAGGCGCCACTGGAACCGCATCGCCTCGCGGATCCGCTCCTGCTCCGGCCGCGCATACCAGGGGAAGACGTGCGGGGCGTCGGGGTCGACGAAGATCGGCCGACGCAGCAGCTCGGCGTACTCCGGGAGGTCGCGGTCGGCGAGGACCCGCAGGGTGAGCGGACCGGAGCGCACCCGCAGGGCGAAGGGCGGGTGCAGGGCGTCGAGGTCCTGGGGCGGTCCGACGGGCGAGGACCGGTCGGGCAGGGCCTGGTCGGGCAGGGGCTGGTCGGGCGTCGGCGAGGCGGGCATGCGCCCAGAGTAGATGCGCCTACCCTGCCCTCATGAGCATCGATGTGCTGCTGAGCGGGTTCGACCCCTTCGCGGGGGCCGCGACGAACGAGTCATGGGAGTCCGTGCGGCGGGCCGCGCCGCTGCTGGAGGCCCGAGGGCTGAGCGTGGGGACGGTGCGCCTCCCGGTCGTGTTCTCCCGCGGGGCCGACCTGCTGCTCGAGCAGGTCGCGGCCCGGTCGCCGCGGCTCGTGATCGCGACCGGTCTCGCCGCGGGACGGCGCGCGATCACCCCCGAGCGGGTCGCGATCAACGTGCAGGACGCACGCATCGCCGACAACGACGGCCGCTCCCCCATCGACGCCCCCTGCGTGGACGGCGGACCCGTCGGCTATTTCTCGACCCTGCCGATCAAGGCGATGGTCGAGTCCGCGCGGGAGCTGGACGTGCCGGCCGCGGTCTCGCAGTCGGCCGGGACGTACGTGTGCAACGACGTGTTCTACCGGCTGTGCCACGCACTGCAGGCGGACGCGAGCGAGGCCGGCGATCGCGGCGTCGCCGTCCGCGGCGGGTTCGTGCACGTCCCGTCGGCCGACGTGGTGGGCGCTGAGGACGCCGCGCGAGCCCTGGTGGGGATGATCGAGGCCGCCCTGCGGTCGGATCAGGACCTCCGGATCACCGGCGGTGTGGAGTCCTGAGAGGGTTTTCCACAGAGAACTCCACACCTGGGGACGAATGACAGGTTTGTGATTCCGCACGGTGGAGCGCTTCGTACCGCAGGTCATGGGGGCTGTCGCACCATGCCGACGCCTCTCGGACACCTCCGGTCCACAGGTTCAAGGCCTCCGTCCCCCGCGGTTCCACACACGGTCGGCGGTTGTCCCCAAAGTTATCCACAACTGGGGATAATCACAGGCGTGTGATTCCACAGCCGGGGCCCCCCGTCGGCCGTCGGACCCGCGGCCCCGCGCCTCAGAGCAGCGGCAGGTACCCGGCGGGGACCGTCGCGATCTTCACCGCGATGAGCACGAGGCACAGCACGAGCCCGGCGGCGAGCACGCCTCCGTGGATGAGCGCCGAGCGGCGCGCGAGCGCCGCGCGGTCGGCACCGGGGCTCGCCTTCGGACGCAGCGCGAACATCACCGCGGTCAGCGCCGTGCCCATCACCAGACCGCCCAGGTGCCCCTGCCAGGAGATGTTGGGGATCGTGAAGGTGATGACGAGGTTCAGCCCGATCAGCACGAGGATCTGCGTGGTCTCCGCGCCCATCCGCCGGTTCACGATGAGCAGCGTCCCGAACAGGCCGAAGATGCCGCCACTCGCGCCGAGCGTCGCCCCGACCCACGAGGAGGGGTTCGCCGGGTCCGCGAACAGGAGCACGGCCACCTGCCCCGCGAACAGCGAGAGCATGAAGATCGCACCGAATCGCCAGTGCCCGAGCGTGCGCTCGAGGTGCGTGCCCACCAGGTACATCGCGTACATGTTCAGCAGCAGATGGAACACGCCGCCGTGGAGGAACCCGGTGGTGATCAGGGTCCACGGCATCGCGAGGGTGCGCACGGGGGCGTAGATGAGGGCCTGCTCGACGGCGCCCCCGGGGATCAGGGTCTGGCCGAGGAACAGCACCACGCACAGGCCGATCACGCCGTAGGTGAGGAACGGGGTGGAGCTGCCCATGCGCCCACCGGCCATGTTGCGCGGGCTCGCGGAGCGCTGCTGCGCGGCGAGCTCTTTCTCGCAGTCCACGCAGAGCATCCCCACCGGTGCGGGGCGCTGGCACTCGCCGCACGCGGGCCGGCCGCAGCGCTTGCAGCGCACGTAGCTCACGCGGTCGGGGTGGCGGGGGCACACGGGTGCTCCCGCCTGGTCGCCTCCCGGGATCTCGTGCGCGGGCAGGGAGGGATCGTCCGGGGCTCCTGCGGAGGAGCCGCCCACTCCGGCCGCGGCGCCGTCGGCTCCTCCGGCGCGTTCGGCGTCGTCGGCCGAGTAGCCGTAGCTGGGTCGCGGGCGCTCGGCGGGATCCGGGTCGTCGGCGCCGTAGCCGTAGGTGGGTCGGTTCTCCATGCCCCCATTCCTACATGAGGCGCCGGGGAGCACGCCGAGGCGCGGCGGGGCTGCGGGTCACAGGTCGAATACATCGAACGGTTGATTCCGTCCGACGAGGCCGTTCCTAGCGTGGATCGCGTACCGCGGCGCAAGTCGCCGCGGCCCCCAGAACCCAGCGCGACCAGGAAGAACGATGAGAACCTCGACCAGCTCCCCGACGCTGTCGCCGACGCCCGCCACCACGTCGGCCCCGTCCCGACCCGCCCGCGCCCTCGCGCGGATCGCCGCGCTCCTGACCGGACGGCGCTCCGCCTGGGCCGTGCTGGTGATCGCCGCGCTGCTCGCGCTCGCGCTGATGGGTCTGCGCGGATCCGGGCCCGCCGCGGGGATGGACGCGCTCCCGGCGAGCGCCGAGTCCTCGCGAGCCGCAGCGGTCGCCGACCAGCTGCCCGACGCGGACCAGCAGACCGTGATGACCGTGGTCACCCGCACCGACGGCGAGAAGCTGACGGCGGACGACGAGCAGCAGGTGGCCCACCTCCGCTCCGCCCTCGCGGACGCGACCGACGGCGACGAGCTGCCTCCGATGCCCTCCGAGGACGGGCGCGCCGATCTCGTGCTCGCGCCGATCGACACGGGCGCGGGCGACGATGCGGTGGACGCGAAGGTCGCTGATCTGCGCGAGGTCGCCCATGGCGCCGTCTCCGGCGACCTCCAGGTGCAGCTCACCGGCGGCCCCGCCGTCGGCTCCGACATCCGCGGCGCCTTCGCCGGCGCCGACTTCCGCCTGCTGATCGTGACGATCGCGGTGGTCGGCGTGCTCCTGCTGCTCACCTACCGCTCCCCGGTCCTGTGGCTGCTGCCCCTCGCGGTGGTCGGCACGGCCGACGGCGTCGCGAGCGCCGTCACCTCGCGCATGGGCGAGACCTTCTCGCTGGCCTTCGATGCGGGCGTGATCAGCGTGCTCGTGTTCGGCGCGGGCGCGAACTACGCGCTGCTGCTGATCTCGCGGTACTGCGAGGAGCTGCATCGCAGCGACGATCACCGGGTGGCGCTGCGCCGCGCCTGGAGCGAGACCGCGCCGGCCGTGGTCGCCTCGAATGTCACGGTGGTGCTCGCCCTGCTCATGCTCGTGCTGGCCGTCATGCCCGCGACCCGCGGGCTGGGCATCGCCGCGGGCGTGGGGCTCGTGATCGCCCTGCTCGCGGTCCTGTTCCCGCTCACCGCCCTGCTCGCGATCACCGGGCGCCGGGTGTTCTGGCCCTTCGTCCCGCGTCCTGCGCAGAGCGGAGCGGATGCCGGAGAGGCGCCCTCCGCGAGCGGGACCGGGACCGATGATGCCGAGCGCGGCGTCTTCGCGGCCGTCGCCCGCCGCGTCACCGCGCGCCCCGTGCTGTCCGTGATCGGCACGCTCGCCGTGCTGGCCGTGTGCGCGACCGGTCTGCTGGGCACGCGCGTCGGCCTCTCGCAGAGCGAGCAGTTCGCCTCGGCGAACGAGTCCCAGACCGGTTTCACCGCGATCGCCGAGCACTACGGCGCCGGCCAGTCCGGCCCGCATCTGATCACCGTCCCCACCACGGACGCGGAGGCCGTGACGACCGCGGCGAAGGACGTTCCCGGCATCGAGTCCGTCACCGAGAGCGGCACCACGCCCGGTGGCGAGACCGTCCTCTCGGCCACGGGCACTGCCCAGCCCGAGTCCCCGGCGGCCGACCAGGAGGCCCTCGCCCTCCGCGACGCGGTCCACGGCGTCACGCCGGACGCCCTGGTGGGAGGCACCTCGGCGCAGGCTCTCGACGTCCACGACGACTCCATGCGGGACCTTCTGCTCACCGCGCCGATCATCCTCGGAGTGATCCTCGTGGTGCTCGTGATGCTGCTGCGGGCGCTCGTGGCCCCGCTCGTGCTGCTCGCGGCCAACCTCGTCAGCACGCTCGCCTCGATCGGGCTGGGCCTGTGGGTGGGCCGCACCCTCTTCGACATCCCCGCGCTCGACGTCACCGTGCCGCTGCTGGCGTTCCTGTTCCTCGCGGCCCTGGGCGTGGACTACACGATCTTCCTCACCCACAGGATCCGTCGCGAGGCCGAACGCTTCGGCACCGTGCACGGCACCGTCCGGGCCGTGGGCTCGACGGGTGTGGTCATCACGAGCGCCGGGATCGTGCTCGCCGCGGTGTTCGCCGCGCTCGGCGTGCTGCCGCTCGTGGTCCTCGGCCAGCTGGGCCTGATCGTCGGGCTCGGCGTCCTCGTGGACACGGTGCTCGTGCGCACGGTGCTCGTCCCCGCGCTGTTCTCCCTGATCGGGGACCGCATGTGGTGGCCGCGCCGCCTGGGCGGCCGCGCCGATCGCCGCGCCCGCTGAGCAGAGGTGACCGTCGGCCCCTTCGCCCGCGGAAACCTCTGCCGCCGGCTGCTGCCGGCACCGTCCGTTCCTCAGCTCCACCTTCGAAAGGAACACCCATGCGCGCCATGAACCGTTTGTTCACCGCGATCTGCGTCTACCTCGGCCTCGGTCTCGCCTCCGGACTCGCGTTCCGCGAGATCACCAAGCACTCCGACTGGCCGGCCACCGATCACACCCAGCTGGGCGTCGTGCACACGCACCTGCTGACCCTGGGCGTGATCGTCCTGCTCGCGGTCCTCGCCCTCGAGGCCGTGCTCCGACTCTCCGACTCCCCGCGGCTGTTCGCGTGGTTCCAGGGCGTCTACCACGCGGGTGTGCTGGTCAGCGCCGCCATGATGTTCGTGCGCGGCCTGCTCACCGTGCAGGGCGCGGACCTGGGGAGCATGGACGCGATGGTCTCCGGCATCGCCGGGATCGGGCACATCCTGCTCACCGTCGGGTTCGTGCTGCTGATGGTCCTGATCCGTCGGGCGATCGTTCGCCGCACGACGCAGGAGACCGTCACCGCGCGTCCCTGATCGGGCCGGTCGGGCCGGCTATCGGTCCCTGATCGAGCCGATCGGGCTGCCTACCGGCCCCGGCACCGACGAGAAGTACGAAACGGTTGCCATGAGCGCTCATG
>NZ_JAEDAJ010000005.1:0-70370 GCF_016623465.1 Brachybacterium halotolerans
CCCCCCCCCCCCCCCCCCCCCCCCCCCACCCCGGGCCCTCACTTCAGGCCGGAGGTCTTGATGGACGCGACGATCTGCTTCTGGAAGACGAAGAAGATCCCCAGGGTGGGCAGGGCCGCGACGGTCGCGGCGGCCAGGATGTAGTTCCAGTCGGCCGCGTACTGCTGCTGGAAGCTCTGGATCCCCAGCTGGACCACGCGCAGGTGCGGATCCGAGGTCACGGTCATCGGCCACACGAACGAGTTCCAGTTCGCGAGGAAGAAGAAGACCGCGAGGGCCGCGAGGATCGGCCGGGAGAGCGGCAGCACGATCGACCAGTAGATCTTCCAGTAGCTCGCGCCGTCGACCAGCGCCGCCTCCTCGAGCTCGTCGGGCAGGGAGACGTAGAACTGGCGCAGCAGGAAGATGCCGAAGGCGTTGAAGATCGCGGGGACGATGAGTCCCGCGTAGCTGTCCACGATCCCCAGCGTGCGCACGATGATGAACGTGGGGATGATGGTCACCGGGGCGCTCACCAGCATCGTCGCGAAGATCCCCAGGAAGATCTTCTCGCGGCCGGGGAAGCGCAGACGCGCCAGTGCGTAGGCCGCCATCGAATGGAACCAGAGCGCGATCACCGTGACCGCGGCGGAGACGAAGAAGCTGTTGAACAGGTAGCGCGCGAACGGCACCTGCGAGAACACGTAGACGTAGTTGTCCAGGGTGAAGGTGCTCGGGATCAGCTGCGGGGAGTTGACCTCCTCGGCGGTCTTGAAGGATCCCAGCACCATCCACAGCAGCGGGAACACGGTCGCGAGCGCGAGGACCAGGCCGATCGCGAAGAGCAGCCAGCGCAGGCGGCTGCTCCGCGATCCACGGCGCGGTCCCGGGCGCAGCCCCGGACGGTCGACGGGCGCGGCCTGGGTGCGGGTGTCAGTCGTCATGGGAGAACCGGCCTCCTCGGGTGAGCAGGAACATCACGCCGGAGAAGAGCAGCAGGAACGCGACGAGCACGGAGCCCACGGCCGCCGCGTATCCCAGATCTCCGAAGAGGAACGCCTGCTGGTAGATGTAGAAGATGAGCAGGGAGGTCGAGTTCGCGGGCCCGCCGCTGGTGAGCACGAAGATCATGTCGAGGCCGCCGGTGACGACCGCGACCATCGACGTCAGCAGCACGAAGAAGCTCGTGGGGGCGAGCAGCGGCAGGGTGATGCGCCGGAGTCGCTGCCAGGCGCTCGCGCCGTCGATGCGGGCGGCCTCGTAGAGCTCACCGGGGATGTCCTGGAGACCGGCCAGGAAGATGATCATGTAGTAGCCCATCTGCAGCCACACGGTCACCGCGATCACCGTGCCCAGGGCGAACCTCGGATCGCCCAGGAACGAGATCCCGTCGAGGCCGACGATCGAGAGCAGCGAGGCGATCACGCCGGTGCGGTCGGTGAGCATGAACTGCCAGACCATCGCGACCACGACGATGCTGATCACGTAGGGCAGGAACAGTGCGGAGCGGATGATGCCGACGGCCGGGAACCTCTGCTGGACCAGCAGCGCGAGCCCCAGGCCGACGACGTAGATCAGCGGCACGAGCACCACCAGGTACAGCAGCGTGACCCGGGCGCTGTTCCAGAACTGCGGGTCCTTCACCATGCGCACGTAGTTGTCGATCCCGATGAACTCGAAGTTCCCGAACCCGTCGATCCAGAAGAACCCCAGCACCACCGAGAGGGCCATCGGGATCGCGACGAACACGAGCAGGCCGATGGCGTCGGGGGCGAGGAAGAAGAGGGCGGCGCGGGTCTCCCGCTGCGCTCGGCTGCGGGCGCGCCTCCGCCCCCGGCCGCCCCCACGGGACCTGGGCCCTGGTGCGGCGGACGCGGAGGGATCGGCGCCCGGGCCGGCGCCCTGGCCCGGACCCGGGCCGGCGTCTGCGTTCACGTCTGCGGCGGCGCTCATACGAGGCTGCCTCCTTCATAGGTCTCGAGGTAGCTCTCGATGGTCTGCTGGGCGCGCGCGGACTCCTCGCCCGGGTCCCCGCCGCCCAGCTCGACGGACTGCAGGGCGTCGGAGACGGCCTTGTAGACGACGGGCGGGAAGCGGGGCTCGCCGCGTCCGGTCGGCAGGATCTCGTCGTGGAAGATCTTCTGGTGCTCCTCCGCGTAGGCGTCGTCGGCCTGCAGCTTCGCGTCGACCGAGCGCCGCGCGGGCATGTTCCCCTTGGCGGGTCCGTTCCAGGTGGCGATGTGGTCGATGGACTGCTCGTCCATGGAGCCCAGGGTCTGCACGACGAAGCGGGCGGCGGCCTCCGGGTCGGCGCCGCGCGCGTTCACGCACCAGGCCCAGCCGCCCAGGATCGTGCTCGACTCCTCGCCCGGGGGAGGCGGCAGCGGCAGGACGCCGAATCTCTTGTCCGGTGCGTTCTGGGTCAGGTTCATGACGTCCCAGACGCCCGTCTCCCAGAACGCCGCGTAGCCCGAGGTGAAGGCCGAGACGATGTCGCCGTTGGCGGGGCGGGTGCGGGGCGTGGCGCCCGTGGAGACGGCGCGGCCCCAGAGCTCGAGCGCCGCGCGAGGCCCGTCGGCGTCGAAGACCGGACGCTGCGTCGTCGGGTCGATGACGTCCCCGCCGGTCTGCCACACCCACGGGTAGAAGGTGAAGTTCTGGTAGTAGCCGGGGTCGACGTCGAGCACGAGCCCGGTCGTGGAGCCCGTGCTGAGGGATGCCGCGAGCTCGAGCAGCTCGTCCCAGTCCTTCGGCAGGTCGCCCTCGGAGATCCCCTTCTTCTCGAGCAGGTCCGGGTCGTAGAAGAGGGCCAGGGGCTCCTGCTCCATGGGCAGTCCGAAGATCCGGTCGCCGTCGCGCCGGGTGGTGAGCGCCTCGGGGAAGTAGTCCGCGATCGCCTCCTGCTCCATGTACGGGGCGAGGTCCACGAGCACCCCGCCGTTGGCGTAGCGCAGGTAGTCGCCGGGGGAGATGAGGAAGATGTCCGGGCCGTCGCCCGAGGCGAAGGCGACCGGCATGCGCTGGTTCATCTGGTCGCTCGTCATGTAGACGGAGTTGATCTCGTGCTCGCCCGCGTGGTTCCAGCGGTCGATCGCCTTCTGGAACCAGTCCGACTGCGCGACGAGGTTCGGATCCTGCTGGGGCGCTGGGCTGTAGAAGTTCCAGAAGGTCAGCGGGCGATCGGCCTCCGCACGCCCGCACGCGCCGAGCAGCGGCACGCTCGCCGCCGCGGCGGCGCCTCCCGCCAGCAGGGAGCGCCGGGGTATCCGTCCGGCCGAGCGCTGCGGGCGTCCGTGCGGGCGTCGCTGCGGGTGTCCTGCGGGCGGCGGTTCGGGCCGACGGTGGGGAAGGGCAGATGGCACGGGGTTCCTCCTCGAACCGCGTCGACGGCGCGGCGGCATCGGTTCCGCCGGCGTGTGCTCCTCGCAGCAGTGCCGGCGGCCGGCATCGGTGATGCTCGGGCGCGGTCCGCGCTCGTGAGCCCCGAGAGCGCCGCGGCATCGACTCCGCGAGGAAACGATTACCGGACACCGTACGAATGCGTCCGGGTCACGTCAATCGTCCTTTCGTCCCGGGTGCGTCGCGACCGCAGCGCGGCACGTCGACCCCGCGTTTCTCCTGCAGATCTCCGGTGGATCCGGATCGCGTCGGCGCCTTGACCTGCCGGACGCACCTCCGTACAGTCCGAGTAAACGTTTTTCGTCCGACGACTCCTTGCGTCGGCCCGCACTGTCCGCACCGCCGTGCGCTCACGAGGGTCCCGAGCGCTCGTGAGCCGTCGGCCCCCGGCTCACGAAGGAGTGACCCCGTGTCCGACCCCTCTGGTGCTTCCCCCGCCGCCCCGGCCTCGTCCGGCCTCGCCCGCCTGCGTCCCGTGCTCACCCGCTCCATCAGCCCGGAGAACTTCGACGGGGCCGCCGGAGGCGGCGCCCGTGCGAGCGAGGGGACCGGGGCGGCGAACGCCCGCGACCTCGGCGTGGGCTGGAAGGTCTCGCCGAGCGTCGACGTGAGGGCGGGGGAGACGTTCGATCTCGCCGACATCGACGGCGCCGGCGTCATCACCCACATCTGGATCACCACGCACACGGACAACTGGCGCACCCTCGTGCTGCGGGCCTACTGGGACGGGGCCGAGGAGCCCGCCGTCGAGGTCCCCTACGGCGACTTCTTCTGCAGCGGCTGGAGCAGCTTCGCCCAGGTCGACTCCCAGATGATCGCCGCGAACCCCCACGGCGGCTTCAACTCCTACTGGCCCATGCCCTTTCGCGACGGTGCGCGCCTGACCATCGAGAACACCTCCGGGGTCGACGCCCGCGTCTACTACCAGGTGACCTACGAGGTCGGCGGCGACCACAGCCGGGACGGGTACTTCCACGCCCAGTGGCGGCGCTCGAACCCGCTGCCTGACCGCACCCCGCACGTCCTCCTCGAGGGCGTCGAGGGGCAGGGGCAGTACGTGGGCACCTACATCGCCTGGGGCGTGAACTCCAACGGCTGGTGGGGCGAGGGCGAGATCAAGTTCTATATGGACGACGACACCGAGCACCCCACCATCTGCGGCACCGGCACTGAGGACTACTTCGGCGGCGCCTGGAACTTCGATGTCCCCGGCCGCGGGTACACCGCGTTCTCGACCCCCTACCTGGGCATGCCCCAGGTCATCCGGCCCGACGGCCTGTACTCCTCCCAGCAGCGCTTCGGGATGTACCGCTGGCACGTGGCCGACCCGATCCACTTCGCGACCGGCCTGCCCAAGGTCGACATCCAGGCCCTCGGCTGGCGCTCCGGCTGGCGCTACCTGCCGCTGCGCGACGACATCGCCTCGACCGCCCTGTTCTACCTGGACCGGCCGACGACGCAGCGCCCGCCCGCCCCCGACTTCGACGCCATGGAGGTGCACCTGGCCTCCGGCCCCGTGCCCGACATCGGCGCCACCCCTCCCCGGGACCCGCAGGACTGAGCGCACCCGCCCGGCCTGCCGCGCCCATCACCCGCACGACGCATCCCCACGACGCACCCGCACGCACCCTCCGCTCGCGCACCATACTCGAAGGAGCCATCATGACCGCCACCGCAGACGCCACCGAGTCCCGCACCTATGCCCTGCCCGAGCGCGCGCAGCGCCCGTCGGCCGCCGAGGGGGAGGTGTGGCTGATCCCGAGCGGTGACCTGCGCGAGAGCGCGAACACCGAGTCGTGGGGTGCGCAGCAGGAGCTCGAGCGGCAGGTGACCGAGGCGTTCGAGGCCGCGGGCGCGAGGGTGCGGCGCGCGTTCGAGGCGGATCCTGAGTTCGGTCACGGGTTCATCCGTTCGCAGCGGATGGGCATGGAGGTGTTCCGCTCGATCCCGACGGATGCCCCGCTCGTGGTGGCGACCGCGAACTGGCAGTACAGCCACCACGTCCTGGCGGGTCTGCGCACGCACCGCGGGCCGATCCTCACGGTCGCGAACTTCGCGCCCGAGTGGCCGGGCCTGGTGGGTCTGCTGAACCTCAACGGCGGGCTGACGAAGATGGGCCGGGAGTACTCGAGCATCTGGACGGTCGACGGGACCGACGACTGGTTCCGCGAGGGCGTCGCGACGTGGGCGCGCACGGGCGCGCTCGAGCACGATGCCTCGCACGTGAAGGACCTGCCGGCTCTCGCGGACACCCCGGAGTCGCGTCTCGGGGCGGCGCTCGCGGAGCAGCTGCTCGAGGACAAGGCCATCATCGGGATCTTCGACGAGGGCTGCATGGGGATGTACAACGCGATCATCGACGACGAGCTGCTGAACCCGCTGGGCATCTTCAAGGAGCGCCTGTCCCAGTCGGCGCTGTGGGCGGAGATGCAGACCGTCTCCGATGCGGAGGCCGATGCGGTGGGGCGCTGGCTCACCGATGCGGGGATGACGTTCCGGCTGGGCACGGACGAGGCGACGGAGCTGACGGAGAACCAGCTGCGCTGGCAGTACAAGATGTACATCGCGGCCCTGCGGATCAGCGACGACTTCGGGCTGGACGCGGTGGGCATCCAGTACCAGCAGGGGCTGAAGGACGTGTGCCCGGCCTCGGACCTCGTCGAGGGACTGCTGAACAACCTCGAGCGCCCGGAGGTCACCAGCCGCGACGGGGAGCGGGTGCTGTGGGAGGGCAAGGCCCTGCCGAACTTCAACGAGGTCGACGAGGGCGTCGCGGTCGACGCGCTGATCACCAACCGGGTGTGGTCGGCGATGGGCATGGACCCGGCGACCACCCTGCACGACGTGCGCTGGGGCGAGGACTTCGAGGGCGAGTACGTGTGGGTCTACGAGATCTCCGGCTCCGTGCCGCCCAGCCATCTGCCCGGCGGGTATGCGGGCGCGGAGGGCTGGCGTCAGGGGCCGACGTTCTTCCCCGCGGGCGGGTCCACGATCAACGGGGTCTCGCGGCCCGGGGAGATCGTGTGGTCCCGCGTGTACATCGAGGGCGGTGCGCTGCACGCGGACGTGGGCCGCTGCCGGGTCGTGGAGCTCCCGGAGGCGGAGGTGACGCGGCGCAAGGAGTCCACGAACCCGGAGTGGCCGATCGCGAGCGTGGTCCTGGACGGCGTCTCCCGCGATCAGTTCATGGCACGCCACAAGGCCAACCACGCCCAGCTGGTCTACGCTGACAGCGCCGCTGCGGCGGACCGGGCGCTGACCGCGAAGGCCGCCATGTTCGACCGCCTCGGCGTGCAGGTCCACCTCTGCGGCGACGCCACCGTCCTCCAGAGCTGACCCGCCCCGCCACCCGTCGGACCGACCCGAGATGAGCCCCGCGATGAACGTGCGCCGACCGACGATCCTCGACGTCGCGAGCACTGCCGGGGTCTCGACGGCCACCGTCTCGCGCGTCATCAACGGCGCGCAGAACGTCGACAAGGAGCTCTCGCGGCGCGTGCGCTCTGCCGTGCGCGCCACCGGGTACGTGCCCAACGCCGCGGGACGATCCCTGCGCAGCGGCGCCTCCGCCCAGGTCGCCGTCGTCACGCCCGACGCCGAGAACCCCTACTTCACGCGGGTGATCAGCGAGGTCGAGAGGATGGCGCGCGGCCAGGGCTACTCGGTGATGGTCGCCCACACCGAGGACGACCTCGAGCGCGAGCGCGAGGTGTTCCCGCAGCTGGTCAGCCGCCAGATCGCCGGGGTCATCCTCACCGTGGTCGACGAGAACCTCTCGGACGTGACGCCGCTGCTCGCGGCCGAGACGCCGCTCGTGCTCGTGGACCGCCGCGTCCACGGGGCCGACGTCGACCTCGTGGTCACCGACAACCTCGATGCCGGCCGCCGAGGCGCCCAGCACCTCGCCGAGCAGGGATTCCGCCGGCCCGTCGTCCTCACCGGTCCCGAGGGGCTGACCTCGACGGAGGACCGCGTGCGCGGCTTCCTCGCCGAGTGGTCGCGGGTCGGGGCGACCAGTGGTGATGCGCTCGGGGCTGCGGCCGACGATGCCCCCGGGTCGTCGCGCGCCGGTGCGCTCGAGACGCCGCGCGTGATCCGCGGCGACCTGCATCTCGACTCGGGGCGGGAGGCCACCGAGGCCGTCCTCGCCGAGGGCTGGGCCGACGTCGTCTACGCGACGAACAACCGGATGTCGGCCGGGGCCTTCGAGGCGATGCGCGGACTCGATCGCGCGGGCGCGGCCGACGCGGCGGGTGCTGCGGCCCCGCTGGGTGGGGCGGGGGTCCCCGGTCTGCTCGCGACCGACGACGACCTCTGGACCCGACTGGTCACGCCCTCGGTCTCTGTGGTCCAGCAGCCGATCCGCGCGACGGGCCGCACGGCCGCGCGCCTGCTCGGCCAGCGCATGCAGGAGCCGGGGGAGGACCCCTCGACGATCCTGCTGCGCCCGCGCATCCTCGAGCGGGAGTCCACGCGCCGCCGGGAGGGCTGAGCGGCCCTCGGCACCGCGGTCCGTGAGGAGTGCCGATCCCTGTGGGGTCGAGATTCTCGAGGTGTGCGAGACCTTCGTGGTGCGCATGCCCCCGGAAGACGGAACGCGCCGCCGATCGGAACTTGTTCGCCCCATGTTCCGATCAGCGGCGCGTGAAGGTCGCGACTGCTGGCGGGTTCCCACCGCGTCAGCGACATCCGTGGCACCTGGGGAGCGACTGCGACACGCTCCGTTCGGTGCGAGCACTACGTTATCCGGGCCGTCTCGGGTTTCGCAAGCCCTGTGTTGCGAAAAGTTTCCCGCGCGGGTCTCGGGTCGTCTGCTGGACGGCTCGGCCGCGCTCTCACCTGCGGCGTTACCCTGTCCCTATGACTGCGATCACGCGACGCATCGGCTCCCTGTCCGTCTCGGCCATCGGCTACGGGGCGATGCCCCTGTCTTACGGCCGCCAGAACCCGCCCACGCATGACGAAGCGATCGCGACGATCCATGCGGCGCTCGACGCGGGCATCACGCTTATCGACACCGCCGACATGTACGCCCCCAGCTGGGACACGATGGGCCACAACGAGGAGCTCGTGGCCGAGGGTGTGCGCACCTGGTCCGGCGATGCGCGGAAGGTCGTCATCGCCTCCAAGGGCGGCATCGTGCGCGGCCCGGGGAAGGACGGTCAGGAGGAGTCCAAGGGGCGCGACGGCTCGCTCGCCTACCTGCGCTCGGCGCTCGAGAAGACTCTCGCGAACCTCGGCCAGGACTCCGTGGATCTGTACTACTGGCACCGCCCCGACCGCTCCATCCGCTATGCGGAGGGCGTCGAGGCTCTCGCGACACTGCAGCAGGAGGGGCTGATCCGCGAGGTCGGCATCTCCAACGCCAACGTCGAGGAGATCGACGTGGCGCTCGATGTGCTGGGTGCGGGGAACCTCGCGGCGGTGCAGAACCAGTTCAGCCCGACGTACTTCCACACGAGCCTCGGCGAGCTGCGCCGCTGCCGGGAGATCGGCGCCGCGTTCGTGCCCTGGGGCCCGCTGGGCGGTGCGGGCGGCGGCGCGGCGGCCGTCGGCGAGAAGTTCCCGCAGATCGCCCGTGTCGCCGAGGCCCATGACGTGAGCCCGCAGCGCGTGGTGCTCGCCTGGGAGCTGAGCCTGGGCCCGCACGTGGTGCCGATCCCCGGTGCGGCGCGTCCCGCCTCCGTCATCGACTCGGCGCAGGCGCCGTCCCTCCAGCTGACCACCGCGGAGGTCGAGGATCTGAACTCGATCCTGGGCTGAGCGGAGGCGCAGGCGCAGGCACGGGCACGCGCGCGGGTCGAGGTCCGTGCTCGCATCGAGGCTCGTGGCCCGGGCCGGATCCCGGTCCGGACCTGCGGCGCCGACGGGCTCGTCAGCTCGCGCGGACCACGAGGTCGGCGCGTGCCCTCGTCGCCGCGACGAGGCGCGCGTTCGCCTCGTCGGGGCCGAGAGACCAGGCGCGCGCGGCCTCGGGAGACTTCCCGAACGCTTCGTGGCGGGCGATGAGCCGCTCGTGGCGCACGTCCTCGTCCGTCTCGACGAACCAGCGGGCGTCGAGCATCGCGCCCAACGGGGCGAACGGCCCCTCGGTCATCAGCAGGTAGTTGCCCTCGGTGATCACGAGCGGGATCTCGCCGGGCACCTCGATCGCCCCGGCGAGGGGCTGCTCGAGGTCGCGCTCGAACATCGGCGCCCACACCGGCGGATCCTCAGGACGAGCGGTGCGCAGCCGCTGCAGGAGGGCGACGTACCCGGCGGCGTCGAAGGTGTCCGGGGCGCCCTTGCGATCCAGTCTCCCCAGACGCTCGAGGGCGACGTCGGCCAGGTGGAATCCGTCCATCGGGACCACGACGCAGCTGCCCGTGGGCAGCTCCTCGGCCAGCAGCGCGGTCAGCGTGCTCTTGCCGGCGCCCGGTGCGCCCGCGATGCCGAGGAGGCGGCGCCCGCCGCTGCGTCGCGCCTGGTCGAGCAGCACGCGTGCGGCCTGCACGGCCTGCGACTCGGGGACGACGACGGGCGCGTCGTCGGCCGCTCGCTCTCGGACGCCGGGTGCCGCGTCGGTGGATGCCGCGGGCTCAGACATGCGCCCTGCCCTGCGCGGGATCGGTGGCCGGCTCCGCCCCGAGAGCAGGCGCCGCCTTCGACGTCTGCTCGCGCAGCGTCACCTCGAGGACCTCACCGCGCAGGGGCAGGTGGATGAGGATGCGCGCGGGGGCGCCGCCCGTGGCCTCGAGCGCGGCCGCGTATGTCGCCATCTGGCCCAGGTAGTGCTCGCGCACGTGGCCTACGGGGTCGGAGCCGGGATAGGTCTTGTGGTCCACGAGCACGCGGGAGCCGTCGGGCAGTGCCAGGAGGGCGTCGATCCAGCCCTCCATGACCTGCTCCTCCTCGTTCCACCAGGCGATCGGCTGCTCGGTGAGCACGCGGGCCCCGGGGAACTCGGCGGCGAGGAACTCCTGCCAGGCGCGGCCGGCGGCCAGCAGGGTCTCGGCGCCGACGGCGCGCGAGACGGCCCAGCGCTCGACGAGCCGCAGCGCCGCCTGCTCCTGCAGGGCGGGCGTGAGCTGTGCGAGCGGGAGGGCGAGGAAGGCATGGACGGCCTCGCCCACGCGGTTCCAGTCCCGCCCGCCGCCGCTGACCAGCGCGGCGCCGATGCTCCGGGGCGGGTGCACGGTGCCCAGTGACTCGTCGGAGGCGACGCCAGAGGCCTGGAAGCGGGCGGACGTGCCCGCGCCCGGGCCCTCGTCCCCGGCGCGGGGGCCGAGGGGCAGATCGGTCGCGGCCAGCGGACTGCGCGAGCCGCTGCGGGAGGAGGCACCGTCACTCTCAGCGGCTCCGTCGATCGCGGTGGTGCGCACGCGCGCGGGCAGGTCGCCGTGGCCGGAGACGTGGACCGTGTCGGTCCCGGCCTCCCAGGTGAGCAGAGGGGCGTCGCCGTCCACGAGCGCATCGAGAGCCGATCCGGTGCCGTCGCCGCTCAGCACGGTGACGTCGGCCGCGCGGGTGAGGGCCACGTACTGCAGACGGCCGGCCTCCTCGCGCTCCTTGCGGGCCGCGCGCCGGGGATGCTCGGCCTCGGCGAGCAGCTCCTGCAGCGGTGCGTAGCCGTCGAGCACACGCGGCCAGTAGCGCAGGGAGCGGCCGTCGAGGGGCCGCAGCGCGTCGAGCTCCGGGGCGGGGACCACGAACACGCCACCGGTGTGGGCGCGTTCGGTCGCCTTCGGCGGGAGCATCACGACCACGCGCGACCACTCGAGCCCCTTCGCGCCGTGGATGGTGCCGACCCACACGGTGTCGGGGATGCCGGTGAGGTCGGGGCCCGCATCGGTCTCGTCGAGCACGGCCCGGAGCCCGGTGAGGGTGATGGGCACCGAGGCCGAGCGCGCCTGGTCCGCATAGTCGGCAGCGAGGCGCCGCAGCGCGTCCAGGGTGCGCAGGCGCTGCTCGGGCAGGGGCCAGGAGCGCAGCCGCTCCGTCAGGTCGAGGGCGTCGATGACCGCGGCGATCATCTCCACGGGGCTGAGCGCGATGCAGTCCTCGCGCAGGGCGCGCAGCCCGGTCAGGACATCGGCCTCCCACCACGACTGCAGCACAGCGCGGCGGCCCTCGCGGTCCCTCGGCGCGGTGAGGTCGCCGAACCAGTTCTCATGCGCCGGATGGTCGGGCAGCAGGTCCACGAGCTCGGTGAGCGCGAGGGAGTCGGAGACGTCGAGGGTGACCGCGAGAGCGGCCCGCACCAGCCGCCCCTCCCGGGTGCCGAGGATCGGGCCGCCCTGGCCGGAGGCGGGGACGCCCCGCGCCTGCAGGGAGGAGACGACCTGGGCGGCCTGCGCGTTGCTGCGCACGAGGACCGCGATGTCGCCGGGACCGACCTCGTCCTCGGCGAGCATGCGCACCACGCCGTCGGCGATCGCGGCAGCGTGCTCGGAGGCGCTCTTGTGCCGGCTGCTGAAGGCGGGGACCCAGGCCTCGATCCGGCCGTCGGTCCGGCCGGCCTCGGCCCGGCGCGCCGCGGCCCCGGGGGCGGCGGTGAGGACCACGCGCTCGCGCGGCAGGTCGGGGAAGATCTGCGGGAAGACGGCGCTGACGAGGTCGAGGACCTGCTCCTGGGAGCGCCACGAATGCTCGAGATCGCGGATGGTCCCCTCGCCGAGCTCGGTGACGCCCTCGCTCACCGCTTCGAGCACGCCGCGCATGAGGTCGGGGTCGGCGTCGCGGAAGCCGTAGATGGCCTGCTTGGGGTCGCCGACCCAGATCAGGTCCTCGATCTGGCGGCCCAGCTCGAGGAACAGGGCGAGCTGGATCGGGGAGGTGTCCTGGAACTCGTCGACCGCGAGCAGGCGGAAGCGGGCGCCGATCGCGTAGCGGGCGCGCTCGCTCGTGCGCAGCAGGTGCAGGGCGAGCCCCTCCTGGTCGATGAAGTCCATGAGGGCGAGCTCGTTCTTGAACTGCGCGTAGGCCTCGAGGGAGTCCGCGGCGGTGGTGACGACCAGCTCGATGAGCCCGCGGATGTCGCGCTGCATGACGGGATGCGCGGGCAGCTCCTCGGCGATCTCGAGGGCGAGCCCAACGAGGGCCGTGTCCACGTCCTTGCTGTACACGTACTTGCCGCCGCCCTCGGGGTCGGCGGCCTTGCCGGCGGCGACGCGGGCGAGCTTCGCCCAGGCCGACCAGGGGGTGCGCGCGCCCTGCCCGAGGGTGCGGCGCAGCTGGCGCAGGGTCTCGAGCCTCTTGGCGATGACGCCGGCGCTCTTCTGCTCCTGCGGCGTCCCGCCGGAGGCGCCGTCGACCTCGGCCTGGAGCCCGTCGAGCACGGTGTCGAGACGGCCGAGCCAGGCGCGGCGACGATCCTCGGTGCCGGGCTCGGGCAGCGCCGCGGCGCGGAAGTCGTCCCAGGAGGCGTCGGCGCTCCGGCGCAGCTGGTCGGCGTCCACGTCGTTGGTGCGCGCGCGGGAGGCGAGGTCCCGCACGTGATCGCGCCAGAACGAGGACGGGGCGAACGGGTTGGCGGCGCTCTTCTCGCCGTCGTGCTCGGTGCGCGCGAGCAGGTCGCTCGCACGGTCGCCCGCGCGGGCGACGGCTTCGTCGATCGCGGCGTCGAAGGCCGCGGAGGCACGGTCCTGGTCGAGAACCTGCACGTCGGGCGAGATCCCGGCATCGAGGGCGAACTCGCGCACGAGCTCTCCCGCCACGGCGTTGACGGTGCCGATCAGGGCGCTGTCGATGCCGCGGGCGGCCTCGGTCTGCTCGCGCTCGAGGAGCGTGCGGCGCACGCGATCGGAGAGCTCGTCGGCCGCCTTGACCGTGAAGGTGGTGGCGATGAGCTGGGAGGGCTCGAGGCCAGCGCCCATCCTGTCGGCGATCTCCTGGGTCAGCGTGTGGGTCTTCCCGGAGCCGGCGGAGGCGTTGATCAGGGTGAAGCTCATCAGTTCCCTCCCGTGAGCAGGCACAGCTGGGCGTAGTCGCCGCGGGCGCAGTGGTCCTCGACGAGGATGCCTCCCTCGGCGCGGGCGAGGTCGCGCTGTGCGGCCACGGCCTTCTGGCGCGGCCTGTACTCGGCGTCGGCGGGGATGCCTGCGGCCTCGAGCAGCTGCTGGCAGCCCAGGGCGACCGTGCCGCCGGCGATCTCGTCGAGCCGCTGCTGCACGCCCTCGACGAGTCGGCGCCAGGCGTCGGCCACGTCCATCGGGGTGCGGCGGTGGGCGTCGAGGGAGCGGTTCGCGCTCACGAACTCCCCGCTGCGCAGCAGGAAGTAGCCGACGTCGGCCGGATGATCGGCGTCGGCCAGTGAGTCCGGGTCCTCGGCGAGCGACCAGGCGTAGGAGGCGAGCTGGATGGCCTCGCCGGTGTCGAAGAGGTCGCCGTAGCGGGTGCGGGAGAAGGACCATTTGAGGTCGATGACGGTGGGGTGGCCCTCCGCGTCCTGCGCGTCGAGGTCGCGGCTGCCGCCGAACACCACCTCGTGGGGCCCTCGGGCCAGCCGGAGAGTCAGCGGCCGGGAGAACTCGGACTCGGTGCCGGTGACCCGGAGACCGGCGTCCGCGAGCCCGGCGAAGAGTTCGCGCAGGCTGCGCACTGCCCGGTCGCGGACCTCGGTGCGCTCGAAGGCGCGCCCGGGCAGGTCCAGCTCGGAGGCCAGCTGGGGGACGAGGGCGTCGAACACCTCGCCGATGCGCCCGGGGTCCGGCGGTTCGAGGGACGCGCCGCCGAGCCCGGGGTCCATGCGCTCGTCCACCAGGGTCTCGACGACCGCGTGGACGAGGGTGCCGATCATCCGGGGGCCGGTAGGCAGGGAGGCGACCTGCGCGGGGCGGATCCCCAGGGCGTACTCGAGCAGCCAGCGGTGCGGGCACTCCAGGAGGGCCTGAGCCTGTGTGAAGGACATGCGCTCGGGCAGGAGGTGGTCCAGGCGGTGCCCCGCGCTGCGGGACGTGAGCTGCTGCGAGGACAGTTTCTGCAGATCGGGCGTGCGCAGGGGCAGGCTGCGACCGGCGAGGGACCAGGTGGTCCCGTCGACGAGCTGCGCGGGCGTGAGGCGGTCCTTCGCCGACCGCCCGGCCGCGGACTCGAGGTGTGTCAGCAGACCGCTGGGGGTCGGCTCCTTCTCGAGACGGCGCCCGGGGAGCACGGCGATCAGGCGGCTCGCGCCGCGCAGCGCCCGCAGGGCGGCGCCGACGTGCAGTGCGGACTCCTGCGCCGGCGGCAGCAGGCGGGCGCCGAACTCCTCGAGCGTCTGCACCTCGTCCGGGTCCCAGAGCATCGGGGAGGGCAGAGCATCCTCGGCGGGGCCCCACCACAGCACGGTGCCGCCCTCGGCGTGCAGCTGCGCGGGTCGGGTCGTGACCGCCCACGGGGCGACCTCCGCGCGGGCGAGCGGGGAGCGGCCTGCGCCGCCGCAGGCGTCGATGACCTGCTGCAGGGTGCGGCGGCTCAGCGGGGCGCCCGGACCGAGCATCCCGAGGACCTCGCGCAGCGCCGTGACCTGCGCGAGGCTTGCGAGCAGGTCCCCCTCGCCGCGGGCGACGGCGCGCAGGCGCTCGGTGAGCAGGTCGAGGCGCCCGGCGATCGCGCCGGGGAGCAGGCCGTCGGCGGGCAGCGGGTCGCGGACCAGTCGATCGATGCCGCGCGCGGCCTCGAGCGCCCGACGCTCCCGGTCACGGCTCTCCGCGGGGGCCGACGCCGACTTCTCCTCGAGTCTCGCGAGGGCCTCGCGCCACGCCGGTCCGATGCCGGGTTCGCGGGTGAGGGCGCGCAGCAGCTCCCGGCGGACGGGGGCCGGGACCAGTCCGATCGGCTCGTCGTCCCGGTGCATGCCCGGGAGCACCCGCAGGTCCAGCAGCGCCGCGAGCTGGTGGACGTCCACAGGGGCGGTCGCGACGTCGAGGAACAGCCCGAGCACCTGGTGATGGGCGCGGTCGGTGGACGGCTCGACGGCGCCGAGAGCGGGCATGCCCCGACGATGCAGGGCACGGTCCAGCACGGTGGTGTCGGTCGTCGCGAGGACGCTCAGCGGAACCTGGTCGGACCCGGTCGGATCGGGGCCCGCGGGGGCGGAGAGGAACCGAGCGGCGACGTCCGCCGCGCTCCACTCGTCCAGGCACTGGACGACCTCGAGGTCCGGGGCATGCTGCGGCCCGGTGCCCGCATGGCGCAGGCGCACCCCGGCGGCGTCGAGCAGCTCGAACAGCCGCGGCCACAGGCCGGGCAGCGCGGTCGGGTACTCCGCGAGCGTGATGGCGTCGATCCCGAGCGGCCACGTGACGCCCAGGGAGTCGAGCTCGACGAGGGTGGCGATGACGTCCCGGAGATCATCGGCCGGCCCGGGGGAGAGGGATGCCGGGCGGCCGCCGTCGCCGCAGGTCCCGGGCATGCCGACCACTGCACGGTGTTCGAGGTCCCGCACCGCGGCGAGCCGTGCGGGCAGTCCATGGACGGGATCCGGCGCGTTCCAGCCGGCCTCGATGCTCGCGTCGCGCAGTCGCAGGAGATGGGCGGCGGTGCTCCAGGGGTCGACGGCGAAGGAGCGCTCCGGCCAGAACTCCTCGGTGTCATCTCGGGTGGCGCTGCGCTGGACTCCGCCTGCGCCTGCGCCCTCCCGCTCAGCGATGATGTCGCCGATCAGGCGCATGGTCTGCGCGATGCGCACGGCCTGCTCGACGGGCGGGTGCGTGAGTGCGAGGCGCCCCTGCAGCAGGGCCACGAGGCCGCGCGGGCCCAGGCGCGCGTCCGGTGCGGCGTCGTTCTCGCCCGCCGGGTCGTCGGTCGACGTGCTCCGTGCGCGATGCGCGGATGCGCTCGCCCAGTCCGCGCCGTCGGCCGTCCATCCGAACTCGATCTCCATGTGCACCTCCTTCCGCTCACACAGTAGGGGAGCAGGACGACATCCCGCGCCACGATGTGCATGGACGGGATGTGGGGAGGACCGGTGAACCGTCCTGCGGGCTCGGCGACCGCTTCCGGGCCCTCACAGTCGCGCGAACTCCCGCACCCAGCTCGCCTCGGAGCGAGGGGTGCGCCCGGGCACCAGGCGGCCGTCCTCGACGTACCCCTCCTCACGGCCCGTGAGCGCCGTGACCAGCAGTTCCCGGTGCCGGGACAGCTCCTCGGCGTGGGCGGGGTCCGACGCGAGGTCGGTGAGCTCGTGCGGGTCCGCCGCGAGGTCGAAGAGCTGCTCGTGGCAGTCGCCGGAGAACCAGATGTACTTGAACCTCGGGGTGCGGATCCACTGCATCGAATGGTGGCCGAGGGAGCCGATCACGTGCTCGCCGTGCAGGTGGTCGCGCACGGGCTCGGCGGTGTCGGTGCCGGGGCGGGCGTCGGCATCGGCATCGGAGTCGACCTCGGCCCCGCACCGCAGCGCCGGGAGCAGGCTCTGCCCGTCGATGCCCTCGGGGATCGCGACGCCGGCGAGGTCGAGCAGGGTGGGCATGACATCCCTCAGCTCGACGATCTCGTCGACGGCGCGCGGCGCAGCCCCGTCCTCGCGCAGGGCGGCGGGCACGTGCAGCAGGAAGGGGATGTGTGCGGATCCCTCGTAGGCGACGGACTTGCGGTACATGTCGTGGTCGCCGAGCATCTCGCCGTGGTCGGAGACGAAGGCGATCGCCGTGGTCTCCAGCAGTCCGAGATCGCTGAGGTTCTCCATGAGTCTGTTGATCTGCAGGTCGATGAACTCGATGCTCCCGAAGTATCCGGCGCGCACGTCCTGGTGCACCGACTCCTTGCGCGCGCCGAACTCGGCCTCCACCTCGTGGTCCCGGCGGAAGCGGTCGAAGCGGGAGACCCATGCGCCCATCGGCCTTCGCACCTGCGGGCGCGAGCGGTACTTCTCCCACAGCCAGCCGGGCGGGTCGAAGGGCGCGTGCGGCCGATGGAACCCCATGTAGAGGAAGAACGGGCGCGTCGGATCCCGTCGCTGGAGGAATCGGAAGGACTCGTCGGCCACCCAGCGGGTGGGGTGCAGCCGCTCCTCGCGCTCCCACGGTCGCGCGGTCATCGCGTTGCAGCCGATCCCCGTGTCCTGGTAGTCGGCGCGCGGATCACCGGTCGCCCGGCGCAGCCAATCGACGTAGTCGTCGATCGCGCCCGACGGGCCGGACGAGAGCCTGCGCGAGGTGTGCAGGAAGCCGTCGTGCAGGAGGACGTCGTCGAAGCCGCATCGCGCGCGCTCTGGGAAGACGTGCATCTTCCCCACGCCGTAGGTCTGGTAGCCGGCATCGTGCAGGGCGGAGGGGAGGGTCGTGGGATACGCGGCGGGGAAGTCGATCCCCTCGCGGTACCCGTAACGGCCGTGCGCCTCCTGGCTCTTGCCCGTCAGCAGCGCGACCCGCGCGGGAACGCACGTGGGGGTCGCCGAGTAGGCCTTGGTGAAGCGGAAGCCTCCGCGCGCGAGCTGATCGAGGTACGGGGTGTCGATGTGCTCGTTGCCGCTGATCCCCAGCGCGTCGGCGCGCATCTGGTCGACGCAGACCAGGATCAGGTTGGGTCGGGAGAGGGGCGCGGTCGGCTCGATGGACGACGGTGTCATGGGGCCATTGTGTCGCGCACCAGTCGGGTCATGGTCGTCGTGCCGCCGGCGAAGGGCGCCTCGTGGACGACCTCGTATCCGAGCCGGCGGTAGAAGGGGAGGTTGCGCGGCGGGGCCGTCTCCATCCAGGCAGGGCGTGCACTTCACGTAGCAGGAGGTCGGGCCACGCGCCATATGGCACGCGACCCGACCTCCTGCTACGCCGAATGCTCGCCCCGGTGGGATACCGGATCCGCGACCGGGGCGGAGCGGGCGGCGCGGACCCGCTCCCGTCGTATCAGCCCTGCTGGCCGGGGTGCGCCCACGGCGGCTGCTGGCCGCCCTGGCCGCCGTTCCCCTGCGCCTGCTGCTGCGCGTTCTGCGCGGCGCGCTGGGCGTCGGCCTTGGCCTCCTGGGCCCGCTGAGCGGCTGCCCGACGGGCGGCCTCGGCGCGCTGACGGCGGCTCTCGTCGGCCTCCGCGGAGGCGTCGCCCGCGCCGGCGTCCGAGGCATCCTGCGCGGCCTGCGCCTGGAGCATCGCGGTGCGGATCTCGTCGCCCATCGACCCGACGGTGCCGGGGTTCGAGGGCAGGAACAGCACGTTGGAGCGGCCGTTGCGGGCCACGTCCTGCATGGTGTCGAAGTACTGCGTCATCAGCAGCAGCTGCTCCGCGCTGGACTCGATGCCCACCTTGCGCAGCATCTCGTACTGCTCGGCGATGCCCATGGCGATCGCCTTGCGCTGCGCGGCGACGCCCTCACCCTGCAGGCGCTTGGACTCGGCCTCCGCCTCGGCCTGGGTGACGCGCTTGATCTTGTCGGCCTCGGCGAGGGACTGCGCGGCGACGCGGTCGCGCTGGGCGGCGTTGATCGAGTTCATCGAGTCGCGCACGCGCTGGTCGGGAGAGATGTCCTGGACCAGGGTGTTGACGATGTTGAAGCCGAACTCGCGCATGCGCTCGCTCAGCGTGTTCTCGACGCTGCGGGCGATGTCGTCCTTCGACTCGAAGGCCGCGTCGAGCTCGAGGCCCGAGAGCGCCGAGCGCACCGTGTCGAAGACATAGGACCGGATCTGGTTCTCAGGGTTCGACAGCCGGTAATAGGCGTCGACGACCTGGTCCTCCTTGATGACGTACTGCACCGCGACCGGCACCGTCACGAACACGTTGTCCTTGGTCTTGGACTCGATGTTGACCTCGAGCTGCTGGATGCGCAGCGAGATCGGCCGGGTCGTGGAATCGACGAACGGCGCCTTGACGTTCAGGCCGGGCGTGGCGACGCGCTTGAACTTCCCGAAGCGCTCGACGATCACGTTCTCCTGCGTGTGCACCGTGAACATGATGCTGGTGCGCAGGCCCCCGAACAGAAGCGCCGCAAGGATGGCCAGGACGACCACCAGGACGACGATCACGATGAGGACGGCGATGGCCCCCTCCATGGGATCCCCTCTCGTTGTGCGTGTGCATCCGGCGCGATCGCGCCGGATGGGACTCAGGTCACGCTACCAGTGGGGAGGAGATCGGCCCAGGTCGCGTCAGGCCCCGTCGACCCCGGCCCCGAGCTCCTCGCGGATGCGGCGCTCGATGCGCGAGGGCGGCACGGGCGGCGCGTAGCGGCGCAGTACCCGGCCCTCGGGCGAGACGAGGAACTTCGTGAAGTTCCAGCTGATGCGGCCGCCGATGAGGCCGCCCTTCTGCGTCTGCAGCCACGAGAACACCGGGTGCGCCTCGGGGCCGTTGACCTTCACCGTCGAGAACATCGGGAAGGTGACGTCGAAGTTGTCGGAGCAGAACACCTCGATCTGCTCGTCCCCCTCGAGCTCCTGGTGGAACTGGTCCGAGGGGAAGCCGAGGACGGAGAAGCCCTGGTGGTGGTGCCTGCGGTGCAGGTCCTCGAGGTCGCGCAGCTGCGGGGTGAACAGGCAGCGAGAGGCCGTGTTCACCACGAGCACGAGCTGCCCGCGGTACCGCTCGAGCGGCACCTCCTCGCCGGTGATCGAGGTGGCGGTGAAGTCGTGCAGGGTGAGGGTGCGCGGGGACGACGCATGGAGGTCGGGCTGTGCCGCCATGGGTGCTCCTCCTCGAGGACGTGGTGGCGTGGTCGCGTGATGGGCGACGGGGCGTGGTGACGTGATGTGGCGTGGGGCGATGGGCGTGCGGTGGGCGGGCCGGTGAGGCGTCCGCGGCGAGGAGCGTCACCTCGGCGCGCGAGGGCCGACGGCGCGTCAGCACCGCGGAGGATGTCGAGAGTGGGGGCTGCCTACGCGTGCGTCCGCGATCGGGCTACGCCATCGTAACGTGTCCCACTCCACAGAACCTGAGTGCGTCCGGCCGGCGGGAGCGCCGGTCGGCCGACGCGCTCAGCCGGGATCGCTCCGCCCGCCTGCGCCGTCCGCCCGCCCGTCCCGTCACGCAGCCCGCGCGTCCGCTCACGCGAGGAACCCGCTCACGCGAGGAAGGCGTCGACCTCGGCGCGCGTGGGCGCGGTCGCGGGCCCGCGCCGGGTCACCTTGATCGCCGCGGCGGCGTTCGCGCGGGTCGCCGCGGTCTCCCAGTCCGCACCGAGGGCGCGCTCCGCGAGCAGCACGCCGGTGTGGGTATCGCCCGCGCCGTTGGTGTCCACGGGGGTCTGCGGGAATCCGGGGAGCGAGGTGCCGCGGCCGTGGTGGAACACGGTGCAGCCGCGCTTCCCGTCGCGCACGATCACGACGCCGCCCGGGCGGATCCGCCGGTGGAGCGCCTCCGGGGTGTCCTCGAGGCCGTCGCGGTCGGTGAGCGCGAGCGCCTCGTCCGCGTTCGAGGTCCACACGGTCACGAGCCGCAGCACGCGCTCGCGCAGCTCCTCGTCGAAGGAGGCGAAGGGCGCACCGGGGTCCAGCACGACCTCGACCCCGTCCGGGATCTGCTCGAGCCACTCCAGGAGCGGGTCGCGGGTGGGCGCGAAGAAGCTGTAGCCCGAGAGGCACAGCAGATCGCCGGGCTGCGGGTCCAGCCGGGAGAGGGAGGCCGCGGTGATGCGCCGCTCGGCGCCGTAGCCGGTGACGAAGGTGCGCTCGGCGCTCGGCTCGACCAGGACGATGCACTCGGCGGTGTCCTTGTCCGCGATCGGCCCGGTCGCGAGAGCGACCCCGTCGGCCGCGAGGGCCTCGCGCACCAGGTCCCCGTTCGGTCCGGTGCCATGGGCGCCGCCATGGACGGCCTCGGCGCCGGCGCGGGCTGCCGCGACCAGGATGTTCACCGCGCCGCCGGCGAAGCGATGGGCGTCGGCGGCGTTGACGTTGCCGCCGCGCGGCGGCAGCGCGGGCACCTCGACGACGAGGTCCACGAGAGCCTGGGCGGTGTGCAGCACGCGGGGCATGGCCCGAGTCTAGGGTGCCGGTCCAGGTGCGGATCCTCGGGTTCCGGTCTAGGGATGCGGGCCCGCGGTGATCTGCCGCCCCCGCGGCGGCGCCGCGAGGCCGACGATCGCCAGCTCGTGGGAGGACGCGATCATGAGCAGGCGGCACATGATCGGCGCGACGAACGCGAGACCCAGCAGGACGAGCAGCACGGAGTCGGTCGCCGTCCCGGGTCCGAGCACCGGCGAGGGCACCAGGCAGAGCAGGCCGAGGACGGGGGTCGTGACGATCCCGCAGGCGCCGAGCAGCGCGAACAGCAGTCGGCGACCCCCGCGCACCACCGCTCCGAGGCGCCCGGTGGTGAGCTCGAGGGTGCGGATCAGCACCAGGATGTCGAGCACGAGCGCCGCGATCGCCAGGAGCGCTGCGAGGACCAGGGCCAGCAGGCTCATGCCGAGCCAGGCGAGGAACACTCCGACCCCGTCGTCGGGATTGCCGGTGGGCTCGCCGGTGAGCTGATCCCCCCAGAGGCCGATGGAGATGACCGAGGCCAGGGGCACCGCGAGGACGAGGGTGAGCGTGATCCCGACCAGCGCGTCGGCCAGCACGAGCCGACGGGTCCCGACGATCGCGCGCGCCGCCACGGGCACCGCCGCCCGGAGGGCGGCGGACCGGAGGGGCGGCTGGGGGTCGCTCACGCCTCCAACCTATCCGCCGCGCCGTGCAGGTCCTGTGCATCTGTGGACGGATCCCAGCAGGGTGCAGGACGATGGGCCGCATGGCGTCTGCTTCCTCACCCTCCGAGCCCGCACCCACCCGCCGTCGTCGCGGGCCGATCATCGCGGGGATCTCCGCCGTGGTGGTCCTCGCCCTGATCGCCGCCTTCTTCATCGTCCGCGATCGCGCGGGCGACGGGTCGAAGGAGGCGAAGGCGCTGGCCACGGCCCTCGCGAGCGGTGACTTCAGCGGCGTGACGCTCACGGGCACCGATGCCGCCGGCGCGAAGAAGGAGCGCGAGAAAGCCCTCGGCGACCTCCAGGACGCCACCGGGAAGGCACCCAGCGTCGACGTCTCGAAGGTCGAGAAGGGGGACGACGGGACGCGCACGGCGACCCTCGACTGGAGCTGGACCCTCCCGCACGACGCCGGGACCTGGGACTACACCACCACCGCGACCCTCACCGAGGACGGGGACACCTGGGCGACGAGCCTGGATCCCTCCGAGCTCGCCCCTGATCTCACGGCCGACGAGACCGTCTCGCTGCGCACCGTCCAGGGGGACCTCGGCTCGATCACCGACCGCGACGGCGACGACCTCTACGGCCCGCGCGAGGTCCGTGTGCTCGGCATCGACAAGACCCAGGTCGACGCCGACCAGCAGCAGGACGCCGCGAAGAAGCTCGCCGATCTCCTCGGCATCGACGCCGACACCTTCGCCGCCTCCGTGAAGAGCGCGGGGGAGAAGGCCTTCGTCCCCGCCCTCACGATCCGCGAGAGCGCCGTGGACGACTACCCGCTGGGGAAGGCGGCCGACGTCCCCGGGTACCACGAGGAGAAGGAGACCCAGCCGCTCGCGGTCACCAAGGACTTCGCGCCGGGTGTCCTCGGCTCCCTGCGCGAGGCCACGAAGGAGGACATCGATGAGTCCGACGGGAAGATCGTCGAGGGCGACATGGTGGGCAGCGGCGGGGTCGCCGCGGCCGAGCGCGACGCCCTCGTCGGCACCCTTGGCGTCGAGGTCGTCGCGGCGGACGCGAAGACCGGCAAGGAGCGGAAGCTCCACGCGACGGACGCGACCGCCGGCAAGGACGTGCAGACCACCCTCGACACCGACCTGCAGAAGAAGGCCACCGAGGCCATCGCGGACCAGGACTCCGCGAGCGCCGTCGTCGTCATGCAGCCATCGACCGGTGACGTCCTGGCCTCCGCGCTCGGTCCGACGGGTCAGTCCTACCCGGTGGGCCTCGTGGGCCAGTACGCGCCGGGCTCGACGTTCAAGACCGTGACCGCGCTGTCCCTGCTGCGCGCGGGCGACACCCCCGATACGTCCGTCGAGTGCCCCGCGACCGCGAGCGTCGAGGGGCGGTCCTTCAAGAACGCCGACTCGATGGACAAGAGCCTGTTCGGGAAGATGTCCCTGGCCACCGCGATCGCCCATTCCTGCAACACGGCGATGCTTCTGCAGTACGACACGGTCTCCCAGAAGAAGCTGGCCGACGCCGCGACCACACTGGGCATCGGCCAGGACGCGCCCGAGGGCCTCAGCAGCGCGTTCATGGGGAAGGTCGACCCCGACGACTCGGGCGTCGAGCACGCCGCGGACATGATGGGCCAGGGCCGCGTGCTCACCTCGCCGCTGAGCATGGCGACCGTGCTCTCGAGCATCCAGAACGGCTCCACCGTGCGTCCCCGCATCCTCGCGGACGACGACTCGAAGGCCCCCGATGTCGACAACCCGCTGACGAAGGACGAGACCTCCCAGCTGCAGGACATGCTCCACGGCGTGGTCACCGAGGGGACGCTCAAGAGCACCTTCGGGGATGTGAAGGGCGACCAGATCATCGGTAAGACCGGCACCGCCGAGTGGACCGACGAGAACGGGGACGACAAGCTGCACTCGTGGGTCGTCGTCGCCCAGGGCGATGTGGTCGTGGCGGCCTTCGTCGAGGACGGCGGCTACGGTGCGACCACCGCCGGACCCATCGCCAAGGAGGTCCTGCAGGACGCCCAGAAGCAGGGGTGAGCGCGGGGCCGCGCCGGCCTCGTGCGCGCGCGGCGTCGGCCGCGCGCCCGCTCAGCCGAGGTCGGCGACGATCGCGGCGAGATTGTCCGGAGCGCCCGCCTCGAGCGTCCGACGCGCGATGTCCTGGACCGTCCGCTCCGAGGAGGAGCCGGCGAGCAGCGACTCGCCGAGCGCCTCCGGGGTCAGGACCGCGTGGATCCCGTCGCTCGTGAGCACCAGCCGGTCGCCCGCGATGAGCGTGCGCACGATGAGATCGGGCGCCGTGGGAGCACCGGCAGCGAGCGCGCGGTTCAGCACGGCGCGCCGGGGATCCGCCGCGGCCTCCTCCTCGGTCAGCCGCCCCGCTGCCACCAGCGACGCGACCTGCGTGTGATCCCTGGTCAGCGGCTCTACGTGCCCCTCGCGCACGAGCAGGGCCCGGCCGTCCCCGAGATGGGCGAGCACGAGGCGCTTCCCGTCGAGGACCGCCGCGAGGAGGGCCGCGCCGGAGGCGCCGTCGGCCGGGAGCAGATCCGGGAGCGCGGCCCACGCGGACTCGAGCGCGGCGAGGACATCGGAGGCGGGAGGCCCGTCCGCGCCGCTGTCGAGGGCCGTGCGCAGGCCCTCGCCGAGTGCGTCGAGCAGGCGGCCGGAGAGGTCGTCGTCGGCCCCGAAGCCGTCGGCGATCGCGAGCAGGAGACGGCCGCCCGGCAGGTCCTGGACGTGCACGGCGTCCTGCTGCGTCGCGCGCACGCCGCCCTGCTCGAGGACGTGCGCGATGCGGACGGCGGCGGATGCGGTCGCGCTGCGCTCGTCGGGGTGCGCGGGGTGCGCGGGGTGCGCGGGGTGCCCTGTGTGCGCGGTGCGTTCGGTGTGGTCGGTGGTCATGGGACTCTCCTCCGTCGGGAGCGTCCGGAGGTCCGTGAGCAGCGAGGCCACCTCGGTGCTGCGGGTGCGGGCATCGGCCTGCTCCTGCAGCCACCAGGAGCGCAGCTCCTGGCCGGCGGCGTCGGCGGGGAGGTCGCAGATCACGCGGATCCGCTCGAGCCCCATGCCGAGTCCCCGCAGACGGGCGATGAGCAGGGCACGCCCGACCTGGTCCGCGCCGTAGCGTCGGTACCCGGTGAACGGGTCCACGTGCCGCGGCGGCAGCAGGTCGGAGGCGTCGTACAGACGCAGCGCCTTCGGGCTGAGCCCGCTGCGTCGCGCCAGCTCCCCGATGCCGAGGAAGTCCTCGGGTGCGATGCGTCCGCGAGCGTCCCGTCCGTCGGTTCCCATCGTGCGGCTCCTCGTCGTGCCGGGCGGTGCGCCCGGGCGTGATGCTCCGGATTCTCCGGTGCGGGGATCTCCCGCACCCCGCACGCTGGTCCCTGACCCGAGGGGAGGGTCAACGCTCCTGGCCGCGCGCCTCTCCGCGTGCCTCGCCGCGCCGCATCATCCGGCCCACGGTGGAGGCCACCAGACGCGTGGGCAGCACGCGACGCGTCAGCTGCGCCATCGCGGTGTTCGCCATCCCCGGCACCACGGTCGACGGCGGGTGGCGCCGGGAGAGAGCCTTGAGGGCGGCCTCGACGACCTCGTCGGGCTCCATGCGCGGCAGGCCCGCCGCGGCGGCCTCGCCCGCGACCTCGAAGAACTCGGTCTTCGCGGGGCCGGGGCAGAGGGCGAGCACGCGCAGACCGGCGGAGCGCGACTCCTCCCACAGCGCCTGCGTGAAGTTCAGGACGAAAGCCTTCGAGGCGCCGTAGACGGCGAGGCCGGGGTTCGGCTGGAAGGCGGCGAGGCTCGCGAGGTTCACGAGGATCCCGTTCCCGCTCGCCCGCAGGTCCGGGAGGAACGTCGTGGTGAGGTCCACGAGCGCGTCGACGTTCAGGCGCACCATCTCGAGGGTGCGCTCCTCGTCGACCCGGTGCAGGGCGCCGGAGTACCCGAAGCCCGCGTTGTTCACGAGCCCGGTGAGAGTGATGCCGCGCTGAGTGAGGTCGCGGCGCAGCGCGGCCGCGGCGCCCTCGCGCGAGAGATCCATGGTCAGCGTCGTGACGGTGACGCCGTGCGCGGAGCCGATCTGCGAGGCGACCTCGGCGAGGCGGTCGGCGCGGCGGGCGACGAGCACGAGGTCGGCGCCACGGGCGGCCAGCTGGTGGGCGAACTCGACGCCCAGGCCGGAGCTCGCGCCGGTCACCATCACGGTCGCGTTCTCGAGGTGCAGCGGGCGCATGGGCCGGTCCTTTCGGTGGACGGGGCGGGGGAGGGGATGAGGTGCAGGGGCCGACGGGCCCGGCGGTCAGAGCAGTCCGAGCCGTTCGAGGGCGAGGGCGAAGCCGTTCTCGCTCGGGGGCGGCACCACGAGGTCGGCGTGCTCGAGCAGGGCCGAGGCTCCGCCGTCGATCGCGACCGCGGTGCCGGCGGCCTCGAGCATGCCCAGGTCGTTCATGCCGTCGCCCACGGCGATCGCGGCGGAGACGTCGGCCCCCAGGTGCGCGAGGATCAGCCGCATGCCGTCGGCCTTGTCGACGTCGACCAGCTGGAGCTCCCCGGCGTGGGAGTCGTCGGTCGCCACGGAGTTCGGCAGTGGCCGCAGGGCGGGTCCGATCTCCCGCGCGAGCACCTCCATCGGCACCGGGCTGCCCCACACGGAGATCTTCGCGAAGCGGTGGGCGGTGAGGTCCTCCGGGGTCTGCACGGAGGCGAGGACCTCGCGCGCGTTGCGCTCGGCGCGGCCGCCGTCGGAGAGCCGCGCCCGCATCACCTCCGCGGTGTGCGGGGTCGTGAAGATCGCGTCGGAGGCCTCGAGGGCGAAGCCGACGCCATGGCCCAGCAGCACTTCTGCCGCGCGCCGGCCGACGTTTTCGGGCACCAGGTGGTCGCACAGGCGCTCGCCGCCGATCTCGACGACCGCTCCGGCGCCCGTGATCGCGCCGTCGAAGAGCTCGCGCACCGCGCGCGGCACCATGCAGATCGCACGCCCCGTGCTCAGCAGCACCGTGTGCCCGTTCGCGCGGGCCCGGCGGGTCGCCTCGATGTGGGACTCGGGCACCACGCCGTGGTCGGCGAAGGTGCCGTCGAAGTCGGTGAGGACGATCCGCGGGGAGGCGGCAGCGGGCATGGGGGACTCCTCCACGGATTCGGGATGCGGCGCGAGAGCGCCGATCAGCACGGTAGCAAGAGGCGGGCGTGCCTGCCGGGGCACCACCGCGCGCCGGGCTCGGCCGCACTCGCCTGACCCGACCGCGCTCGTTCGGGCGCCGCCGCTCTCAGAGCGCGGCGGCGGTCTCGACGGCCTGGCGGATGGCGCGCTCGGCGTCGAGCTCGGCGGCGACGTCGGCCCCGCCGATGACGTGCACGCGCGGCGCGTCCTCGCCCTGCAGGGCGAGCAGCTCGTCGGCGAGGGTGCGCTCGGAGACCTGGCCCGCGCAGATCACGACGGTGTCCACGGCGATCACACTCTCCCGTGCCTCCGGATCCTGTCCTTCGACCCGGTTCTCGCTCCGACTTCCGGGCTGGTCATCGGGCCGTTCCTCGGGCTGCCCGTCGGTGACGTGCAGGCCGGCGGCATCGATGCTGCGATAGGCGACGCCGCGGTGCTCGATGATCCCGGCGTGGCGAAGCTCGGCCCGGTGCACCCAGCCGGTCGTGCGACCCAGGCCCTTCCCGATCTTCGAGCTCTTGCGCTGGAGCAGGTGCACCTCGCGGGGACGGGCCGGTGCTGCATGGGGATCGGTCAGGACGGAAGAGGGCGTCTCCGTCGCGGGAGGGGCCGCGACGGCGAGGGCCGACGGGGCCCGCGCTGCGGACATGGAGGACGGCGTCGATGCGGCCGACGCGGCGAGGCCGCCGCGGAACGCGGCCGGGTCGGCCATGCCCCAGCGCTCGCGCCAGGCGGGCGGGTCCTCGGTGAGGGACGGTTCGGGAGCGGTGAGGAACTCGGCGACGTCCACGCCGATGCCTCCGGCGCCGATGATGGCGACGCGCTCGCCGACCGCCGTGAGGGCCTCGTGGCGCGGCATCGACAGCAGCTGGGCGTAGCTCAGCACCTGGGGCTCCTCGGCCCCGGCCCGGCTCGTCGTCCGTCCGGCCGTCGTCCCGAATCCGGGAAGATCCAGCACGCGAGGACGCACGCCGGTCGCGATGATCACGTCGTCGAAGCCGCGCAGCGATCCCGCGTCGGGCCGCGTCTCGAGCCGGACGTCCACGCCCTCGGCGACGAGCCGCGACTGCCAGGAGCGCAGCGCCTCGGCGTACGCCTCCTTGCCGGGGATGCGCGAGGCGAACAGGAACTGGCCCCCGATCTGCGAGGACGCCTCGAACAGGGTGACCACGTGGCCGCGCACCGCCGCGGCGACGGCGGCCTCCAGGCCCGCCGGTCCACCGCCGACGACCGCCACCTTCCGCCGGCGCGGCACCGGGACGGGCAGCAGCGTCAGCTCGGTCTCGCGGGCGGCCCGCGGGTTCACCAGGCAGCTCGCGCGCTCGCCGGAGAACACCTTGTCCAGGCACGCCTGGTTGCAGGAGATGCACGAGACGACCTCGCGCTCGCGGCCGCTCGCGAGCTTCGCGGGCAGCTGCGGATCGGCGAGGAGCTGGCGCGCCATGGAGACGAGGTCGGCGGAGCCGTCGGCGATCACGGATTCGGCGAGGTGCGGGTCGTGCAGACGGTTCGAGGCGACCACGGGAACGTCGACGCTCTCGCGGAGCCGTCGGCTGACCTCGACGAATGCGCCCGACGGCACGGACGTCGCGATCGTGGGGACGCGGGCCTCGTGCCAGCCGATCCCGGTGGAGAGCACGTCGACGCCGATCTCCTCGAGCGCGTGGGCGAGCGCGAGCGTCTCCTCCCAGTCCTGGCCCTCGGGCACGAGGTCGAGCAGTGAGATGCGGTAGGTGAGCAGGGCGCGCGGACCGATCGCCTCGCGCACGGCCATCGCGACGGCCAGCGGCACCGCGCGGCGGTCCTCGGCCGTGCGCCCGAAGCGGTCACGACGGCGGTTGGTGCGCGGGGCGAGGAACTGGTTGAGCAGGTATCCCTCGGAGCCCATGATCTCGACGCCGTCGTACCCGGCCTCGACGCCCGCCCGCGCGGCCCGCGCGAAGTCGGCGATCGTGCGCCGCACCCCGGCGCGGGTGAGGCCGCGCGCGCGGAAGGGGGTGATCGGGGACCTCCCGGCCGACGGGGCCGCCGCGAGCGGGTGGAAGGAGTACCGGCCCGCGTGCAGGAGCTGCAGGACGATGCGTCCGCCCGCCTCGTGGACGTCCCGGGTGACCAGGCGATGCGCGTCCATCCGGCGCGGCCGGACCTGCGCCCCGTGCGGGGTGAGGCGTCCGCTGAGGTTCGGCGAGTACCCGCCGGTGACGATCAGGCCCACGCCGCCGCGGGCGCGCTCGGCGAGGTGCGCGGCGAGCTTCGGGGCGTCGGCCGCCTCGTCCTCGAGGCCGACGTGCATCGACCCCATGACCAGCCGGTTCGGCACGGTGAACGGGCCCAGATCCAGGGGCGAGAGCAGATGCGGGAAGGAGCCCTGGGCGAGCTCGGGCATGGGGACCTCCGGTGGTCCGACGTGGGGGCGGCACGTGATGACGTCTGGACGACGACGTCAGGCGTCAGGACAGGCTACCTGCGGCGAGTGCATCGGGAGGCGAGTGGTCAGGTGCCTCCGTGTCGTTCACGGGCTGATGGTGAGGAGCCGTGGCGATATCGCCACGGCTCCTCACCATCAGCCCTGCCGTGACACGCCGGTCTGCGCCGTTCCACCATCCGGGTCCGTCCCGCTCTGCCCCGTCGGCCTCGCCCTGCCCCCGCCCCGTCTGCCTCGCCCCGCCACTCGCCTCCCCGGTCGAGCCCGATTCGCCTCCCGGCGCACAGGCGCGTGCTCCATCCGCAGATGCCGCGCCCGCACCGGACTCGTTATTCCGTGGACGGCCTGCTCACCGCATGGTCGACTGGCGCTCATGGAGATCACCGTCCGCCCGCTGAACGTCGACGAGCCCGGCATGCTCGAGCAGCTGAACGCGCTCGACGAGGCCAACGACCGTGACCTCTTCGGCGCGGTCGACAAGCACACCGTGGCCCAGCGCCGCGCGATCCTCGCCGACACCCCCTACTGGACCGTGCATCGATGGGTCGCCGAGGTCGAGCCGATGGACGGCGGCGCGAGCGTCGTCGGCCTGTGCACGGTCCACCTGGCACGGGAGGAGAACCTCGACGCCGTCGACCTGGGGCTCGTCGTCCATCCCGCCTATCGCGGGCACGGCGTCGCGACCGCCATGATCGAGCAGGCCCTGCTGCCAGCCATCGCCGCATCCGGCCGTCACCAGGTGTCGTACTGGGGCGAGATCCCCGCAGAGGGCGACCCCGACGACCCGGCCCTGCCCACCCGGCGCATCGCCGCGCGCCTCGGATTGGAGCGCCGGACGATGGGCGTCTGCCGCACCCTCGCCCTCCCGGTCCCGACGGCCCTGCTCGACGAGCTCGCGGCCGAGGCCGCCGAGAGGACCGACGGGTACGAGATCCGCCTGTGGGACGACGCGGTCCCCGAGGAGCACCTCGCCTCGTTCGGCGTCGTGCTGCGCCAGCTCGACCTCGACGACCCCGACGAGGACTTCGAGTACGAGGCGCCGCAGTACACGCCCGAGAGGATCCGCACCTTCGAGAAGCGCCGGGCCGACGCGGGCACCCGCGCGCTGATCGCCGTCGCCCTCGCGCCCGACGGGTCCATCGCCGCCCACAGCGAGATCCACGTCCAGAGCTCGGCGGGGACGACGGTCGGCTGGCAGGAGAACACGCTGGTCATGCCCGGCCACCGCGGTCATCGCCTGGGCCTCGCGCTGAAGGTCGCCAATCATCGTCGGCTCACGCAGGCGTTCCCCGACCTCGAGCGCCTGGTCACCTGGAACTCGCACGTGAACCCCTGGATGATCAGCATCAACGAGAAGCTCGGCTACGAGATCGCCTTCCGAGAGATCGGCTTCCAGGGCCAGGCGCGGGTCGACGGGGACGAAGAGACACCGGCCGACGAGACACGGGCCGACGAGAAGCGGGGCGACGAGCCTCGCGATCCCGTCACCGCAGCTTCTCCCGTCCGCGGCTGAGACCACCGTTACCCCGACCGCCACCAGCTCCTGATGCACAGGTGAACGAGGGTTGAACACCCTCGTCGGCCCCGGATCGCGACCGTACGATCACTGCGTGCCCTCCGCATCGCAGGTCCGCCCCCGCTGCTTCCGACGCAGCGCCCGCCGGCAACGGCGCGCGCTGCGCAGCACCCCGGTCGGGGCGCGGCCGGTCGCGGTCCTGCCCTTCGTCGGCGCGGGACTCGTGTTCCTCGGCGCCGGTGTCCTCGCCGCGGGAGAGATCCTCTCGGCCCGGGCGGCCCGCGCGGAGCGCGCGCAGCTGGGGGACGGGCCGACGGGCGACGCCCCGTCGGACGATGGCGCGCCGGGTGAGCGCGGGACCTTCCGCGAGGTCATCGTGGTGCTCGGGTACGGCAACCCCGGCCGGCGCATCAACGCGGTGAACCGCTGGCGGGTCGACGTGGGCCTGCGCTCGCGCGACCCGCAGGCCACGAGGAGCCTGCTCGTGATGGCGGGCGGCGCCGTGCACGGCGAGATCTCCGAGGCCGAGCACATGGCCCGCTTCGCACGCGCCGAGCGCGGCTACTCCGGGCCCCTCGTCCTCGAGGACGAGAGCGTCACCACCTGGCAGAACGTGCGCAACGTGCTCCCTCTGCTCGAGGACGCGGATCGCATCGTGCTCGCGAGCGATCCCCTGCACTCCGTGCGCGCCGAGGGGTTCCTGCGCACCCTGCGCCCCGATCTCGCGGCCCGCCTCGCGCCCGCCGAGGGCAACCGGCCCGGGGAGCAGATCCTTCGCAAGCCGGCCTTCATCGTGATGGGGCTGGAGGGGCTGCGTCGCGCCCGGCGCGACGGGCTCCTCGCCTGAGCCATCGCGCGTCACGCCAGCACGGGGTCCTCCAGCAGCCGCCCGAGCGTCGTGCGGCCGAGGTCGGCCATCGCCGGCAGCGTGCTCTCGTAGTACCAGACCAGTCCCAGCGCCTGCTCGAGGGCCCAGGCGGCCCCGCGCGCCCACTGCAGGTCGGATGCCTGCAGCTGCTCGCGCAGCACGGATCTTCTCTCGGTGTCGAGCAGGTGCCAGGCGACCACGAGGTCCAGGGCGGGATCGGCGGGTCCGAATCCACCGGTGTCCAGCACACCGACCAGGCGGGGCGCGGTGCCGGTCCCGTCGAGGGCGTCGGCCGCGACGTCCCCGTCGACCAGGAGATTCGCAGGGATCAGGTCGCCGTGGCACAGGGCGTCGGGGTCCTCGCGCGGGAGGCAGCGGGCGCGCTCCCACATCCTCCGGAGCCCGTCGACGGGAAGCAGGTGCTCGCTGCGGTGCAGGCAGTGGGCGACCCAGTCGTCGTGATCCGTCAGGCGGCCGCCCCTGCCGCCACCGGAGAACCGGCGCTCGCCCGGGTCCGCATCGCGCAGCGCCCCGATCAGCGTGGCGAGCTGATGGGCGATGGTGGCGCAGCGCTCGACCCCGCGCGGCGTCGCCGGGGTCCCGGGCACCCAGGTCTGCAGGGACCAGGGGAGAGGGAATTCCGGTCCCGGGTCTCCCACCCCCTCCGGGACGGGCGCGCGCACCGGGCTCGCACGGGCGAACTCCGTCATCGCGCGCTGCTCCCGTTCGAGGACCCGACGCACCTGCTCCATCTCGGCCCGCCGACGAGGGAAACGGGCCGCGAGGGAGTCGCCGATCCGCACGATGTGGCTGGTCGTGCCCACCTCGGGCAGGATCCGGAGCCTGCATCCCGCGAGATCCGGTCGCAGGGCGACGACGCGCTCGGCGGCGACCTCGGCCGTCAGCGGGATCTCGTCCTCGTGCACGCTCACCCCGCGGAGGCTACGGACCCGCATGTCGCGGGTCCATCGGATATCCGGCCGGGTGCGTTCCCGCGCCGCTCGACGCCTGCCCGGCAGGCACCGGACGGACGTCCGACGCACGCTTCACCGGTGCCTCGACCGGCCGCCCTGGACTCCGGCTCGACGCCGCGAGAGGATCGGACACGAGGATGCGCCCGAGCGCGCGACGACGCGACGCGAGAAGCAGAGCGTGCATCCATCCGCGAGGAGGCTCAGATGATCCGGGACGGCAAGTGGGTCGACGGCGCGATCGAGGAGGCCATGGCCCGCGGCGACTTCGACGACCTCCCCGGCAGCGGCAAGCCCTTGAACCTGCCCACCCACCACGACCCCAACTGGTGGATCAAGCAGCGCATCGCCGAGGGCGAGGTCGATCCGTCGGCGATGCTGCCCACCGTGGTGGTGCTGCGACGCGAGTACGCGGCGCGGGACGAGACCCTGGTCGAGCTCCCCGACGAGGCCGCTGTGCGCGAGTACGCCGAGGACTTCACGAAGCGGGTGATGGACGACCGGCTCGAGCACCCCATGGCCCGCATGATCTCCCCGACCCTGGAGACCGACGAGGCGCTGACGCGCTGGCGGGAGCTGCGCGCGGCCCGCGCGGAGCAGGAGCACGCGGAGCTCGAGGCCGATCGCGCGTCGGCCACCGCATCCCCACGGCGAACCTCCTGGTGGCGCCGGATCCTGGGACGGAGGGACGCCGGTCACGAGACCTTCCCGAGCACCCCCGCCGGGCCGTAGTCGCCCGTAGACTCGAGGCATGTCCCCGGTCCGTCTGGTCGCCTCCGATCTGGATGGCACTCTGCTCGACGACGCGGGCGCCCTCACCGAGCGCACCGCCCGCACCTGGCGGGCCCTGTGGGACCACGAGATCGAGACCGTGCTGGTCACGGCCCGTCCGCCGCGCTGGGTCGACGCGCTGGCGGGGATCACCGGCGCCCACGGCGTGGTGCTCTGCCTGAACGGCGCCTTCGTCTACGACGCGGCGAACCGGCGCGTGCGCAGCCACCACGCGATCGCGCCGGGCACGGTGCAGGAGATCGCTGCGCGGCTGCGGCAGATCCCCGGCATCCGCTTCAGCGCCGAGCTCGCAGGCGGCGCGCACCGCGAACCCGACTATCTGGGCGGCACGCCTGCGGGTGTGCTGCGCACGGAGGCGGCGTCCGTCGGCCCGATCGAGGAGGTGCCCGGTCCTGTCGGCAAGCTCCTGGCCCGCAGCGACGAGCTGGGGGAGCGCGAGTTCCTGGCGAGGGTGCGCGTGCTGCTCGGGGACATGGCGTTGCTGTCGACCTCGTGCGAGGGCGGTCTCGCCGAGATCGGCCCGTCGGGCGTGACCAAGGCGCGCGCCCTGGAGACATGGTGCGCTGACCTGGGCATCAGAGCGGGAGAGGTCTGGGCCTTCGGCGACATGCCCAACGACATCCCCATGCTGGAGTGGGCGGGCACCGGCTGGGCCGTCGCGAACGCCCATCCGGACGTGCTCGCGGTCGCCGATCGCGTGTGCGCGGAGAACAGCGCCGACGGCGTCGCCGAGGCTCTCGAGAGCCTGCTCCCCGAGCCCGCGGGGGCGTGAACCCGCTCGCTCGCGCTCAGTCCACGCCCTGGGCGACGCGCTCCCGCACCGCCCGCACGGCCTCCGCATCGCCCGTGAGCTCGACGCTCTGCGGGCCGTCCTCGAGCACGTCGAGCGCGCGCTCCCTGCTCCACAGCCAGAGGTAGAGCGCCGGGGCGAGACCGCTCGCGACCGCGCGGGGGAGGGCGTCGACGGTGTCCGACGGAGCGTCCCCGTCCCCACTGCTCCGGCTCCCCGCGGGCAGCGGGCGGCCGAGCAGCTGCGAGAGTTCCTTGCCGTCGCGCGGGCGGGTCCCGTGCCAGCGCGCGATCTCGACCTCGATGCCCGCGCCGGTCCCGTCGTCCTGGCCGTCGCGCACCTGCAGGGTGAGCACGGCGAGCGGCTCGACCTCCGCCCACTCGGGTATCCAGTCCCAGCTCGCCGCCCACATGACGCCGACCGCGTGATCGATGCCGTCGGTCGCGACGTCCTCGCTGATCGCAGTGACGGGCAGGTTCGCGGTGAGCTGCGCGTCGACGCGGTGCACGGTCGCCTCGTGCACCTGCATGCGCCGGGTGAAGCCGACGGTCTGGTCGGCGGGGAACCACGACCAGCAGGCCTCGGCACCGCCGCGGGTGGTGAGCTGCGCGAGGAGCGCGGCGGTCGCCTGCTCCCGCCGTTCGACGAGCTGGTTGCGGGCGCCGGGGCCCTCGGGGCGCGGCGCCTGCGCGGCGTCGACCGCGTCGGCGTCGTCTTCGGTGAGAGCGCCGGTGCCCAGCACGCCGGCCCAGAACTCGTGCACCTCGGTGAGGTGCCACAGCAGATCGACGGAGGTCCAGTCGGGGCAGGTGGGGACGGGGGCGGAGGGGTCCGGTCCGCGGAGGGCGTCGGCGAAGCGTTCAGCCTCCTCAGCGATGAGGTCTGTGGCCTGAGTCATACCTCCAGTGAAGCACTCCGCGGGGACGCCGGGCAACGCGGATTGCCGCCCAGGATCCGTGCCAGCACCCGTGCCGACACCCGTGCCCCGGGTCCGTGCCCGGGATCCGTGCTGCGAAGACGTGCCGCGGATCCACGCATCGGATGCGGGCCCGTGCCCGGCCGGTCAGCCCCGGCGGATCGCGTCGAGAGTGAGCAGGACGTTCGCCGCGGTCCAGGCGAGCGGCGCGACCGCGGCCGGCGACCCGTCGGCGAGGACCTTCTCCGGCAGGGAGCCGTCCGCGGTGCGGTGCCGATCTAGCCATCCGAGCAGGTCGCGAGCGCCGTCGGCGTCCCCCGCACGGGCGAGGCCGAGGGCGAGCAGCGAGGTCGAGGGCGTCCAGCTGACCCCGTCACGACGCCACCGCGCACCGGGGGCGATGCCGCCCGCGGGTCGCGCGAGCGTTCGACGCAGGGCGCGCAGCTGGTCGGCCCCCACGATGCCGTGGCTCCCGGTCGCATCGAGGAAGGCGAGGGCGGAGTCGGCGCCGCCGCTGCGGGCCCGGCGCTGGAAACCGTGGGGGCCGAAGGAGGTGACGAGGACGCGGCGGAAGGCCTCGGCCCCCTCGGCCCTCTCCTCGTCGTCGGTGCCGGTCCCGCTCTCCTCGGCCCCGGCTGCGACCCCGGACCCGGCGGCGTCGAGCCGGCCGGCGGCCTCGAGGCCCGCGAGGGTCGAGGCCATGATCCCGAGCGTCACCGCACGCTCGCTGACCTCCCAGTAGTCGGGGGAGACCGGCGGCAGCTGGGTGCCGTGATCGGTCGCGCGCAGCAGGGCGTCACGGCTGGTGGTGAGCAGGGGGGCGAGGCGGCGGCGCGCCTTCGTCCGGGCGCTCCCGGACTGCGTGCCGATCACCTCGGCGGCGGCCCAGAGCGCGAGGCCCGTGCCGTCGAACTGGCGCGGCCGCTCGTCGGGGGCCTCGCCGGTGGTGGGGGAGTAGCGGGCCTCGAACCAGCCGTCGGCCGACTGCAGACCCTGCAGGTGGGCGAGGTGGTCCAGGGCCGTGTCCGCATGGCCGATGCGTGCGAGCGCGACCGCGCAGAAGGCGGTGTCGCGAGGCCAGATATAACGCCAGCTCGTCGACCAGCCGGCGACCGGGGCGGGCAGGCCGTCGCTGAGCGTCCAGAGGTCCCAGACCGCGCTGCGCGCGAGATCGGCGAACGCGTCGGGAACGTCGGCGAGCCAGGTCGCGGCACCTGCCAGGAACTCGTCGGCCCGGCGGGCGGCGGGGGAGTCGGCGGGCGTGCCGGCGAGCAGCCGGGTGCCGGGATCGAGGCGGGGCGAGGAGGCGGCGGATCCGGCCGACGCGGAGCCCGAGGCGGTGCCCGTGCCCGAGGTCGAGTCCGAGGTCTCGCCCGGGTCCGACGGCGGGGCGAGCAGGGAGCGTCGGCCGTTGCCGTCGACGGCCACGGTGCTCGAGTACAGGGAGATCGTCGCGTTGCCCGGCAGGTGCGCGCCGAGCAGGCGGTGCGCCCCGGCTCCGAGCCCGCCGAGGGCGATCACGGCGCCCCCGGCGCCGAGGGTCTGCAGCGCGCGGCGGCGCGTGGGCCGAGGCGTCGGGGTGTCAGGGAGCGCGGCGTCATGCGTCATCGAGCCCCCTTTCCCTGCTCGGAACAGTATGCCGGAGCGCTGTGCTCCGCGTGCCTGGGGGCGACGGGCGACGGGCGCCGGGCGGCAGGGGACGGGCACCGGGCGGCAGGGGACGGGCACCGGGCGGCGGGCGGCGGGGCATAGCGTAGGGCCGCATGGGCATCCGCGATCATCTCGACTCCCGTCTCGGCAGCGCCGCGTCGCGGGCGATGCACGACCTGAACGCCCGGCACCCGTGGAGCCACAACGACCACTTCCACAGCTGGATCCTGCATGAGCTGCCGGGGCGTCGGCGCGCGGCGCTCGACGTCGGCTGCGGACACGGCGGGCTGCTCGTCGAGCTCGCACCCTGGTTCGACCGCGTCGAGGGGATCGACCGCGACGCCGGGATGCGCGAGGTCGCCGCGCGCCGCACGGCGGAGCTTCCGCACGTGGACGTGCCGGACACGCGATTCGAGGACCTCACAGGGCCCTTCGACCTGATCACGATGATCGCGGTACTGCACCACCTGGACCTCGAGCAGGCGCTGACACGGGTGCGCGACCTCCTCGCCCCCGGAGGGCGCTTCCTCTGCGTGGGCCTCGCCCCGCCCGCGTCGCTGCGCGACCACGCCTGGGACATGGCCTCGATGGCGACGAACCCGCTGATCGGCGCCGTGAAGCATCCCTGGCCCGCCCGTCGGGGGCCGGGAGCCGCCAGCGACGGTGCTCCTCCGATCAAGGATCCCAGCATCCCTCTCGACGAGCTCGTGCGACGGGCCGCCCCGATCCTCCCGGGGCTGAGGGCGCGCCGGCACCTGGCCTTCCGCCACACCCTTGCATGGACCAGGCCCGAGTGAACCCTGCGCCGGCCTGATCGCAGGGTCAGAGCGCGGGCATAGCCTGGGGCGATGAGCCACCCCGCGCGCACCCGCCGATTCCTCACCGTCCTGCTCGCCGGAGCCGGAGTCATGCACTTCGCAAAGCCGGCGCCCTTCGACAGCATCGTGCCGCCCGCGCTGCCCGGCGCGGCTCGCGGCTACACCTACGCCTCCGGCGTCGCGGAGCTCGTGGTCGCCGGGATGCTGGCGGCCCCCTCCACCCGGCGCCTCGGCGGGGCGGCCTCGGTCGCGCTGTTCCTCGCGGTGTTCCCCGCGAACCTGCAGATGGCATGGGACTCGCGGCACGCCTCCGCGCTGCGCCGGGCGATCTCCGTCGGGCGCCTGCCCCTGCAGGGCGTGCTCGTCGCCCAGGGGCTCAGCGTCGCGCGGGACGACGCTCCCGCATCGCGATGACCACGATCGCGGCGGCGGCGACCATCAGCACGACTCCCACGCCCGCCGTGTAGGCGACGCCGGAGTCGAAGGCCTCCCGGGCCGAGCTCAGCAGAGCCTCGCCCGCCTCGCCGCCCAGCGAGCGGGCCGCATCGGTCGCACCGCCCAGGGTCTGGCTGGCGGCGTCGGCCGCCCCGCCGCTCAGCGCCGTCGGCACCTCGACATGCGCGCGGAAGGTCGCGTTGAGGATCGAGCCGAGGATCGCCGTGCCCAGCACCGCCCCCGTCTCGTACGCGGTCTCCGAGATCGCCGAGGCCGCGCCCGCCCTGCGTGCAGGCACGGCGCCGAGGATCTCGTCGTTCGAGATGGTCTCGGCGGTGCCGACGCCCGCGCCGACCACGGCGAAGGCGAGCACGAGCGCCCCGTCGGACCCGGCCGTGCCGGTGACCAGCACGATCCCGTAGCCGACGGCGTTCATGAGCAGGCCCGCCGCCATCGCGTGAGAGGGTCGGACCCGCGGCACCACGCGCACCACGAGCAGGCCGGCCACGATCGTGACCACGAGCCCGGGCAGCAGGAGCAGACCCGCCTGCATGGGGGAGCGGCCGCTCACGAGCTGCAGGTGCTGGGAGAGGAAGTACAGGAACCCGACCAGCGAGAACACGCTCAGCAGGTTCGCCGTGACCGAGGCGCTGAAGGCCGGGATGGTGAACAGGCGCACGTCGAGCATGGGCTGCTCGCGGGTGACCTGGCGGCGCACGAAGGCGACGCCGGCGAGGACCGCGATGCCCGCGGCCAGCACGACGGCGAGGGAGATGCCCGCGTCGGCCGCGGTCTTGATGGCCCAGACGAAGGGGGTCATGGTCGCCATCACCAGCACGATGCTCAGCGGGTCGACGGGCCCCGGCTGCGGGTCGCGCGACTCGGGCACGAGGATCGGTGCGAGCACGAGCAGCGGCACCAGCATCGGCAGGGCCAGCAGGAACACCGAGCCCCACCACAGGTGCTCGAGCAGGAAGCCTCCCAGGATCGGGCCCAGCGCCGCGCCGCCCGAGAAGCCGGCCGCCCACAGCGCGATCGCGGTGCGGCGCTCGCGCGGGTCATCGAAGATGTTCCGGATCAGCGAGAGCGTCGCGGGCATGAGCATCGAGCCGAACAGGCCCATCGCCGCGCGCAGCCCGATGAGGGCGAGGGCGCTGGGTGCGAAGGCCGCGATCGCGGAGACGGCCGCGAAGCCCGCGGCGCCGATGAGCAGCAGCCGGCGACGGCCGATGCGGTCGCCCAGGCTGCCCATCGGCACCAGCAGACCGGCCAGCAGCAGCGGGTAGACGTCGACGATCCACAGCAGGGCCGTCCCGCTGGGCCGCAGCGACTCGGAGATCGCGGGCAGCGCGAACGACAGCACGGTGTTGTCGACCGACACCAGCAGCACGGGGAGCATCAGCACCGCGAGGGCGGCCCAGCGCCGACGCGGCGAGGTCGACGTGCCGATCACCGGGATGGGGCTCGTGATGGTCATGGTCTTCCTCCTTCTATGCGGTGGATGCGCGGGTTGCCGCGTGTGCGGGAATCCGGGGATGCGCGGGCGTGCGCTGTGCGCGGGATACGGCCGACGGGCGCGGAGCGCCGCGCGCCGGCCACTCCAGACTAAACCGTCCAGACGGTACAGTAAACAGCGGGGCCTATGGTGTGGGTCATGTCCGCACGCGAAGACGTCCTCGACGCCCTCGAGGAGATCCTCATCCGCGACGGGGAGCGCGCTGCGACCCTCGACGCCGTCGCCGCGCAGGCGGGGGTCTCCAAGGGCGGGCTGCTCTACCACTTCGGCTCCCAGCGGGCCCTCGTGGAGGGTCTCGCCGAGCGGATGCGCGAGCGCGCCGCGCAGGACGTGGAGCTCATGGCCGAGGCGTCCGACGGCCCCTCCGCCTACTTCGTGCGCACCTCCGTCTTCGAGGACACCCCGTTCGATCGCACGCTCGTGGCCGCGACCCGTCTCTCCGGCAGGGACGACGCCCCCGTGCACCAGGCCTTCGCTGACATGCGCGAGGGCTGGCTCGCACTGATCCGCGAGGAGGTCGGCGACGACGCCCGGGCCGAGGCGATCATGCTGATCGGCGACGGGCTCTACTACAACGCCGTCCTCGATCCCGCGTTCCAGGCGGGTGACGCCGTGCGCGCGAAAGCCATGCAGGGTCTGCTCGGCGTCGTCGCGCAGCTGCGCGACGGCACGGCGTGAGCGCGGGCGCGGGCGCGGTGTGAGGCTGGATCCGACGTGAGATCGGGGACGTCATGAGGGCCACGGAGCCGCCCGGGACCGACCGCGAGGTGGGCGGCGCACTGCTGCTGTCGGCACTCGCGCTGGTCGTGCTGCTCGCCTCGACCTGGATCCTCGTCGCCATCGCACTGCAGGATGCCCCGGTCCCTCTCGTCTCCGCAGGCCGCAGCGTCTTCGTCGTCATGGGTCTCGGCGTGCTCGCGTCGCTCGCCTCCCGCAGGGGTCGGACGGGCGGCGAGCAGGACCCCGCCGTGTCGTCCATGGACGCAGCGCCCGCCGTGCCGACGGCGCCTGCCGTGCCGGCGATGCCGGCCCGCACCACGGTGCTGCTCGCGCTCACCGGAGTCACCGGGTACACGGTCGCCTCGACGGCGGCGATCGCCCTTGCCGGTCCTGACATGCCCGCGCTGATCCTCACGCTCGGTCCGGCCGTGGTGATGGCGATGGAGGCCGCGAGCGGGTCGACACGCGCCCACCGCCGCGAGGTCGTCGCGACGCTCGCCGCGGTCGCCGCCACGGCTCTCTACGTCGCGGCGCGGCCCGGTGGAGGGGCCGGCGGCGGGCATCCGTTCGCCGGCGCGGTCTGCGCCCTCGCGGCGATGCTCCTCATCTCCTGGTACGGCGTGGCCTTCGCCCGAGCGAATCGCGGGTTCAGCGGGTCGATGGCGCGCAGGATCCTCCCGATCCACGCGATCGGCGTGATCCCTCTGATGCTCTGGGCCGCGGCGGCGATGCTCGGCGGCGACCGCCTCACCCTGCGCGCGCTGCTCGTGCTGGTGTTGCTCGGGATCGTGGTCTACGTGCCGGTCTACCTGCTGCAGCACCGGATCATCGTGCGCGCGGGCGCGACCTTCAACGCGCTCCTGGGACTCGTCGTCCCGATCCTCGTCGGCGTCGTCTCGACCCTCCTCGGGATGACGGCGCCCCCGGGGTCTCTGCAGTGGTGCGCGGGCCTGGCCGCGCTCGCGGCGATGGGTGTCGTCGTCATCTCGCGGACAGGGGGCGCGGGTCGAGCGCGCCCGCGGGCGCACGGCGCGGCGGGAGCGGCGGAGAACCGAGGGGCAGCGGAGCTCCGCGGGGCAGGTGAGACCGGAGGACCCAGGAGGACCGGAGCGCCACGGGAGACCGAAGAGGCCTAGCGAGGCGACGCCCGCCCGGTGTGGTCGGTGCCGTCGCGGCGGAGGTCAGGACTGCATGCCCTGCACCGAGCTGAGGATCGCCTGGGCGGCGTCGTCGAGTGACTGGTTCCCGAAGTAGTAGGCCTGCGAGAGCCGGGTGAAATCGTCGGAGAAGCCGACACCGGAGGTCGGCGTCACCCGGGGAGTGGGCGCGACCTCCTTCTGCATGTCGCGCGCGAAGTCCAGGCAGATGGTCTCGATCTCGTCGAGGTCGGGCTCGATCTCGTCCTGCACATCGGGGAATCCCGTCACCCCGCGCTCGATCTTCAGGGCCTTGGCGGCGCCGGGATCGGTGAGCAGGAAGTCCATGAGCAGGCCCGCGTTCTGCGCCGACCGGGACCGCGACGAGATCGACCAGTACATCGACGCCTTGTTCACCATGCGAGGGCTCCCGCTGGTGAGGGCGGGCAGGCGCCACAGCGTCATGTGTGCTTTCGACGAGGTCTGGAACGTCTGGATCTGCGTATGGAACTGCAGGTGGAATGCGGATCTGCCGGTGCCGAACAATCCCTGTTCGACGCCCGCCGCGGTGTCCTCGATCTGCGCCGAGACGGAGGGGACGGCGCGGGCGTCGACGAGCTTCTTCGAGTAGTCCAGGAACGAGCCGATCGTGTCCAGGCTGACCAGGGTCTCGTCGGATCGCGGGAACACCTGCTCGCCGGACTGGCGCGCCCACGCCGCGAGCTGGTCGCCGCCCTGACCGAAGCCGTCCAGGCCCACGATGTCCTTGCCCTCGTCGGCCGCCCACTCGCTGATCTGCACGGACGTCTGCATGAGGTCGTCCCAGGTCCACGACGTGTCCTCGGGCGCATCGACTCCCGAGGCCTCGAGGATGTCGGTGTTCACCCCGACCGACAGGATCCCCGTGCCCAGCGGCGCGCCGACGAGCGTCCCGTTCTCGAGGCGCCCCGTGTCGAGCAGGCTCTTCTCCATGCCGGAGAGGTCGAGGACGTCCCGGAGAGTCTCCAGGTCGAGCAGGGCCCCGCGGGTGCCGTAGGAGTCGATGTACTTCTCGTCCATCTGCAGGAGGTCCGGCATGCTTCCGCCGGACGTCTGGGTCGCGAGCTTGTCCCAGTACCCGGTCCACTCGCTGTACTCGGGCGTGACCGTGACGCCGCCGTGGGCGTCCTTGAAGAGCCCGAGCGCCGTCTGCGTCAGCTCGTGGCGCAGGTCCCCGCCCCACCAGTAGGTGCGCACGGTGTTCGGATCGCTGTTCGACCTCGAAGGGAGGTTCGGACCGCATGCGCTCAGTGCCGACGCCGGGCCCAGAGCGGTCATGAGCAGCAGGGTCTGGCGACGGGTGAGCATTCGGGGCTCCGTTCCGAAGGGGGTGCTGGCGGCGTCTGTGCCGGAGTCGTCTCGATCGTGCGGTGCTGGCCGTGGCGGGCCCGCGGATGAGGGGGCGCCGGCGCCTCCTCATGCCATGAGCATGGTCCTTCGCCATGGCTTCATCAAGGACGGGCCGAGTCCTGGGCGCCCGTCCGCCCCGTCGTCCCGTTGCTCCTGCGCACGCGCGGGCCGCCCGCGCGGATGTGCGGGCCTCGCGCCTCGCTCAGCGTCGCCACATGTCCCACGGGCGATCGCCGGGACGGAACCCGAAGTGCTCGAGCATGGCTGTGGCCTCGTGGAACCCTCCGGCGATGCCCGCCGGCACGTGCGCATCGCTGCCGAAGGCGACGGCCCGTCCTCCCTCCTCGGTCCACCATTGCGGGATCCAGGGCCACAGTCGCCGGGTGTTCATCTCGAGCGCCCTCCCGGTCGCGGCGAGCGACCGCATCGCCGAGCGGAAGCCCTCCTCGAACTCGCGCGGATCGAACGGGCCGGCGACCTCCGCCGGCCAGGACCTGACCGCATAGTCGATGTGCGTGAGCACCTCGAACGTGCCAGAACCCTCGACCATGCGGGGGATCTCAGCGAGGTACGCGTCCATGACGTCCGCGGGGGAGCGGTGGCGGTAGAGGGTCGTCGGCTCCGTGCGATCCTCCGTCCCGCCGCTCTCAGGGAAGGGGAGCGTATGCAGCGACCCGTTCACGCGGTCGAAGCGGCCGCGTGTGAGGAGGCCGGACACACGATCGTCGTGCAGGTGCGGCTGCCCGTACTCGATGCCCGTGAGGATCGTGAGCTCGGGGAACCGGACTCGGCACCGGTCGACGTTCTCGAGATAGCCCTCAAGATCGAAGGGTGGCAGGTGCACGTACCCGTCGTCGGCGATGTGGCGGTCGGCGTGTCCACCGAGATCACCTCGCTCGGCCCGCCAGCACGGATCCAGGTCCACATGCTCGGTGAACACGAGGGCCGGGAGGCCGATGCGCATCGCCTGCGCGCAGGTGCGATCCATGCGCCCCGCTGCGTCGGGATCGGAGCCGCTGTCCCACGACCACTCACTGTGGACGTGTGCGTCGGCGGGGAGCGGGGTGCGGAGGCCGCCTCGCAGGTCGATGGGCATCGTCATGAAGCGAGCATGATGCCTGTTCCGCCAGGCAACAAGGTCCCGTCGATCTGCAGACGGTCATCCTCGGGCGAGCTGCTCCCGGGTCTCGCGCACGAGTGCGGTGGCCTCGACGACGGAAGTCGCCAGGCGCGGAACGCGGTCGTCGATCGGAGTTCCGCCTGCCTCGCCGGCCTCCGCGGATCCCTCCGCGCCGATGCCCGCGAGGATCTCCGTCGCGCGCGGCGCGAAGCCGTGGGTGTCGATCGGGAGGTGCTCGACGCCGGGGATCAGGCCCTTCTCGTTGGTCACCCAGACGCCTGCCTCGGCGCACCACGCGTGCGCGCACCACAGGAGTGCGCACGCGCAGCACAGCTCGATGTAGCCGACATCGACCCGGACGGCCGCCTTGGCCGCCCCGCCCAACAGGAACTCCGCGTTGACCAGGTGGGCCGTGAACGCATCCTGCAGCGCGCGCGGGAAGGGGTCCAGGCCTTCGCGCAGCTGCTGGACGAGGTCGCCGGGATCCGCGAGCGGGATGCAGACGGCGGCCTCCGCCGCGTACGCGATATCGAGGAAGCCCAGCGGGTGGCCGAGCTGGTGATGGAAGGCGAACTCGCCTGGGATCGCCCGATCCCGCTGCCCGCGCACCCGCGAGGTCTCGCGCAGGATGAGGTCGACGGCGATGCCCTCGATGGTGAGCCACCCACCGCCGTCGACCCAGGGGCCCCATCCGCCGGGGCCGGCGACGTCGACCGGAGCATCGGCGATCTCGCACGCGGCCTCCCGCAGTGCGTGCATGTCCAGGTGCTCGGCGTCGTAGTAGAGGCCGAGGTCCACGTCGGACCCCTCGTGGTGGGTTCCGCGGGCTCGGCTGCCCCCGAGCGCCACGGCCTCGACGCCGCCCACAGCATGGAGCCGCTGCGCGATCCGGTGCAGTTCGTCGTCCTTCAGCATGTTCGTCTCCGTTCTGCTCGTGCCTCGGCGGCGCGGCGTGCCGTCGGTGCCGCCCCGGCACGGCGCCTCATCCGCGCCGTTCCATCGCTCCGGTCCACCACTCCTCGGCGTCGGCGGCATGCGGGGCGGCTCCGTGGGCGCGCAGCCAGGTGCACACGTTCTCGCAGTCCCGGCGCAGGAAATCCGGTCCGTTGGGGTTCGCGATCAGGTCGATCACCTGGGGCACGTCGATCACCACCAGGCGCTCGTCCTCGCTGCGCGGATCGACCAGCACGTTGTACGCCGAGAGGTCGCCGTGGACGAGCCCCAGCTCCGCGAGGCGCAGCACGAAGTCGCGCAGCTCCCGGGCCCATTGCGCGGCGCGCTCGGCCGACGGTCGGCGCTCGTGCAGGCGGGGACCGGCGACGGGCGTGACCGGCTGGCCGGTCGCCCCGCCGAGCCCGATGAACTCCATGCAGACCTCGGTGCCCTGGATCTGCACGGGATAGGGGACGGTGAGGCCGGCGGCGTGCAGCCGGGAGAGGGTGTCGAACTCGGCGCGCGCCCACTGTCCGGCGGCCGCGCGCTTGCCGAAGGCGCTGCCGCGGGCGATCGCACGGCCCTCGCGGGAATCGGTCACCCGCCTGCCCTCGGTGTACTGCGCGGAGCGGTGGAAGGAGGTGTGCTCGTCGGTGCGGTAGCGCTTGGCGACCATGAGTGCGGCCTCGCCGGGCGCTCCCGTGCGGAGGGCAGGCGGCAGGGCGCGCTCGAGCAGGAAGGCGTCGGCCTCCTTGCCGGTCTTCAGCACGCCGAGCTCGGTGTCGACCGCGCCCTCGTGCTGGACCACCCAGGCGGGGAACGGCTGCGGGCCGCGGTCCAGGGTGTGGGCCGTCTCGGGCCAGGTGGACCAGCGCTGGTCGGGCCCGGGCCCCTCGGGGTCGCAGGGAAGGTCGTCGTCGGTCACGCCGGCGGTGACCAGAGAGGTCGTATAGAAGGTGTCCCAGTCGAAGGACGGTGCCATGTGGGGTTCTCCCGAGGTGGGGACCTGCGGCCCGGCGGCGCGGGGTTCACCGCGGAGCAGCGCATCGTGCGCGGGGTTTTGCGGGGTCAGCAGGTCGAGGTGGAGCGGAGGACGGCAGGGGTCAGCACGGTGACAACCATCGGGTCCTCCTCCCCTCGGGGTCGGCGCATGGCGGCCGACGCTCAGCAGCACCGTACGGCGGGCGGGGGAGCGTGGTCGAGAGATTTATTGGGAGCCGGCCGTATCACCACAGGTGAAGCGATTCACGCGGACTCCGGTGATGCCCTACGGTGGATCCGTCGTCGGCGCCGTCCTCGCGAGCGCCGGACCATGAGCACGAAGGAGTGGGCGTGACCAGCAGACGCACCCTGCTAGGAGCCGCAGGCGTCGCCGCGGCCGGGGGAGCGCTCGCGCTCTCCGGATGCTCCTCGGGAGGCGGCGGAGCCTCCCCGGAGCTCGGCGCGATGGCCGCGAAGAACGCGAAGGACTCGATCAGCTTCCAGATCTGGGACGCCGCCCAGGCGCCCGCGATGCGGCAGATCATCGACGCCTTCCACGAGGACTACCCGGGCATCGAGGTGACGATGTCGATCGCCGCCTATGCGAGCTACTTCGAGCGCCTGCGCATCCAGGCCACGGGCGACGACCTGCCCGACGTGTTCTGGATCAACGGCCCGAACTTCGAGCTCTACGCCTCCCACGGACTCCTCCAGGACCTCAGCGATCTCGAGGGGTTCGACCCGAAGAACTATCCCGAGAACCTCATCGCCCTCTACACCTACGACGCGAAGCCCTGCGCGATCCCCAAGGACTTCGACACGATCGGCCTCTGGTACAACCGGGAGCTGCTCCATCGGGCGGGCGTCGACGCACCCGACGGCTCCTGGAGCTGGCAGCAGTACCGCGATGCCTCCGAGCAGGTGACCCGGAAGCTCCGCTCCGACCGCATCTGGGGCAATCCCGGCGGCATCGAGACCCAGGCCTACATCTACCCGCTCGCGCTGCAGGCCGGCGGCTTCATCGTCTCCGAGGACAAGAGGACCTCCGGGTACGACGACCCCGGGACGCTCGAGGCCTTCGACTTCCTACGCGGGATGATCGACGACGGCATCGCCCCCGACGTCCGGTACACCACCGAGAACCCTCCGCAGGACCTCTTCAGCGACGGCCGTGCGGCGCTCATGACCTCCGGCAACTGGCAGGCGGCCGTGCTGCAGGACTCCGTGGTCAAGGAGCAGATCGATGCCGCCCCGCTCATCCACGGGAAGCAGGAGGGCAACGTCATCCACGGCATCGGCTATGCGATGAGCGCGCACGGAACGCACAAGCCCGCCGCCTCGGCGTTCCTGTCGTTCCTGGGGTCCGAGAAGGCGGCCCGCATCCAAGGCGCCGCGGGCGCCGCGAACCCCGCGTTCATCGGCACCAACGACAGCTTCTTCGACGCCCTCCCGGGCTTCGACCTCGAACTCTTCGTCGACGCCGCCGAGACCGCCCTGCCCTACCCGGTCTCCCAGAACACCTCGGCCTGGAACCAGCTCGAGGAGCTCCTGCTCCCCAAGATCGTCGGCGGCCCCGGCGACGTGGCGGAGACCGCTAAGGACCTCGCCGATCGGATGGACGGAGTGCTCGCCGATGAGTCATGAGACCGCCGCGGCAGCGCCGCGCAGGAGGCGCCGAAGGGCCGACGGCTGGTGGCCGCTCGTGTTCCTCGGCCCCCTGCTGATCGGCATCGCCGTCTTCTACTTCTGGCCGATCCTCGCGACGGTCATCAACTCCTTCACGGTGTTCGGACCATTCGGCGGGCGCACCTTCAACGGACTCGAGAACTACGCGCAGCTGCTCCAGGACTCCTTCATCTCGCGCGCCGTCCTCAACACCCTCATCTACACGGTGATCGTGCTGTGCGGCATCCCGCTCGCGGTGTGCATCGCCTCGCTGCTGAACCAGAAGGGCCTGCGCTTCGCGCGCTTCTACCAGGTGCTGTTCTTCCTGCCCGCCGTCTCGATGCCCGTCGCCGTCTCGCTCGTGTGGCGGATGATCTTCAACAAGGAGTTCGGCCTGGTCAACTGGGCGCTCTCCCTCGTGGGCATCGACGGCCCCTACTGGGTGACCGCTCCCTGGTGGTCGCTGCTGGCGATCTCGATCGTGGGCCTGTGGTCGAGCCTGCCGCTCGCGATCATCATCCTGGGCGCGGGACTGCGCGGCATCCCCGCCGAGCTGTACGAGGCCGCGCAGCTCGACGGCGCCGGCACCGTGCGCCAGTTCTTCTCGGTGACCGTGCCGCTGCTGACGCCCAGCATCTTCTTCCTGTCCATCATCACCGCCATCAACGGCTTCCAGCTGTTCGACCTGCTCTTCGCGATGATGGGCCAGGCGAACCCCGCGATGGCCGACACCCAGTCGCTCGTGTACCTCTTCTACTCCGAGGCGTTCCGCCAGAACAACCAGGGCTACGCCTCCGTGATCGCCCTGCTCATCCTCGCGATCATCGGAGCGTTCACGCTGCTGCAGTTCCGCCTGCAGAGGAGGTGGGTCCACTATGAGTGAGACGTCCGCACGCACGACCCAGTGCACGACGGCACGCACGAGTGCGCGCTCGACGGCGGCCGATCGGGCCCGCTCCGGGACCCGAGCGCGTCGGCCCCGATGGGCGACGCATGCGGTGCTGCTGATCGGCGGGATCCTGATGGTGTTCCCGTTCCTGTGGCAGATCAACATGTCGCTGTCCACGCAGGCGGAGGTCACCTCGGTCCCGCCCAGCTGGCTGCCCGCGTCGCCGCAGTGGAAGAACTATCCCGCGGTCTTCGAGCAGGTTCCCTTCCTGCACCAGTTCGTGAACACGGCGCTGGTGACGATCGCCCGCGTCATCGGACAGCTGCTGCTGTGCGCCCTGGCCGGCTACGCCTTCGCGCGGATGACGTTCCGCGGGAAGAACCTCGTGTTCGCCCTGGTGCTCTCGATCCTCATGGTCCCGTACCAGATCTATCTCATCCCGCAGTACGGGGTGATCCAGAACCTGGGGCTGCTCAACACGATCGCCGGCATCGCCGCGCCGGGGGTCTTCAGCGCCTTCGGCACGTTCCTCATGCGCCAGCACTTCCTGTCGATGCCCGCCTCCCTCGAGGAGGCGGCGCGCCTGGACGGGGCGAACCCGTGGCAGACGTTCTGGCGGATCATGTTCCCGCTCTCGGGGCCCGCCCTCAGCGCGGTCGCGATCCTCACCGCGCTCGCCTCCTGGAACGACCTCATGTGGCCGCTGATCGCCGCCACCTACGACGAGAAGACCACCCTCGCCGTGGGACTGACGTCCCTGCAGGGCCAGTTCACGACGGACTACCCGGTGATGATGGCCGCGAGCTTCATGGCGATGCTGCCGCTGATGATCCTGTTCATCGTCCTCCAGCGCCGCGTCGTGGAGGGCCTCGCCCACTCGGGCATGAAGGGGTGAGCGAGTCCGCGGCCCGCCGACACGGACCTTCCCGACGAACCGCCCCACCTGTCGTCTCGTGCCCCCGACCCGCCCTTCCCACGTGAGCATCGCGCGGTTACAGTGCAGATCCCCAACCGCCACAGGAGTCGATGATGACCGTGGATCTGCCCCGCCCTGCCCTCTCCTCCCGCCCTGAGCCGACAGCACCGATGCGCTCGGCGTCCCGCGCGTTCACCCGCCGCACGGCGCTGGCCGGCGGCATCGGTGCCGCGGGCGCCGCCGCTGCCCTCTCGATCAGCGCCCCGTCGGCCGACGCGGCGGGCCCCACCCCTGCCGGCGGGCACCACGGCGGCCACCCCGGCGGCGGGGCCCCTGCCGTGCACTGGGAGCGCGGGCACCTCTTCCCGACCTTCGACCGCGCCGCGAGCACGGTGCGCGTGGGAGACATGCGGAAGCTCGACGGCTTCGACCGTCTGCTGCTGATCACCCTGCAGGGCCTGGTGAACCGCGAGCGCCCCGAGCTGTACCTCATCGCCGACGACGTCGACGAGACCTGGATCCCCGACCTGCCCGCGCGCACCCGGTACGAGGAGCACCCGCTCGATCTCGTCGGCCGCTACCGCCGCCGCATCGTGGGCGCCGTCGTCTACGACATGGACGCCCCGGACACCATCAACCTCGCCACCACGATCGCCGCCCAGCGCGGCGCCGTCGTCGCCACCGCCGAGCAGGCCTCCGAGCACCGCCTCAGGGTCGTCGAGGACCTGCGCGGACGCTTCGACGACGACCCCGCCGCCATCTACGCGTACGCGACCGACCACCTCTGGGGGAAGAGCACCCACAAGGTCCTCGTCGGCCTCCCGCCGACCCACACGGTCGAGGTCGACGGCGTGGAATGGACCGAGCTGCTGCGCGAGAAGGAGCGCGTCACCGACTCCTCGAACCTCGGCACGCAGACCGTGGACCTCGCCGGTCAGGTCGGCGACGGCGAGGTGTTCGTGCGCCTGTCCGACTCCTTCCCCGAGGACGGCTGGGGCCCTGCCCTCCACCACGCGACGCTCACGGTCGACGGCGAGCAGGCCGCCGACTTCGTGCCCGGCACCGACGCGGAGGCCGAGTTCCTCTTCGACGGCAGCGGCTCCCAGACCAAGGACGGCCTGCGCTTCGCCGACGGCGGCTCCTCCTTCATCTACCGCTTCGAGGTGCCGGACGGAGCGGGCGACGTGAGCGTCGACCTCGAGCTCGAGAACGAGTACCTGGTCTCGGCGACCGGGACCGCGCCCACCCGCGTCGAGCCGTTCTCCTCCTTCCGGGACTTCGCGATCGCCACGAGCGCACTGATCACCTGGCTCCCGCCCTCGGGCGACAGCGGCAGCCAGTTCTCCGAGCTGCTCGCGAAGGTCGACCCGGGAACGGTCTACGCCGGCTGGTTCGCGAACGACGTGGACGGCGAATGGTCGGGTGTGGAGCTGTGCAGCACCCACGGCGTCATCGTCGTCGCCGCCGACTACTTCATGAACGCCAGCGTGCTCTCCGGCATCCCCGCCGCGACCTGGGCCCGGCCCACCAAGCCCTCGCGCGGCCGCGTGAAGGACCGCACGTACCTCACGCTCACCTTCGGAGAGGGCGACAACATCCAGTTCTGCGAGCGGCACATGCGCGAGCTCTGGGACGATCCCGCCCGCGGGGCCGTGCCCATGAACTGGACCATCACCCCTCTCCTCGAGGACATCGGCCCCGCTCTGCTCCACCACTTCCAGCACACCGCCACCGAGAACGACTTCCTGGTGTGCGGCCCCTCCGGCGCGGGCTATACCTACGGCGACTCCTGGCCGAAGGACCAGCTGGACGTCTTCACGAAGGCCTCCGGCCGCTACCAGTCCCGCACCGGGCTCGACGTGGTCTACGCGTACTCGACGCCCGAGTCCGGGAAGCCCTCGCCGACCCTGCCCGACTGGGTCCTCGAGTCCTATGCGAAGAACGTCGAGCTGCGCGGGATCATGCAGACCGACGAGAAGGGCGCGATCAGCGACCCCGGTGCCGCCGTCCCGCTGCTGGGCACCTTCTATCCCGCCGGCGGCGTCGAGACCTACCGCGAGCAGCTGCTCGCGAAGATCGAGGAGGAGCGCGGCGCGGGAGGGGCCGACGAGAAGGGCGGGCCGCTGTTCATCGCGGGGCTCATCAACGCCTGGAGCTGGACACCGTCGGACGTGAAGGAGCTCGTCGAGAGCCTCCCGGAGGACGTCGAGGTCGTGCTCGCCGACGAGTTCTTCGACCTCTTCGCGCGCACCGCCTGAGGCGCCCGGCGGCCGTGGTCATGGCGGGCGTACCCTGCCCGCCATGACCACAGCCCCAGACCGCCTCATCGACGTCCACGCCCACTTTGTCACCGACGACTACGTCGACGCCGCGCGCGCCGCGGGGATCGAGCACCCCGACGGCATGCCCGGATGGCCGCAGTGGGACCTCGCCGCGCAGATCGAGGACATGGACCGCCGCGGCATCGAGCACGCGGTGCTCTCGGTATCCTCGCCCGGCGTCCACTTCGGCGACGACGTGTCCGCGGCCTCGCTCGCCCGCGCGGTGAACGACGCCGCGGCCGCGTTCGTCGCCGAGCATCCGCAGCGCCTCTCCTTCTTTGCCTCCCTGCCCCTGCCCGATGTCGACGCGGCCCGCGTCGAGGCACGTCGGGCCTTCGCGCTGCCCGGGGCGCGCGGCGTGATCCTCGAGTCGAACGCGCGCGGCCAGTACCTCGGCGACCAGGTGCTCGAGCCGCTCTGGGCGGAGCTCGAGGCGGCGGGCGCGATCGTGTTCGTGCATCCGACCTCTCCCGTCGGGGCCGACGGGACGGCCCTCGGCCGTCCGCGCCCGATGCTCGAGTTCATGGCCGACTCGACCCGCAGCATCGTCGACCTCGTGCTCGCTGGCGCCCTGGACCGCCATCCCGGTCTGCGCGTGATCGTCCCGCACTCCGGGGCCTCCCTGGCCCTGCTGTCCGACCGTGTCGCCCTCTTCCAGGACGGTTTCGGACTGGGCGGCGCGCCCTTCGCCGACGCGCTGCGCGGCTTCTGGTTCGACCTCGCAGGGACGCCCTTCCCGCACGCCGCGCCGCTGCTCGTGGACGTCGCCGGATCCCATCGCGTGCTCTACGGCAGCGACTCCTGCTGGACCCCGGCGCCCGCGGTCGACGCGCAGATCGAGAGCATCGACCGCGCGGAGCCTCCCCTCGGCGCGACCAGCTGGCGGCGCCTGACCACACGCAACGCCGAGACGCTCCTGGGCGAGGTGTGAGCGCGCGAGCTCAGGCCCCGGTGAGCCCCTCGGCCCACTCGTCGACGGTGGTCACCGTCGCCTGACGCGGGAACACCTTCTGCGTGAGCACGCGGTGCACCTCCTCGTCGGGGTCGGCGCAGGCGTCGGCGAGCACGGTGAGGCGGAAGTCCAGATCCGCGGCCTGGCGCAGCGTCGAGAGCACGACGCCGCTCGTGGAGATCCCGGCGAGCACGAGCGACTCGGCCTGCGGGCCCCGCAGCAGCACCTCGAGGTCGCTGCCGGTGAACGCGCTGATCCGGCGCTTGATCACGACCGGCTCCTCCGGGCGCGGGGCGAGCGCCTCGTGGAGCGCCGTGGCGGGGGAGTCCTCGGTCATCCCCGTCTCGCCCGCGCGGGCCGAGATGCCGGCGAAGCCCGAGGTCGGCGCGATCTCGGGGTAGCAGGGCCGGAAGGCCACGCGCACCCACACCACGGGGATGCCGGAGTCCCGCGCCGCCTCGACGGCCGCTCGGGCGCGCTCGAGGACGCCGGTGCCGGCGAAGCGGTCGGCGATGCCGTGCTGGAAGTCCATGGCGAGCAGGACGGTGCGCGCCGCGCAGCCCGTGGTCTCGCGGGATTCGGTGGCGGGTGCGGTCATGGGGGAGTGCTCCTCGGTCTGTGCGATCAGCGGTCGTGGCGGTCGTGGTGGGCACGGTGGTCGTGACGGGCACGACCCACGTTTGCTCAACGAATATTGATCAATGTACGTTGACGGTATGGATCCAGCAAATCGTCCGGCCTCCTCGGCGGAGGCCGCGCACGCCCTGCGCGGGGTCGTCGGTCGGCTGCGGCGTCGCCTCCTCGCGGTCTCCGGCAGCGATGTCCTCACGCCCGCGCAGGCCTCCGCCCTAACCCTCTTCGTGCGCGGCGACGCCGATTCCGGCGCCTCCCTCGCCCAGGCCGAGCGGATCTCGCCCCAGGCCGCTGCGGTCACGGTGGCGGCTCTCGCGAAGGCCGGCCTCATCGAGCGCACGGCCGATCCCGCCGACGGCCGTCGCCAGATCATCGCCGTCACCGAGGCGGGCCTCGACTACGTGCAGGGGGCTCGCGGGATGCGCCAGGCCTGGCTCGAGCAGGGCCTCACCGAGGAGTTCACGGAGGACGAGCGCGCGCAGCTGATCGCCGCGGCCGCCCTCCTCGAGCGCCTGCTGCAGCGATGACGGCGATCGCCCGCCGCCCCTCGCCACCGGATCGCTTCGATCGCCGGCTGCTCTCCCCGATGATGCTCGGGTCGATCCTGAACCCGATCAACTCCTCGATCATCGCCGTCGCGCTGGTGCCCATCGGCGTCGCGCTCGGCGCTCCCGCGTGGGAGACGACCTGGCTGATCACGGGCCTGTATCTCGCCACTGCCGTCGGCCAGCCGCTGATGGGGCGCCTCGTCGACGCCTACGGCGCGCGCCGCATGTTCCTCGTCGGCTCCGCGCTGACTCTGCTCGCCGGCGTGATCGGCACCTTCGCCCCGAACATCTGGGTGCTCGTCGCGGCGCGCGTCGTGCTGGGCTTCGGGACCTGCGCGGGCTATCCCTCGGCGATGCGCCTGATCCGTGACGAGGGCGATCGCACCGGCGTGGACAGCCCCGCCGCCGTGCTGAGCGCGCTCAGCATCACCACCCAGACCATCTCGGTGATCGGGCCGGTGCTCGGGGGAGTGCTCATCGACGTGGGCGGATGGCGCAGCACGCTCGCGATCAACGTGCTGCTGGGCGCCGCGGGCCTCGTGCTGGGCCGCCTCTATCTGCCGCCGAGCCGCCGGCCCGTCGGCCGCGCGCGCATCGACGTGGTCGGGATCGTACTCTTCACGATCGCCCTGGTGAGCCTTCTGCTCCTGGTCATGGACCCGTCCGTCGGCCGGCTCTGGCTGCTCGTGCCCGTCCTCGCGGCGGGCGCCGGCTTCTGGATCTGCGAGCTGCGTCGGGTCGACCCCTTCATCGACGTGCGGATGCTGCGGGCGAGTCCCGCCCTCGTGCGCACCTACCTGCGCTCGGTGCTCGCGGCGCTCGTGAGCTACGGGTACATCTACGGCTTCACGCAGTGGATGCAGGAGGCGCGCGGGCTCAGTCCCTCGCTCTCCGGTCTCGTGCTGCTGCCCACCTTCGCCGTCGGCATCGCGGTCGTCGCCCTCACGGGACGGCGCGAGGCGCTGCGCGGGAAGCTGATCGTCGGCTCGCTCGCCCAGATCCTCGCGTGCGCCATGGTGCTCGCGCTCGGGGACCGCTCGCCCCTCGTGCTGCTGGTCGGGATCGCCGTCGTGCTCGGCATCCCGCAGGGGCTGCTGAACCTCGCCAACCAGAACGCCGTCTACCGGCAGGCGCGCAGCGAGCAGATGGGGGCGGCGGCGGGACTGCTGCGCACCTTCATGTACCTCGGCGCGATCGGCTCGTCCTCGGCGAGCGGTGTGCTCTTCGGCCGACAGGCCGACACCAGGGGCATGCACGACCTCGGACTGGTGATGCTCGCGGCGGCCGTGCTCCTGCTCGTGCTCTCGGTGGCCGACAGGACGCTCGGCAGGACCGCGCCCCGCGGCGAGCGAGCCCCGGCGACCTAGCACCGGCGACCTAGCCCCGAGGGCCGGTCCCGGGGCCCAGGGCCGCTGAGGTCAGCGCAGCTCGCGGTGCAGGTCCGCGAAGCAGTCGACGCCCGAGGTCCATTCCCTGCGCGCGCCGTCCCCGAAGTCGCTCAGACGGGCGACGGCGGTGCCGTCGCGCTGGGAGGGACGCGGGTGGATGCGCAGGGAGCCGTAGGTCAGCTCGAGCCGCAGCCCGATGCCCTGCTCCTCATAGGTCTCGGTGACGTCCTGTCCGATGAGTTCGCGCAGGGCGCCCGCCCAGCGCTCGTCATCGGAGGAGACGATCGAGTGCTCCTTCAGCACGGTGGGCATCACCAGGCACTCCAGGAGCGGCTGCTCGCTCGAGCCCGTGGGGGACTCGAAGCGGATCCGCAGGCGCCCCAGCACGAACCCGATCTCGCGCACCCGGTAGCCCCGGAGCCTCGACAGCTCGAGGGTGAGGGGCTGCGTCGATGTGCTGGCGCCCGTCGTGGTGTCCATGGGGCACACTCCTTCCGGTCGTGGCTGTGGTGCGGGCGGGCCGCCGCGGAGGGCGACCCGGGTCACAGTGCGGCACTGTAGACCCCTTGCCCGGAAGATGCCGACATGGTGTGCACAGTGGACACGCAGACTCCCCAGGGGAGACCACGACGGGACGACGGGCCGCCCGGAGGGCAGAACCGGAGGGCAGAATGAGCGCCATGGACGAGACCCAGAACGATGCCGCCGACGCGGCCCCGCGCGTGGTGAGCGCGAGCCGCGTGATCGCGGCCGCTCCCGGCGAGATCTTCGAGCACATCGCCGACCCGGCGCTCCAGACAGCATGGGACGGCAACGACAACCTTGCCGAGGCCGCCTCCGGCCAGCGCGTGCGCGGCGTCGGGGACGTCTTCGCGATGACGCTGACCACGGGCGCCGTGCGCGAGAACCACGTGGTCGACTTCGACGAGGGCCTGCGCATCGCCTGGCTCCCCGCGCCCGAGGGCGAGCAGCCGCCCGGCCACCTCTGGCGCTGGGACCTCGAACCCCTGGGCGAGGGCCGCACCCGCGTCATCCACACCTACGACTGGACCGACCTGCACGACCCCGTGCGCCAGGAGCGCGCCCGGCGCACCACCGAGGCGAGCCTGCAGGCCTCGGTGGATCGGCTCGCGCCGCTTCTCGAACGGGGCGACGGAGGGGCCGCGCGCTGATCGTCCGGCGCTGATCGCCCCGCGCTCAGCGCGAGAAGACGAGCCGCCCGTCGACGAGGGTCGCGAGCGGCCGCGCCTCCCGCAGACGCGCGGCGGCCTCCCGTGCCGCGGACTCCACGAAGACCCCGTCGGCGCCGCGCGGCACGTCGGCGAAGAGCCCGGCGCCCGCCGCATCGGCCGGATCCTCGAGCAGCACCAGGTCCGCGCGTGCTCCCACCGCGGGCCGGACCCCGGCCCCGTCGGTCGAGGCGGCGAGGGCCTCGAGGGGCTGCAGCTGCTGGGCGGGGAACCAGGCCTCGCGTCCGTCGGCGCTGCGGTGGACGGCCGCCGACATGGCGAGCCAGGGATCCACGGGCGCGACGGGGGAGTCCGAGCCCATCAGCAGATCGACGCCCGCGTCGAGCAGGTCACGGAAGCGGTAGGAGCGCTGCGCGTCGTCCGGCCAGACCTCCTCGGTGGGGTCGCGGTCGTCGAGCAGATGGGCGGGCTGCACCGAGGCGCGCACCCCGAGCGCCGCCATCCGCGCCACGTCCTCGTCGGCCAGCAGCTGGGCGTGCTCGATCCGAGGCCCGTCCCCGCGCCCGCCCACGCCGCCGAGTCCGCGACCCGCGCCGGCCTCCGCGAGCGCATCCAGGACCACCCCGGCGGCCGCGTCGCCGATCGCGTGCACGGCGACTGCGAGCCCGCGCGCCTCGGCCCGCGCGAGCAGCGCCGCGAGGTCGTCGGCCATGTGGCTGAGCACCCCGAAGCCGCCGCCGAGCGGGTGCGCCCCTGCCTCCCCGGAGAACGCGTAGGGGTGGCGGCAGTAGGCCGAGCGCGAGCCCAGCGAGCCGTCGGCGATCACCTTGAGCGGGCCCATGGTCACGAGCCCCGAGCTGCCGATCGGTTCGCCGGTGGACCCCGGCACTCCATCGAGCCCGGAGGCGTAGGTGGCCGTCCGCACGCGGATCCGGGCCTCGCGCCTGGCCCACAGCGACGCGTTGTCGGCCCATTCCATGTCCGTCAGTCCGACGACCCCGCGCGCGAGCGCGTCCTCCTGGAGCCGCCTGACCCCGGCCTCGAGGTGCGCCGCGACGCCCGGCAGGTCGTCGAGGTGGGCGACGGCGTCGAACCACTCGTCCTCGGCCACGATCCCGCGCCGGGGCGGCAGGCCCAGCGCACGCAGAGCGGCCGAGCTCATCCAGGCATGATGTGCGTCGCCGCCGATCAGCACCACGGGCAGCTCCCCGGCGACGGCATCGAGCCCGGCCACCGTGGGGTCGCCCGCCATGTCCACGAGGCGGTGGCCGAAGCCGATCAGCGCCTCGGCGCCCGCGGATCCCGCGGGGCGGGCGGCGATCGCGGAGGCGACCTCCCGCAGCACCTCGTCGACCGAGGCGAGCCCGGCGGTGTCCAGCCGCGCGTATCCCTGGGCGGTCTGGCCCACGTGCACGTGGTGGTCCCAGAGGCCGGGGATCGCGAGGGCCCCGCCTGCATCGAGCACCTCCTCGCCCGGGGACGGCGCGAGATCCGCGCCGATCTCCGCGATCACCCCGTCGCGCAGACGGACCGACACGGGCGATGCGGGCGAGGGCGCGAGCAGGCGCAGATCACGGACGAGCACCCGGCGAGCCTATCCGCCCCTGCACGGGGGAGAATCGAGGCATGCGCGAGCCGTCCCCCGAGCTGTCCGCCGACCCGACCATCGACCCGACCACCGACCACACTGCCGACCCCACCGCCGGCCTGGCCGTCGATCCCACCACCGCGCGCTCCCCGCACGCCTCCCGCGACGAGACCGCGGCCCTGTGGTGCGCAGCGGGCTCCGCCGTGCTCGGGCTCGGCCTGGGGCTGCTCTCGCTGCGGACGACGCTCCCGCTGTTCGGCCGCGGCTCGATCGGCGAGGTCGCCGCGTACGCGGGGATGGGCGCCGGCCTGATCGGCTTCGTCCTGGCCGGTCTCACGATGACCCCGCGCCGCCAGCCCTGGCTGCGGGAGATCTCCCGGGTCCGCAGCGCGGCCAACATCCTCGCCCTGGGTGCGCTCCACGCGGTGTTCGCCTTCCTGCTGTGCAGCGCGCTGTACGGGGTGTTCGCCTCGGCGTTCCTGGGACTTGCCCTGGACCGCTGGACCGGTGCCGTGTGGGTCGCCATCACCGCCGCGGCCTGCGCGTACGCCTGCGTGGAGAGCGCTCTTGCGCTCACCAGCGAGTCGCTGTCCGTGCTGCTGGCCGCGTTCCTGGTCACCGGAGCGCTCGCCGCCGCGCTGAGCGCGAGCGACCCGCAGTGGTGGCACCACCACTTCTCCGCGCTCGGATCGGGAAGTGGCGGGCTCACCTTCAACCTCACCCTGCTGCTGGCGGGGCTCGCGCTCGCGGCGATCGGCGACTTCGTGGGCCACGACGTCGCCCTCTGGTGCCGCGCGACCGGCCAGACCCGCTCCCGGGCCACGCTCGTGCGCCTCGCATTGATCGTCCTTGGGCTGCTCGTGATCGCCGTGGCGCTGATCCCGGTCGACGCGGAGCGGGTCTGGCACGATGCCGCCGCGCAGAGCATCGTGCTCGTCTTCGCCGCGGCCCTCGTGGGCTTCCCCGTGCTGTTCCGGCGCCTTCCCGGCAGCTTCCTCGCCGTCACCGTCGGTGTGATCATCGCGCTGCTGGCCCTGCTGATGCTGTGGAAGGGCGTGGGGTACCTGAACCTCACGGCCTTCGAGATGGGCGCGGCCGCGACCGTCATGGCCTGGCTCATCCTCTTCGTGCGCACCGTCTCCGCCGCCGTGCGCAGCCTGCCCGCCGCGGACTGAGCGCCCGGGCCCCATGACGCCCGTGCCTCTCCCATGACAGCTGTCATGGGAGGGACGTGACGGCGCCCGATGGGCCCGCGGCCACGGCGCGGCGGAGGCTGGAGCCATGAACGAGACGACCCCGGCCCCGTCCCAGGATTCCCGGCCCGCGATCGACTGCCGGGCTCTGACCAAGACCTTCGGCTCCCTCACCGCCGTCGACGACCTCGACCTCGCCGTCCCGCGCGGCCAGATCCTCGCGCTGCTCGGCCCCAACGGCGCCGGCAAGTCCACGACCACCGAGATGATGCTCGGGCTCGCGACCCCGGACGCCGGTGAGGTGCGCATCTGCGGCACCACCCCCACGGACGCCGCGCGCCGCGGCCTCGTCGGCGCGATGCTCCAGAACGGCGCCCTCCTCGAGGACACCCCGGTGCGGGTGATGCTGAACCTCGTCGCCGGGGTCTGCGCGCACCCGCTCCCGCTCGACGAGGTCATCGAGCGCGCCGACATCTCGTCCCTGCTGCGCGGCAGCACCTCGAAGCTCTCGGGCGGGGAGGCGCAGCGGGTCCGCTTCGCCCTCGCCCTGCTGCCCGACCCTGAGGTCATCCTGCTGGACGAGCCCACCGTCGCGATGGACGTCGAGACCCGCCGGCGCTTCTGGGAGCGCATGCGCCACGTCGCCGCCGACGGCCGCACCATCGTCTTCGCGACCCACTACCTCGAGGAGGCCGACCAGCAGGCCGGCCGGGTGGTCGTCATGGACCAAGGGCGCATCGTCGCCGACGGCACCGGCGCGCAGATCAAGGCCAGGATCGGCGGACGCGCGATCACCCTGCGCGTGCCGGACCACGCCGCCGCCGGCCCCCTTGCCCATCTCGACGGCGTGACCAGCGTCGACGCGCTCGAGGACGGCCGCCTCCGACTCGCCACCACGGACTCCGACGCCACCCTGCGCGGGCTCTTCACCGGCGTGGGCCTCCCCGCCGTCAGCGACGTCGAGGTCGCCACCCCGAGCCTCGAGGACGCCTTCCTCGCGCTCACCACCCACTGAGCGCACCCCACTGAACGCACCCCACCGATCTCCCCGCCCGACTGATCTCCCAGGAGACGCCATGACCACCGCACCCGTGACCGTCCACGCTCCGTCGTCCGCCGCCACCGCGAGTCGCGGCGCCCCGGCGAGCCAGCTGCGGCGCACCGCGCGCTTCGCGCTCGCCTCCACCACGACCACCCTGCGCAAGGGCATGTTCCTGTTCTTCACGGTCGCCCTGCCGATCCTCATGTTCCTCATGTTCAACGAGATCTTCGGGAAGGAGGCCATGGGCGAGGGCGGCGAGACCGTGGGCACCTTCATCATGGTGCGCATGGCCGCCTACGGCGGACTGGGCGCCGCGGTCAACGCGGGCGCGATCATCCAGCTCGAGCGCACCAACGGCTGGCTGCGCCAGCTCATGGTCGCGGGACTCACCCCCCGCAGCTTCGTCGTGGGCAAGATGGTCGCCGCCATGGCCGTGGTGCTGCCCGCGCTCATCGGCGTCTACCTCGCCGGGGCGCTCGTCGCCGGCATCCACCTCGACGCCCTCGAGGCCGTGCGCTCGCTGCTGGCCCTGTGGATCGGCATGCTGCCGCTCGTGCTGCTGGGCCTCGTCGTCGGCCTCGCCCTGAAGCCCAGCGCCGTCGGCGCCGCGACCACCATCGGCATGATGCTGCTCGCCGTCGCGGGCGGGCTCTGGTTCCCCTACGAGATGTTCCCGAGCTGGCTGCAGTCCATCTCCCGCTCCACCCCGACGTACTGGGTGGGCGAGCTGGGCACCTGGGGCATCATCGGCGAGGACTTCCCGGTGCGCGGCCTCGTGACCCTCGCCGCCTGGACCTTCGGGCTCGCGCTGATCGCGGCCCTGCTGCTGGGGCGGGCCGCGCGCTCCGCCTCGCGCCGCTGAGCCCCACGGGGTGGGAATGCTGGAAGAATCGCTGCCAGTCCGCGAGGAGGAGACCCCATGGCGCCAGCACGACTGACCGGCTCCGCACGCCGCGGACCCGATCTCGCCGCGACCGCGCCGCCCCTCGCACGCTGCGACGAGCAGCATCCGCGCACCCTGCGCGGGCTGTACCGGGCGGCGGTCGACTCGGGCGCGATGTTCTACACGGCGCCCTCGCTGCTGTTCATGCTGTTCGTGATCATCCCCGCGTTCGACCCACCGACCCCGGTGCGCACCACGGCGATCATCGTGCTGTCCCTCGCCTTCAGCGCGGCCTTCCTCCTCCTGCCCGGGGTCAAGGCCTACAGCCCGAGCTTCGGGTACGGCTTCATCGCCGTGGTGTGGCTGCTGATCGCCCTGTTCGTCCCGGCGATCGGCTCGAACGTCCTCTACATGGTGATGTTCGTGCAGATCGCGCACACCATCGCGCTGCCCTGGCGCACCGCTCGGGTGGTGATCCTCCCGCTCACTCTCGTCGACTGCCTGCTCGCGGTGCTCACCGGCCAGTACATCGCGATCATCCTCGCGCTCGTCGGCCTCATGATCTCCCTGGGCGTGGGGTACGGGATCGAGCGGGAGATCCTCACCGAGCGCCTCGCCCGCGCCGAGGAGCGCAACGCCGTCCTCGCCGTCGCCGCCGAGCGCGAGCGCATCGGCCGGGACCTCCACGACATCCTGGGCCATTCGCTCACCACCATCACCGTCTCCGCCCAGCTCGCCCAGCGGCTGCTGGAATCGGACCCGGAGGCGGCGCGCGCCCAGATCTCCGAGGTCGAGCGGATCTCCCGGCAGTCCCTGGCCGACGTCCGCGCGACCGTGAGCGGCATGCAGGAGGTGCGCGCGGCCACCGAGATCGCCTCGGCCCGCAGCGTCCTCACGGCCGCCGGGATCGAGGCCGACGTCCCCGCGGCGCTGCCCGAGCTCGACGACGCCCGCGCCGAGCTCTTCGGGTACGTGATCCGCGAGGGCGTGACCAACGTGGTGCGCCACTCCCGCGCCACGCGCTGCACGATCCGCGTGGACGAGGGCGGTGCGAGCGTCGCCGACGACGGCGTGGGCATCCCGCGCGATCGCACCCGCTCGGGACTGGACGGCCTCGCGCGCCGCGTCGAGGAGGGCGGGGGAGAGCTCGTGGTCGCCCCGGGCGACGGCGGCGCGGGGACCGTGCTCACCGCGCACCTCGCGCACTCCGGGAGACCGCTCGACGAAGGAGTCCACCATGCCTGATGCGCCCGCCGCCCCCGGCAGCCCTGCCACCCTCGGTGGCCCTGCCGCCCCCGGCACGCCGACCGCACCGATCCGCATCGCCCTGGCCGACGACCAGGCCCTGCTGCGCTCTGGTCTCGCGGCCCTGCTGCGCCTCGAGGCCGACATCGAGGTGGTCGCGGAGGCCGCGGACTGCGCCGGGACCCTCGCCGCCGTCTCCGCGCAGCATCCCGACGTGCTGCTGCTGGACGTGCAGATGCCCGCCGGGTCCGATGCGGACGGCGGGGCGGGACCGGCCGACGGGCTCGAGGTCGCCGAGCGCCTGCAGGGATCGGGCACCCGCATCATCGTGCTGACGACGTTCGGGCGCGCCGGCTACCTGCGCCGCACCCTCGAGGCGGGAGCCGACGGCTTCATGATCAAGGACGCCCCCGTGGAGCGCCTCGTCGACGCGATCCGCCGCGTCCACCAGGGCCTGCGCGTGGTCGATCCCGAGCTCGCCGCGCAGTCGCTGGCCGCCGGGCCGAACCCGCTCTCGGCGAAGGAGACCGAGGTGCTGCGCGCCTGCGCGCACGGCGGCTCGACGGCCGACGTCGCCGCGCGGGTGTTCCTCTCCGAGGGCACGGTGCGCAACCACGTCTCGAGCGCGATCGGGAAGCTGGGCGTCGCCAATCGCGCCGAGGCCGTGCGCCGCGCCACCGACAACGGGTGGCTGTAGCGGGACGAGGTATGGACGGGCCGGAGTCGCCGCCGTAGAGTCGCCGACGATGATGACCAGTCAGGCCCGTTGCGGCCGCTCCCGGACAGGCGACCTGGTCGGTCCCTGATCCGCGCCCCTCCCGTCGTGCGCTCGCCGTCGACCCACCCGACCCCGCGCACCGACCGAGGAGAACCATGACCGCGCACTTCAACCACACCATCATCGCCACTCGCGACCCTGAGGGACTCGCTTCGTTCTACCGCGACCTGCTGGAAGCGGAGGAGGCCCCTTCCTGGGGCGTGTTCCAGAACCTGATCATCGGCAACGGCGTGCTGCTCCAGTTCGCCACCCCACCGATCGACTTCCCGCCTCAGCATTACGCATACCTGCTGGACGACGAGCACTTCGACCGCGCTCTCGCCTCGATCCGCGCGAGCGGGCGCGAGCACTGGGCGGACCACACGAGGACCCGTCCCGGAGAGATCAACACGGAGCATGGGGGCCGTGGCGTCTATCTTCTGGACCCCTCTGGGCACTATCTGGAGCTCATCACGCGTCCATACCTCTGAACCACCGAAGCCGGACGCATGACAAGGCTGGACGACGCGCGAATGCGCGCCGCCCGGCCTTGTGTGCTGCCGTGGGTCAGATCGTGGACGCGAACGGGTCGAAGTCGACGGGGACCGTCGGCACCTCCGAGACCGAGCTCTTCACGGCCACGAACTCCTCGCTGGCCGCGGACTCCTCGGCCGAGAGCATGATGTCCAGGACGTGGTAGCCCAGCTCGCCGCTCGCGACGTGCGGACGGTCCTCGGCGATCGCGCGGACCATGTCCAGCAGGCCCAGGCCACGGCCGGTGACCGTGCCCTCCTGCGGGATCTCGATGCGCTCCTGCACAGGCGGGGCCTCACCGAAGGACTCGAAGGGCTTCACGTAGGAGATCGCGCCCTCGAACATGTTCGGGTCCGGCAGGAAGATCGAGCCCTCGGTGCCGTGGATCTCGACGATGCCCTGGCGGGCGAGCGGCGAGTCGAAGCTGACCAGCGAGTTCGCCTGCTGGCCGGCCTCGAAGCTGGTGAGCAGCGAGAGCGTGGAGGGCACCTCGACGGGGAAGGTCTCCCCGGCGCGGTCGCCCACCTGGATGGTGCGCTCGAGCTGCGCGCGCAGGCCCATGGCGGCGACCTTGTCCACGGTGCCGAAGAGGCTCACGAGTGCCGTGATGTAGTACGGGCCGATGTCCAGCAGCGGGCCCGCGCCCTTGGCGAAGAGGAAGCCGGGGTTCGGGTGGAAGACCTCGGGGCCCTGCCACTGCATGGAGGTCTGGGCGAACAGCGGCGTGCCGATCGTGCCCTTGAGGATCTCGCGCTTGGCGGTCTGGAAGCCCGGGCCCAGCACGGTGTCGGGCGCGCAGCCCACGCGCAGGCCCTTGGCCTTCGCGTCCTCGAGCAGCTGTGCGGTGGACGTGCGGTCCAGGCCCAGCGGCTTCTCTGTCCACACGTGCTTGCCGGCGGCGATCGCGCTCGCGGAGACCTCGGCGTGCACGGCGGGGATGGTCAGGTTGACGACGACCTGGACGTCCGGGTGGGCGAGCACGTCCTCGGCGGTGCCGGCGGCCGGGACGCCGTGCTTGGCGGCCTGGGACTTCGCGCGCTCCACGTCGAGGTCGCCGAGGATCAGGACCTCGACGTCGGGGAACGAGTTCAGGTTCTCCAGGTAGGTGTCGGAGATGACGCCGACGCCGATGAAGCCGACGCCGATCGGGCCGCCGGTGCTGCGGGTGGTGCTCATGCGATGAATCCTCCGTCGCGCAGGAAGGCAAAGCTGGCGGCGACGTCCTCGAAGACGTCGCCGGGGGTGTGGTCGTACTCGATGACGGCGTACTTCAGGGAGTCGCCGGCGGCGTGCAGGGCGTCCTCGGTGGGCACGTCGCCCTCGCCGGGATGGCGCTGGTCGAGGCTCGCCGAGTCGAAGTCGGGGGCGTCGGGCGCGAAGGGGTTGCCCTGCGGCGGGACGCCGTCCTTCACATGGACCGCGACGAGGCGGTCGCCGAGCGAGCGCACGAGCTCGGTCGGGTTCTGCCCGCCCACGATCGCCCAGAACAGGTCGAGCTCGATGACGACGCTCGGATCGAGCAGGGAGACCATGTACTCGTACGCGGTCTTCCCGTCGAAGCTCGCGAGGAACTCCTGCGCGTGGTTGTGGTAGCCGACGCTCAGCCCGAAGGTCTTCGCGGTCTCGGCGGCGGCGTTCAGGCGCTCGGCGATGTCCTTGACGCCGTCCTGCGTGAGCCAGCGCTCGACCGGCACGAACGGGTCGATGACGGTCGTCATCCCGATCTCCGCTGCGGCCTCGAAGACGACCTCGTTGGCGGGGGTCGGGATGGAGCCGTCCGGGGTCCACAGCTCGTCGGAGAGCAGCGGCGCGTGGCCGGTCGGGGAGGCGAGGCCGCTCGCATCGAGCGCGGAGCGGATCTCGCGGGGACGGCGCACGAAGTCGAACGCCTCGACGTTCTTCAGGCCGATCGCGGCGAGCTTGTCGAGGGAGCCGCCCATGTCGTCGGAGAACTGCTGGGCCAGGGTGTACAGCTGCACGGAGCCGAGGGGGAGAGCCACGGTGCCCTTCTTTCCTTCAGGAGTGGTGATGGGTGCGTACGGCGTCACGCTAGCACGGAAAAGTACCGTGTGGAGGTTTTCTCGGGGTATCGTGCGGGCCATGACGAGCAGCGAGCAGGGCGAGGGGAGCGACGGAGCTCCCGGACGGGACGACGCGGCCTCCGGTCGGGCCGACGCGGCTCCCCGACAGGACGACGCGGCGCACGGCGCGCGCGTCGGCGCGCAGGTCGAGGAGCAGGCCGAGGAGCAGGCGACCATCGGCCGGCTGGGCGCCTATGCCAAGGGCATGGCGCGACGCCGCCAGATCCTGGACCGCGCCATCGAGGTCTTCCGCGAGCGCGGGGCCGACGGCACGTCCCTGCGCCGGATCGCCGAGGCCATCGGCGTCTCGCACGCGGCGCTGCGCCACTACTTCGACTCCCTCGAGCAGCTGCTGGTGGCGGTCTACGCCCACGCCGAGGCCGCGCGCGACGACGATCCGGACCTGCCCGAGCCCTCGTCGGCGGTCGATGTGATGGTGCAGGCGGCCGTGCAGAACCTCGAGGTCCCCGGCCTGGTCCAGCTCTACTCGACGCTCGTCGCGGCCTCGCTCGAGGCGCGCTCGACCGAGGCCAAGGACTTCTTCACCTCGCGCTTCGCGCATCTTCGCGTCGCGCTCGAGGCGAGGGTGCGCGCGGAGCAGGAGGCGGGGGAGCTGCGCTCCGACGTCGACCCCGCGCAGATCGCGGCCCTGCTCGTCGCGGCGTCGGACGGCCTGCAGATCCAGTGGCTGCTCGAGCCCGACATCGAGCTCGAGGGCACGCTGAGCGCCTTCCGCACCCTGCTGCGACCCTGACCGCACCCTGCTGCGACCCTGACGCTGCGCCACCGACGCTGCGCTCCTGACACCGCGCCCCCGACACCGCGGCCCCGACCCCTGGTCAGTGCGCGGAGCCGTCCTCGCCGACGTTCTGCTCGAGGAGTCGGCGCAGCGCGGCGCTCCGATCCGGCGTCATGGCGGCCCCGAGGTCCCGTGCGGTGTCCACGGACTGTGCGGGCGTGAGGTCGCGACGCTCGGTGGGCTCACCTTCCCGGCGGATGGTCAGTGCCGTGTCCGCGAGGCTGAAGTGGCCCTCCTCCGTGAACCTCGAGACGATCAGGTGATGGGTGAAGGGGCCCGACTCCGGGTCCCTCGAGGTGATCACGTGGCCGCCGCGCACGTCGGCAGGCACCACGGGCAGGGTGTCGATCACGTGGGCGGTGCTGTCCCTGCGGCGCAGCTCCCAGGTCTCCGCGCCGCCTGCCGTTCCGCGGTGCAGCGAGTACTCGCCGTGCGCCTCGTGCCGCACGGCGCCGTCGGACATCGGTATCGGCCCGGTGATCGAGAGCCCGAAACCGGGGTCGCAGAGCAGCCTCTCGCCGTCGAGCCGCACCTCGAGGGCCATGTGGGTGCGGGTGTTGTCCGGGCCGTGCACGCGCCCCAGGCGTCGGGTGACCGTGAAGCCGAGCGACTCGCACGTCGCGGCGAACAGCTGGGCGTGCTCGAAGCAGTACCCGCCGGTGCGCTCGACCAGCAGCCTCCGGGACACGGTCGCGGGAGCCACCCCGGGGTGGTCGCCCAGGAGCACGTCCACGTTCGCGAAGGGGAACGTGTGCACGTGCCTGCGATGGAGCTCGGAGAGCAGGGCGAGGTCCGGCTCCGAGCGCTCGAGCCCGAGGAGCTCGAGGTGGAGATCGACGTCGATGTCGGCGACGTGCCAGGGGTCGGGGGAGGGCGTCTTCGGGTCGCGGCTCATGCGTTCAGCCTAGGAGCCGGAGGAGAGGGCGAGCCGGAGGAGCGGTCGAGCGGGCGCGCGGACGAGGACACCTCGGCCGGTCCGGGGCTTCGCTGGTAGCGGAGCGACGGGCTCCCGGGGAAGCCCGGCACCTAGGCTGACACGGTGTCGTCCCTCGTGCGCATCGTGCGCTTCACCCGTGAGCTGTCCCCGCTCTACCTCCTCATCGTCCTCTGCTCCGTCGTCACCGCGCTGACGTCCCTCGCCGTCCCCTTCATCATCGGGCACGCGACCGACGTGGTCACCGACGCCGTGGGCGGCAGCATCGACGCCGCCTCCGCCACCCGCACCGTGCTCTGGCTCGCCTTCGCGCTGCTGCTCGCGGAGCTCGCGAACACGCTGCTGTCGAACCTCGGCGGCTACTACGGCGACCGCATGAGCAACCGCCTGCGCACGATCCTCTCGGTGCGCTACTTCGACAAGCTGCTCGCCCTGCCTCAGCGCTGGTTCGACACCGAGCTGACCGGCACGATCGTCTCGCGCCTGAACCGTTCGATCGCCGAGGTCTCGAACTTCGCGAAGACCTTCTCGAACTCCTTCGCGACGATGCTCATCACGACCTTCGCGGTCCTGGGCATCTCCGCCTTCTACTTCTGGCCGCTCGCGGTGCTGCTGCTCATCATCTTCCCGGTCTACGTGTGGCTGACCGCGCTGACCTCGAAGAAGTGGCAGAAGCTCGAGGGCGCGAAGAACGAGCAGGTGGATCACGCGGGCGGGCGCTTCGCCGAGGTCATCGGCCAGATCCGCGTCGTGAAGTCCTTCGTGCGCGAGCGCTCGGAGCTCGACGGCTTCCGGGGGCGCTTCGAGGCGACCGACGACCTCACCTCCGAGCAGTCCGCCCACTGGCACCGCATGGACGTGCTGCGCCGCGGCGTCCTGAACCTCATCTTCTTCGCGATCTACGCGATCATCTTCGTGCTCACCGCACGCGGCCAGTTCTCGCTGGGCCAGATGGTGCTGCTGATCCAGCTGATGAACATGGCCCGCGATCCCGTGCAGTCCATGAGTTGGGTGATCGACTCGTCCCAGCGCGCGATCGCGGGCTCCCGCGACTACTTCCGCGTCATGGAGACGCCCGTGGATCCGCGCACCCCGCACGTGGCGGCCGCACCCGACGCCGACGGCCTCGAGGCGGAGGATCTTCCCGTGCCCGTCATCGGCGCGCCGATGATCGCCTTCGACGACGTCCGGTTCGCCTACGAGAACGGCGAGGACGTTCTGCACGGGGTCTCCTTCGACGTCGCGCGCGGGGAGAAGGTCGCCCTGGTCGGCGAGTCCGGCGGCGGCAAGTCCACGATCGTGAACCTGCTGCTCGGCCTCTACGAGACCCGCACGGGGAGCGTCGACATCGCCGGGCATTCCCTCACAGATCTGCCGCTGGGCCAGCTGCGCCGCGAGATCGGCGTGGTCTTCCAGGACGCCGCCCTGTTCTCCGGCACGATCCGCGAGAACATCGCCTACGGCAGGCCCGATGCGTCCGACGAGGAGATCCGCGAGGCCGCCCGCCGTGCGAACGCCGATCGCTTCATCGAGCGCTTCACCGGCGGCTACGACACGGTGATCGGCGAGCGCGGGCTGCGGCTCTCCGGCGGGCAGCGCCAGCGGATCGCGGTGGCGCGCGCGATGCTCAAGGATGCCCCGATCCTCGTGCTCGACGAGGCGACGTCGGCCCTGGACACCAAGGCCGAGCGGCAGGTCCAGGCCGGGCTCGAGGAGCTCATGGCCGGGCGCACCTCGCTGATCATCGCCCACCGCCTCTCGACGATCGCGAGCGTGGACCGCATCGTCACCCTGCGCGACGGCAACGTGGACGAGATCGGCACCCCGGAGGCCCTCGCGGCATCCGGCGGCATCTACGCCGAGCTCCTCTCCCTGCAGGACTCGGGGCGGAAGAAGGACCTGGCGAGGTTCGGTTTCCGCGCCTGAGGCGAGGCGCCCGGGCGGTGCGGCGGCCCTGCAGCCGCCCAGGCGCCCCGACCCACTCCGGCCGCCCGCGCGCGAGAATGGACGAGACAGCGGACCGGAAGAAAAGGACCCCAGCACATGACCAAGCGCATCCTCGTCGTCGGAGCCCATGGACTCATCGGATCGGAGGCTGCCTCCGCCCTCGAAGCTGCGGGCCATGAGGTCATCCGCGCCTCGCGCAACAGCGGCGAGCACGTCGACCTCACCGACCCCGCCTCGATCGAGGCCCTCTTCGAGCGCATCGGCGATGTCGACGCGGTCGTCTCGGCCACCGGCGTCGTCGCCTTCAAGCCCTTCACCGAACTCACGCTCGACGACTTCCGCGACGGCGTGGCGGACAAGGCCCTCGGTCAGATCGCCCTCGTCACGCACGGCGCGGCGCACGTGCGCGATGGCGGCTCGTTCACCCTCACCAGCGGAGTCCTCTCCGCAGAGCCCATCGAGACCGGCGCTGCCGCGTCGGTCGCCAACGGCGCCCTCGACTCGTTCGCGATCGCCGCCGCCGTGGGCCTGCCCCGCGGCATCCGCATCAACACGGTGAGCCCGAGCGTCATCGCCGAGGCCACCGGCTACCACTCGAGCTTCCCCGGCTTCCCGCAGACCCCTGTCGCCGAGGCGGCCCGCGCGGTCGTCCGCTCGGTCGACGGCGTGGAGACGGGCCAGATCTTCTCGGTCTGATCCCCGCGGATGCCGGGGGCCGGATGCCGGTGGCCGGACTCCGGATGCGGGGCGCGCGCTGCCGGGCACCGGGCGCCGGATGCCCGGCAGCGCGCGCCC
>NZ_JAEDAJ010000005.1:70380-214274 GCF_016623465.1 Brachybacterium halotolerans
GGCCGCGCCCCGGCGGGGGGGGGCCCCCCCCCCGCCCCCGGGGGGGCGCCCCCCCCCCCCCCCCCCGCCCTCCGCACAGCCCCCTGTTCGGGAACTCCACAGCTCCTCCTCAGGGCGGTCGATAGCATGGTCCGCATCACATGACGACCGGCCTCCCGGGGGACGAAGGAGATCAGCATGGGCTTCATCCAGGCATTCAAGGGCGCGATCGGCGGCATGTTCGCCGACCAGTGGAAGGACTTCCTCACGGTGCCCGACGGGCTCCCGGCGACGGCAGCCCTGTTCCCCGCGGTCCCGCGCGGCACCAACGCCGGCCGCGGCTCGAACGTGCGCGGCTCGCAGTCGATCATCACCAACGGCTCGCGGATCCTCGTGCCCGAGGGGTACGGCCTGGTCACGGTGCTCGACGGCAAGGCGACCGGCTTCATCACCGAGGCCGGCGGCTACGAGTTCCAGGGCGATGCACCGGACTCGAAGTCCGTCTTCGCCGGGGACGACGTCATGTCCTCGACCGTGGGCATGAGCTGGGAGCGCTTCAAGTTCGGCGGCCGCCCCACCTCCCAGCAGCTCGCGTTCTTCGTGAACCTCAAGGAGATCCCCGATAACCGCTTCGGCACGCAGTCCGAGATCTACTGGGACGACGCCTACCTCAACGCTCAGGTCGGGGCGCTGGCCCGCGGCTCGTACACGATGCGGATCCTCGACCCGCTGCTGTTCGTGCACAACTACGTGCCCGCCTCGTTCATCACCGAGAACGCCGGGGTCTTCGACTTCTCCGACCCGGACAACCCGGCCGGCAACCAGCTGTTCCGCGAGGTGGTGTCCTCGCTCGCCGCCGCGTTCTCCCGCTACACGAACGACCCCGACAAGGGGAACCGGATCACCCGCATCCAGTCCGACGCCGTCGGCTTCGCGCAGTCCCTCGCGGCCGTCGTCGAGGAGGACTACCGCTGGTCGAGCGATCGCGGGCTCGCGATCGTCAAGGTCGCGATCGCCTCGATCGAGTACGACCAGAACACCCGCGCCCTGCTCAACGACGTCCAGAAGGCCGACGCCCTCTCCGGCAACCGCTCGCAGTCCTTCATGAACCAGGCCGTCGCCCGCGGCGTCCAGGGCGCCGGCGAGAACGGCGGCGGGCAGGGGCTCGCGATGATGGGCATGGGCATGAACGCCACCGGCGGGATCGTGCAGCCCTCGCAGGCCCAGACCCCTCCCGGGCTGAACTTCGGGAACCAGCAGGGCCAGCAGCAGGGACAGCCCGCACAGGCCCAGCCCGCTGAGAGCCAGTCCGCAGGTCCGTCCGACGGGGCTCCGGTCGACGGCGCCTCCGGCTCGGCTCCGGCCGCGGACGACCCGGTCGCCAAGCTCGGCCAGTACAAGCAGATGCTCGACCAGGGGCTGATCTCGCAGGAGGACTACGACGAGGCCAAGAAGAAGGCGCTGGGTCTCTGACCCGGCCGTCGGCCCCTGGCAGCTCGAGACCAGACCACGGAAGACCCGCGATGAGCCAGCAGCCCGGTGACCCCGCGCGTCCGACCGGACCCGCGGGGCCCCCGCCCGCTGCGCCGGGAGCGCAGCCGCCGATGCAGCAGCAGCCGGGGGTGCAGCCCCCGATGCCGCAGCCCCCGGCGCAGCAGCCGCCGTCGGCCCCCGGCGCTCAGCCTCAGCCACCCGCCCCCGCCGAGCAGATCCAGGACGCGATCGACGAGGCGACGTCGGGGGATCGGATCATCGACACCGATCGCGGGAAGAGCCACGGGCTGGACAAATGCCCGCGATGCGGGTCCTCCGACGTGCACTACCGGATCGAGTCCCGTGCGCTGGTGTGCGACTACTGCCGCAACGAGTGGAACGAGGACAACGCCGAGAAAGCCTTCCACCTGGACACCCCGATCCAGGAGCTGCGCGGCGACCACATCGCCTCCGGCGCCCAGGACGTCCAGGCCGGGGACTCGATGGTCACCATCAAGTGCCAGGGCTGCGGTGCCGAGATCGTCGTGAAGTCCGACGAGACCCTGCAGGCCCGCTGCCACTGGTGCCGCCAGGTGCTCTCGATCAACCATCAGATCCCCAACGGCGCCGTCCCCGACGCGGTGCTGCCCTTCACGCTCACCCGCGAGCAGGCGGTCGAGCAGATCAAGACGTTCGTCGACTCCCGCCGCACCTTCGCCAACCGCACCTTCGTCAAGGAGTTCGTGCCGGACAACGTCAAGGGCGTCTACATGCCCTACATGGTCGTGGACGGCAACCTGCACACCGACCTGCGCGGCACCGGCGAGATCACCACCCGCACCTACACGGTCCAGCGCCGCGTCGGGAAGGACCAGACGGTCTCCGAGCGCTACTGGGACGCGAGCGTCCACGAGCTGGGCCGCAGCTTCGACGTGCTGGTCAACGACCTCACCGCGGGCTCCTCGCGGCAGTACGACCGCACCGACTCCTCGGCCGCGACCAACTACATCCTCGACGCGGTCCAGCCGTACGACACCCGCGAGGCGCTCGTGTTCAACCCGAACTACCTCTCGCGCTTCACCTCCGAGCGCCGCGACCTGGACATCGACGACCTCGACGAGCGGGTCGAGGACAAGTTCCTCACCATCGCGCGCGAGAAGGCCCGTCCCACGATCGCCCAGTACGACCGCGGCGTGCGCTGGGAGCGGGAGGGCGTCGCGATCCGCGGCACCCGCTGGATCACGATGTACGTCCCGGTGTGGCTCTACAGCTACTACCAGCAGACGTCGAAGGGCAGCTACGTGCACTACATCGCGGTCAACGGCCGCACAGGAAAGACCATGGGGTCCGTCCCCGTGTCCCATCCGCGGATCTTCAGCCTGGCCTGCGCGGGCGGCGCGGTCGCGACCGCCGCCGCGGCGGTCGTGGGCTGGGGAGTCTTCCTCACCCAGGGATTCTGAGAGGAGCAGGCCATGGACACCATCCTCGCGGCGCAGGTGCTGCTGGCCGACGGCGGCAGCTCCGAGGGCGGGCTGTTCGCCCTCGCGCTCCCGTTCGTCGTGGGACCGGCCGTGTTCGGCGCGATCTACGGCGGCATCTACCGCTACTACCGCAACAAGGACAAGCGCTTCGGCTTCGAGCGCGAGACCGACATCCAGGTCGGCAACCTCCAGGCCTTCGACCGCCGCGTCGGCGACAAGAACCGGCAGCGCAGCGCCACGATGTCGGGCGCGAACCAGGACGATCCGCTGCAGCGCGTGGGACGGCTGGAGGTGCGGTGAGCACCCCTCCCGCCGCTCGCCCCGCTGCGCAGCACCCCCTCGAGGCCGACGCGATCGTCGTGGGCGCGGGCCTGGCCGGCCTCGTCGCCGCCTGCGAGATCGCCGACGCCGGGCACGACGTGCTCCTCCTCGAGCGCGAGGGCATGGCGGACCTCGGCGGGCAGGCGCACTGGAGCTTCGGCGGCCTGTTCCTCGTCGACAGCCCCGAGCAGCGTCGCCTGGGGATCCGCGACTCCCTCGCGCTGGCGCACCAGGACTGGATGGGCTCCGCGCGCTTCGAGCGGCCCGAGGACCACTGGCCCCGCGCATGGGCCGAGGCCTACCTGCGCTTCGCCGCGGGGGAGAAGCGCGCCTGGCTGCACGGGATGGGCGTGCGGTTCTTCCCCGTCGTCGGCTGGGCCGAGCGCGGCGACGGCACCGCCGAGGGCCACGGCAACTCCGTGCCCCGCTTCCACGTCACCTGGGGCACCGGCCCCGGCGTGCTCGAGCCGTTCCTGCGACGCCTCGCCGCGCACCGCGAGAGCGGGCGGATCCGCCTGCGCACCCGCCACGACGTCGAGGCGCTGATCGGCGAGGACGGGCGCGCGGTCGGGGTGCACGGGCACGTGCTCGAGGCCGACGCGACGCCCCGCGGAGTCGCCTCGACCCGTCGGCCGACGGACGGGTTCGAGGCCCGGGCCGGCGCCGTGCTGCTCGCCAGCGGAGGCATCGGCGGCAACCCCGACCTGGTGAGGGAGCTGTGGCCGCAGCGCCTGGGCACGATGCCCCGGGACGTCGTGCGCGGCGTGCCCGCGAGCGTCGACGGCGCCGGCATGGTGATGGCGCGCGACGCGGGCGCGCACTGGATCAACGCCGACCGCATGTGGCACTACACCGAGGGGCTGCGGAACTGGGACCCCGTGTGGGAGGGGCACGGGATCCGCATCCTCCCCGGCCCCTCGTCGCTGTGGGTCGACGCGCGGGGGGAGCGGCTGCCCGCTCCCGCCTATCCCGGCTTCGACACCACGGGAACGCTGCGGATCCTGCGCGAGCGCGGCGGCGAGCACTCGTGGTTCGTGCTCACCCGGCGGATCATCGAGAAGGAGTTCGTGCTCTCCGGGAGCGAGCAGAACCCCGACCTCACCGGCAAGGACCTGCGCGCGGTGCTGGGGAGGGTGCGGCCGGGTGCACCGCCGCCCGTGCAGGCCTTCCTGGACCGCGGCGAGGACTTCGTGACCGCGAGCGACGTGCCCGGCCTCGTGCAGAAGATGAACGCCCTGGTGGGGGAGGACCTCGTGGATGCCGAACGCCTCGAGACGCAGATCCGCGCCCGTGACGCCGAGGTCGTGAACCCCTTCGCGAAGGACACCCAGATCACCGCGATCCGCGGCGCCCGCCGGTACGTCGGCGACAGGCTCATCCGCACCGCGGCCCCGCACCGCCTGCTGGATCCTGCGGCCGGCCCGCTGATCGCGGTGCGCCTGCACGTGCTGCTGCGCAAGACCCTCGGGGGCCTCGAGACAGACCTCGAAGGCCGCGTGCAGCGCGCGCCCGCGGCGGGCGGCGGCGCGTTCGACGGCCTGTTCGCCGCCGGTGAGGCCTCCGGCTTCGGGGGCGGCGGCTACCACGGCAACTCGGCGCTCGAGGGCACCTTCCTGGGCGGATGCCTCTTCTCGGGCCGACAGGCCGGGCGGGGGATCGCTCAGGAACTGGGCTGATCCCCGGAGGCGTCGTGCACGAACATCGCCGAGAAGTCGTGCTCGCCGCGGTCCGCCTTCTGCTGGCCCTCGAGGGAGTCCAGGGCCGCGTGCAGCGCGGGCAGGTCCTCGTCCTCCCCTGCGCTCGCCACCGTGTCGAGCATGAGGCGGGCGTCCTTCGCGATCGCGTCGACCGTGAAGTCGCCGCCCTCGGTCGAGCGCTCGCCGCGCACGAACGGCCCCTTCATGCCGGCGATGAACGCGAGGCCCGTCGAGCCCAGCATGTCGAGCGTCGCCGCGTCGGAGACCCCGCACGCCGCGCCGAGGGCGAGCGCCTCCTTCAGCCCCTGCGCGCTCACCGCGAGCGCGAGGTTCGCGAGCAGCTTCCCGGTCGCGGCCTCGCGACCCGAGCCGACCTGGACGAGGCGATCGGGGTCGGCCCACGGGGCGACGAGGTCGGCGACCTGCGCGCGGCGGTCCGCGTCGGCCGAGCCGACGTAGACCCCGAGCATGCCCTTGCGGGCCGGGCCCAGCGTGCCCACGACCGGCGCGGCGACGTAGGAGGCGACCGCGCCGGCGAACTCGTCGGCGTCGGCGGGGGAGACGGTCGTGGTGTCGACCCAGGTCACGCCAGCGGGGATCAGACCCGGACCGGTGACGACCTCGCGGACGGCGCCGGGGCCGAAGAGGCTCGTGACCACGACGTCCGCGCCCTCGACGGCCTCCTCGGGGGCGTCGACGACGCGCGCCCCGCCCTTCTCCACGACCCGTGTGCGCTCGCGGGTGCGGTTCCATGCCACGAGCTCGTGGCCCGCGCCCAGCAGCTGCAGTGCGAGCTCGGTGCCCATCCGTCCGGTGCCCAGGAATGCGATTCTCATACCGGACAGTCTGGCACTGCTCCTAGAGTGGCATCCATGGATTCCGCGCCCGCCCTGCCCCCGGTCATCGACGTCGATCGCTTCCGCGCGCTGCGCGCGCAGCCCGGGGTGCGGGTCGCCGAGGTGCGCTGGGCACTCGACGGGTCCAAGGACCGCTCGACGTTCCTCGCCGGGCACGTGCCCGGCTCCGTCTATGTGGACCTCGGCGCGGATCTCGCCGCCGCCGCGAAGCCCGAGGCAGGGCGGCATCCGCTGCCGGACCCCGCCGACTTCGCCGCCACCCTGGGCGCGGTCGGCATCGGGGACGGCGCCACCGTGCTCGCCCTCGACGACACCGACGGCTCCCAGGCCTCCCGCCTGGTGTGGATGCTGCGCGCTCTCGGCGTCGAGGCCGCCCTGCTGGACGGCGGGCTCGGTGCCTGGACCGCCGCGGGCGGCGAGCTCTCGACCGAGGACCCCGCGCCGGACGCCGCCGTGTTCACCCCGAGGCCGTGGGGGACGGCGGTGACCGCGACCGCCGACGAGGTCGAGGCGGCCGCCGGGACCGAGGGCTCGGTCGTCATCGACGCCCGCGCGCCCGAGCGGTTCCGCGGCGAGACCGAGCCCGTGGATCCGCGCGCGGGCCACGTCCCCGGCGCGATCAACGTCCCGTTCGCGGGCAACGTCGGGGCCGACGGGCGCTTCCTCGACCCGCGCGCGCTGCGTGAGCGCTTCGCCTCCGCGGGCGTCGGCGAGACGGACGAGATCATCGTCTACTGCGGCTCGGGCGTCACGGCGACCCACGACCTGCTCGCCCTCGAGCGCGCCGGCTTCACGGGTGCACGGCTGTTCCCCGGCTCGTGGTCGCAGTGGAGCGCGGACGAGGGCCGCGAGGTCGCGACCGGGGAATGAGGGACCGGGGCGGCGTCGCGATGACGATGCGGCCGATCGGGGGAGCGGGGAGGCAGGCGTCCGTCTGTCGTGGTCCGCGCGCTGCGTATGTCGTGCCCGGGAAGCAGGGCACGAAGCCGCAGTAATCTCTTCAGCATGAGTATCGAGCCGGGCGCCGCGGTCGGCCATGAGGATGCCCCCGCGTCGGATCGCTTCGGCGCTCCCGACGAACGCATCGTGCAGGCGATCGGCGATGCCGCGGAGAGTGCGCGACATCCGATCGTCGTGGGCATCTCGGGCTTCTGCGGAGCAGGGAAGTCGGTGCTGGCCAGACAGCTCGAGCCGCTGCTGCCGGGTGCGATCCGCATGAGGGGCGACGATTTCCTCGACCCCGAGCGCTCCCATCGACGGTCATCGGACTGGGACGGGGTGGACCGCGAGCGTCTGCGCGACACCGTGCTCTCCCGTTTCCGCTCCGAGCAGCGTGGGATGTTCCGACGATTCGACTGGAGCATGCGCGCACTCGCCGAACCCGAGCCGGTCCCCGCCGGTCGGATCCTGCTGGTCGACCTCATCGGCCTGTTCCACCCCGAGGTGCTCGATGCCCTCGACCTCAGCATCTGGTGCGACGTCGACCTCGAGACGGCGGCCGCGCGCGGGATGGAGAGGGATCGGCGCCTGGGAAGGGACCACGAGAGATTGTGGCGCGAGGTCTGGATGCCCAATGACCGCGCGTTCTACCGCGCATTCCAGCCGCGCGACGCAGCGACGCTCGTCCTCAACTCCCGCTGAGACGTCGGGACCATCCGGGTCCCTCAAGCCTCCGCGATGCGCTCTCCGATCGCCCTCACCACACGCCCTCGATCCTCCGACGGGTCGAGCCCGAGGACCGCGGCCCAGACCAGCACGACCTCCTCGTGGTAGCTGTGGCCGTGGCCGCCGTCGACCTCGGCCGAGAGCGGCATGTCGGCCGCGATCTGCCAGAAGGTGATCCACGGCGCCCAGCCCACGGCGCCGGTGACGTCCCTGCCCACGCGCTCGCGCAGCCAGTCGGGCTTCTTCACCAGCAGGGACGGCTGCCACCAGACCACGGGATCCGAGGCGTGCTGCACGTAGGCCACGCGCGGGGGCAGCCAGGGGCCGAAGGCGGGGCCCTGGCCGTGGAAGGGGCGCTGCAGATCGGCCGGCTCCGTGATGAAGCGGACGTGCTCGCCGTCGCCCACCACCGGCGCGATCTCCGGCGTCCCCGGTCGCCGTGCCTCGGTGAGCTCGCGCCAGATCGGCGTGAAGCCCGGTGTGCCCGTCCACACCGCGCCGTCGATGCGCGCGAGCATCTCCGTCACGTCGCCGAAGGCCGCCTGCCCGGCGAAGGAGCCGAGCGACTCCCCGGCCACGAACAGTCGCGGCCGCTCGCTCTGCGGCATCGCGTCGAGCCGTCCGCGCACCGCCTCGAACAGCAGGCGCCCCGCGCGCTGAGGGGTGCGCCGGTCCAGCACGTAGTTCAGGGCGCTCGAGTACACCGAGTACTGCAGCGAGGCGGTCGCGCAGTCCCCGCCGGTGAGGAACTCGACCGAGGACAGCGCCCACTCCTGCAGCCACCCCGTGCCCGTCCCCGTGAACAGCACGAGCGCCTCGCGGTCCCAGGCGCGGGTGCGGTCGAGCTCGGCGACCACGGCCGCGACGGTCTGCTCGAGCGTGCGGTCCGAGCGCTTGCCCGCGTAGACGCGGATCGGCGTGCGCGCGGTCGCGCCCGTCGCCCGCGCGATCTCCTCCGCGCTCGCCGCGGAGGAGACGATGCGCCGTCCCGCGGCGCCTAGGGACTCCCAGCTCTCGTTCGAGGCCCTCGACCCGGACACCAGCTCGGAGGCGGGACGTCGCAGATCGGGGGAGAGCAGCCGGTTGGCCTGCTCCGCGCGCTCGATCATCCGCTCGAGCAGCTGACCGCGCACCAGGCGGTCGATCGCGACCGCGAGCGTCGCCGAGGTGAGCAGGGCGGAGCCGATGCCGACGGCGAGCGGCGGCAGATAGGCGCGCAGCAGCAGCCGGTACAGGCGGGCCGTCGCGCCCACGACACGCGACGCCATGAGCACGCCGGCGAACATCCCGAGTCCCGCGGCGGTGCCGACGGCATGCGTGGCGAGGTTCTTCGGCTCGCGGTCCACGAGCACGCTGATCTCCCGCTGCCGCAGCGCACCCCGCGTCCACGAGTAGGCGGTGATCCCGACCAGCGCCGCCGCTCCGCCCCAGCGCAGGATCTCCCGGCGCCGCCGGCTGAGGGGCTCGCGCGCCGCGGGATGGGGGAGGCGGCGCACGAGCATCCGGCCGCCGCGGCCCAGCACCACGCCCGAGGTGTAGCCGTAGGTGGTGGACAGCGCGTAGTTCGCCGCCCACATCCACCAGGTGCGGGGCAGCAGGCTCGGGGAGGTCGCGATCCAGCCGGCCATGCTCGCGCCCAGGAAGCCCGAGGCGCTCAGCGGGGTCGTGGTCGCCACGCGGCCCGCGGCGCGGCGGATCATGCGGCGCGTCGCCCGCGGCGCCACGTCGGCATGGACGGTGCGCGCGAGGCGGCCGAGAGCGCTCAGCAGGCGCCGCGAGGACGAGGGGGAGGGGGCGCGCGTGGGGCGGAGTGCCGAACCGATGCGCATGCACCCAGGCTAGTGCTCCCTGCCGGCTTCCTCTGCGCTATGCGGTGTCCGGGCTATGCAGTGTCCGGATCCGACGTCGGGCCTGCGCCCGCGCGCCCGGCGTCCTAGCCTTGTGCCATGAAGATCCTGCTGCCGGACACGATGGACCTCGACCCCGACCTGCCCGAGGGGTGGGAGGCCGTCGTCGTCGACGCCCGCGAGCCGATCCCCGCCGAGCACCATGACGCCGAGGTCCTCGTGGTCTGGGGCTCCTCGCGCCGCCACCTCGAGTCGGCCGCGCGCGACCTGGGCTCTCTCCGCCTCGTGCAGTCCCTCGCCGCCGGGGTCGACGGGATCCTCGCCGCGGGCTTCGCCGAGGACGTGGTGATCGCGACCGGCGCCGGCCTGCACTCGCGCACCGTGAGCGAGCACGCCCTCGCCCTGCTGCTCACGCTCGTGCGCCGCCTGCCCGAGGCGCGCATCGCCCAGGAGCACCACGAGTGGTCCGGCGAGCTCGGCGGCCTGCAGCCCCTCCATCCCGAAGGCCGCCTCACCACCCTGCTCGACGCCCGCGTGCTGATCTGGGGCTTCGGCGAGATCGGGCAGACCCTCGCCCCGATCCTCGCCGCGCTCGGCGCGCACGTGCGTGGGGTCGCCCGCAGTGCGGGGGAGCGCTCCGGCTTCGAGGTCATCGCGGCGGACGACGTCATCTCCGCCCTGCCGTCGACCGACGTCCTCATCGACATCCTCCCGGCCTCCCAGGAGACCGCGGGGGCCGTCGGCCGAGAGGTCCTGGACGCCCTGCCGGACCACGCGATCCTCGTGAACGTGGGACGCGGGGCGACCGTCGACCAGAGCGCCCTCCTCGAGGCCCTCGAGGAGGGACGCCTGGGCGCCGCCGGCATCGACGTCACCGATCCCGAGCCACTCCCGGCCGACGACCCGCTGTGGGGAGCGCCGCGACTGCTGATCACGCCCCACGGCGCGGGCGGACGCCCCGTCGGCGCCGACGAGCGGATCGCGCGGAATGTCCGCTCGCTCACGCTCGGCGAGGAGATCCTGCACACCACCGCGCGCTGAGCCCGGCCGCCCCTCCGCGCACCTGGTCCCGGACTTAGGCGCTCCGACTCCGCTGCCCACGAACGCCGCGCGAGCCGCCGCGCGGCCGTCCCACCTGCATGGATGGGCGGCCGCCTCGGGGGGAGTCGGGGTGCCATCGCGCCACGGAGCGCGGCCGCCCGCGCCGTCGTCCGCCGGATCCCACGCCCCGGCGATCGCACCGGGTCGCAGGTTAAAGTGAAGGGATTTTGTCCCGCGCCCCCACCGTACGAAAGGCCAGGCGGCCGCGCCTCCTGGCCGCACACCCCTGTATGAGCAGCGACACCGATACCCATCAGCTCCTCGAGCAGCTCGATGCCGCGAAGGCCTCTGCCGAGAACTCGCCGCCCTGCCGCAAGGGGCTCGACAAGTTCGTCTTCTTCCCCGCCGCGATCCTCGCCGTCGCCTTCGTCCTCTGGGGCGTCATCAGCCCCACCGGCCTCGGCGGCGTCGCCACCTCGATGCTCAACGGCACCATGTCGAACTTCGGCTGGCTGTTCGTCATCGCCGGCTCCGTGTTCACCGTCTTCGTCATCGTGGTCGCCTTCAGCCGCTTCGGCTCGATCCCGCTGGGCAAGGACGACGAGGAGCCCGAGTTCAAGACCAGCTCCTGGATCGCGATGATGTTCGCGACCGGCATGGGCATCGGCCTCATCTTCTACGGCGTGGGCGAGCCGCTCTTCTTCTACCTCTCCCCTCCGCCCAACACGGTCGAGCCGGAGGCCGCGCAGGCCGCCGCCACCGCCATGGGCCAGACGGCCTTCCACTGGACCCTGTATCCGTGGGCGATGTACGCGATCGTCGGCCTCGGCGTCGCGTACGGCTCGTTCCGCCTGGGCCGCTCCCAGCTGTTCTCCTCGATGTTCACCGGCCTGTTCGGCGAGCGCGCCGTGAACGGCGTCGGCGGGAAGATCATCAACATCCTGGCGATCCTCGCGACCCTGTTCGGCTCCGCCTGCTCCCTGGGCCTGGGCGCCCTGCAGATCGGCGGCGGCATCACCGCCTCCGGCCTCATGGACAAGGTCACCAGCCCGATCCTCGTGATCATCATCGCGGTGCTCACCGCGTGCTTCGTGGCCTCCGCGGTCTCGGGCATCGAGAAGGGCATCCAGATGCTCTCGAACATCAACATGGTGCTCGCGGTGCTGCTGGCGATCATCGTGTTCATCGGCGGGCCCACCCTGTTCATCCTGAACATCATTCCGTCCACCATCGGCGAGTTCATCAAGGACCTGCCGCAGATGGCCTCGCGCACCTCCGCGAACGGCGGCGGCGACGTGCAGACCTGGCTGTCCACCTGGACCGCCTTCTACTGGGCGTGGTGGATCTCCTGGTCGCCCTTCGTGGGCCTGTTCATCGCCCGCATCTCCCGCGGCCGCACCGTGCGCCAGTTCGTCACCGGCGTGCTGCTGGTGCCCTCGGGCATCTCGATCCTGTGGTTCGCGATCTTCGGCGGAGGGGCCATCGGCCTGCAGGAGCGCGCCGAGCAGGCCGGCGACGCCGCGAAGAAGCTCGCCCAGACCGGCGACGACATCAACTTCGACACCGTGCTGTTCGACCTGCTGAACCACATGCCGGTGCCGCACTGGGTGTACATCATCCTGGTCGTGCTCTCGGTGGTCCTGGTCGCGATCTTCTTCGTCACGGGCGCGGACTCCGCCTCGATCGTCATGGGCGGTCTCGCCGAGAACGGCGCTGAGGAGCCGCGCAAGTTCCAGGTCATCTTCTGGGGCGTCGCCACCGGCGCCGTCGCGGCGGTGATGCTGCTCGCGGGCGGCGACGATCCTGCTGAGGCCCTGAACGGCCTGAAGAACATCACCATCGTCTCGGCCCTGCCCTTCGTGATCGTGATGCTGCTGCTGTGCATCTCGATCTGGAAGGACATGTCCAAGGATCCGCTGGTGCTGCAGAACCGCCTCGCGCGCCGTGCTCGTCGACTCGGTCTCGGCCGGCATCGACATGCACGACGGTGAGGTGTTCCAGCTGCGCACCCACCCCGCGCCCTCGGACTCCGACAGCGAGCCCGCGCTCGTGCCCACCGGCCGTCGGGCTGACGGGACCCCGGCGAGGTACGCCGTCGCCGACGGGGAGAACACCCATCGGGCCGACGCCCCGGCGGGTGACACGGCCGATGCTCCGAGCGACGCCTCGGCGGACGCCGACGAGAAGGACAAGGGCACGGACGAGCGCTGAGCGCCCGAGCCCGAGCTCGACCCGAGGGACCACCTCGGACGCACGGGAGCCCCCGATCCGCCGCAGCGGGTCGGGGGCTCCTGAATGTGCGGGGTGGGGAGAAGGGGGCCCGCCCGCTCAGCCCGCCGCCACGTCCTCGAGCAGCCGGCAGACGGCGCGGGCCGACGTCTCGGCGACCACGTCGAGCTCGAGATGGAACTGCTCGTCGGCCTCCGGCCCGCAGAGGTCCGAGATCGCGCGCATCGCGAGGAACGGCACCCCCAGCGAGGAGCAGGTCTGGGCGATCGCCGTGGACTCCATGTCGGCGCTGAGGGCGCCGGGGAAGCGCTCACGCATCGGAGCGGCGATCTCGGCGGTCACGAAGGCGTCGCCGGAGAGCATGAGACCGCGGCGCACCCCGTGCGCGCTCGCCGCCTCCTCGGCCGCGCGCGCCGCGAGGTCCACCAGGCGCGGATCGGTGCGGAAGCGCTCGGGGCCGCCGGGCACCTGGCCGGGCGCATAGCCGAAGGCGGTCGCATCGGCGATCGAATAGGTGAAGGACTCCCCGATCACGAGCGTGCCCACGCCGATCCCGGAGGCGAGGCCACCCGCCGAGCCCGCGCTGATCACCAGGCGCGGCCGCTGGGTGAGGATGCCCCAGGTCGCCGCGGCCGTCGCCGCGCTGATGCCGATCCCGCTGGTCGCGACCACGGCGTGGAGCCCGCCCAGGGTGCCCGCCCAGGCGTGGGCCGGGGCCGACAGCGGGAGATCGACGCGGCGCGGGGAGAGCATGCGCTCGACCAGCGGCGAGGCCTCCTCGTCCATCGCGGCGAGGATCAGGACGGGGCCGTTCCCTGGGAGGACAGGGCGCTCGGCGCCGGGGCCGACGGCAGGACCGACGGCGGGGTCGGCGTCGGGGTCCGCGGCGGGGGAGTGCGCGCCCGAGGGCGTGGTGGAGGACGTCATGCCGTGCAGGCTACCTGCGGCTCGGAGTCGCTAGGCTGGTGGGGACCGAGCCCACCGCACAGGAGACGTGATGAGTCGTATCCGCGACGCCGCGATCATGGCAGGACGCACCGTGCGCCGGCTGCCTCTGCCGAAGGCCTTCTACACCCATACGCTGCGCGAGGCGCGCCGCCCGATGCCCGGCGGCGGTGTCCTCAAGCGCCATGCGGTGGACGTGGAGATGATCGACCGCACCCGCTGCGTCTGGCTCGACCGCCACCACGCCTCGAACGGCGTGATCGTCCACCTGCACGGCGGCGCCTTCCTCTCCGGCCCGTTCCCGGGCGACTGGGCATGGCTCTCCCGCCAGGCCGACGCCCAGCAGTGCGCGGGCCTCCTCGTGGACTACCGCACCGCGCCGGACCACCAGCACCCCGTCGCCCTCGAGGACGTCGAGGCCGTGCTCGCACGCCTCGCCGGCTCCGGTGCGCTCGGCGAGGCGCCCTGGGTGCTCTCGTGCCACAACGCGGGGGCCGCGCTCGCGCTCGCCGTCGTGCGCCGCATCCGCGACGGCGTCGGCCCGCTGGCCGACATCCCCGAGCCCGCGCTGGTCGTGCTCATGTCCCCCTGGGCGGACCTCGAGCTCGCCAACACCGGCATGACCGAGACAGGACGGCGGGACTTCCCGCAGGAGCGGCGTCTGCTCACCCTCGCCGCGCAGTCCTACGCGGGCCGCACGCCCCTGGACGACCAGGACCTCTCCCCGGTCAACGCCCACCTCCACGACCTGCCGCCGATCCACCTCAGCGTGGGCACGGACGACATCTTCCTCACCGATGCCCGCGTGCTGCGCCTGCAGCTCGAGGAGGCCGGCCCCGAGGTCTCCTACCGGGAGATCCACGGGCGCCTCGCCTTCCTCTCGGGTCTGCGGCCGGGCGAGGAGATGGGGCGTCTGCTCACCGAGCAGCGCGCGGCGATCGCGAAGGCGCTCGGCACGGACTGAGCGGCCGACTGACGCCGACTCACTGAGCGGCCGACGGGCCGATGGTGCGTTCCGGTCGCGCCGACGGGCAGATCAGCCCTCGATGATGACGAGCGAGGCGCCGCTGCTGGGCTGAGGGGCCCAGCGGCGCGCCGGCACGGTGCGCAGCAGTCCCAGCACCAGCAGGGCGTTGCCCGCGATGTAGGAGCCCATCACCCACAGGTCGGACTCGGGGATCCAGGCGCCCGGCAGGAACCAGGACATCCCCAGCACGGAGCTCGAGAGCAGCAGCAGGGTGCCGCCGATCCAGGTCAGCGGGTTCACGCCGGCCGAGAGGAAGGCGACGGCGGCGAGCACCAGCGCGTAGACGACCAGCAGCGGGAGCAGGCTCCCGGCGCCTCCCGCGCACGCGAGGAACAGCCCGATGACCACGCCTCCGTAGGGGATCGCGAGCAGCAGGTGCAGCCCGTCGAGCTCGCGCAGCCAGTACGGGGCGAGCGTGGCCGCGTAGACGATGAGCGCGAGCAGGAACAGCACGGAGGTCGCGCCGTGCGCCCACGGCGTGAAGCCAGGGGCGATGTCGGCGAGGAAGGCCAGGGCGAGCGCGAAGGTGAGGCGCTTGGCCATGCGCTGGGTGAGCGAGAGCGCGCTGAGGACCGCGACGATGAGCGCGGGCGCCAGCAGGGCCTTGGTGGCCAGCGCGAGGGCGCCGGTGTTCGTCACGAGGGCGATCATGTGCAGGACGGCCGCGACGATGTAGACCGCCCACGCGGCCGCATGCGTCCTCCGGCTTCTCACCACCGTCACAGGTTACGAAGCGCCGGCGCGTGATGACCAGCGACTTCTGTACCGCAGCAGGACACGGTTCGGTCACGAACGGACACGGTTCCGTCACGGCGGCGACGAACATGCACCCATGACCGGACATGCCGGATTCCCGGGCCGGTCGTCACATGCGCTGCGGCGCGCGCACCCCCAGCGCGTCGAGCCCTTCGACCAGGACCCGCTCGGTGAGCTCGGCGAGCGCGAGACGGCCCGCGCGAACCTCGCCGTCGGACTCCTTGAGGATCGGGGACGCGTCGTAGAAGGCCGTGAAGGCCTGTGCGAGGGAGAACAGGTAGGCGCACAGCCGGTGCGGCTCGTACGCGGCACCGACCTGCTCGAGCGTGGGACCGAACTGCAGCAGCTCGAGGGCGAGCGCCCGCTCGGCGTCGTTCTCGACGCGGGGGGCGGGGCCGGCGGTGACGCCCTGCTCGGCGGCGCGCCGCGAGATCGAGCGGATGCGCGCGACCGCGTACTGCAGGTAGGGGGCGGTGTTGCCGGTGAGGGCGAGCATCCGCTCGAGGTCGAAGACGTAGTCGGAGTCGTGCGCGGTCGAGAGGTCCGCGTACTTCACGCCGCCGATGCCCACGGCGTGCGCGATCTCGGCGCGCTCGTCCTCGGGCAGGTCGGGGCGCAGCTCGTCGATGACGCCGCGGGCGGTCTGCACGGCCTCCTCGAGCAGGGACATCAGGCGCAGCGAGGTGCCCGAGCGGGTGCGCAGGATCTTCCCGTCCTCGCCCAGCACCGAGCCGATCTTCACGTGCGTCGCCTCGACGGCGTCCGTGAGCCAGCCCGCCTCGCGCGCGGTCTCGAAGACCATGTTCATGTGCAGCTCCTGCGCGGTGCCGATCACGTAGGCGATGCGGTCGGCGCGCAGGTCCTGGATGCGATGGCGGATGGCGGCGAGGTCGGTCGTGCCGTACCCGTAGCCGCCGTCGGACTTGCGGATGATCAGCGGCAGCGGCTTCTCGTCGCGGCCGATGAAGCCCTCGGGGAACACGCACAGCGCCCCGTCGGAGATCCGGGCGAGGCCGTCGGCCTCGAGCTGCTTCGCGACGATCTCGAGCTGGTCGTTGTAGCTGGATTCCCCGGCGAGGTCGTCGTCCGTGAGGGTCACGTCCAGCATGTCGTAGATGCGGTGGAAGTACTGCTTGGACAGCTCCACCAGTCGGGTCCAGATCTCCAGGGTCTGCTGGTCCCCGGCCTGCAGGGTGACCACGCGGGAGCGCGCGCGGTCCGCGAAGGCGGAGTCGCCGTCGAACTTCGCGCGGGCGTGCTGGTAGAAGGCGTTGGGGTCGCTCTCCAGGAGCTTCGCCTCGTCGCCGTCCTCGCCCACGTCCAGGAGGTGCTCGATGAGCATGCCGAAGGGCGTGCCCCAGTCGCCGATGTGGTTCTGGCGCACGACGGTGTGGCCGAGCTTCTCGAGGGTGCGCGCGAGGGCGTCGCCCACGACCGTGGTGCGCAGGTGGCCGACGTGCATCTCCTTGGCGACGTTCGGCGCCGAGTAGTCGATGACCACGGTGTCGGCGTGGTCGGGCGCGGGGATGCCCAGGTGCGCATCAGGGAGGGCGAGCTCGGCCGCCTGGTTGCCGATCCAGTCCGTGCGCAGGCGGATGTTGAGGAAGCCGGGCCCGGCGATCTCCGGGGTCTCGGCGAGCCCGGTGAGGTCGACGGCGTCCAGGATCTGCTGGGCCACGTCCCGGGGCTTCGCGCCCACGCGCTTCGCGAGGCCCATCGCCGCGTTGCACTGGAAGTCGGCGAACTGCGAGGGGCGGATGATCGGATCCGCGTCGCGGAACTCCTCCCCGAAGGCCTGGGCGAAGGCGGACTGGAAGCGCTCGGTGAGCGCGAGCTCGGGTGCTGGCATGCCTCCCAGCGTACCCAGGCACGGCCCGCACGAGCACGCCCGCGAGCAGGCATGCGACCGCGGCCACGCTCCCGGCCCGTCGGCCGACGGCGCGCCCCGGACGGACGCACCGCCTCCCCGCCTAGAATCGGCCCGCAGAAGGCCCCGGAGCCCGGCGTCGTCCGACGACGACGGATCGGGCAGGATCGGGGCCGCAGGGTCGAGGAGCAGGGAGGGACCGGATGGCGCGCGACCGCCGTGGCTCACGGGGCGGGGACGAGGACTGGATCTTCTCCGCGGATCCCGGGACGGTCCCCACCGAGAAGCTCCCCGGCCGCGAGGAGGTCGAGCTGCTCGCCGCCGAGCGGGCCGGCCACCCGCGGCACCGCAGGCCCGTGCGTCCGACCGTGCAGACGGGCGGGCAGGACGACGGGCAGGCGGGCGACGACCTCCGCGACACCCGCACCGGCGCGCTCCCCGCGCTCGACGAGGACGGCCAGGTGCCCGAGGACGGCGCGGCCGCAGGGAACCGCGCGGGGACCGACGACGGGACAGGTGCCGGGACCGACGACGGGAACGGCACCGGGACCGACGCGGACTGGACCCGCGAGAGCACCGATGAGGACGCCCGCACCCTCGCCCCGCACGGCGAGGACGCCCCCGCGCCCGTCGGCGGCTCCTCGGACGCGGAGAACGGCTCCGCCGCGACCTACGCGCGCTCGGGCACCACGCCGAACGCGGCCGACGCCCCGGGGCGCTCCCCGGCGATCCCCGCGCGCTTCGCCGACCTCGGCGCCTTCGACGCCCTGCGCGACGTCACCGCCTTCGTGTGCCTGGTCGCCGCCCTGTCGACCTCCTTCACCCACGCCGGGTACACCCCGGTGGACCTCATCGGACGCATCGCGGTCGGCTTCGGCCTGCTCGTGCTCGTGGTGGTCCTCGTGCTGCGCTGGGTGCCGAAGACCTCGCCGCTGCGGCTCGTGCGGACCGTCCGCGTGATCGGCCTCGCGCCCGTGCTGCTGGTGGCCGTCGGCACGATCGTCGCCGACCTCGTGACCTCGATCCCCGTCATGTTCTCCCCGCTCCCAGAGGGCCCGCCTCTCGGTCTCGGGGCCGGGGTCTCCCTGCTGCTCGCGGGCGCCGTGGTCGGCATCGAGCCGCGCGCCCACGAGGGCTATCTGCCCTCGGCGCTCGCGCGGCGCCGCTCGCGCACGGTGATCGCCGGCATCGCCCTGGCCGCCGCGGCATCCTTCGTGTTCGCCGTGGTCATGCTCGTGGGCCGCGTCTTCGTCACCGGCTGGGCGTACTCGCTCATCACCTTCGCGAGCGCGCTCGTCTCCGCGCTCCTGCTGACGCTGCTGATCGGGGCGGCGCTGCGCCGCGACCGCTCCTGGTTCGTGTTCTGCGCGGGCGCCGCGTCGGGCCTGGTGATCCTCGCGATCGCCGACAACTCCCTGCGCCTCGAGTTCGCCGCACCGACCTCGTTCGCGACGGACTTCGTCTACCTGCCCTTCGTGTTCGCCGCCTGGGGCGTGATGATCTCGCGCTCGTTCGTGCGCACGATGCCGCTGAACTTCCAGCGCGTGGACTGGATCGTCTACGCCGTGCGCGCCTTCGAGTTCGGCGCGATCATGCACGCCGCCGCGATCGTGTGGAACCTGATCGCAGCGGTCGCCGCGATCGGGGGAGCGGGCATGGGCGGGCCGGTCATCCACGTGATGGATGCCGTGATCTCCGCGTGCTTCGTCGCGATCTCGCTGTTCGCGCGCCGCTCGCTGCTCGAGCGCCCGGCCGACGTGGCCCGCTCGAGCGCCGTCATCGCGGGCGTGGTCATGCTGGTCGTCGGCTTCCTCGACGTCATCGTGAACTCCCTGGCGACCGGCGCCGGGGCGGGGCTGATGACCGGCGGCGTCGCGCTCGCCGTGGGCGTCGTCGCGGCCCTCATGCTCACCGTGCCCGCGCCCGTGCGCGACGAGTACGGCGCGCCGGACCTCAGCCGCATGTTCGCCGACTTCCGCACCCGCAACGAGCCCGCCACCGCGGCCTCCCCGGAGCTGATCCCCGACGTCTCCGCGGAGCGCGCACGGATCAAGGTCTTCCCCGGGGCCGCGCGGCGCTGATCCGGCGGTCGTCGCGCTGATCCGTCGACCGTGCTGATCCGCCGACCGCGCTGACCGGCCGAACGCCCCCGACCCGCCCTCCTCACCCCTGGAGCACCCATGCCCGTCTGGACCCTGCACGGCGACGGCCGCTCCGTCGCCCCCGATGCGATCGTGCGCCCCGAGGAGCGCCTGGCGTGGCCGCTGACCATCGGCATCGGCGCCCAGCACGTGGTCGCCATGTTCGGCGCGACCTTCCTGGTGCCCCTGCTGACGGGCTTCCCGCCCTCGACGACGCTGCTGTTCAGCGGCATCGGCACCCTGCTGTTCCTGGTGATCACCCGCAATCGGGTGCCCAGCTACCTGGGGTCGTCCTTCGCGTTCATCGCCCCGATCACCGACTCCACGCAGGCCGGGTCGATGTCCGCGGCCCTCGGCGGGGTGCTCGTCATCGGCATCGCGATGGCGCTGCTCGGGCTGCTCGTGCAGGCCGTGGGCACGCGCTGGATCGGGCTGCTCATGCCGCCCGTGGTGATGGGCTCGATCGTCGCCCTCATCGGCTTCAACCTCGCGCCGACGGCCTACGGGAACTTCCAGAAGTCCGCGGTGACCGCGACCATCACGCTGTTCGCGGTGGTGCTGTGCACGGCGCTGTTCAAGGGCATGCTGGGCCGGGTCTCGGTGCTGCTGGGCGTGATCGTTGGGTACCTCGTCGCCGTCGCCCGCGGCGAGGTCGACTTCACGACCGTCCACGAGGCCCATTGGCTCGGGCTGCCCCAGTTCCACCACCCCACGCTGGACCTCTCGCTGCTGCCGATGTTCCTGCCGGTGATCGTGGTGCTGCTGGCGGAGAACGTCGGCCACGTGACGAGCGTGGGACTGATGACCGGGCGGAACCTCGACCACATGGTGGGGCGCACGCTCGCCTCCGACGGGATCGCCACGGCGCTCTCGGCCGTGTTCGGCGGCTCGCCGACCACCACCTACGGCGAGAACATCGGCGTCATGTCCGCGACCCGCGTGTACTCGACCGCCGCCTACTGGGTCGCGGGCGTCGTCGCGATCCTGCTCTCGCTCTCCCCGAAGGTGGGAGCTCTCATCAACACGATCCCGCCGGGCGTGCTGGGCGGCGTGACCTTCGTGCTCTACGGGCTCATCGGCATCGTGGGCGTGCGCATGTGGGTCGACGGCAACGTGGACTTCTCCCGCCCGAAGAACCAGATCACGGCGGGCGTCGCCCTCGTGGTCGGCATCGCGAACGTCACCTGGACCTTCGGCGGCATCCAGCTCACCGGCATCGCGCTGGGCACCCTCGCCGCGCTCGTCATCTACCACCTGATGGCCGGGATCGGACGGTTCACCGGGACGGACCGGGCGGCGGCCCCGACGGACCAGGCGGCGCCGACGGACCAGGCTTCGGCGCCGACGGACCACGAGCAGACGCGCCCCGTCGACCCGGAGCGGTGAAGAGCGACGACATGACAGTCCCGCTCACCCGCCTCGCCACGCCCGCCGACCGCGACCTGGTCCGCACCCTGCGTCTGCGCACCCTGCAGGAGGATCCCGAGGCGTTCGGCTCGACCTACGAGGGGACCCTCGAGCGCGAGCGCGAGGACCCGACCTACTGGGACCGCTTCCTCGCGCTCGGCGCATGCATCCTGGCGACCCCCGAGGGCGGCGAGGCCCCACGAGGCATCGCCCGGGTGGTCCCCGGGACGGAGCCGGGGGAGCCGGCCATGATCTTCTCCGTGTGGGTCGCCCCGGAGGCGCGCGGAACCGGTGCGGGCCGGGCCCTCATCGACGCCTGCATCGACTGGGCCGAGGAGCACCTTCCCGCGGTGCGCCTGCGCCTGCACGTGATGCGTGAGAACCCCAGCGCGCGACGGCTCTACGAGCGCTGCGGTTTCGGGGAGATCGGAGCAGATCCCGAGGACCCCGCGCAGCTCGTCATGGAGCGCCGCTCGGGCCGCGCCCTCCCCGCCGTGCTGCTGCCCACCGCGCTCGTCGCCCGCTATCGGGCCGTGGACCGGGAGGTCGTCGGCTCCCCGCACCTGGACACCCCCGCCCACCTCGACGCGATCGAGGCCGATGTGCGCGTCCACGGCATCCGCACCCCGCTCGACCTCGCCTTCAACGAGCAGTTCGCGACGCTGGACGGGAACCACCGCGTGGCCGTCGCCCTGCGCCTCGGCCTCGAACAGGTGCCCGTCCACGTGACCCGTCGGCTGCTGAGCCCGCGCCCCGAGCACGCCCGAACCATGCGCCCCGAGGATCTCGCCGCGCTCGAGGAGGCGCTCGCGGGCGAGCGGCCAGCCTGACGGACGTCGGAACAGGCGCTTCGGCCGGCTCTGCACCGACTCACCGTCCGGCCCTGCACCGGCCCCTCGCCGGCCCGTCGGCCCGCCCGCGGCACCGGGCTGGGGTGTTCGCTGCGCCCCGTGTACGGTCCGAGGGTGACCAGCGCGCTCAGCACCTACTTCGACCGGCAGAGGCACGTCCTCGGCTCCGCCGTGCCCGACGGCGACATCCCCGACCTCGCCCGCCTCTCCGGGGCGCGCGAGGACCACCTCGGCGTCGCCCTGTGCATGACCGACGGCGAGATCACCACCGCCGGCACCGACCACTGCTTCCCGATCCAGTCGATCTCCAAGGCCTTCGCCTACGGCGCCGCGATCGACCTGCACGGCCTGGAGTACGTGAACTCGATCGTCGACGAGGAGCCGACGGGCGAGCAGTTCAACGCCCTCAGCCTCGACGTGTGGACGAAGAAGCCCAAGAACCCGCTGGTGAACATCGGCGCGATCCGCACCCACGCGATGCTCGGTCCCACCCAGGGCGAGCGCACCGAGCGCCTGCGCTCCGTGCTCGAGGCCGCCGCCGGCCACACCCTCGCCCTGCACGAGGCGACCCGCCGCGAGGAGGCCCGCACGGCCGACCGCAACCTCGCGCTCGCCTACATGCTGCGCGCCGCCGGCTCCATGACCGAGGAGGCGCACGAGGTCGTCGAGGGGTACATCGAAGGCTGCTCGGTCCTCGCCTCGGTCACGGATCTCGCCGTGATGGCCGCGACACTCGCCTCGGGCGGCACCAATCCGCTGACGGGCGAGGAGGTGTTCTCCCGCGTCGCAGCCCGCAAGACCCTCTCCGTGATGCTCACCTGCGGGATGTACGACAACGCGGGCGACTGGGTGAGCGACGTCGGCCTGCCCGCGAAGTCCGGGGTCGCCGGCGGCATCATCGCCGCGCTGCCCTCCCGCTTCGGCATCGCGACCTACGCCCCGCAGCTGGACCTGCACGGCAACTCCGTGCGCGGCACCCTGCTGTTCGAGCGCTTCAGCGAGGACTTCGCCCTGCACATGCTCGACGGCGTCGAGCCCATGGACCTCGAGCGCCGCGCCGCCGAGATCGTCGAGGTGAGCGGGGAGCACTGAGGGTGCGGGCCCGCGCCTCGCTCGCCGTCCGCCCGCGCTCCGGCTGTGCCGCAGTGCACATCTCTGAGGGCGGTCGAAGGGTGTGGCCGACCATGCGGCACGGTTAGGCTCTCCTTCATGACGACCGATCTCCGATCGACCGCCGTCGAGGAGAGCACCGTCCCGTCCGAGGACCTCGCCCCCGACGGAGCAGGCGAGGCCGCCCGGCGCACCGCATCGCCCGACCCCGCGCGCCGGCTGGACGCCGAGGGCCTCGTGCTGCGCTACGGCCGCAGCGAGGTCGTCCACGGCGTCGACCTGCAGATCCGCCCTGGCGAGGTCACTGTGCTGCTGGGCCCCAACGGCAGCGGCAAGTCGACCGTGCTGCGCGCCGTCTCCCGTCTGCACCCGCTGACCCAGGGAGAGGTGCGCATCGCCGAGCGCGACGCGGCGCTGATGGGCGCCAAGGACTTCGCGCGCACCCTCACCCTCTTCTCCCAGAGCCGCGGCACCCCGCAGGGCCTCACCGTGCGCGAGGTCGTCGGCTTCGGCCGCCACCCGCACCGCCGCCGCTTCGCCGGTCTCTCCGATGTCGACGAGGCCGCGATCGAGCGGGCCATGGAGCTGACCGGGACCACGGCCTTCGCCGCCCGCGGCGTCGGCGAGCTCTCCGGCGGGGAGATCCAGCGCGTCTGGCTGGCCTCCTGCCTCGCCCAGGACACCGGCATCGTCCTGCTCGACGAGCCCACCAACCACCTCGACCTGCGTTTCCAGATCGAGACCCTCGACCTCGTGCGGGACCTCGCGGCCGAGCACGGCGCCGCGATCGGCGTGGTCCTGCACGACCTCGGCCAGGCCACCCGCATCGCCGACCGCGTGGTGCTGCTGCGCCGCGGCGACGTCCACGCGGCCGGCACCGTCGACGAGGTCCTCACCTCGCAGCATCTCAGCGAGGTCTACGACATCCCCATCGAGACCAGTACGGATCCCGCCAGCGGACGCCGCCGCATCGAGGTCGCCGAGCGGCGCCCTCGCGCCCGCTGACCGCCCGTCGGCCCGAGCGCTGACCGCCGGTTCACGGGCCCCCTCGCACCGCCCCGCACGCACGTCGCCCCACCGCAGTCACCACCTGGCTGCACGTCATCCCGCCCACACCCGGCCGCATGGCCGTCACCACCCGGAGAACCATGACCACCACCTCGCGTCCGTCCTCGCTGCGTCGCCTCGGCGTCGTCCTCACCCTGGGCCTCACGGCTCTCTCGCTCGCCGCCTGCGGCACGACCGACGTCGAGGCGTCCACCGACGCCACGAAGGACGCCTCAGCCGTGTCCGAGTCCTGCGCCGACGACTCCACCTCGACCGCGACCGGCCCCGTCGAGCTCACCGACGACTTCGGCCGCACCGTGAAGCTCGACGAGCCCGCGAAGCGCGTCGCCGTCCTCGAATGGCAGCAGACCGAGGACCTCCTCAGCCTCTGCGTGACGCCCGTGGGCGTCGCCGACGTCGAGGGCTTCACCACCTGGGACACCGCCGAGAAGCTCCCCGACGGCGTCACGGACGTCGGCCAGCGCGGCGAGCCCGACCTCGACACCCTCTACGGCACGGACCCCGACCTCATCATCGTCGAGGCCTCCAGCAAGGACGACGAGATCATCGGCCAGCTCGAGGAGCGCGGAGTGCCGGTGCTCGCCACCCAGGGCGCCGACGCGAAGGACCCCATCGGGAATATGAAGGACCTGTTCTCCCTGATCGGGAAGGCGACCGGCCGGACCGAGCGCGCGGACGCGGTCCTCGAGGAGTTCGATCAGCACCTCGCCGAGGCCAAGAAGAAGGTCGAGGATGTCGACCTGCCCACGCGCGATTTCGTCTACTTCGACGGTTGGGTCGACGGCGGCAACGTCTCCATCCGCCCCTTCGGGAAGGGCGCCCTGTTCAGCGCGCTCGGCGAGGAGCTCGGGCTGAAGCCCGCCTGGACCGGGAAGACCGACGCGATCTACGGGCTGGGCCAGACCGACATGGAGGGCCTCACCTCCGTGGGCGACGCGAACCTCTTCTATACGTCGACCGACGACCCGGCCGGCAACTACGTCACCGAGCTCGAGAAGAACGACATCTGGACCTCGCTGCCCGCCGTCGAGGACGGCCGCGCCCACGCGTTCCCCTCGAGCATCTGGACGTTCGGCGGCCCCCGCACCTCCGAACAGGCGGTCGACGCCTACGTCGACGCGCTCACGAAGTGACCCGCCCGTGACCCCCACGGCGAGCCCCACCGCCGCCCCCGAGAGCGCGGAGCGGGCCCCGGCCGCGACGCCGACCCCCGCAGCGCCCCGGCGCGCGGGCGTCGGCGCGCTGCTCGCGGGCGGCGGCGGGCTCGTCGTGCTCGCCCTGGCGCTGGTGATCGTCGGCGCCTGGCACCTCACCCAGGGGACCTCGGGCATCGGCCTCGGGGACCTGCTGCGCGCCGCCGTCGGGGCGGAGCCCGCCGACCGGGCGGGGGAGGGCGGCGTCCCCGTCTCCGCGATCTTCTCCGCCTCGCGCCTGCCGCGGCTGCTCGCCGGGGTCGCGGTCGGCTTCGCGCTCGGCGCGGCGGGCGCCGTCCTGCAGTCGATCTCCCGCAACGCCCTCGCCTCGCCCGACACCCTCGCCGTGACCGCCGGCTCCTACCTCGCGATCGTCGCCGTCGCCGCCTTCGGACTGGCCGTGCCGATCTGGGCGTCCGGCGCCGTGGCCTTCGCCGGCGGCCTCGCCGCCGCGGGCCTCGTGCTCGCGATCTCGGGCGGCGCGGGGACCTCCACCACGCGGCTCGTGCTCGCCGGGTCCGCGGTCGCGCTCGCCCTGCAGGCCGCGACCTCCGCCCTGCTCATCCTCTTCGAGGTGCAGACCACGGGCCTGTTCGCCTGGGGGAGCGGCTCCCTCGCCCAGTTGAACCTCGACGCCTCCCTGCGCGCGATCCCGGTGATCGCCGGCGTGCTCGTGGTGATGCTGCTGATCTCCCGGCGCCTGGACATCCTGGGCCTGGGCGACGACGCCGCCTCCTCCCTCGGCATCCCGGTGCGCCGCACCCGCATGCTCGGGATCCTCGGCGCCGTGCTGCTCACCGCGATCGCCGTGACCGTCGCCGGGCCCGTCGGCTTCGTGGGCCTGGGCGCCCCGGTGCTCGCCCGCCTGCTCGCGGTGCTGCTGCCCGCCCTGCACCGCCACGTGCTGCTCATCCCAGCCTCGGGACTCCTGGGTGCGCTCGTCGTCATCCTGGCCGACGCGCTGCTGCGCGGCATCGCCGGCGCCGAGGCCGCCGCGAAGATCCCCACCGGCATCGCGACTTCCCTGCTGGGCGCGATCATCATGATCGTCCTGGCCCGTCGGCTGCGGGACTCGGGGCCCGCGAAGGAGCCGCCGCAGGCCCGCACCCCGCCGCGCTCCGGCCGGCGCGCCCTCGTGATCGGCGTGATCGTCCTCGCGGCGCTCGCCGCGGCAGGACTCGTCGGACTGCTCGCGGGCAGCCTCTGGCTGCGCACGGGCGACGTGCTCCTGTGGCTCCAGCACGCGGCTCCTGCGCCGGTGCGCTTCGCGCTCGACGAGCGCCTGCCGAGGACCACCGCCGCGATCGTGGGCGGCGCGTCGCTCGCGCTGGCCGGCAGCGTCGTGCAGTCCACCGTCCGCAACCCGCTCGCCGAGCCCGGCATCCTCGGCATCACCGCCGGAGCGGGCCTCGGCGCCGTGCTCGCGATCAGCGCCGGCGGCGCGGACGGCGCGAGCCGGCCCGTGATGGTGGGCGCCGCCATCGTCGGCGGCCTCGTCACCTTCGCCGTCATCTACCTGCTGGCCTGGCGGCGCGGCATCCGACCCGAGCGCCTCGTGCTCGTGGGCATCGGCATGGGCTTCGCCCTCTCCTCCCTCTCCACGTTCCTGCTGCTGTGGCAGAACCCGTGGGACACCCCGCGCCTGCTCACCTGGCTCTCCGGCACCACCTACGGCCGCAGCCTGGTCGACGTCGCGATCGTCGCCGTGGCCCTGGTGCTCATCGCCCCCTTCGTGCTCTCCCGCTCGCGCGAGCTCGACCTGCTCGCGCTCGACGAGGACTCGCCGCGGATCCTCGGCGTGCGCCTCGAGCGCACCCGTCTCGCGGTGATCACGTGCGCGGCCGTGCTCGCCTCCGTCAGTGTCATCGCGGTGGGCACGATCGGGTTCGTGGGGCTCGTCGCCCCGCACCTCGCGCGGGCCCTTGTCGGCGCGAGGCACCTGCGCTCCGTGCCGGTCGCGATGCTGCTGGGCGCGCTGCTGGTGAGCATCGCCGACACGATCGGCCGCACCCTCATCGCCCCCGCCCAGGTCCCCGCGGGACTCGTCGTGGCGATCATCGGCGCGCCCTACTTCGTCTGGCTGCTCTGGCGCTCGCGCGCCTGAGGAGCCGGGTGCCGATGGGGCTGGCGGAGCCGACGGGACTGCAGGGGCCGACGGGTCGGCGGGCGCCTCAGACGCGCGGCGCCAGGTGGATTCCGGCGATCATGCAGCGCACCGATCCGCCCGCCGTCTCGATCGTCGGCACCTCGACCGCGCGCACGCGGCACGAGCGCTCTATCCGCCGACGCTGATCGAGGGTGAGCGCCGCGGCGGCGGTCCCCGACATCATCAGCGAGCGTTCGCCCGCGGGATCGGAGGCCGCGCCCGCCTCCGACACGACCTCGAGGCAGTTCCCCGCGAAGGCCCGCACCTGGCCCTCGTCGATCTCGACGACCTCCCGGCCGCCCGCGCGCAGGCGCTCGCGCACGGCCTCCCGCCGCGCCGGGTCCCGGATCATCGAGGCGCCCAGGACGGCGACCTCGTTCCCCACGCTCATCAGCACGTTCGTGTGATAGACGGGCACGCTCGCGGCGTCGGCCGCATCGAAGACGAGGGGTTCGAGACCGAGGTCCGCGCACACTTCCGCGAGCAGCGTCTCGTCGAGGCGCCGCGAGCGGCACGCGAAGGCCGTGCCCGTGACGTCGTCGAGCACCATCGCCCCGGTGCCCTCGAGGAAGCGCGCGTCGGCCTCCCCGTCGGAGTAGTCCACGACCCTGCGCACGTGGAAGCACCTGCGCAGCGCGGCGACGATGTCCGCGCGGCGCTCGGCGCGGCGGCTGGGCGCATACATGGGGAACAGGGCGAGCGTGCCGTCCGCGTGCGTGCTCAGCCAGTTGTTCGGGAACACGCTGTCGGGGGTCGCCGTGCCCGGATCATCGAACATCGTCACCGCGACGCCCGCTGCGTCGAGCGCGTCCGCGAGGCGCCCCACCTCGTCGTACGCCCGCCGGGCGAGCACGGCGGGGTCCTCGGCGCGCGCGGCGCCGAGGGACTGGAAGGCGTTGTCGAGCGCCGTCTCCGGGTTCGCCGTGAAGTGGTGGGGCCGCACCAGCAACGCCCGCGACGGGGACTGCACGGGGAGCGGATGCTCCGACCGAGCACCGGCGAGGGCCGGGGCACTCATCGCCCGCCGACCGGGGACAGCGAGTTGACCAGCGAGAACAGATCCTTGGGGTCGCTCGGGGAGGCCACCAGGTCCACGTCGGAGACGAGGTCGGTGCCGGCCGTCGCGTCGCGTGCGCAGCGCAGGCCCGAGAAGTCGGAGATCGCGAAGCCCACCGAGTCGAACACGGTGATCTGCTCGGGCGAGGTGCGCCCTGCGGCGGTGCCCGTGAGCACCTCCCAGAGCTCGGTGACGGCGAAGTCATCCGGCATCTGCTGGATCTCGCCCTCGATGCGGGTCTGCGGCGTGAACTCGACGAACACGTCACCGGCCTCGAGGATCCGCGGGTCCAGCTCGGTCTTGCCGGGGCAGTCGCCGCCGATCGCGTTGACGTGCACGCCGGGGCGCACGTCGGCCAGGTCCAGGACCCGGTTCTGGGCCTTGTCCGCGGTGCAGGTCGTGATGATGTCCGCGCCCTCGGCCGCCTCCGCGGCGGTCGCGGCGTCGTGGATGCGGAAGCCGAGCGGCTCGAGGTTGCGGCGCACCTTGTCGACCGCCGCGGGGTCGACGTCGAACACGCGCAGCTCCTCGATGCCGAGCACACCCCGGAAGGCGAGCGCCTGGAACTCCGACTGCGAGCCCGCGCCGACGAGGGCGAGCACGCGGGAGTCGGGCCGGGCGAGGGTGCGGGCGGCGAGGGCGGAAACGGCCGCCGTGCGCAGCGCCGTCAGCAGCGTCATCTCGGAGAGGAACACCGGGTAGCCGTTGTCGACGTCGGCGAGGACGCCGAAGGCGGTCACGGTCTGGAAGCCGCGCGCGGGGTTCGAGGGATGACCGTTGACGTACTTGAACGCGTACGTCTCGCCGTCGGAGGTCGGCATCAGCTCGATCACGCCGAACGGGGTGTGGCTCGCGATCCGGGGGATCCGCTCGAAGCTCTGCCAGCGCCGGAAGTCGTGGTCGAGGTACCCGACCATGGTGGTGAGGATGTTCTGGGCGCCGTCCCGCACGATCCAGCGGGCCATGTTCGCCACGTCGAGCAGCTGCGTCATCGTCATCGCTCCGTCTCTCGCGGTGTGCCTGGTGATGCTCAGCGTAGATTTTGCAGATGGCAGGCGGAAGAGCCGGATCGCGCGAGATCTGCCAAGTTCATGCGCATTCTGCGAGCAGGGATCTAGCATTCTGCGCATGAACACTGCACCGGAGGGCTCCGTGGACCGGCTGACGGACCTGGACCGGCGACTGCTGGCGGCGCTGCGCACCGACGGGCGCGCGCCGATCGCCTCCCTCGCCCAGCGGCTCGGCGTCTCGCGGGCGACGGTCTCTCACCGGATCGAGAAGCTCACCGCCCAGGGCGTGATCGTCGGCTTCTCGGTGCGCGTGCGCGACTACGGGCAGACGGCGCCCGTGCGCGCGATCTCCTTCATCGAGGTCGAGGGGCGCACGACGGACCGGGCGATCGACGCCCTGCGCGGCTTCGTCGAGATCCAGAACCTCCACACGACCAACGGCGGCTGGGACCTGGTCGCCGAGATCGCCTGCGAGGACCTCGCGGCCTTCGACGGCGTGCTGCGACGGATCCGCGGCATCGAGGGCGTGGTCAACTCGGAGACGAGCCTGCTGCTGAGCTCGGTGGTGCGCTGACGGGGCCGGGACGTCGCGGTCGTCGCGGATCCGGGCATGGGCGGACCCGCAGGCTGCGCTCGTGCGCCTGCCGGATGGACGAGGTCCGGCGCCTGCGGGTCCGGGCAGCTCGGTGGGATTCGCTGCACGTCCCTCGATCTGGTGGTCGGCGGCGGTGCCGCCGGTCAGGTCGATGGTCGCCTCAGCGGCGAGCCACCTCACATGTCCGAGAGAACTTCATCTGTCGGATCACCTCCTTCCCTGTGTCCGACGAGCGTAGGACTGGACGCGAGAGGGCGGCAAGGGATTAAAAGGAGCGGACGCGGGCGCGGGGTCGGGAGCGTGAGCACGCGGGGGCCGGGAGCGGACGCGGAGGCGTGCACCGGTGACGACGAGCAGGGCTCGAGCTCAGCCCGCAGGCAACACGAGGTCGAGGCGGAAGCCGCCGTCGACCCGCTGCGCCGTGACGCCGCCGCCGTGGGCCTCGGCGATGCCGCGCACGATCGCGAGGCCGAGGCCCGCGCCGCCGGAGGCGCCGAGGTCGTCGGACTGCGTGCGCGCGGGATCCTCGCGCCACCCGACCTCGAAGATCCGCCCGATGTGCTCGCTCGCGACGCCCGGCCCCTGGTCCAGGACGCTGAGGACCAGGCGGCTGCCGGGCAGGACGTCGGCCGAGACCACGATCTCCCCGCCGTCGGGGGAGTGGCGCACGCCGTTGCTGAGGAGGTTCGCGAGCGCTCGCGTGAGCTCGCGCGGATCCGCCCGCAGCACGCGGCCCTCGATGCCGCGGTGCACAATGCGGATGCCGCGGCGCTGGGCCACGGGCATCACGTCGGCGACGGCGTCGGAGACGAGATCCAGCAGCTCGACGGTCTCCCGCCGCAGCACGAGGGTTCCGGACTGCAGGCGGGAGAGCTCGAAGAGGTCCTCGACCATCGAGCTGAGGGTGTCCACGCGACCGCGGATGCCGCGCGCATAGGCGGTGGGATCGTCGGCGGTGCCCGCCTCGATCGCCTCGGCCATCGCGCGCAGACCCGTGAGCGGGGTGCGCAGGTCGTGGGAGATCCACGCGATCGACTGCCGGCGGTCCGCGTCCAGCGCCTCGATCTCCGCGCGCGCCGCGTCGAGCCGACGGGACGTCTCCTCGAGCTCGGTCGAGAGGGTCTCGAACTCCCTCCAGCCGGGCCCGCCGGCCCCGCCCGCGCCCTCGGACCCGTCCGTGCCGTCGGATCCGTCCGCGCCGGCCGAGCCACCGGTCCCGATGCCGGTCCCGACACCGGTCCCGACGCCGGCCCGATCCCCGAGCCGCCGCGCCGAGTCCGCGAGCGCCGTGATCGAGGTGCGGACCCGCCGGCCCAGCAGCAGTCGCGCGGCCGCGATCGAGATCAGGCCCGAGACGGCGAGCACCCAGGCCAGGACCGCGAGATCGTGCGCGGAGAAGTACATCTCCACGAGCACCGCGAGGGTCGTCGCCGCGATCGAGAGCACCGTCGCGACCAGCAGGATCACCGTCTGCGAGACGATGCTGCCGCGCCGGTTCAGGCGCAGCGCCCACCAGGCGCCGCCCATCACGACGCCCGTGCACACGATCGTGGTCGCGACGATCAGCAGGTAGTCGATCGGGCTCAGCACGTCGGCCCCGTCTCCAGGCGGTACCCGGCGCCCCACTCGGTGCGCAGGAAGCGCGGGGTCGTCGGGTCGGGCTCGATCTTCTCGCGCAGGCGGCGCACGTGGACGGTCACCGTCGAGGCATCGCCCTCGCTCCAGCCCCAGACCTCGCGGAGGATCTCGTCGCGGCGCACCACCTGGCCCTCGCGACCCAGCAGGAACAGGAACAGCTCGTACTCGCGCGAGGTCAGCGCGATCTCGCGGTCCCCGATCCGCAGCCGCCTGTGCGCGGGATCCACGCGGAACGCCCCGGCCGTGAACGCGACGGGCGCCGCATCCGGCAGACGCCGACGCAGCAGGGCCTCGAGCCGCAGCTGCAGCTCGCGCAGGGAGAAGGGCTTGGGGAGGTAGTCGTCGGCCCCGTGCTCGAGGCCCTCGATGCGGTGGTCGACGGTGCCCAGCGCGGTGAGCATGAGGATCGGAACGTCGCTGATCCCGCGCACGCGGCGGCACAGCTCGTCGCCGCTGAGCCGCGGCAGCATACGGTCCAGCACGATCACGTCCGGGACCTGCGCCCGTATCGCCTCCCACGCGGCATCGCCCGCCGCGAAGGCGTCGACCCGGTGGCCGGCCGCCCGCAGATGGTCGCCGACCACCGTGCGCACGGCCGGATCGTCCTCGACGATCATCACCCGCGCGCCCGCGCTCGTCCTCTCGCTGCCGGCCACGCAGCCAGCGTAGGCGCAGGGGACGGCCGCGGATCTTACGGATCCGTCACGCGCCCTTACGGTTCCGTCATCGCGCTCACAGAGCCGTCATCCTCCTTCTCCGCGGCCGACGGGCCGGGTCGACTGGTCGTCATCGGGGTCGGCATCGGGCCGGCCCCTGGGTCGGGAAGCACCCCGGCCCTCGACACAGGAGGAATCCCATGCGCATCACCCGCACCCTGCAGCGCGCCGCCCTCGGCGCCGGAGCACTCGCGCTCGCCGCCGGCCTCGCCGCCTGCGGATCCGGCTCGGGCGGCTCGATGGACGACGGCGCGGCGAAGGACGGCTCGTCGTCCATGCAGACGAGCGATGGAGGCGGAGACTCAGGCATGACGTCCGACGGGGGCGGGGACATGAGCGGCGACATGGGCAGTGACATGGGCGGCGACATGGCGATGTCCATGGCGCACGGCACCTTCGCGGGGGCGAACGGCAAGAGCGTCGCAGGGAAGGTGAGCATCGAGGACGGGAAGCTCATGCTCAGCGGATTCTCCTCGGATGAGGGGCCCGACCTGCACCTCTACCTCGCGAAGGGCGACGACGAGGCCGCCGTCGGCTCGGGGATGGAGCTCGGCGACGTCGCCTACGACTCGGCCGAGCAGACGTTCTCCGTCGAGGGCGTCGACCTCTCGCAGTACGACCACGTGGTCGTCCACTGCGACAAGGCCAAGGCCGTGTTCGGCAGCGCCGCGCTGTCGTGAGTCCGAGGAGCGGGTGGGTGCGCGGCGCCGAACGGCTCGCCTCGGGATCGGCGCTCATCGCGCTCATCGCACGCCTCGTCCTTGCCGCGCTCTGGCTGGTCGAGGGCGCGGTGAAGGTGCACGCCGGCTTCGGCGCGGCGGACATCGGCCTGGTCGTCGACGGGGCGCGGTCGAACGCGCGCGTGCCCGAGGTGTTCGCCCTGTTCGCGGAGCACGTGATGGCGCCGCTGGCCGGGGTGTTCGGGATCGGCATCCCGGTGCTCGAACTGGCCCTCGGGGCCGGGCTCGCGCTGGGCTGGGGGAGACGCCTGCTCGCGCTCGCCTCGAGTGCGACGCTCGCCCTGTACTGGATGTCCGACCAGCTCGTCGTGCAGTACCCCGCGATGATGCTGCTCGGCGCCGTGGTGCTGTGCCTGGCGCGGGGCCCGGCGCGGCCCCGCGCGCCCCGCTCCTCCGCCGGGCCGCCGCATCGGTAGACTGGCGCGCATGTCGACGAGCTCACGAGACGCGCTGGTCCGCCGTCCTTTCGAGGGACTGCCGCAGGAGCAGGATCTGGTGGCGATGCGCCAGCTGATCCCTGCCGCGACCATCAGCGCGCGGACCACCGCCGCGTTGGGGAGCGAGGCCGTCACCCTCGCCACGATCCTGCCGATGAACTGGCCCGCGATCCGCCGCTCCGACGGCTCGGTCGTCGTCGGCCTGCAGGCGAGCGTCCCCGGCGGGGACCTCTCGCGCGCCTTCGGCCAGGCGATCGTGCAGGCCCTCGCGCTCGAGCCCGGCTCACCGGTCCCCACGGTCGCCCTCGAGGACGACTCCCCGCGCCTCCAGGACGTGCTGGACCTCGACGGCGACTTCGCGATCGAGGTCCACGACTCCTTCGAGTTCTGGGTCGACCCCGAGGCCGATCGCACCGCCGAGGTCGAGGCCTCCCTGCGGGATGCGAACGAGAAGATCATGCCGACCCGTCCGGTCGCGGGCCTCGAGCACGCCTACTGGGTCGACGCCGGCCCGAAGGAGCACCTGCGCTGGGTCCTCGACGCCGACGAGGACCGCGTCGTCGACGCCGTGGCCCGCCTGCACGCGCGCCGCGAGTCCGGCATCGGCGAGGGCACGAAGTACGTGGGCTCCTTCCGCGCCGAGGGCCTCACCATCCCGGTGTGGGATCTGCCCTCCGGCTTCGGAGCCGAGGGCGTCGAGGCCCAGGCCGAGGCTTTCAGCGCCCGCTTCCTCGAAGCGCTCGAGACCACCGAGCCGCTCACCGTCATGGAGCGGCGGGCCCGGGGCGGCATCGTCGCGCGCCAGGTGACCCTGCGATGAGCGCGGCGGGGCCGCTCGCGGCGGACCGTCCCACGGCGGTCGCCGTGGTGATCCCCGCCAAGGACGAGGCCGACCGGATCGAGGCGACGATCCGCGCCGCCCAGCGCATCGACCGCGTGGACACCGTGGTGGTCGTCGACGACGGCTCGAGCGATGCGACCGCAGCGGTCGCCACCGGTGCCGGCGCGCTCGTGGTCCGCCACCGCACCAACCGCGGGAAGGCCGCCGCGATGGCGACCGGCGCGCGCGTCATCGCCATGCGCGAGGACACCGAGGCGGCCGACGGCGGCGTGGACTTCCGCGAGGAGCTCCACGCCGAGCCCCGCATGCCCGGCCACACGGGCCCGCTGCCCGTGATCTCCCCGTCGGACCTCATGTCCCGCGCGCTGCTCTTCCTCGACGGCGACATGGAGGACAGCGCCGAGAACGCCGCCCCGCTCGTGGACGCCGTCCTCGACGACGGCGTCGACATGGCGATCGCCCTGCTGCCGCCCCAGAACGGCGCCGCCGGCTTTGGGATCGTGGTGCGCACCGCCCGCAACGGCATCCGCCGCATCACCGGATGGGAGCCGCAGCAGCCGCTCTCGGGTACGCGCTGCATCACCCGCGAGACCTGGGAGGCGTGCCAGCCGCTCGCCCCGGGCTGGGGCGTGGAGACGTCGCTGACGATCGACGCGCTCACCGGCGGTTTCTGGGTGAAGGAGGTGCCCTGCGCCCTGCGTCATCGCGCCACCGGCAAGGACCTGTCCGGACAGCTGCACCGCGCCGCCCAGCTGCGCGATGTCACCCGCGCGCTGCTGCGCCGCCGCACCGTGCACCCTCCGGAGGTGGCGGAGGAGACGGTGCCGGACGTCGAGGAGCCGGCCGTGGTCGCCGACGAGTCGGTGGTCGTGGACGAGCCAATGGGTGCCGACGAGGCGATGGGTGCCGACGAGGCGATGGGTGCCGACGAGGCGGCGCCGGCGGTCGAGGAGACTGCCTCGGGTGCCGAGGACGTCGAGGCTGAGCCCGGTGTGGATCCCGAGTCGGACGATGCGCCCGCACCGCTCGCGTTCGACGGATCGGAGAGCGCGGGTGGAATGACCGCGGAAGCTCTGTCGCCGCAGGCTGACGCGCTCGAGTCGGAGGATGAGGTCGCCCCCGCTGACGAGGCGCCCCAGGCAGACCACGCGCCCCAGGCCGACGTGACGGAGCAGATCGACGAGGTCGAACCCGCCGCCGCGGGCGCCCACGAGGCAGCGACGGAGCCGGCGCTTCCGCGCTCCGCGCCCGCGAGCTACCCGGACGACGTCGACGCCTGGGGAACGGTGTCGACCGAGGCATCGGTCGTGGACGAGAATTCTCCGGAGCCGGAGCCGGAGCCGGAGCCGGAGCCGGAGCCGGAGCCGGAGCCGGAGCCGGAGCCGGAGCCGGAGCCGGAACCCGAGCCGGAGACCGAGCCCGCCACGGCGCCTGCTCCCGAGACCCCGTCCGCCGCCGATTCCACGGACGCTTCGGCCGACGACGCCCCGTCGGCCCGCACTCTCGCGGACCTTCCCGCGTCGGGTCCGTTCGACGCCGAGGACGCGCGCGAGCTCGAGCAGGTCGACATCGCGGCCCTCGACGCGGACCTGCGCGCGCTGCCGGTGGACGGGCCCTTCGAACCCGAGGACGTGGTGCTGCTCGCCGGCGCCGATCTCCATGAACTGGGCCGACGCATGCACGAGGCGCCCGTGGACGGTCCCTTCGCCCCCGAGCACGCGGTGATCATGGCCGCGCATCTCCAGCGCAGCGTGCCGCGCGTTCCCGAGCGCATCGAGCTGCCGATGGACGCCGGGGAGTACACCTCGCTCGTGGTCCAGTCGGCCGTCGAGGAGGCGGACGCCGAGGGACAGCGGGATCGCGGCAGCCAGGACTGAGCTGGAGCCGGGGAGCAGCCCCACCTCGGACGCTCGGACGAGGGCCGCGCACGCTGCGCGGTGCCTCGTCCGTTCTCCGCCTCTGCGGTCCGACGCACCACCTGCCCTCCGCACCACCTGTGCGCCGCGTCACCCGCCGACCGGGGCATCCTCCCGGGCGGGCAGCACAGCCGCGAGCGCGAGAATGCCGAGGCCCAGCACGGCGGCGATCAGCACCGGTCCCGTGTCGTTCACCGCGTAGCCCAGCCACCCGCCCGCGACCAGCGCGATCCGGACCGAGCGCCCGCTCGGATGCTCCTCGTCCAGCTGCTCGAGGGCACGCCAGTGCAGGCGGCGCGGCATGAGGATCGCGACCGAGCCGAGCACCGCCGCGAGCACCACCAGCGCGAGCCCCGGGTAGTCCACGAGCATCTGCAGGTTCTGACCGAGCTTGCGCAGCACCACCGTCCCGAGTCCGCCCGAGAGCACGTCGTCGATGAATCGACCCAGGTGGGAGCGAGAAGCCGGCGGACGCAGCCAGTCGAGCACCGACACCCCGACCACGGCGACCGCGCCCGCCGCATACAGTCCCAGCACGTGCCACCAGCGCAGCGGGATGCCGGAGACGAGCAGGGCGAGCAGCCCGAACGTCGGCACGCACACGAGCATGGAGCCGAAATCCGCGCCCATCGACGGGGCGACGCAGGCCGCCGACACCACCACTCCCGTCGCCACCGTCGCGATCACCCGGGCGCGCGGGGTGCGCAGGCGCGTGAACAGGCAGCCCAGGGCGGCGAGCGTGCCCGCGAGCACCATGCCGAACAGGTGGTTCGAGAGCCCGTAGAAGCGCGCCCCGGAGATGGCGTTCGCGCCCAGCGGGGACCCCGTCTGCCACGGTGAGCCGAGCGCCGACTCGAGCAGGATGAGGCCCGCGACCAGGCCGAACGCGACCCCCGGAGGTCCGAAGCGCGAGCGCCGCCAGGGGCCGGCGAGCACCACCGCGGCCAGCACCGCCGACCCGGCCCACACCACGCCCGTCAGCGCCAGGGCCGGGTGCTCGGCCCGCCACCACGGCACGAGCGTGGACATGAGCGCGACCGGGAAGCACAGCGGCGCGATCGCGAGCAGCGAGCGGGCCGCGTGCCGCGCGCGATCGCGGCGGCGCAGCGGCGTGATCAGCAGCAGGACGAGCCCGACGGCCCCGAACGCCAGCCAGGAGAAGAACGCCGGGGGCGAGGCGCCGTCCACGAGCCGCGCGGCGAGCGAGCGGTCCAGCGCGAGCTGCTGGGGGTCGACGCGGGTGTCCTGCCCCTCGAAGGATTGCCCGGGGAGGGTGAGCGTCGGCTCGACGCCGTGGCTCTCGAGCACGGTGGGGAGCACGTCGGTGAGCACGACGAGCCCGTTCTGGTGGGTGGATCCGCTGGACAGCGCCTCGCCGGGGCGGCCGGTGTCCATCGCGACCTGCAGGCCGGCGGTGCGCGAGGCGATCGACCCCTGGGTCTCGACGGCCGCGGGATCGGCCGGGTCGGTCGCCGCGACGGAGACCAGCAGGGTGCGGGGGAGGTCCGCGGAGTCCGCCGCGGAACCGGACGCGGAATCGGCCGCGCACCCGCCTGCCGCGTCGAGCACCTCCCCGGCGCGCTCGTCCAGCGCAGTGAGATCCGAGGGAGTGGCCGAGCCGAGATCGACGAGGAGCACGCCGGAGTCTGCGTCTCCGGCACCATCACCATCGAGCGCCGCGCTGATGCGGCCGACGGGGACGTCCTCGCTCGCGTCGATCTCTGTGGTGCCGCCGGGGATGCGGGCGAGCTGGTCGGTGGGCGGGTTCGGGACGCCGGCGCTCGACGGGGCCGTCGCGGCGAGCCCGCGGAAGCCGGTGCGCAGCGTCTCCTCGCCCTGCCGCTTCGTGGAGACCACGGTGGTCGAGGTCGTGTTCATGGCTCCCACGCCGGCGTTCTCGGCGAGGCACTGCAGATGAGGGGTCGTCTCCTCGGACACGTCCTCCCAGGTCAGACCCGAGGTCACCAGGACCATGCGGACCGGTGTGCTCGACGCGCCTGCGTCCGCTCCGTCGTCGGCCCGCGCGGGTCCCGTCGGCCCGAGGAGTGCTGCGGCCGTCGCCAGCAGCACACACATCGCGGCGAGGGCGACCGGACGCGGGAGGAGACGCCGCGAGGCCCTCGGCGTCGGCCCCGCGAGCCCGCGGGGGATCGCGCGCGGACGGGACGGACTGGGGAACAGCACGTCAGCGATGGTATGCGGCCGTCCGGGGAGGAGCCTCACCGTCGGACTCGCCGGTATCGCCACGCGCGCCGACCACCGGATCCGGGAGCATCGCCGCGATCAGCGGCAGCGAGACCACGAGCGCGGCGAGCAGCAGCATCGCCCCGGTGTCGTTCGTCGCATAGCCGATCCACGCCCCGACGCCGAGCGCGATGCGCACGGGCCGGGCGGCGGGATGCCGGGCGTCGAAGGCCGCGAGGCGCACCATGCGCGTGCGGGTGGGGACGAGCGAGCACAGCCAGAGCACTGCGGCCAGCAGCAGCACGCCCAGCAGCGGCCAGAACGTGGTGACCTGGTCGATGTTCTGCTGCGCCTTGCTGGCGATCACGTCGAACAGCTCGCCGGAGAGCACCTGGTCCACGAACCGTCCCAGGTGCGTCCGCTGCGCGGGCGGGCGCAGCCAGTCGAGCACCGAGATGCCCCCGACGGCCACCACCGCCGCCCCGCCGACCGCGAGCAGATGCCACCAGCGCACGCGGATCCCGCTCAGCATGAGGGCGAGGAGCCCGAGCGCGGGGACCAGCACGAGCACACCGCCGAAATCGGCGCCCATCGTCGGCGCCGCGCTCACGCCCATCACCACGACCCCGATCGCGATCACGGCGAGCACTCGCGTGCGCGGGCGCGTGAGCCGGGCGCACACGGCGAGCAGCGCGATCATCGTGCCCGCCAGCACCATTCCCGAGAGGTGGTTGGAGATGCCGTAGAAGCGGCCGCCGCGGATCGCCTGCGCCCCGAGAGGGGAGCCCAGCTGCAGCTGGGAACCGGTCGCGGACTCCGTGAGGACGGCCAGGGCGAGCAGTGCCCCCGCGGCGCCCGCGGGGCCGTACCGGAGGCGGCGCCAGGGTCCGAGCAGGGCGATCGCCGAGAGCACGAGGGCGAATCCCCACACCACGGCGGTGAGCGCGAGCGCGGGGTGCTCGGCCCTCCACCAGGGCACGGCCCCTGCGAGCAGGCCCGCGGCCGGTCCGAGAGGGAGGCACACGGCTGCGGCGCGCGCGGCGGCGGACAGGCGGCGGCGCGCCGCAAGACGCGGGACGAGCAGCACCAGGAGCCCGAGCGCCGGCAGCACCAGCCAGGATCCCAGCGCCCACCACGTCGCCCCGTCGACCAGCACGTTCGCGGCCGAGCGGTCGGTGGCCAGGCGGATGCCGGCGGTGTCGCGGACGACGGCATCGGTCGTGCCCGCGCCCGACCCGTCGGCGCCCGAACCGTCCGCGCCCGACTCGTCGGCGGGCGCCGGGGTTCCCTCGAAGATCTGCCCGGGAAGTCCCTCGGGGGTGCTCTCGCCGTGGCTCGCGAGGATCGTCGGCACCACGTCGGTGAGCAGCACGACCCCCTCCTGATGGGTGGATCCGCTGGTCAGCGAGCCGCTCGCGAAACCGGAGTCCATCACGACCTGCAGTCGGTCGGGTCCGGGTGCGGGGGAGCGGCCCTCCTCGACCGCCTCGGAGTCCTCGGGATCGTAGGGGGCGACGGATACCAGGAGCACCCGCCCCATCGATGCGCTGTCGCAGCCGCCGACGGCATCGAGCTGCTTCCCGACCTCCTCGTCGAGAGCGGCGAGGGCGCGGCCGCGCTCCGAGTCCGGGGCGACGGGGTCCTCGTCGGCCCCGCGCGCGGGCAGCGAGTCCAGGGGGACGACCTCGGGGGCGTCGGGCAGCGCGGAGACCAGGTCCTCCGCGGGCTGCGGTGAGCGGGAGGTCCGGTGGGACTGGGATGCGAGGCCCAGATAACCGCTGGTCAGCGTCTCCATGCCCTGGCGACGCGTGGGCGTCAGCGGCGTCATCGAGCCCACGCTCATCGCGGCGGTCCCCGAGCGTTCGGCGAGGCACAGGAGGTGCGGGGTCGCCTCGGAGATGTCCTCCCAGTTCAGCCCCGCGGTCGCGAGGACGAGCTCGACGGGCTGCTCCGAGGGTCCCTGCGCGGCGGGCGCTGCGGGCGCTGCCACGCCGTCCGCTCGGGCCGATGCGGGGGCGAGCACGGGGAGCAGCACGGAGACGAACAGGGCGAGTGCGAGGGCGAGCGCGAGAGGGCGGGCGGCGCGGTCAAGGCGCCGGGGCGCGCGTGCCGGGGCCGAGCTCGGGCCGATGGCCGACGGAGGGAAGGTCACCGGATGATCGTAGAAGGCGGAGCCGGACCGCCGCTCACGCTGCCGGCCCGGACGCCGCCGACCGGCGGTGAGAGCGCACTGCGCCGCGCGAGATCGCGCGGTGGGGACCGCGGGTCGACCGGTAGATTGCCCACGATCGTCGGCGATGCTGCCCGACCACTGCTCGGCGCGGCCCCGACCCGGCCACCGCCTTGCCCCACCTCCGCCTTGCCCCACCTCCGCTTCGGTCCGTCTTCGAGGAGCCCTGCATGATCCTCCACACCGTCTGCTTCACCCTCGCGCACGCGCCCGGCTCCGACGAGGAGCAGGCCTTCCTCGACGAGGCACGACGCATCCTGCCCGCGGTCCCCGGCGTCGAGGAGTTCACGGCCTCCCGGCAGGTCGGCGAGCAGAGCGACTTCCGCTTCCAGTTCGCCATGCGCTTCGCCGATCAGGACGTGTACGCCGCGTACGACGCACATCCGGACCACCAGGGCTTCGTCACCCAGCGGTGGAAGAGCGAGGTCGCAGCCTTCCAGGAGTTCGACTTCGTCCCCCTCGAGGGATGACGATCCTCTGATGGCGCGGGTGGAGGACGTCGATCGGCGCGGGCGATCCGTGCGCCTCGAGCGCCTCGAAAGGTCGCACGCCGGAGCCATCCTCGCAGGTCAGGATCGGGTTCTTGCCCGGGAAGTCTTCGGCTGCCGCTGGGAGCTCGCAGAGCTCGCGGAGTTCCTCGAGCGCGCGGAGCGGTGGAGCACGGACGGGCCCGTGCGAGAGTTCGCCGCGCGCCAGGTCGCCGGCGGGGACGTCGACATCGACACGGGCCCCGGCATGAACGCGGGCACGGGCGCGGACGCGGGCACGGACGCACACCCACGCAGTGCCTGCGGCGAGATCGTCGGCGGGGGAGGGCTGCACCTGCTGGGCCCCGGCCTCGAGCGTGGGCAGGCGGACATGAGCTACTGGGTGCTCGCTCCGCATCGACGGCACGGCTGGGGCGCCGCGATCGCCCGCGCGCTGCGGGACACCGCGAGGTCCGATCCGCGCATCTGCACGCTCGTCCTGCGCATCGCGCCGGAGAACGTGGCATCCCAGCACGTCGCGAGGGGAGCAGGCGCATGGCCGACGGGCCGGAGTGAGCGCCACCCCGGTGACGCGAGTCGGCGGGTCGAGCGCTGGGAGCTCGACCTCGACGACGAGCCCGACTTCGACCTGGACGTCGACCTCGACCTCGACCCCGACCGCGACCTCGATCTCGACGACCGAGAGGCCGGCACGGCCCGTCTACGCTGGCACGATGATCCGTCTGACCGCCCCTGACCCCGCCCGCTTCGAGTCCTGGGCCGCGTGCGTGCGGGACTTCGCGGACGGGCCGATCGACGGCTCGGGCTATTTCGGGGGCTCGATCCCCGAACCCACTCCCGAGGAGTTCGCGCGCTATCTCGAGCAGCGCCTCGCCGAGGGCGACACGTCGATCCCTCCGGCGCCCGAGCGCGTGCACTGCTCGTACCGGTGGATCGTCGACGAGACCTGGGAGGCGGGCGGACCCCTGCTCGGATTCCTCGCCGTGCGCCACCACCTCACCAGTTTCCTACTCGCCCAGGGCGGACACATCGGCTACTCCGTGCGTCCCTCCGCCCGCCGACGGGGCGTCGCGGGTGCAGCGCTCGCCGTCGGCCTCACGGAGGCCGCCGAGCTGGGCATCGATCCCGTGCTCGTCTGCTGCGCCGAGACCAACGAGGCCTCGCGACGCACCATCGAGCGCAACGGCGGGGTGTACGAGAGCTCGATCGCCGAGCACAGGCGGTACTGGTTCGGGCAGGGCCCCTGGCCGCAGGAGCCGGACGCTCAGGGAGCACTCGGTCGCTGAGCCTGGACCGCGCCCACGCCGCACGCCCGCCGCCGATACCCTGCAGCCATGCGGTACGGATTCCTCGGCCCCGAGACCACCTTCACCCACCAGGCGCTCCTGCAGGCCCTCGCGGAGGCGCCCGACGAGCTGCGCGCCGGGGCCGAGCTGATCCCGTTCACGTCGGTCGCGACGGCGACCACGGCGCTCGTGGACGGCGAGATCGACGCGATCACCGCGCCGATCGAGAACTCGGTCGAGGGCGGGGTGTCCGGCACGCTCGACGTCCTCGCCTCGCACGACCGCATCACGATCGTCGCCGAGCAGATCGTCCCGATCACCTTCGTGCTCGCCGCCAAGCGGCAGATGGACCTGTCCGAGGTGCGCGCCGTCGCCTCCCACACCCACGCGCAGGCGCAGGTTCAGGGGTGGATCCGCGAGAACCTGCCGGGCGCCGCGATCGAGCCGGCCTCCTCGACCGCCGGGGCCGCCCAGGCCATCGCCGACGCGAGCGAGACGGAGGCCGAGGGCCTCGCTGCGATCTGCTCGCCGCTGGCCGCGGAGCACTTCGGGCTCCAGGTCCTCGCCCGCGGCATCGAGGACACCAAGGGCGCCCAGACCCGCTTCGTCATCGTCACCCGCAACAGCCGGATCCCCGCCCGCACCGGGGCGGACAAGACGACGCTCGTCGTCCACCTCCCGCACAACCGCTCGGGCGCTCTGCTGGAGATGCTCGAGCAGTTCAGCGCCAACGGCGTGAACCTCTCCCGCATCGAGTCCCGACCCATCGGCGACGCCCTGGGCCGCTACTCCTTCTCCATCGACGCCGAGGGGCATCTGGAGGACCGTCGCGTCGCCAGCGCTCTGCGCGGACTGCACCGCATGTGCCCGCAGGTCATCTACCTGGGGTCCTATCCGCGCGCGGATCAGCAGCGGTCGACGATCGACGTCGCCACGGCCGACGACTCCTACGACGACGCGAGCCGCTGGGTGGACGAACTCAGCAGGATGATCACGCCCGTCCCGTGACGGACACGTCCGACGGCACCTGCCCGGAGTCCTTCCGGTCCGTCGGGTCCGTTGAGTCGGTCAGGCCTGTCGGGGTGGTCGGGTCCTTCGGGTCGTTCGGGTCCGTCGGATCGGTCGGGTCAGTGGGGTCCATCGGATCCTCCCCGCCGTCGATCTGATCCGATTCCGTGACGTGCGGGCCGACCTGTTGGCGGTCGGTCTCGACGCCGCGGTCCGCGACGCTGGCCGGCGTGCGCATGATCAGCGCACCGGGATCGACCTCGGCGAGCAGATGGGTCGCCTTCCCCTCTGTGTCGCCGTCGAGCTGCACGGGCTGCGGCTTGGTCGTCACCACGCTCACGCTCGTGGTGAGCGCCTGCTCCATCGTGGAGAGCTGGGGCTTGGGGTGCAGCGCCGGCTGGACGAGACGCGCGATGATCTGGCTGAGCCCCGCGGCACCCCGCCACGAGAGCACCAGCACGTCAAGGCGATGATTGTCCACCGTCGCGTCGGGCATCAGGACGATACCGCCGGGCAGACGCCCCACGTTGCCGATCAGCACGGTGCGGGCGTCGACGTCGACGCTGTGGCCGGAAGGGGTCGTGATCCGCGCCGAGAACGCGCGGCCCACGATCTTGTCGAGGCCCGCGACCACGTAGGCGGGCCAGCCGATGCGCCTCTTCATCTTCGGATTCGTCGCGCCGATGACCTCGGCATCCGCTCCCACACCGGCGATCACGAGGAACGCCCGCTTCTGCGCCGTCGAGATCTCCGACGAGGAGCTGCCGGTGCGCATCCAGCCCATGTCGACCATGCTGTCGGATCCCAGCAGGGCGACCCGCAGCGCCTTCTCGAGATCGTCGAGGGGGAGGTCGAGGTTGCGGGCGAGCAGGTTGCCGGTGCCCACGGGCAGGATCGCCATACGCACACCCGAATGGGCGAGGGCCGAGGCGACCTCGCGCACCGTGCCGTCGCCGCCCGCCGCGATCACCAGGTCGGCCCCGTCCTCCAGGGCCTGTGCGGCCTGTCCGCGGCCGGGGTCCTCGCGCGTGGTGTCGTGGAAGTGCAGCTCGATGCCGAGCAGCCGCTCGGCGATCGTGCGCAGGCGCTCGCGGAACTGCTCGGGGTCGTCGTGCTTGGACGGATTCATGACCACGGCCACGCGGGAGAACGACCCGCCCTCGCTCGCGAGCACCGCGCGGTCCGCGCGAGCGCGCGCGAGATCGTCCACCTGGCGGCGCTGCGCGCGGACGTGCACGAGCACCACCGCCAGCAGCACGACGACGACCACGCTGAGGGCGATCGAGACGATCGCGAGGACGGTGCTCAGATCCATGGGCCGAGACTACCTGGGCCGATGGTGCGACGAGCGACGGGCGGCATTCATCCGCTGGGTGCGGAAGGTCGGTCGAGCCGGTCCCCTTCGGGGTGCGCCTCGACGGAGTGGTCGTCGTGCTGCGAGGCGGCGTCCAGATCGGGTCGCGGCCATCTCAGCGGGGGAGGAGCGCTGGTGAACGTGCGGCCGGTGGGAGTCGTGAGGCGGAGGGTGCGATCAGGAGGTGGCTCCGGTCCCGCGGACGCGTCGGGTGGCCCCGATCCGTCGTGCCCATCGGCGGCGCCGGTCCCGATCTCCTCGATCCAGCCCTGGGTCTCCATGAGGTAGTTGCACGATTCGCACAGACCTGCGCCGTTGTCGATGCGGGTGGCGCCGCCGTCGACGTAGCTCTCGACGTGGTCGATGTGGCGGATGCGCGCCTCGCACCAGGGAGTGCGGCACCGCTGGTCCGCGATCTCGATGAAGCGACGGTCCGGACCGGAGAAGCGGCGGCGCGTGTCGTCGGCCGCGGTGAGGCGTCCGCTGATCGGGTCGGTGAGCAGGCGGCGCACGAAGCGCTGCGCCGTCGAGTCGTCCTCCGGATCGCCGTGGAGCGCGAAGCGACGGGCGATGCCGGCGGGCACGGGGTGGCCGTCGATCCAGGCGACGTCGTCGGCCTCGTCCAGCAGCGCCTTGTCGGTCATCATCAGCTGGATCTCGACGCCCATGCTCCCCGGATCCTGCTGGCCGGTGACGCGGGCGACCAGGGCGTCGGCCATGTGCTGACCACGGGTGCCTTCGACGCCCTGGGAGCGAGCGGTCGAGGCGGCCCGGTCCAGCACCTTGTACACGGCGACGCCCTCGGCGAGCGGCAGCAGGGCGCTCAGCCGCACGGTCGAGCCGGAGGCGGGACGGATCGAGACGTGCCGCTCGGAGACCTCGCGCTCGTGGCGGGCGAGGGCTGCGGCCTGATCGAGCTCGTCGGCGCGCGCCCGCGCGGGCACGCCGGCACGGGTGGGGGAGACCTCCGGCAGCTGGGCGGAGATGTCGCGGTCCACGCGGGCGCGGTCCTCGTCGTCCAGGCAGATGACGCCCTTGGCGACCTCATCGGCCGCCCAGGTGCAGATCTCGCCGCGCGCGAGCAGATCCAGGGTCCTCGGCATCGACTCGACGACCACCCGCTCGAGAGCCAGATGGTTCCGGGTGCGGGCGGGCGAGGCACGGCGCACGAGCGCGATCTCCTCCGCGACGCCCTTCCCGAGGTCCTTGCGGGGCACACCGTCGGCCCGCTGCTTGGCGATGCGCCCGGCGCGGAAGGCGACCGATGCGCTCATCTGGGTCGCACCCGCCAGGGCGAGGATCTGCTCGCTGATCTCGATCGACGCGAGCAGGGAGTCGATGCCGATCGGCGTCGCGGAGTCAGATGCGCCCGAGGCGTCATCCGGCCCACTATCCGGCGCGGGACCCAGGAGGGAGAACGCCCGCGCGAGGGTGGCATGGGCGTGGGCGAGGAGCTGTGCCGGATCCTCCGATCGCACCAGCCCCAGCGAGGGCCCAGCGGTCCCCGCACCGCGCGTCGCCGTCGACGTCATCATCCACACCTCCCCTCCAGGTCCTGTTCCAGATCGGTCCCTCGTGCTCGCCGCTCCGCGCGGTGAACACGCATAAATCTCACTTCACCTGCGGCGATCCTTCTGATGCCTCGAGCCTACGGACCCTCCGATCCCCTGGGAACGGCACCCCGGAGAATGTGGATGACTCGGAGAAAACGGGCGCAGTGCGGCGGGACGAGCCTCTGACCTGCCGTCCGCCAGTCCTCCACAATCGGCCGCAGGATCGAAGGCGTGCACGGGATCCGCCGCGGAGCGTCGCTGCGCATCCGCGCCTCACCTCGCCCTCACCACTTCCCATCGACCTGTTCCCCGCATCCCATCCCGTCCCGGGCGCACGGCTCCGCCTCCGCGCCCCGGTACCCTGGAGCGCATGATCGATCTGCGGCTCCTGCGCGAGAACCCCGACCTGGTCCGTGACGCACAGAAGGCCCGTCGGCGCGACCCCTCCACCGTCGATGCCGTGCTCGCGGCCGATTCGCGCTGGCGCGAGGCGACCACCTCCTTCGAGAACGCGCGCGCCGAGCAGAAGGCCTTCGGCAAGCAGGTCGCCAAGGCCCAGGGCGAGGAGAAGCAGCAGCTCCTCGCGCAGGTCAAGGACCTCGCCGCCCGCGTGAAGGATCTCGAGGCGCAGGCGCACACCGCCGCCGACGAGCGCGAGGCCGCCCTGCGGGTCATCCCGAACATCTCCGAGGGCGCCCCCGAGGGCCTCGAGGAGGACTTCGTGGTCCGCGAGGTCGTGGGCGAGAACCCGACCTTCGACTTCCCCGTCAAGGACCACCTCGAGATCGCCGAGGGCCTGCGCGCGCTCGACATGGCGCGCGGCGCGAAGGTCTCCGGCGCCCGCTTCTACTTCCTGCGCGGCATCGGCGCGCAGCTCGAGCTCGCCATCCTCAACGCGGCGATCGACCAGGCCACCAAGGCCGGGTTCACCCCGATGATCACGCCCACCCTGGTGCTGCCGGAGTCGATGGACGGCACCGGCTACCTGGGCGAGCACGCCGACGAGGTCTACCACCTCGACAAGGACGACGACCTCTACCTCGTGGGCACGAGCGAGGTCGCGCTGGCGAGCTATCACCGCGACGAGATCCTCGACCTCTCCGACGGGCCCCTGCGCTACGCGGGCTGGTCGACCTGCTACCGCCGCGAGGCCGGCAGCTACGGCAAGGACACCCGCGGCATCATCCGCGTCCACCAGTTCCAGAAGGTCGAGATGTTCTCGTTCTGCCGGATCGAGGACTCCTACGCCGAGCACGAGCGCCTGCTGGACTGGGAGCGGGAGATGATGGCGAGGATCGACGTGCCCTACCGCATCATCGACACCGCCGCCGGGGACCTCGGCACGAGCGCGGCCCGCAAGTTCGACTGCGAGGCCTGGGTGCCCAGCCAGGACACCTACCGCGAGCTCACCTCGACCTCGAACACGACCCAGTTCCAGGCGCGCCGGCTGAACATCCGCGAGCGCACCGAGGACGGCCTGCGACCCGTCGCGACCCTCAACGGGACGCTCGGGACCACGCGCTTCATCGTCGCGATCCTCGAGAACCACCAGCAGGCCGACGGCTCCGTGGTGGTGCCGGAGGGGCTGCGCCCGTACCTCGGGGGCCGCGAGGTCTTCGAGGTGCAGTCCTGACATGGGGCGTGGACGCTCCCGCACCTCGGGCCTGCTGCCGAGCGCGCTGCGGCGCCTGGGCCGGGGCCTGCGACGCCTGCCCTTCACCCGTTCGTCAGACGCACCTGACAGGCTCGAGGCCATGACCGTGACGGAGACCGAGAACGACCGCATCGCCCGCGTCGAGCACGTGCGCACCCGGCTGCGCGAGGCGCTCGCGCCGCTGCGGGACGGCGAGGAGGGCAGCGTGCTGTTCGGCCTCGACGTCGACGGGACCCTCGTGGACCACGACGGCGAGATGTCGCCCGGTGTGCACGACGCCCTGGTCGCCGCGGCATCCGCGCAGCGCGTGGTGATCGCGACCGGGCGCTCGCTCGGCGCGACGCTCCCGGTCGCCCGCATGGCCGGCGTCGAGCGCGGGTACGCGGTGTGCTCGAACGGCGCGGTGACGATCGAGCTCGACCCCTCGGCCGACGAGGGCTGGCGCGTCCTCGAGACCCGCGCCTTCCAGCCCGAGGAGGCCCTGCGCACCCTGCGCGAGGTCGCGCCGAACGCCCACTACGCGGTCGAGACCGTCGACGGCGCCTTCTACGCGACGCCCGGGTTCCAGGACGCGAGCTTCGGCGTCGAGGCGATCCCCACCGACCTCGACGAGCTGCTGGTCCTCGAGGCGGTGCGCGTGGTCGTCCACGTCCCCGACCTCACCCCGCAGGAGTTCGCGCAGCTCATCGACGAGTCCGGCGTCCACGGCGTGCAGTACGCGATCGGTTGGACGGCGTGGCTCGACATGGCCGCGCCGGGCGTCTCCAAGGCGACCGCGCTGGAGTCCGTGCGGGCGCGTCTGGACATCGAGACCTCGCGCACCGTGACCATCGGGGACGGCTTCAACGACGTCGAGATGCTGCGCTGGGCCGGCGCGGGGATCGCGATGGGCCAGGCGGTCGACGGGGTCAAGGACAGCGCCGACCTCGTGACCCTCGACGTCTGGAACGACGGGGCCGCCGAGGTCCTGCGCACCGTCGTCGACTGAGAACCGGCCGGCTCAGCCCGCCGTGTGCGCGGCGAGCCAGCGCCCCGTCGCGGAGTCCTGGCACTGAGCGACCTGCGCGACCTGCGCGGGAGCGCCCGAGGCGACGATCCTCCCGCCGTCCTCGCCGGCGCCCGGGCCCAGGTCGATGACGTGATCGGCCTGCGCGACCACGCGCATGTCGTGCTCGACGACGATGACGCTCGAGCCGCCGTCCACGAGCCTGTTCAGCTCCGCGACCAGCAGGTCCACGTCCGCCGGATGGAGACCAGCGGTCGGCTCGTCCAGGAGGTAGGCGGTGTGTCCGCGTGCGGTGCGCTGCAGCTCGGTCGCGAGCTTGATGCGCTGGGCCTCGCCGCCGGAGAGCTCGGTCGCGCTCTGGCCGAGCGTGAGGTAGCCCAGGCCGATCGCCTCCAGCGCGTCGAGGGCGCGCATGATGCGGGCGTCGGACGAGAAGACCCCGCGGGCCTCGCGCACCGAGAGGCCCAGGACCTCGGCGATGGTCAGCGAGTTCCAGGTGACCTCGAGGGTCTCGTCCGTGTACCGGGCGCCGTGGCAGTCGGGGCACGGGGTGAAGGTGCCGGGGAGGAACACGAGCTCGACCTCGATCTGCCCCTCGCCCTGGCAGGTGGGGCAGCGGCCCGCAGTGACGTTGAAGGAGAAGCGGCCGGCGCCCCAGCCGCGCCGCCGGGCCTCCTCGGTGTCCGCGAACAGGCGGCGCACCCGGTCGAACAGGCCCGTGTACGTCGCGAGGCATGAACGGGGAGTGCGCCCGATGGGCTTCTGGGTGATCCGCACCAGGCGGTCGATCTGCTCCGCACCGCGGACCTCCCGGACCCGCGGAGGCCGTTCGGCACCGGGGGGCGGGGCGTCGGGTTCCGCACTGCCCATCACTTCCTCGTCGTCGTCCACGCTGGTGCGGACGGTCCCGCCGAGGACCCGCGCGAGGACGTCGCTGATCAGCGTGGTCTTCCCCGAACCGGAGACGCCGGTGATCGCCGTGAACGAGCCCAGCGGCACCTCGACGTCCATGTCATGGATCGTGCGCGCCTCGACACCGGCGAGGACCAGGCGGCCCGTCGGCCGTCGGGCCTGATCACCGGTGCGAAGGGACGGCAGCGGCCGGCCGAGGTGCGCGGCCGTGCGGGAACCGGGGGCGTCCGCGAGCTGCGCGACCGGCCCCGAGTGCAGGATGCTGCCGCCCTCGACGCCCGCCCCGGGGCCCAGGTCGATCACCCAGTCGGCCTTCTCGATCAGCCACATGTCGTGCTCGACGAGCAGCACCGAGTTCCCCTCGTCGAGGAAGCGGGAGAAGAGGTCCTGCAGCATCCCCTTCTCGCTCGGGTGGAGCCCGGCCGACGGCTCGTCGAGCACATAGGCGACGCCGAACAGGCCCGCGCGCAGCTGCGAGGCGAGGCGCAGACGCTGCAGCTCCCCCGTGGACAGGGTGCGCGCGGGACGATCCAGCGTGAGGTGCCCGACCCCGAGGCCCACCATCGTGCGCAGCACCGGCAGCAGGTTCGGCAGCAGCAGGCGCTCGGCCTCCGCCTCGGGGGAGACGTCGTCACGGTCGCTCGCCGCATCCTCCGTGCCGTGCTCCATCCCGAGCTGCGTCGCGCGCTCCTCGCACATCGCGAGCACCTGCTGCGCGCTGCGCGCGAGGAGATCGAAGATCGGCAGACCCAGGTAGGTGACGCGGAGGGCGTCGGCGTTCAGTCGATGCCCCTCGCACGCGGGGCACAGGGAGGTGTCGAGGTACCGCAGGGCCCGCTCGCGGGTCTTCTCGGAACCGGCCGCGGAGACCGCGTGCCGCAGGTAGCGGGCCACGGACTGCCAGCGCCCCTCGTAGGTGCGCTGCACCTGGTCGACGCCGCGCATGGGATGCACCGTGACCACGGGCTGCTCGTCGGTGAACAGGATCCATTCGCGCGCCTCCCGCGGGATGTCGCGCCAGGGCACGTCCATGGGGGCGACGTCGAGGGTGGCGAGGATGTCGCGGAGGTTCTTGCCCATCCAGGCGCCGGGCCACGCCTGGATGGCGCCGTCGTCGATGCTGAGCGACGGGTCGGGGACCATCGAGCGCTCGGTGGGCTCGTGCAGCACGCCCGCGCCGCGGCAGACGGGGCACATGCCCTCTGTCGTGTTCGGGCTGAACGCCTCGGCGGGCAGTCGGCCGCCGTGAGCCGGGTGGCCGCGGGTGAGGACGTCGGCGGGATGAGCGCCGGCGCGGGCGTACAGCAGGCGGATCGCGTGGGAGAGCGTGGTCAGGGTGGCGACGGTGGAGCGTGCGCCGCCGCCGCTCGTGCGCTGCTCGAGGGCGACCGTGGGCGGCAGGCCGTGGAGGCTCTCGACACGGGGATCCATCGCGCTGCCGATGAGGCGGCGCGCGAACGGGGCGATCGACTCGAGGTATCGGCGCTGCGCCTCGCCGTGGATCGTGCCGAAGGCGAGGGAGGACTTCCCCGAACCGGACACACCGGTGAACGCGACGAGCTTCCCCCGCGGGAAGGACGTGCTCACATGGCGCAGGTTGTGCAGGTGCGCATCGTGCACGCGGACCAGGTCATCGTGGGCATCGGGCATGGTCGGACCGTAACAGGGCGGGCCGTCAGTCCCTGATGTCGAGGATGACCTTGCCGAGGTGGCCGCCGTCCTCCAGGATCCGGTGGGCCCGCTCGGCATCGGCCAGGGGGAGTCGGGCCTGCACCGGCAGGCGCACGGAGCCGTCCGCGAGCATCGGCCACACGAGCTCGCGGGTCAGCTGCACGATGAGGTGCTTCTCCGCGACCGGGCGCGAGCGCAGCGTGGTGCCGATGACCCGGGCCCGTCGGCCCATCAGAGCGCCGAGGTCGAGCTCGCCGCGCGGTCCGCCGATCGTGCCGATCACGACGAGGCGGCCGTGCTCGCGCAGCATCGCGACGTTGTCGCGGAGGGTCGGCCCGCCGACGACGTCGAGGATCACGTCGGCCCCGCCCGCCTCGCCCACCACGTCGCGGACATCGGTCGTGTGCCGGTTCCAGGCGAGATCCGCGCCGAGCTCCTGCGCCGTGCCCACCGCCCCGTCGGAGCCGACCGTGGTCAGCACCCGGGCGCCGAGCGCGTGGGCGAACTGGATCGCGAAGGAGCCGATGCCGCCGGTTCCGCCGTGGACCAGCAGGGTCTGCGGGCCGGGAGCGGGCTCGCCCTGCAGCCGCGGCCACGGGTTGTCCGTGCGGCAGCCGGGGCGCAGGTCCGCCTCGATCACGAGGTTCGAGACGACCGTCGCCGCGACCTCGATGAGACCGGCGGCGTCGTGCAGGTCCAGGGCCGACGGAGCGGGCAGCACCTGTGCCTCGGGGACGGCGACGACCTCGGCGTATCCGCCGCCGGCCAGCAGCGCGACGACCTCCTCCCCGGTGTCACGGCGGCGACCGGAGACCTCGAGTCCGGGGATCTCCGAGACACCGGGAGGCGGCGGGTAGTGCCCGGCGGTCTGGGCGAGGTCGGCGCGGTTCACCCCCGCCGCGGCGACGTCCACGAGGATCTCGCCGTCGCCGGGCACGGGCTCGGGGATGTCGCTGAGCTGGAGGCGGTGGTCCTCGGTGATCGTGATCGCGCGCATGGGATCCACGGTACGCGGGAGCCGGGGCGTCGGCCCCCGCGTATCGGTACGAATCGGAACGGTTTCCCCGAAGTCGGGACCTCGGGCCGACGGGTCGCTAGCGTGAGCGGCGATGCGGCGCCCGGCCGTGCGCCGCGCACTCGATGAGGAGTCCGCCGTGGCAGATCAGACCGTCGACCCCGCCCCGCACGATCCCCGACCCGTGGAGCCCACCGGCGCGGGCGGCCGTACCGGCCGGAATCCGAGCCGCCCTCCGGGCCGCCGCGCGCTGCTGGGCGCAGCCGTGTGCGCGGGCGCCCTGCTGCCTGCCGCGACAGCGGGTGCGGTCCCGACGGCTGGTGCGACCCCGACCGGAGGTGCCGCCATGACGGGCGGCGCAGCTCCCGCCGCACCGCGTGGCTCGGGGGAGGGGGCCGGAGGCCGGCTCTCGACGGGTCAGCGTCGCCGGCGGGCGCGCCGTGCGGTCCGCGCGCTGCAGCTGAATTTCTCGCTCCCCGCGCCCAGTCCGATGCTCTCCGAGCTCTACCCCCGCCGTGAGGAGGACCCCGACTTCTCCTACTGCTGGCCGCTGTCGCAGGCCCGCTCCGCAGCCTGCGAGCTCTCCTACGCCCTCGCCTCCGAACCCGCGCAGGACCGCCAGTTCCGACGCGCGCTCGAGGACGCCCAGCAGGCCTACTGGTACGCAGCGGGCGGCGAGACGGGCCTGCCCGGGTGCACCGCCGCGTGCGATCGGGAGCAGGGTCCGCACGGGGACATGTACTACGACGACAACGCCTGGGTGGGCCTGCAGGACGTCGAGGAGCATCTGATCGCCGGCGGCAGTCGCGGGAACCTCGAACGGGCGCGGGCGATCCTCGAGCTGCTGCGCTCGGGGGAGGACACCGACCCCGACGCCCCGAGCCCCGGCGGCATCTTCTGGACCCAGGCCGGCGACGAGAGCGGTCGCAACACCGTCTCCACCGTCCCCTCCGCGAAGCTCGCCCTGCGACTGCACCAGATCACGGGGGACGCGACCATGCTCCGCGACGCGCAGCGTTGGGTGTCCTGGGCCCGCGGGACCCTGCTGGCCGACGAGGGGCTGTTCTGGGACAACATCGCGCCCGACGGCACCATCGACAGGACCTTCTGGAGCTACAACCAGGGGGTGCCGCTGGGCACCGAGGCCCTGCTCTTCGAGATCACCGGGCGGCGCGCCCACCGCGACCGGGCCATCGACCTCGCCGATGCGGTCGTGCGCCGATACGCGCCCTTCGAGGACGGCGGCGGCCTGGACGATCAGCCCCTGCAGTTCGCCGCGATCCTCACCGCGAACCTGGTGATGGCGCAGGCCGTGATCGGCGACCGGATCCCCGGCCGTGCGATCGCCCGGGCCTATGCCGATCGCCTGTGGTCGCGCCGCGATCCCGGCACGGACCTCTACGACGGGGAGGAGCGCGAGGGCGGGGACCGTCTGCACCTGCTGGACCAGGCGGGCTATGCGCGGGCGCTGGCCGTCGCGGCCATCGGGGACAAGCACGCGCGCCTGCTGTGCTGAGAGCGCGAGGACTGCAGAGCTGAGGGGACAGCGGGGCGAAGGGCTGCGGGACGGCGGGACGCCGGGGTCGCGGGTCGGATCAGTCCGCCTCCGTCGGCTCCTCGCCGAGGAGGGCTGCGACGCCGCGCGAGAACGCGACGGCGTCGGTCTGCTCGAGCAGCGCGGACTGCGCCAGGAAGCCCTGGACGAGCGCGGCCATCACGCGCGTCGAGGCGCGCGCGTCGGCCGTCGGGTCCGGGCGCTGTTCCTGGGTGAACCAGGAGGTCAGATACTCCTCCATCGTGGTCTGCAGTGTGGAGAGGACGCCCACGAAGACCTCGCGCACGCGCGGATCGCGAGCCGCTTCGGCCCACACCTGCAGCACCAGCGTGCCATCGCGGGCGAACTCCGGGATCGTCGTCAGCAGCAGACGCAGCACCTGCGAGGGCGGAGGGATGGGGGAGGAGGCGATCACGCGCTCGAGCTCGGTGCGGCGATCGGCCGCGAGGCCCTCGGCGACGGCGAGCAGGATGTCGTCCTTGGAGGGGAAGTATCCGTAGATCGCCCCGGCGGAGAGCCCCGAGCGCTCGATGACCTCGGACATCGAGACCGAGCTGATGCCCTTCTCGCGCACGGCGTCCCGCATCGCGTCGACGATCCGTGCTCTCTGGGCGGCACGGCGCTCCTCGGTGATCCTCGGCATGACACCCATCATAAAGAATGCTCGTTCTGGTTGTGCGTCGGCGGGACGGACCTCATACTCAGAACGTTCATTCGAAGAACGGTCCGTCCGGCACCCGGCGTCGGCCCGGTGGTGGCCGTTCGACAGCAGATCAGGGGAGATGCATGGCTCAGGAGCACACGCACCGCAAGGACGTGTCGGCGCAGCAGCAGCGTGACGCCGCCGCGCAGCAGCATGAGGAGGCGACCCACCGCGCGCCGGAGTCGTCGTCGGCCTCGTCGCAGACCTCGTCGGCCCATGACGGGGCCGCACCCATCGCGCCGGTCGGCACCGCCGCCGCGATCTCGGACGACGCACCCTCCAAGCCCGCCCCCACGCCGTGGGGGAAGGCCGTAGGCCTCGGTCTCATCGCCTCCGCCCTGATCACCGTGGTGCTGCTGGCCTTCCTCTGGCCCACCTACGAGTCGAAGGCCAAGGACGTCACGGTCGACGTGGTCGCCTCCCAGTCGGACTTCGAGGACTTCACGCAGGCCGTCGGCGATGCCGCGGAGAAGAACGGCCAGGACCTGCCCTTCGAGTTCACGCGGGTGGACGACCGCTCTGACGCGGTGACGCACATCAAGGAGCGCGAGGCCTACGGCGCCTTCGTGCTGCCCGCCTCGAAGGACGACAAGCTCGAAGTGCTCACCGCCTCGGCGGCGAACACCTCGGTCTCCACGATGCTCGGCCAGACCGGGCGCAGCATCGTCGCCGCACAGACGCAGGCCGGTCTCGCCCAGGCGCAGGAGAAGACGACCGACGGATCCTCCCAGCAGTCCGGCGACCAGCAGACGCAGCAGGCGAGCGACCCCTCGGCCATGCAGGAGCAGATGCAGAATCAGCTCGGCTCCATCATCGGCGCCGCGCAGGCGGGTCTCCAGGGTCCGACGATCACCGACGTCGTGCCGCTCTCCGACGACGACCCCCAGGGCGCAGGCCTCGCCGTGGCCTCCCTGCCGCTGACCATCGGCGGCATCGTGGGCGGCTCCCTCATGTCCTTCGGGCTCAAGGGGAGCTGGCGGCGACTGCTGGGCGTCGTGGTCTACGCGGTCGTCGGCGGGCTCGCCATGGTGCTCATCCTCGATGCCTGGTTCGGCTTCGCCCCGGCCCCCGCCGTCGAGCTCTGGGCGGCCGTCACGCTGAGCCTCGCCGGCACGGTCGGACTCATCGTGGGGCTGAACAGCCTGATAGGCGGCGCAGGCATCGGCGTCGGCGCCCTGATCACGATGCTCATCGGCAACCCGATCTCCGGTGCGCAGTCCCCGAAGGAGTTCCTGCCCGGCCCCTTCGGGGAGATCGGCCAGCTCTTCGTGCCCGGCGCGACCGGGACCCTGGTGCGGGACCTCTCCTACTTCCCCGACGCGAGCCTCGTGCAGCCCTGGCTCGTTCTGGGCGGCTGGGTGGTCGTCGGGCTCCTGCTGATCATCCTCGGTCACCACCGCACGGGAGGGCACGCCCACAAGGGCGAGCCGAGCCGGCGCGACGCGCAGCAGGAGCCGGCGGCGGCCTGAAGGTGCGGCCCGGGCCGCCGGCCCCCGGTCGACAACCCCGGTCTCGCAGCCATCATCCGATAAGGTTTCCTGGCGGCGAGGCCCGTGGGCCCGCCTCCGGGAGGGATGACAGAGCGGCCGAATGTGGTGGTCTTGAAAACCACTGTGCAGTGACCCTGTACCGCGGGTTCGAATCCCGCTCCCTCCGCCGTGGTGATGTCTCGGGGCATCGTTCTCGGATCCCGTGCGAGATCGTTCGCGGGACATGAAGCGGCCCCGCCGCCCGTGATGGGCGGCGGGGCCGCTCCGCTTCCGAGATCGGCAGTCCCCCTCGATGCCGGTCGGAAGATCAGTGCCCGCCGGTCGATGTGCTCAGTGCAGCGCGCCGTCCGTGCGCACCTTGCCGAACAGGTACGACCAGCCGCCGTCGCCGCCGATCGCGGTGCCGTACCACAGGGTCCATTCGGGATCCGTGGCGCCGTTGGTGAGGGTCCAGCCGGAGATGCCGTCCCCGCCGTCGACGATCTTCACGTGCTTGATCGTCGTGTCGAAGTCGCCGTCGTCCTCCTCGGCGTAGCCCATGGAGGCCGCGTTCCAGAGCGCCTGCTCCGCATCGTCCTGGGTGACCAGTGCGGGCGAGTCGACCTGGATCAGGTCCCAGGCGAAGTCGGTGCGCTCCGGGAGGCGGATCGTCCAGTGCTTCGTGCCGAGCACGTGCAGCAGGATCCCGGGACTCTCCGGATCTGTGCCGAGCACGTAGTGGGCCTCGGCCATGAGCTCCGAGTTGTCGGAACCGGTGAACAGGATCTCGACGGGATCGCCGCCGACGGAGATGCCCGAGCTCGCCGACGGCGTGTATGTGGGGCCGCTCCCGTCGTCGTCGCCGTGGGCGCGGAAGTTCACGATGCCGTCGGCCTCCTCGAGCTCCTTCTTCGTGAGGTCCACGGGCGTGTGGCCGTAGAGCGTCGTGAAGCTCGCGATGTAGCCCTTGTCCTCGGAGGGGAGGGGCTCGAAGTACACCGTGTCCTCCCACGACTCCGGGAGCTCGAGGTCCCCGTTCTCGCCGGTGGGGGTCGCGCCGGCGGTGCCCGCGGCCTGTGCGGAGGTCGCGAGGCCTCCCAGGCCCACGAGGCCTCCGGTCGCCACGATCGCGGAGCGCAGGAACGTGCCTCGCGTGACGACGGATCGCGTGCCGTCGTGGGCTGCGGTGCTGGATCGCGTGGTGCTGGCATGCGTGCTGCGGATGGTGGTCATCGAGAACCACTCCTCGGTCTCGGACTCCGGTGCGGCGGACTCTCCGTCCCGGAGACCCGCCCTCTGCATGACTCAGGCTTTACCAACGCTTGACCGGACGTCAAGGGGTGAATCTGGCCTGCGGAGGGAACCTGCAGGCCACCGGTGAGAAATTTGTTTTGCAACCGGCGTGGCGAAACGAGCTTACTTCTGCGTAAGGTTGCGCCACGGAGAAGAGTCGTGTCCGGCTCCTCCCTCTCGCCCCCCGACGGTGGGCAGGAACCGGGCACGACGATCATGGGCCGGACGCGTGGGCGCCTCGGCGGTCTGCGGCGGGGCCGTCAGCTCTTCGGCAGCTCGGCGACCAGGTAGGTCCAGCCGCCGTCCGCGCGCACCGCGGTGCCGAACCACCGGCGCGTCACGCGGGTGCCGTGCGCCGGGAAGCGGACGCTCCCCACGATGTGCCGACCGCCGTCGAGCACGGTCGTGCGGCTCGAATGCGCGGGGTTCGGGCCGTCCTCGCCGAAGCTGAAGCCGACGCCCTGCTCCAGCACCTCGCGGGCGTCGGCCGTCTTCAGCTTCGACAGCGACGTGACCGGGGGAGTGCCCCAGACGATCGGCGACCCCTTCGGCAGCACGAGCGAGGTCGCGCTCTTGCCGAGCACGTGCAGCAGCAGCGCCGGCGACTTCGGGTCCGCCGAGCGCACCAGGTGCGCCTCGGCCGTGAACTTCCTGCCCTTGTTCCCGACGAAGCGGATCCGCACGGGGCCGCCGTCCAGGTGGACGGCGCCGGCGACGTGCGGGGTGAAGCGCTCCTTCTGCTCGTACTCGCCGTAGGGCAGGAAGTTCGAGATGCCGTCCGCCTGTGCGACCTTCTTCGCGCTCAGCGACGTGAGCGGGCCCGCCCCGTACAGCGCCGTCCAGCTCGCGATGTATCCGTCGTGCGTGGAGGGCAGGGGTGCGGTGAAGGCGGTGCCCTTCCAGCTCGTGGGCAGCTGGACGGGCGATGCGGCCTTCGCCGGTGCGGCGGCTCCCGCGCCCGACGTGGCGGCCTCGGCGTCCGTCGCGCCGAGCGGTCCGCTGCCGAGTGCGGCGGCGCCCAGCGCTCCGCCTGCGAGGGCGAGACCGGAGCGGAGGAAGGTGCCGCGGGAGATGGCGCGGGTGCGGAGTTCGGTGGGCATGACCATGCCTCTCATATCGTGGGGATGGAGTCATCGGCCGGGCCGGGTGCGACCCGCGTCGTGAACATGACCAACCCTTTACCAGGGCTTGACTCACGTCAACCCGCCTCAGGGTGAAGATTGCGTTCTTGCAGGTCAGGGGTACAAAATTTGTTCCGCGCCCGGCGTGTCGCATCGAACAGACTTGCGTCATGATGCGTCGCGATACGTCGCTCTGCGTCCGGAGCGTGGGTGATCCGTGATCTCCGGGTGACCTCGGAACGCCTCGCGGCCGGTGCTTCGGCTGGTGATGCGTCGGAGCGCGCGGGTGCCCGCCTGGTCGGGCTCCCGCGCGCTCATGACGGGGCGCCGCCCCGGGGAGTGGTCAGCTCTCGTCAGGCAGCTGCGCGCAGAGATGGACCAGCCGCCGTCACCGCCGACCGCCGTGCCGTACCAGTCGCAGTGTGCAGCAGCAGGCCGCGGACACCGGGATTTGCGGTGTGCACCGGCTGGGCCTCGGCCCAGACCTCGCTGCCGGCATCGCCGAGGAGGAGAAGGACCACCGGGCCTCCGTCCAGACGCGCCGGCCCGGAGACGTGCGGCGTGAAGCCCTCGGACTGGCTGCCGTCGGGGGTCGCCCGCGGATCACGTGCCGGGCAGCCTGCCGAACAGGTAGCTCCAGCCGGATGCCGTCGGCAGTGCGATGCCGTAGTAGGGCTGGAAGCCCAGGCCGATGTCCGGGATCCAGCGCGCGTAGCCGGTGATGTGCACGCCGTCGTCGAAGACCTTGACGTCCTTCGTGTCGACCTGCGGCTCCCCGTTCGTCTGGTAGCACCAGGCGAGGGCGTTCGCGAGCTGCTCGCGGGCCTCCTTGGTCGAGACCGAGGCGGGATCGTCGATCCGCGTCGTGCTCCATGCCAGGTGCGCCTTCTGCGGGAGGTAGAGGGGCGTGACGTGGGGGACGTCGATCTTCGTGATCACGCCGTGGGCCTTCGGGTTCGCCGTGCGCACGAGGTACGCCTCGGCGTCGACCCGCGTGCCCTTGTCCCCGTTGAGGCGCACGAGGATCGACCCCCCGTCGAGGTCGAGCGATCCCGTGGACTTCGCCGTGAACATCTCGCCCTCCTTCGCGCCGCGGGGGAGGGTCTGGGCGAACTGGGCCTCGACCTCCTTCGCGCTCAGGGTGGTGGGCGTGCCCTCCTGGTAGAGGACGCTCAGGCCGTCGATGTAGACCTTCTTGCCGTTCCCGAGCCCCGTGCCGAACACGGTCTGGTCCCAGCTCGCGGGAACCGTGAAGTCGCCGTCGGCCTTCGCGGGCGACGTCCCGGCGGGGGCGGCGCCCGCTGCCGTGGCCGCGCCGATCCCGGCGATGCCGCCGGCTGCCGCGAGTGCCCCGCGGAGGAAGGATCCGCGACTGATGTCGTGCTGTGTGGTGTCGATGGACAAGGAACTCAACTCCTCGTTCCGGTCCGGTGTCGATGGGAGCGATCCGCCCGTGCCGCCGCTTCCATGACCAACCCTTTGCCAAAGCGTGACCGAGGGTCAAGACCGAGCGAGTGAACATTCCGGAAACCAGCCGGTCAACGTAAGAAACTTTTTTTATGCGCGGCGTGTCGCGCGGAAGGAGTCGACGGCGGGGCCGACGCCGCGGCGCTGGACCTCAGCGCAGCGGCGCAGGGGCCAGCAGCTCGATCTGCGCGAGAGCGATGGGGGAGCGCACGCCCGTGAGCACCAGCCGGAAGCGCGCTGGGCCCGAGAGGGGCGAACCGTCGGCGCCTCGCACGTCGGGCAGGGCGAAGGGGCGGGTCTGTCGGCGCCACCGGAACGTCTCGCCCGAGCGCTCGTCGACGACCCGCCAGGCCGCGGACGCTCGAGCGTCCCCGTCTCCCGGAGCATCCCCCGGCGCCTCCTCGGCTCCGGGTTTCTCGTCGTCCTCGCGCACCTCGAGGCGCCACGAGGACGGATCCTGACCCTCGTGGGCACCGGAGGTGAGTGTGAGGAAGCGCGGGACGGGGCGACCCGGCGACGGAGCCGTCAGCGGAAGATCGATGATGATCTCGTCGTCGACGGGCTCGAGCAGGGTCTCCGTGCGGGCATCGTCGTCCAGGAGCGGATCCTCCGGGTCCCGAGCTAGCAGGTCGACGAGAGGGCGTGGAGACTCGCCGGGCAGCGTCGGGGAGTCGGGCGGGGCATCGGCCGGTCCCGGCTCGGCGCCCAGCTGCACGCGGATCTCGCCGCGCAGGTCGCCGTGGCGCAGGAAGGAGGTCGAGCGCAGCGTGCCCTCGCGCCGCACCGCCTGGATGTACGGGTGGTCCATCGCCTGGTCCTCGACGCGGATCGTGAACTCCTCGCCGCCCAGCGGCCGCACGTACGCGACGTCGAACAGCGGTGCGACCAGGTGGTACACGTCGGTGCCGAGCTGCAGGGGGTGGAGCCCGAGCGCGGTCAGCAGCCACCAGGCGCTCATCTCGCCGTTGTCCTCGTCGCCCGGGTACCCCTGCCCGATCTGCTCACCGGTGAACAGGCGCCGGTGCACCTCCCGCACCACCTCCTGCGCGCGATGGGGCGCGCCGGCGTGGTGGAACAGGAACGGGATGTGATGGCTGGGCTGGTTGGACATGCCGAACTGGCCCATGCGCACCGCGCGCGCCTCGTGCATCTCGTGGATGACGCCGCCGTAGGTGCCGGGGCGTCGGCCCGTCTCGGGCGTCGCGAAGAACTCCTCGAGCTTCGCGCGCAGCTGCTCGCGGCCCCCGTACAGCGCGGCGAGGCCCTCGCCGTCGTGCGGCACGTGGAAGGCGAAGTTCCAGCCGTCGGTCTCCGTGAAGTCGCCGCCCCAGTCGCGCGGGTCGAATTTCTCGGGGCTCTGCGCGAAGGCGCCGTCGGCCCGTCGGCCCTGGAAGAAGCCGATCGCCGGGTCGAACAGCAGCGCGAATCCGGCGCTGCGCGCCTCGAGGTACTCCGCCTCCTCGCGCAGGGCGCGGCGCCGCTGCTCGGACAGCTCGTGCGTCCCGGGATTCTCGGGTGCCTCGGCGAGGAGTCTCGCCTGGTGGGCGAGGCCCTGGTCGTTGATGTGCGCCTCGAGGGTCCAGGACACCGACTCGGGCGTGTCTGTGTCGACGTACCCGGTGAACATTGCGCGATCCGCCCCCTTGCGACCCACCAGCGGGTCCGGGGAGGCGACGGTCGCATTGCGCAGGCCCGCCTCGTAGGTCGCGAGAGGATCGCGCAGGGGAATGCCCTTGACCTGCACGTCGGCGAAGGCGACGTCCGAGCTCGTGCCGGTCATGCAGTCCGCATAGCCGGGGGAGGACCAGCGCGGGATCCAGCCGCCCTCCCGATAGTGCTGGACGAAGCCGTCGACGAGCCGCGGCGCGAGCTGCGGGTACAGCAGCGCAAAAGCCGGCCAGCAGGTGCGGTAGGTGTCCCAGAAACCATGATTGACGAACAGCTCACCGGCGATCACCTGGGCGTTCGTGCGCATATCGGTGACTTCGCCGCGCGTGGGCGCCACCGGTGAGGCGTGCATCGGCCGGGGATCGCGGGCCGAGCCCGTGTTCTCGTGCTGGGAGTTCGGGTAGAGGTTCAGGCGGTAGAGATTGCCGTACAGGGTGCGGCGCTGCGGGGCCGTCGCGCCCTCGACGCCGATCACCCCGAGGCGCTCGGTCCAAGCGGCGTGGGCCGCGCGCTGGATCGTGCGCAGGTCACGGCCGGCGAGCTCGAGGTCGAGGGTGTGGCGGGCCTGCTCGACGCCGATGAAGCTGGTCGCCAGGCGCATCGTCACCGTGCGGGCGTCATCGGCGAAGGTCGCGACGCGCGCGCTCCCGAGGTCCCCGCCGGCGGGGCCGACGTGCTCGGGCAGCGGGTCGAGGGTGCCGGCGACGAACATCCGCGAGCGCCCCGCGGAGCGCTCCTCGCCGTCGGTGCCGTTGTCCACCCAGCCCGCGAAGGTCCCGTCGAACACCGCGCCCGCGAGATCGAGCCGCGTGTTCTCGTCGGCCCCCTCGAGGAGCAGCGCGCGGCGACGAGCCGCCTCGGGGAAGGTCACCTCGAGCACGGCGCCGTGGTCGCTCGGGGCGAGCTGCAGCTGCGTGTCGTCCTCGAGGGTGACCGCGTAGAGGTCGGGCCGGGCGGTCTCGTCGTCGTGGGTGAAGGCGCGGGAGCGCCCGACGGGAGTCGCATCGGGCTCCGTCAGCGGCATCATGATCAGCTGATTGCGGTCGCCCATCCACGGGCTCGGCTGGTGGGAGACGGCGAGCCCCTGCAGCCGCGGACGGTTCTGCGCGTCGTTCGCGCGCTGGTACTGGTACGGCCAGCGCAGGGAGCGCGCGTCGGTCACCGGCGTGAAGAAGGCGAAGCCGTTCGGCCAGGCCGTGATCGGCAGGTTGTTCCCGCGCGAGAAGTCGCCCGAGGCGTTCGTGCCGCGGCGGGTGTCCACCCAGGCCACGGGATCGTCGACGGGCGGGTCGGCGGGGATCGGCTCGATGCGCGGCGTGTCGAACCAGGCGGTGAGATCAGGCGCGCCCCCGGCCCCGGCGGGCGGGTCGGCGACCACCAGCACGCCCACGATCGTGCGGCCGACGGCGGGGGAGAGATCGACCTGCACGTCGTTCCACTGGTCGGCGTACAGGATCTTCGCCGCGCCCTGAGCGGCGGCGTCGATCGCGGTGCCGTACTGGTCGGGCGCGCCGAGCTCGGAGAGGCGGGTGCCGTCGGAGAGCTCCAGGTCCACCGCCACATGCGTCGCACCCCAGGTGAGGGCGTCGTCGAGCTCCGGATACACGAAGACGTGCAGGCGCTCGCCCGGTGCGATCACGTGGAGCACGGGATCGAGATCGCGGTCGGTGAACGGGAAGGCGGCCTCGCTGCGCTCGCCGACGGGGAACTGCGCACGCACCGCCTCGGGGGCGAGGAGACCTGCGGCATCGCGACTGGTGGGGCCGCCGACGGGCCCGCCTCCGGGGGTGAGGATCATCCCGCCATGCTACGCAGGTCACACCCTCCTGCCTGCGTCTTCCCACGCGCTGGTCGGCGCGCCGAGGAGCGGTCCGGTCATGCGGTCAGTCCTTGCGGTCGCGCGGTCAGTCCGTGGGCCGCGCACTCGGGGAGTCTCGGGACATGACCTGTTCCACCCGAGAAGACCGTGGCGTCCAGGACGCCTCCGACGCCTCCGACGCCCCCCGCCCCGACACCCGGGTCTCGGGGCGGCGTGCTCTGATCACGGCGCTCGCGCTCTCGACGGGCACCGCCGCGCTCGTGGGCTCCGAGTTCGTCCCCGCGGGCGTGCTCCCGCAGATGGCGTCGGACCTCCGCGTCACCGAGGGGCGCGCGGGACTCGCCGTGGCAGCGACGGCCCTCGCGGGCGCGTTCACCGCCCCGACGATCGCCGCGCTCCTTCCCCGCGCCGAGCGCCGCGCCGTGCTGCTCGCCCTGCTCGCCCTCGCGACGATCTCGAACCTCGTGGTGGTCGTCGCACCGGGACTGCCGCTCGTGCTGCTGGCCCGCGTGCTGCTCGGCGTCGCGATCGCCGGGTACTGGTCCTTCACATTCTCCATCGGCGTGCGGGTGACCGGCCGGCCCGCCCTGGTCTCGACCGCCCTCGCCCTTGGCACGAGCGCGGCGACCATCGTGGGCGTGCCGCTCGCCTCGGTGCTCGGCGACCTGGTGGGGTGGCGCGCCGTGTTCGCGATCATCGCCGCCGTCAGCGTGCTCTCCGCCCTCGTGCTGCGCGCCGTGCTGCCACCGGTGCCGGCGCTGCCCGGGGCGGGGATCGAGATGATGAAGCAGGTGCTGCGCAGCAGGCTCCTGATGGCCGGGATCGTGGGCGTGGGCCTCGCGGCGCTCGCGAACTTCACGGCCTACCCCTACATCCGCCTCGCGATCGCCGAGGTCGCGCCCGCGTCGGTCGCGATGATCCTGCTCGCCTGGGGCATCGGCGGACTGGTCGGGAACCTCGCGGGCGGCTACCTCTCCCGCTGGCTGCGCTGGGCCACGGCGGCGGCCCCGGCCATCCTCGCGGCGTCCCTGTTCACGGTGGCCTCCGCCGAGCATGCGGTGCTGCTCGTGCTCGGCACGGTCGCCTGGGGCGTCGGCTTCAACATGATCCCCGTGACCACCCAGCTGTGGGTGACGGCGGTCGAGCCGCACCGTGCGGAGGCCGCCGTCTCACTGCAGGTCACGGCCTTCCAGGCGGCCATCACGGTGGGTGCGGTGCTCGGCGGGGCCCTCGTCGACGGCGCGGGCTATTTGGCGGCGCTGCGGCTCGGCGCCGTCGCGGCCGTGCTCGCCGCCCTCGTGTTCATCGTGCTCCCGGTGAGGCCCCGGATCGACTGACGCCAGCGGCCCGGCGTGCAGCCCGTGTGCGCGCGGAAGGCCCGCACGAAGGCCTCGACGGACCCGTATCCCGCGGTGCCGGCGACGCGTGCGAGCGGGGCGTCGGTCCGCCCCAGCTCGTCCATGGCCTGCTCGAGGCGCAGTCGCCGCAGGTACTGCATCGGGCTGAGGCCCGTTGCGCGCCGGAAGCGCTCCACGAGGACGGTCGTGCCCACGTGCACGTGCCCGGCGATCTCGGAGAGCGTCCAGCCGTGGAGCGGGTCGCTCTCCATCGCCCCTGCCGCGCGATGGACGATCGGATCCGCCGCGGTCGACGGGGTCGCGCCGCCGGCCTCGGAGAGCATCGCCGAACCGAGGATCTCGCCGTAGGCGGTGGTCATCCGGGGCCGGTCGACGGCGGTCTCCGGTCGCATCGGGCACAGGTCGAGGAGGGCCACGGCGCCGTTCTGGCGGGCGGCGAAATCGCGCGCGATCAGCGGCGCGGCCGGCGGGTTCTTCCCGAGGCGCCGGAGGTCGGCGACGGCGAGGGAGGTGACGGACAGGGCGCGGACGGGGTGCACGCGCGCGCGGTGGATGTAGGCGGCGTCCCCGGGCTCCAGGCGATGGGGGCCGGTGCGCCCTGCGACCTCGACGGTGCCCTCGCGCACGAGCAGCCACAGGGAGGTGCGATGGGGAGGCAGGACCTCCCCGGGGGCGAGCCGCACCATGCGCGATACGGCGAGGACCCAGGCTTCCGCCGTCGAACCATCGGAGACGTCCATGGCAGGACGAACGAGGGGGAGGCGACGAGAATTCCCCGGGGACCCGGCGCTCGTCCCATCCCGGCTCCCGTCGGCCGCGACCTTCAGGCGCTGAGCCGCTTCAGCCGCAGCAGTCGGCGCATGCCCGCGGCGCTGGGATGCTCGCACGGGGCGAGCGCTGCGGCGAGCCGGGCGCGGACCGCCGCCTCGTCGAGGTGCATGCCGATCGCGACCAGTCCTTCGGGATGCTCGCTCTCCGCCTCTGCCTCCGCCTGCGCCCCCGCGTCCGCCTCCGCTGGCGCTGCCGCCACATGCACGCGTCGGCCCACGAGGTTCAGCGCGAAGCGCCGCCGATCACGGGGTCCGGCGACGGCGACGATCCCCTTGAGGCGGAAGACGCCCTCGGGCGGGTCCTCGAGCAGGTCGGCCAGGGCCGACGGCTCCGCCGGGCCGTGCGCGTGGACCGTGACGGCATCCGCGTGCTCATGGACGTGCCGGGCGTGCTCCTCCCGCGCGAGCGCCGCGAGCGGCAGCTGGTCGGGCGGATCCTCCGTCCGGGCGACGTCCAGGAGCAGCGCCGGGTCGAGCCCTCCGCGGGGGACGGCCAGGACGTGCGCGTCCTCGCTGCGCTCGCGGACGCGGGCCGTGATCGCCTCGAGCCGCCGTGCGGCGAGCCGCGCAGGCAGCAGGTCGGTCTTGGTGACGAGCACGAGCGAGGGAGCCGCGTACCGGGCGGGCGCGGGACGCGGGTGCGGGCCGTCCCCGCCGGGGTCGACGGTCTCGAAGCACGTCTCGGCGTCGACCACCTCGACCACGCCCGCCAGTCGCGTGCGCTCGGCGGAGGAGAAGCGGATCATGCGCCCCAGCGCGAGCGGCTCGGCGGCTCCGCTCGCCTCGATGACGATGGCGTCGAGGGCCAGGCGCGGCCGGGACAGGCGCTCCAGCGCATCGTCCAGCGGCGTCGAGTCCGGCAGGCAGCACAGGCAGCCGCCGGCGATCGAGGCGGCATCGTCGACCTGGCCGGTGACCATCGCCGCGTCCACGTTGATCTCGCCGACGTCGTTGACGATCACGCCCAGGCGCGCGCCCGGCACCGCCAGCAGCGCGTTGAGCACCGTCGTCTTCCCCGCCCCGAGGTGCCCGGTCAGGGCGATCACGGGAACGGGCTGCGGGGCCGACGGGCCGACGGGCACGGGCGTCCTCCTGGTGCGGGGCGGGCGGAGTGGAGCGGGTGGAGTAGAGCAGGCGGAGTGGAGCAGGCGGTGCGGACCGGCGCGACCACCCCGTGTTGGGAAAGATTATCAACAAGCGGGGAGGCGGTGGGACGCGCGAGGCCCCGCGGGCGAACCCGCGGGGCCTCGGAATCCGGCGCGGCGCAGGGCCGCGGCGGGGAGGGATCAGTCGCGCTGCGAACGGTCGATCGCGCGCACGCCGCGCCAGGCGAGCGGGATCGCGACCGCGGCGATCGCGGCCTTCACGACGCCGCCCGCGATGAAGGGCGTGACACCCAGGGCCAGGATCTGGCCGAGGTCGGCGCTCGCGCCCATCACGGCGTTCAGGATCCAGGCCATGTACGGAACGCCCACGAGGAAGGGCACGACGCTCGCGGCGGCGAAGCCGGCGAAGGCCTTCCAGGAGCGGCGGTCCCACGAGCGCTCGGCGAACCAGCCCGCGAGGTACGCGGCGGGGATGAAGCCCAGGATGAACCCGAAGCTCGGCGTCATCACCGCGGCGAGGGAGCCGCTGAAGCCCGCGAACACCGGGGCCCCGGCGAGGCCGGCGACCATGTACGCGGTCAGCGCGGCGGCTCCGCGGCGCGCACCGAGTGCCGCGCCCACGAGGAGCACGCCCAGGGTCTGGCCCGTGATCGGGACGACGGGCAGCGGGATCTCGACCTGGGCCAGCAGGGCGACGATCGCGGCTCCGGCGACGACCAGCGCGGCATCGATCCCGAGCGAGCGATGTCGGTTCAGGGCATCGGCGAGGACGGGGTGCCGGGGGGAGAGGGCTGCGGCGGTCACGGGACTCCTTCTTCCGGGAAACGGACGAGCGGCCATGGTAGTGCGGCCGGCCCCTCGCGCGGGCCGCGCGTTCACGTGGGGTCGCGCGGACGATCAGACGCGATCGGAGAGATCAGGCGTGGTCAGACGAGGTCAGGCGCGATCCGGCGCGAGCAGGGCGGAGAGCTCCTCGACCATCGCGAGCTGCCACCAGGCCCAGTCGTGGCCCCCGCGATGCATGCGCACGGGGATCGTGGCCCCGGTCCCGTCGGACACGGCGTCCGCGAGCTCGCGCGCCGCCTCGCCCATGGTCCCCTCGAAGTGACCGGCGTGCAGACGGATGCGCACGCTTCCGGGGGCCTCGCTGCGCAGCGCCGCGCGCAGGGGTGCTGCGAGCGCGAGATGGGGGTAGCGCCAGAGCGAGACGGACTGCGCGATCGCGGCACCGATCCTGTGCGGTGCCCGGGCCAGGGTGAAGAGCGAGGTCAGTCCCCCGAAGCTCGATCCGGTGACCACGGTGCGCCGCGGATCGGGGGTGGGGCGCAGGCGCGGCACCAGGGTGTCCGCGATCCATGCGGCCTGCCCGCCGGGCACGCCCAGGTCCCGGGCGCGGTCGGGCCATGCGTCGAGGAACACGGCGAGCAGCGGCGGGAGGTCGCCCGCGCGGACGGCCTCGGCGAGTGCTCCCGGGGTGTCCAGACGGTCGACGTGCGCCTCCCCGTCGGTGACGACGAGCAGGGGGAGGTCCGACGGCGGGAGCGCGTCGTCCCCTGTGCCCGCTCGGTCCCCGCCGTCCTCGCTGGTCCCGCTGCTCCCACGTGTCCCGTCGATCGCGCACCAGCGTGTGCGCGGCTCGCCCGCGGCCGTCGCCAGCTCGTGCACGGGGACGCTGGAGGGTGCGTGCGAGGCGATGACCCGATCGCGGACCAGGTCCAGGACCAGGGATCCGCCGGGCCGCGCCTGTGGTCGCGCCGGCGCCGCCGGGCGCTTCCCCTTGAGTCCGTCGCTCCACCACGGGGGGTCTGCCGGGGCCCCGCCGTCACCGTCATCATCATGGTGCTCGAGGAAGGCGATCGTCGCGCAGAGGTCCCCGGGGACGGACAACACGCCCGTGAACCACCCGTCGCCCTGGGCGACGAGGTCGAGTCCGTCGGGCGGATCGGGATTCCACCAGCCGTTGATCTGCGCTGCGACGGCGCTCGCGCCGGGGGCGTGGTGGCGCAGCCGGATGATCGCGCGATCCTCCTCGCGCGCGAGGACCTCGACGGACGCGCCGACGGGGGCGGACGTCGAGGGGTGCTGCTCGGCCCGCACGACGCGCACCCGCTGGACGGGTGCGTCCGTCGGCCGGGGGAGCGGCTCCCACCGGGGCCCGGACAGGAGAGCCGCGAGATCGGGGCGCTGGGCGGCCCCGGCGGCTCCGGTAGCCCCGGCAGCTCCGGGGCGACGGCGCGTCGGCTCCTGCGCGGTCACAGCGGCACCACCAGGGGCCGGCCGGAGGTCGGGTGCTCGAGCACGGCGACCTCATGGCGATAGACCTCGCGGATGCGGTCGGGGGTGAGCACGTCCTCGGGCGGTCCGAGCGCGACCAGGCGCCCGCCGTCGAACATCGCGATGCGGTCGCTGCAGCGCGCGGCGAGGGTGAGGTCGTGGAGGACCACGAGCACGCAGCGGCCCTCCTGCGCGAGCTCGCGCGCCCGGGCCATGAGCACCTCCTGGTGATGGAGGTCCAGAGCGGCCGTCGGCTCGTCGAGCAGGACCACCTGGGCGTCCTGGGCGAGGACGCGGGCGAACACGGTCCGCGCGAGCTCGCCGCCCGAGAGCGTCGTGACGTCCCGCCCGGCGAGGGCGTCGACGTCCGCCTCGCGCAGGCAGCGCTCGATGAGGGCGTCGTCGTCCGGGCCGACGGGGTGCGGGGCGCGGCCCATCGCCGCCGCCTCGTGCACGGTGAAGGAGAAGGCCTGGCTGTGGTGCTGGGTCATCACCGAGCGCCGCCGGGCCAGAGCCTTCGCCGGCCAGTCGGCCGTCGGCCTGCCGTCCAGCAGCACGCGACCGCTCGTGGGCCGCTGATCCCCCGAGAGCAGGGAGAGGAGCGTCGACTTCCCGGCCCCGTTGGGGCCGACGAGCGCCACGAGCTCGCCCCCGCTCGCCGAGAACTCGACATCCTGCAGCAGCACCGCACCGCCGATGGCGAAGCCGGCACGCTCGACGCGGATCCACGGCTCGGCCCCGGTGGTGCCGGGCGCGGGCGCGCCTGCCGCCTCGGTGCCTGCCGTGAGGCCATCGGCCGCCGCGGCGCCGACGCGAGCCCCCGTCTGCGCGCTCACAGCCGCACCGTCCGCGAGCGCAGCACGAGCATGAGGAAGAACGGGGCGCCCATGATCGCCGTGAACAGGCCGATCGGCACCTCCGCCGGCGGGGCGACGGTGCGCGAGAGCGTGTCCGCGACGACGATCAGCAGTGCTCCGATCACGGCCGACATCGGCAGCACCCCGCGGTGCGCGGGCCCGCAGATGAGGCGCACGATGTGCGGGACGACGAGCCCGATGAAGCCGATCGTGCCCGCGAAGGCGACGCTCGTGCCCGTCAGCAGCGCGGTGGTCCCGATGACGATCTTGCGGGTCGTGGACACGTCGAGGCCCAGGTGGTGGGCCTGCCGGTCGCCGAGCGTGAGCAGGTCCAGGCGGCGCGAGAGCAGGATCATGATCACCACGCCGACGAGGATCACGGGCGTGCCGATCGCGAGCTTCATCCAGTCCAGATCGCCCAGCGAGCCCATCTGCCAGAAGACGACCGTCTGCAGATCGTCGTCGTCGGCCGCGAAGGTGAGGAACCCGGTGATCGCGGCGAAGGCGGAGCCGATCGCGATGCCCACGAGCAGCAGCCGCGCGGTGCCCGAGTCCATGCCCGGGCGGGCGAGCGCGTAGATCAGCGTGGTGGCGAGGATGCCGCCCGCGAAGGCCGCGGCGGGCACCACCCAGGCGACCGCCGCACCGGTCAGCGGGGGAAGAAGCACGATCGCGGCGACGGCCCCGGTGGAGGCGCCGCCGCTCACGCCGATGATGCCGGGATCGGCCAGCGGGTTGCGGAACAGGCTCTGCAGCGCCGCGCCGGAGACCGCGAGTGCCGCCCCGGAGAGTGCCCCGAACAGCACGCGCGGCATCCGCAGGTCCATCACCACGGTGGTCTCGAGCGCCGGGCGCGCGGCGCCCTGCCCGAGGATCTCGTGCCAGATGACGCCCAGGACCGTGCTCGGACTGAGCTGGATGGGACCCGTGCCGATCGAGACCACGATCGCGACCACCAGCACCGCGCCGCTGATCGGCAGGCCGATCGCGAGCGGCAGGCGCCGGGTCCGCTCGAGCGCCGCACGGCGCGGGGCGGACCCGGCGGTGTCCTCGGCGGCGGTCACTTCGCGACGGCGGCGAGGGCCTTCACCAGCGCGATCGCACCGGCGCCGACGCCCACGCCGCTGACCTTGATCTGCTCGCTGGGCATGAGGAAGAAGGTGTTCGAGGTGCCCGCGGGGGTCTGCGCGAGGGTCGGGAAGGCGGAGAGGAAGCCCTCGAGCCCGCCCCACTCCTCGAGGTCGCCGTCGCCGGTGAGGATGACGTCGGGCTTCGTGTCCAGCAGGCCCTCGTCGCTGTACTTCACGGAGTAGCCGCGCAGGCCCTCCTCGACGCCGACGCTCGTCGCGCCCGCGGCCGCGATGATGTCGGCGGCGGCCGTGCCGGTTCCGACCACGGCGTTCGCCCCACCCGCGCCGCTCGAGGTCACCGCGAGGATGCGCAGGCCGTCGATGCCGGTGCCCTTGGCGTCGGACGCGGCCTGGTCGAGCTGGTCCTCGACGGCGCTCGCGAGCTCCTCGCCCGCATCCTTCGCCCCCACGTACTCGGCGACGGCCCGGATCTTGTCGGCGATGGGCTGCTGGTCGTCGACCACGACGGCGTCCACGCCGGCTTCCCGGAACTGGGCCGCGGGCTTGCCGTGGCGCTTGACGTTGTTGCCGATGAAGAGCGTGCCCTTGACGCTCAGCAGGCCCTCGACGCCGGTCTTCTGGCTGAACTCGAAGTGCTCGGGCGCATCGAGAGCGGCCTGGGCGACGGAGTTCGTGGGGGCCGCATAGATGTTCTTCTGCAGCCCCAGCGCCGCGAGGATGTCGGCGACGTCCTCGCCGCCCACGATGATCTTCGAGATGTCCTTGACCTCGACCTTCTCGCCCGTGCCGTCGGTGACCGTCACCGGCAGCTCCGGGGTCGCCGACGCCGAGGGCAGGTCCGTGCCCTCCACCCAGGTCCAGCCCTCGGGCAGGTCCGACGGGGCGCCCTGCGCGCCGCCCGCCGCGGCACCGGAGCCGCCGTCGGAGGAACCCGCGTCCGAGGCGGCGTCGTCGGCCGACTGGCTGCCCGCGCCGCACGCGGTGAGCGCGGCGAGGACCGCGGCCGACGGGGCGATCCCGAGCAGGGAGCGCCGCGCGAGCGGGCGACGGACGGAGGGCTCGTGGGAGGAGGTGCGGGGGAGCGGGCGCGACGAGGTCACAGAACGGTCCTTCGGGTGAGCTGGGTGAGTATGCAGGTTCGCCTAAGTAGGCGTGCAGGGTCTACTAGATCACGATATGAGGGGAGCGTCACCCGGCGGCGGCAGGGGTCACACCCCCGGTCGCCGCCGGAGCGACGGCTCGCTCACCCCGGGCTCACGCCATGCTCACGCCGCGCTCGCGCGGGCGGCGGGCACCTTCTCCCCGGCATCCACGCAGAAGGGGAGGGTGTTCTCCCGCGGCGGCACCGGGCAGGTCGAGAAGTCCGTGTAGGCGCAGGGGAGGTTCACCGCTCGGTTGAAGTCGAGCACCGCGGAGCCGTCGGCGGACGGGGCGGGGGCCGTGAGCGATCTGCTCGCCGCGTAGGTCGTGATCCCGCTGGTCGCGTCCCGGAACAGGACCGTCAGCGCGCCGTCCGCGCCTGCGAAGGCCGTGAGGCGGTGGGTGCGCCCGTCGCGCTCGAACTCGAGGCGGCCCGGGCTCGAGAAGCTGTGCTGGATGCCGGGCAGCACGGCATCGACCCGGCGCGTGGTCGGCGCGGAGTCGGCGACGAAGCGGGCGTCGATCGCCCACTGCGGGTCGGCCGGATACGCCTTCGTCCCCGTGAAGGAGGCGAGGTAGGGGCTGTCCGCGCGGCGGGGCCGCAGCATGACGCCGCTGCCGCGCCGCGAGACCTCCGCGACTCCGTCGACGCCGTGCTCGGACGTGCCTGGCGCGCCTGGCGCGCCTGACGCGCCTGACGCGCCTGGCGTGCCGGACGTACGGTCCACGAAGTGCAGCAGCACGGTGCCGTCGTGCATGAACGGTGCGAGCTGGCGGGTGCCGCGCAGCTCCTCGCCGCCTGCCGTGAGGATCTCGCCCTCGGCGAGCTCGACGAGCGGTCCCTGGGGGCCCACGGACCAGGCGCCAGGGACCCCGGGCGCGCGCAGTCGCGTGCGCCCCAGCCAGTGCAGTCCCGTCGCGGCGAGGATGCCGAGCGGGTCCGTACGCGAGCGCTCGTGCGCCTCGTGCCAGGCGGTCCACTCCGCGGTGAAGGCGCCGGTGGCGGCCGTCTCGGGTGCGGCGCTCATGCGGCGCCCCGCACGACGTCCAGCGGCACCGTGCCGCGCTCGGCGTCCAGGAGCTCCCCGAACCATCGCGCGACCTGCCGCACCGCCGGCGTCGGGGCCTCGGCCTCGACCGCCGGGTTGTAGTTGGAGTTCGTGTTGAGGTCGTAGGTGACGGTGCGGCCGTCGGTCGTGGTGAGGAACTCGATGCCCGCGATCTCGATCCCGAGGTCCGCCAGCAGCTCCTCGTACCGCCGGATCAGGGGCGTGCTCGCGGTGATCGAGTCGTCGAGCCGGAAGGCCGGGGGAGTCGGGGTGCCGGGCAGGGCGCAGGCGTCCGCGGGGCACAGCTCGAAGCCGCCGGAGGTGTCCACGCGCACCGCGTACACGAAGCGGCCGCCCACGAACTCCGCGCGCGTGATCACGGGCTCGGGGGCCACGAGCAGCTCCTGCAGAAGGGTGATGCCGTCGGCGCTCTCCTCGAAGTCCGCGCCGCGCACGTACTCCTCGAAGGACTCGTGGTCCTCGAAGCGGCGCACGCCCAGACCCTTGCCGCCCTGGTCGTGCTTGGTGATGAAGGGGGCGGGCAGGGCGCGGGCGGCATCGACGAGCGAGTCGCGGTCGTGCACGGCGATCGTGCGCGGCACGTCGAACCCGGCATGGCGCAGCGCCGCGTGCTGCTGGATCTTCGAGACCTCGAGGTCGGCCACGCGGGAGCCTCCCACCACGCGCCGCCCCCAGGACTCGAGCCAGGTGAGGGTGCCGCGCGCGACGTCCTTCGCGTGCGGGGCGCCGCGCGTGTGGGACGAGGCGCTCAGGCGGGACCAGAACACGCCCTGGGGAGGTTCGCTGTCGAGGTCGAGCACGCCGCCGTCGAGCGGCCACTCGATCAGCGGCACGCCGACGGCCTCGAAGGCCGCGGTGAACGGAGCGATCCACTCCGGGTTGTCGTGGAGCACGTGGACCGCCGGAGCGGCCGCGACCGCGGGCAGGGACGGGACCACGGGCAGGGCCGAGGTCGCGGGCGGGGCCGCGAATGCGGTCGGGAATGCGGGGTCGGACATCGGGCCTCCTGGACATCGAGCTCTGGAGCTGCCGGAGCGGCGGGTGGGCCGACGCCGGCCCTCCCGCGGGTCGCGCGGTGGATCGCGGACATCCCGCGTCATCTGCGGACTCCCCGTTCCGCGCGACGCACGACCGGTGCAGGGATGCACCCGACTGCGCCCAGACACGCCGAGGCGGCAGTGATCGTGTTCTCCGAACGTAGCTTATGGGTGCCATAAGCGGAGGGCAGGGGTTGGAGAATGTGGGCCACGTCGCGCGGCGCGCCGCACCCCGGAACACGGGGGTCCTGCGCAGCGGCGCCCTGGCCCGCCCGTGACAGGACGGGTGATCCGCGCAACAGTGGAGCCATGTCCGCACGGGAGCAGAAGGTGGAGGTCGACGGCCGCTCGCTGCGGCTCACGCACCTCGACAAGGTCATGTATCCCTCGACCGGCACCACGAAGGGCGAGGTCATCGACTACTACCGGCGCGCCGCCGGTGTGATGGTGCCGCAGGCCGCGCGCCGACCGGCGACGCGGAAGCGATGGGTCGACGGGGTCGGCACCGCCGAGCACCCCGGCAAGGTCTTCTTCCGCAAGGATCTCGAGGACTCCGCGCCGGACTGGGTGCCGCGAGCGGACCTCGAGCACCACGACGGCATCTCCACCTACCCCCTCGTGGACGAGGCCGCCGTGCTGGTGTGGCTCGCCCAGCTCGCGGCGCTCGAGATCCACACCCCGCAGTGGCGATTCGACGCCGACGGCGAATCGTCATGCCCTGACCGCCTCGTGCTCGATCTCGACTCGGGAGAGGGCGCCGGTCTCGACGACTGCGCCCAGGTGGCGCTGTGGTGCCGGGATCTCCTGGCCGAGATGGAACTCGACTCCTATCCCGTGACGTCCGGCTCGAAGGGGATCCACCTCTATGCCCCGCTGGACGGGACCTCCGCCGCCGACGAGGTCGCAGAGCTCGCGCACCGCCTCGCGCGAGCCCTCGAGGACGAGCATCCCGACCATGTGGTCAGCGACATGAAGAGGTCCCTGCGCCGAGGGAAGGTCCTGGTCGACTGGTCGCAGAACAACGGGCACAAGACCACGGTGTGCCCGTATTCGCTGCGCGGCAGGGAGCGGCCGACGGTCGCCGCGCCCCGCACCTGGGACGAGATCGAGGACTCCTCCCTCGCCCAGCTCGACTTCGAGGAGGTCCTCGCGCGCATCGAGGGCGGGACCGATCCTCTCGCGGCGCTCGGCCTCGAACAGCATGACTCGTCGGCCGCGGGAGGGGCGTCGGCCGACGACGAGGCGTCGGCCGGGGCCGCGGACGATCGACTGCGCACATACCGCTCCAAGCGCGACGCGCGCCGCACCCCGGAGCCCGTCCCGGATGCAACCCCGGAGCCGACCCCGGAGGCGGCACGGCAGGGATCGCACGAGCGGGCCGATGCGGCGCAGCGAGCGCTCGAGGCGCAGGACCCGATGTTCGTGATCCAGAAGCACCACGCCTCGAGCCTGCACTGGGACTTCCGGCTCCAGCACGACGGGGTGCTCGTCTCCTGGGCCGTCCCCAAGGGACCGCCGCTCGAGGTGGACGTGAACCGGCTGGCGGTGCAGACGGAGGACCACCCGCTCGAGTACGGCACCTTCGAGGGGAGCATCCCCGAGGACGAGTACGGCGGGGGAGAGGTCACCATCTGGGACAGCGGCCTCGTCGAGATCGAGAAGTGGCGCGAGGGCCGTGAGGTCATCGCCGTCTGCCGCGGCCGCGAGGGCGGAGGGCTCGGAGGCGTGCCGCGCCGCTTCGCGTTCATCCACACCGGAGGCATGGGCCGCGGCGCCAGGACTGCGGCCGCGAAGAAGAAGGCGAAGGCCGACTGGCTGCTGCACCTCATGAAGGACCAGCCCGAGGAGGGATCGGCCGGCGCCCACGAGGAGACCGGTGCCCGCGAGGAGACAGGCGACCGCGAGCAGACCGGTGCCCGCGAAGAGACAGGCGTCCGCGAGGAGATCAGCCCGATGCTCGCGACGCCCGGCTCACGCGAGGACACCGACGAGGACGACTGGGCCTTCGAGATGAAATGGGACGGTATGCGCACGATCGCCACGATCACCTCGGCGGGCGTCCGCCTGACCAGCCGCGGCGGCACGGACGTCACCGCGACGTTCCCCGAGCTCGGGGAGCTGGAAGACGCGGTGGGCGGCACCGGCTCCGGGACGGGACGCATCGTCCTGGACGGTGAGATCGTCGCCCTGGACTCCCACGACCGGCCCGCGTTCTCGCGCCTCCAAGGGCGTCTGGGACTCACCTCTCGACGCGACGTGGAGCGGGCCCAGAAGGAGACGGAGGTCCACCTGATGGTCTTCGACCTGCTCGAGGCCGACGGCAGGTCGCTGCTGCGCACGCCGTACAGGCAGCGGCGCGACGCCCTGTTCGCGACCGTCGACCCCACCGAGCACGTGAAGCTCCCGCACGCCGTGCACGGGGACGTGGACCACGCGATCGCCCGCTCCCAGGAGCTCCAGCTCGAGGGCGTGATGGCGAAGAAGGAGTCGAGCATCTACCAGCCCGGGCGCCGTGCCCGCACCTGGCTCAAGATCAAGAACGCCCATCACCAGGAGGTCGTCGTCGTGGGCTGGTGCGAGGGACGGGGAGCGCGCGCAGGCGGCATCGGCTCCCTGCTGCTGGCCGTCCCGGACGAGGACGGGAATCTTCACTACGTCGGTCGCGTGGGCACCGGGTTCAGCCAGGACGATCTCGAGCACGCACGAGAGCGCCTCCACTCACGCGCGCGGAGGACACCGCCGGTGAGCGGGGTCCCGAGTGCCGATGCCCGCGACGCCCACTGGGTGCGCGCCGACCTCGTGGGCGAGGTGCGCCATGCCGAGCGCACCCCCGACGACAGGCTGCGCCGGCCCGTGTGGAGGGGGTGGCGCCCCGACAAGGACGCCGACGAAGTGCGCTGGGAGTCCTGACCCCTCCGAGGGATCCTGCGAACGGGGTCCGGCGCCCGTCTTGCTATGGTGCACGTGCTGTACGACACGTCACGACAACATCGCACGTGCCGCCTTCGTCGGGCTCGCAGCCGTGCGGATCCCCTCGGGGCACCGATGCCCGGGCGGCCGCGAGGTCCGAGGAGGAACCGGTGTCGCCCCTTTCCCCGCCCACACCAGGCATCCCGCCTGCGTCACCCAACGCGGCCCCGCCGCGCACCGCGTCGGCCGCCCTCGCGCCCGCGCCCGCCGGATCCCGGCCACCTGCCCTGCGCTGGATCGCGCTGCTCGCGGTCCTGCTCATGGCCGCACTCACCGCCGCGGTGAGCGCGCAGCCCGCGCACGCGGAGCCGAAGGAGAAGTACGTCGTCGGCACCGACACGACGTACGCGCCCTTCGAGTACACGGGCTCCGACGGCGACCTCGAGGGCATCGACATCGACCTGCTCAACGCGATCGCGAAGGACCAGGGCTTCGAGGTCGAGATCCGTCCGCTCGGCTTCGACGCGGCGGTGCAGGCGCTGTCCTCGAACCAGGTCGACGCCGTGATGGCGGGCATGACCATCACGGACGAGCGCAAGGAGTCCTTCGACTTCACCGACACCTACTTCGTGGGCGGCGTGCAGTTCGCCGTGCCCGAGAGCAGCGACATCTCCTCCCTCGACCAGCTGAAGGGCGAGACGGTCGCCGTCAAGAACGGCACCACCGGCAAGGACTTCGCCGAGGAGAACAAGGACAAGTGCGGCTACACGGTCGACACCTACCAGGAGACCACCGACGTGGTCGACGCGGTGAAGTCCGGGCACGCCGTCGGCTACTTCGACGACTACCCGGTGATCGCCTACGGCATCACCCAGGGGTCCGGCTTCAAGCAGGTCGGCGACCCGCAGGGCGGCGGTGACTTCGGCGCCGCCGTGAACAAGGGCAAGAACGCGGAGTTCCGCGAGAAGTTCAACGCGGGTCTGAAGAACCTCAAGAAGAGCGGCGAGTACGACACGATCGTCGAGAAGTACGTGGGCGCCCAGGGCAGCGACGGCGGCGGCGAGCAGGCGCAGAAGCCCGACCGCTCCGTGCTCACGGTGATCACGGACTACTGGCCGCAGCTGCTGCACGGCGTATGGCTCACGTTCCTGTCCACCGTGGTCGCTCTCGTGCTGGCCTTCGTCCTCGGCATCATCTTCGGCTTCGCCCGGCTCGCGCGCTTCGCGCCCTTCCGCTGGATCGCGACCGCCTACGTGTACGTGTTCCGCGGGACACCGATCCTGGTGCAGGCGTTCTTCATCTTCTTCGCGATCCCGCAGATGTTCCCCGACCTCAAGATGGGGCCGTTCGTCGCCGGTGCGATCACGCTGACGCTGAACACCGGCGCCTACATGACCGAGATCATCCGCGGCGGCATCCAGGCCGTCGACTCCGGGCAGACGGAGGCCGCGCGATCGCTGGGCCTGGGCCACCGCAAGACCATGCAGAAGGTCGTGCTCCCGCAGGCCTTCCGCATCATGATCCCGACCTTCGTGAACCAGGGCATCATCACGCTGAAGGACACCTCGCTACTGAGCGTCATCGGACTTGCCGAGCTCACCTACCAGTCCCGGCAGATCATCGCGACGACCTACATGTCCTCGCAGGTGCTGGTCGTGGTGGCGTTCCTGTACTTCGCGGTGATCACGGTGCTCACCCTGCTGTCGCAGCGACTCGAGAGGAAGTACGCGGTATGAGCGAGCAGACGAGTCCGAGCGGGCAGACGAGCGCCCCCGGCGGCGCGGGTGCCGGCGGTGCGACGAAGGGTGCGGGCGAGCGTCCCGAGAAGATCGTCGTCGAGGGCCTGCGCAAGAGCTTCGGCGACAACGAGGTGCTCACCGGCATCGACCTCACGGTGAAGGAGCGCGAGGTGGTCGCGATCATCGGCCCCTCGGGGTCGGGCAAGTCCACCTTCCTGCGCTGCCTGAACCGTCTGGAGGACCCCACCGGCGGGTCGATCGTCATCGACGGCGCCGACCTCTCGGGGCGGAAGGTGAAGATCGACGAGGTGCGCCAGAGGATCGGCATGGTCTTCCAGCACTTCAACCTCTTCCCGCACATGACCGTCCTCGAGAACATCATGCTCGCGCCGACCCAGCTGGGCAAGTGCTCCGCGAACGAGGCCGAGCAGCGCGCCCGCACCCTCCTGGACCGGGTGGGGCTCGCCGAGAAGGCCGACGCCAAGCCGGCCTCGCTCTCCGGCGGTCAGAAGCAGCGCGTCGCGATCGCGCGTGCGCTCGCGATGGAGCCCGAGGTGATGCTCTTCGACGAGGCCACGAGCGCGCTCGACCCCGAGATGGTGGGCGAGGTGCTCCAGGTGATCCGCGACCTCGCCGAGAACGGCATGACGATGATCCTGGTGACCCACGAGATGGGCTTCGCCCGCGAGGTCTCCAACCGCACGATCTTCATGGACGGCGGCGTCATCGTCGAGGCGGGAACGCCCGAGGAGATCTTCGGCGATCCGCAGAGCGAGAGGCTCAAGGACTTCCTGGCCAAGGTGCTCTGAGCGCTCGGAGATCTGCGCGTCGAGCACTGGCCCTGCGCGAGGCGGCTGCCCCGCACCCGCTCGGGTGCGGGGCAGCCGTGCGTCCGCGGCCCCGGCCCGACGCCGGTCCGGGTTCGACGTCGACCCCGGCCCGACGTCTGCCCTCGATGTGAGCGCGGCAATGCGCGCCGGGTGTCCGAGCCGATGTCGGGGGACACTGACAGGGTCCTGTTCCTCCGACGGGCAGGCGTCTGCCCGTCGGTCCGTCCCGCCGTCGGCCGATCGGAGCTGCCACCGTGACCGAGTCCCTCACCAGCGCCTCTGCAAGCGCTCCATCCGCCGAGCCCTGGTCCGAGATCCCGGCCGGCCCGCACGACGTCCGCCTCGTCGTCGCCGACATGGACGGCACGCTGCTGACGCCCGAGGGCGAGGTGCCCGGCGACTTCTGGGCGCTGCAGGAGCGCATGCGCGCCCAGGGGATCGAGTTCGTGCCCGCGAGCGGGCGCCAGCTCGCGACCCTGCGCGCGACCTTCGGGGCGGAGAACGGCAGTGCGCCGGGCATCGAGACCTACGTGGCCGAGAACGGGACGCTCGTCGTCCACGACGGAGAGGTCGTCGCGACCACGACCGTCGACGCGCCGACGGCCGCGCGGGTGATCGCCCGGGTGCGGGACCTCGTCTCGGGCGGCCTGGACCTCGGCCTCGTGGTCTGCGGCGTCGAGACCGCGTACGTCGAGCGGGACGACGAGGCCTTCCTCGCCGAGGCCCGGAAGTACTACCACCGGCTCGAGATCGTCCCCGACCTCGATGCCGTGCAGGGGGAGGTCCTCAAGCTCGCGGTCCACGACTTCGCGGACGCCGAGGCGACCTCCGCCGAGTTCGCTGACCTGGCCGAGACCCATCAGGTGGTCGTCTCGGGCGCGCACTGGATCGATGTCATGCACCCCGAGGCGGACAAGGGCCGGGGGATCCTCGCGCTCCAGGCGGCTCTCGGGATCACGCCTGCGCAGACCGCCGTGTTCGGCGACTACCTCAACGATCTTGCGATGTACGACGTGGCCGAGTGGTCGTTCGCGATGGCCAACGCCCACCCGCGGATCACTGCCGCCGCGAGGTATGCCGCGCCCAGCAACGCCGAGCACGGCGTGGTGCGCGTGCTCGAGCGTCTGCTGGGAACGGCGTAAGCCAGGCCGGGCCAGCCCGGGCGGGCCCGCCGTGCCTCAGCGCAGCGCGGCCGGGGCCACCGACGGCTGCGAGGGATCCTCGCGGTTGACGGGGCCCTCGAACAGGAGGATCGACTCGTCGGCCCCCTTGCCGTTGGTCTCCGGCAGGAAGCGGTGCACGAACAGCACGCCCAGCAGGCACAGCACCGCGAAGATGATCATCACCCAGCTGAGGCCCAGGCCGTCGCGCAGCGGCGGGAATGCCAGGACCAGGGCGAAGTTCGCGAGCCAGTTGACGGCGGCCGCGATCGCGGCGGCGCGCCCGCGCACGGCGGTCGGGAAGATCTCGCCCTGCAGCAGCCAGCCGGTGCCGCCCACGCCGATCGCGAAGCTCGAGATGAACAGCGCGAAGGTGATCATGAGGACCACGAGCTGCGCGGTGCCCGTGAGGGTCGCGTTGCCGATCGCGCCGATGACGAGGAAAACGATCATGAATCCGAAGCCGCCGATGGAGAGCTTGCGCCGGCCCCGCTTGTCGATCCAGCGGAACGCGAAGTAGGTCGCCAGCACGTTGACGATCGCGAGCACGCCCGCGGCCATCACGCCGGCGATCTCGGCGTCCACGGGGTTCCCGGCGTCGGTGCCGAAGTACGGGCCCAGCAGCTCGGGGCCGTAGTAGAACGCGACGTTGATGCCGGTGATCTGCTGGAAGACGAAGAACACGCAGACCACGACCAGGGCGCGCCGCACGGCGGGCGTCCACAGGGTCGTCTTCGCCAGGCGGCGCACGCGCTCCTGGACGGCGAGGGCCTCCGCGTGGACCTGCTCGGCGGTGGCCTCGATGTCGAGCTTGCGCATCGCGGTCAGCACGTCGGACTCGCGTCCGCGCTCGAGCAGCCAGCGCGGGGACTCGGGCATCCGCGCGCGCAGCAGCAGCGAGAGGATCGCGGGGATGAAGCCGACGCCCAGCATGATCCGCCAGTCCACGGTGACCGCGGAGTCGGGGAACGCCTTGAGCAGCAGCACAGCGATGACATACGCGCCCAGGATGCCGATCGTGATCATCCACTGCTGGATGACGGCGAGGGAGCCGCGGCGCTTCTTGGGCGCGAACTCGGCGATGTAGGCGGTCGCGATCGCGGAGTCCGCGCCGATCGCGAGGCCGATGATGATGCGGCCGATGATCAGGGTGGTGGCCTCGGGGGCGAGCGCCGAGATGATCGAGCCCAGCGCGAACAGCGCCGAGTCTACGAGCAGCAGGGACTTGCGGCCGAAGCGGTCCGTCAGCGGACCGGCGAGAAGCGCGCCCACGAAGGAGCCGAGCGAGGCGCCGGCGACGGTGATGCCGGTGCCCCAGGAGCCCAGGTCGAAGGGCAGGAACACCAGCGCCGAGCCGATGTTCGAGGAGTCGAAGCCGAAGAGGAAGCCGCCGATCGTCGCGAGCACCGCGAGGTACAGGTACAGACCTTTGACGTCCCGCGCGTCGAGCGCGGCGAGCACTCCGCCTCCCGGCGGAGCGGCATCGGGGGTCGAGGCATGGTCGGGGCGTCCGGTGGGATCCGGGACGGGGCCGCTGGCATTCTCCGGTGAATTCGACACGGCCGGGACTGTACTCCTCGACCGGAGGGACTGCGTCACGTGAGGGTCCGACGCGGGGTCCGACGGGGGCGAGATGTCCGGAATCCTGCGATACATGGGGGTCCGCCAGGGTCCGCGAGGGTCCGCGCGCTCGCGCGGCGTGACGCAGCAGTCACCCGGGCCCAGATCAGCTCCCGGTGTCGGCGCTGCGGTCCAGGTGCGAGCGCAGGAAGCGCCCGGTCGCGCTGTCCGGCTCCTCGGCCAGATCCTGCGGGGCGCCGGTCGCGACGATCCTGCCGCCCGCGGCCCCGCCGCCGGGCCCCATGTCGATCACGTGATCGGCGTTGGCGATCATGTCGAGGTCGTGCTCGATCACCACCACGGTCGCGCCGTTGCCCACCAGGCGGTCGAGCACGTGCAGCAGTGTGCGCACGTCCAGGGGATGCAGGCCGACGCTGGGCTCGTCGAAGACGAAGAGCGCGTCGGCCTGACCACGGTCGATGTGCCCTGAGAGCTTGAGGCGCTGCGCCTCGCCGCCGGAGAGCGCCGGGGTGTCCTCGCCCAGGGTCAGGTACCTCAGTCCCAGGTCGATGAGGGCCTGCAGGCGCCTCCTCACCGCAGGGATGTCGCCCACCTCCTCGATCGCCTCCTGGACCGTGAGTCCCATCAGGCGGGGGAGCGTGACGCCGCCGCGCGGGTAGGCGTCGGCCGCGGGGGAGTACCGGGTGCCCTCGCACTCGGGGCAGTCGATGTCGACGTCGGGCAGGAACTGCACGTCCAGGACCACGCGCCCGGTGCCCTCGCAGCGCGGGCAGCGCAGGGACCCCGTGTTGTACGAGAAGTCGCCCGCCCCGAGTCCTGCCTCCTTCGCCTCGGAGGTCCGTGCGAAGGCGCGGCGCAGGTCGTCCAGGACCCCGCTGTACGTGGCGACGGTCGAGCGGATGTTCACGCCGATCGGGGTCGCGTCGATCTGGTGGACGCGGCGGATCCCGGCGGCATCCAGCGTGCGCACGTGTCCGGGGAGGACCGGCCGGGGTGAGTCGTGGGGGGGGGGCGCGGGGGGGGGCCGGGGGGGGGGGGGGGGCCGGGGGGGGGGCCCCCCCCGCGCCCCCCCGGGGGCGGGGGGGGGGGGGGGGGGGGGGGGGGGGGGGGGGGGGGGGCCCCCCCGGGGCCCCCCCCCCCACGGGGCGGGGCCCTCCTCGGGCGGCCCTCCGTCGGCCCCGCGGGCCGTCGCCGCGCGCAGCGCCGGGACCAGGGACTCGAGCACCATCGTGGTCTTGCCCGAGCCCGAGACCCCGGTGACCGCGGTGAGGCGGCCGAGAGGGACGCGCACCGTCAGCGGATGCACCGTGTGCAGGGCGCTCGTGGTCATGGTGATGGTTCCGCGGGCGAAGGCCTCCGCGGGGGACGCCGGCTCGCGGACCACCACGTCGGCGCTGCCATCGAGGAAGCCGGCGAGGCGGGAGTCCCCGGAGTCGATCACCTCCTGGATGCTGCCGCTGGCGGTGACCTCGCCGCCCTCGCGCCCCGAGCCCGGGCCGATCTCGATCAGGTGGTCCGCCTCGCGCAGCACCTGCACGTCGTGGTCGACGAGGAGTACGGAGTTGCCGTCCGCCAGGAGGTCCCCGATCAGCGCGAGGAGGCCGTCGATGTTCGAGGGGTGCAGGCCGATGCTCGGCTCGTCGAGCACATAGAGCACGCCCGTGGTGCGGTTGCGCACCGCCCGGGCGAGCTGGACCCGTTGGCGCTCGCCGGTCGAGAGCGAGGAGCCCGCGCGGTCCAGGGAGAGATAGCCGAGGCCCAGCTGCACGAGCCGGTCGGCCATGCCCGTGAGCTGGGAGACGAGCTCGCGGGCCATCGGGTGCATGTCGGAGGGAAGCGGGCCGATCACGGTCGGGACCCAGGCGAGCAGGCCGTCGAGGGTCAGGGCGGTGGCGTCGGCGAGGCCGAGCTCGCCGATGCGCGGAGCGCGCGCGGCGGGGGAGAGGCGCGTCCCCTCGCAGTCGGGGCACACGGTCTCCACGAGGAAGCGGCTCACGCGGGCCAGGCGCTTCTCGGTGTCGGCGCGGCGCAGCTCCTCGGTGACGGTGAGGCGGGCGTTGCGGAACGTGAAGTCGAGGTCGTGCACGCCCTTCTTCGAGGTCACCGTGATGTGCTTCTTCTCCTCGGGGCCGTCCAGCACGATCTCGCGCTCGGCGTCGGTGAGGTCCCGGAAGGGCACGTCCGTGCGCACCCCGAACTCGCGCGCGATGTCGGGCTGGACGTTGAAGCCGAACATCTGCCAGGGGGCCACGGCTCCCTCGTCGAGGGTCTTGGTGGGGTCGGGCACGAGCGCCGCGTCGTCGACCTCGCGCACCGTGCCGATGCCCTCGCAGCGCGGGCAGGCGCCCTCGGAGTTGAAGGCGAGGGACTCCGCGCCCGGGGCGTGCACCGCGGCCCCGCAGACGGGGCAGGAGATCGGGACCTCGGCGGCGACGTCGATCGTCGGCGCGACCCGGTGGCCGTTCGGGCACAGGTGCGAGGCCAGGCGCGAGAACATCAGCCGCAGCACGTTCAGCAGCTCGGTCGAGGTCCCGAAGGTCGAGCGCACCCCGGGCACCGCCGGCCGCTGGCGCAGGGCGAGCGCCGCGGGCACGTGGGTCACCGAGTCGACCGCGGCGCGCGGGGCCTGGGACATGCGCCGACGGGTGTACGTCGAGAGCGCTTCGACGTACCTGCGCGACCCCTCCGCGTAGAGCACGCCGAGGGCGAGCGAGGACTTGCCCGAGCCCGAGACCCCGGCGATCGCGACCAGGGAGTCCAGAGGCACGTCGACATCGACGTCCCGGAGGTTGTGCACGCGCGCGCCGCGCACCTCGATGGCCGTGGGGCGGGGGATCCGGTGAGGGCTCACCGCCCCACGCTATCGGCCGCACCGGTCGCGCCGGCAGCAGTGGACGCGTTCACGCTCCCGCCCTCACGCTCACGCGCCCGCTCACGCGCCTGCGTTCTCCGCTCGACGCACGTAGGCGGACTTCGTGCCGTGGATGGTGAGCGGCCGGATGTCGTGCCCGTCGCCGCCGCCGGGACGGATCGCGCTCCAGGCGAGAGAGACCAGGTAGCCCACGACCACGGTGCCCACGAAGGCGAAGCACGCGACCATGAACGGGGTCGAGCCCGAGTCCTGGACGATCCAGGCCGCGATCGAGCCGACGACGAGCCCCGCGATCACTCCCACGGCGTTCGCGCGCCGGGTGAAGATGCCCAGGGCGAAGACCGCGGCGATCGGGGTGCCGAACAGCCCCAGGATCGAGAGGAACAGGTTCCAGGTCTCCGCCTGATCGGTGCTCGCGAGGTAGAGCGCCGCGCCCGTGCCGATGATCCCGGCGACGACGATGATCGCGCGGGCGAGGCCGACGGAAGAGCTCTTCGCACCGCGGCGCACCAGGAAGCAGTCCCACACGTCGACCGTGAGGCAGGCCGAGATCGAGTTGAGCGAGGACGACAGCGTCGACTGGGCGGCGGCGAAGATCGCCGCGAGCACCACACCCGAGACGCCGGCGGGCAGCACGTGCACCACGAAGTAGGGGACGATCGCGGAGGTGTTCACCGAGTCCGGCAGCGGGCTCGTGTGCTTGAAGTAGCTGTACAGCAGGGTGCCCATGCCGTAGAACAGCGGGATTGTGATGAGGGACAGCACGCCGTTGGTCAGCAGCGAACGGGCCGTCTCCCGGCTGCTCGCGGTGGTCTGATAGCGCTGGACCACGTCCTGGCTGCCCGTGTACTGGTAGAGGTTCGTGAACACCGAGCCGATGAAGATGATCGGGATCGAGGCGCCGAGCATCCCGCCCAGGTCCCAGTCCTTGCCGGAGATCAGCTTGTCGTCGGCGATCGCGTCGCTCGCAACGGTCCCGAGGCCCCCGTCGATCGAGAGCAGGCCGCTGCCGATGATCACGACCGCGCCCAGCAGCAGGATGATGCCCTGGATGACGTCGGCCCAGATCACGCCCTCGATGCCGCCCAGGAACGTGTTGATGATCGAGAGCAGGCCGACGATGGCCGCCACCAGCACGGGGTTGATCTCGGTGACCGAGGAGATCGCGAGCGTGGGCAGGTAGATGACGACCGCGATCCGGCCGATGTGGAAGAGCACGAACATCAGCGAGCCGATCAGTCGCATCGCCGGGCTGAAGCGCTCCTCGAGGTAGTCGTAGGCCGTGACCACGTTGAGCTTGCGGAAGAACGGCACGTAGAACGCGATGAGGACGGGCACGATCGCGAAGATCGCGAGGCTGCCGGCGGCGTACGACCAGTCGCTGAGGTACGCCTGCTCGGGCGTGGACATGTACGTGATCGCCGAGAGCGTGGTCGCGTAGATGCTGAAGCCCGCGGCCCACGCGGGGATCCGCCCTTGGGCGCGGAAGTAGGAGTCGGTGCTCTTCGACGCGCGGCGCGTGAAGTACACGCCCACGCCCAGCATCGCGAGCAGATAGATGACGATGACCGCCCAGTTCAGGGCGCCCAGTCCGGTGGTCTCCACGGAATCCCTCCAGGGTCTCGGGCCCCGTGCCGGACGGGGCGATCGACGCTGATCGTGCGCGACGGGAGCACCCTTGTCATCAGACGTCTGATGTCCTGCCGCGCTGGCGACGATAGCGTGCCCACGGCATGTGCGCGAGAGCTGTCCTGCGGGCGTGACCCGTCTCTCGTCGGCCCGCCGGCCCGTCGCCGGTCTCCCTCCGGCCCGTCTCTCGTCGGCCCGCGCGCCCTACGCGCCACGGCCCGGTCCCAGCTGCGCCTGGGATGCTGGCGGGCGTGGACATCGGCACCTCTCTCACCGACGCCCTCTCCGGGGCGTGGCAGCGCAGCCTGCCCGCGACCCCGCCCGACCAGGGCTGGTGGTCGCTCGCCGCGATCGCTGTGGCCCTCGCCGCCGTCGTGGTCCCGATCGTCTGGCGATTCGCCCGCCTCGCGGTCACGGTCGTGCACGAGCTCGGGCACGCGGGCGTCGGCATCCTCGTGGGCAGGCGCTTCACCGGCTTCGTGGTCAGCGGGGACATGTCCGGCCACGCGGTGACGGTGGGGCGGCCGACGGGACCTGGCCGGGTGCTCTCCGCCTGGGCCGGATACCCGATGCCCGCGCTGGTGGGGGCGCTGCTCATCCAGATCGCCTTCGGCGGCTGGGCCCGCACCGCGCTCGCCGTCGCGCTCGTGCTGCTGATGCTCTCCCTGGTCTTCTCCCGTTCCCTGCACACTGTCGCGACCGTGCTGGTGAGCGCTCTCATCGTGGGCGCCGTGTGGTGGTGGGGCGGGGCGCTCGGCCCGGGCGCCCTGGTGCTCGCGCTCGGCGTGCTGCTCCTGCTCGGCGCCTGGCGGCACCTCGGGACCGTGATGACCGGCGGCCGCCGCCAGGACGATCCCCAGCAGCTCGCCCAGCTCACCGGAGTGCCCGCATGGGCATGGAACGCCGGCTACGCGCTGGTCCTCGCCCTGTGCTCGTGGTGGGCCGGGGCCGTGCTGCTGCGCGCGCTGGGCTGAGGCGTCGGCCCGTCGGCCCATCGGCTTGCGGCCCGTCGGCCCGCCCTCGACGCCCGCTCCTGACGGGCGGATGATGGCACCGAGGTGACCGAGATGGAACTGCACGCCTGGCTCTCGCTGCTCGACGCCCGCGAGTACACGATCGCCCGCGAGGTGATCATGCGCGGCGTCGCCCTCGTGTTCGTGATCGCCTTCGCCTCGACATGGAGGCAGTTCCCGGCGCTGCTGGGGGAGCGCGGACTGCTGCCCGCTCCGCGGTTCCTCGCCCGGCTCGAGGAGCGCGGCATACGCGGCGGCCCCACGCTCTTCCGCTTCTCGCGCACCCCCTACAGCGACCGGCTGCTGCGGGTCATGTGCGCGATCGGGATGCTGCTGGGTACGGCGTGCGTGCTCGGCCTCCCGCAGCTCGGGCCCGCGTGGACCACGATCCCCGTCTTCCTCGTGATGTGGGGGCTCTACCTGTCCATCCACTCCGTGGGCCAGATCTTCTACGGCTTCGGCTGGGAGTCGATGCTGCTGGAGTGCGGCGCGGTCGTCGGCTTCCTCGGGTCCGACGCGGTCGCGCCGCCCCTGCTGATCCTGCTGTTCCTGCGCTGGATGCTGCTGCGCCTGGAGTTCGGTGCCGGGATGATCAAGATGCGGGGCGATCCCGCCTGGCGCGACCTCACCGCGATGGAGCACCACCACCTCACCCAGCCCATGCCGGGCCCGCTGAGCAGGCGGGCGCACCTCATGCCGCGCTGGTGGCACCGGCTCGAGACCCTCGGCAGCCACGTGGTGCAGCTGGGCGCGATCTGGCTGATCCTGCTCCCTCAGCCCCTCGCCTCGATCGGCGCGAGCCTGGTGATCCTCACCCAGCTCTTCCTCATGCTCACCGGCAACTTCGCCTGGCTGAACCTGCTCACGATCCTCGTCGCCTTCAGTGCGATCAGCGACCCGTTCCTGCGCTGGATCACGGGCGGGCCCTGGCCCGGATGGGGCCTGCCGCACGGTCCCGGGGAAGGGCGCGGAGCGGCCGACGGCGGCGTCCTCGCCTCCTCGCCCCTGTGGTGGCACGTGCTGGTGATCGCGGTCGTCGCGGGACTCGTCGCCCTCAGCGGGAAGCCGCTGAGGAACCTCTTCTCCTCGCACCAGCTCATGAACGCGAGCTTCAACAGGTGGCACCTCGTGAACGCCTACGGCGCCTTCGGATCGATGACGAAGCAGCGCCACGAGGTCGAGATCGAAGGGACTCTCGCCGAGGACCCGGGCGCGGCGAGCGAGGAGGAGTGGCACCCCTATCTCTTCCACGGCAAGCCTGGGCCCCTCGCGCGGCGTCCACGACAGTTCGCGCCCTACCACCTGCGACTGGACTGGCTGATGTGGTTCCTCGCCCTGCGGCCGAACGCCGACCCCTGGTTCGCCGCGCTGTTGACGAAGCTGCTCGAGGGCGATCCGCAGATCCGACGTCTGCTGCGGGCGGATCCCTTCGACGGGAGGGCGCCGACGGGCCTGCGGGTGCGGCTGTTCGACTACCGCTACGCGAGCCGCGCGGAGCACCGTGCGAGCGGCGACCAGTGGGTCCGCGCGGACCTCGGGATCATCGCCCGGCTGGGTTGAGGCGGTCGGCTCGGGGGTGCGTCCCCCCGTCGGGCGCGGTCCTGTCGGGCCTGGTCCCGTCGGGCGCGGTCCCCTCAGACGGGCCTCCGTCGGACGGACCCCCGTCGGGCCCCTCGGGCTCCCGGCGGAACGGGGCGGTGAGGGCGGGCAGGATCCCGCGACGATGCAGGACGAACAGCGCGAGCGCGATCACGAGATAGGCCGCGGAGAGGATGAGGCGGCCGTGGGTCCCGGGCACCGCGAACTGCACGGCGAACAGGGCGAGCAGCGCGATCGCGCCCCAGCGGGGGAAGCGCAGGCCCAGCAGCAGGGCGACGCCCATCATGGTCTGCGCGGCGGTCAGCAGGATCTCCTCCACCTGGCGCGGGTCCAGGGCCAGGGTGCCGCTGCCGCCGCCCAGCGCGTAGGCGATGGGCAGGCTGCCCACGAGCATCGTCCACTGGTTGACCTTGGCGGAGATCAGCATGCCCAGCGCGGCCGCGGCCTTCCCGCGGGTCGCGAAGATGATGGCGACGATGAACTCGGGAGCCTCGGAGGCGAGCGGCGCGAGCCACTGCACGAGCAGGAACTGGTCGATCCCGAGGGTGCTGCCGGAGGCGACGAGGGCCTCGGCGAACGGCTCCGCGCAGGCGAGGATGATCAGCGCGGAGACCACGAAGAGGGCGATCACCACGGGGCGTCGGGTGCGCTGGGGCAGCGCGCCGATGCGCGCCGCGGTGCCCACCAGGTCGGGCTCCTCCTCGGCCCCGCCGCGCGCGATCCGCACCAGGTAGAACACGAACCAGGCCAGCAGGATTACACCGAGGATCCAGCTGATGGTCGCGGTCAGCGGCATCACGAAGGCGAGCAGGGAGGCGATGAGCAGGAAGCCCAGCTCGAGGCGGTGCGCGGGATCCAGGACGACCTCGCGCACGGTGCGTCCCGAGCGGCGCGAGGCGATCGCGACGCTGACCAGCACCACCACGGGCCAGCCGAGCCCCAGCAGCAGACGGTTGGAACCGGTCATGTTCGCGGCGGCGAACTGCACGTAGTCCGGCTCGGAGCCCGCGCGGAAGGCGAAATAGAGGTCGACGGCGTACTCGGGGAGCACGGCGATGATCGCGAGGATCGCGACGGCGAGACCGCCGCTGATGTCGACCTCTGCGGCCTCGGCCGCCCACGCGAGCACGAACGCCGCGGCGACCACGGCTGCGCCGAAGACGAGCAGTCCCACGAGCGAGGGGGCCTCGATCCCGCCCAGGCGGAGCACGAGCGCGGGCACGGCGACGAGGAAGCACAGCAGCGCGGGGCGGATCGATCTCAGCACGTCGGACACACTGTCAGACGTTTAGGCAGGTATGCAAGTGTCGAAGCGTGCATGGTGAGACGCAAGACGGTGACACAATGAATTAATGGGCATTGAACCGACGAGGCAACAACTGGAGACCGTGGCGCGCACCTTCGCGCTGCTCAGCTCTCCCACGCGTCTGCACCTCGTCGCCCTCGCCGTCGCCGGCGAGCTGGACGTCAGCGCCCTCGCCCACGAGGCGGGCATCACCGTCGCCACCGCCAGCCAGCACCTCAGCAAGATGCGCCTGGCCGGCCTGGTCTCCGCGCGGCGCGACGGCCGCCGCCTCTTCTACACGGTCGACGACCCCCACGTGGTGATGGTCGTGCAGCAGATGTTCGAGCACATCGCCCCCGACGGCACCCTGGCGCCGGATCCGGTCGACGAGTAGACGGGTCGGGTCGGGTCGTCGGTCGTCGGTCGGTCAGGCCAGGGCGGCGCGGCAGGGGGCAGCGGGGCCGACGGGGTCGTCAGCCCTCGAGCCCGGTCTCCCGCAGCGTGATGTTCAGCCGTCCCTCCGTGATCCCGCAGCCCTCTGGCGCCGTGCCCGGCTGGATCCTGGTGACGCCGTGGAAGGCGAGACGGGCGGGGCCGCCGAAGACGAACAGGTCCCCGGACTCGAGCGTGATGTCCTCGTGCGGCTTCGTGCGCGCCTGGGTGTTGCCGAAGCGGAACGTGCACGCGTCGCCGATCGAGAGCGAGACCACGGGGGCGAGCGAGCGCTCGTCCTTGTCCTGGTGCATGCCCATCTTCGCCGCGGCGGAGTAGTGGTTCACCAAGGCCGTGTCGGGGGAGTAGAGGCGGCTGGGAGCGGAGGAGGAGTCGCTGCTGCCTCTGCCGCCGGGGGCGCCGGAGGTGTCGGGCCGTGCGGACATGTCGGCGAGCTCGGGATCGTGCTCCGCGGCCGCCGCGATCGCCGAACGGCCCAGGCGGGTCATCCAGTCCGGGAACGGCAGCACACGGTTGCCGTTCACGTCGACCGCCTCCCGCGAATAGGCGTAGGGGCGCCAGTGCCAGCCCAGGCACACCGTCCGCACGCTCATCTCGTGCCCACGCACCTTCGGGGAGCGCGGCGGCACGGGCCCGTCGGCCCATTCCTCGAAGCGCGCGGAGATCCAGGCCTGCTGGTCCAGGCGCAGGAATCCCGGAACCCAGACCGCCCCCGGTCCGAGCGCCCGCGCGGGGCGGGGGAGCAGATCATCGCCGAAGAGGGAGCCGTCCTCGTGCTGCGCATCCATGGAGCCGATCCTCGCAGACCGGGCCGACGGAACCGATGGGGCCGCCGTGCACTCGCGGACCCGCCGACGGCGCACCGATGAACCGGCCGCGCCTCCCTGTCTCTCGAGCCCTTCGCGCGTCGGCCCGTGTCCGTACAGTGGCGGGAGCACAGCGACCCGCCGACCCCGGCCGCCCGCGAGGGCTGCGCCGCTCATCGGCCCGACCACCCAGGAGAGACGCACCCATGCCGACGACCCCCGCCGCAGGCGGCCCCGTGAAGCTCGCCGTGGGCGACATGGCCCCCGACTTCGAACTGCCCACCGCCGACGGCGGCCGCGTGAGCCTCACCGACCTCCGCGGCGCCCCGGCGCTGATCTGGTTCTACCCGGCGGCGAACACGTCCCTGTGCACGAAGGAGGCCTGCGACCTGCGCGATCACCACGACATGTTCACCGCGCAGGGGTACCGGGTGGTCGGCATCTCCCCGGACGCCATCGAGGACCTGAAGACCTTCGCGGCGAAGCAGGACCTGCCGTACACGCTCGCGAGCGACGAGTCGAAGGACGTGCTGCGCTCCTATGGCGCCTTCGGTGAGAAGAACATGTACGGCAAGATCGTCGAGGGCGTCATCCGCTCCACGTTCGCCGTGGATGCCGAGGGGCGCCTGACCTACGTGAAGTACCGCGTGGGCACGCCCAAGCAGATCGCCGACCTGCAGGCGAAGCTCGGGCTCTGAGGTCGGCCGCCTGTTGACGTGACATGCGCCCGATCCGCCGTCGGCCCTTTTGCTGGCCCGTACGCCCTCCGCTACGATGAACGGCGTTGCGTGCACGCAGCGCTGATCCGGATCCGCTCCTGATCAACGCCGCAGGTCGCGCACCGCGCACCCGATGCGCGAGGAGACGTGGCAGAGCGGCCGAATGCGCTCCCCTGCTAAGGGAGTAGGCGGCAAAAACCGCCTCGGAGGTTCAAATCCTCTCGTCTCCGCCCGTGAGAGAGGGCCACCCCGCAGGAGCTGGAGCTTCCTGGGGGTGGCCCTCTCGTCGTCCCGGGGCATGTGCCGGACGCTCCTGCTCACCCCCGCCGGATGAGACGCCTGCTCGCCTGTCGGGACGCGCCTGTACTCTTACCCAGACCGTTCAGAGCCGACACGGCCGTCGGCTGCTGTCGTCGGCCGTGCGCCGAGGCAGGAGCAGGAGGCCTAGTGTCCGACACAGGTGGCATCCACATCCCCACGCTGACCAGCGAGTTCCCCGTGGTCAGCGATGATCCGCACATCGACGCGCCACTGCGCGCGACCGTCCGCAGGCTGTCCACGCTGCTGGGTCGCACGCTCGCCGACCAGCATGGCCAGGGCCTGCTGGACCTCGTCGAGGACGTGCGCCGACAGACCAAGGAGGCCAAGCGCTCCGGCGACGCCGCGGAGGCGCAGGCCATCCAGAAGCGCCTGGCCGAGCTGCCGCACGCGCAGGCGACCGAGCTGACCCGCGCCTTCACCGAGTACTTCCTGCTCGCGAACGCCGCCGAGCAGCTCTACCGCGTCCGCGCGATCGACGAGAACCCGACCAGCGAGTCCTGGATCCCGCGCACCGTCGCGGAGATCCACGAGACCCTGGGCTCCGAGGCGCTGCAGCAGGCCGTCGACTCGCTCGACATCGAGCTCGTCTTCACCGCGCACCCCACCGAGGCCTCGCGCCGTGCGGTGCTCACCAAGCTGCGCAACGTCTCCGACCTGCTGGCCGAGGAGACGGAAGAGGGCACGCCCGAGCGCCGCCGCCAGGACCGTCACCTCGCCGAGCTCATCGAGATGCTCTGGCAGACCGACGAGCTGCGCAGCACCCAGCCCACTCCGCAGGACGAGTCCCGCAACGCGCTGTACTACCTGCGCGGCATCTACCGCCACACCATGCCGGGTCTCATCGACGACCTGCGCGAGGAGCTGCGCGCCCACGGCGCCGACCTGCCCGAACGCGCCGTCCCGCTGCGCTTCGGCACCTGGATGGGCGGCGACCGCGACGGCAACCCGTACGTCACGGCCGACGTCACCCGCGAGGTGCTCGGTCTGCAGGCCGAGGCCGCGATCGACGTGTCGGTGCAGATCGTCTCCGACCTCATCGGCGATCTCTCCGAGTCCTCGACCCTGGTCGGCGAGGACGACGCCCTGCAGGCCTCGATCGATGCCGACGTCGAAGCCGGCGGCTCCGTCGACGAGGAGCAGCAGCGGATGTACGCCGCCGAGCCCTTCCGTCTCAAGCTCGGCGCCATCCGCACGAAGCTCGAGCACACCCGCGAGCGCATGCGTGAGGGCTCGGCCCATGTGCACGGTCGCGACTACCTCTCGGCCGACGAGCTCCTGGACGACGTCCAGGTGGTGCGCGACGCCCTGGCCCGCCACAAGGGCCGCCGCGCGGCCGACGGGGCGATCGCCGTCGCCCTGAACCTGCTGGCCGGCATCCGCCTCACCCTCGCCACGCTCGACGTGCGCGAGCACTCCGAGAAGCACCACGACGTGCTCGCCGCGATGTTCGACCGCCTCGGCGAGCTCGACCGCCCCTACGGCGAGCTCAGCCGCGCCGAGCGCGGCGAGGTGCTGGGCTCCGAGCTCACGAGCCGTCGGCCGATGTACGGGGCCTCCCTCGCCGAGGAGGACTCGATCCTCGACGACTCGACCGCCGGCACCTACCGGGTGTTCACCGAGATCCGCAACGCCCACAAGCGCTACGGGACCGACGTCATCCAGACCTACATCGTCTCGATGACCCACGGGGCCGACGACATCTTCGGCGTCGCTCTGCTGGCCCGCGAGGCGGGCATCGTCGACCTCTCGAGCGCCGACGACAAGCGCGCGGACCTCGACTTCGCACCGCTGCTGGAGACCGTCGAGGAGCTCCGCCACGCCGGCGAGATCCTCGAGGAGCTCCTGAGCAACCCCGCGTACCGCGAGCTCGTGCGGCTGCGCGGCGACCAGCAGGAGATCATGCTGGGCTACTCGGACTCCAACAAGGAGTCCGGCGTGGTCACCTCGCAGTGGGAGATCCACCAGGCCCAGCGCACCCTGCGCGACGTCGCAGCCCGCCACGGCGTCACCCTGCGGCTGTTCCACGGCCGCGGAGGATCCGTCGGGCGCGGCGGCGGTCCGACGTACGACGCGATCCTCGCCCAGCCCTACGGCGTGCTCGACGGAACGATCAAGTTCACCGAGCAGGGCGAGGTCATCTCCGACAAGTACACGCTGCCGGTGCTCGCGCGGGAGAACCTCGACCTCACGATCGCGGCGGTCCTGCAGGCCACGGCGCTGCACACCGAGCCGCGCACCACGCCCGAGCAGCTCGAGCGCTTCGGCTCGGTGATGGAGAAGGTCTCCGACGCCGCTTTCGCGCGCTACCGCACCCTCGCCGACGATCCGGACCTGCCCGAGTACTTCGTGACCTCCACCCCCGTGGAGCAGCTGGGCGACCTGAAGATCGGCTCGCGGCCCTCGAAGCGCACCACCTCGGAGAAGGGCCTCGACGGCCTGCGCGCGATCCCGTGGGTGTTCGGCTGGACGCAATCGCGCCAGATCGTCCCCGGCTGGTTCGGCGTCGGCTCGGGCCTCAAGGCGGCCCGCGAGGCCGGCTACGAGGACGACCTGCACGAGATGCTGGGCAACTGGCACTTCTTCCGCACCGTCATCAGCAACATCGAGATGACGCTCGCGAAGACCGACATGGACATCGCCGCCCACTACGTGCACTCCCTCGTGCCGGAGAACCTGTGGCCGCTCTTCGAGCGGATCCGCGAGGAGTACGAGCTGTCCGTCGCCGAGGTCGAGCGCCTCACCGGCGTGCTCGACCTCCTGGACGGCCAGCCGATCCTCAAGCGGACCCTCGCCGTGCGGGACCGCTACCTCGACCCGATCAACTACATGCAGGTCGCGATGCTGCAGCGCTTCCGTGCGGTCGCCGAGAGCGGCGAGGAGCCCTCCGAGGAGCTCCAGCGCGCCCTGCTCACCACGATCAACGGCATCGCCGCGGGGATGAAGAACACGGGCTGAGCCCGAGACGGGCCGGAGTTGACGGCGACGTGAGGGCGGCGGACCGCGATCGATGATCGTGATCCGCCGCCCTCGCGCCGTCCGGTGCGCGAGCACGTGCGGCGCGGCCGCGGTCCGAGGTGCAGGGGCGTGAAGGCCGGCGATATCCTCCGTCCCATGACCGGGGCCCGCGAGGATCGTGATGTGCGCACTCTGCCGCGCCTCACCGCGGGTGCGGTCGACATCCCGCGCGAGATCCTCCACGCGGGCGAGGACCTGGGCCGGGACACCTCGTGGGAGCAGCACTCGCACCCCACCCACGAGCTCCTGTGGAACGCGCGCGGCGCATCGACCGCGACCATCGGCACGCGGACGTGGACCATCACGCCGCACCTGGGCCTGTGGATCCCGGCGGGCGTGCCGCACACGGGGTGGGCGCCGCGCGGCACCTGGCACCGCGCCGCCCAGTTCAGCCTGCGCACCCGGGCCCTGGCCGATCGGGCCGTGAGCATCGCGGTGACCCCGCTGCTGCTGCTCGTGCTCGACAGACTCGGCGAGGAGGACCTCGCGGAGTCGTCGCGGCTGATCACCGAGTCGATGGTCCTGGACCTCCTGCGTCCCGCGGAGCAGGACCTGATGGTGCAGATGCCCGAGCACCCTCAGCTGCGCCCGATCGTCGAGGCTCTCCGACGCGACCCCGCCGACGGGACGACCCTCGAGCAGTGGGCGTGCCGGCTCGGCGTCAGCAGCCGCACCCTGACCCGCGCCTTTCTCGCGCACACAGGGCATGCCTTCCGGCCGTGGGCCACGCGCGTGCGGGCCCAGCACGCGGTGGCACTCCTCGCCGACGGCGCGCGCCTGGACGATGTGAGCGAGCGGGTCGGCTATCGCTCCCCGAGCGCGTTCATCGCGGCCTTCCGCCGCCTGACGGGGACCACGCCCTCCCGCTTCCACGAACCCTGAGCCGCGGCCGCGGCCGCGGAAGCAGTCGCATCCGAAGCAGCGGTCGCGGTGCGGGAAGCAGCGCGTGACCAGGGCCATCTTCGTGTCCGTGACGCGACATCGATGTCCCGATGGCGCGATTGCGGACGGGGTAGTCGAACCTCTACGCTGACCAAGGCGAACCTCACTCCGCCTTCGTGACCGGGGATGGTGCGCCTCGTGCCCACCCCGCCGTGCGTGCCGCGCGCCGCACTCCGCCGTTCCGCTCGCCGTGCGTCGCACGCGCGCCCCGGAGCGCGCCCCCGGTGGCGTCTCGTCACCCCTCGAAAGGAAACCATGTCCCATTCCCCGCGCCGTTCGATCATCGGCCGTCGTGCTCTCCTCGGCTCCGGTCTCGCGCTGCCCGCGCTCGCCCTGGCCGCCTGCTCCGGAACTGACGCCGCCTCGGAAGCGGCGGGGGGAGGATCCGAGGCCTCGGACGCCGGCGGCGATTTCCCGCTGAGCGTCGAGCATGCCCTCGGCACCGCGGAGATCCCGACCAAGCCCAGCAGCATCGCGTGCGTGAACTGGGGCAATCACGAGGTGCCGCTCGCCCTCGGCGTGGTGCCTGTCGGCATGGCCGCGGCGAACTTCGGCGACGACGACGGCGACGGCGTGCTGCCCTGGGTGAGCGACAGGCTCGAGGAGCTGGGCGCCGAGACGCCGGTCCTGTTCGACGAGACCGACGGCATCGATTTCGAGGCGGTCGCGAACACCGAGCCCGACCTGATCCTGGCGACCTACTCGGGGCTCACCCAGGAGGACTACGACACGCTCAGCGAGATCGCACCGACCATCGCCTACCCGGAGGTCGCATGGGGCACTCCGTGGCGCGAGATGATCGAGTACAGCGCCAAGGGCATGGGCATGCAGACCGAGGGCGAGAAGCTCATCGCCGACCTCGAGAAGGAGATCTCCGACGCGGTGGAGAAGCACTCCGGCGTCACGGGGAAGTCGGCCATGTTCCTCACGCATGTGGACACCTCGGACCTCAGCGTCGTGAACTTCTACACCGCCCATGACACGCGGCCGATGTTCTTCGAGGACCTGGGGATGTCCACGCCGAAGTCCATCGCCGGGGTCTCGGCGAAGACCGACGAGTTCTCGGGCAGCGTGAGCGCGGAGAAGGCGGACGTGTTCGACGACGTCGACATCATCGTCACCTACGGCGACGAGAAGCTCGTGAAGACCCTGCAGGGCGATCCGGTGCTCTCGCAGATCCCCGCCGTGAAGAACGACGCGATCGTGGCCCTGCCCTCGGACGATCCGTTCGGCACCGCCGCGAACCCGACCCCGCTGTCGATCTCGTACGTGCTCGACCGGTACCTCGACGAGCTCGAGCAGGCCGCCGGGAAGTGACGGCGTCCTCGACGCTCGCCCCGCTCCGCCGGGGCCGGCGCACGCGCCTGCTGTGGCTGCTCGGGTGCCTGGCGCTGCTGGCCGCCCTCGCCCTGGCCTCCGTCGCCCTCGGGTCCAGGCAGGTCGGCCTCGAGGACATCCTCTCGCCCCTGAGGGGGATGCCTGAGGGGTTCGACCAGGCCGCTGTCGCCAAGCGCATGCCGCGCACCGTGCTCGCGCTCGTCGGCGGGGCGGGGCTCGGCATCTCGGGGTGCATCATGCAGGGCGTCACCCGCAATCCGCTCGCCGACCCGGGCATCCTCGGCGTGAACACCGGCGCGACCCTCGCCGTGGTGATCGCCATGGCGGTCCTCGGACTCGGCAACGGCTCGGGGGATGCCCGCACCATGGTGTGGGTCGCGATCGCCGGGGCGGGCGCCACCGCCGTCGGGGTCTACGTCATCGGCTCCCTCGGGCAGGGCGGTGCCACGCCGCTCAAGCTCGCGCTCGCGGGCGCCGCGACCTCCGCCGCCCTCGGATCGCTGGTCACCGCGGTCGTCCTGCCCCGCGGGGACATCGCCGAATCCGCTCGGTCGTGGCAGATCGGCGGGGTGGGCGGCGCGACCTGGGCGACCCTCCATCAGATCTGGCCCTTCCTGCTCGTCGGGCTCGTGCTCGCACTCGTCACCGCGCGCGGACTGGACTCCCTCGCCCTCGGGGACGAGGTCGCGGCCGGCCTGGGCGAGCACGTGCTGGCGACCCGACTGCTCGCCGCCCTGGGCGCGGTCCTCCTGTGCGGGGCCGTGACCGCCGCCTGCGGACCGATCGGGTTCGTCGGGCTGGTGGTCCCGCACGCGTGCCGCCTGCTCGTCGGTGTCGGGCATCGTCCCCTGATGGTGTTCAGCGGTGTCGTGGGTGCGTGTCTGCTGCTCGCCTCGGACGTGCTGGGGCGGCTGATCGCACGCCCCGAGGAACTCGACGTCGGCATCGTCACGGCGCTGCTGGGAGCCCCCTTCTTCATCGCCATCGTGCGGCGTCAGAAGGTGAAGGCACTGTGAGCGCACAGCCCTCCTCGGCAACTCCGCCCTCGACGCTCGAGAGGGTGCGCACCGAGCGCCGCCGTCGCCGCGTGCGCCGCACAGTGACCGTGCTCGTGCTGGTCGTGCTGATCGCCGCCGGGTTCTACGCCTCCTTGGCGATCGGTCACCGCGTCTACTCGGCGGGGGAGATCTGGCGCGTGGTCCGCGGCCAGCAGGTCCCCGGCGCCTCCTTCACCGTCGGGACGCTGCGCCTGCCGCGCGCCGTTCTCGCGGTGCTCGTGGGCTGCTGCTTCGGACTCGGCGGCGTCACATTCCAGACGATGCTCCGCAACCCGCTCGCGAGCCCGGACATCATCGGCATCAGCGCGGGCGCGTCCGCCGCGGCGGTCGTCGCCATCGTGCTGCTGGGACTCTCGGGCCCCGCGGTGTCCGTGATCGCGATCCTCGCAGGGCTCGCCGTGGCCCTCGCGATCTATCTGCTCTCGTATCGCAAGGGCGTGGCGGGCACGCGCCTGATCCTCGTCGGGATCGGCGTGGCCGCCATGCTCGACTCGGTGACCAGCTACGTGCTCTCCCGCGCGGCGCAGTGGGACCTTCAGGAGGCGATGCGCTGGCTCACGGGGAGCCTGAACGGCGCCGCCTGGGGCGATGTGCGTCCCGTCCTGGTCGCACTCCTCGTCGGTGGGCCTCTGCTCCTCGCCGCCTCCCGGGACCTGACCGTCTCCCAGCTCGGCGACGACTCCGCCGCGGCCCTCGGCGTGCGCGTCCAGCGGCTGCGGCTCGTGGTCGTGATCGCCGCGGTCGGCCTGGTCGCCTTCGCGACCGCCGCCACCGGTCCGATCGCCTTCGTGGCGTTCCTCGCCGGGCCGATCGCCGCCAGGATCGTCGGCCCCGGGGCCTCGCTCCTCGTGCCCTCCGCACTGGTCGGCGCGCTGCTGGTCGTCGTCTCCGACCTCGTGGGGCAGTGGGCGATCGGCACCCGCTTCCCCGTCGGCGTGGTCACGGGCGTGCTCGGTGCTCCCTACCTCATCTATCTCGTCGTCCGCACCCAGCGCTCGGGCGGATCCCTATGACGCCCGGTGCCGCCCCTCATCCCCGGCCCGCGCCCGTCCCGCCAGGAGGCATTCCACGATGACCACGGACCACACCCTGGCCGCGAGCGGCCTCAGCGCCGGTTACGGGGACCGCAGTGTGATCGAGGGCCTCGACCTCGAGCTGGTGCCCGCGCGGATCACGGCGATCATCGGCGCCAACGCGTGCGGGAAGTCGACGCTGCTGCGCGTGCTCTCGCGTCTGCTGGCGCCGACGTCGGGCCAGGTGCTGCTCGACGGCACCCGGATCCACCGTCTGCCGGCCAAGCAGGTCGCGCGCACCCTGGGCCTGCTGCCTCAGTCGCCGATCGCGCCCGAGGGCATCACCGTCGCGGAGCTGGTCTCCCGGGGGCGGCACCCGCATCAGGGCCTGGTGGCGCGATGGTCCGCCGCTGATGACGAGGCCGTCGCGGAGGCGCTCGACGCGACCGGGACCGCGGCCCTCGCCGAGCGTCCCGTGGACGAGCTCTCCGGCGGTCAGCGTCAGCGCGTGTGGATCGCGATGGCCCTGGCCCAGCGCACCGATCTGCTCCTGCTCGACGAGCCCACGACGTTCCTGGACGTGAACCATCAGGTCGAGGTGCTCGATCTGCTCACCGACCTCAACGCCCGCCGGGGCACCACGATCGTCATGGTCCTGCACGACCTGAACCTCGCCGCGAGGTACGCCGACCACCTGGTGCTGATGGAGCACGGGCGGATCCACGGCGCAGGCGCTCCCGGGGAGGTGTTCACCGCCGAGGCGGTGAGGACCGTGTTCGGCCTCGAGAACCGCGTGATCCGGGACCCCGTCTCCGGGAGCCCGATGATGCTGCCGATCGGCCGGCATCATGGGGTCGCCGAGGACTGAGCGCGGCACCGGACCGGCCCCCTCGGCGGCGGCCCGCTCGAGGGGCCGCACCCCGCCTCACCATTCGAGGATGGACCAGCGCTTCTTCTTGGCGACCGAGTAGAGGCCCAGGTCCGGCGAGACGGCCGAGGGCGTGCCCACGAGCTCGAGCCAGGAGGCGTCGGCGTGGGAGTCGCCGTAGCCGTAGGACTTCTTGAGGTCGGCGCCGTGCTCGTCGGCGTACTTGCGCAGCCAGTTGGCGCGGGCCTCGTCGACCACCGGGGGAGTGGCGAGGTAGCCGCTCATCACGCCGTCGGAGGTGACATCCATGCGGGTGGCGACGATGTCGTCGAACAGACCGGCGAGCGGCTCGACGAGCACGTCGAGGGCGCCGGTGACCAGCACGGTACGGTGGCCCGCGCGGCGGTGCTGCTCGATGAGCTCAAGCGCCTCGGGGCGGATCGAGGAGCGGATCGAGCGGCCCAGGCTGCCGGAGAGCAGGTGCTCGAGCTCCTCGCGGCGGTAGCCCTTGTAGCGGCGGTTGACCAGGCGGATCAGCTCGGAGCGGTCGCGCTTCTCGGCCCGCAGGTAGGAGGGCACCGAGCGCAGCAGGGAGCCGATCTCCCCGGGCCACGAGGTGGCCGGCCTGGTCGCGCGCACCACCGAGAGGTACTGCTGGATGATGTTCGCGCCCACCACTGTGCCGTCGAGGTCGAAGACGGCGAGGGCGTCGCTCGCCTCCTTCATCTCCGGCGCGGGACGGTTCTGGCGGGCGCGCACCGCGGCGCGGCCGCGCGAGTACGCCTTGGTGAGCTCCGTGACGGCGGGCAGGTGGAGGTTGCGGAAGTAGTCGACCCAGTCCACCTTCGTGATGTCGAAGTCGTGGGTCGAGAGGAACTCCGCCGGCAGCTCCTCGCGCAGCGCGCGGGTGTTCGCATCGTCGAAGACCATCTCGGTCTTCGTGTACTGGCGGTAGAGCTCGATGTACTTGCGCAGCGTGGTCAGGCCCGAGGCGTTGCGGTGCAGGGTCGTCGTCCACTCGCGGGTGCGCCGGGTCGCGGGCAGGCGGGAGACGACGGTCTGACCGGCCTTGGTGGCGATCTCCTTCATCCGGAAGCGCTGCTCGACGAGGTCGACGGACGGGAACGTCCAGTCGGGCACGACGATGTCCTTGCCGTCGTCGTCCTGCAGCGGGTGCTCGACGAAGTAGCCGCGCACGGCGTCGACCATCTCGTGGAAGGGCAGCGGGTTCGAGCCGCCCGAGGCGACCTGGAAGTAGGCGTCGTCGCCGCGGCGGGAGACGTCCTGGGTCGCGAGCGCCACGATCACGTTGACCACGAAGTCGACGGGGATGATGTCGAGGATGGAGTCCGCGAGGCCCGGGAACTCGGGCAGCAGACCGCGGCCGAAGGCCATGATCAGCGGGTCGGCGACCTTGTAGCCGTCGATCCAGCCGGGGTAGGGGCGCTGCAGCGCGGACTCGATGATCGAGGGGCGCACGAAGGAGACGCGGTGGCCGGCGTCGGCCCACATCTCCTCGGCGACGCGTTCGGCCATCGCCTTGGTGAAGGTGTAGATGTCGGTCCAGCCGACGGACTGGGCGCGGGTGCGGCCGAAGTCGACGAGGCGCTCGTCGACCCACTGCTTGCGCGCCTCCTCGGCGGCGGCGGCGACGGCCTTGGGGCCCATGCGGCCGTCGCGCAGGCGGGCGATGCGCATCTGGGTGCGCAGGTTCTCGGGCCGACGGGACTCGGCCTCCACGCGCTGGCGGGCCGCCTGGGAGGCCTCGAACTCGGCCTTCCAGTCGACGCCGTGCTCGAGGCGGCCCTCGCGGCGCAGACCCTTGGAGATGCCGCCCACGTACGCGGTGGACACGTGGATGACGTGGGGGTCCTGGCCGGAGTCCAGGAGCGCCTGGTAGAGGTTGCGCGCGCCGCCGACGTTGGTGCGGAACGCATCGTCGATCGGCGGGTCGAAGGACACCGAGGACGCGGAGTGGATGACCGTGTCGTAGCTCTTGTCGAGCGCCGGCATCGCGGTGAGGTCGCCCTCGAGCACGTCGACGCGCGAGTCGAAGGCCGCGCGCACGGTGTCCTTGCCCACGCGGTCGGCCCACGAGGAGAACACGGGCTTGCGCAGCAGGCCCTCGAGGCGCTTGCGGCCGGTCAGCGTCCCCTTCGCGCGCACGACGGCGGTCACGCGGACGTCGTCGGTGTACTCGAGGAGCGACTGCAGGACGGCCTGGCCGAGGAAGCCGGTGACACCGGTCAGCAGGATCTCGCTCGGGCCGGAGCGCTCGGGGGACGGGGTGGGGTTGGACATGCGGTGTTCCCTCAGGTGCAGGTGGGCGGCCGACGTCCCGGCCGGGTGGGTCTCCCGGCCTCCGCCCGCCGGCGCGGCGGGCGTGCCCTACCGCGCAGGGGCGCGGGCGGACGTCGTGCACGGTCTCGTCCGACGGTAGCGCATGGGGCCTTCGACCACAGTTCGTCCGCGCTGGTGCGTGACGCGCACGACGGCCCGGACCCCCTCGGTGGGAGCACCTCGCCCATGTATCGTGGCCCGCATGCACAGGGCCCTTATCACCGGTGGGACCGCAGGCATCGGAGCGGCGTTCGCCAGGGCCTTCGCCCGGCGCGGCGTGGCCCTGGTGCTCGTGGCCCGTGACGACGCGCGCCTCCAGCAGGCCGCCGCCGAGCTGCGCACGAGCCACGGCGTCGAGGTCGAGACCCTCGTCGCCGATCTGGCCGATCGGGACGACCAGCAGAAGGTCGCCGACAGGCTCGAATCGACCGACGCCCCCGCCATCGACGTGCTCGTGAACAACGCCGGGTTCTCCGTGCGCGCCTCGCTGCTCGATCCCGACCTGAGCGAGCACGACCGCGGCTTCGAGGTCATGCAGAGGGCCGTCCTCAAGCTCGGCGGCGCCGCCGGTCGCGCGATGAGCGCGCGCGGCGAGGGCTGGATCATCAACATCGCGTCCGTGAGCGCCTTCATCACGCAGAACAACTACACGGCCATCAAGGCCTGGGTGACCAACTACTCCGAGTCGCTGAGCGTGCAGCTCGAGGGCACGGGCGTGCAGTCCACGGCAGTCACCCCGGGCTGGGTGCGCACGGAGTTCCACCAGCGCGCCGGCATCCGCGGCTCCTCGATCCCCGGGTTCCTCTGGCTGGACGCCGACGACCTCGCCGAGCAGGGCCTGAAGGACGTCGCCAAGGGGAAGGCCGTGAGCATCCCCGGCGGCCGCTGGAAGCTCATCACCGCGCTGCTGCGCTCGCTGCCCCGCCCGCTCGTGCACCGCCTCAGCTCCCTGCTCAGCTCGCGGCGCAGCAAGGAGCGCTGAGCATGGCAGGCAACCAGCCGGAGAAGGCGGACGAGCCGACGAGGGCGGAGAAGCCCGCGAAGGCGGACAAGCACGCCAAGGCCGACAGGTCGGCGCAGAATCCGCGCCACGACCAGTCCGTCTCCTCGCGCCTGCGCAGCCTCGGCTGGGATCCTCTGGACGAGGACACCCGCAAGTACCGCTCGCGCGCCCGCGCGGCCCTGCGCTTCGTGCTCCAGCGCGGGCTGTTCCGCGGCCTGGTGCGAGCCAACGTCACCCAGACCGTGACGACCGCGCGCCGCGTGAAGGCGGTGCGCGGGCCGTTCGTCCTGGTCGCGAACCACACGAGTCACCTCGATGCTCCGATGCTCGCCGAGGGGCTGCCCTGGGCGCAGGCCCGCTACCTCTCCACGGGCGTGGCCGCGGACTACTTCTTCCACGTCTGGTACAAGCGTCTGTTCGTGCGCCTCCTGTTCAACGCGTACCCGATCGATCGCGACGGCTCGCGCAAGAACTCCGGCTTCTCCCGGCGTCTGCTGCGCAGCGGCGTCCCGATCCTCGTGTTCCCCGAGGGCGGGCGGCAGAAGACCGGCACCATGGGGGAGTTCAAGCCGGGCGCCGCGGCGCTCGCCTCGAGCGTCGGCGTCCCGATCATCCCGGCCGCCCTCGTCGGCGGCTACGAGGCGATGCCCAAGGGCCGCAGCTGGCCCAAGCCCGGTCGCCCGCCGGTCGGCGTCGTCTTCGGCGACCCGATGATGGCCCGCGACGGCGAATCCGTCGTCGACTACATGGAGCGTGTGCGCGCGGCCGTGGTCGACCTCTACGACACCAACTACGAGCAGATCCTGGGCCCCCGCACGGGACCCCGGGAGGAGCACTGATGACCGCATCGCATTCCGCAGCCGATCTCACGGCGGCCGACGTCACCCGGCACAAGTGGTGGGGGTGGGGCATGGACGACGTCCGCTTCCGCTTCGACAACAAGCCCGCGTTCGCGCCGCTCGCGAAGAACAAGATCGGCGTGGATCTCGAGGCGATCACCCAGTTCGACGATCCCGAGCTCGCCGATCACGAGGTGCCCGCGGGGCGTCTGGGCGACGCCGAGCGCGCAGCGATCGTGGGCCTCGTGGGCGAGGCGAACGTGCGCACGGACGACGAGTACCGGGTGCTGCACTCCTTCGGCCGCTCCCTGCCGGACCTGTTCCACGTGCGCTCGGGCGATTTCGACCGCCTCGTCGATGCCGTGGTCTATCCCGGTGGCGAGGAGGAGGTCGCGGGCCTTCTGCGCCTGGCGATCGAGAAGGACCTCGTGCTGATCCCCTACGGCGGCGGCTCCTGCATCTCCGGCTCGGTCACCCCCGACCCGGCCGAGCAGCGCCCCGTGATCACCGTGAACCTGGGCCGCATGCGCCAGGTGCTCTCGATCGACGACACTGCGGGACTCGCGACCGTGCAGGCCGGCGTCTACGGCCCCGACCTCGAGGAGCAGCTCGCCGCCGAGGGCTGGACGATGGGCCACTTCCCGGACTCCTTCACCTACTCGACGCTGGGCGGATGGGCCGCGACCCGCTCCTCGGGCATGCAGTCCGACAAGTACGGCGACATCGAGGACATCGTGCGCGGCATGCGCGTCGTGCACCCCGAGGGGACCGTCGTCACCAACCCGATCCCCGGCCGCGACTCCGGTCCGAGCGTCCACGAGATGATCCTGGGCTCCGAGGGCCGGATGGGCATCATCACCGAGCTCACCGTGCAGGTGCACCGCCTGCCGCAGGTGCGCCAGGTCATCGCCTACATGTACCCCGACTGGGAGCACGGCATCCGCGGCATGCATGCGATCGCCCGCTCGACCGACGTCTCGCCCACCTTCACCCGCCTCTCCGACGGCCCCGAGACCGAGTTCAGCCTCGCCATGGTCAAGGAGCCCACCTCGACCAAGGGCAGGGTCGCCGCGAAGGTGCAGGACGGCCTCTTCGCCTACCTGCGCTCCAAGGGCTGGGACACGAGCGAGGAGATGAGCATCTCCTACGTGTGCTTCGAGGGCACCAAGGAGACCGTCGAGCACCAGAAGTCCGTCGTGAAGAAGCTGGTCAAGGGCGCGGGCGGCATCACGCTGGGCGCCGGACCGGGTGCGATCTACGACCAGAAGAAGTTCGACACCCCCTACCTGCGCGACTTCCTGCTCAGCTACCAGGTGTTCGGCGACGTCTGCGACACCGGTGCGACGTGGTCGAACATCAACGAGGTCCACGCGAAGGTCTACGAGGCGTTCTACGAGGCGCAGCGGAAGCAGGGACTGCCCGGCTTCATGTTCTGCCACATGTCCCACAGCTACCACTCGGGCGCCTGCCTCTACTTCACCTTCGCCCTGAAGTACACGAGCCCGGACAAGGCGCTCGAGCAGTACTACAACGCCAAGCGCGCCGTGCAGCAGGCCTTCGTGGACCTGGGCTCCACGGTCTCCCACCACCACGCCGTGGGCACCGAGCACCAGCCCTGGCTCACCGAGGACATCGGCGAGCTCGGCGAGCACATCATCGAGGGACTCTTCGCGCAGAACGATCCCGGCCGGAACCTCAACCCCGGCAAGGTCGTCACGCCCTGAGGGCGGGCGGGACACGCCGTCCCTCCGGTGACGCGCCCGTCGGCCCACGCCCGCGTCGAGCGGAAGGGTCGGCATGAGTGACGTGCGCCTTGCGCTCTCGTGCGGGCCCTCGCGAGCGCGCGACCTCCTGCTCTCGCAGCTGGTGGCCGACGGATGGCGCGTGCGCGACGGGTGGCGCGTGCGCGCCCGGCCCGACGACGACGTGCGGGCGCTCCTCCTCGAGCGCGGGTCCATCCGGCGCAACGTCCTGCTGGGAGGCCTCGCGGGACGCGGCCAGCACCTCGAGATGCGGATCGACGTGCGCTCTGACGAGCCGGGGAGCCTCGCCGTCTGCTCGTGGTCCGATGCGAGCCCGCGAGCGCTCGGCGGCGTCCTCGGTCAGCGCCGTGCCGAGCGCACCATGCGACGAACGGTGGCCGCCCTGCGCGGGTTCCTGGCCGACGAGGGGCTGTTGCGCACGTAGCCCTGCGCGCAGCGGCGCCCGTCGTCGACCGATCAGGCCCGGAGCGCGGCCATGATCCCGGGCAGGTCCTCCGCGAACGCCCGGTTCCAGGTGTCCCAATCGTGCTCATGGCCCGGCCAGACGGCGAAGTCGTGCTCGATCCCGGCAGCGTCCAGGGCGTCGTGGAAGTCCACGTTCGTCGGCTTCACACCGATCTCGGTGACGTCGGCCTGGATCTTCGCGATGGACAGCCCCAGCTGTGCGGCGATGTCGGGCGCCGCCTCGATGATCTTGTGGAGATCCGGGTTCAGGCCGTCGCCGCAGCGCAGGAACAGTCGCTTGCCCCGGTACCGCTCGACGTTCGAGAGCGGGTCGTACTGGAAGCGCACGTCGGACGCGGGCCAGCCCCACACCGCACCGGGAAGGTTCGTGGTCTGCCAGTAGCCGTTCTGCGCATCGGCGAGAGGGGCGAGCGCGATCGTCGCGTCGACGCCCGGTGCGGTGACGTCGGCCGGTCCGGAGTAGGCGCTCACGGAGAGGAAGCTGCTGTCGTACTTCTGGCCCAGGGCGAGCGAGCCGAACCCTCCCATCGACAGTCCCGCGATCGCCATCCGCGAGGGATCCGTGCGGAAGCTGTCATGGACGAAGGGCAGCACCTGCTCGATGATGAAGGTCTCCCAGTTCGCCTCGAGGCCCGGTCGGGGGAAGTTCGCGTTCGAGTAGAAGGATCCGCCTCCGCCGTCGGGCATGACGACGATGACGTCCTGGCCGGCGGTGGCCCCGACCGCGTTCCCTCCGCGCTCCGTCCAGTCCAGGAACATGCCCCAGCCCCCATGCAGGAGCAGCAGCACGGGGTAGGTCCGCTCCGTGTCGGCGTACCCCTCGGGAAGCATCACGCGGAACGAGGGCGGGAAGGTCTTGACCTGGTCGGTGCTGACGCGGAAGTCGATCGAGCGCTTGGACGGCACCGGGGCGGGGAAGCCGCTCTCGAAGCGCAGACCGTGCGAGGCGGTGTAGGCCCCGGGGTCGAACGGGTCGGTTCCGGTCGCCTGCGCGGCGGGGGCGGCGGCCATGCTTCCCGCCGTCGTCATCGCGGCGGCCGCGGCGGTTCCCGCGAGCATCGTGCGGCGCGAGGGGCGGTGGGCGTGGGTCTGGTGGGTCATCGTCTCTCCTGAGGAGTGTGAAGTCTGGAGGGTGGAGTGTGGAGCGTGGCGTGCGGCCGTGCGGGCGCCGTCGGCGCCGCTGGGCGCGGGGGCCCCGCTCAGGCCTCGAGCGCCTGCATGATCCCGGGGAGGTCCTCGGCGAAGTTCTCGCGCCAGAGGGTCCAGTCGTGGGTGCGGCCCTTGTCCATGCGGTAGTCGTTCTCGATGCCCGCTGCGCTCAGCGCGCCCGCGAACCGCTCCATGTTCGGGTGCACGGGTCCCTCGATCACGTCCCCGCCGATCGTGTCCGCCTTCCGACGGATCTGGTCGAGCAGATCGCCGTGGCCCTGGAGGGCGGCGACGAAATCGATCCAGTTGCCGTCGCCGCTGCGGAGGAACATGCGCTTGCCGCGGTAGCGCTCGATGTTCTCGATCGGGTCGTAGGTCGAGGCGATCGGCGGAGCGAGGGACGGGCCCCAGGTCGCGCCGGGGCCGTTCGCGGTGGCGGGGTACTTGCAGGCGTCGAAGATCGGGCAGGCGAGGATCGTGAAGGCGACGAGCCTGCCGTCGTCCGTGTCCAGGCGGCAGTCGCCGGGGCCCGAGTAGGAGCTGATCGAGGTGAAGAGGTCCTTGTACTTCTGCCCGAGCGCGAGCGCGCCCCAGCCGCCCATCGAGAGCCCGGCGATCGCCATGCGCGTCGGGTCGGTGCGGAAGCTGTCGTGCACGAAGCCCAGGACCTGCTCGATGATGAAGGTCTCCCACGCGGCCTCGCGGCCGGGCAGCGGTGCATTGGCGTTGGAGTAGAACGAGCCGGCGCCGCCGTCGGGCATGACGACGATGACGTCCTGGTCCTCCGTGCGGGAGATCGCCTGGCCGCCTCCGCCGCCGTCGCCGCCGGACTCGCCGGTGTCGTCGGCGGACCACTGCGTGAAGTCCCCTCGGCGCCCGTGCAGCAGCAGGAGCACGGGATAGTCGCGGTCCGGCTCGTCGGCGTACCCGGCGGGGAGCGCCACGCGGAACGACGGCGGGAAGGTGCGGATCTTGGGGGCATGCACCCGGAAGTCGATCGAGCGCCATTCGGGGATGGCGACCGGGAAGCCGTCGACGAACGTGAAGCCGTGGGACGCCGTGTACGCCGAGGGGTCGTAGGGGTCGCTCACGGCGGCCCGTGCGGTGGACGGTGCGGCCAGCGGCGCCGCCATCAGGCCCGTGGCGGCGGCGGTGCCTGCGAAGAGGGCACGACGGGAGGGGCGAGCAGCGGACGAGTGGGTCATCGGATCTCCTGTGATCGGTGCACGAGAAGCCGTGGCCGGGCCGGAGACCGCCGCGCGAGCGCACCGACGCCGTGCGCCCGTCCGCTGCGGCCCGAAGAGCTCGCCGGGGGCACCGTCAGCCTGCACGTGCCCTGGACAGGGGCGCAAGGGTCGCTGGTTGCCGCGGCATGTCGGGATGGGCGGGCCGGGATCGGGGTCTCCGGGCGGGGACCGGGGTCAGGATCGGGGCCGGAACCGGCGGGCCGCGTCCCACCCAGGGGACGGCCCGTGCACCGAGGGGGCCGCGCGACCCTACGATGGTGACCACGTGGGAACGGAGCTGTGACGCAGACGCGCTGCCGCAGTCCCCGGCGGGAACGACGCCCGTACTCCACCCTGCAGATCGACTGCACCCCACCACCATGAGACGAAGGAGTCGCGCGATGACCCTGCGCATCACCGTGTTCGGCGAGAACCGGCACGAGAAGGTCGACGAGAGAGTCCAGGAACTCTACCCCGAGGGCATGCACACCACGATCGCGGGTGCGCTGACCAGCACGCTCGGGGCGCTCGGCGAGGACGTCGACGTGCGCGTCGCCCTGCTCGACGACATCGAGGAGTCCCTCAGCGAGGAGGTCCTCGCGAGCACCGACGTCCTCACCTGGTGGGGCCACATGGCCCACGACGACGTGCCCGACGAGGTCGCCGAGCGCGTGGTCCGCCACGTGCGCGAGGGCATGGGCTTCCTGCCTCTCCACTCCGCGCACTATTCCAAGCCGTTCCGCCTGCTCATGGGCACCACCTGCAACCTGCTGTGGCGCAACGACAACGACGAGGAGCGGGTGTGGACCGTGAGCGGCTCCCACCCGATCGCCCGCGGCGTGCCGCACCCGATCGTGATCCCCGGCCAGGAGATGTACGGCGAGATGTTCGACATCCCCGCGCCCGACGAGCAGGTCTTCATCTCCTCCTTCAGCGGGGGAGAGGTGTTCCGCTCGGGCTGCTGCTTCTACCGCGGCAAGGGACGCATCTTCTACTTCAGCCCCGGCGACCAGGAGTACCCCGTCTACCACCAGGCGGAGATCCAGCGCGTGCTCGCCAACGCCGCTCTCTGGGCCCGTCCCCAGGAGGACCGCGAGCGCGCCGCGATCAAGATCGCCAACGCTCCGCGGGACTGGTTCCGCGAGGGCACCCGCACCGCCGAGGGCGAGGAGATCACCCGTGTCATCTGATCTGCGCGAGAGCACGGCGGCCGACGGGACGCGCGCGGAGGCGAGCACCTCGGACGCCGTCGCCGATCCCAACGCCGCGATCGCGAACTCCGCGGGGCAGCGGCCCCTGCGGGCCGTCGTCGTCGGCGCGGGCGGGATGGGGAAGTGGTGGGCTCGAGTGATCGCCTCGAGCCCGGTGACCGAGCTCGTGGGCGTCGCCGACCTCGTCGAGGGCATGCCCGCGCAGTCCATCGCCCAGTCGGGCGTCGAGGACCCCTCGGCCGTGGCCGTCGGCACCGACGGCGTGGACCTCGCCCTCGAGGTGGGCGCCGACATCCTCATCGACCCGACGGTCCCCGTCGCCCACCACCCGGTCACCCGCAAGGCCCTGCACGCGGGCATCCCGGTGCTCGGCGAGAAGCCGGTGACCGAGACGCTGCCGGAGGCGCTGAGCCTCATGGCCCACTCGGAGCTCACGGGAGTGCCGTTCATGGTCTCCCAGTCGCGTCGGTTCTTCCCGCAGGTGCGGGAGCTGCGGCGCTTCGTCGCCGAGCACGGGCCGACAATCCTGACCAGCGCCTTCTTCAGCCTGTTCACCGAGCACGAGGGCTTCCGCGCCACTCAGCAGCACCCGCTGCTGCGGGACATGGGCATCCACGCCTTCGACACCGCCCGCTACATCACCGGAACGGACCCGCTCGCGGTGACCGCGCACGGCACCAATCCGCAGTGGAGCGTGTACGCGGGCGATGCGACCGTGAGCTGCACCTTCGAGATGAGCGGCGGCTCGCTGTTCGTCTACAACGGCACCTGGAACGCGCGCGGCCTGCCGACCTACTGGAACAGCGAGTGGCGCATCGGGGCCGAGCAGGGGACGGCCACCTGGGACGGGAAGGGTGTGCCGCAGCTCGGCACCGAGGACGAGGAGCGCACCCGCACTCTGCAGTCGGCCCTCGAGCAGGCGCTCGCCGAGCCCGAGCCCGACCAGATCGACGCCTCGATCATCGAGTTCGTGACCGCGCTGCGCGAGGGCCGCACCCCCATGTGCGAGGTGCACGAGAACATCCTCAGCTTCGCGATGGTCGAGGCCGCCGTCGCCTCCGTGGACCGCGGCACGCGCGTGGTCATCGATGAGCTCCTCGAGGAGGCGCGCACCGAGGCGATCGCCGCGGAGGACGATCCCGAGGCCCGCGACATCCTCCGGTCCTGGCCCAGCGTGCGCGAGGCGATCGCGCGCGGCTGAGCGCGAAGGAACCGTGCCCGGACATGCGAAAGGCCCCGTCACCGCAGGTGGCGGGGCCTTTCCGCTGGTGCGCCTGGAGGGATTCGAACCCCCAACCTTCTGATCCGTAGTCAGATGCTCTATCCGTTAAGCTACAGGCGCTCGTCGGCGTGACCGACCTCAGTAATACTAGTCGGCCCCGGTTCGCCGCGCCAATCGAGAGGCCGTGAGCCGCCTCACGGCCTTTCGATTGGCGTCGCGGGTGACCGCGCACCCGCGCGCCGAGCCTCAGCTCTGCGGCGGACGGCTCCACGGCTGCTCGCCGTCGGGCCCCTGCCCCGGCTGCTGTCCCCAGGGCTGCTGGCCCTGCTGGTTCTGCTCGCCCTGCTGGCCCTGCGGGGCCGGAGGCTGGTTCCACGGCTGCTGCTCCGAGGGTGCCTGGGGTGCCGACGGGGCCGACGGTCCGGGCTGACCCTGCTGGCCCTGCTGGCCGGGGGCCTGGTTCCACTGCTCACCCTGGCCGCCCTGCTGCGGGTTCTGGCCCTGGCTCGGGCCCTGGCCGCCGCCCGGGTAGCCGGAGCCGCCGGGGTAGCCGCCGTTGCCGCTGGTCCCGCCGAAGTCACCGCCGTTGCCGAAGCCGCCCGCCGGTCCGCCGAAGCCGCCGGGGCCCGCGCTGTTCTGGGCGTTGTTCCTACGGCGCGAGCGCACCACGAAGAACACGATCAGCGCGATGATGATCAGCACGATCAGCAGCACGACGACCACCGCGACGATGAGGATGATCAGGCCCGCACCGATGCCGCCGGCCTTCGCGGTGATGTCCACGCCCTTGCTCATGTCACCGGCGTCGGTGATCGTGACCGTCTTGCCGTCGACCGTGCCGACGTTGGACTCGATGACCTTGCCCGGGAAGGAGAAGGTGACCGTAAGGTCGAGGTCGCTCGCGGTGAATCCGCTGCTCGAGGGGTCGAAGGAGGAGTCTGGCGAGATCTTCAGGTGCAGCTCTCCATCGCTCTCGTCGATCGCGAAGCCCGACCCGAAGTCCTTCTTCTCGACGGTGCCGGAGATCTTGCAGCCCCACATGTCGTCCTCGGTGTAGGGCTTCCACGTCGCCTGGCCGAACTCGCCGGAGTCCTCGTCCTCGAGGCCCTTGCACAGCTCGTCGGCGGAGCTGAACTCGCTCTCGACGTAGGACTTCTCGACGGCCATGTCGAAGTCGAGGTCGTAGCTGTCCGCGCTGGTGATGTCGAAATCCGCGGTCACCCGTGCGCAGCCGGCCACGAGCAGGAGGAGAGGAAGGAGGAGGAGCGCGGCGAGCCGTCGCCGCAGGGAGAGGGAGTGCATGGTGGCCCCGTTGTCGAAGGAGGTGTGCGGCGCGGAGACCCCGCGCCTGCGGGCCGCCGACCAGTGCGCTCGGTGCAGCCCGTTGCCCATACCCTAGATGCCCTCGTGCGGGAGCGCAGTGGGGAGAAGTACCCATCGGGCGGCGGAGCGGCGGAACCTCGTCGCGACCCGCCTGCGCAGGACGGCGACGTCCGTCGGCCCGCCGTGTCTCCCGGACCTACCGGTCGGAGGCGGAGGTGCCGGGAGGCATGGGGCGGCCGAAGACCGGTGCGGCCGACGGCCTCTTCGGCCGCACCGCATCGCCCGATGACTGCCGGCGCAGACGGCGCACCACCCACGGCCCGAAGTGGACCCGTGCCCAGTGCAGGTCCTGCTGGCGGGCTTCGCGCCACGGGAGCGCGGTGGGGTCGCCCAGGTCATGGGGCTGCAGCGTGTGCTCGACGCCCAGGGTGTCCAGCACGTGCGCGGCGATCGTCAGATGCCCCTCGGGGGAGAAGTGCAGGCGGTCCTCGGCCCACATCCCCTCGTGCGTGAGCGATCGCAGCGACCACAGGTCCACGACCGCGGCGCCGTGGCGCTGCGCGATCGCGCGCATGTTCTCGTTGTAGATCGCGGTGCGCCCGCGGATCAGGTGGAACACGGGCGTGGAGCCGACATCGGGACCGGTCCACAGGACGATGGTCGCGCCGGTCTCGGCGAGGCGGCCGACGGCCGTGTCCATCGCGGCGGCGATCTCGTCGGGGTCGCGCCCGCGGATCACGTCGTTGCCGCCGGCGAAGATGCTCACCAGGTCCGGCTCGAGCGCGACCGCGGGCTCGATCTGCTCGTCGATGATCTCCTGGTAGAGGCGCCCGCGGATCGCGAGGTTCGCGTACTCGAAGCCCGGGACCGAGCGGCCCAGCTCCTCGGCGACGCGATCGGCCCAGCCGCGATGGCCGCCCGGAGCATCCGGGTCGGGATCGCCGATGCCCTCCGTGAAGGAGTCGCCGAGGGCGACGAAGCGGTGCCAGGGCTGAGCGGGTCCGGTGCCGTGGTCCGGGAGCGGCCGGGGAGTGCTCACTTCCAGAACATGAGCGTGACGCCGCCCATGGCGAGCGCGCCGAAGCCCACGAGCAGGTTCCAGTCGCCGATCGGGAGCGGCAGCGTCGCGCTCGAGAGGTAGTAGGTGACCAGGTAGATCAGGCCCACGATCAGCAGGACCACCGCGACCGGGGCGATCCAGTTCGGGGTGACCGCGGGCGCGGCGACGCGGCGGCCGCGGCCCGTGCTCTCGGCGGCCGGCCGACGGCGCTCGGAGATCGCGTCCTTCGCCTTCTCATGGGTCTCGTCGGTCGAGGGCTTCTCGGCCCTGCTGCGCTTCAGGGGCTCGGATCCCGCGTCGCCCGCGGCGCGCTTCGCGGGATCCGCGTTCTTCCGGTCGCGATTGCTGCGCTGGGTTGCCGCCATGCGATGCTGCTCCGTTTCCGACGGGGGACGAGGTCAGGGGAAGTGATCAGAGGGGGGATGCCGACTCCAGGGTATAAGGCCCGCCTGGACGGCGCGACCGCGGACGTGCGGCCCGAACCGTGCCCGGCTCCGCAGGACCCGGGGTCCGCGCCCGCTCGTCTCAGGACGGCGCGAGCAGCGGGGCGAGCCCTCGGGAGCGCTCGCGTGCGTCGACGCCGTCGCACAGCTCGAGGAACCGCGCGAGGATCAGATGGCCGTGCTCGGTGAGCACCGACTCGGGGTGGAACTGCACGCCGTGCAGCGGGAGCTCACGATGGGCGAGGCCCTGCACGACCCCGTCGGCCGTGCGGGCGGTGACCTCGAGGACGTCGGGCACCGTCTCCGGGACCACCGTGAGCGAGTGGTAGCGGGTGGCGGTGAAGGGGCTGGGCACGCCCGCGAAGACGCTCCTGCCCTCGTGCTCGACCACGCTCGTGCGCCCGTGCATGAGCTGCGGGGCGTGGGTCACCGTGCCGCCGAAGTACTGGCCGAGCGCCTGATGGCCCAGGCACACCCCGAGCATCGGCACCGCGCCGTCCGCGCAGGCGCCGATCACGTCGAGGATGCGCCCCGCGGTCGACGGCGTCCCCGGGCCCGGGGAGACCAGCACGCCGTCGAACCCGCTCAGGTCGATCGCGTCGTCGGCCCCCTGCGGCACCTCGTCGTTGCGCACGACGGTCGTCGCCGCGCCCATCTGCTGGAGGTAGCCGACGATCGTGAAGACGAAGCTGTCGTAGTTGTCGACCACCAGGATCCGCGCGGTGGGCTCAGCCATTGTCGTCGCCCTGGTCGTCGCCCTTGTCGCCGTCATCGCCGTCCGACGGCGTCGGGCTGTCGCTGTCCGAGGGGGTGTCGGAGTCGCTCGGGGTGTCCGAGGGAGTGTCCGAGGGGGTGTCCGACGGCGTCTCGGAGGTGGGGGTCTCCGAGGGCTCCTCCGTCTTCTCCGGTCCGGTCGAGACGTACACGGTCACGGTCGTCCCCGGCTCCACGGAGTCGTTCGGGTTGGGATCGGTCTTGATGACCGTGTCCTTGGCGACGGAGTCGTCGGACTGGTAGGTGACCTTCACGCCGAGGTTCTTGGCGCCGAGGGTCTTGCGGGCCTCGGACTCCGTCTGGCCCACGACGTTGGGCATCGTGATGTTCCCGGGGGCCTTCGCGACCACGATCTGCACCGTGGAGCCGACCTCCGCGGTCTTCCCGTCGCCGCCCGTGGGCGTCTGGCCGGTGACTGTGCCCGGGTCCTCGTCGTCGGTCTCCTTGGTCGTCGCGTCGACCTCGAAGCCCTGGTCCTCGAGGGTCTTCGTCGCGGTGTCCTGGTCGAGGCCGGTGACGTCCGGCAGCTCCGCATCGCCCGAGGCGAGGTTCACGGTGACCGTGTCCCCGGCCTCCGCGTTCGAGCCGGAGCCCGGATCCTGCCCGACGACCGTCCCGGCCTTCTTGCCCGCGACGTCCTTGGGATCGCCGATCTCGATGCCGAGCCCCAGGTCGTCGAGCTTCTTCGTCGCCTCATCGCGGTCCATGCCGGCGAGGTCGGGGACCTCGACCTGCTCGGGTCCGCTGGAGACGGCGACCTTCACGGCCGTGTGCTCGTCCACCTCCGTGCCGCCCTCGGGATCGGTCGAGATCACGTCGCCCTCGTCGACGTCGGAGCTCGCCTTCTTCTCGAACGTGCCGGTGAGGCCCTCGCTCTCCAGCTCGGACTTCGCCTGGGCCTCGGTCATGCCGACGACCTGCGGGACCGCGACCTGCTTGGGGCCCGTGTTCCACGGCTGCCAGAGGGCCAGCGCCGCCGCGATCACGGCGAGCACCGCGACGATGATCAGCACGATCAGCCAGACGGGGCGCTTGGGCTTCTGTTCGAGCTCCTCGCCCGTCTCGTCGGCCGATCCGGCGCCCTGCACGCCTGCGCCCGCTGCACCGGCCGCGCCGGCCCCGAGGGCTCCGGCTCCGGCGGCGGCCGCGACCGGCGCGCGATGGGTCTGCGTCGCTCCCGCGGACGCGGGCAGCGCCTCGGTGCGGTCGTCGACGGGACTGAGCACCGTCGTCGCCTCCGCGTCGGAGGTGGGCTGGGGGTCCCCGGCCACGAGCTGCGGACGACGCCCGGCGATCACCGAGGCGATGTCGCGCGCGAAGGCGGTGGCCGAGGGGTAGCGGGTCTCGCGGTCCTTGGCCAGACCGGTGAGGATCACCCGGTCCACGTCGGGCGTGATCGCGGGGTTGTACCGCGAGGGCGGGACCGGGGTCTCGCGCACGTGCTGGTACGCGATCGAGACGGGGCTGTCGCCGGTGAACGGCGGGCGCCCCGTGACCAGCTCGTAGAACACGCACGCGGCGGAGTAGATGTCGCTGCGCGCGTCCACGAGCTGCCCGCGGGCCTGCTCGGGGGAGAGGTACTGGGCGGTGCCCATGACCGCCTGGGTCTGGGTCATCCCGGTCGCATCGGCCACCGCGCGGGCGATGCCGAAGTCCATGACCTTCACGTCGCCGTCGTCGGTGATCATGATGTTGCCGGGCTTGATGTCGCGGTGGACGATGCCCTGCTGGTGGGAGTACTCGAGCGCGGAGAGCAGCGCCTGCATGATCGTGGCCGCCTGGCCCACGTCCATCGGGTGCTCGGGGTCCACGTACTCGCGCAGGGTCTTGCCCCGCACGTACTCCATCACGATGTAGGGGATCGTGATCTCGTGCCCGGTGAAGTCCTTCGCGTGCTCCTCGCCGGTGTCGTACACGGCGACGATCGAGGGATGGTTCAGCCCGGCGGCGCTCTGCGCCTCGCGGCGGAAGCGCTCCTGGAAGTTCGTGTCGCGCGCGAGGTCGGTGCGCAGGATCTTCACCGCGACGGTGCGGTGCAGACGGCGGTCCTCCGCCAGGTGCACGTCGGCCATGCCGCCGTGCCCGAGAGCCTTGCCCAGGGCGTAGCGCCCGGACAGAATCAGGTTCTCTTCGCTCACTGTCCTACCGTCCTCGTCAAGTCGCCGATCCGGGGCGACGCGAACATCGTACGTGCATGTGCCGCGTGAGCGGCCTCGCCGCTCAGGAAGCCGCTGGGGATGATGCCCACACCCATCCCGATCGCGACGGCCGCCACCACGATCACGATCAGCAGCAGCACGAAGCCGGGCACCGTGAACGGGCCGATCCGCGAACCGGTGCTCGTGGACCGCGAGGTGCGGCCCGAGGTCGCCGTGGAGATCCCGGGATCCGCTCCGCCCGCCGGCGCCGATCCCGAGGACGCCGCGTTCCCGCTCCCCGCGCTCGCGCCGGGGGCCGCCGGGGAGCCCGGGGCGGCGGGGGAGCCGACGGACGCGGAGCCGACGGGCGAGCCGGGTCCCGAGAGCCGGGAGGCGCTCGGCGTGCGCGAGGAGCCCGAGGCGGGCATCACCGCGCGGGCGCCCGCCCCGCGAGAGACCGCGCCTCCGGACTCGGAGGCCGAAGGCGCCGAGGCGCCCGAGAGCGCCGAGGGGCCCGAGGTCCCCGAGCGGTGGCGGATCCCGCGCCGGCGGTGCGTGCGCGGCAGCGGCATCGCCGCGGTGCGCGTGCCCACGGGAGAGGCCGACGGCTTCCCGGTGCCCGCGCGGTTCTCCCCGGTCGACCCGGAGGACGCGGAGCCGCCCGAGGCCGCCGAGGCCCCGGAGGCGGCCGCGCCCGCAGGGATCGCTCCGGTCGTGAAGCGCGGCTCCTCGCCGCGCTGGATCGACTCGAGGATGCGGGCGACCGCCGCCGCCGAGCGGGGACGGTTCGCCGGTGCCTTCGCGAGCAGCATCATCACCAGGTGGCGCAGGTCGGGGTTCACCGACTCCGGCAGGGCCGGCGGCTGCTTCTTCACCTGCGCCATCGCGATCTCGACCTGGCTGGCGCCGGTGAAGGGGCGATGCCCCACGAGCATCTCGTAGGCGACGATCCCGAGCGCGTAGAGATCCGAGAGCGACGTGGCCTGCTTGCCCATCGCCTGCTCGGGGGAGAGGTACTGGGCGGTGCCCATGACGAGCCCGGTCTTGGTCAGCCGCGCCTGGTCCTGGCTGCGGGCGATCCCGAAGTCCGTGATCTTCATGTGCCAGTCGTCGGCATCGTCCACGAGGATGTTCTCGGGCTTCACGTCACGATGGACGACGCCCTTGGCGTGGGCGGCGTCGAGCGCGCGGGCGAGGTCGATGAGCACCGAGACCACGCGGTCCTCGGGGAGGCCGTCGGGGTGCTCCTCGATGATCTCCGAGAGCGGCCGCCCCTTGCACAGCTCCATGACGATGTAGGCGCGGCCGTCGATCTCGCCGTAGTCGTAGAGCGCGGCGATCGTGTCGTGGCTGAGCGAGGCGGTGTGGCGCGCCTCCGCGCGGAAGCGCTTGAGGAAGCCCTCGTCGAAGGCGTACTCCTCGCGCAGCACCTTGACCGCCGTCTCGCGGTCCAGGTCCTGGTCCCAGCCCTTCCACACCTCGCCCATGCCGCCCGTGGCGATCAGGGAGTCCAGGCGGTAGCGCCCCTCCAGCACCAGTCCCTTGCCGGTCCTCACTGCGAGACCACCGCCTTCATCACATCGCGCGCGATCGGTGCCGCGACATCCGCTCCGTAGCCGCCCTCCTCGACGACCACGGCCACGGCGACCTTCTTGTCGCCGCTGTCGGCGTAGCCGACGAACCACGAGTGCGGGGTGCGGCCGTCGCCCCACTCGGCCGTGCCCGTCTTGCCGCCGACCTCGACGCCGTCGATCTTCGCGGCGGTGCCGGTGCCGTCCTCGACGGTGGAGACCATCATCTCGCGCATCTGCGCGGCGTTCGAGGCGCTCAGCGGCTGCGAGTACTGCTCGGCGGAGAACGACGAGATCACCGACTGGTCGCGGGTGCGGACCTCGTCGACGAGCTGCGGGGTCATCACCTTGCCGTCGTTGTCCATCGCCGAGGCCACCATGGCCATCTGCAGCGGCGTCACGCGGTCCTCGTACTGGCCGATCGAGCTCGTGGCCAGCTGCGCGTCGTTGAGGTCGTCGCCCATGCTCGAGGGCGTGACCGACAGCGGGATCTCCAGGCGGTCGCCGAAGCCGAACTCCTGCGCCTTCTTGCGCACCGCGTCCTGGCCCAGCTCGATGCCGAGCTTCGCGAACGAGGTGTTGCAGGACTGCTGCAGGGCCTCGGACAGGGTCGAGGAGTCGTCCGCCCCGCAGGCCGTGTTCCCCTGGTTGGGGTGGTTGTACAGGGTGCTCTGGGTGTCCGGCAGCGTGAAGGAGCCGGGGCCGGGGATCTTGGTGTCCTTGGTGTAGTCGCCGCTGTCCAGGGCGGCCGACGCGACGATGAGCTTGAAGGTCGAGCCGGGCGGGTAGAGGTCGCCGGCGATCGCGCGGTTGGACAGGGGCCGGTCCGGATCGTCGTTCAGCTCGCTCCAGGCGGCCTCGGCCTTCTTGGCGGAATGTGTCGCGAGCGTGTTGGGGTCGTAGCTCGGGGCCGAGACCATCGCGAGCACCTTGCCGGTCTCGGGGTCGAGCGCGACGGCGGCGCCGCGGCGACCCTGGAGGGCCTTCGCGGCCGCCTCCTGGGCGTCCGGGTCGATCGTCAGCGCGACGGTCGCGCCCTGCGGGTCGCGCCCGGAGATGGTGTCGGTCAGGCGCTGGTAGAAGAGCGCGTCGGACTCCCCGGAGAGCGTGTCGTTGAGCGACTTCTCGAGCCCGCTGAAGCCGTACTGGACCGAGTAGTAGCCCGTGATCGGGGCGTACAGCGAACCGGGATCGTAGGTGCGCTGGTAGCCGTAGGCGTCGTCGGTCGCATGGGACTCGGCGATCGGCTCGCCGCCCACCACGATCGGCCCGCGGTGGCGGTCGTACTGGGCGTAGACCGTGCGGTAGTTGTGACTGTTGGCGTTGAGCGACTTCGCGTCGATCACCTGGAAGTAGGTGGTCGAGCCGAAGAGCAGCACGAAGAGCACGCCGACCACCAGCCAGACATGGCGCAGGGGCTTGTTCACGACATCGCCTCCTGTGCGCGCTGGGGATCCTCGGCGTCCTTCGAGAGCTTCTGCCGGCGCGCCGGGGAGCCCTCGCCGTCGAGGCGACGGGCAGCGGGCCGACGGGCGGCGTCGGACATCCTCACCAGCAGCGCCACGATGATCCAGTTGCACACGAGCGAGCTGCCGCCCGAGGCGAGGAAGGGGAGTGTGAGGCCGGTCAGGGGGATCACGCGGGTGATGCCGCCGACGACCACGAACACCTGGAGGGCGAGCACGAAGCCCAGCCCCGCGGCGAGCAGCGTGCCGAAGCCGTCGGAGATCCCGACCGCCGCGCGCATCGCCCGCTGGACCAGCAGGATGTAGAGCAGGAGCACCGCGAAGGCGCCCACCATGCCGAGCTCCTCGGCGAGGGTCGAGTAGATGAAGTCGCTGTGCCCGAAGGGCACCATGTCGGGCCGTCCGCCGCCGGGGCCCTTGCCCACGAGACCGCCCGAGGCCATGCCGAACAGGCCGCGCGCGATCTGCTCGCAGGCGCCGTAGTTCTCGCTGCTCAGCGGGTCCAGCCAGCACGTGAAGCGGGTGCGCACGTGCCCCAGCAGGGTCGCGGCGAAGATCGCGGGCGGCACGAACATCACCGCGCCGATCACCAGCCAGCTCAGGCGGTCGGTCGCGACGTAGAGCATGGCCACGAACAGTCCGAAGAACATCAGCGCCGTGCCCAGATCGGTCTCGAACACGAGGATCGCGATGCAGAAGGCCCAGGCCGCGAGGATCGGCCCGAAGTCCGACCAGCGCGGCAGGTGGATGCCCAGCACCTTGGGGCCGGCGAGGGCCAGGGTGTCGCGGCGGGAGACCAGATAGCCGGCGAAGAAGATCGCGATGCAGATCTTCGCGAGCTCCGCGGGCTGGAAGGAGTAGCCGGCGATCCTGATCCAGATCTTCGAGCCGTACTGCTCGTCGGTGAGGAACGGGACCAGGGGCAGCAGGAGGAGCACCGCCCCGCTGACCGCGAAGATCCACATGTAGCGGCGCAGGATCCGGTGGTCGCGGATGACCAGGAGCACGACTACGGCGAGGATCGCGCCGATCACCGTCCACAGCTGCTGGCGCGAGGCGTAGGACGCGGTGGTGCCGATGTACTTCGTGACCGCCGTGTCGTAGCTGAAGATCATGGCGACGCCGATGCCGTTCAGCAGCACCGCGATCGGCAGGATCACGGGATCCGCGTACGGCGCGCGCCACATCACGGCGATCTGCAGGACCAGCACGATCACGCCGGCGCCGATCGCGACCGCGGGCAGGGCGTCGGGGATCTCGCCGTGGCGGCCCAGGCCCACGAGCGCGTAGGTGAGCACGCCGAGGCCTGCGGCGATCAGCAGCAGCAGCGCCTGCAGGACGCGGCGCGGGCGGGCGGTGTAGGAGACGACGGTGACCATCAGTCCCCCTCGTCGGCCGTGGAGGACGAGGACGCGCTGCTCGCGTCGTCCGCCGGCGGGGTCGGGCCCTCGGTCGGCGTCGTGGGCAGGGTGGTCGCGGTCTGCGACTCCAGGCGGTCCACGATCTCCTGGGCGTCGGCGAGGTCGTCGGCCGGGATCGTCGAGGTGACCTGCTGCTGGGTGATCGAGGGCAGGGAGTCCACGGGCACGTCGGTGACCTCGACCGGGTCCGAGAGCGAGACCGGGCCCAGGTCCTGGGAGATGCCGCGGTAGATGACGACGCTGTCGCCGTCGGTCCCCACGTAGTACTGCTTCTGCGACCAGGTGTACCCGGCCCACAGGGCGCCCGCGAGCACCGCGACCACGAGCACGAGCGTCACCAGCGCCGGCCAGGGGCCGCGACGCGGCGGCTCCTCCTCGAAGTCCTCGTCGGAGTAGGGCGGCTCGGGGCTCTCGACGCGGGTCAGCGCGGCGGCGCGCGCGGCCGGCCCCGAGGCGCTCGTGGGCTGGTTGCGGGTGCGCGCGGCCGACCCTACGATCAGCGGGCTCGTGGAGGGCGCCTCGGCGCTGCGGGGGAGGTCGTCGAGATCCACGACGTCGGCGATGATGCAGGTGATGTTGTCCGGCCCGCCGCCCTTGAGGGCGAGCTGGATGAGGGCCTCGGCACACTCGTCGGGATCCTCGATGCCGTCCATCGTGGCGTGGATCGTCTCGAGGGACACCAGGCCCGAGAGGCCGTCGGAGCACAGCATCCAGCGGTCGCCCACGCGGGCCGAGCGCATCGAGAGGTCGAGCTCGGGATCCGCGTCCACGTCGCCGAGCACGCGCATGAGCACCGAGCGCTGCGGGTGGCGCTCGGCCTCCTCGCTGGTCAGGCGACCCTCGTCCATGAGGCGCTGGACGAACGTGTGGTCCTTCGTGACCTGCACGGTCTCGTCGTCGCGCAGCAGGTAGGCGCGCGAGTCGCCGATGTGGGCGAGCGCGAAGCGGCCCTCCGCGCGCAGCAGCGCGGTGACCGTCGTGCCCATGCCCGCGAGCTGCGGCTCCTCGCGCGCACGGCGCAGGATCAGCTGATTGGCCTCGAGGATCGTCTCCTCGAGGCTCGCCACGAGGTCCGAGGCGGGGGTGTCCGTGTCCAGCTGGGCGAGACGGCCCACGGCGATCGACGAGGCGACGTCGCCGCCCGCGTGGCCGCCCATGCCGTCGGCCACCATCAGCAGGTGGCTGCCCGCGTACCCGGAGTCCTGGTTGTTCGAGCGCACCAGGCCGACGTCGGAGCGGGCCGCGTAGCGCAGGGCGATGGTCATCGGGGGCCTCGCCTCAGCTCGATCTCGGTGCGGCCGATGCGCACCTGCGCGCCGGGGCGGAAGGGCACGGCGCCCTCGATCTTCTTCCCCGACAGCAGGGTGCCGTTGGTCGAGCCGAGATCCTCGACCATCCACTCGTCGTCCTGCGGGAAGACGCGCGCATGGCGGTTGGAGGCGTAGTCGTCGTCGAGCACGAGGGTGCACTCGGGCGCGCGCCCGATGAGCACGGGCGTGCGGCCGAGGGTGAGGGTGGTCCCGCGCAGCGGGCCGGCCGTGACCACGAGCGCGGTCGAGATCACCGAGGGGTCGGTGCGCAGCGAGGCGGCCTGGGCGGGATCGGCCGACGGGCGCTGCTCGCGCCGCGGGTCCGGCTTCGTGCCGCGGTTCACGACCGTGGTGCCGAAGAGGTCGTTGCGCAGGATCAGCAGCACCGCGACGACGAAGAGCCAGAGCCCCAGCACCAGCGCGACGCGCAGGACGAGGATCGTCAGTTCGCTCATGCGGCGCTCACCAGGTCGCCGACGTCGGCGCGGGCGCGGGCAGGATCACGGTGAGCCGGGTGCGGCCGATCCGGATCGACGAGCGGTCCTGCAGGGTCACGGGCGTGCGGATGCGCTCGCCGTCGACGAAGGTGCCGTTGGTCGACCCCAGGTCGGTGGCCATGAGGGAGGCGCCGTCGGCCCGCAGCTCGAGGTGGTGGCGGGAGACGCCGGTGTCGTCGAGGATGATGTCCGCGTCGCCGCCGCGGCCGATCACCGTGACCGGGCCCGTCAGCAGGTACTGCTGGTCGTCGATCTCCACGATCGGGTGGCCGGGGCCGGCGGCCTGCTCGGCGCCCGTGGCCGGCGCCACCGTGCCGCGCTCCGTGCGCGACTCGGTCTCGAAGCGCCCGGGCCGCACCTCGTCGTCCACCTCGAGGGAGACGCTCACGCCGCCCACGAACACGTAGCGGTTCTTCTCCGCGTGCTCGAGGATCACGCGCTCCATCTCCTCGAGCAGCGTCTCCTCCCACGAGGAGAAGCGCTCATGATCCGCCGAGTTCAGGTAGATCGTGAAGACGTTCGGGGCGATGGTGCGCGTGCGGTCGAGGACCTGGATCTGGTCGTCGCACTCGCGCTTGAGCCCCTGGGCGAGGTCGAGCGGCTTGAGCTGCCCGCGGCCGGACGTGAAGACGCTCGTGACGCCGCGGTCCAGTCCGCGCTCGATCCGATCCAAGATCCCCACGGTCGATCCTCCGCTGTCGAGACGGTGTGGTGCTGGTCGATCGTATCGTGCCGTCACCGTGCGACTGCGGTCAGGCGGAGGGGAGGTCGGGGACGAGGTGTGCAGGTCGTGTGGAGGCGCACCTCGTCCCCGCCCTCCGCCCCCGTTCTCCGAGGGGCGGCCGGGGGCGTCTCAGTGCACGAGCACCCGGCGCCCCTTCTTCATCCAGCCGCCCTTCCAGAGCATGTCGGTCGCGGCCACCGAGAGGCGGCTGCAGCCGTGGGAGGCGGGGTAGGGCGGGATCGAGGTGGCGCCGTGGATGGCCCAGCCGCGGTCGTAGTAGCCCGGCCGGTACAGCCTGCCCAGCGGGGCCGTCTGCCAGCCGCTCGTGGGGAAGCTGTACATCGTGAAGTCCCCGCTCGGCGTGGTCGCGGTCTTCCAGCGCCCGCCCGAGTAGTACTTCTTCCCCGAGGCGGTTGAGGTGTTGAGGATGTACTTCAGCCTGCCGCCGCTGATGCAGTAGAGCAGCTGCTTCTTCTTGTCGACCTCGAAGGCGGTGCCCGAGGTGATGCGCGGCGTCGGGCGGGTGCCCTTCTTCAGCGCGGCGCGGGACTTCGCCCCGAAGACGCCGTCCTTGGCGAGGCCCGCGGCCTTCTGCAGCGCGTACACCGCCTGGGTGGTGGTGGCGCCGAAGCTGCCGTCGGCGCTGCCGCACCAGTAGCCGCGTGCGGCGAGGTCCTTCTGCATGGTCTTCACGGCGCTCCCGCGATCGCCCGGATGCAGCACCGGATCCTTCGCGGAGGCGGGGGACGTGCCCAGGGCCAGGGAGCCGGCGAGCACGGGCGCGCCGACGAGCAGGGCCCGTCGGGTGGGCGCGGGAGGGGTGGCGAGACGGGTCATCTGTCTCTCTCCTTGTAAGAGACGGCGCGGGGGGCCACCGTGGGTGCGATGTCGCGATTTACGCGACATGTCCGATGGGCGGACGCGCCACAGCCTGCCATAGGTCAAGAGAAAGTAAAAGAGGCGTCAAGAAAGTGGTGTCCGACGTGGGAGGGAGTGCATGGGGGAGCGGGCGCGCGTGTGGGAACCTGGGGCCGTGGACGACCTCCTCGCACCTTTCTCCTTCCCCTGCGCCCTGGGTGTCGCGGGCACCGGCGGCACTCTCCTGACCGCGGGCGACGGCGCGCGCGTGCACCCGCTCGCGAGCGTCTCGAAGCCGATCGCCGCGCTCGGCGCGCTGATCGCCGTCGACCGCTCCCTGCTCGACCTCGAGGCCCCCGTCGGCCTCGAGGAGACGCGGGGAGCGCTGGCGGGCGGAGCGGACGCCGAGGTCCCCGAGGGCGCCACGATCCGCCATCTGCTCGCCCACACCGCCGGCTTCGCCTTCGACACCGGCGCCCTGCTCGCTGCGCCCGGCTCCCGCCGCATCTACTCCAACACCGGCTTCGAGGTGCTCGGCCGGGCCCTCGAGCAGGCGACCGGCACGGACCTCGAAACCTGGCTCGAGGACGAGGTCTGCGGACCGCTCGGCCTGCGCGACCTCGAGGCCTCGGGGTCGCCGGCCGCGAGCTTCCGCGCGAGCGTCCAGGACCTCCTGCTCATCGGACGCGAGATGCTCGCCCCCACCCTCGTCGACCCCGCGCTCTGGCGCGAGGCGACGAGCGTGCAGTTCCCCGGCCTGCCCGGGGTGCTGCCCGGGTACGGGCGCCAGAAGCACAACGACTGGGGGCTCGGCCTCGAGATCCGCGACGGCAAGAGCCCGCACTGGACGGGGGAGCGCAGCGGGCCCGCGAGCTTCGGCCACTTCGGCCAGTCGGGCTCCTTCCTGCTCCTGGACCCCGACCGCGGCCTCGCCCTCGCCTTCCTCGGCGACGAGCCCTTCGGCCCCTCCCACGTCGAGCACTGGCCCGGCCTGATCGACGCCGTGCTCGCGCGGCACGACGCGGGGGAGCCGGGCGCGTGAGCGCAGGGCCCGCGTCCGGGCGGACCCCGGGGGCCGACGGCCTCGGCGCGCTCGACGCGTTCGGCTTCGAGGCCGCCGCGATCGTGCTCGGCCCCGAGGGCGCGCGCGCGAGCGCGGGCGACCTCGAGAAGGTGCGCCCCCTGCGCTCGGTGAGCAAGACGCTCACCGGGTTCGCGTGCGCGATCGCCCTCGAGCGCGGCGCGGTCGCGCTGACGGACCCCGTCGGCCCCGTGGGGTCGACCCTGCGGCATCTGCTCTGCCACGCCTCCGGCCTCTTCTACGAGTCCGATCGCGTGCTGCAGGAGCCGGGGAAGCGGCGCCACTACTCCAATCGCGGGATCGACGTGGCCGCGCTGCACGTCGCGCGCGCCGTCGGCCGGGACTTCGAGGACTGGGTCGCGGGCGAGGTCGCCGAGCCGCTCGGCATGGAGCGCCTGAGCTGGGACGGCCCGCCGTCGGTGGGCGCCTTCGCCCCGCTCGCCGACCTCTCCCTCCTCGCGCTCGAGCTGCTGCGACCGACGCTCCTGGGGCCCGAGGTGTTCGCGCAGATGACCACGCCGCAGCTTCCCGAGCTGGTCGGCATCATGCCCGGCTTCGGCAAGCAGGACCCCAATCCCTTCGGGCTGGGGTTCGAGGTGCGCGGCACGAAGTGCCCCCACTGGACCGGGACGACGAGCAGCCCCGAGACCTTCGGGCACTTCGGCATGCTCGGCACCGCCGTGTGGGTCGACCCGGTCGCCGATCTCGCCGCCGTCATCGGCACCGACCACGAGTTCTGCGACAGCCATCGCGAGCTGCTCCCGCGCCTGAGCGACGACATCCTCGCGCGCTGGTCCCCGCCCGCCCGCTGACACCGCCTTCCGGATAGTCTCGGAGGGACCCTCGCCCTCCGACCGCCGCGACGTCCGCGCCCCGTGAAGGAGTCCTCGCACATGCACGACGACACCCGCCTCACCGAGGAGCGGATCCGCCGCTTCGTCCGCGACCACCTCGAGGGCGGAGGCCGACGCGAGCAGGTGCCGGTCAGCATCCGCGCCCACGCGCTGCCGGGGGAGCCGGTCCCTCCCGCCGAGGCGATCGCGGCGCTGCCCGAGTACGTCCCGATCGAGGTGGGCCAGAGCTGGGGGCGCGCCTGGTCGACCCTCTGGCTGCACGTCACCGGCTCCGTGCCCGGGGAGTGGAACCGGCCCGAGGACGTGTGCGAGCTCGTCGTCGACCTCGACTTCACCGGCGGCCCCGGCTTCCAGTCCGAGGGGCTCGTCTTCACCCCGCAGGCCGAGCCCGTCAAGGCCATCAACCCGCTGAACGCGTTCATGACCCTGGCGCCCGGCCAGCGCCTCGACCACTACCTCGAGTGCGCGGCGAACCCCGACGTCGCGGGCGGCTGGACCTTCGCGCCCACCGACCTCGGCGATCCCGCGACCCTCCCCGAGCGCGACCTCTACACGATCCGCGCCCTCCACGTGCAGCGCAGCGACCGGCGCATCCGCGCGCTCGCCGAGGACGTGCGCGCGCTCGACGGCCTCATGCACGAGCTGCCGGAGACCAGCCCCCGTCGGGCCGAGATCCTGCGCGCCCTCGAAGCGACGCTCGACGCCGCCGACCCCGACGACCTGCCGGGCACGGCCGACGCCGCGCGCGAGGCGCTGCGCCCCGCCCTCGAGCGGCCCGCGCACTCCTCGGCGCTCACCGTGATGGCCACCGGCCACGCCCACATCGACTCGGCCTGGCTGTGGCCCGTGCGCGAGACCATCCGCAAGTGCGCCCGCACCTTCTCCAACGCGATCGCGCTCATGGACGCCGAGCCGGACTTCACCTTCTCCGTTTCCTCCGCCCAGCAGTACCTGTGGATGAAGGAGCACTACCCGAGCCTGTTCGAGCGGATCCGCGAGAAGGTCGCCGAGGGCCGCTTCGTGCCCGTGGGCGGCATGTGGGTCGAGTCCGACACCAACATGCCCGGGAGCGAGGCGATGGCCCGGCAGTTCGTGGCCGGCAAGCGGTTCTTCCTCGAGGAGTTCGGCGTCGAGACCACGCAGACCTGGCTGCCCGACTCCTTCGGCTACTCGGCGGCGCTCCCGCAGATCGCCGCGCTCGCCGGGCAGCGGGACTTCCTCACCCAGAAGGTCTCCTGGAACCAGACGAACACCTTCCCGCACCACACCTTCCTGTGGGAGGCCCTGGACGGGACGAGCGTCTTCACGCACTTCCCCCCGGCCGACACCTACAACGGGACCCTCGAGCCCTCCGAGCTCGCGTTCCTCGAGCGCAACTTCAAGGAGAAGGGCCGCTCCGACGTCGCGATCGACCTCTTCGGCTTCGGCGACGGGGGCGGCGGGCCCTCGCGGGAGATGATCGAGGCCGGGCGCCGTGCGGCCGACCTCGAGGGCTCCCCGAAGGTCGAGTTCGCGAGCCCCGAGGAGTTCTTCTCCCGCGCCCGCGAGAGCTACCCGAGCCCGCCCGTCTGGGTCGGGGAGCTCTACCTCGAGCTGCATCGCGGGACGTACAGCGCGCAGCTGGCCACCAAGCAGGGCAACCGGCGCACCGAGGCGGCCCTGCACCAGGCCGAGCACCTCGCGACCCTCGCCGCCGTGCGCGCGGGAGCCCCCTATCCGCACGACGCGCTCGAGGGCATGTGGCACGACGCCCTGCTGCTCCAGTTCCATGACATCCTGCCCGGCTCCGCGATCGCCTGGGTGCACCGCGACGCCGAGCGCAACCACGCCTCGATCCAGGCGCGGGCCGAGCAGGTGGCCCTCGATGCGCTCGCGGCGCTCGCCGGGACCGACGGGACGATCGGCGCCGACGGCACCGCCGACACCGACGGCGCCGGCGGGACGGGCGAGGATCGCGCCGGGGACGAGATCCTGCTGAACACGGCGCCCGTCACCTCCCGCCGCGGCATCGCGCCCTACTCCGCGGGCCGCCCCGTGCAGGAGACCGAGGGCGTGGCCCTCGTGCGCCGCGGCGAGCGGATCGCCCTGGACAACGGCCTGGTCCGGGCCATCCTCGACGAGCGTGGGGAGATCGTCTCCCTCATCGACAGCGCGAGCGGCCGCGAGGCCGTCGCCCCGGGCGACTCCGGCGCCCGCCTGCAGCTGCACCGCGACACCCCCAATGCGTGGGACGCCTGGGACATCGACGCCTTCTACCGGCACGTGGTGCGGGACCTCGACCGGCCCCTGGCCGTCGAGGTCGACGAGATCGCCGGGGGTGCCCGCGTCACCTACCGGTACACGACCACCGCGCCCGAGGACGCGTCGGGAGGCGTCACCGGCGAGGGCAGCGAGATCGTGAAGATCTTCGAGCTGCGCCCCGGCGACCGCGCCCTGCACCTCACGATCGACCTGGACTGGCGCGAGCACCGCAAGGCGCTCAAGCTCGGCTTCGGCCTGGACCTGCGCGCCCCGGTGATGAGCAGCGAGATACAGTTCGGGCACGTGGACCGCCCGATCCCCGTGAACACCTCGTGGGACTCCGCGCGCTTCGAGACCTGCGCCCACCGCTTCGTGCACGTCGCCGAGGGCGCGCGCGGCGTCGCGCTGGCCAACGACTCGACCTACGGGCACGACGTGCTGCGCACCGTCCGCGAGGCCGACGGCGGCACCACCACGACCGTGCGGGCCACCCTGGTGCGCTCCCCGCAGTTCCCCGATCCCGGTGCCGACCACGGCGCCTACTCCCTGCGCTTCGCCCTGCGCCCCGGCGCCGACATGGTCGACGCGATCACGGAGGGCTACCGCGCGAACCTCCCCGAGCGCTGGGTCCCCGCGGCGGTCGCCCGGGCCGCCGCGCCGCTCGCCCGCATCGAGGGCGCGCCCGGCGTGCTCATCGAGACCGTGAAGCTCGCCGAGGACCGCTCCGGCGACCTCGTGCTGCGCGTCTACGAATCCCTCGGCGAGCGGGCACGGGCCGCTCTCGTGCTCGATGTCCCCGGAGCAGGCGGAACAGCGGGGTCGAGCGCAGCAGGGACGAGGAGGGCGGAGGTCACCGCCGTCGACCTCCTCGAACGGCCCTTCGGGGCCGACGCCCCCGCGCACCTCGCCCCGCTCGTCCGCGACTCCTCGGACGAGGATCCCGAGCCCGGCGCGGGCATCCCCCTCGACCTGCGCCCCTTCGAGATCCGCACCCTCCGGGTGGCCCGCGCATGACCGGCACCCCAGGTCCCGCCGCGCCCGCCCGCCCCGCCGCGCCCGCGCGCCCCGCCGTCGCGCCCGTCGGCCGGATCTTCGCGATCGTCGCGTTCGCCGAGGCCGTCAGCTGGGCGGGGCTGCTGCTGGGCATGGCCCTGAAGTACGGGCCCGTGGGCACCGAGGCAGGGGTCTGGCTCTTCGGCCGGCTGCACGGCGGCGTGTTCGTCGCCTACGTGGTGATGGTCGTCGTCGCCGCGGTGGTGCTGCGCTGGAGGTGGTGGGCCGCCCTGCTGGCCCTGGCCTGCTCGATTCCGCCGCTGGTGACGGTGCCGCTGGAGATCTGGCTGCGCCGCACCGGACGCCTCGCCGGACGCGGCATGTTCACCCCCGCGTCACCGGAAGAGCCCCTCTCCCAGGATGACACCGATACGCTGGTAGACGTCGAGCACACACCCTGACCAGGAGGTTCCCTGCCATGAAGATCGTCGTCGCCGGCGGAGACGGATTCTGCGGCTGGCCCACGGCCCTGTACCTCTCGCAGAAGGGCCACGAGGTCACGATCCTGGACTCCCTGGTGCGCCGCGAGATCGACACCGAGCTGGGGTCGAACTCGATGACGCCGATCCTCCCGCTCACCGAGCGCGTCGCCGCCTGGAAGGAGGTCTCCGGGAAGGACATCGACGTGGTGATCGGGGACCTCACCGACTACGACGACGTCACCCGGGTCATCACCGAGAAGCAGCCCGAGGCGTTCGTGCACTTCGCCGAGCACCGCAGCGCGCCCTACTCGATGATCGACCGCGAGCACGCGATCGAGAACCACCGCAACAACGTCACCGGCACGCTCAACGTGCTGTGGGCCATCAAGGACCTCGCGCCCGACTGCCACCTCGTCAAGCTCGGCACCATGGGCGAGTACGGCCAGCCCAACATCGACATCGAGGAGGGCTGGATCGAGATCGAGCACAAGGGCCGCACGGACCGCCTGCCGTTCCCCAAGGCCCCGGGCTCCTTCTATCACCTCACCAAGGTGCACGACAGCGACAACATCATGTTCGCCTGCCGCATCTGGGGCGTGCGCGCGACCGACCTCAACCAGGGCGTCGTCTACGGCCTCGACACCGACGAGACCCGCCTCGACCCGCGTCTGGCCAACCGCTTCGACTACGACGCGGTGTTCGGCACGGCCCTGAACCGGTTCCTCATCCAGGCCGCGATCGGCCACGACCTCACGGTCTACGGCGGCGGCTCGCAGACCCGCGGCTACCTCAACATCGCCGACACCGTGCGCTGCATCGAGATCGCGTGCGAGAACCCCGCCGAGCGCGGCGAGTTCCGCGTGTTCAACCAGTTCACCGAGTCCTTCAGCGTCCAGGACCTCGCCGAGAAGGTGCAGCGCGTGGCCCGCGAGCAGAGCATCGAGGTGGGCATCGACCACCTCGAGAACCCGCGCGTGGAGAAGTACGACCACTACTACAACGCGGTCAACACGAACCTGCTCTCCCTGGGCCTGGAGCCCCACCTGCTGACCGACGAGGTCCTCGCCGAGATCCTCTCCGTCGCCCGCGCGAACACCGACCGGGTGAAGGACGAGCTGGTCCTGCCCACCGTCACCTGGAAGTGACCACGACGGCGTGAGGATCGCGATCGTCACCGAGACGTTCCTGCCCTCGGTCGACGGCGTGGTGACCCGGCTGCGCCACGCCGTCGAGCGCTTCGTCGACCTCGGCCACGAGGTGCTCGTCATCGCCCCCGACCTGGGGGTGACCGAGCACCACGGCGCCCGCGTCGTCGGCATGAGGCCGGTGACGCTGCCGTTCTACAAGCACCGCCGCTTCACCCTGCCCAACCCCACCGTCGACGGCGTGATCCGCGGGTTCCACCCGAACGTCGTCCACGCGGCCCAGCCGCTGCTGCTGGCCTCCTCGGGCGCCTACGCCGCCCACCGCCAGCGGATCCCGCTGGTCGCGAGCTACCACACGCACATCCCCCGCTACCTGGACCTCTACAGGGCCTGGAAGTGGTCGAAGCCGCTGATCTGGTGGCAGATCCGGCGCAACCACGCGCTCGCCGACATCAACATCGCGACCTCGCAGACCATGCGCGACGAGCTCGCCGGGCAGGGCCTGGCGAACCTCCACGTGCTGCGCCGCGGCGTGGACACCGCGCAGTTCCATCCCCGCTTCGCCTCGCAGGAGGTGCGCGAGCGCCTCACGGACGGGCACCCGGAGAAGAAGCTGCTGGTGTTCGTCGGCCGCCTCGCCGCGGAGAAGGAGATCCAGCGCCTGCGGGCGATGATGGACCGGCGGGACGACGTGGCCCTCGCGATCGTGGGCGACGGACCGTTCCGCGGAGAGCTCGAGCAGATCTTCGCGGGCACCTCCACCCTGTTCCCCGGCTTCCTCGAGGGGGAGGACCTGGCCGCGGCCTTCGCGAGCGCAGATGCCTTCGTCTTCCCCTCGGTCACCGAGACCCTGGGCCTCGTGATCCTCGAGGGCATGGCCTCGGGTCTGCCCGTGGTCGCCGCCCGCTCGGGGCCGACGATGGAGCAGGTCACCGACGGCGTCGACGGGCTGCTCTTCGACGCGGGGGACGAGGCCAGCCTCGATCGCGCCCTCGACCGCCTCGCCGACCCGGAGCAGGCGACCTCGATCCGACGGGCCGCGCGCGCCGAGGCCGAGGAGCACTCCTGGGAGAACGCCTCGGACGACCTGCTGCGCCTCTACGAGCTCGCGATCGCGGAGCACGGCTCGCGTCCCTGAGCATGCGAACGGCCCGGCCCCGCAGCTGCGGGACCGGGCCGAGCGGTGACCGGGCGCCGTCGGCCGAGGGCCGACGGGCGCGGGATCAGCGGAAGGTGACGAACCCGGTGGGGTTGCCCCAGATCGCGCGCTCGACGACCTTCTGCTGGGAGCCGGAGGCGTCGATGATCTGGCCGTTGCCGGCGTAGATCGCGACGTGGCCCGGGTAGGTGACGATGTCGCCGGGCTGGGCCTCCGACTGCGAGATCGACTTCCCCTGGGCGGCGATCTCGCCGCTCGTGCGGGGGATGTCGATGCCGGCCTTGTTGTACGCGTAGTTCACGAGGCCCGAGCAGTCCATGCCGCTGAGCGAGGAGCCGCCCCAGGAGTACGGGGTGCCGAGCGCGGAGCGGGCGGCGCTGACGATCTCGTCGTCGCTGCTGGAGCTCGCGCTCGCCGGGACCGAGGTGGAGCCCGCGGAGGAGCCGTAGGACGGCAGCTCGCTGGACTGGCTCGAGGTGGCCTGCGACTGGCTCGTGGTGCCGACCTCGTCGCTGCCGGCCAGGTCCAGGTCGTTCGCGTTGGCGGCGCCGCCGGTGAAGGCGGTGCCGGCCAGGACGGTGCCCAGCAGGGCGGCCCCGCCGAGGGTGCGCGCGGCGCGGCTGGTGCTGGTCAGGGGGGTGACGGCGCGGCCGGCGGCGCGGTGCGTGTTCTTCAGTGCCATGGTCTCGGTGCGTTCCTTCCGACCTCGGGTGCGAGGATCGTGATGCTGTGCGGGGGTCGTACGAGGAGGACCGGGAGCGGGGGCTCCGATCGCTGCCTGCGATGTGCCACCACCGTAGGAACGGGCCGAGGGCGATCTGAAGGCGTTTGGACGAGCCACCGACGAGGGTTGACGGGACTTTGACGCGCGCCCGGGCGGAGGTGACCGGGAGGTGACGCGCATTGACGCTCTCGCGGGGTCTGCGCCACATCGCCGGGAGCCGCCTGCACGGATGCGGGGGATCCGCCGGAAGGCATCGCAGGGGCCCCGAATGTGTCCGCTTATGACATCGAGGTGGCATGCGCAGGTCGCGGATGCCCATGATGCCGGGCATGACCACCACTGTGTCCGCCGACGCCCGTGCGCGCCGCGCCGCGAGCCCACGCGGCGGGAGCCCGACGGACGCGGACCCGATCGCCGAGCGGGGCGCGCTGCGCCTGGCGGGCGTCGGCCGCGCCTTCGGCCCCGCCGAGGTCCTGCGCGCCCTCGACCTCGAGGTCCGCGCCGGGGAGATCCTCGCCGTCATCGGCCCCTCCGGCTGCGGGAAGTCGACCCTGCTGCGCCTGGTCGCGGGCCTGGATGCGCCGAGCGCCGGCGGGATCCGCCTGGGCGGGAGCGTGATCCGCGGCGTCGACGAGTCCACGGCCGTCGCCTTCCAGGAGCCGCGCCTGCTGCCCTGGCGCACCCTCGAGGCGAACGTCGCCCTGGGCCTCCCGCGCGGCACCGCCCGCGCCGAGGGGCGCGAGCGCGTGCGCCACCTGCTGCAGCTCGTCGGTCTCGAGCACGCCGCGGACCAGCGCCCGCGCGAGGTCTCCGGGGGCATGGCCCAGCGCGCCTCCCTCGCCCGGGCCCTCGCCCGCGGGCCCGAGGTGCTCCTGCTCGACGAGCCCTTCGGGGCGCTCGACGCCCTCACGCGGCTGCGCATGCAGGACCTCCTGCTCGAGATCCACGCCGCCGAGCCCACCACCGTCCTCGTCGTCACCCACGACGTCGAGGAGGCGCTGTTCCTCGCCGACCGCGTCGTCCAGCTGCGCACCCTGCGCCGCGCCGCGCCCGAGGAGGGCTCGATCGCCCGCGTGATCGATGTGCCCAGCCCGCGCCCGCGCGACCGCGCCGACGCCGCCCTCGCCGCTCTGCGCAGCGAGCTGCTCGACGGGCTCGGCGTCCCCAGCCACCACGGCACGCCCGTCCACGGCACGACCACCCGCCCCACGACCTCCGAGGACCACGCATGACCCGCACCGCACGCACCCTCAGCCGCCGCGGCGCCCTCGCGCTCGGCGCCGCCGCCCCGCTCGCCCTCGCCGGCTGCGTGGCGGGGGAGAACGCCCGGAAGGACAGCGCGGGAGGGGGCGGCTCGGGCGACTGGTCGCTCTCCGAGCTCACCATCGACTTCGCGACCTACAACCCCCTCAGTCTCGTCATCAAGGACCAGGGCATCCTCGAGGACGCCCTCGGCGACGGCGTGAAGGTCACCTGGGTGCAGTCGGCCGGCTCCAACAAGGCCAACGAGTTCCTGCGCTCGGGGTCCGCCCACGTCGCCTCGACGGCCGGCTCCGCCGCGCTGCTCGCCCGCGCGAACGGCTCGCCCATCAAGGTCATCGACATCTATTCCCAGCCCGAGTGGTCGGCCCTCGTCGGCCCGAAGGGCACCGACCTGAAGGACCCCGCGGACCTTGCGGGACGGTCGGTCGCCGCCACCAAGGGCACCGACCCCTACTTCTTCCTCGTCCAGGCTCTCGACACCGCGGGCCTCACGGTCAAGGACGTCGAGATCCAGGCCCTCCAGCACGCCGACGGCCGCTCCGCCCTCGACGGCGGCTCCGTGGACGCCTGGTCCGGGCTCGACCCGATCATGGCCGCCGCCGAGGCCGAGAGCGGCGACGTCCTCTTCTACCGCAACGTCGACTTCAACACCTTTGGGTTCCTCAACGCCACCGAGGACTTCATCGAGAACCACGCCGACGTCGCCCAGGCGGTCGTCGACGCCTACGAGAAGGCCCGCAGCTGGGCGCTCGAGAACCTCGAGGGCACCGCGAAGCTGCTGGCCGAGGTCGCCGGCATCGACGAGAAGATCGCGCGCACCGTGATCACCGAGCGCTCGAACCTCGACGTCAGCGGTGTGCCCGGCAAGGACCAGACCTCCGTCCTCGAGAAGATCGCCCCCGTGCTCGGCGCGTCCGGCGACGTCCAGGGCGGGGAGGACGCCGTGACGAAGGCGCTGACGAGCATCGTCCACGACGCCTTCGCGACCAAGGCCACGAGCAAGTGAGCAGCGCGACCGCCGTCAGCGAGCTCGGCATCTCGCACGTCGAGAGCACCGCGGGGCCCCGCCGCGGCGGGTGGCCGCGCCGCCTCGCCCTCGGCGCCCTGGTCCCGCTGCTGATCCTCATCGTCTGGGAGGTCGTCACCGCGACCGGCCTCGTGCCCGCCTACCGCCTGCCCGGGCCCCTCGCCGTGCTGCGCGCCGCAGGGGAGCTGCAGGCCGCCGGCGAGCTCTGGCTGCACGTCGCGATCTCGGTGCAGCGCGTCCTCATCGGCTTCGCGATCGGCTCCGTCGCGGGGCTCGCCGTCGCCTCCCTCGTGGGCCTCAGCCGCACGGCCGACGCTCTGCTGGGCCCGCTCCTCGCGGCCCTGCGCGCCGTGCCCTCGCTCGCCTGGGTGCCGCTGCTCATCCTCTGGATGCAGATCGGCGAGACCTCGAAGATCACGCTGATCGCCATCGGCGCCTTCTTCCCGGTCCTCACCACGGTCTCCTCCGCGCTGCGGCACACGGACCCGCAGCTCGTGGAGGCGGGGCGCGCCTTCGGGCTGCGCGGCCTCTCCCTGTTGCGCACCGTGCAGCTGCCCGCCGCCGTGCCCGCCGTGATCTCCGGCCTCCGCCTCGCCCTCGCGCAGTCCTGGCTGTTCCTCGTCGCCGCCGAGCTCATCGCCTCCTCGATGGGGCTGGGCTTCCTGCTGAACGACTCCCAGCAGAACGGCCGCGTGGACCGGATCCTGCTGACCATCGTGCTGCTCGCCCTGCTGGGCACCGCCACCAACGCCCTGCTCGGCCTCGTCGAGAAGAAGCTCCTGAGGAGGTGGGCATGACGACCGCCCCGACCACGACCGCCCCGACCGGGCCCGAGGCCCGACTGGTCGAGAACCGCAGCTTCCCCCCGCCCGCCGCCTTCGCGGCCCGGGCGAACGTCGGCCCCGAGGAGTACGCGCGCGCCGCCGCCGACCCCGTCGGCTTCTGGGAGGAGGCCGCGCGCCGCCTCGAGTGGCGCACCCCCTGGCACACCGCGCTCGACTGGGCGCCCCCGACGCCCGATCCCACGCCCGGCGAGCTCAGCGTGCCCTCCGCCCGCTGGTTCGAGGGCGGCACCCTCAACGTCGCCGAGAACTGCGTGGACCGCCACGTGCGCGCCGGACGCGGCGAGAAGGTCGCCCTGCACGTCGAGGGCGAGCGCGGCGACCGCCTCGCCGTCACCTACGCGGACCTCCAGGAGCGCGTCTCCCGCGCCGCCAACGCCCTCGAGTCACTCGGCGTCGGCCCCGGCGACCGCGTCGTCGTCTACCTTCCCGTGATCCTCGAGACCGTCGTCGTCACCCTCGCCTGCGCCCGCATCGGCGCCGTGCACTCCCTGGTCTTCGGAGGCTTCAGCGCCGAGGCCGTGCGCTTCCGCCTCCAGGACACCGGTGCGAAGCTGCTGGTCACCTCCGACGGCCAGTTCCGTCGCGGGAAGGCCGTCGAGGTCAAGTCCGCGGCCGACGAGGCCGCCGCCGACCTCCCCGATCTCGAGCACGTGCTCGTGGTGCGCCGCACCGGCCAGGAGATCGCCTGGACCAGCGGCCGCGACCACTGGTGGGACGAGATCGTGGACCCCGCGAGCCCCGTCCACGAGCCCCGCGCCTTCGACGCCGAGCACCCGCTGTTCATCATCTACACGTCCGGCACGACGGGGAAGCCCAAGGGCCTCGTCCACACCGGCGGCGGCTACCTCGCCCACGCCGCATGGGCCCACTGGGCGCACTTCGACGCCAAGGAGGACGACGTCCACTGGTGCACCGCGGACCTCGCCTGGGTCACGGCCCACACCTACGAGATCTACGGTCCGCTCGCCAACGGCCTCACCCAGGTCATCTACGAGGGCACCCCGGACACCCCGCACCGCGAGCGCCACCTCGAGATCATCGAGCGCTACGGCGTCACCGTCTACTACACGGCCCCGACCCTCATCCGCACCTTCATGTCCTGGTTCGGCGAGCAGCTGCCCGCCGGTCACGACCTGAGCTCGCTGCGCCTGCTGGGCACGGTGGGGGAGTCCATCAACCCCGAGGCCTGGGTGTGGCTGCGCCGCACCTTCGGCCGCGACGAGCTGCCCATCGTGGACACCTGGTGGCAGTCCGAGACGGGAGCCGCCATGGTCGCCCCGCTGCCCGGCGCGACCACTCTGAAGCCCGGATCGGCGACCCGCGCCCTGCCCGGCATCGACGTCGCCGTCGTCGACGAGGCGGGCGAAGAGGTCGAGCCCGGCCGCGCCGGCGCGCTCGTCGTCCGTCGGCCCTGGCCCGGCATGGCCCGCACGGTCTGGGGCGACCCCGAGCGCTACCGCGACTCCTACTGGCGCGCCCACGCGGGCCGCGGCGAGCACGGCGGCTTCTACCTCGCCGGGGACAGCGCGAGCATCGACGCCGACGGCTGCCTGTGGGTGCTGGGCCGGCTCGACGACGTCGTCAACGTCTCCGGGCACCGCCTCTCCACGATCGAGATCGAGTCCGCGCTGGTCGCCGACCCCGCCGTCGCCGAGGCCGGAGTCGCGGGCGTCGCCGACCCCGTCACCGGCCAGGCCGTCGCCGCCTTCGTGACGGCGAGCGAGGGCGGGGCGACGGCCGACGGGGCCGGTTCCGACGGGGCGACGCCCGACGGGATCGACGCCGCCCGGCTGCGCGCGCTCGCCGCCCGCGAGATCGGCCCCATCGCCAAGCCGCGCCACGTGCTCGAGGTCGCCGACCTGCCCAAGACCCGCTCCGGCAAGATCATGCGCCGCCTGCTCGCGGACCTCGTGCACGCCGAGCGGGACCGTCGAGCGGGCCGCACGGCGGCGCCCCTGGGCGACGTCACCTCGCTCCAGAACCCCGATGCGGTCGACGCCGTCGGCCGCACCCTGGAAGGCCTGCCCGCGGATCACCCGCTCCTGGCAGGCTGACCCGGGCCGTCCGAGCCGACCTGACCATCCGAACCGACCGCCCGCACCGATCACCACAGGAGGTCACCATGACCACGACCGTCCCCGCGTCCAGCTTCGAGACGCCGCTGAAGTTCGCCTACTGGGTGCCCAACGTCTCCGGCGGCCTCGTCGTCTCCACGATCGAGCAGCGCACCGACTGGCAGCTGCCCTACAACTCCGCCCTCGCGAAGACCGCCGAGGACTCGGGCTTCGAGTACGCCCTCGCCCAGACCCGCTACGCCGCGAGCTACGGCGCCGCGCAGCAGCACGAGGCCTCCGCCTTCAGCCTCGCCCTGCTCGGCGCGACCGAGCGCCTGCGCGTCATCGCCGCCTTCCACCCGGGCATGTGGCACCCGGGCGTGCTCGCCAAGTGGCTCATCACCGCCGACCACCTCTCGGGCGGCCGCGCCGCCGTCAACATCGTCTCCGGCTGGCTGAAGGACGAGTTCACCGGCTTCGGCCTGCCCTGGCTCGACCACGACGAGCGCTACGTGCGCACCGAGGAGTTCATCAGCGCCCTGCGCGGCCTCCTCACCGAGGAAGGCTACTCGCAGGACGGGAAGTACTACTCGATCGACGACTTCACGCTCTCCCCGAAGCCCGTCGACGTGCCCGGCCGCCCCCACCCCGAGATCTTCTTCGGCGGCAACTCGACGGCCGCGCAGAAGGCCGCCGGCCGCGTCGCTGACTGGTACTTCTCCAATGGCCGCGATCTCGAGGGCTACCAGGGCAACGTCGAGGGCGTGCTGGCCTCCGCGGCCGAGGTGGGCCGCAGCCCCCGCTTCGGCCTCAACGGCTTCGTGATCGCGCGCGACTCCCGGAAGGAGGCCGAGGAGACCCTCCGCGAGATCGTCGCCAAGGCCCACCGCCCGGCCGTCGAGGGCTTCGCCCAGTCCGTCAAGGAGGCCGGGCAGTCCACGGCCGACGGCAAGGGCATGTGGGCCGACTCCTCCTTCGAGGACCTCGTGCAGTACAACGACGGCTTCAAGACCCGCCTCATCGGCACCCCCGAGGAGATCGCCGAGCGCATCGTCGCGTACAAGGAGATCGGGGTGAACCTGCTGCTGACCTGCTACCTCCACTTCACCGAGGAGGTCGCCGCCTTCGGCCGCGACGTGATGCCGATCGTCCGCGAGCTCGAGAAGGACCTCGCCCGCAAGCACGGCACCGAGCTCGACGCCTCGCAGATCCCCGACGTCCCCGGCGTGAGCGCCGAGGCCGCCACCGCCGCGGCCGACGCGACCCTCCCGTCGGCCCCGTCGGCCCCCTCGACGGATGAGGAGCAGGCCGCGTGAGCGACGAGCGCACCTTCGGGTTCCGCACCCGCGCCCTGCACGCCGGCGGCACGCCGGACGCCGTGCACGGCGCCCGCGCGGTCCCGATCTACCAGAGCACCTCGTTCGTCTTCGACGACGCGACCGACGCCGCGACCCTCTTCGCCCTGCAGAAGTACGGCAACATCTACTCCCGCATCGGCAACCCCACGGTCGCGGCCTTCGAGGAGCGCGTCGCCTCGCTCGAGGGCGGCATCGGCGCGGTCGCCACCGCGTCCGGGATGAGCGCCGAGTTCATCACCTTCGCGGCGCTCGCCGGCGCGGGCGACCACATCGTCGCCTCCGCCCAGCTCTACGGCGGCACCGTCACCCAGCTCGACGTCACCCTGCGCCGCTTCGGCGTGGAGACCACGTTCGTCGCCTCCTCCGACGCCGCGGAATACGCGGCGGCGATCCGGCCGGAGACCAGGGCCGTGTACGTCGAGATCATCGGCAACCCGTCCGGGCAGATCGCCGACCTCGAGGCCCTCGCCGAGGTCGCCCACGCCGCGGACGTCCCGCTCGTGGTCGACGCGACGCTCGCGACCCCGTACCTCGTGCGGCCTCTCGAGCACGGCGCCGACATCGTCATCCACTCCGCCACGAAGTTCCTGGGCGGCCACGGCACGACGCTGGGCGGCGTGGTCGTCGAGTCCGGCCGCTTCGACTGGGGCAACGGCAAGTTCCCCGCGATGACCGAGCCCGTCGCGAGCTACGGCGGGCTCAGCTGGTGGGGCAACTTCGGCGAGTACGGATTCCTCACCAAGTTGCGCTCCGAGCAGCTGCGCGACATCGGCCCCTCGCTCAGCGCGCAGTCCGCCTTCCAGTTGCTCCAGGGCGTCGAGACGCTCCCGCAACGCATCGACGCCCACCTCGCGAACGCCCGTGCGGTCGCGACCTGGCTGGACCAGGACCCGCGCGTGGCGTACGTGACCTGGGCGGGGCTCCCGGATCACCCGCACCACGAGCGCGCGGAGAAGTACCTGCCGCTCGGCCCCGGCTCGGTCTTCGCCTTCGGCGTGAGGCCGACGGGCGACTTCGCGAGCGACGAGGAGCGCGCCGCCGGGGCCCGCGCCACCGGCGAGGCGGTGATCGGGAACCTGCAGCTCGCCTCGCACCTCGCGAACATCGGCGACGCCCGCACGCTCGTGATCCACCCGGCCTCGACCACCCACCAGCAGCTCAGCCCCGAGCAGCTGCTCGCGGGAGGCGTGGCACCGGACCTGATCCGGATCTCGGTCGGGCTCGAGGACCCCGAGGACATCCTCTGGGACCTCGACCAGGCCATCACGACGGCGACGGGGGTGGAGCGATGAGCGCGGAGAAGACCGGGACGACGACGAGCGGGACGACGACGAGCGGGACGACGAAGGACGGCGCGGAGCAGCAGGCGGGACGGACCTGGGTCGGACCCTCGGCCCCGCAGCGACTCGGGATCCTGCGGCGCACACGGTCCGTCGCGATCGTCGGCGCCTCGACGAATCCCTCCCGGGCCAGCTACTTCGTGGCGACCTACCTCCTCTCGAGCTCGCCGTACGACGTGTATTTCGTGAACCCCCGTGCGACGGAGATCCTCGGGCAGCCGGCCTACGCCTCGCTCGCGGACCTCCCCGTGGTGCCCGACGTGGTCGACGTGTTCCGCCGCCACGACGACCTCCCCGACGTGGCCCGGGAGGCCGTCGAGGTGGGCGCGAAGACCCTCTGGCTGCAGCTGGGCTCCTGGAACGAGGAGACCGCCGCGATCGCCGAGCAGGCAGGGCTCGACGTGGTCATGGACCGCTGCCTGAAGATCGAGCACGCCCGCTTCCACGGCGGTCTGCACCTCGCCGGCTTCGACACAGGGGAGATCACCTCGAAGAAGCAGCGCCTCGCGCGGTAGGCGCGGGCGGGGCGCCCGGTGTTGCGGCGCCCGGTGGCGCGGCGCCGGAAGGCGCCCCGAGGCACGGTGCCGGAAGGCGCGGTGCCGGAGGGTGCCCGCGTCGCGCCGGACGCAATGGACGACGGCCGGTTCCCCGGATGGGGGACCGGCCGTCATCGTGCGTCGGGGGAGTGGTCGAAGGGGTCGGATGGTGCGGCAGCCCGCGGAACGGGCGCGTGGCATGGCGAACAGTTGGAGAGGCGAGGGCCCCGGGAGGCCCTGGCATGGGGGTGGGACATTCGGGGGTCGGGGTGTGGGTGAGTGTGTTTTGTGGTGGATGTGTTTGTGGGTAAGCGGGGGTTGTGGAGGAACGGATAAAGTTGTCCACAGATTCTCTTCGGCCTCTTGTGGTGTCCGTTTCGTCGGGTATTCTTGGGGGTATAGAACGTCAGGCCCGGTGGAGGGGAGGGGAATCGTGCTCGCGAATGGTGATGCGTTCGGTGATGGCGATGATTCCCTCGCGCCCGGACGTGGCGATTGCGAATCGGATTCGTCTGACGTCGCGGATTCTTCGCCCGCTCCGGCTGCGCCTTCGGGTGTGGGTCGTTTG
>NZ_JAEDAJ010000006.1 GCF_016623465.1 Brachybacterium halotolerans
CCCGACGGGCGACTCGTGCAGACGGATCAGAACGCGGGGTTCTGCGCCTTCTTGGCCTTGCTGCGGCCGACGAAGAACAGGATCACGCCGACCACGAGGAGGAGGAAGCCGAACCCGGCGACGAAGATGCCGCCGATGATGCCGCCCACCCCTCCGACCAGTCCCGCGCCCGACACGGGCGGAGCCACCATGACCTCGGTCGGGGAGTCGCAGGTGATGGTGTACTCCTGCGTCGACTTCGCCGTGAAGGAGCCGAAGGACTCCCAGTCGGCGCCGGCGGCGGTCACCTTGCTCTTCTGATCGGCGGTGTCGGTGGCGGGCGCGGTGCCGTCGGCCCCGACGATGGTGCAGCTGGGAGCCGTCTCGCCCTCGTGGGCGTAGGCCTGCATGTCCTTGCCGGCCTCGAGCTGCACGGTGGCCTCGCCGTTGAAGACCGTGCTGTTGTCCGAGACATCGTTCGCGACGCCGACGACCTTGACGATCGCGACGACGAACACGACGATCCCCACCAGACACAGCACCAGACCGACGATCAGCATGATCAGCCCGGCGCGCTTCATGCCCTTGCCGGGGACCTTGCCGTTCGGGACGGGATAGGAAGCGGGAGCCCCGGGAGCGCCCTGCGGGCTGCCGGGGTACTGGGGCTGGGCGGGCATGCTCACGGGGTTCTCCTTCATCGACATGGTGCGATTCACACGATATCGGAAAGGACCAGCTCACATCCCGTGCTGGACCAGGTTCTGGTCAGGACTGCCCGTCGCCCATCCACGGCAGGTCGTCGTCGTGGCCCACCACGCACAGCGGGACCACCACGATGGGCCGCACCTGCTTGTGGGAGAGCTGGGTGGCGACGGAGCCGTTGATGAACTCGCGCATGGAGTCCCGCAGGCCCGGCTTCCGGGTGCCCAGGACGAACATGAGGGCGTCGACGTCCTCGGCGACCTCGTGCAGCTCGACCGTCGGGGTGCCGCGGCGCGGCACGGCCGTCCAGCTCACGCCGGTCGAGCCCACGCCCTCCTCGATGACCTTCGTGAGGTCGTCGGGGAAGAAGGGCTCGTCGATCTCCGCGGCGAGGCCCGCCGCGTACAGGGAGCCCTGCGGGGTCTCGCCGAGGGCGAGCATCGTCGATTCGACGTACACGCAGGTGAGGGTCGCGTGGAAGGCTTTCGCGTACTGCGCGGCGGTCTGGATCACCGTCCGCGATCTCTCGTCGACCACTCCGACCACGATCTGTCGGGCTTCGCCGCTGCGGGGCGCGTCTCCGGACTGCTCGGGGGCTGCGTTCACGACGGACCACTTCCTTCCGGCGCCTGCGGGGCGACCCCGCAGGATCTGACGGTCGACACCGGCATCCTCGCCGGTGACCCCATTGTGCCCCTCACCGGGCACGGATGGGGGAGGTCGAAGGTCCCGGCCCGCAGGAGGAACCGCGATTCGCCGCGGAAAGTCCGGCACGGACCCGGCCCCGCGAGACCGGATCGGCGGGATCCGTAGACTGCCGGGATGGACCGCGAGGAGATGCCGACGGAGGGCTCTCCCCCGTCCGACGGGCCGTCGCCGGCCGGGGCCGCACCGACCGCGATCCGCACGCTTCCGGGGCCGGTCGAGGGCGAGCTGATCGAGAAGAAGTCGCGCTTCCTCGCGCAGCTGCACCCGGTCTCCTCGACCGACGAGGCCGACGCCCTGCTGCGCGCGGCCCGCGCCGCGCATCCCGGCGCCCGCCACCACTGCTCCGCGCTCGTGCTCTCCGAACAGGCCACGGGCGCCGGTCCCGTGCAGCGCTCGAACGACGACGGCGAACCCTCGGGCACCGCCGGCATGCCGATCCTGCAGGCGCTCCTGCACGCGGGCCTCACCGACACCCTCGCGATCGTGGTGCGCTGGTTCGGCGGCGTGAAGCTCGGGGCGGGCGGCCTGGTCCGCGCCTACACCGCGGCCGTCGAGACGGCTCTCGCCGACGCCCCGCTCCTCCAGCGCGTCCCGCGCAGCGAGGTCGCCCTCGAGGTGCCCTTCACCGACGTCGGCCTCGCGGAGAACGCCGTGCGCCACTGGGCCGACGTCCGCGGCGAGGGCGGCGCCGACGTGCACGCGACCCAGTACGACGAGGACGGCGCCCGCCTGCGCCTGCTCATCGACCCCGCGCTCGCGGACGACCTCGCCCAGGACGTCGCCTCCTGGTCCCAGGGCCGCTTCACCCCGCACGAGACCGGCCGCCGCAGCGTCGACGTCCCCGCCCCTCCTTCGACGCCCCGGTGAAAGCGGTGAACGGGAGGCGACGGCGAACCGGACATTCCTCGCCCCCTGCAATGCCAGGTCACCCCCACCTCCTGTGACTTCGCGTACAGGCAGGCACGAACGCCCAGGAGCCGGGTGAACGGAAGGTGAACGGCTCCGGGGAGAACTGGCACCCCTCTCCGCCCCGGGCGCACACTGGCCGCATGACAGGTGACATCGTCATCCTCGCCCTGCTCATCATCACGGCAGTGGCCTTCGACTTCACGAACGGCTTCCACGACACCGGCAATGCGATGGCGACGTCCATCGCCACCGGTGCGCTCAAGCCGAAGACCGCCGTCACGCTCTCAGCGATCCTGAACGTGATCGGCGGTTTCCTGTCCGTGGAGGTGGCGGTCACCGTCACCACCTCGGTGCTGAAGATCCAGGACACCGACACCGGAGCGCTGATCACGGGCCTCGACGCGGAGACGGCGATGTTCATCATCTTCGCCGGGCTCGTCGGCGGCATCCTGTGGAACCTCGCGACCTGGCTCTTCGGCATCCCCTCCAGCTCCTCCCATGCGCTCTTCGGCGGCCTCATCGGCGCCGGCCTCGCGGCCCTGGGCACCGTGGGCATCAACTGGGAGGGACTGATGATTAAGGTCATCATCCCGGCCCTCCTCTCCCCCTTCATCGCCGGCGCGATCGCCGCGACGGCCGCCTGGCTGGTCTTCCGCGTCACCGCGAACGTGCGCGAGGAGCGCCGTGAGAAGGGCTTCCGCTACGGCCAGATCGCCACCGCCTCGCTGGTCTCCCTCGCCCACGGCACGGGCGACGCGCAGAAGACGATGGGCGTCATCGCCCTGGGTCTCATCGCCCACGGCACCCTCTCCGACCAGGAGATCATCGACAACGGCCTGCCGCCGTGGATCATCATCGTGTGCGCCGGCGCGATCGCCCTGGGCACCTACATGGGCGGCTGGCGCGTCATCCGCACCCTCGGCAAGGGCCTCGTCGAGCTCGACTCCCCGCAGGGCATGGCCGCCGAGGCGTCCTCCGCGGCGATCATCCTGACCTCGAGCCACCTGGGCATGGCACTGTCCACCACCCACGTGGCCACCGGCTCGATCGTCGGCTCCGGCGTCGGCCGTCCCGGCGCCCAGGTCCGCTGGGGCGTCGCCGGGCGCATGGCCGTCGGCTGGCTGCTGACGCTGCCCGCGGCGGCCGTCGTCGGCGCGATCACCTACTTCATCGGCCACCTCGTGGGCGGGGTCGGCGGCGCCTTCCTCGTCTTCGCGATCCTGCTGGCCGTCGGCGGGTACATCTACTATCGCTCGCAGCTGCAGAAGGTGGACGCCGGCAACGTCAACGACGAGTGGGACGAGGGCGCCGAGGCCCCCTCCGCCCTCACTCCCGAGGCCGGCTACGTGCTCGAGACGCCGGCCGAGGAGGTCCGCGCCGCGTCCTCCGCGGCGCCCGCACCCGCTCCCGCGGCAACGCCCGCGACGACGAAGGTCCCCGTGTCCACGCCGAGCAGGAAGGACTCCTGAGATGTCCGCAGAATTCATCGAGATCATCACCGGCACGCTCAAGGTGCTCGGCGTCGGCCTGCTGCTCGGCGCAGGACTGCCCCTGCTCTTCTCGATCGGGATGAAGTTGCAGGACCGCGGCCAGGGCGGCGAGGAGCGCGACGGCACCGTGATCGCCGCGAAACCCGTGGCGCGAGTGGGCGCCTGGGCCATCTTCGCCGTGGTCGCGCTCGTCATCCTCTACGGTCTGCTGTTCATCACGAAGGGCAGCCTCGACCACTACCTTGGTATCCAGCTGCCCCTCTGAGGGCTTGCGAGATCGAGGGGCACAGGACTGATGAACAATCCGCTGAGCATGATCCTGAACTGGCTGCGCGTCGGCTATCCCGACGGCGTGCCGCCGAAGGACTTCTACCCGCTGCTCGCCCTCCTCACGCACAACCTGAGCGAGGAGGAGCTGGAGCGGATCATCCATGATCTCCAGCGCGAGAACCCCGAGGGCGACGTCACCCAGGAGGACGTCCGCGGGGCGATCGGCCGCGTGACCTCGGCACCGGTCACGGAGGACCACACCCGCGAGGTCGCCGAGCGCCTCGCCGACGCAGGGTGGCCCGTCGACGAGGAGTCCGCCGAGGTCGCGCGTGCCGTCGCGGCCGACGGCGGGGTCGAGCGCGTGGACCACAGCCGTCGCGGCGTGCAGGTGGACGCCGCCGAGTCCGACGCCGCTGATGGCACCCGCGAGACCGACGCGGCCGACGGCGAGAGCGCTCCGCGCTGGACCGCCGAGCCGGCAGACGGCTCCGCGACGATCGCACCCCGAACGAGCGCACCGCAGGCCGCCGACGCCTCGGCGTCCACGACGCAGGACTCGACCGCACCGGACGACTCGACGGTGCCTGAGGACGCGACGGCCCCTTCGGACGCGGCACCGCTCGCTGACACGGGAGCACTCGCCGACTCGGCAGCACCGGCAGACGCCGCGGCCGCATCGAGCGCGTCGTCGACCCCTGTGACCTCGGCCCCCGCCTCCGACCTGCCGCCCGCGCCGTCCTCGAGCACGGTCCAGAGGATCCTCGACTGGCTCTCCGCCGGCTACCCGGCGGGCATTCCGGCGACCGACCGCCTGCCGCTGCTCGCGCTGCTGCGCCGCCAGCTCACGGACGACGAGGCCCGGGAGATCGCCTCGCACCTCGTGGACGAGGCGGGGCACCGCATCGTCGACCCGACGGATGCCGGCGTCGCGATCACGCGCTACACCAACGATCTGCCCACCGAGCAGGAGATGCGCCGCGTCGCCGAGCACCTCGCCGTGCAGGGCTGGCCGCTGGGCGAAAGGCGCTGACCGCGCCTCGAGCACTGTCCCGCGTGCCGCGTGGCGACCCACGCACCCCGCGGCGAGCGCCCGACTCGCCCCGACATGCACGAGCGCCCGATGCCTTGCGGCATCGGGCGCTCGTCGTTCCGGCGCGGGGTCGGGATGCTCCGCCGGGTCCCGTCATCGGGACCGGGCGGTGTCAGGCGCGGTTCTTGGTGACCAGCCCGTAGATGACCATCACGATGATCGCGCCGACCACGGACAGCAGGATCGTGCCGATGCTCCACGGGTTGTTCATGATCCCGCTGATGCCGTCGCCGCCGAAGAGGCTGCCGATGAATCCGCCGACGATCGCGCCGATGACACCGAGGATGATGGTCATCCCGATGCCCATGGCCTGCTTGCCGGGCAGGATCGCGCGAGCGATGAGGCCGATGATGGCTCCGATGATGATCCAGGAGATGATGAGTCCGATGAGACCCATGGGGAAGCTCCTTTCCCTTCGGTCCGCGGGTGCGGACCATGTACGTCACACGATCTCACATCCCGGGCCCGACGCCGCGCGCCGCGTCCCGTCCGCGCGACGGTGATCCGCTGTTCACCTGCTGGTCATGACCAGTACGGTTCTCTCACGTCGCTTCCGCGATCCGCGTGTCCATGGCGGACAATCATGCTGTGACAGCCCCAGAGCCCGCGCTCCTCGCCGGGGACCGCTCCCCCGCGCCCCGCACCCTCGTCGACGTCTTCCGCGCGTCCGTCGCCGCCCATGGTGACGCCCTCGCGATCGACACGGGCCTCGAGCCCCTCACCTACTCGCAGCTGGACGCCGCCGCGACCGAGCTCGCGGGCCGCCTCGCCGCGATCGGCGTGGGCCCCGGCTCCCGCGTGGGCGTGCGCATCACCTCCGGCACCCCCGACCTGTACATCGCGATCATCGGCACGCTGCTCGCGGGCGCCGCCTACGTCCCCGTGGACGCCGAGGACCCCGACGAGCGCGCTCGCGTGGTCTTCGAGGAGTCGGCCGTCGCCGCGGTGCTCGGCGACGATCTCGCGCTCACGCCGACGGGGGCTGCCGACGCGCCCTCCGGAGCACCCGACAGCCCCGTCGAGCCCGTCGCCCCCTCCTCCGAGGACGATGCCTGGATCATCTTCACCTCGGGATCGACCGGCAGGCCCAAGGGCGTGGCCGTCTCCCACCGCAGCGCCGCCGCCTTCGTCGACGCCGAGTCGCGGCTGTTCCTGCAGGACGCGCCGCTGGGCCCGGGCGACCGCGTGATGGCGGGACTGTCCGTCGCCTTCGACGCGAGCTGCGAGGAGATGTGGCTGGCCTGGGGCCACGGGGCCTGCCTCGTCCCGGCGCCGCGCTCCCTGGTCCGCTCGGGGGTCGACGTCGGCTCCTGGCTGCTCGCGAACTCCGTCACTATCGTCTCGACCGTCCCCACCCTGGTCTCGCTGTGGCCGGACTCCTCGCTCGAGGCCGTGCGCCTGCTCATCATGGGCGGTGAGGCCTGCCCGCCCGAGCTCGCCGCGCGCCTCCAGGCCCCCGGCCGGGAGGTCTGGAACACCTACGGGCCGACGGAGGCGACGGTCGTCGCCTGCGCCGCGCAGCTCGACGGCGCCGACCCGGTGCGCATCGGCCTCCCTCTGGACGGCTGGGACCTCGCCGTCGTCGACGAGCAGGGCGAGCCGGTCGAGACGGGAGCCACCGGCGAGCTCATCATCGGCGGCGTGGGGCTTGCCCGCTACCTGGACCCCGTGAAGGACGCCGAGAAGTACGCATCCATGCCCACCCTCGGCTGGGACCGCGCTTACCGTTCCGGGGACCGCGTGGTCAACGACCCGGACGGGCTGCTGTTCGCGGGGCGCGCCGACGACCAGATCAAGCTCGGCGGCCGCCGCATCGAGCTCGGCGAGATCGACGACCAGCTGCTGCGCCTGCCCGGCGTGGTCTCCGCCGCCGCGGCCGTGCGCTCCACGAAGACGGGCAACAAGCTCCTGGTCGGGTACCTGACGGCCGACGCCACCTTCGACGCGGACGCCGCCCGCGCCCTCCTGCGCGAGCGCATGCCCGCCGCGCTCGTGCCGCGCCTGGCCGTCCTCGAGGACATGCCCACCCGCACCTCCGGGAAGGTCGACCGCGACGCCCTCCCCTGGCCCCTGCCGTCGGCCCAGGGGTCCGCGCGCGACCTCGAGGGCACCGCCGCCTGGATCGCCGAGATCTGGTCCGACGTGCTGGGCGCCCGCGCCACCTCGGTGCGCGACGACTTCTTCGACCTCGGCGGCGGCTCGCTCACGGCTGCGCAGGTCGTCGGCCGGCTGCGGGAGATGCACCCGGAGGTCGCCGTCGCCGACGTCTACGCGCACTCCACGATCGCCTCCCTCGCGGCCGCGCTGGACGCGATGGGCACCTCGAGCGCCCGCAACGAGGACGAGGCGCCTCCTCTGCGCCGCGGCTTCCAGACCGCCCAGCTGGTCCTGCTGCTGCCGCTGCGGGCGATCGCGGCGCTGCGCTGGCTCACCTGGCTGATGATCGCCTCGAGCCTAGCCTCCGGCCTGCTCGGCGTCGCCTGGGCGCCGCCCCTTCCTCTCGCCGTGCTCCTCCCGGCGGCCATCGTGCTCCTCGTGCCTCCCGTGCGGATGACCCTCGCCGCCCTGCTCGCGCGGCTGCTGCTCGCCGGGATCCGACGGCCCGGCGCCCACCGGCGCGGAGGCCTCGCGCACCTGCGCCTGTGGTGCGCCGAGCGCCTCCAGGAGGAGCTCGTGGCGCTCGGTCTGGCGGGCGCCCCCTGGGTCCCGTACTACGCGCGCCTGCTCGGGGCGCGGATCGGGCGCGACGCGGATCTGCACGCGCTGCCGCCGGTCACCGGCCTGCTGCACATCGGCGCCGGCGCCTCCGTCGAGCCGGAGGTCGACCTCGCGGGCACCTGGATCGACGGCGACACGCTGCACATCGGCGCGGTGCGCATCGGCAAGCGCGCCCGCGTCGGCGCCCGCAGCACGCTGGGACCCGGCGCGCACGTGGGCAGGGACGCGGAGATCGCTCCGGGATCGGCCGTGCTCGGCGACGTCCCCGCTGGCGAGTTCTGGTCGGGCTCCCCCGCGCGTCGGAAGGCCCGCGCGCGCGGTCCCTGGTCGAGCGAGCACCCGCACCGCGGGCCGCTCTGGCAGGGCGTGTACGCGCTGGTCGCCCTGGTGATCGCGGCCCTGCCCGCCGTGGCCGTCGTCGCGGGCGCCGCAGTGGCTCTCCCCGCGATCGCCTCCGCGCCGACCTTCGACGCAGCGGTCCTCGCGGCGCTGCCCTGGCTGCCGCTGTCCGCACTCGTCGGCTACCTCGTGCTGATCCTGTTGGTGCTGGCCCTCACCCGGCTGTTCGCGCTCGGCATCCGTCCCGGCCACCACCCCGTGCGCTCCCTGCCGGGCGTGCAGATCTGGGGGACGCTGCGCCTGGTCGACGAGGCCCGCAGCTGGCTGTTCCCCCTCTACTCGGGTGCGCTCACCCCGCTCTGGCTGCGCGCCCTCGGGGCGCGCGTGGGCAAGGGCGTCGAGGCCTCGACCGTGCTGCTCATCCCGAGCCTCGTGCAGGTCAGCGACCACGCCTTCCTGGCCGACGACACCATGGTGGGCCCCTACGAGCTCGGCGGCGGGTGGATCCGCGTGGAGCGGGTGAAGGTCGGCAAGCGCGCCTTCGTGGGCAACTCCGGCATGCTCGCCCCGGGACGCAAGGTCCCCAAGAAGTCCCTGGTCGCGGTGCTCTCGGCCGCGCCCCGTCGGACCTCGGCGAAGGCCGGCGGCTCCTGGATGGGCAGCCCGCCGCGGCGGCTGCGCCGCGCCGGGAGCGAGGCCGACGAGTCCCGCACGTACGCGCCCTCCCGCAGGCTGCGGATCTTCCGCGGGATCGTCGAGACCTGCCGGATCCTGCCGATGATGCTGGCCGTGGTGCTGTGGGCCGCGGTCGGCGCGACCCTGCTGATCCTCGTGGCCCGGCACGGGCTCGGCGCCGCCGTGCTGCTGGGCGGGCCGGTGCTGCTGGCCGGCTCGGTCGCCGCCGCAGTGGTGTCCGTGGCCGCGAAGTGGCTGATCGTCGGCCGGCATCACGAGGGCGAGCACGGGCTGTGGACGTCGTTCGTGTGGCGCAATGAGCTTGCCGACACCTTCACCGAGGTGCTGGCCGCACCGTGGTTCGCGCGCGCCACGACCGGTACGCTCGCCCTGAACTGGTGGCTGCGCGCGCTCGGCGCCCGCATCGGCCGCGGCGTCTGGTGCGAGTCGTACTGGCTGCCCGAGACCGACCTCGTCGAGCTCGGCGACGGCGCGACCGTGAACCGCGGCTGCGTGGTGCAGACCCACCTGTTCCACGACCGCGTGCTCAGCATGGACACGGTCGTGCTGGCCGAGGGCGCGACCCTCGGCCCCGGCAGCGTGATCCTCCCAGCGGCGCGGATCGACCGGCATGCGACCGTGGGCCCGGTGTCCCTGGTGATGCGCGGCGAGAGCGTGCCCGCGGGGACGCGCTGGCAGGGCAATCCGATCGGACCGTGGGAGGACGACGCATGAAGGGACGCAGCGTGAAGGGATTCGGCGCATGAGGGAGCACGGCGCGCACGCGCACGACGGCGACGGCGCGGACCCCTACGTCCCGGGGCACGGCGACCGCTCCTTCGGAGTCGAGCACTACGACCTCGAACTCGTCTACAAGGTCGACACCAACCGGCTCGAGGGCGAGGCGACGCTGCACTGCCGCGCCCTCGCGGAGGCGGACTCGATCCATCTGGACCTGTACGGTCTGAGCGCCCAGAAGGTGCAGGTCGACGGGCGCGCCGTGAAGACCACCCACCGCTCCGGCACGCTCACCGTGCGCACGCCGATCGCCGCGGACCAGAAGTTCGTGCTGCGGGTGAAGTACTCCGGCACGCCGCGCCCGGTGCCCTCGCGGGTGCTCGGCGCGACCGGCTGGGAGGAGCTGACCGACGGCGTCATCGTCTCCGCGCAGCCCCACGGCGCGCCCTCGTGGTTCCCCTGCAACGACCGGCCCGACGACAAGGCGACCTACACGCTGCGCCTCGGCGCCCCGCCGGACTACTGGGTCGCCGCCGCGGGCGAGCTCGAGGGCACGCGTCGCCGCAGCGCGGTCACCACGTGGACCTACCAGCAGCGCGTGCCCATGGCCACGTACCTGGCCACGGTGCAGATCGGCCGCTACTCCCCCGTCGACATCGCCCGCGCCGACGTGCCCGTGCGCACCCTCGTCCCGCTGGGCACGACCCCGGACGACCTGCTCGGCTCCTTCGCCCGCCAGGGCGAGATGCTCACCTTCTTCGCCGAGCTCTTCGGGCCCTACCCGTTCGCCTCGTACACGGCGGTGATCACCGAGGACGACCTCGAGATCCCGCTCGAGTCGCAGGGCCTCTCGACCTTCGGCGCGAACCTCGTGGACACCGACTGGGAGTCGGTGCGCCTGATCGCCCATGAGCTCTCCCACCAGTGGTTCGGCAACGCCGTCACCCTGTCCGCGTGGAAGGACATCTGGCTGCACGAGGGCTTCGCGTGCTACTGCGAGTGGCTGTGGGCCGAGCGCTCCGGCGTCTCCAGCGTGCAGGCCGAGGTCGAGAAGCACCACGCCCTGCTCGCCGAGCTCCCCCAGGACCTGCTGCTCACCGATCCCGGGCCCGAGCTCATGTTCGACGACCGGGTCTACAAGCGCGGCGCCCTCACCGTGCACGCCCTGCGGATGCGCGTGGGCGACGGCGCGTTCTTCGCGCTCCTCCGCTCCTTCCTCACCGAGCACACCGGCGGGAACGTCACCACCGCGATGCTGCTCGAGCACGCGGAGCGCGAGAGCGGACAGGAGCTCGGGGACCTCGCCGGGGCGTGGCTCGAGTCGCTGCCGCTGCCGGAGTGCCCGCGACCGGCCTGATCCCACGCGGACGTGCGTCGGGCCGACGGGGCGCCTCGGGCGACGCACCGCGGCATCACAGCCGCGCGCAGGCGATCACGTGCCCCGGCGGAGCCGGCAGGTCCTCGATGTCGAAGTCGGCGAGCGCGATCGTGGGCATCGCGCGGGCGAGCCCGACGCCGAGCGCCTTGAGAACCGCCTCTTTGCCCGCCCACAGGCGCGCGCGATCCTCCGGCGTCCGATCGAGCCCGCGCTCGCTGGGGTGCAGCACGAGGTCGGGCGACCACAGCCGGTCGACGGCGGCGACGGACTCGATGTCGACCCCCACGGGGCCCTCACGTCGCACGGCCGTGACCAGATGCGCGCCGGAGCGGGAGATGCTCACGGGGATATCGGACGCGGCACCGATGCGGGCCCAGGGCCGGCCGTGCGCCGAGGAGCCGCATCGCGGGCAGTGCCGACCGGTGCGCACCGCCGCCTCCTCCACGCCGCAGGTCTCGGCGATGCGCGCGCGCAGGATCGCATCGGCGTCGTCCTCGGCGCGATGCAGGGTGACGAGCGGGGACTCGTGACGGTGCTGGTGGGCGGCGGGAGCGGTCATGGCCGCCCCAGAATACGGGCCGCTCAGATGTCGTCCTCGCCCGCGGGGCCGCCCTCGTTCTCCCAGTTCTCCAGGCGGGTGACGGTGCGCGGGTTGAACTTCTGGCGCACGCCGTAGCCCACGCCGGCATGCTCGTCCACGGGCAGCAGCTCGACGCCGAACTCCGCGAAGGCGCGGTGCAGCAGGTCGCTCTCCTCCGCCGTGGCGAGGATCCGTCCCTGCTCGATGGCGCGCAGCCTCTCGAGGTCGATGTCGGTGTGCTCGGCGAGATCGGCGAGCGAGACCTGGGCGAGAGCCCGAGCCGCACGGGCCAGATCCGCAGTGATCAGGGCCTCTTGCGTGTTCATGGCACCACTGTGGACCTCCCGCGCGCAAAGCACCAGTGCCCATGATGCGAAAGGCCCGGCCCGCAGAAGGCTGCAGGTCCGGGCCTCGCGTGCGCGCCGTCGGCGGGGATCCCCGGCGACGTGCGCGGTCAGCGGATCAGAAGTCCCAGTCGTCGTCCTCGGTGTCGACGGCCTTGCCCATGACGTAGCTCGAGCCGGAGCCCGAGAAGAAGTCGTGGTTCTCGTCGGCGTTCGGGGAGAGGGACGCGAGGATCGCGGGGTTGACCTCGGTCTGGTCCTGGGGGAACAGAGGGTCGTAGCCGAGGTTCATGAGCGCCTTGTTGGCGTTGTAGCGCAGGAACATCTTTACGTCCTCGGTCCAGCCGACCGGGTCGTACAGATCCTCGGTGTACTCCTCCTCGTTGTCGTAGAGGTCCATGAGGAGGGAGAACGTGTAGTCCTTGAGCTCCTCCTGGCGCTGGGACGAGGCCTTCTCCATCGCCTTCTGGAACTTGTAGCCGATGTAGTAGCCGTGCACGGCCTCGTCGCGGATGATCAGGCGGATCACGTCGGCCGTGTTGGTCAGCTCGCCGTGGCTGGACCAGTACATGGGCAGGTAGAAGCCGGAGTAGAAGAGGAAGGACTCGAGCAGCGTCGAGGCGACCTTGCGCTTCTCCGCGTCGTCGCCCTGGTAGTAGCCCATGACGATCCGGGCCTTCTTCTGCAGCGCCTCGTTGTGCTCGCTCCAGCGGAAGGCCTCGTCGATCTGCTTGGTGTGCGAGAGCGTCGAGAAGATCTGCGAGTACGACTTCGCGTGCACGGACTCCATGAACGCGATGTTCGTGTACACCGCCTCCTCGTGCGGGGTCACCGCGTCGGGGATGAGCGAGACCGCGCCGACGGTGCCCTGCACCGTGTCCAGCAGCGTCAGGCCGGTGAAGACGCGCATCGTGAGAGTCTGCTCGCCCTCGCTGAGGCGCCCCCAGGACTGGATGTCGTTGCTGATCGGAACCTTCTCGGGGAGCCAGAAGTTGCCGGTCAGACGGTCCCAGACCTCGAGGTCCTTGGGGTCGGGGATGCGGTTCCAGTTGATGGCCTGGACCGACGTCTTCAGGTGATCGGAGTTCACCGCTGCCTCACGTTCGCTCTGGGGATGCTTGGGGTCGTCGCTCCCCAGTCTAGGTGCCGTGAGCGGCCTCCCGGGCGGACCTCCAGGCCGCCCAGCGCGTCTGTGGCGGAGTCGACCGTCGGGGCTCCGACGCGGTCGCATCGGCCCCCATCGGGGACTCGTCGGGCCAGCCCGACAGCGCATCGGCCGGGTGACAGGATGGGGCTCCGGCCTTCCGACGACAAGACTCGAGCCATGACCTCCTCCTCGACGCATGCTCCCTCCCCGACCTCCGGATCGACGATGCCCGTCGACGACGCGCCCGAGGTCGCCGAGCACCGCAGCTTCCTCGCTTACTGGGCGGGGACGATCGTGCGCGCCTTCCTCTACGCGGTCCCCGCCTTCGTGCTGGGCATCGTCGGATTCGTCCTGACCATCACCCTGCTCGCGGTGGGCGTGGGCACGGTCGTGGCCTGGGTGGGCCTGCCGATCCTGATCGCCGCGCTCATGGTCGCCCGGGGTTTCGCAGGCGCCGAGCGAGGCATGCAGCGGGTCCTGCTGCAGCGCCCCCTGCCGCGGCCCATGCGCCGACGCGCGGCGCCGGACGCCGGCTGGGTGCGCCGCATGCTCACCCCGCTCGCGGATCCTCAGTCCTGGCTGGACTGCCTGTGGACCCTTGTGCACCTGCTGCTGAGCGCCGTCACGTTCCCGATCATGGTCGCGTGGTTCGCAGGGGCCCTGGGCACGGTCCTGGGGCCGCTCGCCTCGATCATCCTGCGCCTGGTCCTGCCCGCGGACGAGATGAACGGCCTCGGCGAGCTGCTCGGCTTCCACGGCGCCCTGGCCACCGGCATCGACCTGGGCCTGCAGTTCGCAGGCGGCCTGTTCTTCCTGCTCACCGCCTACCCCGTGGCCCGGGGCGTGACGACAGTGCATCACGCGGTGGGCTACGGCCTGCTGAGCTCCCGCTTCGAGGAGCAGCAGCGCCTGGCCCGCACCGAGGAGTCCCGCGACGCCGGGCGCGCCGCGGAGTCCGAGTCCCTGCGCCGGCTCGAGCGGGATCTGCACGACGGACCCCAGCAGGGGATCGTGCGGGCGACGATGGACCTGGCCCGCGCCGAGCGCCTCGCCCCGTCGGACCCCGAGCGATCCCGGAGGATCCTCGCGGAGACCCGCGAGATGCTGGGCACGACCCTCGAGGACCTGCGTCGGCTCTCCCGCGGGATCGCCCCACCGATCCTCGTGGACCGGGGCCTCGCGGCGGCCCTCGCCGAGCGCGCCGCCCTGTGCCCCGTGCCCGCCACCGTCGACTGCCCGCAGATCGACCTCCCCGAGCACGTGGAGATCGGCATCTACTACGTGGTCTCCGAGGCCCTCGCGAACGCCGCCAAGCACTCCGGGGCGAGCGCCGTGCAGGTGCGCGTGAGCCGCGAGGCGGGCAGCGCGCGCACCGTGATCGTCGACGACGGCCGCGGAGGCGCGAGCATCTCCGCCGGCCACGGCCTCGCCGGACTCGCGGGCCGCGTGGCCTCGCTCGAGGGGACGCTGCAGGTCGACTCCCCCGCCGGACAGGGCACCCGGATCGAGGCGGTGATCCCGTGCGCCTCGTGATCGCCGACGACTCCGCCCTGCTGCGCGAGGGACTGCGCCTGCTGCTCGAGGACGCCGGGCACGACGTCGTGGACTCCGCGGCCGACGGCACGGAGCTCGTGGCCCGCGCACTCGAGCACCGGCCCGACCTCGTGATCGCGGACATCCGCATGCCCCCGAGCCACAGCGACGAGGGCCTGCGCGCCGCCCACGCGATCCGCCGCAGCTGGCCCGAGGCCCCGATCATGCTGCTCAGCCAGTACGTCGTCGTCGCCTACGCGGCCGAGCTGATCGGCGCCGGCACCCCGGCGACCGGCTATCTGCTCAAGGACCGGGTGAGCGACATCGGCCGCTTCCTCGAGTCCGTCGAGCGGGTGGCGGCCGGCGGCGTGGTCATGGACCCCGACGTCATCGCGCAGGTCCTCGCCTCCCAGCGCCGCTCCCCTCTCGACGAGCTCACCCCGCGCGAGCGCGAGGTCCTCGAGCTCATGGGCGAGGGCCTCACCAACGCCGGGATCGCGCAGCGCCTCGTGGTCACCGAGGGCGCCGTCGAGAAGCACACCCAGCGCCTGTTCGCGAAGCTCGGGCTGAGCCCCGACGCGAGCGTCCACCGGCGCGTGATGGCCGTGCTGACCCTGCTGGGCGGGTGACGGACAGAGGCAGCTGCGGGTGAGGGGCTGGGCGGACGCGGGCGAGGTGCCCGCCGTCGGGAGCCCGCCCGTCGGAATCGGCTGAATCGACGTTGAGTGCTGCGCAACGGTCGTTATGAGCGGTCATAACGACCACTGCGCAGCACTCAACGGCCTGGGCGGGATCGGGGTGGGGCGGACCGCACGCGCCCCGCCGCAGCGCGCATGCGCCCCGCCCCAGCACCCGGTTCCCCGTCAGTGCTCGGAGGCCCCCTCCGCCCGGCCTCAGTGCTCGGACCCCTTCTCGGCCCCGGCGCCGGTGAACGCGCGGACCTCCATCTCGGCGGCCTTCACATCGTGCTCGGGCGCGGGCTTGGTGACGAGGGTGCCGACGATCCCGAGCAGGAAGCCCAGCGGGATCGAGACGATGCCGGGGTTCGAGAGCGGGAACAGGTCGAAGTCGGCGCCCGGGAACATCGCCTTCTCGTTGCCGGAGACGGCCGGGGAGAGCACGATCAGGATGAGACAGGCCGCGAGTCCGCCGATCATCGAGAACAGTGCGCCGCCGGTGTTGAACCGTCGCCAGAACAGGGAGAAGAGGATGGTGGGCAGGTTGGCGCTCGCGGCGACCGCGAAGGCGAGCGCCACCAGGAAGGCGACGTTCTGCCCGAGGGCCACCACGCCGCCCACGATCGCGAGGATCCCGATCGCGACGACGGTCCAGCGGGCGATCCTCACCTCGTCGTCCGCGGGGACCTCGCCGCCGCGGATCACGGAGGCGTAGATGTCGTGCGCGAAGCTCGTGGCCGCCGTGATCGCGAGCCCCGCGACCACCGCGAGGATCGTCGCGAAGGCGATCGCGGAGACCACGGCCATCAGCACGGGCCCGCCGAGGGCGAGCGCGAGCAGCGGGGCCGCCGCGTTCTCCCCGCCGGGCGTCGCGGGATCACCGAGCACCTCGGGGCCGACGAGGGCCGCGGCGCCGTAGCCGAGGATCAGGGTGAGCACGTAGAAGATGCCGATGATCCAGATCGCCCAGACCACCGAGCGCCGCGCCTCCTTGCCGCTGGGCACGGTGTAGAAGCGCATGAGCACATGCGGGAGGCCAGCAGTGCCCAGGACCAGCGCGAGCCCGAGCGACAGGAAGTCCACGGGGTTGGGGTACTTCAGGCCCGGCGTGAGGATCGCCTCGCCGTCGGGCGACATCGCGATCGCCTGATCGAGCACGGAGGAGAAGTTGAAGCCATAGCGGCCCATGACCATGATCGCGAGGATCGCGACGCCGACGACGAGCAGCACCGCCTTGATGATCTGCACCCAGGTGGTGCCCTTCATGCCGCCCACGATCACGTAGACGATCATCAGGACGCCCACGACCACCACGGTCAGGGCCGTCGGCAGCTTGCCCTCGAGCCCCAGCAGCAGGGCGACGAGCCCGCCCGCGCCCGCCATCTGGGCGATGAGGTAGAAGAAGCAGACCGCGAGGGTGGTGAGCGAGGCCGCCAGACGCACGGGGCGCTGGTTCAGGCGGAAGGAGAGGACGTCGGCCATCGTGAACTTGCCGGTGTTGCGCAGCAGCTCGGCGACCAGCAGGAGCGCGACGAGCCAGGCGACGAGGAAGCCGATCGAGTAGAGGAAGCCGTCGTAGCCGGCCATGGCGATCGCCCCGCAGATGCCCAGGAAGCTCGCGGCGCTGAGGTAGTCGCCGGAGATCGCGATGCCGTTCTGCGGTCCGGAGAACGAACGGCTGCCGGCGTAGAACTCGGCGGCGCTCGCCTTCTGACGGGAGACGCGGAAGACGATGAACAGCGTGAACGCGACGAACAGCCCGAACACGATCATGTTGATGACGGGGTTGATCTCGTGGCTCATCGCAGCTCGCCCTCCTGCCCGCCGGCCGGGCGGGCGGAGTCCTCGAGGATCTCCCCGCTCTCCATCTCGGCGCGGATCGCCTCGGCGTGGGGGTCGTAGCGCTTGTCGGCCCACCAGCGGTAGAGCATGGTGATCACGAAGGTGGTGATGACCTGGCCGAAGCCGAAGAGCAGGCCCACGGTGATGTTGCCGGCGACCTTGATCGCGAAGAACTCGTGGGTCCAGCCCGCGAGGATCACGTACAGCAGGTACCAGACCAGGAACAGCACCGTGATCGGCACGATGAAGGTGAGGAACGAGCGGCGCAGCCGCTGGAAGTCCTCGGACTGCTGGACGGCGAGGCTGCGGGCGCCGACGGAGGAGGGATCTCCGAGCGGGTCGCGGCCCGAGGATCTGGGATCGGGCAGGGATGCGGACTCTGACATGCCGGGCTCCTTCGCTCGGACGTGCACAGGGGGATCGCGGGAGGAGACCGCGATGCGCCCAATGTATCGTGCATCACACCCACGACGCCGTAGGAGCCGCCGTTGTCGCCCGCACGCGGGCGACCGGGCCCCGCGGCATCGCGAGGCCCGGTCGCTCGTCGCGGCGTCAGCTCGTCGTGACTCAGCTCGCCGCGGCGGTCATCCGGTGGTCGTGCTCCTCGTCGGAAAGACGCAGGGCGTCGGTCTCCTTCAGCAAGTCCCGGCCGCGGGTCTCGGGCACCAGGAAGGTCGCGCCGGTGGTGATGGCGGCGAGGGTCGCCATGTAGACGGCGAGCACGATCCAGTTGCTGTCGGTCCAGGCGAGCAGCGCCGCGCCGAGCACACCCGCCAGCCCTCCAGCGAGGACGGCGGAGATCTCGCGAGCCATCGCCACGCCCAGGTAGCGGTGCCGGGCCCCGAACATCTCGGGGAGCAGGGAGCACTGCGGGCCGAGCATCGAGTTCACGGCGACGCCGATGCCGATGGCGATCACGGCGATCGCCACGGCCTCGGTCCCCACGGACAGCAGGTACCAGGCGGGGAACGTGTACAGGAGCATGAACACGGCGCCGAAGCGGTAGACGGGCACGCGCCCGAAGCGATCGGAGAGGTGGCCGGTGAGGGGCACCGAGAAGATCCCGATGAGGCTGCCGAGTGTCACGCCCCAGGCGACGGTGCCCTTGTCCAGTCCGATCGTCGCGGAGGTCACGAAGGCCAGGGCGAGCGACTGGAACATGTAGCTGCCGCCGTTCTCGGCCATGCGCAGGCCGATGCCGACGACGACCCCCGGCCGCCCGGTCGTGAAGATCTCGCGGATCGGGTGGTCGGCGATCTGCTCGTGCTCCTCCAGCTGGACGAAGGTGGGGGTCTCGCGCAGCCGCGCCCGGATGAACAGGGCGATGAGGATCAGCACGAAGGAGGCCAGGAACGGCAGCCGCCAGCCGTACGACAGGAAGGCGTCCTCGGGCATCAGCAGGGTGAGCAGGGAGAAGACGAGCCCGGCGAGCAGCGTCCCTGCCTGGATGCCGATGAACGGGAGGGCGGAGAAGAAGCCGCGCCGACGCACGGGGGCGTACTCGGCCATGAGCACGGTCGCGCCGGCCTGCTCGGCGCCCGCGCCGAAGCCCTGCAGCAGGCGCAGGATCACCAGCAGGATCGGGGCGACGTAGCCCGCGGAGTGGAAGGTGGGGAGCACACCGATCAGGGTCGAGGCGCCGCCCATCAGCAGCACCGTGATCACGAGGATGGTCTTGCGGCCCACCTTGTCGCCGAGTGCGCCGAAGAAGAGGCCGCCGAAGGGGCGGGCCACGAAGCCGACCCCGTAGATCCCGAAGGCGGCGACGGTGTTCATCGCGGCGTTGCCCTCGGGGAAGAACAGGGTGTTGAACACCAGGGCCGTCATCAGTCCGTACATCGCGAAGTCGAAGTACTCCATCGCGCTGCCGATGGACGAGGAGAGCGTGGCGCGGCGCAGGTTCGCGGCGTACTCGGCCTCGGGCATGTCCTGGGCGCCCTCGGGGCGGGCGGAGCGTGGCGTCGAGCTCATGGCATCTCCTTCGATGCGGGGCGAGGCGGCCCGAGCGGGCCGGACCGGGCGCGGCCGACGGGGCCGGCCGATGGCCCTACTGTACTCATTCGCGAACGCAGTGCAACCCGTTGAACGCTCAGATCTCAGGGGCGGCGCGAGAGGGGGTTGGTGAGCGCGTCGGCCAGCGTCAGCAGCGCGGCGCCGAGCTCGTCGACCACGGCGTCGCCGGCCTCGGAGGCGGCGAGCGCGACGCCCACGGCCATGCGCGGATCACCGGGCTGCCAGGGCTCGAGCGGGACGGCGACGCCGTGGATGCCGGGGAAGGACTCGCCGCGGTCGATCGCGAAACCGCGCTCGCGGCCCGCGCCGATCTTCGCGCGCACGGCCTCGGGGCTGGTCACCGACTCCTCGGTGGTGGGCGCGAAGTCGGCGGCAGCGAGCACCGTGTCCACCTCGGCGTCGTCCATGGCGAGCAGCATGGCGTTGCCGACCGCGCAGTGGATGAGCGGCAGTCGGGAGCCGAGCGGCGTGCCCAGGCGCTGGCGGCGCCCCTCGTGCCGGGCGAGGTAGAGGGCGTCGGGCGCGTCCAGCATCGCGATCTGGACGACGTGCCCACGCAGCACCGGATCGCCCTCCACGGCGGCGAAGAACTCGCGGACCTGGTTGAACTGGGAGGCGAAGGCGCCGCCCAGCTCGGCGGTGCGGATGCCGAGCCGGTACCCGCTCTCGACCCGATCGATCATGCCCTCGTTCTCGAGCGCCTGGCAGATGTTGGACGCCGAGGACTTCGCCATGCCGACCTCGCGCGCGAGCTCGGAGAGCGTGAGCGGCCCGCGCGCCCGCTCCAGCGCCCCGAGGATCCGCAGGGAGCGGGTGACGGCGGGCGAGGGGTCGCGGGGCTCGCCCGATGCGCGCTCGGGCGCGGGCGCGGGCTCGGCCGACGCGCGCTCGGGCTCGGCCGACGGGCTCGCAGGACGGGTGGTCTTCGTGCTCTGGGGCGCCACGGCGCTCCCCTTCCCTGCGCGGTCGGCGCGGCGGGCGCCGCGCGGGGCGCGCGCCCCCGTCGGCCCGTCGCGCCGCCGCACTCAGTAGAACTCGACGGTGTCCACGGCGTTGCGCAGCGGGCGTCCGTCGAGGTGGCGGGCGAGGTTGTCCACGAACAGCCGCACGATCCTCTCCTCCTCGCGGGTGTCGAGGGCGGCGGTGTGCGGGCTGACCAGGACATGGGGATGATCCCACAGAGGGCTCGCCGCGGGCAGCGGCTCGGTCGCGAAGACGTCGAGCGCGGCGAAGCCGATGCGGCCGTCCTCGAGGGCGCGCAGCAGGGCGGGCTCGTCGACGACGGTGCCGCGACCGACGTTCACGAGGATCGTCCCCGGGCGCGCCTTCGCGAGCACGTCCTCGCGCACGAGGCCCTCGGTCGCGTCGGTGCCGGGGAGGGTGAGCACGACGGCGTCGGCGCGGGCGACGGCGTCGGCGAGGTCGTCGATCGGCACGAGCTCGTCGACGCCCTTGACCGCCTGGCCGCTGCGGGTCGTGCCGAGCACGTGGGCGCCGAGCGCGCTGAAGCGCGCCGCGCAGGCCTTCCCGATGCCGCCGAGACCGACGACGAGCACGGTCATCTCGTCGAGGTGCCGCATCTCCCAGCGCTCGCTCCACTCATGCTCGCGCTGCTGGGCGAGCAGGCGCGGGAGGGACTTCGCGCCGGCGAGCACCCCGAGCACGGCGAACTCGGCGAGCGGCGCGCCGTGGACGCCGGCGGTGGTCGTGAAGGCGATGCGCTCGAGGTCCTCGGAGGCGAGTCCGGCGGCGCGCACCTGGGAGCCGCCGCCCGCGGCCATCGTCTGCACCCAGCGCAGACGCGGGTTCGCGCGGACGGTGCGTGCGAGGGCCGAGGGGTCGACGTCGGGCAGCGAGAAGAGCACGTCGGCGGAGTCAACCATCTGCTCGAAGGCGGCCTGCTGCGCGGGCGTGCGCACGCGCTCCGGGTCGCCCGACCAGTCGGCGGGTCCGCGACGCGGGCGGTAGAGCGCGTGGTCGCGGATCACCTCGGCGCGCGGCTCGCTGCGCTCGATGAGCGCGCAGAGGTCCTCGGGGAGGTCGACGGCGACCACGACGCGCGTGCGTCCTTCGGGCGTCTCGCGGTCGGCGGGAGGGGTCTGGCTCATGGGAGCTCCTTCGCTCGGATGGGAGGCAGGACCACCCTAACTCGTGTTCAATATGTTGGACACCGTTCCCTGTGTTGCGCGACAGGTTAGAGTCGGGCCATGAGCACTGACGACGACGTCCGCCCCGATCCCGCTCGCCTCGTCGCGACCGCTCACGGCGCGGAGAACGCGAAACACTCGAAGGACGCGGAGGACTCGCCCACCGAGCCCTCGACGGCCCCCGGACCCGGCTCCCCGCGCGTGGGCGTGCTCGGACTGGGATCCATGGGACTGCCGATGGCCGAGCACCTGCTGCGCGCCCACGGCTCCCTCACCGTCCACTCCCGCACGCCGAAGCCGCAGCTCACCGCGCAGGGAGCACGGTGGGCCCAGACCCCGCGCGAGCTCGCCGAGGCGGTCGACGCGATCCTCGTGATGCTCCCCGATCTGCCGGATCTCGAGCCGCTGCTGGGCGGAGAGGACGGCCTGCTCGCCTCCGCCGGCGAGCTGCTGCTGATGATCGGCTCGACCTCCTCCTCCGTGCAGGTGCGAGAGCTCGGCGAGCGCCTGGCCGCGGAGAGCGGCGGCCGCGTGCGCGTGGTCGACTGCCCGGTCTCCGGGGGCGAGGACGGCGCGCAGGCGGGCACGCTCGCCATCATGCTGGGCGGCGCCGAGGACGACGCCGCCGAGGCCGCCCGCCTGCTCGCGCCCTGCGGGAACCCGGTGCGCCTGGGACCGCTCGGGGCGGGCGAGGTCGCGAAGTCCTGCAACCAGATGATCGTCAGCGCCACCGCGCTCGCCCTCGGCGAGGTGACCGTGCTCGCCGAGCGCAGCGGCCTCGACCTGGGCACCCTCTTCGAGCTGCTGCAGGGCGGCTACGCGGGCTCGAACCTCATGGCCTCGCGCCGCGAGAAGTTCGTGACCGGGGACGACTCCCCCTCCGGCGTCGCGAAGTACATGGTCAAGGATCTGCGCTTCGCCGGCGAGATCGCCGAGGCGACGGGCACCCACGGCGCGCTCCTCCCCGCCCTGCGTGCGGCGTTCGACGAGCTCGTCGAGGCGGGCCTGGGCGACCGCGACCTCGCGGCCACACGGCGCTTCACCGAGCAGCGGGGCTGAACGCGCCGTTGCGCTCCTCGCTCCTCACGCGTCGGCCCCACCCTCCCCGTCGATCTTCTCGAGCAGCAGCCGCGCCTGCCTGCGGGACTCGTCCTGCTCCGCGTCCAGGTACGGGCGGACCGGGTCCGCGATGTCGGCCGGCAGCACATCCGGAGGGAGCCTGCGCAGGCGCCGCATGATGTGCGCCGCGACGGCGGGTCCTCGAGCTCGCGGAGGGCGAGGTCCAAAAGCTCCAGATGACGGCACGAGACCTTCCGGGCGATCAGCCATTCGAGGATCGGCGCCCGCCCCTCCCCCAGCTCGCGGTCACCGGCCAGGCGTGCCATCTCGACCCGATCGTCCGGGTCCGCCGGGGACGAGTGGCACGACGCCAGGACCGTGGAGCCCTGCAGGTCGACCTGGTGGGCGGGCGGATGGGAGTCCAGGTAGCGCACGGCCAGTCCGAACGTCTCCTCGTGCGGCGCGTCCGGGGTGACCAGCGAACGTGCGACCGCGTCCAGCAGCTGGGCCCGGTCGCGCGGCTGTGCGAGCCGGGTCTTCGCGTCGACGTTCTCGTACCAGTCCAGCAGCGTGGGGATCAGCTCAGGATAGCGCACGCTCTCGTTCGATGTCTGCGAGATCGTGAGGACCGGGGCGCCGCTCCGACGCGCGGCCCGGCGGAGATCCCTGTTGAGAGCGGCGAACGCTCGATCGCGCGCGGATCCGCCGAAGGGCACCGCATGACCTCCCCGTCGTCGAGGCGCTCCGGACGGCGCCGGTCACGATGGTGGCACATCGCGCGCACCATCGGGCGCCCCGTTCTCCTCGAGCACCGTCCATGGACGGGTCCCCACCTCGGACCTCTCCCAGACCGGCAGCAGCTGCTCCTTCTCCCAGCGTCGCTCGATCGCGCGCAGGTCTCGCAGCCACGCCGGATAGATCCACGGGCGGAGCAGATTCGTGCGACCGGGCATCGACACCCGGGGGATTCCCGATCCGATCATGAGCACTGCGATGACGGCCAGGGCGAGCAGACCGCCCCCGAGCGCGACCACGGCAGAGAGGTTCTGCGAACCGACGCCGAGAGCCTGAATCAGTCCGGAGAGCCCCGCGATCAGCAGCCAGATCCCGAGGACCGGCCACCACACGAGGAAGAACAGCTCCGCATCGACCGTCGGCCGGGGGTCCCATGCGGTCCACCTGCGCACCCAGAACCGCGAGCGGGGTGTGCGCCCGCGACGCATCCAGATGCACGTCCCGACGAGCGCGGCTCCCACGAGCGCGGCGAAGGTGCTGAGGTCCGGCATGCACACACGGTGGCACGGCGGCCACGCACCGACGCCCGGGCCGCGCACCGATGCCGGTCCCCGCACGCACGGACGGGCGGGCCTCCCTCAGGAGACCCGCCCGTCCTGGCCCGTCGGCCGTCCGGAGACGGCGCCTGGGGCTCCGATCAGAGCTCGCGGAGCGTCACAGCATGCAGCTGACGCAGCCCTCGACCTCGGTGCCCTCGATCGCCATCTGCCGCAGGCGGATGTAGTAGAGGGTCTTGATGCCCTTGCGCCATGCGTAGATCTGCGCCTTGTTGACGTCGCGCGTGGTGGCGGTGTCGGGGAAGAAGAGCGTGAGGCTCAGGCCCTGGTCCACGTGCTTGGTGGCCTCGGCGTAGGTGTCCACGATCTTCTCGTAGCCGATCTCGTACGCGTCCTGGTAGTACTCCAGGTTGTCGTTCGTCATGAACGGCGCCGGGTAGTAGACGCGGCCGATCTTCCCCTCCTTGCGGATCTCGATCTTGGAGACGATCGGGTGGATCGACGAGGTCGAGTGGTTGATGTAGGAGATCGACCCGGTCGGCGGGACCGCCTGCAGGTACGCGTTGTACATGCCGTGGGCCTTCACGTCCTCGCGCAGCTGCTTCCAGTCGTCCTGGCTGGGCAGGTGCACGTTCGAGTTCGCGAACAGCTCGCGGACCTTCGCGGTGCGCGGCTCCCACACCTCATCGGTGTACTTGTCGAAGTACTCTCCGGTCCCGTACTTCGAGTTCTCGAAGTCGTAGAACGTCTCGCCGAGCTCCTTGGCGAGCCCCATGGAGGCCTTGATGGCCTGGTAGGTGACCGCGTAGAAGTACATGTTCGTGAAGTCCAGGCCCTCGTCGGACCCGTAGTAGATGCCCTCGCGCGCCAGGTAGCCGTGGAGATTCATCTGCCCCAGGCCGATCGCGTGGGACTTGCGGTTGCCCTCCGCGATCGTGGGCACGGACTCGATGTCCGAGGTGTCCGAGACCGCCGTCAGCGCGCGGATCGCGGTGCTGATCGTGCGCTCGAAGTCCGGGGAGTCCATCGCCTTGGCGATGTTCAGCGACCCCAGGTTGCAGGAGATGTCGCGACCCATCTCGTCGTAGGTAAGGTCGTTGTTCATGTGCGACGGGGTCGCGACCTGCAGGATCTCCGAGCACAGGTTCGAGTGGGTGACCTTGCCGGCGATCGGGTTCGCCCTGTTCACCGTGTCCTCGAACATGATGTACGGGTAGCCGGACTCGAACTGGATCTCCGCGAGGGTCTGGAAGAAGTCGCGGGCCTTGATCTTCTTCTTCGCGATCCGCGGGTTGTCGACCATGTCGCGGTAGTTCTCGGAGATCGACACATCCGCGTACGGCTTGCCGTACTCGCGCTCCACGTCGTACGGGGAGAACAGGTACATCGGCTCGTTGTTCTTCGCGAGCTCGAAGGTGATGTCGGGGATCACGACACCCAGCGAGAGGGTCTTGATGCGGATCTTCTCGTCCGCGTTCTCGCGCTTGGTGTCCAGGAACCGCATGATGTCCGGGTGGTGCGCGTGGAGGTACACCGCGCCCGCGCCCTGACGCGCACCGAGCTGGTTCGCGTAGGAGAAGGAGTCCTCGAGCAGCTTCATCACGGGGATGACGCCGCTGGACTGGTTCTCGATGTGCTTGATCGGCGCACCGTACTCGCGCAGGTTCGACAGCAGCAGGGCGACGCCGCCGCCGCGCTTGGACAGCTGCAGCGCGGAGTTGATGCCGCGGCCGATGGACTCCATGTTGTCCTCCATGCGCAGCAGGAAGCACGAGACGAGCTCGCCGCGCTGGGCCTTCCCGGCGTTGAGGAACGTGGGGGTCGCGGGCTGGAAGCGGCCGTCGAGCACCTCGTCGACGATCCGACGGGCCAGCTCCTCGTCACCGCGGGCGAGGGTCAGGGCCACCATGACCACGCGGTCCTCGAAGCGCTCGAGGTACCGCTTGCCGTCGAAGGTCTTCAGCGTGTACGAGGTGTAGTACTTGAAGGCGCCCAGGAACGTCGGGAAGCGGAACTTCTTCGCGAAGGCCTGCTCCGACAGCTCCTCGACGAAATCGAAGGAGTACTGGTCCAGCACCTCGGCCTCGTAGTACTCGTTCTCGACGAGGTAGTCGATCTTCTCCCGCAGGGAGTGGAAGAACACCGTGTTGGGGTTCACGTGCTGCAGGAAGTACTCACGGGCGGCGAGACGATCCTTGTCGAACTGGATCTTCCCGTCAGCCCCGTAGAGGTTCAGCATCGCGTTCAGCGCGTGATAGTCGAGGGACTTGTGATGCTCCACCGAAGGCATCTCGGTCAGTGTCGCCAAAACTCTTCCAATCCGTCGTGGACCTGCTGCACGTCTCGCGGCGTGCCCAACAGCTCGAACCTGTACATGTGCGGGACCCGGCACTTCGCCGAGATGATCTCGCCGGCCAGGCCGTAGGCCTCGCCGAAATTCGTGTTCCCCGCGGTGATGACTCCCCGGATCAGATCCCGGTTGCGTTCGTCGTTGAGGAACTTGATGACCTGCTTCGGGACTGCTCCGCGTCCGTTGCCGCCGCCATAGGTCGGCACCATCAGCACGTACTCCTCGTCCATGACGAGCGGATCCTCCGTGCGATGGAGTGGGATCCTGCTGGCCGGCATGTCCAGCTTCTGCACGAAGCGATGGGTGTTGCCGGACACGGAGGAGAAGTAGACGAGGGTTCCCATCCTCCTCACCTCCGCATGATCGGGAGCGCTCAGATGGCTGCGGCGCGGGCGCCCTCGGCGCCGGCGGCCGCAACGGCCTTGATCTTGTCGGGGCGGAAGCCCGACCAGTGGTCCTCACCGGCGACCACGACGGGCGCCTGCACGTAGCCCATCGACTTCACGTGGGCGAGCGCCTCGGCGTCCTCGGTGATGTCGACGACGTCGTAGTCGACGCCCGACTTGGTGAGGGCGCGCTTGGTCGCGTCGCACTGGACGCACATGGGCTTCGAGTACACGGTGATGGCCATCGGGCGATGCCTTTCTCGGTGGGGATCGTGTCGCCGGGGCCCGAGCTGCGGGATCCGGTGTGCGAAGGAGGGTGTGTGGGGCGGGGATCGAAGGGTGTTCGACGAGGTCGTCGAGGGGTTCTCGCGGCCTGCCGAGCGGTGCCCTGCGGGATCCGCGCCGACCTCTCCAACACTACACCTAGTGGTGCCCCGACGTCTGCACCACAAGATGTACTGAACTACAAGACTGTTATCCACAATCCGATGGTGACGGACTGTGGACGGACGTGGGTCAGCTGGGGACGAACGCGCATCGTCTGCGCGGATGCTGTGGACAGCGCTGTGGAACGCCCCGATACGCCCCGTCGGACGGTGGATGACGACTCCCCCGGGGACCCGGCGAACAGTGGTGCGCGCCCCGAAAATCCGTGTCGGATCGGCGTGTCGTCGGCGTGTCGTGCAGCGCCGGGGCGAGGGCTCCCACGAGAGCTCGTCATCCACAGTCGGACGCCCGCTCGGCGTGTCGTCAGAACGTCGCCGGCCGAGCACTCCGGCCCCGCGCGACCGAGCGCTCACGGGACGGATCGACGCCCGGTCCCGCCGAGGGTCGATGAGCACTCCGGGGCATGGTCCGGGCGGTCCCCGGACCGACAGCGAGCGGTGCCGGACGACGTGCGGCCCTGTTGGGTGCGCGCGCACGGCTCTGGGAGGCGCGGCTCGACGTGAGGGTGCGGCTCGACCCCGGAACACGCGCACTTCGTTCAGGTGCGCGGAGCGCCGTTCAGGAGCGCGGGGGCTCCTCGCCCTCCGTCGCCGCGTCCTTCGCGGCATCATCGGCCGCGGCCGCCCAGGCATCGCCGTCCGCCGGCTCGGCGCGATCGGTGTCGACGGCGGCCTGGTGCGGGTCGTCGTCCCGGGACGCTGCGGTCCCGGCACTCGTCGCCTGCGGCTGCGCGGACCGCGCCGCCTCGAGCTGGTCGGCGGCCGAGGAGAGGTCCTCGGTCGGCGCCGCGGGCGGGATCTCGCCGGTGCCGGGCACCGGGGTCAGCGGACCGATCCGCACGGAGGTGCTCTCGGCCGACGGCGCGGCGGAGTCCTCGTCCGATGCGGTCGACCCGGCTGCGGCCTCCGATCCGTCCGACTCCGCCACGGAGTCGGCGACGTCGTCGGCACCAGCATCGGCATCGGCGTCGTCGGCATCCTCCGCCGCACTGGTGTCCTCGGTCGCGCCGGCGTCCTCCGCCTGCTCCGAGACCTCCGTCCGGTCCGAGGCCTCCGCCTGGTCCGGGGCCTCCTCCTCGGGATCCGCCTCGAGGGATCGGCCGTCGGCCTGGACGAGGGTCTTCAGGACCTCGCGCAGGATCTCGACCTGGGCGAGGGCCTCGGCGGCGCCGGCGTGGGGCTCCTTGCCCTTGTCGACGAACTCGTGGAAGGCCTCCCACATGGACTCGGCCGCGCCGAGGTCGGAGGAGCGGGAGGTGACGACCACACGGCCGTGCTCCTTCTCGCGCAGGGAGCTGCGGGAGCGGGAGTCCACGAACGACGGCGGCTCGAGCGCGAGGTCGATCCGCTTGCGCGCCGAGAGCACCTCGTAGGTCTCCGAGTACTCGGGGGCGAAGGGGAGATAGTGCCAGACCAGGCGCACGGGAGCGCCGTCCTCGAGCTCCCCCAGCAGCTCGAGCGAGCCGGGGATGACGCCCTTGGGCCAGTGACGCACGGCGGTGAGCTCGGTGAGCGGACCGTAGATGCGCTCGGTGATGGCGAGCTGGTGGGCGATGCCCGTGAGCAGTCCCTTCACGTAGAGGTCGCGATCGCGCTGGGTCGCGCCCTCCCCCGCGCCGGCGACGACCGCCTCCTGCAGGGTCTTGCGACGCTCCTGGCGCTTCTCAGACGGCAGGTCGTAGGCGGACGCGGTCACGTGCGCGCGACCGAACAGAGGACCGGAGGCGGGCATCAGCACCTCGTGGTCGATCATGCGCACGTCGCGCGCGCGGATGTTCTCGACGACCTCGTCGAGCACCTCGTCGTACTGCTGCGGGTAGGCCATCATCACCAGGCGTCGGCCCACGAGCCGCTCGAAGTCGCTGATCCTGGCGACCTCCTGGGCCGAGTACCCCAGCGGGGGCTCGACGAGCACGGGGATCCCGCGGCGCAGCAGCAGGAGGAGATCCTCGACGTGCAGGCCGTCGGTCGCGAGGACCGCCGCGTCGAGGGCGACGTCCTTCGCGCGCACGGCGGCGACGAGATCGGCGACGGTCTCGAAGCGATGCTCCTCCTCGACGCCCCAGACGTCGGCCGATTCGCGCCGACGCCGCGGCGAGTGGTCCACGAGAGCGGTCACCGCGAAGCGGTCCCAGCGGCGGCGCAGCACGGGCAGATGCACGGCCTGCGCCATCGTTCCGGCACCGATGACGGCGATGTTCAGGATCCTCGGCATGCGGGCGGTTCTCCTCGCGGGATGAGCGGGACGGGCAGGTCAGGGGTGGAGCGGGCCGGCCGGGAACCGGAGCGTGCACGGGCGCGCGCGGGCATGCGCGAGGTGCTCGGGCTCCGCGTCCACGGCCGTCGGCACGTGCCGCTGTTCTACCACAGCGCGCTGATCCGGACCCTCGCGCGTCTCGCGCGGCGAGGGCGCGGACACAGGGTGTGGGAGGCACGACCGCGCGCCGCTATCGTGGTGCCCGTGCCGTTCCTCTACACGCTCACCCGTCCGGTCCTGGGGCCCATGTTCACCGCCTACTGGCGCCCCCGCATCACCGGGCTCGAGAACATCCCGCGCACCGGTGCGTTCCTGCTGGCCTCCAACCATCTGGCCAACGTGGACAGCTTCATCATCCCCGTGGTGTCCCCGCGCATGGTCCGATTCGTCTCCAAGGACGTGTTCTGGAAGAACGGCGGCCTCAAGGGCCGCATCCAGAAGTGGTTCATGAACTCCGTGGGCACCGTGCCGCTGGACCGCGAGGCCCTGAGCTCCGGCCGGGGCGCGCTCGACGCCGCCCTGGACGTGCTGAAGGCCGGCGAGGGCTTCGGCATCTACCCCGAGGGCTCCCGCAGTCGCGACGGGCTGCTGCACAAGGGCCAGCCGGGCGCGGCCTGGCTCGCCCTCGAGTCCGGCGCCCCCGTCATCCCGCTGGGCCTGGCAGGCACGCAGAACCTGTTCCTGAAGGGACGGAAGATGCCCACCCGGTACCGTCCCGACATGCGCTTCGGGGCGCCGATCGATCTCTCGGACCTGCCGACGGACCTGAGCGCGGGCGCCCGCCGGCGCCTGGCCACCGATCGGATCATGACCGAGATCCAGCGGCTCTCCGGCCAGGAGTGGGCCCCGGGCGCGCAGCCCCGCGGCGCGGGGACCGGCGCGAGCGCATAGGATCGTTCTCCCCGCCCGACACAGGAGGTCAACGTGGCAGTGGTGGTCGGCTTCATCCCCACCCCGGTGGGATTCGACGCGCTGGACACGGCGCGCACCGCGGCCGAGGAGCGCGGCGGCCCGCTGATCGTGCTCAACGTGGTCAGGCAGGGCGACGAGCAGGATCCCCGCCACGCCAGCGAGGGTGACCTCGACGCGGCGGCAGACCGCCTGCGCGGCTCGGCCGTGCGGGTCGACATCCGTCAGGAGAGCAGCGAGGACGACATCGCCGACGTCCTGCTGGACACCGTCGAGCGAGAGAAGGCCGAGCTGCTGGTGATCGGTCTGCGTCGCGAGCGCGACGTCGCCCGGCATCTCCTGGGCGTGACCCCGCAGAAGCTGCTGCTCTCCGCCCCCTGCGACGTGCTCGTCGTCTGAGGGCGCTCCCCTCTCCCCGACCGCGTCGCACCCCGGGCCCGGCACCGACGTCCGGCACCGGACACAGCCCGGCACCGGACCCGGACACAGCGAGGCCCGGACCCGATCGCTCGGGTCCGGGCCTCGCCCGTGCGGCGGCGTGCGCTCACGCCGCCGAAGGGATCACTCGGAGCGCGGATCCGCGCCGGGGACCTGGTCGCCGGCGTTCTCGCGCACGGCCTTCTCGATCCGCTCGCCGACCTCCTGGTCGATGTTCTTCCAGTACTGGAAGGCGTTCGAGAGGACCGGCTCGATCACGGTGGCGAGAGCGCCGGAGACCGTCTCGATGAGGCGCTCGCGCTCGCCCTCGTCCATGACCTCGCGGACCAGCGTGTGGGCCTGGCCGAAGTCGTCGTCATCGGAGCGCAGGGTGTAGGCCTGGCGCACCAGGGTGCCGTCGGACTCCCAGCCGTTGTCGACCGGGCCCTGGGCGTCCTGGTACGAGCGACCGAACGAGTTCGGGGAGTACACCGGGGCGTTGCCGCTGTGGAAGAACTCCATCGAGCCCTCCTTGTCGTAGGAGTTGGTCTCCACGACAGGACGGTTCACGGGCAGCTGGTTGAAGTTGGTGCCCAGGCGGTTGCGCTGCGCGTCCGGGTAGGAGAACACGCGGCCCAGCAGCATCTTGTCGGGCGAGACGCCGGTGCCGGGCACGAGGTTCGAGGGGCTGAAGGCGGCCTGCTCGACCTGCGCGAAGTGGTTGACCGGGTTCTGGTTCAGCGTGAAGCGGCCGACAGGGATGCGCGGGTAGTCCTTCTTCGACCAGGTCTTCGTGAGGTCGAAGGGGTTGAAGCGGTAGGTCTTCGCGTCCTCGTAGGGCATGACCTGCACCTCGAGCCTCCAGGACGGGAAGTCGCCGTTCGAGATCGACTCGAAGAGGTCGCGGCGGTGGTAGTCGCCGTCCAGGCCCGCCAGCTCGTCGGCCTCGTCGTTGGTCAGGAACTCCACGCCCTGCTCGGTGAGGAAGTGGTACTTGACCCAGAACTTCTCGCCGGCCTCGTTGACCCACAGGTAGGTGTGGGAGGAGTAGCCGTTCATGTGGCGCCAGGTCTTGGGCAGGCCGCGGTCGCCCATGAGGTAGGAGACCTGGTGGGCGCTCTCCGGGGAGAGTGTCCAGAAGTCCCACTGCATCGTGTTGTCGCGCAGGCCGGAGTCCGGGGTGCGCTTCTGGGAGTGGATGAAGTCGGGGAACTTCATGGGATCGCGGACGAAGAACACCGGGGTGTTGTTCCCGACGATGTCGAAGTTGCCCTCCTGCGTGTAGAACTTCAGCGCGAAGCCGCGCACGTCACGCCAGGTGTCGGGAGAGCCGAGCTCGCCGGCGACGGTCGAGAACCGCGCGAGCATCGGGGTCTTGGCGCCCTTCTGGAAGAGGCCGGCCTTCGTGTACTGCGAGACGTCCTCGGTGATCTCGAGCTCGCCGAAGGCGCCGGAGCCCTTGGCGTGCGGGCTGCGCTCCGGGATGCGCTCGCGGTCGAAGCGGGCGAGCTTCTCGACGAGGGCGACGTCGTGGAGCATCAGGGGGCCGTCGGGGCCGACGGAGAGGGAGTTGGCATCGCTCTCGCGCGGGGCGCCGTTCTCGGCGGTCGAGGGGATGGTCGGCGTGGTGTCGCCGGTGGGGTCGAACGTGGTCACGATCTCTCCTTCTCGGGGCGAGCCCCGGCAGCGGTCGCCGGGACGTTGGGGTCCCGCACCGCTCGGGCGAGAGCGGTGCGGGGGTTCGCAGTTCTTCGCAGTGTTCGACGGATGTCGCTGGGATCGACGGAACTCGGATCAGCAGATCTCAGCCGGCCTCGGCGCCGCTCGGGACCGTGGTCCCGGGAGACGCCGATGCCGTGCGGCATGCGGAGCACACGCCGCGGAAAAGCACCTCCGCGACCTCGATCTCGAAGCCGTGGTCGTGGGAGGGCGTCAGGCACGGCGCCTCGCCGATCGTGCAGGGCACGTCCTCGAGGCGACCGCACACCCGGCACACCATGTGGTGGTGGTTGTCATGCCGGTGGATCTCGTAACGGGCGGCGCTGCGGGCACCGGTGGCGACGCGGCGCAGCAGGCCCGCATCGGTGAGCGCGTGCAGCACGTCATAGACGGCCTGCCGGGACACCGTGCCGAGTCGTTCGCGCACCGCGGCGGCGATGTCATCCGCCTCGGCATGCTGACACTCGGCGACGACCGCGAGCGTCGCCAGCCGCGGAGCGGTGACGCGAAGACCTGCGGAGCGCAGGTCCTCAGCCAGATCGGTCGTCATGGCTCCAGGCTACTACGTTTTCTGGACCAGATCCAGAAGATGACTCCGTCAAACCTGCGCCACGCACGAACGCCGAATATTTTCTGACACACCGCGACCCGATCGCCATCTGCGATCGGGTCGCGGTCGTCATGCGTGCGAGTGTCGAAGCGGCCGGGTCACTTCCCCGGCTGACGGCAGATCCACGGGAACGCAGGAGCGATCCAGCAGATCACTGCCTCCTGGTGCAGCGAATCGGACGCGGCGACACCACCCTCGAGGGCGCGTTCGCGGGGTGTCTGGACCTCCTGCCCGTCACCGGCGATGACGGCGCCCTGGGACTCGGCAGCGGATGCCGCGCCCGGGAGAGCGAAGGCACCGAGGCAGAGCGCGGCGGCGGCGAGCAGAGCGGAAGCAGGGCGGGAGAAGGTACGAAGTGAACGGGACATGGCAAGGCTCCTCAGCAGATCAACCGGGTGGACGGGCCGTCATCGACCCTGCGACCATGGCTCACCTGCCATCTGAGCACCGCACTCGGTTCCTGACACAGGAGGAGCCGCGATCGTGCTCGCACACTACGCTGAGCACGATGCGCTCCCAGGGACCCCTTGAGACACGAAGCGTCGAGTCGACGGTGAAGACCGGAGGACTCCACGCCCTGTGGACGCGCGCCCTCAACGGGTTGTTCCGGCCTTCGGGCGAGATCTCGGGATCGCTGCGCATCAGCGCCGGAGCGACCGCCGCGATCACCCTCTTCCTGGCGGCCCTCATCGTTCCCTCGACGTTCCCCTACGGCACGCCCTCTGCACTCATGGGGATCGGTCTGAGCCTTGCCGGCGGCCTCGCGCTGGTCCGTCCCGTCGCCGGAGGTGTTCTGACCGGCATCGTGCTCAGCCTCGCACTGATCGATCCGGGCTCGACCCCCGGGCTCGGGGTGCTCGTCTCGCCGATCTCACTCGCGACCTGCGCGGGTGCTGGGCGCCTGCTCCCGGCGATCGCGATCGGGGTGTGGCACACGGGCGTCATCACGATCGCCTCGGAACGCACTGCGCATACCAACGCCGAGCTGTTCGCCAACGCGCTCGTGTGGATCTTCCTGCTCGCGGCCGCGTATCTGCTGGGGGCCATGTGGCGCTCGATGATCGTCCATGTTGCCGCCGAGCGCGCCCGCCATGCCTTCGACCTGGCTGAGCAGCGCCGCGCCATCGCCCGCGACCTGCACGACACAGGAGTCCGGGCGATCACCGAGGTCATCCTGCTCGCCGAGACCGCGCAGCACGCCGATGGCGTCTCCGCCGCGGAAGCAGAGGCTTTCGCGAGGATCTCACGCACCGCCCGCCTCTCGACCGATGAACTGCGCAGCCTCATGGAGTCGCTGCGCACGGACGTGCCGGCCGACGGCGCCACGGATCCCACGACCTACGGCGTCACGGTCCACGCCGCGAGCTGGGACGACGCGCTCCAGGCCGCGCGCGACCGCCTGCTTGCCGCCGATTTCACCGTGAATCTCAGCTCGGAGTCCGATGCGCCGGTGCCGCCCTCGGCCTCCCCCGTGCTCTCGCGCTGTCTGTGGGAGGTCGTGGCCAACGTGATCCGCCATGCCGACAGCGAGTACCCCGTCGCGATCATGTCCGCGGCCATGTCGGATGGTGTGGAACTGCTGGTCCGCAATACGATCGACCACGACCCCGTCGTCCGTGTGGACGGCGGCGACGGCCTTCGGGGCCTCCGAGAACAGCTCGAGGCCGTCGGCGGAGCCATCGAGACCCAGCGCGACGGCGACACCTTCCTCACTCGCATCCAGCTCCCCACCGATACCGGCCGTTGACGGCCCGACCGGCCTTCGCGCCACATCGCCCCGAGAGGACGACGCCCCTATGATCACCGTGCTGATCTGCGACGACGACCCCATCGTCCGCACCGCGCTCGAGGGCTACCTCGCCCGGGAGGACGACGTGCACGTGGAGCGGTCGGTCGACAGCGCGGAGGCGGCTCTCGACGCCCTGGACACGGCGTCGCCCGACGTCGTGCTCATGGACCTGGTGCTGCCGGGGATGGACGGCATCGCCGCGACGCGTCGGATCAGTGCCCGCCCCGGCGCGCCCGCCGTCATGGTGCTCACGACCTTCGGCACCGAGGAGCAGGTCGCGGCGGCGATCGGCGCGGGCGCCGTGGGCTTCCTGCTGAAGTCGACGACCGCTGCGGCCCTCGCCGCCGCCGTGCGCGCGGCGGCAGTGCGCGCAGGCACCGTGATCACCCCGGAACTCGCCGCGCACCTCGCCCAGACGGCGTCGAAGGAGACCGGCGACGGATCCATCGCCCCGCAGGCCAGCGCGGAGCGCTCCCCCTCCCCCACGACTCACTCGGAGGGTGGCACCTCACCGGACGCCGCCGGCGGCTCGATGCCGCTCCCCGTCGCGTCGCCGCCGTCACCGACGGCGGCGAACGCCGACGGGCAGCGGGAGGCGGACGCCGCCGCGGCCCGCTTCGCCCTCACCGACCGTGAGCGGGACGTCCTCGAGCTTGTCTGCGAAGCGGAGTCCAACGCACGCATCGCCGAGCGCCTGAGCCTCTCCGAGTCCACGGTGAAGTCGCACGTCGGCTCCCTGATGACGAAGCTCGACTGCTCCTCGCGTCTGCAGGTCGCCGTGCGCGCTTTCGAGCTCGGCCTCGTCTCCGCGCCGAACCGGCGGCAGTGAGCGGGCGGCCCCGGGACCGGGACCGGGACCGGAAGCAGACCATGGTCACCGGACGGCCGGGTCACCCGACGGGCGCCCACGATCCGAGGTCGGACACCGATGACCACAGGAAGGACGAGAGCGATGGATGACGCGTCACAGAGCGAGGACCGGAGGGTCCTGGCCATCACGGGCGGTTCGCGAGGGATCGGCGCAGCGGTGGCCGAGTCGGCGGCACGGGCGGGGTGGGACGTCCTCATCGGATACCGCTCCGATTCGCAGGCGGCACAGGACCTGTGCATCCGATTGCGCGAGGCCGGCGGCATCGCCCAGATCGAGCGCGTGGACGTCACCGACGCCGAGGCCCTGCAGGGCTTCCTCGATCGAGCAGAGCGCATGGGAACCCTGGGAGGAGTGGTCGCGTCCGCCGGCGCCGTCTCCGCCGTCGGACCGCTGGTGGATCTCGACCCCGAGGCGATACGACGGGATCTCGAGGTGAACCTGCTCGGAGCGGTCCTCACGGTACGGGCCGCGATCCCCGCACTGACGGAGTCCAAGGGCTCGATCGTGCTGATCAGCTCCGCGGCGTCCACGATCGGCAGCCCGGGTGCCTACGTGCACTACGCCGCCGCGAAGGCGGGGGTCGACGCGCTCACGGTGGGCCTGTCCAAGGAGCTCGCACCGCGCGGGATCCGCGTGAACTGCGTCCAGCCGGGCACGGTGTGGACCGACTTCCATCAGGACCCCGACCGCCCGGCGAAGGTGGCCCCGTCGGTGCCCTGGGGCCGCGCGGGGTACCCCGAGGAGATCGCACCCGCCGTTCTCCATCTGCTCTCCGACGACGCGGGCTACACCACGGGTGCCGCCATCAGGGTGGCAGGTGGGATGTGAGGTCCCTGCCGCGGGCGTCGGAAGCGAGGGCGCTCGCCGCGATAGAGGGCCGGTCGCGGCCCCTCAGATGCCGAAGGGCTCCGCGTAGCGGACGACTCCCGTCGGCAGAGGCCCCGCATCGTCGAGAGCCGTCACCATCAACGCGTCCGCGGGCACGTCGATGCTCAGCCGGATGCCCTGGGGGATCGCCGGCTCGAACCCGAACCGCGGGTAGTAGCCGGGATGACCGAGCACCACCACGAACCGCTCGCCCAGAGCCCCCGCGGCGTGGAGCAGCGCGCCGATCACGGCGGCTCCCGCACCGCGACGCTGGGCTCCGGGAAGCACTGCGCACGGGGCGAGGCACAGGGCGGGGACGTCCCCTATGTGACATCGCGTCAACAATGCGTGCGCCACGACCCGTGCATCCGGTGCGCACGCGACGTACGACAGACCCGGGACCCATGCCGGGTCCGTGCGCAGCCTGTCGACGAGATCGGCCTCGTCCGACGTCTCGAATGCGGACCGGATCACCATCCGCACGGCTTCGACGTCGCCCGGCTCCTCAGGGCGCACCAGCCATTCGCACTCGGTCATCACCCGGTGACCCTACCCGCACCAGCCCCGCACGCGCGCGCCGCCGTGGTGCCCGCCCTGTCCGCCGCCCCGACTTCAACGCGGGCGCGAAGCCCCAGCGCCAGCGCCATGACACAGGGTGCGTTCGACACGCGGACGTCTCCGTCACAGAGATCGGCGGAGCCTCGGAACCTTACTCTTGTCGCACGAGCGGGACGATCGATGCTGAGGATGTCGCGGAGATCAGATCAGGACGTGACGAGATTCGAGGGGCCGCGCCGCACTGAGTAAGCCTGGCCGTTCCAGGTCGCTCGACGCAGTGAGTAGATCGTCACCGGGTCAATACAGCTGGCAGCAGTCCGTACAGCCTGGAACCCGATCACGCCATTGACGCGATACCGCCGCCTCTGCGAGTCATAGGTCCAAGCACCTGAGTACGTCGTCGTGTATGCCGTGTACCCCGTTATCGCAGGAGCAGTCGAATCGACAGTCGGCACGCTCCACGTCGTCGACCCTGTACTCGTTCGTGTCCACGTCAGAGTTCCGAACGACGTCGAGAAGTAGATTGTGAAGCGGGCACCAGTAGGCGTTGAACCGCTGGGCACGTCATCCATCCAAAACCCGAACGTCGGGTAAGCAGAAGTTTCGCCCAAACCCAATGTTTGAGTGGTGGTAGTCCCGCTCGTCGAGCAGTTCGATGTGATGTTCGTGCTTCCCGAGACTGCGGGTGCAGACGCAGCCAAAGCCGGGGCTGCCACGGACGTCAACGCGACAGGCGTTGCCCACGCGGCCCCCTTCAGCAGTGCGCGTCGACCAGACCCCGGCCGCTCGCCCTCTCGATCCTGCATCCCTATCCCCCATCGCTCTCGAGCCTACGCGAGTCGTCATACTCCAGGAATTACCCGAAGTGCGCAAGGTGCGCTCGCGGGATCCTGACCTTGAGTTCCCTTCCTGAGACCAGCCACGAAACCGCCGTGTCGGCGCTCCTGACGGCCGCCAGAGGCACGCAATGCCACGGGACACCGCAACGCGATCGTGACCCCAAGCCCCGAGACATCTCCACCCACCCCTGGCACGGTGGGTAGCCAACCCGGTTGCCGAATCCCACGACAGGAGTCCGCATGGCAATCGTCCGACGTGCACTCGCCTCGACAGCCGCTCTCGCCGCCGCCGCCACCTTCGCCGCTTGCAGCGGACCCGAAGGCGAGCAGGTCGTGAAGGCAGCGCCACCCGACCACTACCTGCACGCACAAGACTACGAGAACGCGATCACCAACGCCGGCGCAACATGTGACTGGCGGATGGACCCAGAGGAGGAGTACACCGTGGCCACCTGCGGACGGAACCTTTCCCTCATCGTCGCCGACAAACAGGATGTCCTCGACAACTGGTCGAAGACTCTGGAGGAGCAGCTCGGTCACGGGATCATGGCGCGAGGCGACGACTTCCTGGCGGTCACCTCGAAGATCGAGCTTTCCAGGTACGTCGACCAGGCGCTGGGCAGTGAGTCCGTGGCGTTCTGACCCCTGAACCCCGCGCGGACCGCTGCGCCCGCCCTACTGGGTCGCGTCAACCAGCTGGAAGCGTGAGGAAGCGCATCCGCGTCAACCTACGCAACCCAGGACAGGGGCCAGCGCAGCGAGGTACGTGCCATAGCTGGACGGCTAGCGCTCGATGTGGACGATCTCTTCCGTGTCCGCTGCGTCGTTTCCCGGCCATTTTCCGACCCTGGGCGCGATTTCAGGGCGAACGGAAACGGCCCCTCGCCAGCGACGTGGCTGGTGAGGCGCCGTTCTCTGGAGCCGCCTGCCGGAATCGAACCGGCGACCTATTCATTACGAGTGAATCGCTCTACCGACTGAGCTAAGGCGGCGCGCCCGCCGAGCACTGCGGACCTGGCTACTCTACGAGAACTCGACCGAGGGGTGCAAAGCGGAGCGGTGAGCGACGCACCACACTGCCGTCTCGAGCTCGTCCACCGTCAGCAAGCAGGTCAGACCTCGTCAGCAGATGAGGCCTCGTCAGCAGGTCAGGCCCTTCTGCGGCGACGTGCCGTCCACCAGGTACGCGTCCACGGCATCCTCGACGCAGCCGCCGCTGCGTCCGTAGGCGGTGTGGCCGTCCCCGTCGAAGGTGATGAGCGTCGAGTTGTCGAGCTGGGAGTCGAGGTTCTTCGCCCACGCGTACGGGGTCGCCGGGTCACGGGTCGTGCCGACCACGACGATCTGGTCGCTCCCCTTCGCGTGGACCTCGGCGGGCTCGCGCAGCGGCTTGACGGGCCAGGTGTCGCACATGGCCTGGGAGTAGTCGGTCATCCCTGCAGCCGGGTACTCCTCCAGCAGCCGGGCGCTCTCCTGCTTCTGCCAGTCCAGGGAGGCGACGCCGGGGTGGTCCAGGCAGTTCACGGCGTTGATCGCGTACAGGTCGTTGCCCTTGTAGCTGCCGTCGTCCTGGCGGCCGGCGGAGAGGTCGGCGAGCGCGAGCAGGGTCGAGCCGTCGCCGTCGGAGGCGTTGCTGAGCGCCTGCACGCCCAGGCTCCAGTACTCGTCGCTGTACATCATCATCTGCACGCCGGCGGTCGCGAGCGCACCGGTGAGCGGCCGGTCGGGGTCCTTGGTGCTGATCGGGTCGTCGGAGATCGAGTCGAGGAGGGCGGTGAGCTCCTTCGTGGCCTCCTCGGGCGTGGAGCCCGTGAGCGGGCAGTCGTCGCGCGCGATGCAGAACTTCGCGAACTGCTCGGTGGCCTGCTGGAAGCCCTTCGCCTGGCCCTCGACGATCTGGTCGCCGGTGAGGCTCGGATCCATGACGCCGTCGAGCACGAAGCGGCCCACGCGGTCCGGGTAGAGGTCGGCGTAGGTCGCCCCCAGGTAGGTGCCGTAGGAGAAGCCCAGGTAGTTCAGGGAGTCGTCGCCGACAGCCGACCGCAGCACGTCCATGTCCCGCGCGGCGGAATAGGTGTCGAGGTACGGAAGCAGATCGCCGGAATCCTTCTCGCAGGCGTCGGAGATCTTCTGCATCCAGTCCAGGGACTTCTGCAGCCCCTCGGGCGTGCCGCCGTCGTAGGTGTCCGCGCGGTACTCGTCGGTCTGCGAGTCGTCGAGGCACTCGATGCCCTCGGAGCGGGACACGCCCCGGGGGTCGAAGCTGATGAGGTCGTAGTTCTCGCGGACTTTCTGGCTGAACAGGTAGTCCGCGCTCTGGGCGAGGAAGTCGACGCCCGAGCCGCCGGGGCCGCCCGGGTTCGTCAGCAGCGACCCCTTCGCCTCGCCGGTCGCCGGCAGGCGCACGAGCGAGATCTCGACATCGCCCGCGCTCGGGTCGTCCCAGGCCTTGGGGACCTTCACGGTCGAGCACTGCAGGCCCTGCACGGCGGCCTCGTCGAGCACGTCCTGCCCGCAGCCCTCCCAGACGGCGTCCTGGTCGTAGAAGTCGGCGTAGGCGGAGTCCTCCGCGGGGTCCGACGGCAGGTCCTGCGCGTGGGACGTGCCGAGCTCGGCGAGCGCAGTGTTCGAGTCGGCCGTGCCACCCGACCCCAAGGCGCCGTCGCTCGAAGCGCCCGAGTCCGAGGCGCCCGAGCGCCCGTCGGCCCCGTCCTCTCCCCCGTCCAGCAGGCTGCATCCGGAGACCAGGAGGGCCGTCGCGGCGGCGCCGGCGAGAATGCGCAGGGCGCCTCGGCGCGATCGGGTGCGCTGCATGGGGAAGCTCCTGGGGTGGGGTGCGGGGTGCCCGCCCATCCTAGGGGCGGCGGGTCGCCGGGGCCCGTTCAGACGGGCCGGTCGGACACGGGGTCAGCCGATCTCGCGACGGGCCCAGCGCACACCGCCGGCGACGAGCGGGATGAGGATCAGCAGGACGATCGCGCCGATCGCGGAGACGGTCACGTCGCCGCGGGCGAGGGTGTCCGCGGAGCTCGTGAGGTCGACGTAGCGCATGACCTCGGCGACGGTCTCCGAGCCGAGGACGGCCACCATGGAGGTCGCGACGGTCACCACGAAGGGCAGCACGACCGAGATGACCATCGCCAGCGCGGTGCCCTGCAGCAGAGCCGCGCACGCGGCGGCGAACAGGGTGCCCAGCAGCAGCTCGAGACCGGTGCTGCGCAGCGTGCTGCCGACGTTCTCGAACGTGGACCCGTCGCCCGAGATGCCGCCCACGAGCGAGGCGAGGCCCAGGGCGGCGCCGAGGCCGATCGCGGTGACGACGAGCGCGATGATCAGCGCGGCGACGATCTTGGACAGCAGCACGCCGGTGCGTCGCGGGCGCTGGAGGAAGGTCTGCTGGATCGCGCCGGGCCACTCCCCGACCACGGTGAGCACCGTGAGCACGGGCAGGACGACGCCGAGGACGAGGCCGACGGCGATGATCCCGCCGTAGGCGATCACCGGCGAATCCTCGAGGAGCAGCGGCTGCAGGGTGGTCGAGAGCAGGGCCATGCCGAGCACGGCGACGGCGCTGACGATGAGCAGGATGCGCATGGCCAGGGTGTCGAGCACCTGGCGCAGGTCCAGCAGCGGTCGGAAGGTGCCGGGGCCGGAGGCGCCGGCGGAGGTGCCGGTGGTGGCGAGCGCAGAGGATGCGGTGGTCATGATCAGGCCTCCTGGGAGGTGGTCGGTGCGGCGGCTGTGGAGGTCGCCGGGGCGGGGCGGGGCGCCTGGCCGTCCTCGGTGAGGGAGAAGAAGACGTCCTCGAGGGAGCCGTCGCTCAGACGCTGCAGCTCGGTGAGGACGAGGCCGTGCTCGAGGGCCAGCCGGCCGACGTCGGCCGGCTCGAGGGCGAGGGTGAAGGAGCCGTCGCTGCCGTGGCTGGCGCCGACGCCGCTGGCCTCGACCGCCCGGCCCAGGGCCTCGGGGTCGAGGGCCGCGACGCGGGTGCCGCCCTGGGCGGTGACGTCCTCGAGGCTGCCCTCGGCGACGAGCCGTCCGTGGGCGATCATCGCGACGCGGTCCACGGTGGCCTGCACCTCGGCGAGCTGGTGGCTCGAGAGCAGCACGGTGCCGCCGGCGTCGGCGAAGGAGCGCAGGAGCCGGCGCATCCAGCGGATGCCCTCGGGGTCCAGGCCGTTCGCGGGCTCGTCGAGGATGAGCGCGGCGGGGTCGCCGATGAGGGCGACGCCGATGCCGAGCCGCTGCCGCATGCCGTAGGAGTACCCACGCACGCGCTTGCGGCCGGCCCCGGACAGGCCCACCATCTCCAGGACCTCGTCGGCGCGGGAGGCGGGCATGCCGCAGGTGCGGGCCGCCAGGCGCAGGGTCTCCAGCCCGGTGCGGCCGGGGTGCAGGGTGCGCGCGTCGAGCATGACGCCGATGACGCGGCCGGGCTGCGGGATCGTGCGGAAGGACATGCCGCCCACGAGCGCAGTGCCCGAGTCGGCCTCGGCGAGACCGGTGAGGATCCGCAGGGTCGTGGACTTCCCGGCGCCGTTCGGGCCGAGGAAGCCGGTCACCGTGCCGGGCTCGCACAGCAGGTCGAGGCCGTCGACGGCCGTCTGCTCTCCGTAGGTCTTGCGCAGGGACTCGATGCGCAGGTCGACGCTCGCGTCGCTCCGACGGGTCCCTGCGGGCCCGGTGGCGCGGGCCTCGGTGGGGGTGCTGGTGGTGGTCATGGCTCCACCCTGTCGGCAGAGGGGTCGGGCGCGGATCCTCCCGCGGGTCCGACGGCGACCGACTTTGGTCGCCTCGCACCCCCGTGCGGGGTCGGCCGAAGGTACGGCTTCACGGTGCCTGCCCCGGTCCCGCCCCTGGTTACAGTTGCCCGATGGAGGAGTGCGGATGAAGCGGCGGGCGGCATCGGATGAGCGCGCCGCGCGCGGGGCCAGGACCGGGGGCCGCGACCACGACGGCACCGGGTGGGTCGAGCGTGCCTGGGTGGATGTCGTGCTCGTCGTCGCCGTGCTCGCCGAGGCGGTCGCGCGCGCCGTCTGGCACGTGCCCTTCAGCCACGGCGACGACCCGGTCGCGATCGGCATCGGAGTGCTGGCCGGCCTCGCCCTCCTCGCGCGGCGCCGCACCTGGCGCTGGCTGCTGCCGCTCGTGCTCGTGGTCAACGTGCTGGGCGCCTCCCAGGTGGTGCTCGCGATCGCCTCCTTCGCGCTCGCAGGCCGCCTGCGCGGACGCTGGCAGCCCCTCGGGGCGATGGCCCTCGCGGTGCTCACGGGCGTGCTCCCCCACCTCGCGAACCCGCTGCGTCCCGCGGTGGCGGGCGCGCTGGTGAGCGGTCTGGTCGCGGCGATCGCGGCGGTGGCCGGGATGTACCTGCGCGCTCGCGCCGACCTGCTCGCGGAGCTCACGGCGCGCGCTGAGGAGGCCGAGCACCGCCGGTCGACGGCCGAGCAGGACGCCCGACGGGCCGAGCGCACGCGCATCGCCCGGGAGATGCACGACATCGTCGCCCACAAGATCTCGCTGGTCGCACTGCAGGCCGGTGCGCTCGAGGTGAACCAGAACCTCGAGCGCGAGGAGGTCTCGCGCTCGGCCGGGCTGATCCGCCAGACAGCGGCCGACGCCCTCTCCGAGCTGCGCGAGGTGCTGGGCGTGCTGCGCGGCGAGGAGGAGGTCGCCCCGCTGAACCCGCAGCCCACCTGGGAGGACGTGCGCCGCCTCGTGGAGTCGACGAAGGAGGCCGGGGTGCAAGTCGAGCTGTTCGACTTCATCGACGACCCGGTCCCCGACGCCCTCGCTCGCACCGCCTACCGGGTGGTGCAGGAGGGGCTGACGAACATCCACAAGCACGCGCGGCACACACGGGCGCGGATCGCGCTGATCGGCGAGCCGGGCGACGACCTGCTCATCGAGATCAGTAATGTGCTCCCGAAGGGGTTCACGACGGATCTGCCCGGGGCGCGGATGGGTCTCTCGGGCATCGAGACGCGGGTGACGCATGCCGGCGGCACGATCACGTCGGGCCCCACGGACGACGGACGTTTCGAGGTGAAGGCGGTGATCCCGTGGCCGAATCCGCAGGGATGAACGAGAGCCCGGCGGGCACCGGGGTGAAGAGGATCGCCCTGGTCGATGACGACTCCCTGGTGAGGGCGGGGCTCGCGATGATCCTGGGCGCGGATCCGGGCATCGAGGTCGTCGGCGAGGGGTCCGACGGCAACCAGGCGGTCACGCTCGTGCAGAAGCACCGGCCCGACGTGCTGCTGATGGACGTGCGCATGCCGGGTATGGACGGCATCGCCGCGACCCGCGCGGTGTGCGCCCAGTCGGAGCCGCCGAAGATCATCATGCTCACGACCTTCGACATGGACGAGTACGTCTTCGAGGCCCTCGAGGCCGGGGCCAGCGGCTTCCTGCTCAAGGACACTCCCCCGCAGGACCTGATCCGCGCCGTGCACGTGGTCGCCCAGGGGGACGCGATGCTCGCTCCCACCGTCACCCGGCGCATGCTCTCGCACTTCTCGCAGTCCAATCCCGGGACGCGCAGCGCCGAGCACGATGGCCTGGATCAGCTCACCGAGCGCGAGACCGAGGTGCTGGGGGCCGTCGGCGCCGGACTGTCGAACGCGCAGATCGGCGAGCGGCTGTTCATGAGCGAGGCCACCGTGAAGGCGCACGTGTCGAAGATCTTCGCGAAGCTCGACTGCTCGAACCGCGTCCAGATCGCGATCATCGCCCACGAGGCCGGGCTCAGCGACGGCCTCGACGCCCCCGACTGAGGGCGTCGACAGCGGGCGTCAGCAGAGAGCGTCGACCGCGAGGGCCGACGGGCTCAGCCCCAGCCGAGCTCGTGCAGACGCGACTCGGAGAGCCCGAACAGATGGCCGAGCTCATGGAGCACGGTCACCCGGATCTCGGCGACGAGCGCCTCGCGGCTCGCGCTCACGCGCTGCAGGGGTCCGCGGAAGATGAGGATCCGATCGGGCTCGATGTAGCTGTCGAAGACGCTGCGCTGGTCCAGCGGGATGCCGTGGTAGATGCCCAGCAGCTCGGTGGCCTGGTGCCCGTCGCGCGCGGGATCGGGCTCCTCCTCGATGAGGATGACGACGTTCGACTCGGCGATCAGGCGCGCGGTCTCGTCCGGGAGCGAGTCGAGGGCGTCGTCGACGGCCTCCTCGAAGTCCTCGCGACTGATGGCGATCATGCGTCCATCGAACCATTGCCGCCCGCGGCGGGCTCGAGGGCGGCGGGCTCGAGCGCGGCGAGGACCTCGCGACCGCGCTCGGTGCGGGGGAACTCCTCGATGATGCGCGCGAGGCCCTCCCGGTCGGTGGCCGCGCCGAAGGCGCCCGCGAAGGGCTGCAGCCGCACGCCGCTGCGCAGGTCTCCGATCACGAGCGGATCGAAGCCGAGGGCGTCGATCAGGCGGGCCGCCCTGTCGGCGTCGTCCGGGGCGCCCGCGATCGCGATCGCGAGGCGATCGGGGTCCCCGGCGGGGAGAGCCCTCTCGTCGAGGTCGTGGTAGCCCATGTGGTTCAGCGCCTTCACGACGCGGGCCCCCGCCAGATGCTCCTGCACGAGCTCGCTCGTGGACGCCGCCGGTCCGCCGAGCTCCTCGCTCGCGCCGTCGGTCTCCCACCAGTGGTTCATCGCGTCGATCACGAGCGTGCCGCGCAGCGCCTCCACCGGCAGTTCGCGGAACCTGCCCAGCGGCAGGGCGAGGATCACGGCGTCCGCCTCGCGAGCGGCCTCCTCGGGGCGCACCGCACGCGCACCGGGGGCGAGCACCGAGGTGATCAGGGCGATCGCCGCCGGGTCCCCGGATCCGGAGATCAGCACCTCGTACCCCGCCTCGAGCGCGCGGCGGGCGAGGACCGTGCCCACCTTCCCCGCGCCGAGGATCCCGAGGGTGCGGATCGGCGCGGAGGAGCCTGCGCTATCCCCGCTCATGACGCCGTGTCCTCGCCGGAGCGCTCGGAGTCGGCGAGCATCTCGCGGACCATCGGCACGACCTGCGAGCCGTAGAGCTCGACGGACTGGCGACGCAGCGAGGGCAGGTTCTGACCCGCGGTGTAGATGAAGTCGAAGCGCTGGACGTCCAGGGCGCGGATATTGCGCACCATCTTCTCGGCGACCGTGCGGGGAGACCCCACGTACAGCGCGCCGTGCTCGACCTCCTGGAGGAAGTGCTCCTTGGTCATGGCAGGCCAGCCGCGCTCCGCGCCGAGGCGGGCGTTGTGCGCCCGGTACGCCGGCCAGTACTCCTCGAGGGCCTGCTCGTCCGTGGCGGCGATGTGCCCGTGGGAGTGCATGCCGACCCGCTGGCGCGCCACCCCGAGCTGGTCGGCAGCGCGGTGGAAGAGGTCCACGTACGGGGCGAAGCGCTGGGGCTCGCCGCCGATGATCGCGAGCATGAGCGGCAGGCCGTGGGCGGCGGCGCGCACGACGGACTGCGGGGAGCCGCCCACGCCGATCCAGGTGGGGATGCCGCCCTCGTGGTCGGTGCGCGGATAGACCTGCGCATCCTGCAGTCCGGGACGCGTGCTCCCGGACCAGGTGACGGGCTGCTCCTTCATGAGCTCGATCCACATGCCGAGCTTCTCCTCGAAGAGCACCTCGTAGTCCTCCAGGGAGTACCCGAACAGCGGAAAGGACTCCGTGAAGGACCCGCGGCCCAGGATGACCTCGGCGCGACCGTCGGAGAGGGCGTCGACGGTGGCGAAGCGCTGGTAGACGCGCACGGGATCGTCGGAGCTGAGGACCGTGACGGCGCTCGAGAGATGGATGCCCTGGGTGCGCGTGGCGAGGCCGGCGAGAAGGGTCTCCGGGGCGGAGATCGCGTAGTCGTCGCGGTGGTGCTCGCCGACGGCGAAGACGTCGAGCCCCGTCTGGTCCGCGACGATCCCCTCCTCGAGGACGTGCCGGAGCGACGCGGCCTCTCCGAGGGGCCGTCCCTTCTCGTCGACCATGACGTCCCCGAAGGTGTCGACGCCGAGCGTGATCCGGTCCATGTGCTCTCCTCCTCGTGCCGCGGGATCCCAGCATGATGCCGGGTCGTTGACACGTCAACTATTTTGCGGGGCCGCTTCTTCCCACGGCGGTCCCGATGTCGCGTACGCCGCATCGACCCGGAAGGCGGTCGCGACCGCCGCGGAGCGATCGGTATGCTTCCCCCGGGCCCCCATCGTCTAGCGGCCCAGGACACTGGCCTTTCACGCCGGCGACACGGGTTCGAATCCCGTTGGGGGTACGACTGGACGACTCCGGATCCGGGGTCGGGACCACCGCCGCGAACACCGGGAACGGGCACTGCGAGGTGTTTCACAGGCCGAGTGGTCGAGGGCCCTGAAAAGGTCCGGTAGAGTTGTCCAGGTCGGAAACGCGAGAGCGTGGACGACGAGAATGGCCCTGTAGCTCAGTTGGTTAGAGTGCCGCCCTGTCACGGCGGAGGTCGCCGGTTCAAGCCCGGTCAGGGTCGCCCCGCATGAGAGGCCCCGGAGCAGATGCTCCGGGGCCTCTCGTCGTATGAGGCTGTCGCCCGCCGTCCTCTGCATGCCCACCGGCGGCGCGCGCGTCCTAGGGTCGAAGGATGAGCACGCACCTCCGGAACCACCGCATCCGCCTCGCTGCGCGCCCGCACGGGGAGCCCACCGGCGAGGACTACCAGCACGACGTGGTGGACGTCCCGTCCCCCGCCGACGGGCAGGTCCTCCTGCGCACGCGATTCCTCTCCCTCGACCCGTACGTGCGCGGGCGGATGAGCGACGCCGAGTCCTACGCCGCCCCCATGGAGATCGGGGACGTGATCGTGGGCGCGACCGTGTCGGAGGTCGTCGAGTCCGCCGCCGACGGCTTCAGCGCCGGCGACACGGTGCTCTCCTACGGCGGCTGGCAGGAGTACAGCGTGGAGGCGGCAGGGGGCCTGCGCCGCCTCGACCCCGCGAGCGCGCCCGTCACCACAGCACTCGGCGTGCTGGGGATGCCCGGCTTCACCGCCTACGCCGGGCTGCTCGCGATCGGCAGGCCGCAACCCGGGGAGACCGTGGCCGTGGCCGCCGCCGCGGGCCCAGTGGGCTCCGCCGTGGGCCAGATCGCGCGGATCCTCGGAGCGCGCGCGGTGGGCATCGCCGGCGGCGAGCGCAAGGTCGAGCGCATGCGCGAGCTCGGATTCGACGCCGCGCTGGACCACCGGGCGCCCGACCTCGGCGGCCGCCTCGCCGACGCCGCGCCCGACGGCATCGACGTGTACTTCGAGAACGTCGGCGGCGCCGTCTGGGACGCCGTGCTCCCCCACCTCAACGAGTTCGCGCGCGTGCCCGTGTGCGGCCTCGCCGCGAGCTACAACGCGACAGCCCTCCCCGAGGGGCCCGACCGCAGCGGCCAGCTGATGGGAGCGGTGCTGCGCAAGAGCCTCACACTGCGCGGCTTCATCCAGCGCGAGTTCGCGCCCACGATGTTCGAGGACTTCCTGCGGGACATGACCGGCTGGGTCGCGAGCGGACAGGTCCACTACCTGGAGGACATCCACGAGGGACTGGACAGCGCCCCCGACGCCTTCCTGGGGATGCTGCGCGGCGCGAACCTCGGGAAGACGATCGTGCAGATCTCCTGACGCGCCGCCCCGTGGCATGCCTCTCACCCGCGCCTTCCGGTTGGGAGCACCGCACGCCGACTGCTAGCCTTGACGTCGGTCGCCCTCGGCGATCACGGCTCTGTAGCTCAGTTGGTAGAGCGTTCGACTGAAAATCGAAAGGTCACCGGATCGACGCCGGTCGGAGCCACCGCCAGAGGCCCTCATGCACGCGCGTGAGGGCCTCTTCTCATGCGCTCCCGCCACCGCAGCTCGACGCCTCCCGCGCGTGCTGGAATGGCCGGGTGACGTACTTCTACCGCCCGTCCGAGGGGCACCGGCTCCCCCACGATCCGTTCAACGCCATCGTGGCACCGCGGCCCATCGGGTGGATCGCCACCGTCGACGCGCACCGCGCGAGGAACCTCGCGCCGTACTCGTTCTTCAACGCCCTGAACTACCTGCCCCCGCTGATCGGCTTCTCCAGCAACGGCTGGAAGGACACCGTGGCCAACTGCGAGGCGACCGGGGAGTTCACCTGGAACCTGGTCTCGCGCGCGCAGGCCGAGCAGATGAACTCCTCCTCGACCACCGCCGAGGTCGACGAGTTCGACGCCGCGGGCATCGCCGCCGCACCCTCGATCGAGGTCGGGCCCCCACGGGTGGCCGCCTCGCCGGTGAGCTTCGAGTGCAGGGTCACGCAGATCATCGACCTGCGGACCTCGGCCGGCGGCTCCTCGGGCTCGTGGTTCACCGTCGGGGAGGTCGTGGGCGTGCACCTGGACGAATCCGTCCTGGTGGACGGCGTCTTCGACACGGTCGCGGCCGATCCGGTGCTCCGCGGCGGCGGACCCACCGCGTACTTCGGCATCGATCGGGAGCTGCGCTTCGACATGCGCCGCCCGGACTGAGCGGGCACCCGGACGGCTCCTGCCCTCAGATGCCGTCCTCGTCGCGGCCGCGCCGCTCGACGACGTCCTCGAGCTCCTTCTCGGTCTCGTCCTCGAGGTCGATGTCGACGTCCAGCGACGTGGGTCCGCTCTCGTCCTCGGGCTCGTCCCAGTTCGAGAGGTTCGAGAGGTCCGCGTGCTCGTGGGCACCGCCCACCACGTTCTCGGGGAAGCGCTCGGGGGATTCCTCCTCCCCCAGGTGCGGGCCCTGGGACTCGTCGACGAAGCCGTCCTCGTCGTCGTCCTCGTCGAAGGTCGACGCGAGGCGCGGGGTGAGCTCGTCGATCGTGTAGGCGCTGCCGGAGACGAAGCCGCGGCGGAACGCGGCCCGCCCCACCATCGTGCTCGAGACCGTCACGGTGGCCATCTGCGCGAGCATCACCAGCAGCATCGACCCGGCGATCGTCCAGCTCCCTGCGATCAGCGCCGTCCCGGCGAGGACGAGCAGCAGGCCGACGGTCTGGGGCTTGGAGACGGCGTGCATGCGCCGCAGCACGTCGCTGAAGCGCTCGAGGCCGATCGAAGCGACCAGGGCGAACAGCGCGCCGAGCGCGATGAGCACCAGTCCGATCACGTCCATCGCGCTCATCGGCCCTCACCCCCGGAGTCGTCGCCGCTGCCGTCGGATGCGCGGCCGTCGGTTGCCTGAGCGCTCGACCCGGACTCCTCGGCGAGGTCGTCGGCCTCGTGCACGTCGAGGCCCGAGGCGTGGGACCCGGCGGCCGGACCCGGCAGGCGCGGTGCCGCTCCTCCCGCGACGTCGTGGGGCCCGACGGGGCGCGCGGAAGCGTGCGGGCCCGGTCCGTCGTCCGTGAACGGGGCGCGGACCGCCGGGGCCCCGTCGGACTCCGCGTCGGCCCTGCCGCCCCGCTGCGCGCCGTCCGGCTCTGCGCCGGCCAGCTCCTCGCCGTCCGGCTCCGCGCCGTCGAGCTCCGCACCGTCACCGGCGGCGTCGACCGCCTCCTCGACGGCGCCCTGGGCGTCCGTGCCCTCCGCGTCGGCGGCCTCCGCGCTGGGCGGGTCCGAGGAGAGCGTGTCCGACTGCAGCGCGTCGGGGTCCTCCGGCGGGCGGGCCACGCCGGACCTGACCCGGTCGCGGGAGACGAAGCGGGCGACGGCGAGCGTGCCGACGAAGGCGAGCGCGGTCAGCCCGAGCATCGGCGCCACCCCGTAGCTCGTCCCCGTCGCCGCCGTGTACAGGGCCATCCCCGCGACCACCAGGACGATGAGCATGTCAGAGGCGACGGCGCGGTCCAGGATCGTCGGGCCGACGATCATCCGGTGCACGGCCGGCAGCGCGGCGAGCGCGAGGACCCCCGCGATCACCATCAGCACCACGTCGAGCGCGTCCGCGTTCCCGGCGATCATCGCAGCCCCGCCCCCTCGAGCACCTCGCCGCGGGCGAGTGCCCGCAGCAGGCGCAGCTCCTGGCGCCGGGCCCGCTCGCGCGCCTGCTCGGCGCCCTCCTCGTCGCCCACGCCGATGACGTGCAGGAACAGGGTCCCCGTGGCGCGCTGCGCCTCGACGACCACGGAACCGGGGATCAGCGTGGACAGCGCGGCGGTGAAGGTGAGGAACAGGTCGGAGCGCGAGGCGAGCTCGACGGCGATCACGGCCGTGGGCGGCTCCGGCCCGGGCCGCACCGCCCACCAGGCGATCTGCACCGCCGAGACGGTCATGTCCCACAGGAACCGCGCCACCAGCCACACGAAGGCGAGCGGCCGCAGCGTCACCTCGCGCGCCATCGACGGCAGCGGGAAGAGCACGTAGACGAGCACGGCCACGACCAGGCCGCCCAGCACGTCGGACGCCGAGAAGCCGCCCCACAGCAGGCACCAGAACACGGTCGCGACCAGCAGGCCCAGCCAGCGGCTCGGCAGTTCGCGCAGCATCCCCCTCATCGCTCCTCCACCCGCGTGCCGTCGTCGCCGATGCGCCAGGCGAGCTGGTCGGCCGCATCGTCGCCGAGCACCGCGCTCACGTAGGGGCTGCGGTCCAGCACCGAGCGGGCCGCCTCGTCGGTGAAATGCATGAGCGGTCCCGCGAGCACGGTCAGCAGCAGCGAGACCACGACGAGCGCCCCGGTCGCGCCGTACATGAGGGCCGGCACCCTCTCGCCGTCCTTCTCGATGTCCGCGCCCTGCGGCGCCTTCTGCCAGAACGCGCGGTTCCAGATCTTCGCGATCGCGTACAGCGTGAGCAGGCTCGTCAGCACGCTGATCACGACGAGGATCCACGAGGCCGTGTTGCCGCGCTCGATGCCGGCCTCCACGAGGCCCACCTTGCCCAGGAACCCGGAGAAGGGCGGGATGCCCGAGAGGTTCATCGCGGGCACGAAGAAGATGACTGCGAGCAGCGGGGCGGCCTTCGCGAGCCCTCCCAGGCGCCCCAGGTTCGTGGTGCCGGCGCGGTGCTCGATGAGCCCGGCGGCCAGGAACAGCGTCGACTGCACGGTGATGTGATGGGCGACGTAGTAGATGGTCGAGGCGATCGCGAGGCGGGTGGTGACGCCGATGCCGAAGAGCATGAAGCCCATGTGCGAGACCAGGGTGAAGGACAGGACGCGCTTGAGATCGGTCTGCGCGACCGCGCCCAGGATCCCGATCACGAGGCTCGCCCCGGCGGCCGCGAGCAGCAGGGTCTCCAGCTGCGAGGCCGGGAACAGCAGGGTCTCGAGCCGGATGATCGCGTAGATGCCCACCTTCGTGAGCAGTCCCGCGAACACGGCCGTGACCGGTGCGGGCGCGGTCGGGTACGAGTCGGGCAGCCACGCGCTCAGCGGGAAGATCGCGGCCTTGATCGCGAAGGCGACCAGCAGCATCAGCTCGAGCCCCATGCGCGTGGAGTCCGGCAGCTGGTCCAGGCGCACGGCGAGCTCGGCCAGGTTCACCGTGCCCACGGCCGCGTACACCGCGGCGATGCCCGCCAGGAAGATCACCGAGCTCAGCAGCGAGACGATCACGTAGGTGGTCGCGGCGCGGATGCGGCTCGCGGACCCGCCCAGGGTGAGCAGCACGTAGCTCGCGGCCAGCAGGATCTCGAAGCTCACGTAGAGGTTGAACAGGTCCCCCGCGAGGAACGCGTTGGAGACGCCGGCGACCAGCACCAGGTAGGTCGGATGGTAGATCGCGACAGGCGTGCGCTCGGTGTTCTCGCTGACGGACTGCGCGCTCGAGTACACGAGAACGGCGAGGGTCACGACGCTCGAGACGACGAGCATGAGGGCCGTCAGCCTGTCGGCCACCAGCACGATCCCGAGCCGCGGGGTCCAGCTCGCGATCTGCAGCACGAGCGTGCCGTCGACCGTGACCCGGTAGCCGATGGCGAGGGCGACCGCGAGGATCGCGACCAGGGTCGTCGTGGAGACCGCGCGCTGCAGCGCCGCGTGGTGGCGCAGGATCAGCGTGAACGCGGCGCCGCCGAGCGGCAGCACCACAGGCAGGGCGAGGAGCAGGGCGACGCTCATGCGCGGTCCTCCTGGTCCTCGGTCGGTTCTCCGGAATGCTCTCCAGACTGCTCTCCGGACTGCTCTGCGGGCTGGTCCTCGGGCCCGTCCTCGGGCTGGTCCTCGGCCTCGTCGGCCTCCGTGTAGTCCTGGGGCACGTCCTGGTCGCCCGTGAGGTCCTCTCCCAGCGGGTTCTCCTCCTCCTCGGGGGCGCGCAGGCCCTGCGACGCCTTGAGGGCGCCGCGCCGGGCGTCCTCGTCGAGGGCGTCGGCCCAGCCCACCTCGATGCCCTGCCCGGTGCGGGCGCGGGAGCGGCGCAGCACGCGGCGGTCCTCGACGTCGTCGGGCACCTCGTCATGGCCGAACAGCTGCCAGGCCCGGTAGGCCAGCGCCATCACGAACGCGGTCACCCCCAGGGTGATGACGATCGCCGTGAGCACCATCGCGAAGGGCAGCGGGTCGGTCATCCGCTCCGGATCGTCGGTCCCCTCGAAGGGGGGCGAGCCCCACGGGCCCGCGGCGAGGATGAACAGGAGGTTCACCCCGTTGCCGAGCAGCACGAAGCCCAGGATGATGCGGGTCAGCGTGCGCTCGAGCACGAGGTAGACGCCGCAGGCGATGAGGACGCCGGCGGTGAGGACGAGGGCGAGGCTCACGGTCATCCGTCCTCCGCCTCCTGGTGCAGATCGATCTGGGAGCCCAGGCTGCGCAGGATGTCGAGGACCACCCCGATCACCACGAGGTACACCCCGATGTCGAACAGCAGCGCCGTGGGCAGGTGCACCTCGCCGAGCACGGGCATATGGATCACGGGCGTCGCGGTCGAGAACACGCTGCCGCCGAAGGCGACGGGCACCACGCCGGCGAGCACGGCCGTGGCCATGCCGACGCCCAGCACGAGGCCCGCCTGGACGGGAGCGGCCTCGGAGAGCTCGTAGCGGCCGCCCGCGATGTAGCGCAGGGTCAGCGCGATGCCCGCGACCAGCCCGCCCGCGAAGCCGCCGCCGGGATGGTTGTGCCCGGCCATCAGCAGGTACACCGAGAACATCATCATCAGCGGGAACGACAGCCGGGTGACGACCTCGAGGACCACCATGCGCCGCTGCGGGGCCAGGGTGCGCCCGGCCGAGAGCCACGTGCGCCAGCGGTTGCCGGCCACGTCCTCGGGCCGGGTGTCGAACTCCAGGAGGTTGCGCGGCAGCTCCTCGTCGACCCGCCGGTTCCAGATGGTCCGGCCGGACCCCAGGCTGCTCACGCGCGAGATCGCCTGCTCGCGGCGGGTCACGAAGATCAGGGAGGCGACGCCCGTGGCGACCACGAGCAGCACGGAGATCTCGCCGAAGGTGTCCCACACGCGGGCGTCCACGAGGGTCACGTTGACGACGTTGTGGCCGCCGCCGATCGTGTACGCGGCCTCGATGAGGTCCTTGCCCAGCGGCGACTGGGTGCGCGCGGCCGCGGCGTAGACGGCGACGCCGCACATGGCGGCGGCGGTGCCGATCGCGATCGCCCAGCGCACCCAGCGGTCCAGGTCCAGCGGCCGGCGCGAGAAGTACACGGGCAGGCGGCGCAGGGCGAGCACCAGCACGACCGTCATCATCGTCTCCACGAGCACCTGCGTCATGGCGACGTCCGGCGCACCGGCGAGCAGGAAGTACACGGCCACGACGTACCCGGTGACGGTGATGAGGAAGACCGCGCGCAGGCGCCGACGGGCCCGGGCCGCGCCGATCGCGGCGACGGCCGCGACCACGAGCAGCAGGATCTCGACGGGGGTCACGAAGGGCACGAGGTTGTCCGGCACCGGGTTCTGCCAGATCAGGATGGGGGCGGCGAGCGCGATCGTCACCACGAGCATCGTGCCCAGGGTGAAGGGGAGCGAGCCCCTCTGGTAGAGCGGGGTGACGAGGATGGCGAGGCCGTCGACCGCGCGCATGATCGCGCGGAAGCCGCGCTCGGCGTCGAGCAGCACCCCGATCCGGTGCTCGCTCCAGCGCTGCGGGGAGACGGCGCGCTGGAGGCGCTCGAGCGGGCGCGCGAGGACGACGAGGACGGCGCCGAGTCCGAGGGCGAGAGCGCTGAGCGCGAGCGGCACGCCCACGTGCGGGAGCATTGTGAGGTGCACTGCCCCGTGCTCCGCGTGCTCCCCCAGCGCGGGGACCGTCTCGGAGAAGCCGCGGAGCACCTGCTCGAACGGATGGCTCGCGAGCGGCAGGGCCAGTCCGGCGACGACGATCACCGCGGGCGGCGCCCAGAAGCCCCAGGGGATCCGCACGGCCCGCACGGGCGGCGCGCCGCCGGCCCGGCCGAAGGCGCCGACGACGAAGCGCCAGGAGTACGCGACGGTGAGGATCGAGCCCGCGACCAGGGCGATCAGCAGCGCCCTCTGGCCGGTCCCGCCCTCCCAGAGCGCCGTGAAGATGGCCTCCTTGGCGACGAAGCCCAGCAGCGGCGGGACCGCCGCCATGGAGGCCGCGGAGAGCACGCCGATCACGGCGACCACGGGCGCGACCCGCCAGACCCCTGAGAGCATGCGCAGGTCACGGGTGCCGAACTTCTTGTCGATGATGCCGACGACCATGAACAGCGGCGCCTTGAAGGCGGCGTGGGCGATCAGCATCGCCGTCGCGGCGAGGGCCGCATCGGGCGTGGCGAGGCCCGCGACGGCCATCAGGAAGCCGAGCTGGGAGACCGTCCCGTAGGCCAGCAGCAGCTTGATGTCGGTCTGGCGCAGGGCGCGCCACCCGCCCAGCAGCATCGTCGCCGCGCCGAGCACCGCGATCACCGTCCCCACGGAGGGGACGTGCGCGATCGCCGGGTCGAGCCGCAGCACCATGTAGACGCCCGCCTTCACCATCGCCGCCGCATGCAGGTAGGCGGAGACGGGCGTGGGGGCGGCCATCGCCCCGGGAAGCCAGAAGTGCGTGGGGATCAGCGCCGACTTGCTCGCGGCCCCAGCGGTGATCAGCAGCAGGGCGGTCACGAGGAACGCATCGGGAGCATGCCACATGGGGTCCGCGACGATCCCGGCGAGGCTCAGCGTGCCCGCGCGCTCGCCGAGCATGAGCAGGCCGACGAACATCGCGAGGCCGCCGGCGGTCGTCGAGATCAGCGCGTTGATCGCGGCGCGGCGCGAGGCCTGCTTCTCGGCGTAGTGGCCGATGAGCAGGTACGAGAAGATCGTGGTGAGCTCCCAGAAGACGAACATCACCATGACGTCGTCGGCCAGGACCAGTCCCACCATCGCCCCGGCGAAGGCGGTGAGCACGCCCGCGAAGCGTCCCAGCCCCGGCTCCGTGTCCTTGAAGTAGCGGGCGCAGTAGAGCAGCACGAGGGTGCCGACCCCCGTGGCCAGCAGCGCCATCACCCAGCTGAGCGTGTCGAGCCGGAAGGTCAGGGAGATCCCGAGCTGCGGGATCCAGGGGACGGACTCGACGCGGGGCTCCTCGGCGAGGTGCGCCGGGGACATGCTCGCGAGCCAGACGGCGCTGAGCGCCGGGACCACGGCCAGCGGGTAGAACGCGTTGCGCCCGATCGCGCGCACCGCAACCGGGCCCAGGAGGGCGGCTGCGAGGTGGGCGATGAGCACAAGGAGCACACGCTCTCCGTCCGTGGTGGGGGCGGGGGATCATGAACATTTTATCTGCTCGCCCTGGGGCGGCGCTGGGCCTTCGGATGTCGGGCATCTTGCACCGATCCGCCGACGGATCGGGAATACGGCGCGGCGCGCGCCCTAGAGTGCTCCCATGGCCTCCCCCACCGCCGGGTCCGACTCCCCCGGGCCGTCCGGGCCCGCCTCCTCCGCGCACTCCCCTGCGCACTCGTCCCCCGCCTCCCCCGCGCGCGGGGGACGCCGGGCGAAGGTCTCCTTCGCTCTCTGGGACGGCGGCATGTCCGCCTTCAGCTCCGTGATCCTCACCTTCGTGTTCGCGACCTACGTGACGAACGCGGTCGCGACCGAGGGCGCCGTGGGCGCGGACGCCCTGAAGGCCGCCCAGGACCACGGCTCCCAGGTCCTCACGTCATGGCAGGCTGTGGGCGCGGTCGCGATCGCTCTGCTCGCGCCGCTGCTGGGGAACCTCGCCGACTCCGGCGGAGCCCGCAACACCCTGCTGCGCGTGACGACCCTCGCGACCGTGGTGACCGTGGCGCTGATGCCGCTGATCGCCCGGGACCCGGCCTTCCTCACCCTGGGCGCGGCGCTGATCGCCCTGGGGGTGGTGTTCTCCGAGCTCGCCGGGGTGTTCGTGAACTCCGTGCTGCCGGAGATCTCGACGCCCGCGGACCGCGGCCGCGTCTCGGGCACCGCATGGGCGGTCGGCTACTGGGGATCGATCGTCTGCCTGGGCCTGGTCCTCGTGCTGTTCGTGATGCCGGGGACGGGGATCCTCGGGATCACCGGGGACGAGGGCTGGAACCTGCGGGCGATCCCGGTGTTCGTCGCCGTCTGGATCCTGCTGGGCACCCTCCCGCTCATGCTGTGGGCGCCGCGGCACCATGGGAGGGCCGAGCTCGAGGGCCGGATCCCGGCCGCCGCCCGCTGGACCCCGTGGCAGGGCTACGCGACCATCGTGCGCCGCGTGGTCCGGGCCTTCCGCGAGGAGCCCGTGACCCTCGCCTACCTCGTCGCCTCCGCGATCTACCGGGACGGCCTCGGCGCGGTCTTCTCCGTGGCCGGTGTCCTCGCGGCCAACGCCTACGGCTTCTCGACCGTGCAGGTGATCGTGTTCGGGATCGCCGCGAACCTCGTCGCCGGGATCGGCGTCTTCGTGGGCGGCCGGATCGACGACCGCGCGGGCTCGCGGGCCGTGATCATCGCGGGCTGCGCGGCGATCGTGGTGCTGGGCCTGGTGGTCCTCGCGATCGACGCGCCGATCGTGTTCTGGGTCGCGGGGCTCGCGATCTGCCTCTTCGTCGGCCCCGTGCAGTCCTCCTCGCGGAACCTGCTCACGCGGCTCTCGGCGCCCGGGCACGAGACGGAGAACTTCGGCCTCTACGCGACCACCGGACGCGCGCTCGGCTTCCTCGGCACCGCGGCGTTCTCGCTCACCGTGTGGCTGTTCCACGACACCCGCATGGGGATCCTCGGGATCATCGTCGTGATCGCGCTCGGTCTGATCGCCTTCGTGCCGATCCGGCTCGGTGCGGCGGGGCGCGCGGGCGACCTCGCGCCGGCCGCTCAGCCGTCGACGAGCGTGACCTCGAAGGAGTAGCGCGAGGCGCGGTAGACGTGGTGGCCGTACTCGATGACGGCGCCGTCGTTCGCGAAGGACTTGCGGTCCATGGTCAGCAGCGCCGCCCCGACGGTCTCCCCCAGCAGGGCCGCGTTCTCCTCGTCGGCCGTGATCGCGCCGATCCTCTGATGGCCCACGGCCGTGGCGATCCCGCGCTCCCGCAGCGCCGCGTACAGGCCCTTCTCGAGCAGGTCCTCGCGGCTGGGGGCGATGCGCTCGGGCAGGGTGTTGCGCATGACGGCCAGCGGCTCGTCGTCCGCATAGCGCACGCGCATGAGGTCCAGGACGAGCTCCCCGGTGTCCAGCAGCAGACGCCCCGCCGCCTCGGCCGTCGGCCGTCCGATCCGGTACTCGAGGACCTCGGTGCGCGGATGCTTGCCCTCGCGCGCGAGGTCGTCGTACAGGGACGTGAGCGCCACCGGACGGTTCACCTGGGACTCGACGACCTGGGTGCCCACCCCGCGCTTGCGCACGAGCAGCCCCTTGTCCACGAGCTCCTGGATGCCCTGGCGGACCGTGGGGCGCGAGAGGCCGAGGCGGCCGGCGAGCTGCAGCTCGTTCTCGATGCGCGAGCCCGGCACCAGGGTGCCCTCGCGGATCGCACCCTCGATGGCCGCGGAGAGCTGGAGGTACAGCGGTGTGGAGGAGCCGCGCTCGATGGGGATGCTGAGCTCGGTGGGGCGGGCGGGATCCGCGGTCATGGACGTCTCCTCCTCGGGCGCGGCTGCGACGCCGCGTGTCCGGACAAATGTACACAGGGGTGCGGCGCCGCGGCGGGGTCGGGGTCGTCCGGGTCCCGGTCCCCGCCGCGGCCTCCGCGTGCCCGCGAGTCATTCCCCGTGGGCGGCCTGGTAGCGCTCCTCGAACTCCTCGAGCGAGACCCCGCGGGTCTCGGGGACGACGCGCCAGTAGAACAGGAAGGCGATGACGTTGATGATCGCGAAGAGCAGGTACGTCTTCGCGCCGCCGAGCCCGGCCATCATCGAGGGGAACACCGCCGCGACGATGCCGTTGAACAGCCACAGCATGCCCACGGAGATGCCCTGGGCGCCGCCGCGGATCTTCGCGGGGAAGATCTCCGCGAGCAGCACCCAGGTGACGGTGCCGGCCTGCTTGGCGAAGACGAACAGGGAGACCACCACGAGGATCAGCCACGGCACGAGCGTGGGGATGGTGTCCGCGATCGACCCGTCGGCGCTCATGTGGGGCTCGACCCCGAAGTGGAAGAGCGCGGCGAGCGCGAACAGGGCGATCGCGACGCCGAGCTCCTGTGCCATGCCCACGTGCCGGCGGGCGAAGCGGTAGACGACGTACAGCCCGACCGCCGAGCCGACGGCGGAGACGGCGCCCGTGACGACGTTCAGGGTGATCGCGTCGGCCGTGGAGAAGCCGGCCGCGCCGAGGATCGTGGGCATGTACCACATGGCCGTGTTGATGCCCGTGAGCTGGTCGAAGATCCCCAGCATGATGCCGATGAGGATGAGGCGGCGGGCCCAGCGGCGCCGGAAGCCCTGCCGCAGCGTCCACTCGACCTGCTGCGCCTGCTTCTCCTCGAGCTCGACCATCTCGACGACCTCGTCGGCGACGTCGTCCTTGGCGGGGTCGCGCAGGGTCTTGAGGGTCTCGATGACCTCGTAGTACTGCTTGTTCGCGGCGAACCAGCGGGGCGACTCCGGCATCACGCGCATGCCCACCCAGAGCACGATCGCGGGGATCGTGGCGAGCACGAGCATCCACCGCCAGGCCTCGCCGTTGCCGCTCGAGACCACCACGCCCTCGATGTGCTGGAGCACGTCCCAGGACACGGTCTGCCCCGACCGGTAGGTGCCGGAGGGGTCGTTCTCGACGACGGCCTGCGGGGCCGAGTGCATGTGGGCGATGACGGCGTTCAGCGAGTAGGCGACGAACTGGCCGAAGACGATCATGAACTGGTCGACCGCCACGAGCGGCCCGCGGATCCGCTTGGGCGCGGCCTCGGCGAGGTACAGCGGGACGGTCGAGGAGGCGCCGCCGACGGCCATGCCGAGGATGAAGCGGAAGGGCGCGATCACCGCGACGCTCGGGGCGAGCGTGCAGCCCAGCGTGCCGACGACGAACAGGATCGCCAGCAGCATGATCGCCCGGCGACGGCCGATGCGGTCGTTGAGCTGCCCGCCCAGCAGCGCGCCCGCGGCCGCGCCGAAGGCGAGCAGCGAGGTGACCAGGCCCTCCTCCGCGGCGCTCAGTCCCAGGCCGCCGGCGGCGGTGGGCAGGTGCATGTACGGCAGGGCGCCCGCGATGACGCCGGTGTCGTAGCCGAACAGCAGGGAGCCCATGGTCGCGATGGCCGCGATCAGCAGCGGTCCGCGGCGACGGCCGGAGGCGGAGATCCGCGAGACCAGGGTCGGGATCTCGCCGGTGGACGGGACATGCCCGTCGGGCAGCTCGGAGCGGGGTGAAGACATCGTCGTCCTCCTGGGACAGATCGGATCGGGCGGGCCCGACGGGGCGCGTCCGGTGGGGCGCGCCCCGTGGGGCTCAGGGGCGCTCGCGCGTGTCGACGGGGACGAACCCGTCCGCGGTCAGCGCCTTCTCGGCGGCCTCGCACGCGGCGGCGGCGAGGTAGCCGTCCCAGGCGCGGGCCGAGCGATCGGCGACGTTGGTGCCGGCGGCGACGGCCGCGACCCAGGCCTGGACCTCGGCGTCGTACGCGTCGATGAAGCGGGGGCGGAAGTCCCCGGGGATCTCCCCTCCCCACCGCGAGCCCTCGAGGTGGGTGGTGACGCGGCCGGACTCCTGGCCGATGGTGGCGATGCCCTTCGAGCCCAGCACCTCGGTGCGCACCTCGTAGCCCGAGGCGGTGTTGACGTAGAGCTCGTCGGTGACGATGCGGCCGGACGCCGTGCGGAACAGCAGCAGCATCGGGTCGTGCTGGCCCTCGTCTGCCCGCGGGCCGGGGACGGGCAGGATCGCCTGCACCGCGGTGATCGGCTCGTCGAGGAAGTAGTGGATCGCGTCGACCTCGTGGACAGCGGAGTCGTAGACCATCATCGAGTCGACGAAGCCGGGCAGGGTGGTCGCGTTGCGGTGCTTGCAGTTCACGATGCTGATCTCGCCGAGCTCGCCCGAGGAGATCGCGTCGTGCAGCTCGGCGTACCCGCGGTCGAAGCGGCGCATGAAGCCGAGCGAGAGGTACTGGCCGCCCGAGGCCTGCTCTGCCGCGACCACCTGGTAGGCGTCCTCGGGGTTCATCGCGAGCGGCTTCTCGCAGAGAACGGGCCTGCCGGCGTCGATGCAGGCGATCGCCTGGTCGCGGTGGAACTTCCCGGGGCTCGCGATGAGCACGGCGTCGACGTCGTCGGCGGCGATGAGCTCCTCGGGGGTGTCCACGACGCGCGCGCCGGGGACGGTGTCGGCGATCTCCTGGGCCTTGTCCGTGAAGTAGTCGGTCACGACGCTCACGCGCGCGCCCTTGATGCGGTCGCGGATGCGGGTGACGTGGTCGGCGCCCATCTGGCCGACGCCGATGACGCCGACGCGGACGTCGGCCGGGAGGGATGCGGAGGTGCTGGGGGTGGTGCTCATGGGGTCTCTCCTTCGAAACGGGACGGATGGGGGCGGCGCGGGACGGGCCGACGGGAGGCGCGGGACGGGCCGTCAGGCCCCGTCGGCGCCCTCGACGAGGCGCGGGTCGGGGCCGAGCTCGTCCCAGGTGCCGCGCACCCAGGTCTGGTCGGGGCGGTCGGTGATGTTCCAGGCCCGCTCGGCGCCGGGACCGGCCATCACGTTGAGGTAGTACATGGCGTGGCCGGGCGCCGCGGCGCACGGGCCGTGCCAGCCGTGGGGCACGAGCACGACGTCGCCGCTGCGGACCTCGACGAGCACGTCGATCGGACGCTCGGGGTCGCTCGAGGTGGTCTGGTGGTAGCCGAAGCCGGGTCCGCCGTCGGGCGCGTCCTGGATCTCGTAGTAGTAGATCTCCTCGAGCTCGGACTCGGGGCGCTCCGGGTCCTCCACCGTCTCGTCGTGCTTGTGGGCGGGGTAGCTCGACCAGTTGCCGCCGGGCGTGATGACCTCGCAGGCGATGATCGCGTCGCAGTCGTCGAAGGAGCCGACGGTGCCGAAGTTGCGCACCTGACGGGTCATGTTCCCGCCGCCGCGGATCTCCACGGGGACGTCCTGGGCGGCCACGCGGGCCGCGGGGTGGAAGGAGGTCGCGACCGCGATCGCGAGGGCGAAGCGGCCGCCCTGCTCGCTGCGCACCGTGAGGGTGGACTCGATGCCCGCGTAGGCCACGTCGGTCGCCGAGGCGAAGACGTCGCTGCGCCCGGCGAGCTCGAACTCGTGGTCGCCGTCGCGGTCGGAGACCTGCACGCTGCAGGAGCCGCTGAGCGGCACGACCATGATCTCGGTGCGGCCGGTGCCCAGGCGCGCGGAGCCTCCCGGCTCGAGCGCGAGGACGCGCAGTCCGGTGTGGACCCAGTCCTCGCGCTCCCCGGGGTCGATGACGGTGTCGTAGGGGGCCTGCGCCGAGGTCCCCGCGGGGATGTGCAGCTCGCTCATGCTCTCGCCCTTTCGTCGGGGTGGGTGTTCTCGTGTCGATGCTCGTCGATGCCGTGGGCCCGGTTCGACGCCGTGCGCCCGGTGCCGCGGACGGCCGGGCATCAGCGGATCATGCTCGCGGCGGTGCTCACGGCCCCGCGCACGTCGTCGTCGGCCGGGTAGAGCAGGCTGCGGCCGACGACGAGGCCGCGCACGTTGGGCCGGGCGAGCGCCTCGCGCCAGGTCGCGTACACCGCCTCCGGATCGGTCGCGCCGGGGTCGCCGCCGAGGATCAGGGTGGGCAGCGTGGTCGCGTCCATGACGCGGGCCATGTCCGCCACCGCGGGCAGCTTCAGCCACGTGTACGCGCTGGTCGTCCCGAGGCCCTGGGCGACGTGGATGGAGCGGATGACGGCCTCGGGGCTGAGGTCGTTGACGACCCTCCCGCCCTGCCGCGAGGACCAGAAGGGCTCGATCATGGCGATGAGCTCGCGCGCGGCGAGCTGGTCGATCGCCTCGGCGCTCCACTTCAGCGTCTTCGAGGTGCGGTCGTCGTCGAGATCGATGCGGGTGAGCATCTTGCCGCCCGCGAAGCCCGCCCGCGCGATGGACTCGGCGTCGTAGGAGGTGAAGCGGTCCTCGATCTCCCAGGAGCCGCCCTGCAGCCCGCCGCGGTTCATGGACGCGAACACGACCTTGTCCTCGAGGGCGCCCATCAGCAGGAGGTCCTCGAGCACGTCGGCCGTCCCGAGCACGCCGTCGACGCCGGGCACGGCGAGCGCCGTGCGCATGCGGTCGAGCATGTCGGTGCGGCTGGCCATCGCCTCGGAGCGCGCGCCCACGCCGAGGGCCCCGCGGGCGGGGTGGTCGGCGGCGACGATGAGCATCGAGCCGTCGGTGTCGGCGACGGTGCGCCGTGCGCGGCGCGCGAGCAGCCGGCCGATCCGGCCCGGGTCCTCGATGCGCACCCGGGTGACGTCCTCGTAGGAGTCGACGAAGGCGTCGTCCCTGGTCCCGGTCGACTCCATGGTCCCGGTCGACGCCGTGGCCCCGGTCGACGGGGCCCCGCTGGTCGGGTGTGCTGTCATCGCTGCGCGTCCTCCCCGAGGCCGCGGGAGCGGATACCCGCGAGCATCTGGTCGATGGTCTGGCCGTGGTTGGGGTCCCCGCCGTCCAGCAGCAGGTCGATCTCCTCGGTGGTCGGCATGGCCGTCGAGCACTCGAGGCGGCTGGTGACGATCGCGCCGGCCGCGTTGCAGCGGGTGAGGGTCTCGGTGAGCGACTGGCCGCTGAGAAGGCCGTGGCACAGGGATCCGCCGAAGCTGTCGCCGGCGCCGAGCCCGTTGATCACCTGGATGAGGTTCGGGGCGACCTCGACGCGCTCGTCGCGGGTCTTGCCGAGCACGCCCTTCGGGCCCTGTTTGACGATCGCGATCTCGACGCCCGCCTCCAGGAGGGCGTCGGCGGCGCGCTCGGGCTCGGTCTCGCCGACGGCGACCTCGCACTCCTCGCGGTTGCCCACGGCGACCGTCGCGTGCTGGAGGGCGCGCCGGTACTCCTCGCGCGCCTCCTCCACCGAGGACCAGAACATCGGCCGGTAGTCGAGGTCGAAGACCGTGTGGCGGGTGCGGCCGCGGGCCTCGAGGGCCGCGTGGTGCGCGGAGCGGCTGGGCTCCTCGGAGAGCCCGGTGCCGGAGAACCAGAACAGCGGGATCTCGCGGATCGCCGCGAGATCGAGGTCCTCGGGGCGGACCTGCAGGTCAGGCGCGCTGGGCTTGCGGTAGAAGTACAGCGGGAAGTCGTCGGGCGGGTAGATCTCGCAGAACGTGATGGGGGTGTTGAGGTCGTCGGCGGTGATGACGAAGCCGTCGTCCACGCCGAGGCGCACGAGCTCCTGCTTCACGTAGCCGCCGAAGGGGTCGTCCCCCACCCCGGTGATCACCGCGGGGCGGTGGCCCAGACGGGCCGCCGCGACGGCGACGTTCGCGGGGCTGCCGCCCAGGAACTTGCCGAAGCTGAAGACGTCCTCGAGCCCGGTGCCCACCGCGAGGGGGTACAGGTCCACCCCGCTGCGGCCGAAGGTGATGATGTCGAGATCTGCTGCTGCCATGGAACTGATGCCTCTCTGCGGTCGTGCGACGCTGCGCGTGCCAACATGTTCCCACGATTCGCGATCCATGTCCATACAAATGAACCGGGAGTGGGTCTGGGCCGGAGCTCAGAGCTCCCCGGTGAGGAACTGCGCGCGGCCGTGGCCGAAGGACCAGTCCTCCCGGCCGTTCTCCGCGACGGAGACGATGAGGTCCTCGGGCCGCACGAGGTCCTCCTCCCCCAGCCGCCGGGCGAGCTCGGCGAAGATCGCCTGCTTCTGCTCCTGCGAGCGCCCCTGCTGGAGGATCTGGATGATCACCACGCCGTCGCTGCGCTCGATGCCCAGGCCCGTGTCCTCGGCGATGATGCTGCCCACGGGCAGCTCCTCGAGGATCTGGTAGCGGTCACCGGGCGGGGCCGAGAAGTGCTCGAGCATGACGTCCTGGACGACGTCGGCCAGACGCCTCTTCTGCTGGGGCGTGCGCCCCTCCTGCATGGTCATCCGCACCAGCGGCATGGGAGTCCTCCTCGTTCTCGGTACTTCGACGGTGTGGGCGCCTCAGGCGCCCGAGGCCTCGGCGGCGGCGAGCAGGGTGCGGGCCCCGCGCTCGATGCCCTCGATGCGGCCGAAGGCGGCGTCCTCGTGCTCGATGTTGATGCTGAGGTCCGGGTCGACGGCCGCGAGGGCCCGCAGGAAGCGGGTCCAGTAGCCGAGGTCGTGCCCCTCCCCGAGCGCCACGAATTGCCAGGCGGGATCCTCCGGCCAGGTCGAGCACCAGTGGCCGATGCCGGTGGGCGTGCGCTGGGCCGGGTCCTCGGGCACCGGGCCGAAGTCGGTGTCGAGCACGCCGCGGGTCGCCGCCCCGGACAGCACGGCGGTGTCCTTCGCGTGGACGTGGAGGATGTGCGAGCCGAGGCGCTCGATGCAGTCGATCGGCTCCATCTGCTGCCAGAACAGGTGCGAGGGATCGAGGTTCACGCCGATGTGGGTGGGCTCGACGCGCTCGACGAACTCCTCGAAGCTGGGCGGACTGAAGGCGATGTTGCGCGGGTGCAGCTCGAGGGCGACCTTCACGTCGCGCTCGCGGGCCAGGGCGTCGATCTGCTTCCAGAAGGGCACGGCGACCGACCACTGGTACTCGAGGATCTCGAGATCGATGCCGTTCCAGGGGTTCACGATCCACGCCGCATAGCGTGCGCCGGGATCGGTGCCGGGCGTGCCGGACATGGCCACGACCTCGGGGACCTCGAGGGCACCCGCGAGCTCGATGGTGCGGCGCAGGTCCTCGGCGTGGCCGATGCCCTCGCTGGGCAGCGGCGAGAGCGGGTTGCCGGAGACCGTGAGCCCGGTGAGGGCCATGCCCTTGTCGGCGAAGAGCGTACGGTAGTCGCGGCGGGCCCGCTCGCTCGCGATCAGCAGGTCGACGGGGGCGTGCGGGGAGGGGATGAAGCCTCCGGTGTTGACCTCCGCGCCGGTGAGGCCGAGCCCCGCGAGCACGTCGAGGGCCTCCTCGAGGGTGCGGTCCTGGAGGCAGGCGGTGTAGGCGCCGTAGGTGAATGCCATGGTGGAGGGTTCCTCTCGGTCGTGGGAAGAGTGTGTCCCGGGCGGGGTCAGGCGATCTCGACGCTCGCGCCCCCGGCCCCTGCGGAGCGGGCGACGGCGTCGAGGATGCGCATCTCGCGGTAGCCGTCGGCGAAGCTCGCGCAGGGCGGCAGGGCGCCCTCGTCGACCCCGGCGACCTGCTGCAGGAAGGCGTGGGCGTGGTAGGTGAACTGCTCGATCTGGTTCAGGCCGACGCCCGCGAAGGCCAACGACGAGCCGTTGCCGAAGTACGGGAAGACGGGGTTCGCCAGCACCTGGCGGAAGCCGCCGAGGCCCGCGGGGCTCGAGCCGTCGGCCACGCGGATCTTGCCGGTGCGGGCGAGGTCCCAGCTCGCCGAGCCGTGGCTGCCGGAGACGTCGATCATCATCTGGTTGGGCCGGCCGAAGGCCACGCGGGAGCAGGAGAAGGTGCCGGCGGCGCCGCTCGCGAAGTGGGCGGTGAACGTCGCGACGTCGTCGTTCTCGACGGGCTCGGTCGGATCGTCGGCGCTCGCGGTGACGCCGCGGCCGCCCGCGACCGCGCCGCTCGCGACGGGGCGCTCGGTGATCGAGGTGGTGAGCACGGCGCCGGAGACCGAGGCGATGGGGCCTCCGATGAGCTCGGCGGTGTCCACGAGGTGGCTGCCGATGTCGCCGAGGGCGCCGGTCCCCATCGGCCCCTTGTACCGCCAGGCGATCGGCACCAGCGGGTCCGCGCCGTAGTCGCACCAGTAGCGGGCGTCGAGGTGGTTGACCGTGCCGAGTCCGCCGTCGGCGACGAGCCGGGCGAGCTGGGCGACCGCGGGGTTGCGGCGGAAGGTGAAGCCGGTGGCCAGCACGAGGTCGGGGTGGGCGGCCTCGAGCGCGGCCATGGCCTCGGCGTCCTCGAGGGTGCCCGCGAGCGGCTTCTCGCACAGCACGTGCTTGCCCGCGGCGACCATCGCCTCGGCGATCTCGCGGTGCAGGGCGTTGCCGACCACGATCGAGACGACGTCGATCGAGGGGTCGTCGGCGACCTCGCGCCAGTCGCCCACGGCCTTCTCGTACCTGTAGTGGGCGGCGGCGTCCTCGGCGAAGGGCAGGTGGGCGTCGGCGATCGTCGCCAGGCGCACGGGCGGCAGGCCCAGGTCGAAGACGGTGCCGGCCTGGCGCCAGGCGTTGGCGTGCGTGCGGCCGGCCATGCCGGCTCCGATGACGGCGACGGAGAGGGGTGCAGTGGTCATGGGTGGTCCTTCCGGTGGTTGCGGAGGGTTCAGCGTCGACGGCCGGCCGACGGGGCGCAGGAGAACCGAGCGGCGGGCCGGTGCGGAATCGTCGTGCCACGGTGCGCGGATCCACCGTGCCGGACGTTCCTTGTCCGGTCAAAGTGCTCGTCGCATCCGATAGCCGAGGACCGTAGCACGCCACCACCGACCAGGAAAGGCCTCTTCGCGAGCGATCAGCAGGGCTCCGCACCTTATCGGTGCGGATGTCGCTGCGCGCCTCGAAGTCGCCACAGCATCTCGCTTGTCAATACAAAAGATTGACATGCGCATCCGGTTGTCGGCATGCTGTTCCCACGACCCACCGCCGAGTCGTCCGGTCCCGGCGGTCGCACGAATCCCGGACCGCCCAGGGCGGCCGGCCGTCCCGTCCACGGAGGCAGCATGAGTGAGCACAGCGACAGCGTCAGCGGAGCCCCGACGGGCGCGACCATCCGCCTCACCGTCGGCCAGGCCCTCGTCCGCTTCCTCTCAGCCCAGTACACGGAGCGCGACGGCGAACGGCAGCGGCTGATCGCGGGCACCTTCGGGATCTTCGGCCATGGCAACGTGGCCGGCGTGGGCCAGGCCCTCCTGCAGAACGCGATCGACCCCGCCGACGGCGAGGCCGAGATGCCCTACTACCAGGCGCGCAACGAGCAGAACATGGTGCACGCGGCCGTCGCCTACGCGCGCACGAAGAACCGTCTGCAGACCCTCGCCTGCACGGCCTCCATCGGCCCCGGGTCGACGAACATGGTCACCGGCGCGGCGCTCGCGACGATCGACCGGATCCCCGTGCTGATCCTGCCCAGCGACGTCTTCGCGAGCCGCGCCGTGGACCCCGTGCTCCAGCAGCTCGAGGACGAGCGCGCCATGGACGTCACCGTCAACGACGCCTTCCGCCCCGTCTCCCGCTTCTTCGACCGCATCTGGCGCCCCGAGCAGCTCATCCCGAGCGCGCTGGCGGCGATGCGCGTGCTCACCGACCCGGCCGAGACCGGCGCGGTCACCCTCGCCCTCCCCCAGGACGTCCAGGCCGAGGCCCACGACTGGCCGCTCGAGTTCTTCCGCGAGCGCACCTGGCACGTCGGCCGGCCCGTCCCCGAGCCCGCCGCGCTCGACCGCGCCCTCGCGGTGATCCGCTCGGCCCGTCGGCCGCTCGTCGTCGCCGGAGGCGGCGCCGTCTACTCCGAAGCGGGCGCGGCCCTGGCCGCCTTCGCGGACGCCACCGGCATCCCCGTGGCCGACACCCAGGCGGGCAAGGGCGCGATCAGCGCCGACCACCCCGCGAGCGTGGGCGGCGTGGGCGCCACGGGCAACGACGCGGCGAACACGCTCGCCGCGGAGGCGGACGTCGTGATCGGCGTCGGCACCCGGTACACGGACTTCACGACCGCCTCGCACACCGCCTTCCGCGACCCCGACGTGCGCTTCGTGAACCTCAACGTGAAGGCCTTCGACGCCGCCAAGCACTCGGCCGAGATGCTCGTGGCCGACGCCCGCGCGGGCCTCGAGGCGCTCACCGCGGGGCTCACGGCGGACACCGCCGCCTACCGCGCCCCGCAGGAGCACCAGGACCGGGCCCGCGAGCTCGCCGCCGCCTGGGAGGAGCGCAGCGCGCCCTGCTTCGCGCCGCACGACCAGGAGCTGCCCGCGCAGACCGAGATCTTCGGCGCCCTCAACGAGCTCATGGGCGACGAGGACATCGTCATCAACGCCGCGGGCTCGATGCCCGGCGACCTGCAGGCCCTGTGGCGGGCCCGCACTCCCCTGCAGTACCACCTCGAGTACGGCTACTCGTGCATGGGCTACGAGCTGCCCGCGTCCCTGGGCGCGAAGATGGCGGCCCCGGACAGCGAGGTCGTCGCGATCATCGGCGACGGCACCTTCCAGATGGCGCCGCAGGAGATCGCGACGATCGTCGCCGAGGACGTGAAGGTCATCCTCGTGATCCTGCAGAACCACGGCTGGTCCTCGATCGGCTCCCTGTCCGAGTCCCACGGCTCGCAGCGCTTCGGCACCAAGTACCGCATGCGCAACGAGAAGACCGGCCTGCTCGACGGCGCGAAGCTGCCGATGGACATCGCCGCGAACATCCGCTCGTACGGCATCGAGGTCAGCGAGGTCTCCTCGACGGACGACTTCCGCGCCGCCTACCGCCGGGCCGAGGACTCCGAGCACGCCACCGCGATCGTCGTGAACACCGACCTGTACGGGCCGAACCCGCCCGGCATCGGCTGGTGGGACGTGCCCGTCTCCCAGGTTTCCCGCCTGAGCTCCACGCAGGAGGCCTCCGCGCGCTACGAGGCGGAGAAGGCGCCGCAGCGCCACTACCTGTGACCGGCGGTCCGCGCCCGCACGCCGCCGACAGCACCCCCTTCAACACCGCTCCACCCGAGACCACCACGGAGGAACCATGACCGACGTCAAGCACTGGATCGACGGCCGCGAGGCCGAGGGCACCGGCTCCACCCAGCCCATCCTGAACCCGGCGACGAACGAGGAGATCGCGACCCTGCACCTGGGCGACGCGAGCACCGTCGACCAGGCCGTGCAGGTCGCCGTCGCCGCCCAGCGCGAGTGGGCGAAGGTCTCGCTCGCCAAGCGCACCCAGATCATGTACCGGATGCGCCAGCTGCTGATCGACGCGACGGACGAGATCGCGGAGGTCATCTCCCGCGAGCACGGCAAGACCGTCGCCGACGCCCGCGGCGAGATCGCCCGCGGCCAGGAGACCCTCGAGTTCGCCACCTCGATCACCCAGGACCTCAAGGGCGGTTTCTCCGAGAACGTCTCCACCGGCGTGGACGGGTTCACCTTCCGCCAGCCGCTCGGCGTGGTCGCCGGCATCACCCCCTTCAACTTCCCGGCGATGGTGCCCTTCTGGATGCACCCGATCGCGATCGCGACCGGCAACGCCTTCATCCTCAAGCCCTCCGAGCGCGACCCCTCCGCCTCGAACATCGTGGCGCGCCTCTACCAGGAGGCCGGGCTGCCCGACGGCGTCTTCCAGGTCGTCCACGGCGGCAAGGACACGGTCGACGCGCTGTGCACGCACGAGCAGATCGCCGCGGTCTCCTTCGTCGGCTCCACCCCGATCGCCAAGCACGTGCACGCCACCGCGTCGGCCGCGGGCAAGCGCGTGCAGGCGCTCGGCGGCGCGAACAACCACGCCGTGGTGATGCCGGACGCGAACGTCGAGTTCGCGGCGGCGCAGGTCGCCTCGGGCGCCTTCGGCTCCGCGGGCGAGCGCTGCATGGCCGTCCCGGTCGCCGTGACCGTCGGCGACGCCCACGAGCCCTTCCTCGAGGCGATCACCGCCGAGGCCGCGAAGCTCACCGTCGGCCCCGGCTCCGACCCGGCGACCGACATGCCGCCGGTGATCACGAAGGACGCCCGCGCGCGGGTCATCCGCATGGCCGACGAGGCCGAGCAGGCCGGCGGACGGATCGTCGTCGACGGTCGCGGTCTGGTCGTCGAGGGCTTCGAGAACGGCAACTTCGTGGGGCCGACGGTCGTCACCGACCTCCCCGCCGACCACCCCACGTACACCGAGGAGGTCTTCGGGCCGCTGCTCGTGGTCATGCACGTCCACAACTTCGACGAGGCCATCGAGCTCGTGAACTCCTCGCGCTTCGGCAACGGCACCGCGATCTTCACCGGCTCCGGCCACTACGCGCGCCGCTACCAGGAGGAGGTCCAGGTGGGCATGGTCGGCATCAACGTGCCGATCCCGACCCCCGTGGGCTACTACTCCTTCGGCGGCTGGAAGGACTCGCTGTTCGGCGAGCACCACGCGCACGGACCCGAGGGCCTCGAGTTCTACACGAAGCAGAAGGCGGTCACCTCGCGCTGGCCCCGCCAGGACGAGCACGTCGAGGCGTCCATGAGCTTCCCGACGCACGACTGATCTCGGCTCCAGCCGCCCCCATCGAAGGAGATGACCCCGTGACCTCTGCGCCCTCCCCCGCGCCCACTCCGGCGACCGCCGACCTCTCGCACAACCCCGAGGCGCCGTTCGACCGCCTCACGATCGGCGTGTGCCCGGACCAGTGGGGCGTGTGGTTCCCCCAGGACGAGAAGCAGATCCCTTGGCGCACTGCGCTCGCGGAGATGGCCGAGGCCGGCTTCTCCGTCATGGAGACGGGCCCCTGGGGGTACTTCCCCCAGGACGCCGCCGACCTGAAGCACGTCATGGACGAGCACGGCTTCCGCGTGGTCGCGGGCACCGGCTGGGGCATCCTGCACAAGGAGGAGGCCTGGCCGGAGACAGAGCGCACCTTCCGGGCGATCGCCGAGACCCACGCGGCCGTCGGCGCGGAGTACATGGTGCACCTGCCCCCTCTGTACCGCGACGACAAGACCTGGGAGTTCACGGACGACCGGCAGCTGACGGGCGAGGCCTGGAAGCTCTACGTCACCCACGCCAACGAGCTGGGCCGCATCCTCAAGGAGGACTACGGGCTGACGATGGTGCTGCACCCTCACGGAGACAGCCACATCGAGACGCCCGAGGAGATCGCACGCGTCTTCGAGGCGACGGACCCGGAGCTGGTCTCGTTCTGCCTGGACACCGGGCACGTCGTCTACGGCGGCGGCGACCCGATCTCGATGATCGACGAGTACCCCGACCGCATCGGCTACGTCCACATCAAGGCCTTCGACGCCGACATCACCCGCGAGGCGCACGAGAAGGACTGGCCCTTCGGGCAGGCCGTCGCGAAGGGCGCCTCGGTGCGTCCGCCCGCCGGGCTGCCCGACATGAAGGACCTGGTGGCGAAGCTCGCGACGCTCGACAGGGACCTCTACGTGATCTGCGAGCAGGACCTCTACCCCTGCGATCCGTCGCTGCCCCTGCCCAATGCCGTGAAGACCCGCGAGTTCCTGGCCGAGTGCGGCCTGGGCCTGAAGCACGCCTGAGACGAGGGAGACGCCCCATGGTGAAGGTCCTGCTGGATCCGAGCATGTACCACCCGCAGATGTCCGTCGCGCAGGAGGTGCACAAGGCGGCCGAGCTCGGCTTCCGGTACATCGAGCTGTCCCCGCGCGCCGACTTCCACGAGTGGCACCACTACCCCAAGGTGGACCGCCACCAGATCGCCGAGGTCTCACAGGCGATGAAGGACACGGGGGTGCGCATCTGGACGTTCAACCCCGTCTTCGACTGGTCGAACCCCGATGAGCAGGAGCGTCAGGCGCAGGTGCGCAACTGGCGGCGGCTGCTGGAGATCGCCGACGCCCTCGAGGTGCCGATGATCGCCACCGAGCTCTCCGGGGACCCGAACCAGCCGCGGCGCAGCGAGTCGCAGTTCTACCGCTCCGTCGAGGAGCTGATCCCCGACTTCGAGCGCTACGGCATCGAGTGCACCGTCGAGGCGCACCCGTACGACTTCGCTGAGACGAACGAGCGCGCGGTGCAGATCGTGCGCGGCGTGGACCGGGACTGGTTCAACTACGAGTTCTGCTTCCCCCACGCCTTCCACCTGGGCGGCGGGGCACCGGGCGCGCCGGGCGCGAGCGTGCGCGACATGCTCGACTACGCGGGCGATCGCCTGCGCCACCTGCACGTCGCCGACGTCTTCGACCACACCGCGAACGTGGGCAACCGCTACATCGTGAACCCGCCCGGTGTCGACGCCCGCGTGCACCAGCACAACGAGATCGGCTACGGCGAGATCGACTGGGACGACGCCTTCTCCGCCCTGCGCGAGCGCGATTACGACGGATCGGTGTCCGTGTGCGTGTTCGGCTGGGAGGAGGACGCCGACGCGATCAACCGCCGCATGCGCGAGCGGATCCTCACCGAGCTGGGAGGGGAGTGATGGCGGTGGGAACGAAGAACGCGGAGAACGGCCCGCGCCCCCTCGGGGTGGGCGTCGTGGGCCTGGGCTGGATGGGCCGACTGCACGCGAGCTCGTACCGGGGCCTGGCCGCGCGCTATCCGGAGCTGGGCCTCGCGCCGCGCCTGGTGTGCGCGGCGGACCCGCTGCCCGACAACCAGCGCGCGGCGCGCGCGCAGTTCGGGTTCGAGCGCGCGGTGGACGACGTCGGGGAGATGCTCGCGGATCCGGAGGTCGACGTGGTGTCGATCGCGACGCCGAACTTCCTGCACCGGGAGGTGGCGCGCGCGGCGGCCCGTGCCGGCAGGCCGTTCTGGATCGAGAAGCCGATGGGCGTGGATGCAGCGCAGAGCCGCGAGATCCACGAGGCGGCCCGCGTGGCGGGCGTCGCGACCGCGGTCGGCTTCAACTATCGGCACGCTCCGGCCGTCGAGCACCTGCGCGCCCTCGTCGCCGCCGGCAGGCTGGGGCGGATCACGAACGTGCGCTGCTGGCTCTACGCCGACTACGCCTCCTCGCCCGACGGCCCGCTGACCTGGCGCTACGACCGCTCGCGGGCGGGTGCCGGCGTGATCGGCGACCTCCTGAGCCATGGCGCGGACCTCGTCCATTACGTGACGGGCCAGGGCATCGCCGAGGTGAGCGCCGCGACCGACGTGTTCCTGCGCGAGCGTCCGATCCCGACGTCGGCCGGTGTGGGGCACGGCGCCGTCGAGGTCGGGACCGAGCGCGGCGCGGTCGGCAACGAGGACTGGGTGGCGGCTCTCGCGACCCTCGCGGACGGCACCCGGGCGACCCTCGAGTCCTCGCGCGTGGCGCGCGGGCATCGCAGCGACTACGCCCTCGAGGTCTACGGGACCGAGGGGTCGGCGCGCTGGTCCTTCACCCGCATGAACGAGTTCGAGGTGATGATCGGCGACGGCGGCCTCGAGCACGGGTACACGACGGTCCTCGCGGGCGCGGGACACGGCGACTACGGACGCTTCCAGCCGGGTCCCGGCATCCCGATGAGCTTCGACGACCTCAAGGCGATCGAGTGCGCGCAGTTCCTGACGGATGTGGTCGGCGGAATCGGCGGAGTCGACGACGGCGCCCGCTCGGGCGCCGCTCCGAACACGGCCGACGGTCTCTCCGCGGCGGAGGTCACCGAGGCGATCGTGCGCTCGGCGTCCTCGCGCAGCTGGGTCGACGTGCCGCAGGTCGAGGGGACCACCTGGGGCGCGTGATCGCGCCCGGCCGCGCCGACTGGTGCATGTTCAGGGTCGGGGTCGGGTGCGGCGTCATGCGGAGTCCCTGAGGGCGCCGAGGTCCTCGTCGGGCCGGCCGAGCGCGTCGAGCCGGTCGAGCTCCTCGAGGATCTCGACCTCGTCGACGAGGCGTGGTCCCTGGGCTCCGCGCTCCTCGAAGTCCTCGTCGTCGGGTCCGAAGCTCGCGAGGGCGGCGGCCGTCATCCGGTCCTCGTCCTCCGGGGAGAGGCCCGCGTAGGGGTCACGCGCGGGCAGGTCCTCCCCCTCGACGAGCATCCGCAGATGGCGGCGGCTGCGGATGGGGGCCCGTCCGTCGGCCCCGGTCCTCGTCGTGCCGGGGATCTTCACGGGGTCGAGGGGCAGACCGGTGAGCGACGGCGGGGTGACGGTGGCCGTGGCGCCGAGGCGGCTGGTCCAGGCCACGCGGTGGCTGCCGTCGGCCGACGGCGCGTGCTCGACGCGACCGAGCGCCTCCTTCGTGAGGTTGCAGTGCGCGCACAGGCCCTGGCCGTTCGTGGCGCTCGTCGGCCCGCCCTCGGCGAACGGCCGGATGTGGTCGGCGTGGCGGATGGGCGCACCGCAGTACGGGCCCACGCAGCTGACGTCCCGCAGGCGCATATACAGCTTGAGGCCCTCCGGGAAAGCGCGCGAGCGGGAGTCCATCGCGATCAGCTCGCCCGCGGTCGGGTGCGTGAAGACGCGGCGCAGGGAATCGCCCATCTGCTGCTCCGCGCGCGCGAGGTCGTGCTCGATCTGCTCGCGCGAGGGCGGGTTCCGGACCTCTGCAGGCGGGGGTGGTGGGTTCTGGGACGCCGCCGGTGCCGGGTGCGGTGGCGCGCCGCTCGCGCCGCTCTCGCCGGTGAGGAGCGGTGGCGCGCCTCGGTCCCGGCGCATGATGTCGATGATGTCGAGGGACTGACGGCGCAGGGGTGCCGACGGGTGCTGCCGGTCGTGACCAGCACCGAGGCCCGTGGTTCCGTCTGCTGCGACGGCTCCGTGCACATGCTCAGGCCCCGAGGCGGCTCCCTGTTCATGGACCGAGCCGGCGAGGGGCCGGCCGGAGGCGGTGCGCCGTTCCGGGAAGCGCTGGTCGAGCACGTGGTCGCGCACCTGCGTGGCCTCGACCAGGCCGTACCCCTCGACGACGGCGGGCTCCCCGTGTGTGGGCGTGAACAGGGAGCGCTCGGAGATCACCACGTTGATCGCGAAGTGCACCGGGTCCATCGTCTCGTCGCGGCCCAGCAGGGTGTCGGCGAAGAGATCGGCCATGAGCTGGCCGTGCGTGCGCTCGTCACCCTGGACCTGCAGGGATTCGGCGGCGAGGGCGAGCTTGCGGCGGATCGCGGCGCAGTCGGGGCCGGGGAGCACCGCGGTGACGGTGCCCATGCCGTGTGCACCGGGGGTGACGGTGACGCCGCGCTGCGTCGCGGCACGCCTGTGGCGCTCCGGTCCGCCGCGCGGGTCAAGCTTCTGGGCGAGCGCACCGACCTCCTGCGACCAGCGCGCGGGAGTCGAGCCGTCGAGATCGGGCAGGTGCTCGGCGAGGACGTCGTCGACGTGGCCGCGCAGCTCGGGCTCGACGGGCCCGACGGAGCGGCCGACGGCGTATCCGGCGTCGGCCTGCATCGTTCCGCGCGCGAGGGCCTCGAACACGCGGGGCATCTCGCGGGTCATCCGCTGCCCGGCTCGCAGTCTCCTCGAGGCCGTGGCCGGTGAGATGCGCGAGGCCATCTGGATCTCGCCGGTGGTGCGCCGGCCCTGGTCCCTCACGGGCAGGCCCGCGCGCACGTCCTGCGCGCGGATCGCATCGTCGAGCTCTGACATGGTGCGCATCTCGAGCGCGGCGAGGGCCGAGCGCATCTCGTCGATGCCCACGAGCACGCGCGAGAGATCGGCTGCCTCGAGGGCCGCCGGGCCGATGAGCGCCGCGTCGGCGATCGCCCCGGTCGTCTCGCGCAGGTCGATGGTGCCTGCGTCGATCCTGCCCGCGTCGATCGCGCGTGCGTCGATGGTGCGTGCGTCGTCCGTGCTGCCGTCCGACGCGGAACGGAGCAGCACTGCCCCGTCGGCCGAAAGACTGATCGGAGACGACGTATCCGACGCTCCCGGCCGCGCGGGCACCGCGGCTGGGCGGGCGGCGATGCCGTCCGTCCCAGGTGCGGTCGCGCCGTGCGCGCCGAGGTCTTCGTCGTCCATGGCACCCATGCTCCTCGGGGGGACCGACAAACGAAGGGTCGCTGTGGACTCCCGCCAATGTGAGCTGCATCACTTGCCGGGGAGCGGGCGACACCAGGCACGCGCGGCACCCGCCGCCCGGCACCCGACGCGCGCCGCCCGGCACCCTCGGATCAGACCAGGTCAGCCGGATCGACGAGGAAGCCCTCGAGGTCCACGATGTACCCGCCGACGGTCTCCACGATCAGGCCCGCGAGCAGGCCGATCCTGCGATAGACCTCGGTCCAGCGGGCGGCGGTCGCATCGTCGGGCACGTCGATCTCGGCATCGAGCTCGTCGAGCATCTCGTGCACGATCTCGTAGTCGACCGCGTCCTCGAGCCAGGGCAGCGCCTCGAGCGCCGTCGGCCGGGAGGTCGGGCCCACGCGCAGCAGGATCTCGTCCTGCGGATCGTCGGCCGACGGCGCGAGGAGCACCGAGCCGGCACCCGTCGTGGCGATCCGGGACGCATCGTCCGGGTCGCCGATCGGGATGCGCAGCATGTACCCGGTGGTGTCGGCCTCGGGCGGAGGGGTGACGAGCTCCGCGCCCGGCTCCACCGACTGCACGAGCGCGAGGAGATCCTGCGCGAGCAGCGCGTTCGGGCTGGTCACAACGAGGTCCCGCACGTGACAGGGATGCGGCTCGAGCCGTGCGTGCGAATCGGTGACCACGGCGCCGTCGAGCCGGCGCGCGAGCGACCAGGCGAGATCGAGGGCCTCGCGCTCGTCGCCGAAGGGCATGCCGTCCGCGAAGGCGCGGCCGTAGCCGTGGGAATCGGGGAGGTCCTCGGCGGGCTCGCTGTCGCGCACGCGCGGGGTGCGCAGCGTCCAGCGGCTGGGACGCCGCGCGTCCTCGACGAGGACCGCGCCGCCGCCGATGTCGATGCCCCCGTCCTCGAGCCGGGCATCCGGCACGACGTTGCGGACCATCGTCAGGACGGCCTCGGCGGGCGTGCCGTGGGGCAGCTGGAGCCGGTGCGAGGTCATCGCGCGGGTGCCTGGTGCGCCCGCGCCGGGCTCACTCGCCATCGTCGGGCCCCGCCGTGCTCACCGGATTCTCCGGGCCGACCTGATTCTCCGGGTCCACGGGGATCAGCGTGCGGTGGAAGTTCATGTGCGAGCGGGAGGCGGTGGGCCCGCGCTGCCCGCTGTAGCGGTTGAGGTTGCCCTCGCTGCCGTAGGGGTTCTGCGAGGCCGACGAGAGCCGGAAGAAGCACAGCTGCCCGATCTTCATGCCCGGCCACAGCGCCACCGGCAGCGTCGCCATGTTCGACAGCTCGAGGGTGATGTGGCCGGTGAAGCCCGGGTCGATGAAGCCCGCGGTCGAATGGGTGAGCAGCCCCAGGCGCCCCAGGGAGCTCTTGCCCTCGAGGCGCGCGGCGATGTCGTCCGGGAGCGTGACCTGCTCGTACGTCGAGGCGAGCACGAACTCCCCCGGGTGCAGCACGTAGGGCTCCTCGGGGTCGACGGCGACCTCGCGGGTGAGCGCCGGCTGCTCGACCGCCGGGTCGATCATCGGGTACTTGTGGTTGTCGAAGAGCCGGAAGAAGCGGTCGATGCGCACGTCCACGGACGCGGGCTGGACCATCGAGGCGTCGAACGGGTCCAGTCGCACCCGACCGCTGTCGATCTGGTCGCGGATGTCGTTGTCGCTGAGCAGCACGGGGCAACCCTATCGGGCGAGCGTGACGTGCACGGCAGCGTCCGCGGACGGTTTCGCACCGGCGCGGATCGCACGCTATGCTGGATCCCGTTCGACTCGCCGACGGGCACGTTCCCGCAGGTCGAGGAGGATGCGCGGGTGTAGTTCAATGGTAGAACTTCAGCTTCCCAAGCTGACAGCGCGGGTTCGATTCCCGTCACCCGCTCCATGTGATGAGAAGGCCCCGGTGAGTGATCACCGGGGCCTTCGTCGTGGCGACCGTCAGCCGCTCCGGTCGCAGCACCCGCCGCAGCATGGGCGCGGCACGGGCGAGCCCGCGGCCGCGCGTCAGGACGCCGTCGCGGACTCGCTCCGGTCCTCGTGCCTGCGCCGGAAGTCCTGCTCGATGTCCTCGAGCGTGCGGTCCTTGGTCTCCGGAGCCACCCGCCACACCCAGATGAAGGCGACCACCTGCAGGGCGACGAAGATGAGCACCGTGGCACCGGCGCCGATCGCCTCGGCGAGCACCGGGAAGGTGAGGCCCACCAGGAACGTGAACATCCACAGCACCCACGTGCACAGGCCCATCCCGGCGCCGCGCACGCGCAGCGGGAAGATCTCCGAGAGGTAGAGCCAGGTGACCGTGCCGATGCAGCACTGCATGAAGCCCACGAAGACCACGATGCACGCGAGGATCGCGAAGGGGCGCGCAGGGCTGCCCTCGGGGATCAGCTGGAAGGCCAGGGCGAAGCACGTGAGGGAGCAGATCGTGCCGCCGAGCCCGGTCAGGAGCATCCGCTTGCGGCGCGCGGTGCGCAGCAGCACCATCGCGAGGCCCACCGCTCCGACGCCCACCAGACCGGGGATGATGTTCGCGTAGAAGGCGCCGTTGCCGCCGAAGCCGGCGCTCTCGAGGACGCTGACCCCGTAGTACTGGATCGCGTTGATGCCCGAGATCTGGTTGATCACCGCCATCCCGAGGCCGATGCCCAGGATCCTGCGCATCCAGGGGCTGACGAGGATGTCGCGCAGCGTCCCCGATGCGGCCTGGTAGTCCTCCCGCGCGAGCTCGCGCACCTCGCTCAGCTCGTCGGAGCTGTAGGCGTCGCCGCGGATGTCCCGCAGCACCTCCTGGACGCGGTCGTAGAGTCCCGCCCGCGCGAGCCACCGGGGAGACTCGGGGACCGCGTGCATGCCGATCCACAGCGCGATCGCCGGGAGCGTCGCGAGCGACAGCATGTAGCGCCAGACGTGCCCGGTCTCCGGCATGAGCGTCGCCAGCAGGGCGTTCATCATGAACGCGAGAGCCTGCCCGGTGACGATCATGAACTCGTTCTGCGCGACGACGCGCCCCCGCAGATGGGTCGGCGCCATCTCCGCCAGGAAGACAGGGACGATCGCCGACGCACCGCCGACCGCGAGGCCCAGGACGAAGCGGAAGAGCGCGAGGACGGCCGCGCTCGGCGCGAGGGAGCAGCCGATGGTCGCGAGCGCGAAGACCACCGCGAGGCCGACGATCGAGGGGCGCCTGCCGAAGCGGTCCGCGATCCGGCCGCCGAACACCGCTCCCCAGGCCGCGCCGAAGGGCAGGATCGAGGCCACGAGCCCCTCGGTGAGACTGGTCAGCTGCAGGTCGCTGCGGATCGACGGCAGGGCGCCGTTGATGACGCCGGTGTCGTAGCCGAAGAGCAGTCCGCCGAACGTCGCGATGGTCGCGATCGTCCGCATGCGACCGGGGAGCGTGCCCGAGGTGAGATCCCTCCGGGATTCATGACCCGACATGTTCCGTCCTTCCGACAGCGTCGTCGTCCTTCGAGACGGAACGACACTACCTCAGACGGAATCTTTTGTCAGGACATGCCGTGCGAACGCTCCTCGAGCTGGACGAGCAGTGCGCCCGCGTAGGCGTCCTCGACCTTCCGGGCGCGGATCTCGCGCGACTCCTCGGGTCCGGACAGCGTCACCACGTGCACCAGGTCCCCGGACACGGAGCGCTCGCAGCGCAGCTGCGCGAAGTGCTCGCCGAGGGCCTCGCGCAGCTGGTCCTCGCGCGGGATCCAGACCGCCTCGTCCTCCTCGATGGAGTCCAGGGCCCACTCCGTGGTGCCGTTGAAGGTGAAGAGGGGCTCGCCGCGTCGGCCGCGACCGGGCTCGACGACCATCGAGGACAGCATGAAGGTCTGCTCCCGCAGGTCGGGCACGTCGATGGTGAAGCGGTCCCCCTCGGCGGGCTCCCAGAGGAGGCCGAGGTCCCGCAGTCGTCGGGCGATGTCCACGTCGATCACGCGTCGATTCTAGCGGCGCAGGGCGCGCGATGGCGGATCGATGCGAGGCCCGACGGCCGCCGCTCGCAGCCCCTCTCCGGGCGCTCACCGGAGTCTCCCCGGGAGCTCACGGGCAGCTCTCCGTGCGCTCCGTGCACCGAAGGAGCCGGGATCGAGCTGACACGGTGCAAGAATATGTCCATGCCCAAGATCATCGGAGGCTCCCTGGAGGAGCATCGCGAGCGGACGCGCGAGAAGATCTTCTCCGCGCTCGGCGAGCTCATGGAGACCGAGCCCTTCGAGGACATCACGTTCTCCCGCATCGCCACCGTCGCCGGTGTGGGCCGCACCGCGATGTACAACCACTTCCCCGACAAGGACACGCTCCTGGTCGAGTACACGATGCACGAGACCAGTGACTACCTCGACCAGCTGCGCGAGGGCATCGAGGGCGCCTCCACGCCCGTCGAGGCGATCGAGCTCTACGTGCGCACCCAGCTGGGCCTGAGCACGTCCTTCCACCTCTCGAGCACGCGCGGGCGCGTGAACCTCGACCCGGACATCGCCCGGAAGATGCGCGAGCACGTCGTGCTGATCGAGAAGGTCCTCCACTCGATCCTGGACGACGGCGTCGCCTCCGGCGATTTCAGCGCCGACCTGGACGTGGACGCGAGCCTGCGCATCATCAACGCGATGCTCATCGGCCGCACCCTGCCCCCGGGGACCGACGAGACCGCGCTCGTGCGCTTCATCCAGAGGGCGCTCGGCGCGAGCGTCTGAGAGCGCCCGACGCGGGCGCCTGAGGCGGGACCGGGTCAGGGCACCGCGGTCAGGGCACCGCGCTCAGCGCTTCTTCTTCGCGCCGCGTCCCTTCTTCTTCCGACGGGACGAGCCCGAGGCCGCCGCCGCGCCCGCTCGGGCGGAGCCGGTGGAAGCACCGACGCCGTCGGACGCATCGGTCCCGTCCTCCTCGTCGTCATCCGCCCAGTCCATGAGCAGGGGGTTCGTCGAGTCCGCGGTGTCCTCCCCGTCATCCTCGACACGAGCGAAGAGGGGCTTGGAGCTCTCCCCGAAGTCGTCCTCGAGGTCCGTCTGCGGGGCGGTGATCTCGTAGAGCCAGCAGGCGCCGAGCGCGAGCAGCGCCACGAGCGCCACGCCCCAGCGCAGGAACTCGTTGGTGCCGTCGATCATCGCGTTGATCATCGAGGCCACCGAGAGCACGCCGATCAGGGAGCCGACGAGCGCGCCCATCGAGATGAAGGTGCCCAGGGCGTTCCGCAGCCCGCCCATCAGCACCGTGGTGCCGAGCGCGCCCGAATGGCCCCACGAGCCCGGGCCGCCGTAGCGGCCGCTCTCGATGACGCGCACCGAGGAGGTGCCGAGGCCCGCGGCGAGCGTCGAGGCGACGGCCGTCGCGAGGGCCGCGAGCACCAGGGTCCCGACGAAGGCCGGGAGGGCCGACGGGCCCAGGCCGAAGCCCGCGACCACCGGCATCAGCGCGGCGATCGCGACCGGCGCGAGGGCGGCGCGGCGCGAGGTGAGCGGGAGGTCGTCGAAGTCCATGGTGTCGCGGCCGTCGAGGATCGCGGCGCGGGTCTCGACGACGGCGGCGACGCCCAGGCGGCGCAGGCCGTGCAGCAGCGAGGAGGCGATCAGGGCGATCGTCACCACGCCCAGGGCGATCCCGCCGAGCACCGCGACCGAGTCGGGCGTCATCGCGTGCAGGGCGCGGTCCTCCCAGACGCTCTTCGCGCGCGAGGCGCCGGCGACCGCGGTGACGATCGTGGCGAGGAAGGGCAGGGCGGCGAGGGCCGCGACCAGCTGGACGCCGACGGCGGTCTCCGCGCCGCCGGTGCGGCTCGCATCGCGCCACGGCTCGGCCGTGCCGGGACGGTCCGCGAAGGCGCCCGAGGTGTGCAGGGCGGCGCTCGCGGCGATCACCACGAGTCCGCCGAGGCCCGCGAAGGCCACGAGCGAGAGGGCGAGGGCCGGGACGCCCTCGGCGAGCACCGCGAGCACCGCCAGCACGAGCGCGCCGAGCGCGAGGACGCCGGCGGCCGCGAGGGCCGCGGTGCCCAGCACCGTCATCGCGCCGAGGGCGCCGCCGGTGCGGCTGCTGCGGGCGGCGCGCAGCGAGGCGGCCTGGTGCGGGTCGAGCACGCGCGCGGCGAGCAGCTGGGCGAGCAGCGTGATCACGGCGCCGAGGGCGAAACCCAGTGCGGCGAGCGCATTGGGGTGCGTGCCATAGAGGGTGAGGGTGTCCAGGAAGGTGTTCGCGTAGTGCGACTCGTCGGTCGCGGTGATCCACTGCGACATGTCGGAGATCGCCGAGGTGATCTGGCTCTGCAGGTCGCTGCGGGGAACCGGCGAGTCGGACCCCGTGAGCGCCTTGTCGGTGAAGCTGCCCATGCCCACGGCGGTGAAGCGCAGGTTCTGGTAGCTCGAGGGCAGCCACAGCGCGACGCCCGCGATCATCCCGCCGACGCCCAGCAGGGCCGGCACGAGCTGCCCGGCGCGCAGGGCCGTGCGCTCGCGGCCCTCGCGGCCGGTGTGCGGGAACAGGGCGACGACGAGGGCGACCGCGACGGCCACCGTGAGGGCCAGGATCGTGATGCCCAGACCGTGCGTCGCGAAGACGGGCACGGAGACGCGGATGCCCGCCGCCGCGAGGGCCGCCGTGAGCGCGACCAGGGTGGCCGCGCGGGCGGGGCCGCGGCGCAGCAGCTGCGCGAGACGCAGGTGGGGGCCGCCGGGGTTGGTCTCGTCCTCGGCGTGGATCTCGTTCTCGTCGGAGCCGACGAGCATGGTCGCGGCATGCCCCGTGCCGTGGGCGAGGGAGGCGATCGCGTGCAGGGCGAGCGCATAGACGGCCGCACCCGCGGCGTAGGCGATGATCGGCGAGGCGGCATCCTCGCGCATGAAGTACACGGACAGCGCGACGGGCAGTGCGCCGATGCCCAGGGCCGTCGCGACGAACAGGCCTCCGAAGCGGGAGATCGCGCGCGGGCGGTCGCTCGGGGCGATCCCGAAGGCGCTCATCATCATCCCGCTCCCCCGCCAGGCGGCGAGCGCTCCGGCCATCAGGCCGATGAGGAAGAAGCCGATGCGCAGGATGCGCACGTCAGTCGAGCCGGGGACGAGCAGCAGGAGGAGACCCGCGGGCACGCCCACCCAGCCGGCGACGACGGTCGCCGTGGTGACGAGCGAGCCCAGTCGGCGGCCCAGGTCGCGGTCGACCGCGGGGTCGCCGGTGTCCGAGTCCTCCTCGGTGAGCAGGTCGGGGTCGTCCTCGTCGGCCGGGGCGATGCCCTCCTCCGCCTCGCGCGCCTCGAGGTCCTCGGCGCTCTCGGTGTCCCCAGCGGAGCTCACGGTGGCTCCTGCGTCGCTCCCGGCGGCGGACGCGCGGGCCGCCCCCTTCCGGCTCGCGCGGGACTCCGCGCGGCGCCGGGCCACGGCCGCGCCGTGATGGGCGAGGCGCGGGGGGATGATCGCGCCGAGCACGATCGCGGCGACGGCGAGCACGCCGAGCACCAGGAGCAGGACGGCGTTGTCCTCTCCGAGAGCGAAGTCGGTGATGAACTCCACGGGGTCTCCTGCCTGGTGGGACGGGCCGAGAGGACGGGCCCGTCGTATCGTTCCTGACGGATCGTGCCTGGGGAGGCTGGGGAGGGGCTGGGCCGGACCGGGTCAGTCCATCAGCCCAGCAGCGAGAGGTCCAGGACGTCCGGGGCGCCGTCGACGACGCGGATCGGGACGCCCCAGTCCTGCTGGTGCATGTGGCAGGCCGGGAACTCGACCGAGGGATCCGCGTCGCACGAGGCGGCGCGCGCGTTCACGTGCAGCACGCCGTCCGAGTACGCCGGGTCCAGCACCACCGTGCGCTCGAGAGCGGTCGAGGTGCCCGATCCGGAGGTGAGCATCGAGGTGGGCGTCGTCGAGATCGACACCTGGGTCGAGGGGCCCAGCGAGTCGTCGAGCTTGTGCCCGGGCGGCGGGGTGAACAGCACGCGCACCGTGAGGGAGCCGGGGCCCACCTCGGTGACCGGGCGGGAGGTGCGCTGCGCGCCCTCGTCGAGCACGCGCTCGGCGGCGCGGGCCACCGGCACCCAGGTGAGGCGGTGGGCGCCGGACTCGACGACGATGAGCTGGCCGATGCCGTCGATCGGCGCGCCGATCACCGCGCCCGAGGGCTCGGTGAGATCGGTCGCGACGGTCACCACGGTGCCCTTGCCGTCGTCGCCCGTGAGGTCGATGAGGCGGATGGCGCCGTTGTAGGTGTCGCAGACGGCGAGGCGGCCGTCGGGCAGCGAGGTCACGCCCAGCGGGTGCTGCAGGCGGGCGTGATCGGCGGAGCCGTCGACGTGCCCGAAGTCGAACAGGCCCATGCCCACGACGGTGCGCACGGTGAGGGTCTGCGGGTCCAGCAGGCGGATCGCGGAGGACTCGGAGTCGGCGATCGCGAGGGTGCCGTCGTCCATCTCGTCGATCCCGGAGGGCTGCGCCCACCAGGAGGAGACGAGGGCGCCGTCGACGAGGCCCTCCTGGGTGGTGCCCGCGAGCACGGCGAGCGAACCGGTGCGCGGGTCGAACGTCCAGATCTGGTGGATGCCGGCCATCGTGATCACGGCGCGATCCAGGGCATGGGACCAGGTGAGGTCCCACGGCGTGGAGAGCGCGAAGCCGAGCGGGTCGCCCTCGCCCGTCGGCAGGGGCTGGCCCTGCATCCACTGCGCGCCGTCGCCCGCGACGGTGCCCACGATGCTCGTGGTGCGCGAGCGCAGCAGGCGGCTGCGGCCGAGCTCCACGGAGCGCAGGAGGTGGTTGGCGCTGTCGGCGACCAGGACCTCGTAGCCGGCCTCGTCGGCGACCTCCGGCGGGAGGACGAGCACGCCGTTGGGCTCGGCGAACAGGACGTCGGGTGCGTCGCCGTCGGCACGGCCCCGTCGGCCCTCCCCGATGATCTCGGAGACCGTCGAGCCGTCGGGCTCGAACACCACGAGGCGGTGCTGGCCGGCGTCGGAGACGATGAGGCGGCCGTCGTCGAGGGTGGCGACCTTCGAGGGGTAGCGCAGGGTCTGGGGCACGCGGTCGGCGATCACCGTCGGCGCGGGGCCGCGGCGCAGGGAGCCGTCGGCCTCCCCCTCGGCGACGAGCTGCGCGGCGAGCGCGTCGATGGTGTCCGCATGGCCCTCGCCCGAGAGGTTCGCGGCGATGCGGCCGTGGGTGTCCAGCACGATGAGGGTGGGCCAGGCGCGCGCCCCGTACTCGCTCCAGGTGCTGAGCTCGGGATCGTCGAGCACCGGGTGGGTGATCTCGTAGCGCTCGATGTTCGCGGCGAGGGCGTCGGCGTCCTTCTCGAACTCGAACTTCGGGGAGTGCACGCCGACGACGACGAGCTCGTCGGCCCACTTCTCCTCGATCGGACGCAGCTCGTCGAGGACGTGCAGGCAGTTCACGCAGCAGAAGGCCCAGAAGTCCAGGACGACGACCTTGCCGCGCAGGTCCTCGAGGTCCAGCTCGACGCCGCCGGTGTTCAGCCAGCCGCGGCCGCGCAGGGCGCTCCCGTGCACGCGGACGTCGCGCGCGGCGCCGCCGGCGGGGCCGGACGAGGGGCCGCCCGCGGGCGGAGCGGAGGCAGATCCGTCGCTGCTGGCAGGTCCGTCGGTCGCTTCGCCTGATGAAGTCATGGGGTCAAGTCAACACCGAGGCGCGGCGCGCGTGCCAGTCAAGCCCGCCATGCCGACGGGTCGATCACACCCTGAGAGCGTCGACCTGGACGTACGTCGGAGTGTGACGACGGGGCCGACGGCGCCGACGGGCCCGCTCACCAGCTCTCGATCCAGCTCAGCAGGCCGGGGTCGGCGAGGGTGCGCAGGGAGAGGTCGGCGGGCGGGGCCTCGCCGTCCTGCGGGATCGTGATCAGGCGCAGGCCCGCCGAGCGCGCGGCCCGCGCTCCTGTGTGGGAGTCCTCGAAGGCGAGGGCCTGGGCGGGCTGGGCGCCGAGGGCGCGCGCGCCCGCCTCGTACATGTCCGGGAACGGCTTGCCGCGCTCCACGGTGTCGGCCGACTCGAGCACCCGGAAGTAGTCGCGCAGGCCGGCGCGGCCCAGCTTGTCCTCGAGCATCTCGTGCCAGGAGTTCGAGGCGCAGGCGATCGGGACCCGCGAGCTCGTCGCGGCGAGGACCTCGTGCACGCCCGGGAGGACGTCGAGGTCGCCCGCGACGTCGCTGCGGAAGCGCTCGCGGGTCGCGTGGAGGACCTCCTCGTAGGGGGCGTCCGCGAGGTCGGCGATCACCCGGGAGGCGTCCTCGACGGTGAGCCCGAGCGGCAGGGCGCCCTCGGCGGCAGCCGGGTCCACGCCGTAGCGGGCGAGGATCGCGGGCTGCGTGCGGTGGCTCCACGCGGTCTCCGTGTCCAGGAGCATCCCGTCGCAGTCGAAGACGACGGCGCGCGGCGTCCAGTCGCCGAACGCCTCGCGGAAGCGGTCGCCGGACGTGCCGGGGGCGGCCGCGTCAGGGACGGGCGACTCGGGCGACGGCGCTGCGGGCGCGGGGGCGGGACCGGGCGTCGGGGCGGGGGTGTTCATCGGGCTCTCTCCCAGGTGCGGATCCAGGCATGCAGGTCGGTGTCCTCGAGGCTCGCCAGGGTGCGGTCGGCGACGGGCCGCTGCCCGGGGATCGAGGGGACGGCGATGAGGGGCAGACCGGCCGCGCGGGCGGCCGTCGCACCGGTCTCGGAGTCCTCGAAGGCGAGGGTGTCGGCGACGTCGGCCCCCAGCCGCCGTGCGGCCTCGACGTAGATGTCGGGGGCGGGCTTGCCCTCGGCGACGTCGTCGACGCTCACGGAGGTGAGGACGACGTCCCCGATGCCGAGGCCCTCGAGGGCGTCGTCCAGAAGATCGCGCGGGGAGTTCGAGGCGATCGCGACCGGGACGCGGGCGGCGACCGCGCGCACGGTCTCGACGGCGCCGGGCAGGATCCCCACGGCATCCGTGAGGGCCTCCTTGTGCAGAGCCATGAGCTCGTCGGCCGCGGCATAGGGGTCCTGGCCGGTCTCGGCGGAGAGCCTGCGCACGACGGTCTCGACGCTGCGCCCGGTGAGCGACCTGCGCGTCTCCTCGTCGATCGTCGCGCCGTGGCCCGCGAGGTAGCGGGCCTGCGTCGCGAGCCACTCGGACTCGGTGTCCACGAGGAGCCCGTCGCAGTCGAAGACGACGGCGCGCGGAATCCACCGCGGCGGCCAGGTCGCCAGCGGGGCGGGGTCAGGAGCGGAGGGGGTGGAACTCACCCCCCAAGGCTCTCACGTCCCGGGCCGCGCGGACGATGCGAACCCGGCGACCGCTGGGCGTGCGAGCAGGCCGTGACCAGGGCGGGAACCGGATGTTCACGCGATGTTCCGGGCTCCGTTCACCCGACCGTCAGCAGCGGGCGGGGCGGGCCGGACGGAGCCCAGCCAGGCCCGCCCGACCCGGTCTGCCCGGGCCCGTCCCCGCCTCAGAGCCCGGCGACCGCCGCGAAGCCCTTGTCGAGGTCGGCGAGGATGTCGTCGATGTGCTCGAGGCCCACCGAGAGCCGCACGAAGCCGGGCTCCACGCCCGCGGCGCGCTGCTCCTCCTCCGTGAGCTGCGAGTGCGTGGTCGAGGCCGGGTGGATGACGAGACTGCGCACGTCGCCGATGTTCGCCACGTGCGAGTGCAGCTCGAGGGCGTCGACGAAGGCCACGCCCGCCTCGCGCCCGCCCTCGAGCACGAAGCCCAGCACCGAGCCCGCGCCCTTCGGGAGATACTTCTGCGCGCGCTCGTGGTATGGCGAGTCGGGAAGGCCCGCGTAGGCGACCGAGGTGACCCCGGGCCTGGTGGTGAGGTTGTCCGCGACCTTCTGGGCGTTCTCGACGTGCCGCTCGATGCGCAGGGGCAGGGTCTCGACGCCCTGTGCGATGAGGAAGGCGCTGTGCGGCGAGACCGCCGGTCCGAGATCGCGCAGCAGCGCCACGCGCGCACGGATCGCGTACGGAGGCAGGTCGGGCGCGATCGAGCTGTACACCAGGCCGTGGTAGGCCGGATCGGGCTCGTTGAACAGGGGGAACCTCTCGGGATCGGCCGAGAAGTCGAAGCTGCCGCCGTCCACGATCACGCCGGCGATCGCGGTGCCGTGGCCGCCCATGAACTTGGTCGCGGAGTGCACGACCACGTCGGCCCCGTGCGCGAGCGGGCGCAGCAGGTAAGGGGTCGCGACCGTGTTGTCGACGATCAGGGGGACGCCGGCCTCGTGCGCGATCGCGGAGACGTTCTCGATGTCCAGGATGTCCTGACGGGGGTTCGGGATGGACTCGGCGAAGAAGGCCTTGGTGTTCGGGCGGACCGCGGCGCGCCAGGAGTCGAGGTCGTCGGGGTCCTCGACGAAGACCGTCTCGATGCCGAGCTTGCTCAGGGTGTGCTTGAGCAGCGAGTACGCGCCGCCGTAGAGGCTCGGGGAGGCGACGATGCTGTCCCCCGCCTGCGCCACGTTGAGGATCGACAGCGTGATCGCGCTCTGGCCGGAGGCGACGAGGAGTCCGGCGACGCCGCCCTCGAGCGCGGCGATGCGGTTCTCGACCGCCTCCTGGGTGGGGTTCGTCAGGCGGGTGTAGATGGGGCCGAGCTCGGCCAGGCCGAAGCGGTCGGCGGCCGCCTGCGCGCTCGGGAACACGAAGCTCGTGGTCTGGTAGATCGGCAGCGCGCGGGCGCCGGTGTCGGAGTCCGGCGTCTGGCCGGCGTGGATCGCGAGGGTCTCGAAGTGCGGGGCGAGGGCGGTGTCGTTGTCGGGCATGGGGACACCGTCGGCGAGCACCGCGCGCGAGCGCAAGGATCGCGCGCGAACGTGAACGGGTGTGACGCAGAGGGATGGCCGACCATGCCCCGGTGGACGTGGTCAGCTTCGAGATCGAGGGGCGGCTCCCGGCCCGTCGAGCTCGAGCACCCGGCCCGTCCACCGCCGGCGGAGCCAGCGGTCGTGGGAGGCGATGATCACGGTCCCCTCCCACTGCCCGATCGCGCGCTCGAGCCGGGTGGCGAGGTCGAGGCTCAGATGGTTGGTGGGCTCGTCCAGCAGGAGCAGCGACGGCGGGGAGGTGAGCAGCGCGGCGAGCGCCGCCCGGCGCTGCTGGCCGCGGGAGAGCTCGCCGAGCGGACGGTCCAGGTCGCGCGGATGCACAAGGCCCATGAGGTCCGGCACGCCCTCGTCCTCCGGGGTCCCTCCGAGCATCCGCCGCACGCTCGAGCGCTCGTCGATCTCCTCGTCCTGGGCGAGCAGCGCGCGATCTCGCGTCACCGAGACCGTGCCCCGATCGGGATCGAGCAGCCCTGCGAGCAGGGACAGGAGCGTCGACTTCCCCGAGCCGTTGAGCCCGGTGATCAGCAGCTTCTCCCCCGCCGAGACGCTCAGGGACGTCGGCGCGAGGCGGCGGGCGAGGCCCGCGTCCGCGACGGAGACGAGGACCTCCCCGGCGCTGCGGCGCCTGTCGCCGCGGGGCATGCCGGTGAAGTGGAGCTCGGCCGGAGGCTTGCGGATCTGGGACTCCTCGAGCTCCGCGAGGCGTCGTTCGGCGTCGCGCACGCGCCGGGAGACGACGCTCGCGTGGCGGTCCGCGTAGAACTTCTTGGCGGCCTTCGCCTCGGTGCGCGGTGCGCGGCCCTCGTGGCCCACGCTGTGGCCGGCCTTCACGCTCTCCCGCAGGCGGTCCAGCTCCTCCTGCTCGTCGCGGAACCGCCTCTCCCAGCGCTCGCGCGCGTCCAGGCGCGCAAGCAGGTAGTCGGTGAAGGTGCCGGTGTACGCCGTGAGGCCGCCGACCTCCTCCCCCAGCGGCGTGGGCGACGGGTCGAGGTCGAGCTGGGCATGCGTGGCCTCGTCGAGGAAGGCGCGGTCGTGGCTCGCCACCAGCACGGGACCGGGGTGCTCGGCGAGCAGACCCGCGAGGAAGCGCGCGCCCGCGTCGTCGAGATGGTTGGTCGGCTCGTCGAGCAGCAGGGTCGTCGGCCGGGTGATCAGCAGGTGCGCGAGGGCGAGGCGTCCGCGCTGCCCGCCGGAGATCTCCGCGAGCAGACGGTTCGACGGGACGTCGGCCAGCCCCAGGCCGGAGAGGACCTCGGCGGCACGGGTCTCGGCGTTCCAGACGTCGGCCAGGGTCGCGCGGGCCAGCAGCGCGTCGTAGCGGGCGGCGGCGCGCGGCGAGTCGTCGACCGCGAGCTCCGCCCCCGCCTCCGTGAGGGACTCCTCGAGCCGTCGCGCATGGGTGAGCGCCTCCTCGACGACCTGGGCCAGCGTGGTCGTCGCGGGGTCGTGCGGGAGCTCCTGGCGCAGGAGGCCGACGGGGCCGGGCGTCTGCACCTCGCCGGACTCGGGCTCCTCGACCCCCGCGAGGATCCGCAGCAGCGTCGACTTGCCCGAGCCGTTCTCCCCCAGCAGCCCCGTGGGCGTGCCGGCCGGGACGGTGAGGGAGACGTCGGTGAGCACGCGGCGGGCGCCGTAGCGGTGGGAGATCCCGTCGGCCCGCAGGTGGAGTGCGGAATCGGCGCGGGAGGAGGAGAGGCTCGAGGGCTCGGCACCGGGAGCGGTCCTGGAGGATGCGGCGGTGCGCGGGGCGGGTGAGGTCATGGATCGGCTCCGAGATGTCGTCGGGACGCGGACGGGGATGCCGATCAGATGCTCATGGATCTCACGCTAGCCCGTGCCGGTCCCGCGGCGATAGGGATTTTCGGTCGGCGTCGGCCCGACGGCGCACCCGTGCGCATCCGGTGCGCACCGGGTGAGGCAAGATCCCTGCAGTTCATCGCCTGTGTCACGGTCCTCAGACGCAGGGTTCGCGGAGCGGGGGTACTGCCAGGGACTGCCACCGCCCGGCGGTCGGGCGGAGCATGGATCCCACGACCGTCCGCGGCAGCAGCCCGGGCGCCGGCCACCGGCACGAGGAGGAGCAGATGCACACGAGGACACTGGGACAGGGACTCGAGGTCTCCGCGATCGGACTGGGCGCGATGGGGATGTCGCAGTCCTACGGCCCCAACCCCGGCAGCCGTGAGGACATGATCGGGGTGCTGCGGTTCGCCGTCGAGCACGGTGTCACCTTCATCGACACCGCCGAGGTCTACGGGCCCTATGACAACGAGCGCCTGGTGGGCGAGGCCATCGCCCCGATCCGCGACCAGGTCGTGGTCGCCACCAAGTTCGGCTGGAACATCGTGGAGGGGACGATGCAGGGCACCGATTCGCGTCCGCAGCAGATCCGGAAGGTCGCCGAGGAGTCCCTGGAGCGGCTCGGCATCGAGCAGATCGACCTGTTCTACCAGCATCGCGTCGACCCCGATGTCCCGATCGAGGAGGTCGCGGGGACCGTCGGCGAGCTGATCGCCGAGGGGAAGGTCGCCCACTTCGGGCTCTCCGAGGCCGGCGCGGAGACGATCCGCCGCGCCCATGCGGTCCAGCCCGTGACCGCCGTGCAGAGCGAGTACTCGCTGTGGACCCGCGATCCCGAGCCGGAGGTGCTGCCGGCCTGCCACGAGCTCGGCATCGGCTTCGTGCCGTTCAGCCCGCTCGGCAAGGGCTTCTTCACCGGCACCGTCACCCCGGACCAGGACTTCGGCGACGGCGAGATCCGCGCCCGCGTCCCGCGCTTCGAGGCCGAGAACCTGCGCCGCAACCAGGCGCTCCTCGATGCGGTGGGCGCGCTCGCGGACGAGCGCGAGTCCTCCCCCGCGCAGATCGCGCTGGCCTGGCTGCTGGCGCAGTCCCCGTCGATCGTCCCGATCCCGGGCACCCGCCGTCGCGAGCGTCTCGTCGAGAACGCGGGCTCGACGCAGGTGCGTCTCTCGGCCGACGACGTCGCCGCGCTCGACGCCCTGGCCGCCCAGGTGGGCGTCGCCGGCGACCGCTACGACGAGAATGGGATGCGCATGGTCGGGCTGTGAGAGCGGCGGGCGACGGGCAACGCACGCTGGGCGCCCGGTGCCGGATCGGTACCTCCGACCCTGGTGGGCCGGGTCGGGGAGCGTGAGGATGGGGCCATGAGCGCATCGCACGCCCCGCAGCCCCGTCCGTCGTCCGCTCCCGACCACGCGAGCGCCGCCGCGCCGCCCACCGGCGGGCGCCTCGCCGTCGTCGGCGCCGGCGCCGTGGGATCCTCGGTCGCCTACGCCGCGATGCTGCGCGGCAGCGCCCGCAGCATCGCGCTGTACGACATCCGCGCCGAGAAGGTGCGCGCCGAGGTGCTCGACCTCGCGCACGGCTCCCCTCTCGCGGGCGGCGCGGAGATCACGGGCGGCGACGACGTCGCGTGCGTCGCCGGGGCCGACGTCGTCGTCATCACGGCGGGCGCCGCGCAGGCTCCGGGGCAGACCCGTCTGGACCTCGCCGGCACCAACGTGAAGATCCTCGAGAGCCTCATGCCGCAGCTGCTCGCGCAGGCCCCTGATGCCGTGTTCATCCTGGTCACGAATCCCTGCGACGTGCTGACCGTCGCGGCCGACGCACTCGCGGACCTCCCCCGCGGACGCGTCTTCGCCTCGGGAACCGTCCTGGACACCTCGCGTCTGCGATGGCGGCTCGCGGAGCGGCTGGGGATCGCCCCGCGCAGCATCCACGCCACGATCATCGGCGAGCACGGCGACAGCGAGTTCCCCCTGTGGTCCTCGGCGCACATCGGCCAGGTGCCGCTGCAGGACTGGACCGACGGGGCGGGCGCGGCGGGTGCGGCGGGCGCGGCGGACACCCCCGCCCTCTCCCGCGAGGAGCTCGACCGCCTCGGCCACGAGGTCGCGGGCGCCGCCTACGAGGTCATCCAGGGCAAGGGGGCGACGAACCTCGCGATCGGCGTCGCCGCCGCCCGCATCGTCGAGGCCGTGCTGCGCGACGAGCGCGCGGTGCTGCCGGTCTCGAGCCCGCTCACCGGCTACCGGGGGATCTCGGGCGTCGCGATGAGCGTGCCCTCGATCGTCGGCCGCGCCGGTGTCGAGCGGACGCTCGAGGTGCCGATGGACGAGGACGAGCGCGCACGGCTGCTCGCCTCGGCCGATGCCCTGCGGGAGGTCCAGCGCAGCCTCGGGCTGTGAGGGGGGAGGCTGCGGCTCGCGGTCATGTCGCCGACCGGCGTATATGGGACATCTCTGCCATATATGGCAGAGACGTCCGCTCACGACCGTTCGACGACGTCGGCCACCTCATCAGCGGGTGCCGGCGACCTCATCAGCGGGTGCCGGCGGCCGCGCGGACGCCGACCGCCCCGCCGTGCTCAGCTCAGTGCACGCGGCGGTCGTCGACGGCGGCGCGGGTGCGGCGCAGGGCCTCGCGGCCCAGATCCGGCACGCGGGTCGCGACGGCCACGAAGATGCAGTCCACGACGGTGAGCTGGGCGATCCTCGAGGCGGTCGCCCCCGAGCGCAGATCCGACTCGACGGCGGCGGTGAGCAGGACGTCGTCGGCCGCCTTGGCGAGCGGGGAGCCCGCGGCGCCGGTGACGGCGACCACCCGGACGCCCGCCTCGTGGGCGATGCGCGTCGCGTCGAGCAGCTCGGCGGTGCGGCCCGAGTGGGAGAAGGCGATGAGCACGTCGTCCGAGTCGAGCAGGGCGACGGCGGGCAGCCCGTTGTGGGCCTCCGTGTGCACGACGGCGGGCAGGCCGAGCCGGGCGAGCTTCTGCTGCTCGTCCGTGGCCGCGAGCCCCGAGGCGCCGACGCCGAACAGGACGATACGGCGGGCGGGGGCGACGGCGTCGGCCACCCGGGTGAGCGCTTCGAGGTCGAGCCCGCGCACGGTGTCGTGCACCGCACGGGAGTCCGCCGCGGCGATCTTCCCGGTCATCGTCGCGATGTCGTCCGAGGGGTCGATGTCGCCGTCGCTGCTGTGGTCCTCTCCGGCGGTGGCTGCGGCGACGGCCTCCTCGTGGAGGCGGAAGCGCAGGTCACGATAGCCGCGGAAGCCGAGCTGGCGGGCGAACCGCACGACGCTCGCCTCCGAGCAGTCGGCCTCCCGGGCGAGGTCGCCGATGGTCATCGAGGCGACGCCCGCCGGGTCGGAGAGGATGAGGTCGGCGATGCGGGCGAGAGCAGGCTTGAGGTCGCCGCGCAGGCTGCGCAGCCTCAGCAGGAGCGGCGGGGTGCTCATCGCCGGTCCGTGGACGGCATGTCCTGCTGCGTGCTCATGGTGACTCCTTCGTCGTGAGGCTCGCGACCGCGCTGCGGATGCCCGCCGGGTCGCCCCGTCGCCCGGGGTCCTTCCCGAAGCGTACTGCGGCGACCTCCGCATCCGTGACATCCGCGTGCGCGAGGAGCGCCACCAGGGCGACGCGCACGCGTCCGCCCGCCTCCTCCAGCACCTCGGCGGCGTGCTCGGGCGACTCGCCCGTGGCCTGCACGAGCATCCGCACGGTGCGCGCGACGAGCTTCTCGTTCGTCGGCCGCACATCGATCATGAGGTTCTGGAAGGTGGTGCCGAGCCGCACCATGGTCGCGGTCGACAGGGCGTTGAGCACGAGCTTCTGGGCGGTCGCGGCCTTCATGCGGGTCGAGCCGGTGACGGCCTCGGGGCCGACGTCCACGAGCACCGCGACGTCCGCGAGGAGCGCGAGGGGCGCCTGCGGATTGGCCGCGATCAGCCCTGTGGACAGGCCCCTCTCGCGGGCCGCGGCGAGGGACCCGCGCACGAACGGGGTGCGTCCGCTCGCGGCCAGGCCGATCACCACGTCCCCCTCGCCGCACTGCTCGGCGACCAGGTCGGCGCCCGCGTCGGCGTCGTCCTCCGCGCCCTCCACGGCGCGGGTCATCGCGGCGATGCCGCCCGCGAGGTGCGCGGTGACCATCTGCTCGGTCGCGCTGTAGGTGGGGAGGAGCTCGACGGCGTCGAGCACGCCCAGGCGCCCGGAGGTGCCCGCACCCACGTAGTGCACGGTGCTGCCGCCCGCGATGGCCTCGACGCACAGGTCGACGAGGCGGGCGATGGGCGCGGAGACCGCCTGCACGGCACCGGCCACGAGGGTGTCCTCCGCGAGGATCGTGTCGACGAGGTCGGGGGCGTCCAAGGTGTCGAGCTCGTGCGTGCGCGGGTTGCGCTCCTCCGTGGGCGAGGCGAGCGCGATGAGGTCCTGCCAGCGCTCGGCGGGCTCCCTGCGCTCGGCGGGCTCCCTGCGGACGGCCGGGTCTGCGTGGACGGCCGGCTCGGTGGGGGCGTCGGGCTCGGTCTGCTCGGTCAACGGGCACCTCCCGGTGTGCGGTGGTCGGGTCCGAGCAGCCGCAGGCGCCGTGGGGGTCGGCGCGCGGCGGGGGCGTCGGACGGGTCGGACGTGCCGCGCGGGGCGGCGCAGCACGGATCGAGGCCGGTGACGGGCACCGGCGGGGTGAGGGAGCCCAGCACGGCGGCGCTGCGGGCGCCGGTGACGGGCCCTCCGTCGGGGCCGACGGGCAGGGCGGGAATGCCGTGCACCGAGAGCCAGCCGATCACGGCCATGAGCAGGGCCTCCTTGGCGTCCGAGGGAACGCCGAGGTCCTCGCTCGAGCGCAGCGGCACCGGGTCGAGCAGGGCCGCCAGGCGCGCGCGCAGCACGGGGTTGCGCATGCCGCCGCCGGAGCCGTGCACGACGGGCGCGCCGGACTCGCGCACGAGGTCGGCGACGGTGCGGGCGGTGAGCTCGGTGAGCGTCGCCAGCAGGTCCGGCAGGTCGAGCCGCGCGGCGCGGGGGCTCATGCGCTCGACGTACTCGGCGTCGAAGTGCTCGCGGCCCGTCGAGCGCGGCAGCGGGAGCGCGAAGAAGGGATCGGCGAGCAGCTCGTCGAGAGCGCGCTGGTCGACCGTGCCGGAGGCGGCGAGGCGGCCGTCCTCGTCGCAGTGCATGCGCCCGGCCGTGGCCCGGCGCACGGCGGAGTCGAGGAGGGCGTTGGCAGGGCCGACGTCGCCGGCGCGGACCGTCGGCGACGCGGCGCCGGACGCGCCGTCGGGAGCGGCGCAGTCGGCTGGGGCGGAGTCGGCCGGGGCGGGAGCGGCGGAATCCGCGGATCCGGCGGCCTCGACGAGCGTCACGTTCGCGATCCCGCCGAGGTTGAGCACGGCTCCCCCGTCCTCCCCCAGGAGCATCACGTCGAGGACCGGCGCGAAGGGGGCGCCCTGTCCCCCGCGGGCGACGTCCGCGCTGCGCAGGTCGTGCAGGACGCTCGCGTGCGTCGCCTCCGCGATCCGCGCCGCGTCCCCGATCTGCAGGGTGCCCAGCACGCGGCCGTCCGGAGCGGCCCAGTGGTGGAGGGTCTGGCCATGGGAGACGACGAGGTCGGCGCCGCCTGCGCCGGTCGTGCCGCCCGCGGCGCCCGTGCCGCCTTCGCCGACGGCGCGCTCGAGCACCCGCGCGGCGACCTCGCCGAGGTGGGCGCCGATCTGCGCGTGCAGCATGTCCCAGGTGGCGACGTCGCTGCTCGCGGGCGGGAGCACGTCCAGGATCGCCTCGCGCAGCGGGCCGGGCCAGGGGTGCTCGTCGACGTCGAGCAGGCGAGCCGTGAGCACGTCGGGGTCCGAGGGGTCGCGCGCGAGGTCGACGAGGGCGGTGTCGACGGCGTCGGCCGAGGTGCCGGACATCATGCCGAGGACGCGCATCGTGACGGGCTCACGCCTCGAGACGGGTCCGCTCAGCGTGACGGGCCCGCTCATCGCGGCTCCCGCCCGGCGCGCAGCAGCAGGTCGACGGCCGCGCGCATCATCGTCAGCGAGCTGCCCAGGGTGCTCACGCTCTCCCGGTGATCGAGGGCGGCGTCGGGGACGCCGGTGTGGACGAGGATCGCGTCGGGCCGCACGCGCAGCGCCTCGGCGACGCGCTCGGCCTCGGCGGCGTCGGAGCGCGGGAGCCGGGTGACCACGAGGACCTCGGCGGCGCCGGAGAGATCGCCGGGGTACTGGGCCTCGGTGACGTCGATCCCGCGCTCCCGGAAGGCGCCGACCAGGTGCGGGCTGCGGGAGCCGGAGGCGTGGTCGGCGCGGACGCGGGCGTCCGCGACCACCACCGGTCCCCCGCCGAGGGCGGCGTGGCGGGCGGTGACCGCGCGGCGCGCGGCGTCGGCCCCGATCTCCTCGAGCTCGCGCAGGGCATCGGGGATGCTCCGCCTCGGCTCGACGCCGCGGCGAATCCGCAGGGAGCGGATGGCGGCGCGCGTCTGCGCGGCACGTCGGCCGATCTCCTCGCGGTCCAGGCGCCCCGCGTCGAGCGCGGCGAGGATCGCGTCGTGCGCCTCGCGGACCATCTGCGCGGCGTCGCGGCGCAGCGAGGTGCCCAGGCACAGCAGATGCGCGCCCGCCTCGAGCGCGCGCACGGCGGCCTCGCCGAAGCCGGGATCGGCGGCGACGGCGGCCATGTCCAGGGCGTCGGTGACGACGAGCCCGTGGAAGCCGTTCCCGGAGACCTCGTCGAGCAGGGTCGTCGACCAGCGCGAGAGCGAGGCGGGCCCCTCGCCGAGGGAGGGCACGAGGATGTGCGCGGTCATCACCGCGTCGAGCCACGGGGCGATCTGGAAGGGGGCGAGGTGCTCGCGGCGCATGTCCCGCGCGTCGAGGTCGATGCGGGGCAGGGCGGTGTGGGAGTCGACGGACGTGGCGCCGTGCCCCGGGAAGTGCTTGCCGGTCACGCCGAGTCCGGCGCTGCGCAGGCCGCTGGCCATGGCCCGGCCGTGGCGGGAGACGCGATCGGGGTCGTCGCCGTACGAGCGGGTGCCGATCACGGGGTTCGCCGGGTCGGTCGAGACGTCGAGCACCGGGGAGAGCACGAGGTCCATGTCGCACGCGGCGAGAAGCTCGCCGAGGGCCTCGCCCGCGCGGGCCGTGAGCGCGACCTCGTCGATCTGCCCGAAGGCCCAGGCGCTGGGCAGGGATGACCCGGTCGCCGCCTGGAGGCGGGAGACGTCCCCGCCCTCCTCGTCGATCGCGACGAGCACCTCGTCGCAGCGCTCGTGGATCGAGGCGGCGAGGGCGGCGGCCGTCTCCGGATCCGGCGTGTTGTAGCCGAACAGGATGATGGATCCGAGGCCCGCGTCGAGCGCCTCGCCCGCCCAGTCCGGGAGCGTCGTGCCCTCGAGCGGGGCCATGAGCAGGGTGAGGACGTCGCGGTCCCAGCCGGGCAGCCTGCTCATCCCTTCACCGCGCCCTGGGTGAGGCCGCTCGCGAGGTTGCGCTGGACGAGGACGAAGAAGATCACCACGGGCAGCGCGATGATCGTCGAGGCGGCCATCACCGCGCCCCAGTTCGCCGTGTTCTGCGTGAAGAAGCTGCGCAGCCCCACGCCCACGGTGTACTTCGAGCTGTCCTGCATGAAGGTCAGCGCGAAGATGAACTCGTTCCAGGCGGTGATGAAGCTGAACACGCTGGTCGCGACCAGACCAGGGGCGACCAGCGGGAACAGGATCGAGCGGAACATCCGCAGCCAGTTCGCGCCGTCCACGTAGGCGGCCTCCTCGAGCTCCTTCGGGACCGCGGCCACGAAGCCCCGCAGGTTCCAGATCGCGAAGGGCAGCGAGAACGCCAGGTAGACGATGATCAGGCCCAGCATCGAGTTCAGCAGGTGCAGGTTGCGCGCCTGCAGGAACAGGGGGATCACGAGCGCCTCGAGCGGCACCATCTGCACGAGCAGCACGAGGATCAGCACCTGGGTGCGCAGGCGGAAGCGGAAGCGGGCCACGGCCACGGCGGCCAGCAGCGCGATCGCGCCGGAGATCAGCACGGTGCCCAGGGCGACGATGGCCGAGTTCTTCACGTAGTCGAGGAACCCGGCGTCCACGAGCACGAACCGGAAGTTCTTGAGCGTGAACCCGGTGGGCAGCCAGCTCGCGCCGCGCCCCAGCGGATTCGGGTCCACGGCCGTGGAGAGCATCCAGTAGAAGGGGAACAGCGAGAACACGAGCACCAGCACCACGCCGACGGCCTTGCCGGCGGCGGTCACGATGCGCCGCGGGCTGCGGCGACGGATCGCCGCGCGCTGGGCGGTGCGCTCGGCGGCGGTGGGCGCGGGGCCGACGGGGCCCGCGGGGGCGGTGCGGTCGGCGGGGGCGGTGCTCACAGCTCGTCCTCCTTCATGAGCGAGCGCATGTAGATCACGGAGATCACCAGCAGCAGGAGCGTCAGCAGCACGGCGATCGCCGATCCGCGTCCGTAGAGGCCCTGGGCGAAGGACTCCGAGTACGACCACACGCCCAGGTTCATCACGTCGCGGTTGGTGCCGTTGCCGCCGGGCATCAGGTAGATCTGCGTGAAGACCTTGAAGTCCCAGATGGTCGACAGGATGATGCAGACCGCGAGGATCGGGCGGATGCCCGGGATGGTCACGCTGCGGAAGCGGGAGAGGGGGCCCGCGCCGTCGAGCGCCGCGGCCTCGTAGAGCTCCTTGGGGACGGTGCCGAGGCCCGCGAGCACCGTGACCGCGATGAACGGGAAGCCGTGGTAGACGACGTTCGCGGTCGCGATCGCGTAGAACGCCCAGCGGTTGGCGAACCAGTTCCAGGAGCCGGCCTCCATGATCCCCAGCTGGTCCAGGGTGCTCGCGACCAGGCCGTTCAGGGGATCGAAGAGCCACACGAACACGTACGTGCCGGTGATCGCGGGCACCGCCCACGCGACCATGATCGCGGTGGTGCAGATGCTGCGCCACCAGGTGCCCAGACTGTTCAGGAACAGGGCGACCACGATCCCGACGACCATCGTGAGCACCACGCACACGATCGCGAAGCCCACCGTGTTGGGCAGCACCGTGCCCCACAGGAACGGATCGGAGAGGATCTCCCGGTAGTTCGTCAGGCCCGTGTAGTTCGAGTCGCCGCGGATGAGGTTGCGCAGCCGGTAGTCCTGGATGGACAGGTTCAGCACGCGCACCAGCGGCCACAGGAGCAGGACGGCGAGGGTCACCAGTCCCGGGGCGAGCAGGAGCCAGGGCGCGGAGCCGCGCTGGAGTCGGCGGCGCACCGGGACCCGTCGGCGCTCGAGGGTCCCGGTGGCGTTCGCGGCGTTCTTCGGGGTGGAGGTGGCCGCGCTCATCCGCCGAAGATCTTGTCCATCTCGGTGGCGGCGGCGTCGGCGGCCTGCTGCGGCTTCGTGCCGCCGAGGACGTCGCTGAACAGGGTCGACAGGGTCTTCTTGCCCTCGATCTGCCCCCAGGCCGGGGTGACGGGGACGGTGGTGCCGCCCTCGGTCATCTGCTGGGCGAAGACCTTGGTGAGGTCGTCGCCGTCGGCCACGACCTGGTCCAGGGCCTTCTGCTCGCCCGGGAAGTAGTTGGTGTCCTTGGCCCACTGGGTCGCGAACTCACCGGTGGACATGAGCTTGATGAGCTCGAAGGCGAGCTCGGGCTCCTCGGTCTCGGTGAAGCGGCACAGGAGCGAGCCGCCCAGGAAGGAGGGCGCGACGGCCTTGTCCTTCGCGGGGATCGTGAAGGCGACGAGGCGCTTGAAGAGCTCCTCGTCGTCGGCCTTGATCGTCGCGGGCACCCACGAGCCGGTGATGAACATGGCGACCTTGCCCTGCTGGAAGGCGGCCAGGGAGTCCGTCTCGAGCCAGCTCGAGGCGGCCGCGGTCGACGCGTCGTGCTTGAGCGCGAGATCCGTGTACCAGGTGATGCCCTCGACCGATTCGGTCGAGTTGATCGTGGCCTTCCACGTCCCGCCGGACTCGCTGGCGATGTCGCCGCCCGCGCCCCACACGAAGGGCATGCCGGCGAAGATCGAGCCGCCCGCGACGGGGAACGGGATGATGTCGGGGTTCTTCTCCTTGAGCGTCTCGATCATGCTGAGCAGGTCGTCCCAGCTGCCGGGCTGCTCGGTCACGCCCGCGTCCTCGAGGATCTTCCTGTCGGCGAGGATCGAGCGGACGCCCGCGTACCAGGGCATGCCGTAGAGCTCGTCGTCCAGGGTGCCGGCGTCCACGAGGCCCTGGACGAGACCGTCCCCGATGCCCGCCTCGTCGACGTCCTTGGTGAGGGGGTCGAGGCCGCCCGCGTCGGCGAACTCGGGGACCCAGGTGGTGCCGACCTCGGCGACGTCCGGGCCGGTGCCGCCGCTCATGGCGGTCACGAACTTGTCGTGCGCGCCGTCCCAGGGCTGCACCTCGACCTTGAGGGTCGCGCCGGTCTTGTCCTTGAACGCCTTGGTGATCGCGTCGACGTACTCGTCGGTCTTCGCGTTGGTGCCCTGCATGATCCACAGGGTGATGGTCTTGTCGGCGTTGGCCTCGGTGTCGGTCGGGTCGCTGCCGCCCGAGCCGCCCGAGCAGGCGGCAAGGCCCAGTGCGGCGGAGCCGGCGGCCCCGGCGGAGAGAACACCTCGTCGTGAGATCATCGGAACTCCTCACAGCTGTCGGGTCGGCACGTGCCGGGCGGCACTGTGGATATCGTCTCGTCGTCGAGCGATGCGGGAACCGCGTCGAGAAGCAGCGTCATCGAGGATCCGGGGACCCGGTGATGACACCCTCCGGGATCGCTCCCGGAGCCGAACGTCAAGAAAACTTCCCTCGCCGATCTTCTATGCTGAAGTTACCACGATGAAGGAGGTCCCGTGCAGGCTCCCCAGGACCGTGACCGAGCTGTGACGTCGCCCGTCGTGCTGGTGGCGGACGTCGGCGGCACCCGCAGCAGATTCCTCGTCGCGCCGGTCGATCCGGACGTTCCGCCGCTCATGGCCGAGCCCGTCACGGGGCCCGGTGCGAACCTGCGCTCGAGCGGCCCCGGGGCGCTCGCGGCGCTCGCCGAGCCGGCCCGTCGGGCCCTCGAGGCGGCCGGGATCGACGGCCCCGCGGCCGCGCGGGAGCGCGTGGGCGCGGCGGTGCTCGGACTCGCGGGCAACGGCGCGGCCCGCCGACGGGAGATCACCGCCGCGGTGGCCGAGGCGCTCGCGCCGCTCGGCATCGAGCCGGACCGCCTCACAGCGACCGACGACCACCTCACCGCCTTCCTCAGCGCGGACGTGGGCGAGGACGGCCTGCTGCTGCTCGCCGGCACCGGCTCCGTGTGCGTGCGCTTCGAGGACCGCCGTCCCGCGGAGCGCTGCGACGGGATGGGGTGGCTGCTCGGGGACGTGGGCTCCGCGGTCTGGCTGGGGCGCGCCGTGCTGCAGGCCGTCGCCGCCGACATCGACGGCCGCGGGCCGCGCACCCGCCTCACCGAGTCCCTGGGCGACGTGCTCGAGCTCGATCTGCGCGACGGGCTCGTGCCGCGCTCCCCCACGGGCGATCCGCGCCAGGACCTGGTCGCCGCGATCGACCCGCTCTCCCCCGCCGAGCTGGGCCGCTTCGCGCCGCTGCCCGGCTCCCTGTGCGAGGACCAGTTCGACGAGGTCGCCCGCGGGATCCTCGACGGCGCGGGCCGGCACTTCTCCCGCACCGTGCAGCGCCTGGACCCCGAAGCGGCGCTGCCCGTGGTGCTCGCCGGCGGCGTGCTCACGACCCCCGGGCCCATCCACGAGGACCTCGTGACCTGGCTCGAGGCGGCAGGGCGCACCGTGGCCCCGGTCCAGGACGGGCTCGCCGGGGCGCTCCGCCTGGCCCGCCAGGCGGCGGGCGGGCCCGACGGCGCCATCGGCCCGATCCGATGAGCGCGCCCGCGGAGGACTCGGCGCCCGATGACCCCCGCGCACCCGACGACCCCCGTGCAGAGGCACGCGCACGCGCGCGAGAATCCGCGGCGGCCTCGGCGCGCCGCCGTCGCGAGCGCCTGCGCCGCGCGCGGGAGCGCCGCGCCCGGCGGGTCGAGCGGGAGGCGGACCTCGCGCTCCGTCTGCGCTCGGAGAGCCGTCGCAACACGATCGCCCTCAACGTCACCGTCGTCCTGTCCCTCGCCGCCACCTTCGCGCTGAGCTCGCTGTTCCCGAGCGAGCGGGAGCGCGCGGCGATCTCCCTGCCGGGCGCCTTCGCCGTCATCGCGATCACCGTGTACGCCGCGAGCTTCGCGCTGCTCACGCACTGGACCTTCCATCGCCTCCCGCGGCGGGACGTCGTGATCGCGGCGCGCCTGGCGCGGGCGCGCCGCACCTCCCCCTGGCTGCGGTGGGTCGCGGGGCGCGGATCGGTGAGCTCCGAGGCCCTGGGGCTCGTGCTGCTCGCGGTGCTCGCGATCCTGCTGCTCCTGCTCAGCGAGCCCGGCCCCTACCGCGTGGTGCTCCTGGTGACGACGATCGCCGCGATCCTGTGCACCTGGTACTCCACGGCCGTCACCCTCGCCGTCGAGTACGCCGCGGCGGACGGCCACGGCGACGCCTTCGAGCTGCGCACACCGCGGCGCGGCTTCGACGAGTACCTCTACGTGTCCATGATCGTGCAGGTCTCGGGCTCGGCGAACGAGAACGTGCCGCTCACGAGCGGAGCCCGTCGCCTGGTGCGGCTCCAGGCGCTCCTCGGGCACGTGATGACCTCCGTGGTCGTCGCGCTCGGGATCTCCGTCGTGATCACGGTCCTGTGATCGCTGCGGGGTGATCACTGCGGCGTGATCACTGCAGGACGATCACCACGCGCTGGGACCCCGCGGCCGGGGTCGCGGATAGGATGGCCGCGCCCCACGGCGTCGGCGCCCCGCCCGGACCCTCGCGTCCGACGGGACCCGCGCGCCGGGGGCCACGTACCGCAAGCCCCGATCGGAAGGCCCTCCGCGATGTCCCACGCCTCCGCCACGCAGCAGACCTCCGCCGAGGACGCCGGCGTCGACGTCCCCAGTCGCGAGAAGGTCCTGGTCGTCGGCGCGGGTCCCGCGGGCCTCGCCGCGGCGGCCGCGCTGAAGGCGCTCCGCGTGCCCTTCGACCTGGTGGACGCGGGCAAGGACGTCGGCGGCATCTGGAGCACCTCGCGCGAGGGCTCCCCCGTCTGGCCGGCGATGGAGATGATCTCCTCGACGCAGTTCACGCAGTACGAGGACATGATCCAGCCGGTCTCCTTCCCGACCTTCCTGCGCCCCGCGCAGATGTCGAAGTACCTGCGCGCCTACGCCGCGCGCTACGACCTCACCGACCACTTCCTGCCGCGCCTCGTGGTGCGCACCGCGAAGCCCTTCGAGGAGGGCGTGTGGCAGGTCGAGTTCTCCGACGGCCGCGTCACGGTCTACCGCGCGATCGTCGCCGCCCATGGCGTCTCCTCCCGCCCGCACCTGCCGGAATGGGCCGGCGACGTGCCCGGGGGCATCCGCACCCTGCACTCCTCGCAGTGGGAGAGCAGCGACGGCCTCGAGGGCCGGCGCGTGCTCGTGGTCGGCTCCGGCCAGTCCGCGGCCGACATCGCCGTGGACGCCGCCCGCCGGGCGCTCGAGGTGCGCTGGTCGGTGCGCACCGGCCACTGGATCGTCCCGCGCACGATCGGCGGGAAGCCGGGCGACGTCGCCGCCTCGCACGAGCCCTCCGTGCTGGGCGGGCTGAACGAGAAGATCGCCGAGCAGGTCGTGCGCCGCGCCGTCGGCGACCCGGAGTCGCTGGGCCTGCCCGGGCCCGCCGCCCCCCTGCTCGAGGACGCCGTGATCGTCTCCGACGAGATCGCCCCGCGCATCCGCGACGGCCGCGTGACGCCCACCGGCGACGTCGAGGCGATCGGCGAGGACGGCACGGTGTCCTTCACCGGCCACGGCCGCGCCCACGCGGACTTCGCGCCCGATGTCATCGTCTTCGCGACGGGCTACGAGCAGGGCGCCGACTACCTCCCCGACGACGTGGTGCCCCGCACCGCGAGCGGTGCGCTCGACCTGTTCCTCGGCGCCTTCCCGCGCGGTCGCTCCGACCTCGTGCTGCTGGGCCAGCAGCGGGTGAACGGCGGCGTGCTGCCGCTGCTCGTCGAGCAGGCCGACGTCGCCGCCTACGCCCTGCACGCCGAGCGCGAGGGCACTCCCCAGGCCGCGCAGTTCCGGCGCCTGCGCGAGGGCGCTGACTCCCAGGTGCCACTGCCCGCCGAATCCGGTCTGCGCGGTCGCCTCGGCGCCCTGCTGCCGCCGCGCCGGGAGGACCGCCGCGGGTCGGGGGCATCGGCCCGGAGCGCATCGGGTTCCGGTGCGGCCGACGGCGACCGCGCTCTCGTCCCCTTCGTGGATCGCGAGCTGCTGCTCGCCCGCCTGCGGTCGGTGCGCGAGCTCTTCGACTGATCGGTCGGGCGGGCCCGTCGGGCGGCCCGGTGCTCGGCCGACGGGCGACCAGGCCGACCCGCCGGATCCGAGGACGTCCAGGTCATCCGTGTGCGCGCGCTTCGCGGCGCGTCGTCCGAGATGCGATGGCCCGGTCCGCGAGCGCGATCCCCACGAGCGCGATCCCTGCGAGCACGGCGAGGCCGACGAGGATCCAGCCGCCCGTCTGCTGGTCCGCGAGGGCGTCGGCCCGCCAGGTGCGCCCCGTCGCGCCGAAGCGGTCGGAGGCCAGGAGCGTGCTGCCCAGAGCGAGGGCCAGGCCGCTCGCCGCGAGCCCCGCGACGGGCAGGGCGGCCAGCACGGTGCGCCAGACGCGGAGGCGCGCGCTCGGCCCCGCGGGAAGCGTGGGATCGGCGTCGCTGTCCCCGTCCCGCCGGGCGTCCGCACCCGGCTCCACGGTCCACCAGGTGAGCGCGCCCAGGACCACCGGGGCCAGGAGCAGCAGCTCGTGCCCGGGGATCGTCGCGAGCGCGGGCCCCAGCAGCCACGGCGTCGCGTGCACGAGGGCGAGCAGGCCCGTCGGCCCGAGCGCGAGCAGCGGGGCGGTCCAGGGGTCGCGGTGCAGCAGACGGGAGAGACCCCCGGGTGTGGGCACGGCGCTCGCGAGGAGGGGACCGACGAGCACGAGCAGGAGGCCCTGCTGTAGCAGGTGCGCCGAGCTCAGCACCGGGCCGTAGACGCCGAGCGGCCCGCAGACGACGAGCACGAGGAGCACGGCGCCGACGACGACGCGCAGCTCGGCCGAGCGCGCGCGCGGGGCTGCCCGGGGCCCCGTGCGCGGGAAGCGCAGCGCCCACACGAGGGTGAGGGCGAGGGCGATCACCAGGGCGTCGGGCCGCCAGGACGTCAGCAGCGAGACCGGGCTCGGGGCGGGCGGCAGGGCGTGGCCGGTGAGGTCCGCCGCCGGGCCCGTCGCCGCCGCGCCGCCGAGGAGACCGGGGGCCGGCAGGAGCACGAGCAGGGCGCCGAGGACCACGGCCGCCGCCATCAGTACCAGCTCGATGCCGGCGAGGCGGACGAACGGACGCCCCGGCCCGTCGGCCCTCCTCTGCACGGCGAGACGCCTCCGCTGCAGCGCGCCGAGGACGCCGAGCACGAGCAGCAGCATGATCTTCGCGAGCCCCACGAGGCCGAACGCCGTGGTCACGAGATCCAGCGGCGAGCCGAGGCGGGTCAGCAGCGCCCACAGTCCGCTGAGGGCGAGCACGCACCACGCGAGCAGCGCCAGGTGCGAGAAGCGGACGATGACGGCGGACGGGTCCCTGAGCGGGCCGCGGGCGCGCAGCAGCAGGATCGCGCCGAGCCCGCCCGCCCACACGGACATCGCGAGCACGTGCACGAGCACCGGCACGGCCTGCCCCGCCTGAGGGAGCAGGAAGCCCTGATCGCCGAGCACCCGGATCGAGATCCCCAGGACTGCGACCACTCCCGTGAGCCGGCCGACGGTCCGGGCACGGGCGCCGGTGCCGAGGCCCACTGCGAGCAGCGTGATGAGCGCGGCGAGGGCGGCGACGAGAGCGGGCAGCAGGCGCGGGGCGGGCGCGAGGACCAGCAGCTGGGTGAGGGTCCAGACGCCGCCGAGCACCGCGAGCGGGGTCATCGCGCGGGCGCGGTCCGCGGGCGCGACCAGCAGCAGACCGGCGAGCAGGGAGGCGCCGAGCGCGCCGGCCGCCGCGAGGTCCTCGATCACCCCCAGGAGGACAGGGAGCACGGCGAGCACAGGGAGGGTGCTCACGCGCCGGCCGAGCCCATGCCCTGGGTGACGAGCACGCCGAGCCAGAGCGCGGCCATCCCGAGCGCCGCGGTCACCAGCAGGTAGCCGACGGAGATCACCGGGGTGCCGCGCCGGGCGAGCTGGACGGCGTCGAGGGCGGCGCCCGCGAGGGTGGAGAGTCCGCCGCACACGCCCGCTCCGAGCAGCAGGAACAGGTAGCGCACGGCGCCCGTCGGCTCCGCGCCGATCCGGGTGACGACGATGCCCAGCAGGAAGCACGCGACGACGTTCGCGATCATCGTCGGCCACGGCACGACCTCGAGCAGGATCGAGGGGCTCTCGCGCCGATCGAGGGCGCGCGAGAAGCTCTCGCGCACGGCCCAGCGCGCGGCCGCGCCGATGCCGCATCCGGCGCCGACGACGAGCACGGAGAGGATGCCCAGCAGGATCGTCATCGTCCCTCCCCTTCGCTCGGGCGTTCCATCGGGCGGCGGATCGAGGGGCGCTCCGACGCTGGGGCATCGGGATGGGGCGACGGCGAGGACGGCCGCGGGCTCGGGGCCGCGGGCGTCGCGGAGGAGAGCGTCGTGTGCACCTCGGCGTCGCCCGGGGCGTCGAGGGAGGGCACGGGGGCCGGGGCGTCCGACGCGTCGGGCTCGGGCGTCAGGGCCTCGGCGCCGCCTCCCTCGGGATCAGCGCCCTCGGGGTCGGCGTCGGCTCCTGCTCTCATTCCCGAGGCGGCGCCGGAGGCGGTGCCGGCGCGCACACGGGAGAAGCGGCGGGAACGGGCGGGGAGATCGCATCGTGGGACGCGGCCCCCGGCGAAGGGGTGCGTGCCGAGCCGGATCCCACGGCGGTGCAGCAGGCCCGCGAGGCCCAGCCCGAGCAGCACCCCGCAGATCGCGCCGAACAGGGTGATCGCCCCGTAGACGAACGCGAGCGCCGGGAAGTCGGCGCCGATCATCGCGGAGCCCTCGAGCACCACTCCGGAGTAGATGGTGAACCCCTCGAGGAAGCCGATGCCCAGCAGCGGGCGCATCCAGCGCGGCGCATCGGGCTGGCGCTCGAGCAGGCCCGTGAGGATGCCGAGGCCCACGCACCCCAGCACGTTCACCAGCAGCGTCGAGCGCGGCACCTCGATGAGGGTGGGCGTCTGGATCGTGGGCATGAGCAGTGTGAGGAGTTCGCGCAGCACTCCCCCCGCGACGCCGCCGCAGGCCACGAGCAGCATCGTGCGCTGCCAGGACAGCGGAGGAAGGCCGGGGCCCGAGGTGAGGGTCTCGGCGTCCTCCTCCTCGGCGGTGACGCTGACGGCCTCCATCTCGACGGTGCGCATGCGCGGATCGTCGCGGCGGCGCGGTGCGGGAGGCGTGGTCACCGCACCAGGGTACCGAGGAGGAGGCGGGCGGACCTGCGCGCGCCGTGGACGGTCACCACGGCGGCGCGGGCGCGGGGGCTCAGCCCCACACGAGGCCCAGCTGGGGCTGCTCGAGCACGGCGGAGACGTCGCGCAGCAGCTCCGAGCCGAGCGCGCCGTCGATGAGGCGGTGGTCGAAGCTCAGGGCGAGCTGGGTGACCTCGCGGATCTCGATCTTCCCGTCGACCGCCCAGGGCTTCTGCTTGACCGCGCCCATGCCCAGGATCACGGACTCGCCGGGGTTCAGGATCGGGGTGCCCGAGTCGATGCCGAAGACGCCGAAGTTCGTCACCGTGATGGTGCCGTTGCGCGTCGCCGACAGCGGCGTGGAGCCGGAGCGCGCGGTCTTGGCGAGGTCGTTGATGCCCTCGGCGAGCTCCTTGAGGGTGAGCAGGTGGGCGTCCTTGATGTTGGGCACGATGAGGCCGCGCGGGGTGGCCGCGGCGATGCCCAGGTTCACGAAGTGCTTGTAGACGATCTCCTGCGCGCTCTCGTCCCAGGAGGCGTTGACCTCGGGATTCCTGCGGATCGCGACGAGCAGCGCCTTCGCGACGATCGCGAGCGGGGAGATCTTGACGTCGGCCCATTCGCGGGAGGCGCGCAGCGAGCGCACCAGGTCCATGGTGGCGGTCATGTCGACCTCGTTGAACACCGTCACGTGCGGGGCGGTGAAGGCGCTCGAGACCATCGCCTCGGCGGTGCGCTTGCGCACCGAGCGGATCGGCACCCGCGTGGTCCGGTCGTCGCTGGTCACACCCGAGAACGACTGCTGGTTCATGGACTGGCTGGTCGCCGACTTCATGGTGCCGTGCAGGGAGGCGGGCGCCTGCGGGGACTCGTCGGGGAAGTAGTCGCCGTCACCGGGCATCTCGTCGCCGATCGCTCGCTGCTGCGCGGCGAGCACGTCCTCGCGGGTGACGGTCCCGCCGGGGCCCGTCGCGAAGACGTCGGCGAGCGCGATCCCGAGATCGCGGGCGAGCTTGCGCACGGGCGGCTTGGCGAGGATGCGGTCGATCGGGACCTGCTGGTCCTCGCCCTCCTGCGCGGCGGCGCGGCGCCGACGGCGGGCGCTGCTGTGTCGTGCCCCGTAGCCCACGAGGTTCTTGGGCTGCTCATCCTCGGCCGCCGGGGCGGCGGATTCGGCGGGGGCGGCGGATTCGGCGGGGGCGGTGGATTCGGCGGGGGCGGTGGATGCGGCGGACGGGGCGGCGTCGACGGGCGCGGCGGTCTCGCCGGTCGCCTCCTGCGCCTGGGCGGCGAGCTCCTCGGCCGACGGGTCGGGCGCCGGGGCGGCGTCGGCGGGCGCGGGCGCGGGCGCGGGCGCGGGGCTCGCGCCGTCGGCATCGGTGTCGACCTCGATGAGCGGGGCGCCCACCTGCACCTCGTCGCCCACGGCGACGAGCACCCGGGTGACGCGGCCGGCGATGTGGCTGGGCAGCTCGACGGCGGACTTCGCGGTCTCGACCTCGATGACGGGATCGTTGATGGCGACGGTGTCGCCCACGCCCACCTTGATGTCGAGGATCTCGGCCTCGGTGAGTCCTTCGCCGGGGTCGGTGAGGGTGATCATGACGAGGGTGCTCATCGTCGGGTCCTTCCGTTCTCGCCGCTGTCGGGGCGCTGGTCAGTGGGCGAAGGGAACATCGCAGGGAGGCGGACGCCGTGGGGCGCCGTCAGTATGCGAGCGATCGGTCGACGGCGTCGAGCACGCGGTCGAGGTCGGGCAGGTACGCCTCCTCCATCCGCGCCGGCGGATAGGGCGTGTGATAGCCGCCCACGCGCAGCACGGGCGCCTCGAGGTGGAAGAAGCACTGCTCGGAGACGCGGGCGGCGACCTCGCCGCCGATGGCGCCGAAGACGGGGGCCTCGTGGACGATCACCAGGCGGCCGGTGCGCTTCACCGACTCGACGACCGTGGGGACGTCGAAGGGCGAGATCGAGCGGGCGTCGATCACCTCGAGGTCCAGGCCGTCCTCGGTCGCGGCCTCGGCGGCCTCGCGGGCCACGGAGACGGACGGTCCCCAGGCCAGCAGCGTCGCGTCGGTCCCGGGACGCACGATCTGCGCGCTGTGCATGCCGGTAGCGGGGCGCACGTCCGTGTCGACGTCGCCCTTGATCCAGTACTGCTTCTTCGGCTCGAAGACGATCACCGGGTCGTCGGACTCGATGGCCTCGCGGGTCATCCAGTACGCGTCCTGCGCGTTCGACGGGGTGACGATGCGCAGACCCGCGGTGTGGGCGAACAGCGCCTCGGGGCTCTCCGAGTGGTGCTCGACCGCGCCGATGCCGCCGCCGTAGGGGATGCGGATGACCATCGGCACCCGCACCTGCCCGCGGGTGCGGTAGTGCATCTTCGCGAGCTGCGTGGTGATCTGGTTGAAGGCGGGGAAGACGAAGCCGTCGAACTGGATCTCGGCGACGGGCCGGTAGCCGCGGTAGCACAGGCCGATGCCGGTGCCCACGATGCCCGCCTCGCCCAGCGGGGTGTCCACGACGCGGTCGCCGCCGAACTCGGCGTGGAGACCGTCGGTGACGCGGAAGACGCCGCCGAGCAGCCCGATGTCCTCGCCCATCAGCATGACCTTCTCGTCGGCCCGCATGGCGTCGCGCAGGCCCGCGGTGATCGCCTTCGCGATCGGAAGCTTCACGGTGCTCATCGACGGCCCTCCTCGGCGGCGGTGGAGTCAGCAGCGGCGGAGTCGGCGGCGGACCCCGCATCGGCCTGGTCGCCGGCGTCCTCGAACTGGGAGCGGTAGCGCTCGAACTCCGCGCGCTCGGCCTCGACCAGCGGGTGCGGATCGGCATAGACGTGGCTGAAGATCTCGATCGGGTCGGGATCGGCCATCGCGTGGATCTCGTGGTGCAGGGCCATCGCCAGATCGTGGCCCTCCTCCTCGCAGTGGCCGATGAACTCCTCGTCGATCTCGTCCTGGGTCTCGAGGTAGCGGCGCAGGCGGTCGATGGGGTCCTTGGCCGCCCACTCCTCCTCCTCGGCGCGGGCGCGGTAGCGCGTGGGGTCGTCGCTCGTGGTGTGCGCCGCCATCCGGTAGGTGACGGCCTCGATGTAGCTCGGCCCCTCGCCCTCACGGGCGGCGTCGAGTGCGAGGCGCACGGCGCCGTAGACGGCGAGCACGTCGTTGCCGTCGATGCGGACGCTGGGGATCCCCCAACCGCGCGAGCGCTGGGCGAGCGGCACCCGGGACTGCACCGTGGTGGGCACGGAGATCGCCCACTGGTTGTTCTGCGTGAAGAAGACCGTCGGCGCCTGGAAGGAGGCGGCGAAGGTGAAGCCCTCGCTGACCTCGCCCTCCGAGGAGCTGCCGTCGCCGAACAGGGTGAGCACCGCGGTGTCGGACTCGAGGTCGCCGGTGCCCACGAGGCCGTCGCGCTGCAGGCCCATCGCGTAGCCGACGGCCTGCGGGACCTGCGCGCCGAGCACGAGCATGTAGGGGTGGGTGCGCAGCTCGTAGGGGTCGTAGCTGCCGTGGGCGATGCCGCGCCACACGTCCAGCAGGCGCCAGGGCTCGATGCCACGCGCCCAGGCGATGCCGTGCTCGCGGTACGTGGGCACCAGGTAGTCCTGGGTGCGGGCCGCATGGCCGGCACCGATCTGTGCGGCCTCCTGCCCCAGGGCGCTCGCCCACAGGCCCAGCTGCCCCTGGCGCTGCAGGGAGGTGGCCTCGAGGTCCGCGGCGCGGATCATCACCATGTCGCGGTAGTAGCGGCGCAGGTCCTCGCCCGTGAGGTGGGCGACGGCGGCGTCGAGCTCCTCGTGAGGTGTGCGGGTGCCGTCCGGCGCGACGAGCTGGATCAGGGGCTCGTCGTCGGCGTGCTCGGGAATTGTCGTGCGGAAGACGCTCACGGGGACGAGGTTAACCTACGGAGCCGTAAGTTCCAACGGAATCGCCGTGAGCGGGTCGCCACCCGGGCGGCCGGTCGCGTCAGTCCCAGGTCACCGGGCGCTTGTCATCGGCGAGGTCGACCGAGGGCCTGCCCAGGTTCCCGCCGTAGAGCAGGTCGCAGGTGCCCTTCTGACCGCCCTTGCTGCACTCCATCGTGGTGTCCACGCCGCCGATGGAGTCCTTGGCGGTCACGTAGGTGACCTCGTCGTACCCGGGCTCGGCAGTGAGCTTGTCGAGCTTGCGCTCGGTGGACCCCGGAAGGGAGCGCTTGACCGTCTTGTCCTTGGCCTTCCAGCCGTCGGAGGACGTGCCCTGGATCTTCTGGAGGCCGCAGCCGGCCTTGAGCGTGTTCTGCTCCACGCACTTGTCGACCGACTTCTTGACGGCCTCGCGGAAGGCCTTCTGGCCGTCGTCCGTGAGCTTCGCCTTGGGCCAGTCCGGGTAGTCGTCGCCCAGTCCGTAGACGAGGGTCGCCTCCCCGTCGAGGCCGAACAGCTTCTCGTCCATGCCCACGGTGTAGGAGCCCGGCAGCGCCGAGTACTCCGTGCCGGGCTTCACCTCGGCATCGTTGACCGTGAGGCTCAGGCCTGAGAAGCCCTCGGGCACGTCCATGTACGACTCGAGACCGGTGACCACCTCGTAGGTGCCGTCGTCGTCGTAGTCCTGCATCGAGATCTCGCCGCTCGCGGGCTTGCCGCCCACCGTGTAGTCGACCGTCACCTTCCCCGAGAGCGACGACATCTGGGGCTCGCCGATGGTCACGTCGGCGACCGGGGCCTCCTTGAGCGCCTTCGCGTAGGCGTCCTCCTCGAGGGTCTCCTGGTTCGAGTGGTCCTGGGCCTGGATGACCTCGAGCGCGGGCTTGGGATCCCCGTCGACCAGGGAGTCCATGTACTCCTTCCCGAGCGCGCTCACCTGCTCCTCGGGCGATGCGGTCTTCGCGGCTCCCCCGCCGCCTCCCGCGTCGTCGCGCTTGCCCAGGCCGATGACGACCGCGATCACCACCACGAGCACGATCACGAGCAGGAAGGCGACGGCGGCGATGACCAGCCCGATGATCAGTCCCGTACGGCTCTTCCGGGGCGGCTGGTTCGGGTCGCCGGGACCGCCCGATCCGCCGAATCCTCCCGGCCCGCCGGGCTGCCCTGGTCCTCCGGGGCCCGACCCGCCGTACGGGGCGCCCGCGCCGCTCGCCCCGGCGGCGCCCTGCGCGCCCGGGTACTGGGGCGCCGGGGAGCTCGGGCCCGACGGCCACGAGGCGGAGGACTGCGGCGAGCCGCCCTGGTTCTGCACGAAGTCCTGGCTCTGCGCACTCCCCTGCCCCGCGGCAGAAGGGTACTGCTGCCGCCAGGGCGAGGCCTCCTCCTGTCCGCCCTGGTGCGGCTGGCCGTTCTGCGGGCCCTCGGGCATCGGTCCGGTCATGGTCTTCCCCTCCGCCGCTTTCGTGATCCGCGGCACTCGTCCCCTGAGTCTAGGCTGAAAGCGTGACCCACCGCGCGCCGCGTCCAGCCGCCATGAGCGCGCGTCTGGCGCACTCTGACCTCCTCGCCCGGATCCGGCCCGACGGCTACAGCGAGCACGGCTTCGCGCTCGACGTCGGAGGCGTCGAGCAGTCGCACGTGGACCTCGAGGACCCGACCGTGATCCGCCACGAGTACCTGCGGCGCATCGCCCACGTCGTCGACACCGCCGCGGAGCCCGGGGCGCCGATGCACGTGCTGCACCTGGGCGCGGGCGCACTCACCCTTGCCCGGTACGTGCAGGCCACGCGCCCCGGCTCCCCGCAGGCGGTGGTCGAGATCGAGCGGGAGCTTCCGGGCCTCGTGACCTCCGCGCTGCCCCTGCCGCGCGGCACGGACCTCGAGGTGCGGATCGGCGATGCGGCCCAGGAGCTCGCGGCGACGGGGGCCGACGGATCGGCCCGGTCGGGCGGCAGGGGCCGGTTCGACGTGATCGTCGTCGACGTGTTCAGCGGTCAGAGCACGCCCGCGCACCTCACCCGCGAGGGATTCTTCGCCGACGTCCTGGGACGCCTGTCCGAGCGCGGGGTGATGGCCGTGAACGTGGGCGACGACGCAGGCCTGCGTTTCTTCGCGGCGCAGGCGCGGGCGCTCGACGCCGCGACCGAGGCCGCCGGCCTCGCGGGCGCATGGACCCTGGCCGACGAGCACCTGCTGCGCTCGCTCGACGAGGGCAACCTGGTGCTCGCCGCCGGGCCCGGGCTGGAGCGATCGCGAGGTGCGGACCCCGAGGGCCTGCGCGAGCGCTGGCTCGCGGGCGGCCCGCATCCGGCCGCCGTGCTGGATCCTGCCGAGACGAGCCGCCTGATCAGCGCGATCGAAGAGGACGCGCACGGGTCGCGGCCCGCACCCCGTCCTCGCTGAGCGCCGATCGCGGACGATGGAGCGCGGTCAGCCCTCCTGCGCCTCGCGCCACTCCTGGGCGATTGCGAGGAGCAGATCGTTCGCCTCGCGCTCCCCCACGGTGACGCGCACGCCGTCGGTCCCGTAGGCGCGGACCACGAGGCCGCGGGCGTCGGCGAAGGCGGCGAACTCGGCGCTGCGCTCCCCGAGCGGGAAGTACACGAAGTTCCCCTGCGAGGCGGGCAGCTCCCAGCCCTGGGCGGCGAGGACCTGCTCGAGGCGTCCGCGCTGCTCGCGGATCCAGGCGGCACGGTGCTCGAGCTCGGCCGCGGCGTCGGGATCGAAGGTCGCCAGCGCCGCGGCCTGCGCGATCGAGCTCGCCCCGAAGGGCACCGTGACCTGGCCGAGCGCCGCGGCGAGGCGCGGGTGCGCGACCGCGTACCCCACGCGCAGCCCGGCGATGCCCTGCATCTTGGAGAAGGTGCGCAGCAGCACCACGTTGCCGTGCTCCGCGAAGAGGCGGGCGGTGTCGGCGAGGCGCACGGGGTCGACGAACTCCCGGTAGGCCTCGTCGAGGGCCACGACCACGTGATCGGGCACGCGCGCGAGGAAGTCCTCGATCTGCGCGGTGGTCAGCGCGGGCCCGGTGGGGTTGTTCGGGGTGCACAGGATGACCAGGCGGGTGCGCTCGGTGATCGCCTCCGCCATCGCCGGCAGATCGTGCTCGAAGGCGGGGGTGAGCGGGACCTGGACGTCGACGCCGCCGTGGCTGCGCACCAGGATCGGGTACGCCTCGAAGGACCGCCAGGCGAAGACGACCTCGTCGCCCGGATCTACGAGCGCCCGCACCAGATCTCCGGAGACGGCGACGGACCCGGTGGACAGGGCGATGTTCTCCGGGCCGACGGCGGAGCGCGGCGTGCTGTGGTGGGCGGCGATCGCCTCGCGAAGGTCGAGGGCCCCCATGTCCGGGTAGAGGTTGGCGTGCAGGGTGGCCCGGTTGACGGCCTCGATCACCTGCGGCAGCGGCTCGAACGGCGACTCGTTCGAGGAGACCTTGAAGCGGCGCACGCCGTCGTCGGCCGCGGGCTTCCCGGGCACGTAGGCGGGCAGCGCATCGAGGGCGGAGCGCAGGCGGATGTTCTCGGCGGGAGTCTCGGGCATGCCCCCAGGCTAGGCCGACGGGGCTGAGCGCGCCGGACCACCGGCGCGCGCGAGACCGGCACGAGACCCGCCCAGATCGTCGTCCGCAGCGGCTCGTCGCCCGCACCGGTTCGTCGCCCGAACCGGCTCGTCCTCAGGCGCGCTCGCGGTCGCGGTCCCCGTCCACGCCGAGGATCGCCTCGAAGATCGAGGACAGGATGCCCACGATCACGCCGGCGAGCAGGGCCCACCAGAAGCTGTCGAACTCCAGCGGCAGGCCGAACAGACCCGCGACCCACGCCGTGAGCAGCAGCATGAGGGCGTTGATGACCAGCATGAACAGGCCCAGCGTGAGGCAGGTCAGCGGCAGGGCGAAGAACGAGAGGATCGGCTTCACGATCGCGTCGACGATCGCGAAGATCAGCGCGATGCCGGCGACGGTGAGGACCTGGCCGAGGATCGTGCCGTCGCCCTCCCCCAGGTGCATGCCCGGCAGCAGGAGGGAGGTGAGCCAGAGTGCGACGCCCACGATGATGAGGTGTCCGATGAACCTGAACATGAGGGAAGTCTCCCAGAGCCGCCCGTGAGCGACCAGGGGGATATCCCGCGCGTCGGCCAGTCGCCCGCCTCGCCATCCGGCCGGCGGTGCGTGCTCGTGCGCCGCTCTGGAACAATGGCCCCATGCCGCAGAGCTTCGCCGACCTGACGCCCCCGATCGCCCTCACGCCGCTGGACGGCCGCTACCGCGACCAGGTCGCGCCGCTGGTCGACCACCTCTCCGAGGCCGCCCTGAACCGTTCCCGGCTGATCGTGGAGACGGAGTGGGTCATCCACCTCCTGGACAACGAGGCGATCCCGGGCCTGCGCACCCTCACGGAGGACGAGCGCGCGCTGCTGCGCGCGATCCCCGAGGACTTCGGCGCCGAGGGCATCGCCGAGCACAAGGAGATCGAGCGCGAGACCGTGCACGACGTCAAGGCCGTCGAGTACTACATCAAGCGCCGCCTGCAGGGCACGTCCCTCGAGCCGCTCGCCGAGATCGTGCATATCTACTGCACGAGCGAGGACGTCAACAACCTCGCCTACTCGCTCATGATCAAGGGCGCCGTCCACGAGGTGTGGCTGCCCGCCTTCGAGGGCGTGATCGCCCAGATCGCCGAGCTCGCCCGCGAGACGGCCGACGTCCCGATGCTCTCGCGCACGCACGGCCAGCCGGCGACGCCCACCACGCTGGGCAAGGAGCTCGCCGTGTTCGCGCACCGCCTGCAGCGGCAGGCGCGGCGGATCCCCGCCAACCAGACCCTCGGGAAGATCAACGGCGCGACCGGCACGTACGCGGCGCACACGATCTCCGTGCCGGACACCGACTGGGAGCAGGTCTCCCGCAGCTTCGTCGAGCACCTCGACCTCACCTGGAACCCGCTGACCACCCAGATCGAGTCCCACGACTGGCAGGCCGAGCTGTACGCGGACATGGCCCGCGCGGGCCGCATCCTCCACAACGTCGCGACCGACGTGTGGACGTACATCTCGCTGGGCTACTTCCGCCAGCGCCTGTCCGCGCAGGGCGGCACGGGCTCCTCGACGATGCCGCACAAGGTGAACCCGATCCGCTTCGAGAACGCCGAGGCGAACCTCGAGATCTCCGGCGCGCTGCTCGACGTGCTCAGCCAGACCCTCGTCACCTCGCGCATGCAGCGGGACCTCACCGACTCCACGACGCAGCGCAACGTGGCCCCCGCGATCGGCCACTCGCTGCTGGCGATCCAGAACATCTCCAAGGGCCTCGCGGGCCTGGACGTGGACGCCGAGGCGATGGCCGCCGACCTCGAGGGCAACTGGGAGGTGCTCGGCGAGGCCGTCCAGTCCGTCATGCGCACCCTGGGCGTCCAGGGCCACGAGGGCCTGGACAACCCCTACGAGCGGCTCAAGGAGCTCACCCGCGGCCATCGCGTGACCGGCGAGGACATGCGGGCCTTCATCGGTGATCTGGGCCTGCCCGATGCCGAGCGGGATCGTCTGCTCGCCCTCACCCCGGCGACGTACGTCGGCCGCGCGCCGCGGCTCGTGGGGCATCTGGACGACTGACCGCCCTCCCCCGCCCCCAGATCAGGACGACCGCCGCGATCGCCAGGATCCACGGCAGGTACGCCACGTAGCGGAACGGCTGGGCGATGGGCGCGGCCGCCATCAGCGTCGCCCACAGCAGAAGGGCCGGGAAGGCGACGACGAGGACCTCCCCTCGTCGTCCGTACCAGGCGGCCGCCACGACCAGCGCGAGCGCCCACACCCAGGTCCCTGCTCCCGGAGTGAGATCCAGACCAGCGCGGTACACGGACTCCATCCGCGTCCCGACGGCCTCCCCCAGCAGTGGCCGCTTCACGACGCCATGGCTCGCGAGATCCGCCAGGATCTCGTCGCGGTCCCCGGGCGCGTTCGAGATCGGCTCGAGGAAGAACGACTGCGAGGTGGCACCGACTCCGACGGCGTCCCATCGCCACAGCTGCGAGGTCTGATCGCGGTATCCCGCGAGCATCGGCCCCGGGCAGCGGACCAGCGTGCGGGCGACGACGGACAGGAACTCGCCCCCGGAGTCCTGGAGGGCGTCCTCGGAGAACACGGGGTCGTACTTCACGGGGTCCACGCTCTGCGGGCGGAACACGCCGCGCCACGTCTGCAGCGGCATGATCCGGTCCAGGGTGCGGGCGTCCTCGGGCGCGATGCACTGCGGCTCGTGGACGAGGGTGCTGCCCACCATCTGCAGGGGCACGCCCAGGCTCTCGACGCTCTTCTGCGGGCCCGCGGCGAGGGTCAGGATCTGCTGCGGGAGCAGCGCGACCACCACGATGCCCGCGACCCACAGGAACGCCGCGCGCCGTGCCCTCCGCGCCAGCACGACGAGGAGCACACCGATCACCGCGAGGATCACGAGCGCGTTGTTCCGGGTCAGGGCGAAGCCGAGCATCGACAGCACCATCACGCAGACGAAGCCCCGACGGCGGAGGCACCGCCCGTCCGTCTGCTGGATGCTCAGCAGCACGGGCACCAGCAGCAGCGTGAAGCCCGTGAACGCGGCATCCTTGACCAGGGCGAACGTGAAGTTCGCCGTGATCGGCAGGAGCCCGAGCACCACCGCGAGGGCGAGGAGCACCGCACGCGGGACCCCCATCCTCGAGAGCACGCGCAGCGTCCAGGCCAGGCCGAGGCCGTACAGGATCACCTGGAGCAGCACCAGGGCGATGATCCCCGGGAGCATGCTGCCGGTGACCAGTCGCAGCCCGTGCACGACGCCGCTGATGACCATCGAGTAGACGAGCGGCTGCTGCGGCGCGACGCCGAGAGGGTTGCGGATGCTCCAATAGGTGTCGTTCATCGCGTCCAGCGGACCCACCGCCGCCCACATGAGCAGCCAGAGCACCGCGCCGATCCCCGCCATGCCCAGGCACGACCGCCACGAGGCGGGGCCGCCCGCCCCGCGCGGATCCCTCGCGGTGCGCGCGTCCACGGCGCTGAGCAGGATCCACATCCCCGCGGCGATCACCGCCGCGACCACGAGGTGCCGCACGATCCTCCCGCCGCTCCACGGCATCTGTGCTGCGGGGACGGCGAGGACGTCGACCAGAGCGAGGAGGAGAGCGGGCGCGAGCGCGAACACCGCTTTGCGTGCGCCGCCGCGCAGGACCTCGAGTGCCACCGAGGCATCCCATCACACTCGAGGTCAGGCCCGAGCACGACCCGCCGTCAGGCCCGGGCGCTCCCGCTGCGGGAGAAGATCACGCGATAGCAGACGAAGTTGCACACCGCGGCGACGCCGACGGCGATGATCTTCGCGGCGATCGCCACGACGCCCTCGGGGGCCCGCGGGAAGAGCGCGCCGCAGGCGTGCACCACCCCGGTGATGATCAGCGTCTGGATCACGAGCGCGGTCACCAGGGTGACGGCCAGGAACGGCACGAACGCCCGGACGCCGGTGCCGTGCGCCCGGAAGACGAAGGCGCGGTTCACCGCGAAGCTCACGCAGATCGTGATCAGCGTGGACACGACATGCGCGGCGATCGGGGGCCAGTGCATCAGCAGCGTTCCGCCCGAGTACAGGCACAGGTCCAGCAGCGCCATGGCGCCGCCGGAGACGAGGAAGCGCCCGATGAGGGCGCGCAGGGACGTCGCGCGCTCAGCGGCCACCGAGGCCCTGCCCCTCACGACGCTGAAGGCGGTCGGCCTCGCCTCGCACCACCGGCGCGCGCTCGGGCACGATCGGCTCGGGCGCGCGCTGGTTCCGCGGCGCGCGCAGCTCCTCCGGCGACACCTCGCGCCGCGGCGCGAGCCCGGGAGTGGCCACCGGGGCGAGTCCCAGGTAGGCGAGCCGCGCCGCCTCGTGCCGGTTCCTCGTGGTGCCGGTGAGGATCACGCCGGCCGTCACCATCAGGCAGGCGATCACCATGAAGATCGCGGCGAGGAACGCGGTCGGGAAGCGCTCCACGAGGCCCGTGCGCGCGTACTCCGAGATGACGGGGATGCCGCTGATCAGGCCGGCCACGAAGGCGACGATGCTCGCGGCTCCCCAGAACACGAACGGCTTCTCGAAGGCGAAGAGCTTGGCGATCGTGAGGATGATGCGTCGGCCGTCGGAGAAGGTGCTGAGCTTGGACTCGCTGCCGTCGGGCCGCTCGCCGAAGCCGACCGGCTTCTCGATCTGGGGCACGCGCGTGGCCAGCGAGTGGACCGTCAGCTCCGTCTCGATCTCGAAGCGCTGCGAGAGCGCGGGGAAGGACTTCACGAAGCGTCGGGAGAAGACGCGGAATCCGGAGAGCATGTCGGTGACGGGCTCGCCGAAGAGCCTCGAGACCACGCTGTTGAAGAAGCGGTTCCCCCAGGCGTGGCCCTTGCGGTACGCCGAGTTGTCTGGGTCGTCGACGCGGCAGCCCAGCACGTGGTCGTAGGGGCCCTCGAGCAGCGCCTCGACCATGGCGGGCGCGGAGGCGACGTCGTAGGTGTCGTCGCCGTCGATGAGCAGGTACACGTCCGCGTCGACGTCGGCGAAGGCGCGGCGCACCACGTTGCCCTTGCCCTGGAGGGTCTCGGTGCGCACGATCGCCCCGGCCTCACGAGCCCGCTCCCGGGTCGCGTCCTTCGAGTTGTTGTCGTAGACGTACACCGTGATGCCGTCGAACGTCCTGCGCAGGTCCGACACGACCTTCGCGACGGTCGCCTCCTCGTTGTAGCAGGGGACGATGGCCGCGATGTCGAGCTGCTGCGGCGGGGGCGGAGTGGTCATCACTGCGCGAGAGTAGCAACGGGAGGGCGGCCCCGCCTCTTCCCCTGAACCGCTGGTGAATCTACAGTGAACACAGGTGCAAGGACGCACCGGACGGTCCGGCCGTCCCGGGCCGTCGCCTCACTCCCCGCCGCGGGGAGAGGGCGAGAGGTGATGGGGATGAGCACGTTCGTCCACCCGTTCCGCGAGGGCTCCAAGGACCAGAAGGATCTGCTGGGCGGCAAGGGAGCGAACCTCGCCGAGATGACCCGGCTGGGCCTGCCCGTCCCGCCCGGCTTCACGATCACGACCGACGCCTGCCGGTACGTCATGCATCACGGCCAGAACCCGCCCGAGCTCGCCGATCAGGTGACCGCCGCGCTCGAGGACGTCGCGCAGCAGATCGGCCGACGCTTCGGGGACCGCGAGGACCCGCTGCTGGTCTCCGTGCGCTCGGGCGCCGCGATCTCCATGCCCGGGATGATGGAGACGGTGCTGAACGTGGGCCTGAACGACGAGACCGTGCAGGGGCTCGCCGCGCAGTCGGGCTCCGAGCGCTTCGCCCAGGACTCCTACCGGCGTCTGCTGCAGATGTACGGGGCGACCGTGCTCGGCATCGAGGCGAGCACGTTCGAGGAGTCGCTCGAGGCGGTCCGCGAGGAGCGCGGAGCCGCCGACGACGCGGGACTGGACGCAGGCGCCCTGGAGGAGATCGTCGGCCGATACAAGCAGATCATCGAGCGCGAGAACGGGAGCCCCTTCCCGCAGGACCCGCGGGAGCAGCTGCGCGGCTCGATCAGCGCTGTCTTCGAGTCGTGGAACGCCCCGCGCGCCGTCATCTACCGCAACGCCGAGCACATCGACCACGAGCTGGGCACCGCCGTGAACGTGGTCGCGATGGTCTTCGGGAACCTCGACGAACGCTCCGCGACCGGCGTCGCCTTCACCCGCGACCCCTCGACCGGCGAGCACGGCATCTACGGCGACTTCCTGGTGGGCGCGCAGGGCGAGGACGTCGTCGCGGGCATCCGCAACACCCGGTCCCTCGAGGAGCTCGGCGAGGTGCTGCCCGATGCGTATCAGGAGCTGCTGCGCACCATGGACGTGCTCGAGGAGCACTACCGGGACCTGTGCGACATCGAGTTCACGATCGAGTCGGGGAAGCTGTGGATGCTGCAGACCCGCGTGGGCAAGCGCACCGCCGCCGCGGCCTTCCTCATCGCCACGACCCTCGTGGACGAGGGCGCGATCGACGAGCGCGAGGCCCTCACCCGCGTGAGCGGCGCGCAGCTCACCCGGCTCATGTTCCCGAGGTTCGCGAGCGGCGAGCGCGAGGTGCTCGCCCGCGGGATGGGCGCCTCCCCCGGCGCCGCCGTCGGCGAGGTCGTCTTCGACTCGGAGACCGTGATCGCCCGCGCCCAGGAGGGGCACGAGTGCCTGCTGGTGCGGCGCGAGACCAACCCCGACGACCTCGGCGGCATGCTCGCCGCCGAGGGCGTGCTGACCTCCCGCGGCGGCAAGACCTCCCACGCGGCCGTGGTCGCCCGCGGGCTCGGGAAGACTTGCGTGTGCGGGGCCGAGTCCCTCGACGTCGACCCGAAGGCGCGGGAGATCCGCATGAACGGGGAGGTCGTCGCCCGGGAGGGGGACGTGCTCTCGATCGACGGGGCGACCGGCGAGGTCTTCGCCGGGCGCATCCCCGTCGAGCCCAGCGAGGTCGCCCAGTACCTCGAGGGGGATCTGGCCGCCGACGATCCCCGTGCGTCGGCCCTGGTCCGCTCCGTCGACCGGCTCATGGGCGTGGCCGACGAGGTGCGGCGCATGCAGGTGCGCGCGAACGCGGACACCGCGGCCGACGCCCAGCGGGCCCGGCAGATGGGTGCGCAGGGCATCGGCCTCGCGCGGACCGAGCACATCTTCCTCGGCGAGCGCCGCGCGCAGGTCGAGAAGCTGATCCTGGCGGGCGACCCCGCGGAGCGCGAGGAGGCCCTCGCCGAGCTGCTGCCCGCACAGCGGGCGGACTTCGCGGGCCTGCTGCGGGCGATGGGCGACCTGCCGGTGACGATCCGTCTGCTGGACCCGCCGCTGCACGAGTTCCTGCCGGACCTCACCGACCTCTCGGTGCGCATCGCCCGCGCCGAGGAAGCCGGGCGGCGGATCGAGCCGCACGAGCGCAAGGTCCTCGCCGCCGTGGAACGGCTGCACGAGCAGAACCCGATGCTGGGGCTGCGCGGCGTGCGACTGGGCCTGACGATCCCCGGGCTGTTCGGCATGCAGGTGCGCGCGATCCTCGAGGCCGAGCTCGAGGTCAGGGCCGACGGCGGGGACCCGCACGTCGAGATCATGATCCCGCTGGTGGGGTCCGTGCGCGAGCTGCGGGCGATCCGCCACGAGATCGACGACGTCACCGAGGAGGTCACGGCCGGGGCCGGGGACGGCGCGGAGCTCACCACCCGCATCGGCACCATGATCGAGCTGCCGCGCGCCGCCCTGCGCGCCGGGGAGATCGCCGAGGCCGCCGAGTTCTTCAGCTTCGGCACGAACGACCTCACGCAGACAACCTGGGGCTTCTCCCGCGACGACGTCGAGGCCGGGTTCTTCTTCACCTACAAGGAGCGCGGCATCCTCTCCGACAGCCCCTTTGAGTCCCTCGACCAGTACGGGGTGGGCGAGCTGCTGCGGATCGCCGCCGAGCGCGGTCGGGCCACCAATCCGGACCTCACCCTTGGCGTGTGCGGGGAGCACGGCGGGGACCCCGCCTCCATCCACTTCTTCCATTCGCTGGGCCTGGACTACGTCTCGTGCTCCCCGTTCCGCGTGCCCGTCGCGCGCCTCGAGTGCGGGCGCGCGACACTGCTCGAGGAGGGGTTCACACCGCAGCCGTGAGGGCGACCGGGGAGGGGCCCGGGCGCGGCCTCACCCCATCCGCGGGCGCACGGAGATGACGTCCATGCTCGCCTCGTCGGTCGCGCGGATCGCGAGGGCGACCGCGGAGGCGACCGACGTCGGCTCGAGGTACTTCTCGATCTCGTAGGGGCCGTCCTCCATGCTCCGCAGCTCGTGCTGCATGTCGGTGTCGACGCGGCCCGCATGCACGGAGCTGACCCGCACCCCGTGCTTGCGCTCCTCGAGGCGCAGGGCGTCGGTGAAGGCCCGCAGGGCGAACTTCGAGGCGCAGTAGGCGCCGCGTCCGCCGATGGAGTTGAAGCCGCTGCCGGAGTTCAGGGCGACGACGGTGCCGCGCGCCTTCCGCAGCGCGGGCAGCAGCAGTCGCGTGAGCTCGACGACAGCGGTCACGTTGACCTCCATCGAGCGGTTCCACTCGGAGACCGCCATCTCCTCGGTGGTGCCGCCCACCAGCACGCCGGCGCTGTGCACGACGCCGGCGAGACCGTCCGGCAGGTCGAGCGCCGCGACCGCTCCGCCCACGGCCGCGTAGTCGGTGACGTCCACAGCGAAGGGCTCGGCCTCGGGATAGGACGCGGCGAGCTCGGCGAGCGCCGCGGCGTCGCGGCCGCCGAGGATCAGCCGGTGGTCACCGGCGAGCTCGTCGGCGACGGCGCGGCCGATGCCGCGGGAGGCGCCGGTGATGAGGACGGCGGGCCGACGGGCGGATGCGGGAGAGGTCTCGGAGATGCTCATGCGGTCATTCTCCCAGGGCGCGGTGACGGTGCGCCCGGGCGGTCTCCGTCGGCCCGTCGACCTCGGTGAGCCCCGCGTCGATCACGCGGACCGCATCACCCGGCTCCTCCCAGGCGGCCTCGTCGGACGGGAGCAGCCGGACGCGGAAGCCGTCGGCGCGCCAGGTCGCGCGCTCCCCCTCCCCCATCTGCTCGTACAGGAGCTGCGCGGCATGGCCCGCCTGCGCGGCCGTCTTGCCGGTGGAGATCTCCTCGAGCGGGGTGATCTCGACCTCGACGAAGGCCGCGGGTGCTGCGGGGGTCGTGGGAGCGACGACGGCGGGAGCGGCGGGAGCGGCGGGGGCATCCTCGCGGCCGCCGCGGGGGAACTCGGTGCCGCCCACCTGCAGCTTCGCGAGATCCTTGGGCAGCGGCTGCAGCGGCCCCGGGACGAAGGCGCGCACCTGCGCGGTGCCGTGGGCGACGGTGACGCCGGGCAGGGACTGCACCGCGTCCCAGCGGGCGCCATCGGCCCGTCGCACGACCTTGCGGATCCAGCCCGCGCGCCAGTGCTCGACCTGCTCGGCCCACTCGCCCGTGCGGGAGCGCTCGTCGTCCAGGAGCTGCACGACGGCCTGAGCCGCGGCCTCGACGACGTCCTCGTGGTGCGCGGGGTCCGCCTTCACGCGGTGCACCACGAGCTGCATCGCCCAGGGGTTCTCATGGTCGGGTCGGTCGGGTCGCTGCACGTTCTCGCTCACGACAGGGAGCAACGGGTCCGGGCGACTCGGCATTCCCGCAGCGTCGGCATCGGCACGGGCCTCGGTGTCGGCGTCGGCGGCGTCCCGGGGCCAGTGCACCCCTCGGTGGCACCATGTGTCCGTGGACGAGATCAGCCCTGACCCGCGGACGCGCCGGAGCGGCGCGGCACCGATGAGCCGCCGGGACGTCGACCCGCCGTCGGCGTTCCTGGTGGCCGAGATCGTGATCGTGCTGGCGCTGTCCTTGGGGCGCTCGGGGGTGTACTCGGTCGTCTCCCTCGCGCGGTCGCTCGCCGCGGGGCCGCTGAGCGGCCAGCAGGCGACGCTGAACAGCTCGCAGGACACGAATCCCTGGTTCGACCTGCTGCAGCAACTGCTCGGGATCACCTTCACCCTCGCACCCGTGGCACTGGTGATTCTGCTGCTCAGCGTGAGCGCGGGCAGTCTGCGAGCCGCCCTCGCGGGCCTCGGCCTCGCACCCACGAGGCCGCTCGGCGACAGCGTGCGCGGCCTCGTGATCGCGGCCTGCATCGGCATCCCGGGGCTCGCCGTCTACTACGCGGGCCGGGCGATCGGCGCGACCCTCGAGGTGATCCCCGCAGCGCTGGACACGCACTGGTGGACGGTCCCCGTGCTGATCCTGCAGGCCGCGAAGAACGCCGTGCTCGAAGAGGTGATCGTCTCCGGGTACCTCGTGCAGAGGCTCGAGCGCCTGGGCGTGGGCACGGCGGGGATCCTCGTGATCACGGCGGTGCTGCGCGGCAGCTACCACCTCTACCAGGGCATCGGCCCCGGCATCGCGAACCTCGCGATGGGCCTGGTCTTCACCGAGTACTTCCGACGCACCCGCCGCGTGGGCCCTCTGGTCGTCGCCCACACACTGCTCGATGTGGTGGCGTTCGTGGGGTACGCGCTGCTGAAGGGCGTGCTGGGTCTGTAGGGCGTGGACGCGGGCTCGGGCCGGAACGCCCCCAGCCCCATGCCCTTCGCCACCTCCTGCCGATAGCCTGGGCGCATGGTCTTCTCCCTGCCTCCGCACGCCACGATCGAGCAGCGCTCCAACAACTGGGGCGGCAACCACCGCTTCACCCCGCAGGCCGTGGTCCAACCGGAGACCGAGGCCGAGGTCGTCGAGGCCGTGCGCTGGGCGATCGGACGCCGCCTGCCCGTGCGCACGATGGGCGCCGGGCACTCGTTCTCCCCGTTGATCCCCACCGGCGGCGTGCTCGTGAAGCTCGGCGCGATGAGCGGCCTGACCGGCGTTGACGCCGGGAGCGGGCGCGTGCGCGCGCATGCGGGCACTCCCCTGTCCCAGCTGTTCGAGGAGCTGTGGGCGCAGGGCCTCTCGCTGCCCGTGCAGGGCGACCACGACGCCCAGTCGATCGCGGGCGCGCTGGCCACCGGCACCCACGGCTCCGGCACGGACTCGCAGATCATGAGCGAGGCGATCACGGGCCTGCGACTCGTCGACGGGCGCTGCGAGATCGTGGAGATCGGCGAGGACGACGTGGATCGCCTGCGCTCGGCCCGCGTGTCTCTGGGCGCGCTCGGCGTGATCCTCGAGGTCGAGCTGCAGACGGTCCCTGCCTTCCACCTGCGAGATCGCCGCGAGCTCGTGGACCTCGCCCCCTCGTCGGCGGATCTGGCCGCGCTCGGGGAGAGCGCCCGCCACGTGCAGGTCCACTGGTTCCCCGCCGATGCCTCGCCCGCGCTGCTGCAGCTGGACGTCGAGGAGGACGCGAGCGCCGCGGGGAAGGCTCTCGTGCGGCGCCTCGACGTCGCCCAGGAGGGCGAGGAGGACGCCGCACCCGCCTACCAGGTGTTCACGGGCCGCTCCACGAAGCCGTTCCACGAGATGGAGCTCGCGTTCCCCGCGGATCGGGCCGACGAGGCGTTCTCACATCTGACCTCGCTGAACGTGGAGGACTTCCCGGAGCACCAGTACCCCATCGAGCTGCGCTGGGTCGCCGGGGACGACACTCCCCTCTCGATCGCGCAGGGCGGGCCGCGGGTGACGATCGCGCTGACCGCGAAGACCAGCTCGGACTACTGGCCGCTGCTCACCGCGGCCGACGCGATCGGCGAGGAGCGCGGCGCGCGCCCCCACTGGGGCAAGCTGCACCTGCTCGACCGCGCCCGGGCGGAGGAGCTCTACCCGCAGCTGGGCGTCTTCGACGAGGTGCGCGCGGAGCTCGACCCGCACGGCCTCTTCCTCAACGACCACCTGCGCGCGCTGCTGGGCTGAGCGGGGCTGGGACTGGGCGGGGCTGGGCGCGGCTGGCCTGCCCCGGAGACGGGGCGCGGCTGGCCTGCCCCGGAGACGGGGCGCGGCTGGCCTGCCCCGGAGACGGTGACGCGTTCGGCGGCTCCTCACCGAGAAGTGAGTTGTGGTCCCCAAAACGCACGAATGACGACATCAACTCACTTCTCGCGGGGGTGATGCCGCATCAACTCACCTCTCGCGGGCGTTATGCGCCAGCACGAGCGCGAGCGGCGGGTCGAGATCGGCCGCGCCTCAGAGCACGTAGGGCTCGGCGTCCGTCTCGCTGACCATCGGCAGTGAGGACTCGAACCAGATGTCCATGCCCCCGGCGACGTTGATCGCCTCGAAGCCGTTCTGGTTCAGCCACTGGGTGACCTGGAAGCTGCGCCCGCCGGAGCGGCACACGATGAAGAGCGGGTCGTCGTCCTCGGGGAGCTCGCCCAGGTGCTCCATGAAGGAGCTCGCCGGCACGTGCTGCGCGCGCGGGGCGTGGCCGGCGGTCCATTCGTCGTCCTCGCGCACGTCGATGAGGTGCGCACCCTCGGGGATCTCGGTGGGGGCCACGGATTCGATGTCCATGGCCCCCAGCCTACGAGCCGACGGGCGGCGCGTGCTGCCCGCGCGTCGACCCGGCCGATCCGTGCCGCTCATGCGTCGGACCGGTCCGACCCGTCCTCCTCACGCGTCGGACCGCGCGACCCGTCCCACGAGCGGCGCGCTCACCGCGACGCTGAGGGCCACCAGGCCGAGCGCGCCGAGCGCCGAGGCGATGTACTGCGCGACCGCGCCCACGGCGAAGCCGCCGCTCATCACGGGGGCGAGGAGCCCCGCGGCGCTCAGGCCCGCCACGATCGCGGCCAGTGCGAGGGGGATCGCGATCTCGGCGATGCGGGCGCGCTGGAGGGCGCTGACGGTCGCTCCCGCGACATGCTGCGAGCGGTAGACGCGCGCCTGGTCGAGCACGCGGGCGGTCTGCGTGACCCCGGTCGAGACGGCGGCGAGCACGGCGGCGATGCCCAGGGTGAGCAGTCCGCCGGTGTGCAGGGCGGTGCTCAGCGCCCGCTCGGAGGCGGTCTCGTCCATGTTCCCGAACATGCTGGTCAGCGTCAGGAACCCGGCGATGACGAGACCGAAGGTGATGCCGGAGACGGCGCGCCATCCGGCGCGGGGGTCGGCGGCGAGGCGTCGGGCGCCCACGAGCAGGGCGGGGCCGGGTGCGACGGCGGCGATGATCCGTGCGACCACCCACACCACGAACGGGCCGACGATGTTCACGCTGCCGATCACGAGGGCCATGAGGATCGCGAGCACGGCGATCAGCACGCCGATCCCGTTCGGGATCCCGCCCACGATCCGGGGAAGGATCTGGAACGCGGCGATGAACAGCACGATCAGCGCCGCCCACACGATCAGCCGCACCACGGACATGCGCACGATCCGCGAGTCCCGGGCGACCCCGAGCGGTGAGATCGCGACGCCCGCGAGGCCGATCCCGGCGGAGGCGCCCGCGAGCAGCGTCGCCGCGATCACCAGCACCGGATAGGCCCAGAGCGGCATCAGCAGCTCGCCGACGCTGAAGGGGGCCATCCCGAAGTCGAGCGCCGTGAGCGCCGGGGAGACGGCGAGGTGCGCGAGCAGCCCGATCAGCGAGCCGATGAGCGCCTGCGCGAGGACGTCGGCCACGGCGAGCGCGCCGACCTGGGCGGTGGTGCCGCCCACCAGACGCACCGCGGCGAGGTCCCGCTCGCGGCGGGACAGGCTGAGCTTCGCGGCGGCGCTGCCCAGGCTCATGGCGCTGGGCACGAGCAGCACGGTCGCGACGATCGCGCAGGACATGAGGAAGGACAGGTTGGAGGCCTCCGCCGTGGGCGGCCCGTCGCCGACGGGCGAGGCGGCTGCGCGGGAGGCGAAGGCGCCGAGGCCGCCGAGGACGGTCGCGAGGATGCCGGTCGAGGCCGCGAAGCCGATGATCGGCAGCGCAGTGGCGATCCCGCCGCGGCGCCGGAGGATCAGTGGGGCCGTGCTGAGGAGACTCATCGTGCACCTCCCTCGCGGTGGAACTGCTGGGCGATGCGGCCGTCGCGCATGGCGATGGTCCGCTCGCAGGTCGCGGCGACCGACGGGTCGTGGGTGACCATGACGAGGGCCGCGCCCGCGTCCTGGCAGGCCTCGGCGAGCACCTGGAGGACGCTGTGGCCGGTGGTCTGGTCGAGCGCGCCGGTGGGCTCGTCGGCGAAGACCACCGAGGGCCGGCCGGCGAGGGCGCGGGCGATCGCGACGCGCTGGGCCTGGCCGCCCGAGAGCTGGCCGGGCCGGCGCTCGTGCATGCCCGCGAGGCCCAGGCGATCGAGCCAGGCCGACGCCTCGGCGCTCGCGGCGCGCCGGGAGGTGCCGCCGAGCATGCGCGGGAGCACCACGTTCTCCAGGGCGGTCAGCTCGGGAAGGAGCTGGCCGTCCTGGAAGACGAAGCCGAAGCTCGTGCGGCGCAGGCGCGTGCGGGCGGCGTCGGAGAGGGAGTCCAGCGAGGCGCCCGCATGGACGACGCTCCCGGAGGTGGGGGGAAGGATGCCGGCGAGAACGTGCAGCAGGGTCGTCTTCCCGCAGCCGGAGGGGCCCATCACCGCGACCGACTCGGCGGCGCGGATGTCGAGGTCCACGCCGTCCAGCGCGAGGGTCGCGCCGGCCTTCTCCCCGTAGGAGTGGCGCAGGGCGCGGGCCTGGAGCACCGGTGCGGGGCCGACGGGGCCCTGGGCGACGGCGGGCTGGGCCCCGGGGTATGCGGGGGCGGCGGCGGGCCGGGCCCCGGGGTATGCGGCGGGGTCCTGGCCGACGGGCTGGGAGGCGGGCCGGGATGCGGGCTGCGAGGGCAGAGGTGTCGAGGTCATGGCACCACCCTCCGCCCACCGCCCCGTCACGCGCATCGGCCCCGGGAACGGATTCCCGGGGCCGACGTCGGACCGTGGTCTGAGGCGAGGGCTCAGCCGAAGCGACCGGAGATGTAGTCCTCCGTCTGCGAGTTCGAGGGGTTGGTGAACATCTTCTCGGTCTCGTCGATCTCGATGAGGTGCCCGGGCTTGCCGGTCCCCGCGATGTTGAAGAAGCCCGTGCGGTCGGAGACGCGCGAGGCCTGCTGCATGTTGTGCGTGACGATCACAATCGTGAAGTCCTGCTTCATCTCGTGGATGAGGTCCTCGATCGCGAGTGTGGAGATCGGGTCGAGCGCCGAGCAGGGCTCGTCCATGAGGATCACCTCGGGCTTCACGGCGATCGCGCGCGCGATGCACAGGCGCTGCTGCTGGCCGCCCGAGAGACCCAGGCCGGGCTTGTCGAGGCGGTCCTTGACCTCCTCCCAGAGGTTCGCACCCTTCAGCGAGGTCTCCACCAGCTCCTCGGACGCGGAGCGCGAGATGCGCTTGTTGTTGAGCTTGACCCCGGCCAGCACGTTGTCCTTGATGGACATGGTGGGGAACGGGTTGGGCTTCTGGAAGACCATGCCCACGCGGCGGCGGACGTTGACGGGATCGACGCCCGGGCCGTAGATGTCCGAGCCCTCGATCTCGACGCTGCCCTTCGCGTAGGCGCCGGGGATGACCTCGTGCATCCGGTTCAGGGTGCGCAGGAACGTCGACTTCCCGCAGCCCGACGGGCCGATGAGGGCCGTGACCGAGCGGGGCTGGAGAGTGACGGTCACGTCCTCCACGGCGAGGAAGTCGCCGTAGTAGATGTTGAGGTCCTCCACGTTGATGGCCTGGGCCATGGGGTGTCCTTTCGGTGCGGGGCCGCGCCGCCGGCTCAGCGGCCGAGCTTGGGGGCGAAGAGGCGGCTGACGAGGCGGGCGACGATGTTCAGGATCATCACCATGAGGATGAGCGTGAGGGCGGCGGCCCAGGCGCGGTCGTAGTTGATCGTCGTCGAGCATGCGTACTGCATGTGCGTGATCGGGTTGGTGATGGCGTCCGAGTTGCACACGGCGTTGCCCGAACGGTACTGGCTGTTGATGAAGGTCGGCAGGGTCTGCATGCGTCCGCTGAACAGGTTGCCGTTCATCATCGGCAGGGCGCCGACGGTCAGCAGCAGCGGCGCGGTCTCGCCGATCACGCGCGCGATGGCGAGAGTGACGCCCGTGGTGAGGCCCGCGATCGAGGTGCGCAGCACGACCTTCACGATCGTGAGCCACTTGGGGACGCCCAGCCCGTAGGCGGCCTCGCGCAGCTCGAGCGGCACCAGCCGCAGCATCTCCTCGCTCGAGCGCACCACGGTCGGGACCATGAGCACGCTCAGCGCGACCGAGCCCATGAGGCCGATGCGGATGCCGGGGTCGTTCGTGATGGTGATGAACAGGGCCAGGCCGAACAGGCCCGCGACGATCGAGGGGATGCCCGTCATCACGTCGACCAGGAAGGTGATGCCGCGCCCCAGCACGCGAAGCGCGCCGTAGCGGGCGTACTCGACGAGGAAGATCGCGGTGAGCAGGCCGATCGGGACCGAGATGATGCTCGCGCCGAGGGTGATCAGCAGGGTGCCGACGATCGCGTGGGCGATGCCGCCGGACACCATGCCGCCGACCACCCCCGCCATGTCGGCGGTCCAGAAGTACCCGGGGTACGGGCTGATGAGCTTGCCGAGGCCGCGGTGCAGGACCTCCCACAGCAAGGAGATCAGCGGGATCATGGCGACGGCGAAGGCGCCGAAGACGAGCAGTGTCGCGAAGCGGTCGTTCGCCCAGCGGCGGCCCTCGCGGATCCGCGAGTAGCCGTACCCGATGACCAGGTGCAGGACGTAGCCGAGCACCACGAGCCCGCCGATCGAGAAGCTGTCGAACAGGACCAGCACGATCGCGGCGAGCGCGATCGCGATCGCCGCGGTGAGCAGCAGGTGGTACCAGGGCAGGCGGCGCTCGGATGCTCCCGAGCCGGTGACCAGCCCGGAGGAGGCGGTGCGTGCGGGGGTGGCGCTCATGGTGTTCCCTCCTGGCCCCTCACGACTTCGCCGAGCGCGAGACGATCGCGCGGGCGAGTGCGTTGATGACGAAGGTGATGACGAAAAGGACCAGGCCGGTGAAGATCAGTCGGGCCATGACGTCGGGCGTGGCCTCGGCGCTCTGGGAGGCGATGTTCGCGGCGATCGTGTTGTGCTGCCCGACCTCGAGGATGTGCAGGGAGAACGTTGCCCCCGGGGAGAGCACCATGAGCACGGCCATGGTCTCTCCGAGCGCGCGTCCGAGACCGAGCATCGAGGCGGAGACGACGCCCGAGCGCCCGAAGGGCAGCACCACGGCGCGGATCATCTCCCACCGGGTCGCGCCGAGCGCGAGGGCCGCCTCCTCCTGCAGCCGCGGGGTCTGCAGGAAGACCTCGCGCGAAACCGCGGTGATGATCGGCAGGATCATCACCGCGAGCACGATCGAGGCGGTCGCGAGGTTGCGCATCGGCGTGGAGGGGTCGCCGCCGAACAGCGGGAACCATCCCACGTACGTGTTGAGGAGCTCGTAGAGCGGCTGCATCTTCGGCACCAGCCACACGCCGCCCCAGAGGCCGAAGACGACCGAGGGCACGGCCGCCAGCAGATCGATCATGAAGCCGAGCGGGGTGGCCAGTCGCCGCGGCGCGAAGTGGGAGATGAACAGCGCGATCCCGATCGAGACGGGCACGGCCATGATGAGCGCGAGCAGCGCGGCGAAGACCGTGCCGAACACGAGCGGCGCGGCGAAGGACCAGAGCGAGATGGCGTCGGGCCCGCCGCCCAGCTCCTTGCTGTCGCGGATCGCGGGGATCGAGCGGACGGTCAGGAAGATCGCGACCAGCGCGAGGGTGACGAAGATGAGCAGTCCGGAGCCGACGCTCAGCCCGGTGAAGATCATGTCGCCGGGTCGCCGCTTGGAGCGGCGGCCGGCCACGGCCTTGGATCCGCCGGGCTCGGGGCTCTGCGCGGGGTCCTGCTCCGGTGCCGTGGACGCGGGGTCTGCGGCGGCGGGGGTGCTCATGTGGCGCCTTCCTGTGGGCGGGCCGGTGAGAGGGCCGACGGCCGGGTGCGCCGCACGCGGGAGTCGTTCCCCGTGCGGCGCACCCGAGCGCCCGTCGGCCGTGCGCTCATCGATCGGTCGGGACTCAGCCCTTGGCCTTGATCTTCTCGATCGAGGCGGTGGCGTCCTTGGAGAGGGTGTCGGACAGCGGCGCGTTGCCGGCGACCTCGCCGGAGGCCTTCTGGCCCTCCGAGGAGACCACGTAGGAAGCGTAGGACTTCACGAGGTCAGCGGTCTCCTGGTCCTTGTAGGTGTCGCAGAGGGCCATGTAGGACACGAGGACCAGCGGGTAGGTCGAGGGATCGTCCAGGGTGCGATCCAGCTGGACGACGATGTCGCCGTCCTCGCGGTCCTTCTCGCGCGGGGAGTCCTCGACGGCCTTGGCGGCTGCCTCGGGCGAGTACTCGACGTACTCGTCGCCCACCTTGATCTTGGCGATGCCCAGGTTGCCGGCCTTCGAGGCGTCGGCGTAGCCGATGGTGCCGTCGCCGCCCTCGACCACGGAGATCAGACCGGAGGTGCCGTCACCGGACTGGCCGCCCTTGACGGGCCAGTCCTCGACCTCGCCGTGCTTCCACGCCTTGGGGGCGGTCTTCTCGAGGTACTGCGTGAAGTTCTCGGTGGTGCCGGAGGAGTCCGAGCGGTGCACCGGGGTGATCTTGGTCGACGGCAGGTCGGCGTCCGGGTTGTCCTTCTTGATCGCCGCGTCGTCCCAGGTGGTGATGTCGCCGGCGAAGATCCCGGCGATGGTCTCCGGGGAGAGCTGCAGGTCGTCGACGCCCTTGAGGTTGAAGACGACGGCGATCGGGGAGATGTAGATCGGCACGTCGAAGGCCTTGCCGCCCTGGCAGGCGTCGGCCGACTGCTTGATCTCGTCCTTCGTGAGGGCGGCGTCCGTGCCGGCGAACTGGACGCCGGAGTTCAGGAACTGCTCGCGGCCCGCTCCGGAGCCGACGGAGTCGTAGGTCACCTGAGCATCGGGGTTCACAGCCTGGAAGCTCTGGGTCCAGGCGCTCTCGGCCGACTCGGCGGAGGAGGCGCCGGCGCCAGCGAGCTTGCCGGAGACGCTGCCGGATGCGGCCGCGCCGCCCCCGTCCGACGCGGGTGTGCCGCCGTCGGAGCCGCCACAGGCGGACAGGGCGAGTGCGGCGGTGAGTCCGAGCGCGGCGAGAGGGGCGAGCGTGGTCTTGCGAACGATCACTGCGATTCCTTCCGGGGCAGGGCCCACGAGTACGAGGAGCGCGCCTCAGGGTGACCGGGCGGGATACCCGGCGGGGGCGACATGCGCGACGCTAGGGAGCCGAGGTGTCCGCTCGCCCGCCGCCGTGTGAACGTCAGATGAACGGGCGGCGCACTCCCGCGCTCAGGCATCGGAAGCGCAGGTCAGGCTGCATATACAGGTGCATCACACCGAGGTCACGGTCCGGTCACAGCTCGGGCCGCGGCAGCGGCTCGGGGGTCCGGTATCGGGTCAGTAGGTCTCGGACGTGGACTCCGCCAGGGAGCCGAGCACGAACCCGCCGACGACGAGGAGCAGGAGGAGGGTGCCGACGATCGAGATGATCAGACCCGCGATCGCGAACCCTCGCCCGCCGTGGGTGCTGTTCTCCCCCGTCGCCTGCATGCCGATGACGGAGAAGATGACGCCGAGCGGCGAGAGGGCGCCGCAGGCCACCACGAGGCCCACGAGGCCCAGGACGAAGCCGGCGATCGCCATCCCCGACGTCGGCCGAGGCGCGTACCCGGCGCCGTGCATCCCGCCGGGGTACGCCGTGGAGGCCTGGTACGACGGGTGGGAGGCGGGCTGGTAGGACGGCTGGTACGAGGGCTGGTGGCTCGGCGTCCCGTCGGGCCGGGGCGCCTGGTCCGGCGACCCGAAGGGCCCTCCCGAGGGGGCCGACGAGCCGGAGGCCGGGGCATAGGGATCCGTCGGACCGTTTCCGCCGTTCGAGCCGTAGGGCTCCGTCGAGCCGTACGGATCGCTGGATCCGTACCCGGTGCTCGAGCCGTGCGGATCGCCCGACCCGTAGGAGGAACCTGATCCATAGGAGGAACCTGATCCATAGGAGGAATCCGGTCCGTAGGAGGAACTCGGTCCATACGGAGAGCCCGAACCGTAGGGGGCGCTCGAGCCGTACGGATCGCTCGAACCGAAGGAATCGCCGGCGCTGCTGGAATCACCCGCGCCGTAGGGCGACGGCGCGGAGCCCTGCGGGTCCTGGGGGCCGGGGGCGCTGAAGCCGCCGTAGCCGCTGCTGTCACTCATCGGATCGTGTCCTCCTGCAGGGTCGTGTCGGGGCCCACCGCCCCACATGCTTCATTCTGCCGGGCGGCGCCTTCCACCCGCTGGTCCGCGGACCGTCGGCCCATCGGCCCATCGGCCCGTCGGCCCGTCGGCCCGTCGGCCCGTCGGCGGAGCATGCCGTCCGGACGGGCCCGGCCGCACGGTCACTCGATGCGCGGCTGGTGGCGCTCGACGGCGACGATCCGGCCGCCGGGCACCGCATGCACGATGAGCGCCTCGCCGGCGGAGAGATACGGGTCCGAGCGCGGGAGCTCGAGGGCGGCCTCGCGGCTCGCGAACTCGCGCACGGTGTCGATGACGGTGGGGAGCACGGGCCGGTGGGTGCACAGGATCGTGGGCCGCGCCTCGCGCAGCACGCGCTCGACGACCGCAGCGGTGCGCGAGGGCTCGGAGGCGTGCCCGGCCTCGGTGAGGGATTCCTTGGTGGAGATGTCCAGGCCGGAGAGCCGCGCGTACGGCTGGATCGTCGCCCGGCAGCGCTTCCAGGGGCTGGAGACCACGGAGTCCGGCGCGAAGGCGTCGATCATCGGCGGCAGGGCCTTGGCCTGCTTCTTCCCCTTCGAGTTCAGGGGTCGGCTCTTCTCGCCGTCGCGCCACTTCGAGCGGGAGACGGCCGCGGCATGGCGCTGGATGATGATCGGCCGGGTGCGCGCGGTGTCCTCGGCGAGCTGCTCGGAGAGCGCGGTGAGGGTCACGCGGTCGGTCTGCCGGGTGAGCAGCTGCTCGGCCTCGGAGATCTGCACCCAGCGGGTCTCGTCGATCTCCTTGGGATTCTTCGGGCCGGGTCCGATGCGCGAGCGCACGGCCGCGGTCCAGTACTGGACGATCTTCGAGCGGCCGTCGGGCAGCAGGTAGACGGAGGCGGGCAGCGGACGGTGCAGCCGCACGCGGTACCCGGTCTCCTCCCCCACCTCGCGGACGGCCGCGGCGGGGAACGTCTCCTTGGCCTCGAGCTTCCCCTTGGGGATCGACCAGTCGTCGTAGCGGGGGCGGTGCACGAGCAGCACCTGCACCGTGCCGTGCTTCTCGCGCCAGATCAGCGCGCCCGCCGCGAGCACGGCGGGCTGGGCGCCGGGGACTGCCAGCGTGCTCATGCGTCCGTCGCGTCCGACGAGCCGGCCCCGCGGCCCCGGCGGAACTGGAGATCGCGGCCGGAGACGTCGAAGCCCAGGTGCTCGTAGAGGCCGAGCGCAGGAGTGTTGTCCCCCTCGACGTAGAGCGTCGCTGCGCCGACGCCGTCCGCGGCGAGAGCGCGCAGGGCGCGATTGAGCAGGGCTCCGGCGACGCCCTGGCCTGCGGCGTCGGGGTCGGTGCCCACGGCGTAGATCTCCGCGTCGGGCGCGCTCCGGGGGTCCTCGGCCTCCTCGCGCTTGACCCAGACGAAGCCCAGCAGCTCGCCGTCGCGGCGGGCCACGTGGAGGTCATCGGCCCGGAACCAGGGCTGGGCCATGCGCTCGTCGAGGTCCGCGCGGGTCAGGCGGCCCTGCTCGGGATGGCCGGCGAAGGCGCGCGCGTTCACGCGCACCCAGGCGTCGGCGTCGCGCGCCGGATCGAAGGCATCCAGCGCGATCGCGGGATCGCGGGGCTCGCGCGCCGGGATCCCGGCGTCGCCGTCGGCACCCTGTCCGAGCACGCGGCGCATCGTGAGCAGCTCGCGCACGGGCTCGAGACCGCGCTCGCGCAGGAAGGCGAGGGAGGCGTCGAGCGCTCCATGGGCCCAGATCCCGGCGTCGGGGCGACGTTCGAGGACCGCGTCCAGCAGCCGCGATCCCAGGCCGCGGCGGCGGACCTCGGGGTCCACGGCGCCCTGCGCGGTGCCGTCGGGCAGGACGGAGGCGTAGGCGAGGGCGCGCGCCGGGGCCGACGAGTCCGCTGAGCCCGGTGAGTCCGACGAGGAATCGGCGAGCAGCAGGTGCAGCGTCCCGTCGGCACGCTCGGCGTGCAGGGCGAACAGCGCGGCCTCGTCCAGCGCGGCGACGCCGTCGTGGGCGCGGGTCCGCTCGAGGAGGAGGTCGACCGCCGGGCGCTGCGCAGGGCGCAGCTCGTCCGTGACGATCATGCGGTGGGTGTCCTTATGGTCCGTGGCAGGGCTCCGCCGTCGGCGGCTCGTAGACTGCCACTGTAGCGTTCCCCTGAGCGGTCCCGGGACGCCCGCCCTCGGCGCGGGAACCGGCGCCGAACCGGGAGTCCCGGAGGGCGCGCGGACCCGCGGACGACCGGCGACGAGCCGGCTCCGGACCACGGATCCGGACCAGGGCAGAACGAACGCGGACGACGACAGCGAGACGAGTGCGAGGTGGGCGGATGACCGCATCGGAACGGGCCCCTCTGGGAGCCGTCCTGGCGGTCCTGCTGAGCCTGGTGACGCTCACCGGCGGCGCCTCGGTCCCGCTGATGGCGGCACTGCTGTGCGTGCTCGCCCTGCTCGTGGGCATCGGCTGGCCGGACCTGCTCGAGCTCCCCAGCGCGCTCGGCTCGCGCATCGTCATCGTGGCCACGGGCATGCTCGCCGCCCTGCTCAGCGTGCGCACCGCGGAGACCGGGGAGCCGCTGTGGAGCGTCGTGGTCGCCTGCGCGCTCGGCATCTTCGGTGCCTTCGTCCACCAGATGCTCCGCCATAGCCGCGAGGAGCTCTCCGCCTCGCTCACCGGCACCGTGGGCGGTGTGATGCTCACCGGGATCTCCGCGACCTGGGTGGTCGCCCAGGCCGACGCCGCGACCCCCGCCGAGGTGGGCCTGCTCGCCGCCTCCGGGGCCGGCCTCGCCGTGACGCTGCTCGTCACGGCCATCGGCCTGCCGCGCACGCCCCGGCTGATCCTCGCGATCGTGCTGGGTGCGGGCACCACCGCACTCATGATGCACGAGATATCCGCGATCGCCTGGCCGATCGCGCTGCTCGTGGGCGCGGTGCTCGCGGTGGGCGCGAGCGGCGTGCACCTGCTGCTGGGGTCGGTGCTCGCCGCACGAGAGCCCCTGCCCTCCCTCGCCGTCGCCGCCGGTCCCGTCGCCACGATCGGCGTCGTGGCGCTGCTCACCCAGCGTCTTCTGGGCTGAGGGGCCCCGCGGAGTCGCGGCTCCCCGCGCCGGTTCGCGCCGGGCTCCGGTGCGCGTGATCCTGTCCGTTGCACGGCCGTCCCGTCGGCCCGCTCGAGGCGCCGTGGCCGGTACAGTGTGAGCATGTCTGTTCTGTCCCTCGTGTTCACCGCTCTCGTCGGCGTCGTCGGGCTCGGCACCGCCGGATTCGCCGTCCTCGTGGTCACCCGCCTGTTCGGCCGCTGATCCGATGCCGATCGTCCTGGATCAATCGCTTCCTGAGAGCCTCTTCCCGCTGGCCTGGCTCGTCGGCTCCTGGAACGGCGACGGCGCCGCCCAGCTCCCCGACGAGGACGGCGAGCTGATCGGCCGCCGCATCGAGCAGAAGCTCGTGACCTCCGCGAACGAGGACGGCACCCTGGTCTGGGTGATGTCGACCGACCTGGTCGACGCCCCTGCCCCGCTGCCGCCCACGAGCGCGTTCGTCGACCCCGAGAAGGTCCCGGAGCAGGAGGCCGGCACGGGCGAGCGCAGCCTGCTGGTGCGGGAGAAGGGCTTCTGGCGCGTCGGCGATCCTCTGCCCGGCCAGGACCTCGAGGCCGCCCGCGCCGCCAAGCCCGGCGATCCCGCCGGCGTCGTCTCGTACGGCGTCGAGCTCGTGATCTCCCGGGAGGACGGCGAGGAGACCTGGGCCGGCGAGGTGCGCGGACCGCGCATCCAGCTGGGCCTGCGCACCTCCCCCACGGCCCGTGCCGCCGACGGCTCGATCGCCACGACCCGCATGTTCGGGCTCGTCGGCGGCCGTCTCATGTGGCTGTGGGAGCGCGCGACCGATCCCGCCGCGCCGAACGAGCTCTCCCCCTACCTCTCGGTCGAGCTCGACCGTGGCTGACGTGACCGACATGACCGAGCAGCCCGCTCCCCCGCCGCAGCCGATCCACCCGCCCCTGCTGACGGGATCCGGCGCCGTGCTCGCAGAGGACGGCCCCGACCGCGGCATGCCCGCCCACTACGGAGCCCCGCTGCGGGAGCAGCGCCGCCTCCTCTCGCGCCGCGCCGTCGTCGACCTCGGCGGCCACGAGATCCTCGAGCTCCGCGGGGCCGACGCCCGCAGCTGGCTCACCACGGTCACCTCGCAGGTCCTCACCGATGCCCCCGTGGGCGCCTCGCGCTCCCTCGCCGTCCTGAGCCCGCAGGGCCGGGTCGAGCACCTGGCCTCCGCCGCTGTCACCGGCGAGGACACGATCCTGCTGGTCACCGATCCTGGCTCCCGGGCGGGCCTACGCCGCTACCTCGAGATGATGCGCTTCGCCGCGCGCGTCGAGATCACGGACCGCGACGATCTGCGCCTGCTGGGCGGCCTCGCGCCCGCCGGGAACATCCTGGGTGCGGCGGCGCTCGGGCCGACGGGCCTCGATCTCCCCGATCCCGCCTTCGTGTGGACCGATCCGCACCCCGCGGTCGCCCCCGGCCACGTCGCCTACGGGCCCGATCCAGAGGACGGCACCGACTGGGTGCTCACCGCCTTCGACGCGGACGCCCTCGCAGCGCTCCCCTGGCGCGTCGAGCACCTCGCCGGCAGCGAGGCGGCCGAGGCCCTGCGCATCGCCTCCCACCGCGCGCGCCAGGCCACCGAGGTCGACGAGCGCAGCATCCCGCACGAGCTCGACCTGCTGCGCACCGCCGTCCACACGGCCAAGGGCTGCTACCGCGGTCAGGAGACCGTTGCCAAGGTGCTGAACCTGGGTCAGCCCCCGCGCCGACTCACGATGCTGCTGGTCGACGGCTCGCAGAACGTCATGCCCCGGCACGGCGATCCCGTGCGCCTGGGTGGCAGCGAGGGCAAGCTCGTGGGCACCGTGACCTCCGCGGCCACCCACGCGGACCTCGGCCCGATCGCCCTGGCCGTCCTCAAGCGCGCCGCCCCGCTCGACGCGCCCCTCGTCATCGGGTCCCGGATCAGCGCGGGCCCGTGGGATGACGGCGGCGAGGCCGACGGGGCTGACGGGGTCGACGGGGCTGACGGAATGGGGCCATCGGCCGAGGACGTCGAGATCACCTGGCTCGATGCGACGCAGGAGCCCGTCGTGATCACCCGCGAGCACGGCGAGAGGCCCCGCACGGCGCGACTCTGAGGCGCCGCGGCCCGGCGTTGCCCGCCCGCCGTAACCCGCCCGCCGTCACCCGGCCGCCGTCGCCCGCCCGCCGGTGCCCTGCCGCCGGCGTCCGGCGAGTCGTGGAGCGGCCGAGTCTGAGATCCGGGTGGTGGTCCCGATCCCCCACCTCCGGAGACGGCTTCGTGTCGTGGAACGGCGTATACGGGACATCTCTGCCATATATGGCAGAGATGTCCCGTATGTGCCCTTCCGCGACACCACCGGGCCACGCGGCCCCCGGCCCACGCAGCTTCCTGGGTGCTGCGGCCCCGGCCCAGACCGCGCGCCGTGCGCCGCGGGGCCTGACACAATGGGGCCATGGGCATGAGCGCGCAGGGTGAGCGGCACGGGATGCCGCAGGGCGAGATGCCGCAGGGCGAGTTGCCGCACGGCGAGGCGCCGCAGGGCGAGATGCCGCGAGGCGAGGTGCCGGAGGACCGCCGGGGCGATCCGCCCTCCTGGTCGCAGCAGCGCGCCGCCGTGATCGCCGCGCAGGAGCAGGCACTCAAGCACGCACGTCGGACCGAGCACGAGAAGGCCACCGCGATCCTGCGCGAGTACATCGAGCGGTTCGAGAGCGCGGGCATCGCCCCGCGCCCGCTGCGCGCCCTCCCCTACAAGGGGTCCGGGACGATCCGCACCCCGCTGCACGGCTGGTACCTCAAGCAGGACCGCACGATCGGCATCGACACCGAGGCGCGCTATTACATCCTGCGGGCCGACGGCGGCCTGCTCACACGACTGCGCGGGGCGGAGATCGAGCCCGTCGACGCACCCCTTGTCGTGGGCCGCGGCGGGCGCGACGGCGAGACCTTCGACCTCAGGGAGCTTCTCGAGATGCGGCTGACGGATCCGGTGTTCGCATGAGCAGGACCGAGCCGACGACCACCACCACGGACATCGACACCCCGAAGCCGCCGCTCGGCGACCGCGTGCGCGCGGCGATCTCCAGCCGCATCGGCGAGGGCGTCGAGCGCGACCGCAAGGGCCTGGGCAGCATCGCCCGCGCGGGCACCGCGACCGCGGTCGCCTACCTGTTCGCGCACTTCGTGTGGGGCCACCAGTTCCCCTTCTTCGCGGCCATCGCCGCCTTCGTGATCATCGGCGTGTCCAGCACGGAGAAGAAGGTCCGCAAGGTGCTGGAGATGTCCACGGGCGTGATGTGCGGCGTGCTGCTGGGCGAGCTCGCCCGCGCGACGATCGGCTCGGGCACGTGGCAGATCGCGGTCGTCGTGGTGACGGCCGGCCTGCTGGCCCGGCTCATCGACTCCGGGATCGTCTTCACGATGCAGATGTCGATCCAGTCGCTGCTGGTCACGGTCATGCCGCTCACCCCGTCGATGAGCCCGGGCGGCCGCATCCTCGACGCGCTCACGGGCGTGGTCGTGGGCATCCTCGTCCACCTGCTGACCTCGGGCGATCCCCGTCGGGGGCAGCGGTCGGCCGCGCACTCGCTGTACCGGGCGCTCGAGGACGCGCTCACGCAGATGTCGCTCGCAGCCCGCACGGGGGACGTGAAGGTCGCGAACGCCGCGCTCTCGCAGATCCGCACCACCTCCCAGGAGCTCGTGGACGAGTGGCGCATCGCGAACAACGCGGCCGAGGAGATCGCCACCTTCTCCCCCACCCACCTGCGGCGGGCGGGCGACGTCGGGCGTCTGCAGCATCTGCTCATCGGCTCCGATCGCGCCGTGCGCAACGTGCGCGTCATCGCCCGGCACGAGGTCGCCTTCCTCGAGTCGGTCAAGGGCCGCAGCTCCCATGCGCGCCTGGCTGACGCCCTGCTCGCCGCCCATGATGCCGCCGTCGCCCTGCGCGAGGCCGTCGACTCCGACGGCGACTTCACCGAGGCGCGCCGGGCGCTGCGCATCTTCTGCTCCTACCTCACGCCCGAGACGATGCTGCGCAGCGACGACGGCACGCGCCTGGGCCGGGTCGACCACTTCGAGGGCGTCGCCCTCGTCATCCAGCTGCGCTCGCTCGCGATCGACCTGCTCGAGGCCACCGGGCTGGATCACAAGGACGCGCAGCGCTTCCTGCCCAGCCTGCTCATCGCGGCCGACGGCGACACCATCGGGCCGCGTCCGCTCACCCGCGAGATGTCGGCCGTCGAACCGCCCGCCACCACCGAGGCGCTCGAGCTGCTGATCACCGACCGCTCCGACCCCGACCGCCGACGGGGATAGCCGCTCGGAGCGCCGGCCGCCCGGCACGCAGGCCTCCCGGCCCGGGGCGCCTCCCATCCCGCGCCCGAGCTGTGCCGTTATCCTGACCGCATGCTCTGGCTCGCAGTCGCCCAGTACTGGATCTTCGCCGTGATCGCGGTGGTGCTCTTCGCCATCGAGATCTGGGCGCTGGTCAACGCTCTGCGCTTCCGCCCCGATGCCTACACGGCGGCGGGCAAGCGCACGAAGCTGTTCTGGGGCCTGCTCACGGGTCTCGCCCTGCTGCTCGGCTTCCTCGCCCTGCCCGCCCCGGTGGGCACCGGCGGCTCCTCGATGCTGCTGATGGTGATCGCGATCGTGATCTCCGGCGTCTTCCTGGCCGACGTCCTGCCGGCCCTGCGCTCCGTCATGGAGCGCTCGCGCAACAACCGGTACTGACCCGCCCGCCGACCTCGCCCCCGCGCCGACCACCGGTCCGCGGACGCGGAACGGGGCATCCACCGCGACGGTGGATGCCCCGTTCCGGGGTGAGGCCTGGCCCGTCGGCCGGACCGGCCGGACCGGTCGGATCAGGCCTCGTGCGTGCCCGCGCTGCGCAGGTTCTGCGAAGCCTCGACGATGCGGGCGGCCATGCCGGCCTCGGCCTTCTTGCCCCAGGCGCGGGGGTCGTAGGCCTTCTTGTTGCCGACCTCGCCGTCGACCTTGAGGACGCCCTCGTAGTTGTCGAACATGTGGCCGGCGGCCGGGCGCGTGAAGGCGTACTGGGTGTCGGTGTCGATGTTCATCTTGATGACGCCGTTGTCCACCGCCTCCTGGATCTCCTCGAGCGTGGAGCCGGAGCCGCCGTGCATCACCAGGTCGAACGGCTTGTCCTGGCCGTACTCCTTGCCCACCGCGTCCTGGATGTCCTTGAGGACGGAGGGGCGCAGCTTGACGTTGCCCGGCTTGTAGACGCCGTGCACGTTGCCGAAGGTGAGAGCGGTGAGGTAGCGGCCGTTCTCGCCCAGGCCCAGCTTCTTGGCGGTCTTCAGGCCGTCCTCCGGGGTGGAGAAGAGCTTGTCGTTGGAGACGTCCGCCTGGACGCCGTCCTCCTCGCCGCCGACCACTCCGACCTCGATCTCGAGGATCTTCTTGGACTCGGCGGTCTTGGCGAGCAGACGCTCGGCGATCTCGAGGTTCTCGTCGACCGGGACCGCGGAGCCGTCCCACATGTGCGACTGGAACAGCGGGTCGAGGCCCTTCTTCACGCGGTTCTCGAGGTCCCACTCGATGAGGGGCTCGACCCAGGTGGGCAGGACCTCCTTGGCGCAGTGGTCGGTGTGGAGCGCGACGTTGATCGGGTAGTTGTCCGCGACGGCGTGGACGAACTGCGCCAGAGCGATCGAACCGGCCACCCGGTCCTTGACCGTCGAGCCGGACAGGTACTCCGCACCGCCGAAGGACACCTGGATGATGCCGTCGGTGTTCGCCTCGGTGAAGCCCTGCAGCGCCGCGATGGCCGTCTGCGAGCTCGAGACGTTCACCGCGGGGTAGGCGAACGCGCCCTTCTTGGCGCGGTCGATCATCTCGGCGTACTTGTCAGGGGATGCGATGGGCATGTGTGCTCCTCACGCGAGTGCGAGTAACGGCATCGGAACGCGCGCCGCGACGGCGCGCAGTGCAGTTGATTCTCTCACGCCGGCGTCTGAACGGAACCTCCGGTCCGCGCCCGTGGACACGGGTCCGCGGACGCCGCCGGCGCGGAGCCCCGCCCGGGAGCTCCGGCGCGCGATCACCCCGCGTCCGTGCCCGCTACGCCCTCCCCGCGGAGCGCATGCTGGCGCATCCAGGTGTGCATGGCGATCGCGGCCGCAGCCGCGACGTTGAGCGAGCGGGTCGAGCCCAGCTGCGTGATCTCGAGGACCTCGTCGCAGACCGCGAGCAGCTCCGGACTGATCCCGGGGCCCTCCTGCCCGAAGACGAGGACAGCGCGCTCGGGCAGCCGGGCCCGCTCGAGCGGCCTGGCGCCGGGGATGATGTCGATCGCGATCAGCGGCCTGCCCCGCTCGTGCGCCCAGGCGGCGAGGTCCGCGGCGTCGGGATGGTGGATCTCGTGCTGGTAGCGATCGGTGACCATGGCGCCGCGACGGTTCCACCGGCGGCGCCCGACGATGTGGAAGGCGCCCACCGCGAAGGCGTTCGCGGTGCGCACGATCGAGCCGATGTTCGCGTCGTGCTCGAGGTTCTCGATCGCGACGTGCAGCCCGGTGCGATGGGCGTCGAGGTCGGCGATGATCGCCTCGCGCCGCCAGTAGCGGTAGCGGTCCACGACGTTGCGGCGGTCCCCGCCGGCGAGCAGCTCGGGGTCCAGCCGGGGATCCTCGGGCCACGGCTCGGGATGCGGGCCGACGCCGACCTCCCGCTCGGGGCCGACGGGCTCAGTCATGACTCGACGTCCTGTCGTCCCGGTCCATCCCGCCCTCGCCGCGCTCCTGCGCGCGGACCCTGAGGTCCGGGTCGGGCAAACCCTGGGCACGGCGGCGCCGCTCGCGTCGTACGAGCCGCACCACCCAGATCACGAGGAGCAGCGCGATCACCACGTACACGATGTTCGAGATGACCTCGGTGAACGGCTCGATGACGTGCCAGTTCGCGCCGAGCGTGAACCCCAGCGTGATGAACAGGGCGTTCCAGATCGCGCTGCCCGCGAGGGTGAGCAGCGTGAAGCGCCAGAACGGCATCGCGAACAGGCCCGCGGGGATGGACACGAGCGACCGGATCCCGGGGACCATGCGGCCGAAGAACACGCCCTTGGTGCCGTGCCGGCGCATCCACTCGACCGTCCGGTCGAAGTCCTCGACGTGCAGCAGCGGCAGCCGCAGGAACAGGGAGCGCAGCCGCGCGGGACCGAGAGCCCGGCCCAGTCCGTACAGGACCCACGCCCCGGCGACCGATCCCACCAGCGAGCACAGCAGCATCTCGAGGAAGGAGTGCCCCTCCTTCGCGGCGGCCACCCCCGCGAGCGGCAGGATCACCTCGGAGGGGATCGGCGGGAACACGTTCTCGAGGAAGATGAGCAGGGCGACGCCGAGGCCGCCCAGGGCGTCCATCGTGTCCACGGCCCAGTCGACGACGTTCATCGGGACGCCCCGGCTCGCGGGACGGATGCGGGCGCGCAGGTCATGGGGGCCTCTCGCTCGTGGACGGGCAGGTCCATCGTAGTGGTCGCGCCGATCAGCTTCCTGGCATGCGCCTGACCTTCTACTGTGTGCCCCATGACCTTCAACCCGAACGCCGACATCCGCTCGGACAACGTCTCCCGCAGCGGTGGCGGCGGTCGCGGCCGCGGCATCGCCATCGGCGGCGGGGGCGGCGGCTGCCTGCTCCTGGTGATCGTGGTGATCTACGCGATCATGGGCGGGAATCCGCTGGACCTGCTGCAGGGATCGGACACGGGCAGCTCGCAGTCGCAGGACCAGGGCACGGGCGGGGACACCGGGTGCACGACGGGAGCCGACGCGAACGCCTCGGACGTCTGCCTCGTCCAGGCCACCGTCGAATCGGCCGACGCCACCTGGCGGGACCTCGCCCCGCAGACGGGCATCACCTTCAGCGAGCCGCGCGGTAGGCTCTTCTCCGGTCAGACGAACACGGGCTGCGGCGCCGCCTCACGGGACGTCGGCCCCTTCTACTGCCCCGCCGACAGCACCATCTACATCGACGCGAGCTTCTACGACGAGCTCAGCTCGACCTACGGGGCGTCCGCCGGCGCCTTCGCGAAGGAGTACGTGGTCGCCCACGAGTACGGCCACCACATCCAGAACCTGCAGGGCACGATGGACCGCATCGACCACTCGCAGAAGGGCCCGACGAGCGACGGCGTGCGCCTCGAGCTGCAGGCCGACTGCTACGCGGGCGTGTGGGCGGACCATGCCTCGTCCTCGAAGGACCAGGAGGGCCAGGCGTTCCTCGAGCCGCTCACCGACGAGGACATCTCCGACGCGCTCTCGGCGGCGAGCGCCGTGGGCGACGACCACATCCAAGGCGAGGTCTCGGGCGGGGACGTGAACCCCGAGACCTGGACGCACGGCTCCTCCGCGCAGCGCCAGAAGTGGTTCACCACCGGCTACGAGTCCGGCGATCCGGAGTCCTGCGACACCTTCTCGACCTCGGACCTGTGAGGGGCCGGTCCCCTCAGATGCTGAGCTCGTCGACCGAGAACGCGGAGAGGTAGCGGTAGCCGGCCGCCTCGATCTTCTCGCGGGCACCGGTGCCGCGGTCCATGATCACCGCGACGGCCCGGATCCGCGCGCCGGCCTCCTCGATCGCCTCGCACGCGGTGAGCACGCTGCCCCCGGTGGTCGAGGTGTCCTCGACGGCGATGACGTCGCGGCCCGCGATGTCGGGGCCCTCGATGCGGCGCTGCAGGCCGTGGGCCTTGTTCGCCTTGCGCACGACGAACGCGTCCAGGCGCGGCGAGGGCAGGGCGGAGACGCCCTCCTCGGCCGCGAAGTTCGACCAGGGATGGGCGCCCGCGGCGGCCCCGTCGTGCGCGGCGGTGTGGAGGATCGAGGTCGCGACCGGATCCGCGCCGAGCGTCAGGCCGCCCACGGCGCTCGCGGCGTCGGCCCCGTGGAGCAGCCCGTCGGAGGCGAGCAGGTCGAGCATGACGCGGCCGACGAGCGGGGCGGCCTCGTGGTGCAGGGTGATGCGGCGCAGGTCGATGTAGTAGTCGGCCTCGGCTCCGGAGGAGAGCGTCACCTTCCCGCGCACCACGGCGAGGTCGTCGATGAGCTGGAGCAGGCGGGCGCGCGCGTCGGCGGTCGAGATATCGGGCATGGCACCAGGGTAGACGCAGCGCGCATCCCTCCGCGTCGTGCGCTCAGCCGTCCTCGCGCTGCCACGGGGCCTTCAGCCGGCGCCGGGACGCGCGCCGGCGTGCGCGGCCGAGGGCCCGTCGGCCGGCCGCGGCCTCCCACCGAGGGGAGGCGAGCATCCGCACGAGGCGGCGGGGCGCGAGGCGGGAGACCTCTCCCGCGGCCCGGTACTTCACCGAGGGGATCGAGAGGACCTGTCCCTTGGCGGCGTCGCGCAGGGCCTGCTCCACCACGAACGGGGCCTTCAGCCAGGTCACGCGGGGCAGGCCCTCGACGTTGATCGAGGCGCGCTCGTGGAACTCGGTGGCGACGAAACCGGGAAGCAGCGCGGTCGCCGTGACGCCCGTGCCCTCGAGCTCGGTCGCCAGGGACTCGGTGAACACGGTGACCCAGCTCTTGGAGGCCGCATAGGGACCAGCGGCGGTGTAGCCAGCCAGGGAGCTGACGTTGATGATGGCGCCGCAGCGACGCTGGACCATCACCCGCGCGGCCGCATGGGAGAGGACGAGGACGGCCCGGATCAGCGTGTCCATCTGCTTCTCGTGCTCCTCGACGCCGACCTCGAGGAAGCGCCCGCGCAGCCCGTATCCCGCGTTGTTCACGAGCAGGGAGACCGGGGCGACGGGGTCGGTGACGGCGGTGGCCACGCGATCCAGCTCGCGGCGCACGGAGAGGTCGGCCGCGAGCACATCGACCTCGACCTTGTGCACGTGGCGGATCTGCTCGGCGACCGCCCGCAGGCGCCCTTCGTCGCGGGCGACGAGCAGCAGGTCATGCCCCGTCCCGGCGAGCTGCCAGGCGAATTCGAGGCCCAGTCCGGCGGTCGAGCCGGTGACCAGTGCGCGTGCCATGTCCTGATGCTAGTCGCGCGGGGGCGCGTCGGCGGCGCTGTCCGAGGTGTCGGAGGAGGACTGCTCCGGGGTGCCGGAGCCCGGGTGGTCCGAGGCGGCGCCGTCCAGGTATGCGAGGGCGGCGACGACCTGCGCGCGCGTCATCACCGCGAGCGTCGGGCGCAGCTGCGGCACGAAGGCGCTCTGGTGGTTCGCGGGGACGTCGCTCGCGATCGTGCCGGCGGCCTGCGCGCGGCGATAGAGGTCGGGATCGGTGCCGCCGACGGTCCAGTACACGTACGGCGCGCCGAAGGCGTCGGGAAGGTGCGAGAAGTCCTCGCTCGCGGTCGCCGGGGCCATCGTGATCACCTGCCCGTCGTCGAAGGCCTCCTCGAAGGCGGCCTGCACGAGCTGCTCCTGCTCCGGATCGTTGCTGGTCAGCGGGTACTGGTCGTAGTACTCGAACTCGGGCTCCTGCGGGCAGCCGGAGGCCTCGCACTCGGCGCGCACGATGCGCTCGAGGGCGGCGATCACCTGGTCGCGCACGTCCGTGTCGTAGTGGCGAAGGTTCAGGCGCAGCTCGGCGGTCGCGGGGATGACGTTGGACTTGGTCCCGGCGTTCAGCGCGCCGACGGTCACCACGGAGAAGGAGCCCGGCGGGATCTCGCGGGAGACGATCTGCTGCAGGCGCAGCACGATGCTCGAGGCGAGCACCACGGGGTCGACGGCGAGATGCGGCATGGAGCCGTGGGCGCCGCGGCCGTGCAGGGTGATGTGCACGGAGTCGCCCTGGGAGAGGACGGGCCCGCCGGTGATCGCGACCTGGCCGGCGATCCCCGGCATGACGTGCTGACCGAGCGCCACGTCGGGCCGCGGCACGGCCTCCGCGAGGCCGTCGCGGAGCATCGAGAGGGCGCCGTCGGCCTTCTCCTCGCCGGGCTGGAACACGGCGACGTAGGTACCGCTCCAGCCCTCGCGGTTCTCGACCAGGGCGCGCACCGCGCCCAGCAGCGCGGAGAGATGGAAGTCGTGGCCGCAGGCGTGCATGACCCCCTCGGTCTCGGAGCGGTAGTCGACGATCTCGTCCTCGGTGACGGGCAGGGCGTCGATGTCGGCGCGGGCGAGGACCGTCGGCCCCTGCCCGTTCTCGATCACGGCGACCACGCCCGTCCCGCCGAACCGGCGCGTCTCCAGGCCCAGCTGCGCGAGCTCGCTCTCGATCCTCCCGGCCGTCCGCTCCTCCTGCATGCTCAGCTCGGGGTGGCGGTGGACGTCCTTGTAGAGGTCCTCCTGCCAGTCCCCCATCGATGTCAGGCTCTGCTCGATCGCGAAGTCCATGCCCCTACTGTGCATCCTCGGTCGGCCGGTGTGCAGGGGGATCGGACGCGGCGGGTCCGGCGGGCCGGAGGGGGCGTGCCGATCGAGGGGACGGGCGCGTCGGCCCGCCCGCATAGACTCGTCCCATGCGGATCGCCACCTGGAACATCAACTCCCTGCGCGCCCGGATGGATCGGCTGCTCGCGCTGCTCGAGCGCCAGGAGATCGACGTGATCGCCCTGCAGGAGATCAAGGCGAAGCCCCAGCAGCTGGACCTCAGCGGTCTCGAGGCCGCCGGGTACGAGGTCGCCGCGCACGGCCTGAACCAGTGGAACGGCGTCGCGATCGCCTCGCGCGTCGGCCTGAGCGACGTGCGCACCGAGCTGCCGGCGGTCCCCGCCTGGCCCGACGACGAGGACGGCGTGGTCGAGGCGCGCGCGCTCGGCGCCGTCGTCGGCGGCGCCGAGCACGGCTCGGGCGGCCTGCGCCTGTGGTCCCTGTACGTGCCCAACGGACGCGAGATCGACCACCCGCACTACGGCTACAAGCTGCGCTGGCTCGAGGCGCTGCGCGCCGAGGGTGCCCGCGAGCTCGCCGCCGACGCCGACGCCCGCGTGCTCCTGACCGGTGACTTCAACGTCGCCCCCGAGGACGACGACGTCTGGTCGATGGAGTTCTTCGAGGGCAGGACGCACGTCACCGAGCCCGAGCGCTCGGCGTTCCGGGCCGTGGTCGACGAGGGCTTCGCGGACCTGGTGCGCCCCGATCACCCGGGCCCCGGCGTGTACACGTACTGGGACTACCAACAGCTGCGATTCCCGAAGAAGGAGGGCATGCGCATCGACTTCGCACTCGGCTCCCCCGCCGTGCAGTCGGCATACCGCGCCTCGTTCATCGACCGCGAGGAGCGCAAGGGCAAGGGCGCCTCCGACCACGCGCCCGTGGTGCTGGACCTGGAGCTCTGAGCCCGCTCCGCGGGTCCTCCACAATGCCCGTTTATCCCCCATCCGGGGTTCGGGGCTGACGGGGAGCCCGCTCGCGCCGACGCTGGGGGCATGACCAGCCTCCTGGACCGTCCCGCACTCCGCACACCCTCCCGGTTCCCGGCCGCCTCCTCCCCGCCGAGCGCCGCGGGACCGCGGGAGCACGCCGCTGATCAGCGAGGGCGGGGACAGGGATCCGGAGCTGTGGGCGGCGCGTCGGCCGTCGTCCTCTGGCACGACGTCGCCGTGGAGGAGGACGCCGCGGGGAGCCTGCGGGCGCTGGTCGCGGACCACGCCGGTGCGGCCGGCGCCGTGCTGCGCGACGCCCGGGAGCCCGCCGCACCGGGGAGTTCCGGGCCCGCCGGACGCGCCGGAACCGGGAGAGGGGCCGACGCACGCGAGGCGCTGCACCTGTGCACGCCCGCCGCGCTGCTCGCCGATCCTCCGCGCACCGCCCGCTCCAGGCTGCTCGTGGTCACCGATCGTCCGGTCTCCGAACCCGTGTGGCGGCGCGCGCTCGAACTCGAGGCGGCGGCCGTGCTGCGCCTCCCGGAGGACTCGACGCGCCTGCTCTCACTGCTGGGGGACGCGCTGCGACCGCGCCAGAGCGCCCGCATCATCGGGGTGGTCGGCGGGTGCGGCGGGGCGGGCGCCTCGAGCCTCGCCGCACGGCTCGCGGGAGCGGCCGCCCGGGCCGGCCGCTCGAGCGTGCTGATCGACGCCGACCCGATGGGCGGCGGCCTCGACGCCCTCGTCGAGGCCCCGGAGCTGCGCGGCGCCTGCTGGGAGGACCTCTCCGGGATCGATGCTGCCGACGGCGAGGCCCTGGTCGCCGGACTCCCCGAGGTCGACGACGTGCACCTGCTCGTGGCACGGGAGGATCCCGCTCCCAGCGGCATGCAGCTCGACCACGTGCTGGCCGCGCTCGACTCCCTCACGGCGCAGGTCGTGGTCGACCTCGCCCCCGATCTGGTGGGCCCGGCGATCGCGCACCTCGACCGCCTGTACGTGGTGCTGCCGGCGACCGACCACGCCCTGCGCGCCACCGCCCGGCGCCTCGCCGCCTGGCACCTGCCGCCAGGGGGCGCCGAGGCCGTGCTCCGCGGTCGCGGACCCGTGTCCTCCGCGGATGTCCGGGAGGCGCTGCACCTGGGCGTCGCCGGGCGCTTCGCGGACTCCTCGCGCGGGACCGTGCCGCTGCTGGACGTGCGCCGCCGAGGAGCGGACGGCCTCGCCCGTCGCCTCGCGTCGAGCTGGGAGGACGCGCGATGAGCGCCGTCGGCGCCCCGGAGGGAGCCCTCGACGCGGTGATCGACCGGGTGCGCGAGGATCTCGCGGCGGAGCCGGGCCCCGTCGACGTGTCCCGGGTCTCCCGGGCGCTGCGCCGGGAGGGCCGTGTGCTCGGCGCCGCCGCGATGCTCGAGATCACGAGCCGCGTGCGCGACCACGTCTCCGGACTCGGACCGCTGCAGGACCTCGTGGGTCCCGGCGTCACCGACGTGCTCGTCAACGGCGACGGCAGCGTGTGGGTGGACGGCGCCGAGGGGCTGCACCGCAGTCCCGTGCACGTCAGCCCCGAGCAGGCGCGCTCGCTCGCCGTGCGCCTGGCGACGCTGGGCGGCAGGCGCCTCGACGACGCCGTGCCCTGCGCGGACGCCCGCCTGCCCGGCGGCATCCGCTTCCACGGCGTGCTCTCGCCGCTCTCGCCCACCGGCGCCCTGATCTCCCTGCGCCTGCCCTCCGAGCGCACGATGACCCTCGCGGATCTCGAGGCGGCGGGTGCTCTGCCGGACCCGCTTCCCGAGGTGATGCGCGCGCTCGTCGCCGCCCGCGCGGCGTTCGTCGTCACAGGCGGCACCGGGACGGGCAAGACGACCCTGCTCGGGGCGCTGCTCGCCCTCGTCCCCGAGAGCGAGCGCATCGTCGTCATCGAGGACGCGCAGGAGCTGCGCATCGACCACCCCCATGCGGTGCACCTCCAGTCCCGGCACGCCAACAGCGAGGGCACCGGCGCGGTGGACCTGACCGACCTGGTCCGCCAGAGCCTGCGCATGCGCCCGGACCGCGTGGTGCTGGGCGAATGCCGCGGCGCCGAGGTGCGTGAACTCCTCCAGGCGCTGAACACGGGACACGAGGGCGGCTGCGGGACCCTGCATGCCAACACCGCCCTGGACGTCCCCGCCCGGCTCGAGGCGCTCGGCGCTCTGGGAGGACTGGACCGGCAGGCGCTCGCCGCGCAGGCCGCGAGCGCCCTCGAAGTGGTCGTGCACCTCGGCCGTCCTCACGGCAGACGCCGGATCGTCGAGCTCGCGGTGCTCGAACGCGGACCGGACGGGGCGCTGCGCGCGGTGCCCGCCCTGGACCTTCGCGAGGACGTGGCCGTCACCGGTCCCGGATGGGACCGTCTCACCCGCCGCCTCGGCCTGTCTGCGTCCCCGGCCGCGGGACCCACGGGTGCGGACCGCGCCAGGGGCCGCCACAGCGCCCTCTCCCCCGGCGGGGCGGGGCGGCAGGAGGCGGACCGATGAGCATCCTCCCCCTGCTGCTCGCCGCCCCTCTCGTCCTCCTCGTGGTCTGGAGCAGGGGGCCGGCCGTCGCCGCGACCGATCGGCGCGCCCTGCACCTCCCCCGCCGTCCGCAGCACGCGAGCACGCTGGACGTGGCCCGCATGGTCGAGCGCCTCGCCGTGGTGCTCGGCAGCGGGTCGCCCGTGCGCGGCGCATGGAGGATCGTCGCCGACTCGCTGCCGCCCGGCGAGCTCTCCCAGCTGGCCGCCCGCGTGAGCGCAGGCGCCGATCCTCGCCGCGCCGCCCAGGGACGTCTCTCCCGCTCCGCGGAGATCCGGGCGCTCGGCACCGCGCTCGAGGTCTGCGAGCACAGCGGCGCCCCCATGTCCTCCCTTCTCGAAGGGCTCGCGGGCGCGCTGCGCGGACTGCACGACGCCGCGGCCGCACGCCGCAGCGCCTTCGCGGGCCCGCGGGCGACCGGCCGCATCCTGCTGGGACTGCCCCTCGCCGGGATCACCCTGGGCGCGCTCCTGGGCGCCGATCCCCTGCGGATCCTGTTCGGCACCGCCTCCGGTCGTCTGCTGCTGATCTGCGGCTGCGCCCTGACCCTCGCGGGCTGGTGGTGGATGCGCTCTCTCCTGCGGACCGCCGAAGGCCACGCGCACAGCGGCGTGGACCCCTCCGTGCTGCTGGATCTCATCGCCGGAGCGATGACCTCCGGGCTGCCGCTGGCCGGTGCCGCATCCGTGGTGGCGCGGGCCCTCGCCGAGGATCCGACCTCGCAGACCGCCGCCGCGGACCTGGACCGCTTCGCGCAGTCCCTCGCGGCAGGCGTGCCCTCCGTGCTCGCCGCGCAGCACCTGCCTCCAGAGCTCACCGTGCTCGGGGAATCCGCACTGCTGGCCGAGCGCTCCGGCGCGGACCTCACGCGGGTCCTCAACGGCGCCGCGCGGGACGCCCGTCGCGACCGCGCACGGGATGCGGAGGCGGCGGCCGCGCGCCTGGCCGTGCGCCTGGTCCTGCCCACCGGCACCACCCTGCTCCCCGCTTTCGTGCTGCTCGGCATCATCCCGACCGTCGCCTCGCTGCTGAGCGGATCCCTGGGCGTGGAGACCTGGCTCCCCGTCGCGTGAACGCCGCGGGTCCTCCGGCCCGCATCACCCATGACCCCCGGGCTCAGGCCCGGTCCGCGCCGCCGATCGGCGGTGCGTCATCACCCGCACCCGCGGGTCCATCCGAAGGAGATCCCCATGTCCGCACTCGTCCTCACCCAGCCCGTCCCGCCTCGCAGGCGCTCGGCCTCCACCCGTCCCACTCCCGTGGGGCCGACGACCACCCGGGCCGCGTCGGGCCCGCCCGCGCGCTCGCATGCTCCGCGCGGCGGCACCGGCGTGTTCGGTCCCACCCGGCACCGCCTGGGAGCGGCCCTGCGGGACGACGCGGGCGCGTCGACCGCGGAATACGCCATCACGGTGCTCGCCACCGTTGCGCGCCTAGGGCATATCTTGCTCACCAGGGGAGCAACCGCCGACACGGATGCACCCCGTCAGGGGCAGGAGCGCCACCACCGACGACTTGTGAGCAGCCAAGCTGCCCAGGATGCCCCGGCACTCTGCCCCACCACGCGCTCTTGCCGCACCGCGTATGGCATCATCCGCTCATGGGATGGAGAGAGTTCTTTGCGTCGGTCATCGGGGACCTGCTGTCGTGGCCAGTTGTGCTATTTGTCCTCGCGCTCATTTTGATTGATCCACTCCGAAGGCTCTTGGAGCGGCTAAAGACCGCAAAGGGGTTCGGCGGAGAAGTGGAATTTGTTGAAACCATCAAGAACGTCGAGACAAGTACCGACCGGGCAATTGATGATTCGAGCGCCAGTCGAGGTGCCGAGCCCCCCATCAGTGACACCGCCACCACACCTGAAAACCTAGACGCACCCACAGACACTCCTAGGGACCCGAACGGCGCAAGGTTGACCGAACAGTCAAGGATTGCCTCGGACCCATCGGGAGCCATCCTGCAAGCGTGGCAGTCACTCGTCGAAAAGTTGTCAGACCTCGGGCGAATTAACGCGGGAAGGGGGCGTCCGGCGACGAATCCAACGACGATTATTGAGCGCGCACGAAAAACAAACCAATTGTCGAGTTCCTTCTTTGAAGCAGTAGAAAGCTTGCGTGAAGCTAGAAATCAAGTGGCGCATGGCGAGGTTGAGCCAACGGAAGGCGTGGCGCACACATACGTCGAGCGCGCACGTCAACTTGAAGGCATCGTGGAAGGCACCAGCAAGGTCGCATCAATGGATCTGGATAATCCGCTCCTCTGATGCGACGGGTCGAGTCGATTCTTTCGGTTGCCTCTGATCCGGAGACCTCACGAGGCTGGCCGTCATCTTTGCGGGCGTTGACGGTAGCTGTGCACATGAGTGCAGGGGAGAGCGAGCTTCGCGCCTCACCCCTCTTGTCTGACAGTTACCTGCGATGTAAAGTTGGGTTGCGGCCGATGCTCGGCCGTCACCCCGACCGGGACGTGCCACCCGGCGGAGCAGTGCAAGGCATCGGACCGGCACACCGATGCTCGAGGGACACGCGGGCGACCCGCCTCTCTCGGAAAACAGGGCTGAGTCGCGTGCCGGAGCAACGGGATGGGCTCCACCGGCAGCCAATGTGACCCGACTGCGCGGGATAGGTGCGACTCCCGCCGCGCAGGTAAGACCAGAGTCGAGGCCCCGAGGCAGATGGGCTCCCTCGGATAAGGCCGGTCGAACGTGACCCGCACTCGTCGAGATGGGCGTGCGTCCCCGACGAGGACACGGCCTCCGCACAGCGCTCTCCGCCGGCAGGCGGAGAGGATCTCCAGCGGCCACTGATGTATGGGTGCTGACTCCTGAGGAGCCAGCATGGTCGGCCTTATCGCCACCACCGTTTCACCCAGCACTGCGTTTGAGCGCGCGAGCGCTCCTGCGACGAATGCTGATGTTCTTCAGCTCACCGCACCGCCTAAGCAGCTTCACCGCCAGCCTCTCGAGCGCGACGACGCGCATTCGCATCGCGCGCCGATCGCGATCCAGAGGCTCGTCGACAGCGCCCCGCCGCTGACGGCGCCCCAGCGCGAGCGCCTCGCTGTTGTCCTTTCCGGAGGGCAGCGATGAGCGCGACCGAAGACCTCGTCCAGGTGGACGAGTGGGCTGTACACGAGATCGCCGATGCAGCGAAGCCGCGCGGCACTGCGAACCACTTCGACGTCTATGTACGTCGAGTCCCCCGAGCTCGCCATCGTGCTACCCGTAGCTCGGCAGCATCGCATCTGAGGCTGCTGCCCTCCACTACCAGCGGGGCCCCGGCTGGTGACATCTGCGCGACGTCACCAACCTCGGGCGCTCGGAAGACGCACTTGACCTGCGTGAACACGGCGGGGTCATTGGCACCTATGGGGTCCCCGGATCACGACCCCGCGACCCCGTCTTCTGCAGCCTTGTTCGGCGAGCTGGAGTCTGTGCGTGCGATGCGTCCGGGCAAGAGCTCGATCCTGATCGGCTTCGACACAGAGTTCAAGACGGACTGCGACACCCGCACGATCATGTCTTGGCAGTTCGTGACGCCTGACGTCTCCGACCCGACGCTCATGGTCGAGGTAGTGATCGTCCCCCAATGCGATGGTGACCGCATCTCGATGGTCACTGCCCTCTGGGAAGTGGTCGTCGCGGCCGAGCTCTGGCGATCCCCGCTCGTGAAGGACAGTGTGACGGCCCGCGGGGTGCACAAGCGGGCCTTCTGGGATGCAGACCGCGACAAGCGTCGCAAGGAGCTGGCCAAGCACCGCGTCCCGGTCACCCTGGTCTGCCACTACGCTCAGGCCGATCTCACGACCTTTCGCGACGATCGACGTCTCCCGCTCGAGGATCCTCTCAGCAATCTCACGGCGGCGGCCGGTGGTCTCGTGACCCTGCGCCCTTTTCGGCTGCAGCGGAGCGATGCGAACGGTCGCTGGTGGCGTTCCATGGCGGTCGTCGTCAGGGACTGCATGGCCCTCGCTCCCGCCGGGAAGAAGAAGCTCAAGATCCTCGGCGATGCTTGTGGCGTCCCCAAGATCGACCTGCCTGAAGGCGCGATCGAGAACATGGACGACTACCGCGCAAGTGACTTCACGAGCTTTCTCGAGTACGGGATCAACGATGCCGTGATCTGCCTGGAGTTCCTTGCGCCGATCTGGGGCGAAGGGATGGACCCACCGGCGACCCTGGGCGGTGGTGCCGCGAAGGCGTTGGTCAGCATCGGCCAGAAGTACTTCGGAGCACCCGATTCTGCCGCGTTCAGGAAGGAATTCTCTGGCCTGGTGAAGGAGAACCAGGCGGTCGAGATCATCGAGAAGTCCGACAAGCTCGCATTTTACGAGAAGCGCGGGCTCGCTCCGCTGGACGGTCCCGCGGGGATCTTCATGTACGCCAGCGCCCAGGCATACCACGGCGGCCTCAACTCCTGCCCCACTCCTGGCTACTACACGAGTCGCACCGAAGACATCGATGTGCAGAATGCCTACCCCACGGCCATGGGGATGGTCGTGGACCTCGACTGGGAGGCAGGGGTACTCGGTGGGGCACCTGTGGTGCAGGATCGGGAGCTGACCCTCGACGACGTCCCTTCCACCACGACCCCGTTCGTTGGGTGGGTCAACTTCAGCTTCCCTGAGGACATCGCGTTCCCGTGCATCCCTATCTTGCACGACAACACGCTGATCTATGCGAGGACGAGCGATGGGACCGGGGGTACATGGGCGGCGGCGCCCGAGCTCTGGTTGGCGCTGAAGCTCGGCGCGACCGTGACTTGCTCGATGGGTTACACCGGGCGAGCGCGGGTTCATCCTGACGGCACTCCGAGCCGTTCCCTTCGAGAAGGCGTGGCGCTGCTGATCGCTGACCGCCGACGCGCCCGTGCGGAGTTCGGGAAGGGCTCCTTGGAGGAGCAGACTCTCAAAGAGGCCGTGAACGCGATCTACGGGAAGCTCGCACAAGATGTGACCGAGCACCGCGGCTGGAACGCGTGGGCGCAGGAGATGGACGAGATCGGGGGCTCATCGATCACCAGTCCGTACCACGCGGCGATGACGACCAGCATCGTCCGGGCGCTCCTGAACGCCACGATGAACCAGGTCGTCGACAGCGGGCACCAAGTGTTCTCCGTGACCACCGACGGCTTCATCACCGATATGACCGCGAGCGAGGTCGAGCAGTTCGACCTCTACGGGATGGCCGCGGAAGTGCGGGAGTCGCGCCTCGCCATGACAGGGCACCCGTCTATCTGGGAGTCCAAGGGCATTCAGCAGGACCTGCTGAACTTCACCACGCGCGGCAACGTCTCGAGCACCCTCGGAGGGGTCTGCGCGCACAACGGCCTCAAGGTCCCGCAAGGCATCGTCGAGGACAGCGCTGAGGACCGCGAGTACCTGATGCGCGTGGTCGCGACCAGGGAAGGCCGGGTGCGCAACCCCTACAAGGTCTTCCCATCGTTCCAGGAGCTTTCCTCACGAGACGCTCGGAAGGACTTCGTACCGACCGTCGTCAAGCGCGCCGTGTCCATGGACTACGACCTCAAGCGCCGCCCCGTGATGGATTCCATGCGCCCAGAGCGCGTCGCCCTGCCGGACGGGACTAAGTGGGAGATCGCGAGTTTCGAGACCGCGCCCTGGGAAACGGTCGAGGACGCCCGACGAGCACGCGAGATCGCCAGAGACATCGCCAAGACCAGCTGCCTCCGCACCGTCGATCAGTGGGACGGCTGGTACCTCCGCTTCGCTCACGGCAAGGGGCGACGAATCGTCACGCCCCACCGGGCCGTACTGATGTCGATCCTCATGGCGCACCGCCAGGGGGTCATCACCATCCCAGCCCTCGCTGACGGGTCGTTGACCGTCAGTGAACGACTCGAGTGGCTCGAGTCGTGGGGGCTCGGCACCGTCACCGAGGGCGACTGGAAGAACGCTCGCCGTCCTGAGCGCGTCGCGCAGATGCTCCCGCTCTCGGCACTCGAGCCCCACCTGAGCAACATGCTCTCCGCACCCGCGGCGACGACACGGACCGACACCAACTACGAGCCCGAGGAGTACTGATCATGGAGAACCTTTACGACCTGCTGTGCGATGAAGAGGCCGCGCGCAACCTGATCATCGATGGCACCGGGGGCCCTGAGGACCCAGGATCAGCGTGGAAGCGCCGCCGCTCCTCACGCACTGCGATCGAGGGAATCCTTCGCGGTGAAGCACTCATCATGCACGCTGCCCTGCAGTTGATCCGCGAAGGCGTCGAGTCCGCTCGCGAGGAGGAAGGACTGTCCTGGGAAGCGATCGGCGCTGCCCTGGACATGACGCCCGAGACCGTCGCGCTCGTCTACGGCGGCGAGGTGTGGGACGCATGACGATCTGCATCGGCTCCGAGCGCTTCGCGACCCAGAAGATCGCACGTGCCCGAGCAAGCGAAGTGCTCCGCAACCACTGTCCGCGCGAGCCGATCACGGGACGCGACGCCGACTTCGTTGCCGGCCTCTTCTGGTGCCATCCGCGCGCACGAGAGAAGGCGGGCCTCGGCGTCACGCACTTCGTCGTCTCGTGCTCTGTGCACGGACCCACTCTCAATCTGATGGCCGTCCGTCTGGACGGCACCCTCGAGGACTTTTCCATCAAGCAAGCCGTCGCAGCTGCAGCGGCCCTCACCAAGGAGAACTGATGACCAAGACGACGTCGATGACGCGGATCGAGCAGATGGAGGCCCGTCGGCGGGAACTGGACCGGCAGATCCGCGCCGCCAAGCGTGAAGCGGACAGGGCGGCGAAGAAGGCCGTCGAGGACGCGCGCCACGCCCTCGGCGAGGAGCTCGCTCTCGCGACGGGCGCGGACACCGTGGAGCTCATCGAACGCCTCCGCACCGTGCTGATGTCCGGACAGACCCTCGTCGGGATCCGCAGGGCCATCGGCACTGAGGCCCCCGGGCCGCCCAGCGCCGAGACGACCAACGAGGACGGTGATCTCGATGAGCAGCATGATGCAGCCTGATCACTCAACGGATGCATCTCCCATCCGCCCGCAGGCCGCGCAGCGGCCGAGGACGGATCCAGCCGGTATGCAGGACGACATGAGCGCCAGCGATATGTCGGACAAGTACCCTGCTGGCTACCGACCGTACGCCGCCCCTGAATCTTTGGGCGGACGGTCACGCGGAGTCTCCGATCCCACCACCCCCAGGCAGCGCCGGGTGGGATCGGATACTGCGCGCCGGGATGACGCTCGCCCTACGAGTGTCATCCCGGGCACCGACGAGAACACGTCTATTCGACGTGTTCCTCGGCGCACCCGCGGTCCCGTCGGGCCCGCGCCCATGTCGGAGCGGATCACCGTCAGGATGACCGCTGAAGAGAAGACCGCCGTCACCTCGCGCGCCGCAGTCCTGCGCGTCTCGCCGAGCACGTGGATGCGTGCTGCGCTGCTCGATGCTCTCGACCAGCGCCGGGACACCGTCGCCGCGCTGGAGTCTGTGGCGGGTTCGGCGCCGGACCCCTATCTTGCGGCTGCTGTTGAGCAGCTGCGAAGGACCGGCGTCAACCTCAACCAGGCCCTGCGCCGGGGAGCAGCCGTCGACGATGATCTCGTCCGCGAGGTGAAGACCTCCGTGGACGGAGTTCGTGCTGCACTCGGGGACAGGACGGCCACATGAGCACGATCAACGTCCGGCCGTCGAAGGACGCCGTCGCGTCGGTCCGCTACGTCCTCCATGGGCACGACGGGAAGCAGGGCAACCGCGCCTCCGCTTTCGCGATCTCGGTGTCCGGGGATCCCGACGCCGGCCCCGACGAGTTCGCCACCCGTGCCCTCGGCTTCGCGCAGGCGAAGGGTCGCAAGAACCAACTTCAGTCCTACGTGCTCGCCTTCCACCCCGACGAGTTCGACGTGACGGACATGCAGGACATGGAGCGCATCCGGGACGTCGCAGTGAAGCTCGTCGAGCGGATGCACTCGGCGGACTACCTGATCGCGGTGCACGCGGACTCGGCCGGCGGTCACGGGCACGCGCACATCCTCGTGACGAACCACGACAACCTCACCGGCGGGTCGTTGCAGAGATACACGTCCTGGAAGAACGGCTTGCATCAGTTGAACGACGACCTCATGAGGGAGGAAGGACTTCGCGTGCTCCCGGCCCCGGTGCGTCCGAAGCCCGATTGGGAGCTTCGTCGGGAGGACTTCGAGCCGGCCGGCTTCGAGCAGATCCTCGGCGACAAGATCTACGCCGCTCTCGAGGACCCGCGATCAATCGACCGCGGCGCATTCGAGAAGGTGCTCGCCGAGCACGACGTGACCCTCGCGGTGACCGACCGCGACGGATGGAGCTACAGGATGCGCCGCGAGGACAACCAGAAGCTCGGGCGCAAGAAGGCATCGCGCCTGTCGCCCGAGTTCACGGCCGAGGGCGCCCAGACCATCTTGGATATCCATGCGCAGCGCGCGCAGAAAGCAGGGCAGGACAGTGAGACTCGCGGACAAGCTCGAGCGAGAGCAGCAGACTACGGCGACATTGGAGGACTTGACCTCGAGGCTCCCCGCCGTCGAGCAGCAGCTCACCGTACTGACGGAGGCAGTGAAGGAACTTCGACAGTTCGAGAAAATCTCGGATCAGGAGCTCTCGAAGCAGCTCGATCGCGCGCATCAGCAGGTCCTGTCATCGATCACGTCGCGCTCCGAGAGCATGCCCGATGGGTCGAGGAGGATCGACTCCGTCGAGAGCAGGCTGAGCGAGATCGAGCGGACGCTCAGCGCGCTCGCGAACTCGATCGACGGGCAGAAGCTCGCCGCTTCCACGAGGTCGCTGCAGACGACCACGATCGAGCTGAAGAGGATCGCGAGTTCGGCGACTGATGCTGTCGACGGCCACGCCGCCAAGGTGCAGCGGGCTCTGAACCAGTCGGGACAAGCCATCCTGGCGACCAGAGATCTCGCGCTTGAGTCGATCCGCGCTGCGGGGTCGGCCGCCTCCGGCGAGGTCTCCTCTCATCTCGAAGAGTCCGTCGAGAAGGCCGATCGCGTGCTCGCGACGGCAGAGCGTCTGCAGCACCGCGTCACCGCGGCGTTGGCCGGGCGGCTTGCGATCGCCGTTACGCCCTTCGCGGTGACTTTGCTGATGTTCTTCTGCACGGCCTGGTCCGTCATCCATGCCTACCAGTGGGTCTTCGAGATGGATCACGTCCTGTGGCTCCGGATCGTCACCGGCATCGCGCTCACGGGGGCGGTAGCGGGTGCGCTGGCAGGGCTGTGGTGGCTAGCCCTTCAGGCCAGACGAGTGCTGATGCGCTCTCGGTAGCGGTTGGTACCTACACGAGCGGCACCGCCCTGTGCGCATCGTTCCAAGTGGAGGGGCAGTGGGACGGGCTCTGACCTAGACGCTCTTGCTGCCCCTTCCTTCGTCACAGGACCCGCGGTCCGAGAGCACGACGACCACTTTCAAGGCGATGAGCCGACAGATCCGTACTCAGCATGGGAGATGCGTCAATGATCTTCGGGTACACCCGCACAACGACACGGGACAAGCAGCACGAAGCTCTTCAGCGCGACGCATTGAAGACAGCAGGGGTGTCCGAGGGACAGATCTACAGCGACCAGATCTCAGGGGCCCGGAAGACCGCGAGCAGGGCGGGGTGGTCGGCCCTCGAAGGGCAACTCCGAGCCGGCGACGAGCTGGTCGTGTGGAGGATCGACCGCATCGGACGTTCGATGATTGACGTCATCACATCGGTGGACGAGCTCCTCGAGCGCGGAGTGATCGTGCGGTCGCTGTCCGACGGGATCGACCCGTCCACGTCCGAGGGCCGTCTGATGCTCAAGCTCATGGCAGTCCTCGCCGAGTACGAGCGGGAGCTCATCAGGGAAAGTGTCAACGCGGGGGTCGACGCAGCTCGCGCCCGCGGTGTGAAGTTCGGACGACCGGCGCCTGATCCCGAGGAGGCCGCTCGGAAGGTCCGCGTCGTTCAGTACCTCGTCCGCGAGGAGGGCTTCACGGTTGCGAAGGCAGCGGCTGAGGTCGGCTGGTCACGAGCTACCTACTATCGGCACAAGGGCTCTCATCATCTGGTGTAGTGCTTGAGATAGAGAGCAAGATCGCGCACGTCTCGGAGCTGGTCCTCGATTGACGAATCGAGGTCAATCGTCCTCCCTCGCAACCGGAACGCTCTGCTCTGGCAGCGCGAGCACCAGTCACGTTCCATTACCTCGTCAGCGAGAAGGGGCCGACCATAGACGTACCCTGCCGTCACCGCGTGCGACCCCTCGAACCCCGGGAGCGAAGCGGACTCCCGCGCAGGCTCCACCACCTGGCACCCCCAGTGAGTTCCCCAGTGCTTGAGCTGTCCGGTGCCTCCCCGGCTGTCAACGACTTCGCTCGCGGGCTTCTGAACGCAGTACGACTCGGGCTCGCCGAGCACTCCGACGCAGATGAAGTGTTTGGCGGGGTCCGCCGGTCGATCACACCGCGCACACCACGTCGAACCGCGGAACCTCTGAGCCTCCGTGAGAGCCTCGCTCAGTTGGTCCTCACGGGGAGCGTCGCCCGCGACGACACCCGGACTCCACCCATCGATCGTGAGTCGTTTCCAGGCGCGATCAACCGGTGCCCACCGCAGAGGTCCGCTCCCCGGGTGCTCCAGGACCACCGCGTAGAACTCCGAGAAGACTTCAAGGGAATCATGAGCCATGTGGGCACTCTCGCACGGATGCGTGTCTCATAAACCCTCTCAGCCCTGAGGCTTGCAGATGAGACACCGATCCGTGGTCAGCGTGTGCTTGACCGGCGCTCCAGTTCCGCGTCTCGTATAGGTGATGTCTATGAGACATCACAGACGTCGTGCGGGGCGGGCTGGGTAGACAGCCTTGCTCCTCAGCCGCGCTCAGGATCCACATCGGGCTCAGACGCAGTCGAGCTTGATGACATCCATGGCGAATGGGCGACAATGCTTATCGCGTCGCGGACGGAACCCGGGGCAACGTTCTCGTCCTCGATCGCTGTCTCGAGCATGGCGATCACGTCCGCAGTGCTTCGGAAGTAGTCCGACGGGGCGAACGGTGCGGTTGTGCCTTCCAGTGCCAATGTCCCGGACTCCTTCGCAGCTCGGCGGTGCGTGCCGCCGTGCGTGATTGTACGCACACTGCCGCCCCGTCGGCGTAATGTAACTTTGGGGTGTACCCCAACGAGACACCCGGCGTCCGTAGCGCCCGCAGTTCCCAATGGGGTCCATGCGAGCAGTTCTGAGGCACATGTGTAGCGGTCCTAGCGCCGACCACCTCAATGGGACAAAATCGCCCCATGCCAACCACGCAGCGCGTCGCCTACGTCCGAGTCTCCTCCGCCGGCCAGAACCTCGACCGGCAGATTGAAGCCGTCGGCCCCGTCGACAAGATCTACCGCGAGGTGCAGTCCGCCGCGTCGGCGTCCGCGCGCCCGCAGCTGCGCGAGGCCCTGGACTACGTCCGCGAGGGCGACACTCTCGTCGTCGCATCCATCGACCGTCTCGCCCGCTCCCTGCGCGACATGCTCGGCATCATGGAGGAGCTCGAGACGAAGGGCGTGACCGTCCAGTTCGCGACCCAGGGCCTCACGATCCGCCCCGACGGCGGCGACCTCACCACCCGCCTCGTGCTGCACATCATCGCGGCCGTCGCGCAGTCCGAGCGGGAGATGATCCGGGAGCGCCAGGCCGAGGGCATCGCGGTCGCCAAGTCGCGACCTGGCACCTACCCGGGCCGGAAGCCGCTGCTGGACGCCCAGCAGATCGCCGAGGTGCGGAAACGCGCAGCGGCGGGCGTGCCGAAGACGAAGATCGCCCGCGACTATGGCGTGAGCCGACAGACGCTCTACCGGCACCTCAAGGACAGCCACGAGGGCGGGAGCGTCAACGTACCAACCGGTTCCTGATTTCGCGGGGGATGTGGTCTCTGTTCGGTCTCGGCGTGTCTCGTTTCGATTACTCGCACGCGGGATGTGCGTCGGCCGGGTTACCTTCCGGTCATGTCTCCCCGTCGGCCGCGCCCTATTGCCCTTGCTGTTCCCGTCGTGCTCAGCTTCGGGCTGGCACTTTCGGGCTGTGACGCTAGTTCCGCAGACGCGTCGGCTTCGGACGCCGCGACGACGGCTGCGGAGGCTTCGGCGACGCCTGATGAGCTGACAGACCTGACGGTCTTCATGTACGAGAAGGAACCGCTGTCGGTGTTCACGCGGGACCAGCTGGTATGTAAGCCGTACGGGAAGACCACGGAGGGGATCCAGGCGGCGGCGACGCTGCCGACGGTGCAGATCCTTGATGGTGATGGTCGTGCTCTGGCGAAGCAGGAAGTGGCCGGCGACGGGCCGATCCTTGGTGGTGAGTGCCAGATCTTCGAGAAGTTCCTCGACGTTCCGGTGCGCGACTCGTATCAGGTCGTCCTCGAGGGTGAGACGGAAGACGGTGACGCGTACCGGTATGAGGGGGCGTTAGATTTCGACCGTGGGAAGTACGAGGACGGGTTCACGCAGGGCTACAAGTTCCACCTTTAGTGAGGGGCGGGAACGGTGCTGAGACGGGATCAGGAACGTCGGATCGTTCGACAGATGCGGGCAGATGCTGCTCTCGCTGCGTCCTCGGAAGACCTCGCGTCGGAGTACGTGGCGCTCGCGTGGGATCTGTTCGAGGTGCAGGTGCCTCCCGATGACGCGCGCCTCGCTGTTGCTCGCCATTTCTCCTCCTGAACTCTGAGGTCTAGACGATGAATCCTGGGGACTCCACGACTGACTGGTTGTCGGTGATCGCTGCTGCTGTCGGCGCCGCAGCGGCACTATTGACGTCTCTGCTCACGGTGGGGCTGCTGATCGCTGCGATCGTGGCGGGTGTCGCCGCTGTACGAACACTGCGGCAGATGCGTACCGACTCGAGGGCGCAGTCCCGGCCGTATGTGTATGTGCAGGTTGTGCCGTCGCTCGCGCATGGCGAGGACGTGTGGGACGTGTTCCTGGAAAACGGTGGGAGGAGCGTCGCGCGGAACGTGACGGTCCGTCTGGGTCACCCGTGGCCGTCTCGAGGTGACAGCGACCAGGTCACGGCTGGGATCCGCGCCCTGTTTGAGACACCGCAGACGCTCGCGCCCGGACAGCGCCTCCGCACGTACTGGTACATGCCCGCGGACCCGAAGGCGGACCCTGCTCACGAGCAGGGGGTCCGAGACGCGGTCGCGACGGTGTCGTACTACGGGCAGGAGACGAGCAGGAAGCCGTTCGTGGAGGAATACCAGCTGCGGACGACGAACATCGGCCTCACTCCGGTCCCAGCTGACGGGTTCAATCCGCCCGACAAGTGGGCCGAGAGTGATCGGTCGAAGTTCTACAGCGTGCTGCAGACGATCGCCCGACACGTCGGGGAGCTGCGGCGCTAGTCATGCATCGGACGGCCCGCCTCAACGATTCCTTTCGCCAACCATCACGCTGCCTCCGCGAGTTAGGAGACACGCCCTAGCTGGACGCACCGCACGGGGCTCACTTCACGGTTCACTGTCCCGGCCCTTGGCCGGGAAGGCGCCGGCGTGGATGACTACCACCGCCGCGCGCGGCCCTCTCGGCAGCGATCCACACGGACGGGTCGGCCAGAACGGCCAATTCGTCATCAGTGAGTTCGTCGTTGTCCGCATCGTCGGTCTGCGCGTTGTCATCCACGGCATGATCCTGCCCCCGGGTCAGACTCGCCCGCAACCGGATTCAATGACCCGTCGCCGTCCGCTCAGGTGCCCTCGCACGACTCAGCTCTGCGCCGTCCGTCGACGTCAGCCGGTTGCCGCACCGCGCCCGGAGTGTCCCCGAGGCACCCGAGCACGCGCCGGTGACCGCACTGCCGGCAGATCCCGGTGCGGTGCCCGCCCATCAGGGTGTCGCGTCGGCAGGCGCAGGCGAGCCAGCCGATCATGTTCTCGGCCGTGCCGCAGAGCGAACACGGCGTCGGGCGCTGCTCGGCCCAGCCGGCCTCGGTGCGCGTCAGCGGCAAGATGAGCTTCTTCCCGTCGTACTCGCTGATCGTCTCCCCCATCGTCATGGGGCCAGTGTGCTCCTGCGGACGGGCGATCGACCAGAGCAAAGGCCCCGAGGGAACGTTCCCTCGGGGCCTTCGTGCTTGCTGGGCTCGCGGCCTATCGGGCCGCGATCTTCGACGTCTTGGCGGAGGTCTTCGTGAGAGGTCAGGCCCGAAGTGTCTCGACGGGCGTCGCCTTCGGCAGGTCGTTCAGGCTCTGCCCGGTGTCGAGCACGAGGCTGACGCAGCCGGGGTGGTTCTTCTCGTGAGAGAGGATCGAGTCGTTGTCCTCTGCCCAGGTCACGGTGCCTTCGTAGGCCGTGCCCTGGTGCTCGAACCGCACGCGCGCAGCGCCGCGCAGAGCGTTGATGTCTCCAGCCTGGATCATGTCTTCACAGTAGCGATCTCGATATCGCTCCCGTGCGCGATGCGCTAGACATGGACCATGAGCCCCCTGGAGATCCCCACAGTCCTGACCTCGCGGCTGCGAGAGGACCCACCCGTCCAGCGCGCATTCTCGTGGAGGCGCGAGACGTGGGAGCCCGTCGTCCACGACGTGCCAGACGCCGCCGCGGCATTGCACGACCTTCCGGATCAGATCGACCGCCAGATCGTGCGCGACGTGGTGCAGGCGAACCTCTCGCGGGAGCACGTGCTGGGGGCGCTCGTGCCCATGCTGATCTGGGGCGGAACGGGCCCCCGACGCGCCTTCTTCGCGAGAGCGATCCTCACGGGATTGGGTAGACGCGGGAACTTCGAGGTTCCGGTCGACGACTCGATTCGGGACCGTCTGCTGGCGGGAGCGCGCGTCGTCCAGCAGGACGGCGCAGCGGCGGGTTTCTTCTTCATGAACAACGAGGGGCGTGTGAAGCACCTCGGCGGTGCGTTCTTCACGAAGTGGCTCGCCTTCACCTCGATGACCGGAGATATTGACGGTCCCGAGGTCGCCCCGATCCTCGACAAACGCGTGATCACCTGGATCAGGAAGAACACCACGCCCGCCGTGGAGCTAACGACGACGAGGACCGCGAGCTATCAGCGATACCTCGAGCTGCTGGATGCCTGGGGCTCACCCCACGGCCGCACGCGGACACAGGTGGAGCTCGCGATATTCGAGATCACGCGGGGCCGATAGCGCGAACAGCGAGATCGCTTCGCCGTGCATGTCATGCACGCGTCCTCCGACTCGTACTGCGACTTTGCCGCTCGGGCGGCTGCAGATCGTGCTTGCCCAGCAGCCAGTGCACCCAGGTGGGGCCGTGACCGAGCGCCCGCGAGAGCGTCGCCATCGGGACGCCGTCCTCGACGAGCGCCAGACAGGCTGTCGCGACCTGGAGCCCCTCAGGACCACCGAGATCCAGGTGCCCGGGCCGCGCCTGCGGTGCCTGCGGGCACGCCTCCAGCAGTCGGCGGAACTCAGCGAGCTCGGTGTCGGCGGGTGTCCTGCGCGCACCGAGCCGCGGGTATCGCGTTGCTGGTGGCCCCTGCTCGCCCTCGAGTGCCGTGCGTACCGCGGTTCTGGAGCACCCGAGTGTTCTCGCGATCTCATCGAGGGTCTCCCCCGACTCGCGCCGGCGCACGACCTCGGCAGGGTCCGCGATCGGCTTCTGACCCCATCGACGGAAGGTGACGGGTCGGCACTGCGTTACGAGTCGTTGCACGGTGCCCGGGTGCAGATCGAGGTCGAGTGCGATCTCGCGCCACGACTCTCCGGCCTCGTAGCGGTCGTGGGCGACGCGGGCGATCTGGTCACGTTGCTCCTCGGTGAGGCGTCCGCGCATCAGTCGAGCTCCCATCTCCTGCGCTGGTTCTTCAGGCATCCTCTGGCAGCCATCCTGCACGCGGTGCACGATGGGCACATGATTTCCGTGTCCCTGTCAGAGATCTGCCGCCGACAGAGCGAGCTCCTTGCCTCGGCGCAGACCGGGCCCGTCACCATCACGTCCCGCGACGGGATGCGTCGCGCAGTCGTCATCTCGCCAGAATTCTACGATCGTGCTCTCGAGGCACTCGAGGACAGGACCGATATCGAGGTTGCCGCTGAGGCCCGCAAGGAGGGTGGTGCGATCGGCCACCGGGAGCTCATGGTCGAGCTCGCCCGTGGCAGAGAAGCGGGAGTCTAGAGTTCGCCTCGTGCGGTTGAGAACGCAGGCGCCGCCGTCAGCACTCCGGGGAACCGTCACGGCATGCCGCTGAACCGCGGCGCGACCTGACGTCGCTCATGAGGCTCCGCTGGACTCGAACCGCTCAGCAGGACAGAAGCGAGCTTGGGTCGCGCTCCGCAGACTCACGTGCGGCGTTCAGCAGGGCCTGTTCCCACGGGCACTGCCCGCCATGGTTCGCAAGGCCGTCCCAGGCGTGTGGCCCGGTGTGATGGTGCCAGCCACCGCCGCGCCCGTCCGATGCCTTGTGCTCGCAGCGGACTTCAGGGGCGCCGTTCAAAACTCCTGTGCTCACGAGGCGGTGCAGCTGCCCGGCGGTGGGCTCGAGGGCACCTGCCTCGAGCTGACGCGCCTCGTCAGGGTCGATGAGAAGCCGTTGAGCCAGGCCCTCGATATCGAGATCCTCGCGATTCAAGTAGTCGGCCACGGACGCGCTCACAGCCACGGCGAGAGCGGAAGCTTGCGTTCCCATAGGACGACTTTACGAGAACCCTCCCGAGCTCATACGCCCAGCGCCAAAACCGCTGTGTACGCAGGCGAAGACGGGGCATCGACCACGGACAATCCACGCCGTCGCGACTCCGATGTCGATGCACGTCAGTACGATGCTGGATAGAGATCCACGTGGAGACGATGAAGCCTCTCCCGCACGAAGGAGACAACCTGCATGGCGAGACGCGCTGCGAAGGCCAAGCCGACGAAGACGCTTGAACAGACCCTCTGGGACGCTGCGGACAAGCTCCGTGGCAACCAGGAGCCGAGCGAGTACAAGCACGTCGTACTCGGGCTGGTGTTCCTTAAGTACGTCTCGGATAGGTTCGTGGAGCGCCGCGAGCAGCTCAAGGTCGAGCTTGCAGCCGACGGCATCAAGCCCGAGAGGATCGAGTCGTTCCTGGACGAGCGCGACGAGTACACCGCTCAGAACGTGTTCTGGGTGCCCGAGCTTGCGCGATGGAGTTACATCCAGTCAGTGGCCAAGCTCCCGGTCATCGGCGAGGACATCGACCAGGCGATGGATCTCATCGAGCGGGAGAACCCCTCCCTGCGAGGCGTGCTCCCACGGAACTACGGGCGAGACGGCCTCGACAAGCGTCGTCTCGGCGAGCTGGTCGACCTTATCGGCTCTATCGGGTTCACAGAGACTGATGACCACGGCGCCGATGACGTACTGGGACGTGTCTACGAGTACTTCCTCGGACAGTTCGCGGGCAAGGAGACCGGCAAAGACGCCGGTGCGTTCTACACGCCGCGCTCGGTCGTCAAGACTCTGGTGGAGATGCTGGAGCCCTACAAGGGCCGCGTCTACGACCCTGCTGCTGGCTCGGGCGGCATGTTCGTCCAGTCGGCCGAGTTCGTGAAGGCCCACGGCGGCAAACGATCCGACATCTCCATCTACGGCCAGGAGTACACCGACACCACCTGGAAACTCGCCAAAATGAACCTCGCACTGCGAGGCATCGAGGCGGACATGGGCTCACACTCGGCGGACTCCTTCACCGAGGATCTGCACCCGGATCTCCGTGCCGACTTCGTGCTCGCTAACCCACCGTTCAATCAAAAGGAGTGGTGGGACCCGCGCCTTGCGGACGATCCCCGCTGGAAGTTTGGAGTTCCACCAGAAGGGAAAGCTGGAAGCAACTTTGCGTGGGTCCAGCACTTCATCTACCACCTCAAGCCGACCGGGACTGCCGGATTTGTTCTCGCGAATGGGGCGTTGTCAGACAAGACCGGGAATAATGCCTCAATCAGGCAACGGCTTCTCGAAGCAGATCTCGTAGATTGCGTCGTCTCTTTACCTGAGAAATTATTCTTCAACACGGGGATATCGGTTTCGCTCTGGCTCGTATCTAAGGCGCGCAACGGGAATGGGCACCGAGAGCGGCGCGGCGAAGTACTGTTTATCGATGCCCGCAGGCTTGGGGATATGGAAAGTCGCAAACTCCGCACCCTCAGCAATGACCACATTGCGGAAATAGCAGGCACCTATCATTCTTGGAGGGATCGAGATGGTGGCTACGAGGACAAGCAGGGGTTCTCCAAAGCTGCGACTCTGAAGGAAATCGAGGACCATGACTTCATTTTAACCCCTGGTCGGTACGTCGGGGATGGGCTTGATGTCGGTGACTACCAGCCGGTTGGTGGCGGGATCGACATTCTCACGAAACAGCTTCTCGACGAATTCGACCGGGGCGCTAGACTCGAGCGAATCGTACGTGAAAAGTTGGAGGGGTTGTCGTGAACCGTCTCCGGATTCCACTTGGTGACGCGCTAGACGAGCTAATTGACCATCGGGGCAAGACCCCCAGGAAGCTCGGCGGAGATTGGCAGACTGAGGGGCATCGCGTGGTTTCTGCGCTCAACATAAAGAATGGTCGAGTTGACTCCAATGACCACCATTATATTTCATCACAGATGTATGATAAATGGATGCGAGTTCCACTTCGCGCAGGCGATGTGCTACTTACGTCCGAGGCACCCGCCGGAGAGGTCGCGTATATTTCCGAGGACGTCGATTGGGCGATCGGACAACGCTTGTTTGCGCTCCGTGGTAAAGCCGGTATCCTCAACGGGCGCTACCTTTCGTACCTCTTAAGGGGTGGGCCCGTCCGGCACCAACTCATGTCGCGCACCACGGGTACCACCGTGGCAGGTATTCGCCAGTCGGAACTCGTGAAGATCAACCTCGACCTGCCTCCATTTGACATCCAAATGGAAGTCGCCGAAACGCTGGGTGCATTCGATGATAAGATAGAATCCAACCGCAGGGAAGTGGCAGTTGGGGAGTCTCTCATCCGCGCTATCGTAGAATCTACTCTCGATTCTTCCGAGGGAAGAGTCGGCGTCCTGAGCGATTACTGCACTCTTGTGAAGGCGCCAGTGAAAGCGGAGATGATAGCCTCAAACGATAACTACTTTGGCCTAGAGCACATGCCTCGAGGATCGATTTTTCTCTCGAGATGGGATAAGGCTGAAGGGCTAGCTAGTAACAAGACGAAGTTTCAACGCGGGGACGTCCTCTTCGGCAAACTACGACCATACTTTAAAAAGGTAGGTATCGCTCCGGTAGATGGCGTGTGCTCGACAGACATTCTGGCTGTTCGACCAAGGGACCCTCGCGATTTGGCCTTGGTGGCCGTCATCGCATCATCCAGTGCGCTGATTGATTCCGTTACGGCTGGAGCTACTGGGACGCGGATGCCTCGCGCTTCGTGGAAAGATCTCGCATCGTGGTCGGTACCGCTCATTACGACCACCGAGCGCGCCGCGTTGTCAGAGCGCACGAGTCCAATGATTGAGCGTCTTGTGCAACTGACCTTCGAATCCCACCGGCTTGCTGCTCTGCGTGACGTGCTCCTCCCGGAGCTGATCTCGGGTCGTATGCGAACGACGGGGGCCGTGTCGTGAGATCGTCCGTATTGAGCCATGCTGACATGCGAATCGTCGAGCAAGTGCTCGACATGGGTGGCGGCTATGTGCTCGACTTCAACAATCGAACCTTCGATGAATTCTTTACTGACCTAGGCGCGGACATTGAGCCTGTGGAGTCGGGGCTCTCGAAGGCAAACCGACTACGAGCGTTCCTTCGTGCTGCTTCAACATCCGATTGCGCCCGGGTCCTCCACGCGCTCCTCGAATACAGGGGTGACATGGAGGGAGACGAGCGACGTGCTTCGATCGGGAAATATCGAGAAATCTTGTCGAGGCTTGAGGGGATCGCCGTTCCCCTGAGTGTGTCACAGGCTACTCCGAGCATCCTCACGGTCGCATACGTCCGTGAACTTTCTGACAAGGCTGAGTCCCGACTTGCAGTAGCGGATTTGGAGGGCGCCATCACGCTTTCTCGAACGCTCGTGGAGGCCGTGCTCGAGCAATTGGAACTACGTTTGACGGGCCAGATAGGCAATTATTCCGGAGATCTCCAGAAACAATACAAAGCAGTCGCGAAAATCTTACGAATCGATGATAGTGATCCGAGAGTCGATGAAGGGTTCAAGCAAATCGCCCGTGGGCTTGTTCAGATCGTCAATGGCCTGGCAGCAATACGGAATATGGCAAGTGACGGACACGCGCGTCACGTGCGGCCTGAAGGTCGGCATGCCCGTGTTTCGGTGAACTCGGCCAGAACCGTTGCAAGCTTTCTCGTCGAGGTTTACGAAGCGAAGAATGCAGCCTCATCGCCGTCCGACGAAACAGGGAGATCTTGATGCGTGATTTCGACGAAAAGTCTGTCGAGCAGGCCGCGCTGGAGTATTTCGCCGAACTCGGCTACCACCGCGTCCATGGGCCCGACATTGCCCCGGGCGAGCCGAGCTCGGAGCGATCTTCATACGAAGACGTCGTGCTTTGGGAACGACTTCGGGACGCACTTCGACGAATTAATCCCGGCACAGACGCCTCGATTATGGATGACGCTCTGAAGGCGGTGCAGCGGGCAGAGTCGCAGAGCTCGATCGATGAGAACGCACGCATGCACCGACTCATCACCGAGGGCGTGCCTGTCGAACATCGCGGTGACGACGGTTTGCTGCGCACGACTCGCCTGTGGCTCGTAGACTTCGACAACCCCGAGAACAACGACTGGGCCGCGGTCAACCAGTTCACGATCATCGAGAGCGGCAAGAACCGTCGCCCTGATGTTCTCGTTATGGTCAACGGTCTCCCGCTCGCTCTGCTCGAGCTGAAGAACCCCGCTGCAGAGCACGCGACGCTGAGGTCAGCATGGAACCAGATCCAGACCTACCGCAAGGACATCCCGTCAGTGTTCGTCCCGAACGCGCTGACGGTGGTCTCCGACGGCACATCCGCGGCGATGAGCAGCTACTCCGGCGCCTTCGAGCACTACGCGCCGTGGAAGACGATCGAAGGGCGGGAGGTCGTCACCAACCGCCCTGCCCTCGAGGTTCTCATCAAGGGTGTCTTCGAACCCACCCGGTTCCTGGACCTCCTGAAGAACTTCATTGTGTTCAGCGGCGAGACCGTCACCGACAAGGCCACCGGCCAGCCGACTCGGGCGCTCGTGAAGCGCGTGGCGAAGTATCACCAGTACTGGGCGGTCAATGCGGCTGTGGAGTCCACGGCCCAGGCGTCAAGCCCTGACGGCGACCGTCGCGGCGGCGTCGTGTGGCACACGCAGGGCTCGGGCAAAAGCTTCGAGATGGTCTTCTTCGCCGCCAAGCTCATGCGCGACGCCCGGATGGCGAACCCGACGCTCGTCTTCATCACTGACCGCAACGATCTCGACGATCAACTGTTTGGAGAGACGTTCGCGCCGGCACTGATCCTGCCCGAGACCCCGGTGCAGGCGATGACACGGTCCGACCTCCGGGCGAAGCTGAGGACAGCCTCAGGCGGCATCGTCTTCACGACGCTGCAGAAGTTTGCGCCGGGCGAGGACGGCGACAATAACCCAGTTCTCACGGACCGCCGAAACGTCGTGGTGATCGCTGACGAGGCCCACCGCAGCCAGTACGGCTTCAACGAGTCCCTGGACCGTCAGGGACGCTTGAAAGCTGGCCTTGCCAAGCACATGCGCGACGCTCTGCCCGGCGCGACCTACCTCGGGTTCACGGGCACGCCCATCGAGTCCACAGACAAGTCCACCAGGTCGGTATTCGGGGACTACATCGACGTGTACGACTTGACCAGAGCTGTTGAGGACGGCGCGACCGTCAAGATCTTCTACGAGTCACGCCTGGCGAAGGTAGGCCTCTCTGAGGGAGACCTTGAGGTTCTGGATACCCTCGCGGAAGAGATCACGGAGACCGTCGAGGAGAGCGCTGCAAGCGCGGCGAAGTCGCGCTGGGCGAGGCTAGAGGCGATCGTCGGTGCGGAAGCAAGGCTCGACCTCGTTGCTCAGGACATCGTCGACCATTGGGAGAAGCGCTGTGAGTCGCTGTTCGGCAAGGGGATGATCGTGACGATGAGCCGCCGGATCGCCGTGCGGCTCTACGAGAAGATCGTCGCGCTTCGCCCTGAGTGGCACTCCGACGATCCGACCCAGGGCAAGATCAAGGTCGTCATGACCGGCTCCGCGGCGGATCCCGCGGAGTTCCAACCGCACATCCACTCCAAGGACGTGCGCAAGGAGCTGAAGCTCCGCGCGAAGAACGCCGACGACCCGCTGGAGCTGGTCATCGTTCGCGACATGTGGCTCACCGGGTTCGATGCACCGTCGATGCACACGATGTACGTGGACAAGTCGATGCAGGGCGCCGGTCTTATGCAGGCGATCGCCCGAGTCAATCGGCGGTTCCGGGACAAGCCCGGTGGCCTCATCGTCGACTACATCGGCTTGTTCGCGAACCTCCAGTCGGCGCTCGCGGACTACTCGCCGAGCGATCAGGATCAAGCAGGCGTTCCGATCGAGCAGATGGTGAACGTGATGCTCGAGAAGCACGACATCGTCCGAGGGCTCCTACATGGCGTGCAGTTCGACTCGTCTCCGGACCTCAGCGCGTCACAGCGGCTCGGCGAGTATGCGAAGGTCCTCGACCGCGTCATGGCAGACCCCGACCGCACGACCCGGTTCAACGACCAGGTGCTCGCTCTCGCGAAGGCCTTTGCGTTGGCAGGCGCGCGGGACGAGGCCGCGGCGATCCGGAACGACGTCCGCTTGTTCACCGACGTTCGCGCAGCGATTCTCAAGGTACAGAACCCCGATTCGGGTCGAGGCGGGTCAGGTGCGGTCGAGATCGATACCGCACTCAGGCAGCTGCTCGACGAGGCTGTCGCCGGGGACAAGGTCGTGGACGTCTACAAGTTGGCAGGCATTGACACCCCAGAGCTGTCGCTCCTCAGCGACGAGTTCCTCGACTCGCTCGCGGTCAAAGAGAAACCGAACCTCCAGATGGGTCTGCTGAGGCGTCTCCTGAACGACGAAATCCGGACTGTGCAGCGGAAGAACATCGTGCAGGGCCGGAAGTACTCAGAGATGCTCAAAGAGGCCGTGAACAAGTACACGAACCGCTCACTCACCACGGCAGAGATCATCGCAGAGCTCGTGAAGCTCGCCAAGCAGATGCGTGACGCCCGGAAGCGGCACGAGGAACTGGGGCTCGGAGAGGACGAAGTGGCGTTCTATGACGCCGTCGCGCAGAACGATGCCGCGGTTCTCGAACTCGGGGACGAGACTCTGAAAGCGATCACGCGCGAGCTGGTGAAGTCCGTCCGACAGTCCGCCACCATCGACTGGAACCTTAAGGAGTCTGTTCTTGCGGCAATGCGGTCGAAGGTGCGAAGGATCCTCGCCAAGTACGACTACCCGCCCGATGCCGAGCAGAAGGCGATCGACCTCGTAATTGAGCAGGCTGAGCTGTTCGCTGAAACAGCCGCGTGACGACCCGCACCTCCGAACTGACTGTCCGGCCTAGATGTAAACGCGATCGCACGGAGCCTGCGGTGCTCGAGGACGGCGGTGCGCACCGCGCTCGAGAGCACGGGTCGCCCGCCGGTGACGAGGTAACCCTCCCTCCTCGCGCTCAGATCACTCAGAGACCCGGGGGCGAACATTCTCTCTTAAACCAAGTCGTGATCCGCGGACTATTGAATCCGAGAATTAGGAGGTCCGGCGAGCCGCATGATGCGCTGTAAAGGCACCGATAGTCGTGAAGAATAGAAGCGCAAAAGCGCTCGCCAGGGCCCACGCGGCAATCTCGTCATCTGTGCTCGAGAAGAATACGAGGCCCGCGGCACCAAGAAGGCATGAAACACCCCCAAGCAACGAAGGGATCGCTGCAGCGCGGTGACCACGCGCCCACGCGCTCCTCGATGCAGCGACCGAGGGCAATCGATAACCGAACCAGTAATTTGGTGGAACGGAGCCGGTTGCGCCCATCGCCGCGAGTGTAACGAACGAAACTCCCAACAACGCAAAAAGTATACCAACAACGATGCTGACCACAATTCACCTCCCGATACATAAAAGCACTGTATCGCAATTTTTTGGATAAGGGCGCGACCACAAGCGACTACACCTACGACCGGGCCTGGCCGTCGCCAACGGCGCGAGTTCGTGGAACGGGAAATCGGTTTAGCGCAGCACGGACAGTGCTAACTCCTTGATCAGTGATGGTGACACTGGCTACGATACCGATCATGATAAGACCAAAGGACCACAAACCGAGGACCGCAATAAAGGCTCCGTGAAGGATTATGCAGACCACCAATCCCGCGATGCGTACGCGCGGAGCAGTGAACAGCAGAATAGCGATAGACACCTCAAGGAGAATCGGCATCCAAGAAAGCAAAAGCGTCACAAATGGAATCTCGCTAGCGACTAGGAGGGGTTCGAATAGGGTCCCCTTGACGCCGAACATAGGGTCGCGGAAAATGTAGTACAAGGCTGTACCCTGGGCCCAGGCGGAAACTGTTACCTTCGCGATAGCGGCCTGGACGTAAATCCAGGCGACTTGAATCCTTAAGACCTTGCTGAATCCCCATGCGATCGGATTGAGCCAGCTGATCGCTGGATTTACACGGAATTGCCAATGGTTGAAGCGGGTGTCGGCCAGGCTGATAAACATTAGTATCAACGTCGCGGCCTGGGCGGCCGATTCTCCGCCATCAGGCAGCGAAATGGAGGCATTTACGCTAAGCGAGATCCAGAAGTGGATGATTCCAAGGATTCGCGGAAAGTACCCAGCCACAATCGTGCACAAAATGGCACACACGACCCAAGCGGTGACCTGATGTGGGATTCCGAAACGATCGCCAACACAGAATGCGCCAACGCTTGCTGAGAGGCGGCCACAGTCCGGAAAGGGCTTGTACCCGGTCAAGGGAGCGAAATATGCCTCAACCGGTGTGATAGCCAACATGGAGAGCTGACCAAGAGCAATAATCGAGCGCGCTATTCCGCTGTATCGAACCACTGGCAACACGCCGGACATCTCGGCGAGAGCAGTTTGGTACCACCTGTTTATCACGTATCCCCGTTATCCTTGTCGATGCATTCAACATGGACCCGAGCTAATCCCTTTGCTAAGTAATCGTCGGGCTTAAAGAACTCGCGATACGACCAATCAACTGGTTTGGCTTGCGCAAGTACCACGTCTCCGCAGAGCGTCGGCGTCGGAGAAGAATCAGTCAGCCGTACTGCAGAGTTTGCGCTATCCGGATCGATAGCGCAGTCATCAACAGTGTCCCCCTCGACGCACGTGAACCAATCAGAGGATCTTAATTGGTCAGTGACTTGGGACAACTCGGGGCCTTGTGCACGCTGCGCGCGCGAAAGCCCGAACATGTTACCAGGTTTGGCCTGAGGGGTCGCCATTATCGACCTTAGTCCGTCAGGCGTCTCCCGGTACGCCAGAACCTGATCACCATCTGGAGGCTTCGTAAAGAACGCCCAACCTTGCGGCCATACTTCCAGACTTTTCAACCACTTCGTGTTGGTTCCACTGCGGTCGAGAACTACGTTACTGGGAAGGGAAATGAATACAGTACTCAACAAGGCTACTAACGCTATGGCGAAACTCCCAAAGCCCAGGGCGGCGCGTAGCGCGCCCTTTCTGCCTGTGACTGAGTGACCGACCGCTTCTCTGACCTCGAGCACGTTCACGAATTAAGGGCCTTCGTGAAGGCTGAGACTGTCTCCTTTTTCTCTAGCGTGAGATCAGAGTACTCGCCGTTCTCGTCAGGCAGGTAGCTCACGGCGCCTGGAACTACCGCAATCACCGCCACAGCCAGGGTCGCAACGGCAGCATTTGCGTACACGACGGCATTGACTAGAACAGCGGCATTCGCAGCCGCAGCAACGTTAAGCCCGACCTTGACATTCGCCTTTCCGGAACTCTTGGCGACCGCGTCAGGAGCCATGGTGTCCGAGGTGTCGAGTCCGTAGACGTCGGTAAGGAGACCGTAGAAGGTCTTAGTGAAAGCCTTCAGGGCCCCTTCAACCTTCAGAGGATTTCCCGACGTTAGCCGTTCGACGATTTGGCTTCTGAAATCGGGATCGTATTCGAGATAATCGGTGACGATCTTTTTCAACGCATCTTTGTCGGCGTGCGGCTTGTCGCCAGAGAATCCAAGCTGTTCAACCAATTCTGGATGGTCGTCGGCAATTTGCCCGCTTCCGTCGAGCAAGAGCTTCAAGAATTCTTCGTCTGAATAATTGCTTGTTGCCTGACTCAGCGAGGGGGTGTCGGGGTGATCCTGGTCTTCGGCGACGGCGGGGAGCGTGCCGAAGCTCGCGATGGCGATACTTCCTGCGAGGGCAGCAGGCGCAAAGCGAGTGGCGATCTTATTAATCATGGTGTACGTACCACGCATCTCGTGTAGATGGGTTGGTGCGCTCCGGGGCGAGGAGGAACGCTCGGGGAGACTCCATCAGATCACATGAAACGGACGCGTGGTGCTGATGGAGGCGGTACCTTAGTCCCGATGTCACGCGTTGGAGGGTGAGGGTATCTACTGGCTGGCACTAAAGTTCTAACCCCTGGATCTAAGCTTCGTGAGCGCCGGTGCGCGCGGCTCATTACCACATTAGGGGGTGTCATGCAAGAGCGCGGTCCTCGACGGAGTCTACGACGGGCGGGGTGTCCGCGCTGTTGGCTCAAGGAGTACAACTGCTCCTGGGCGAGGGATAAGAACGCCCGGACGATTGTTGGCGAATGCAAGCAACGGCGCACCTAGACAAGATCATGTTATGGAAGTTGCCTCGAACGGTGGTGATCCCGAGACCGATGAAGAGCTCACCTGGAACAAGGTGGCTGTGCCGTCCGACGCGTCGGAGTGGGTCGTAGCCGAAATGGCTGTGCGAAGCAGTGTTGGGGTTCCACGTCGGCACTTCGCATGACTAGGCAGACACGATCTGCCCTCCGCCGAGACGTCAGAAGACTGCCTTCTGCAACATCTAGTCGTTCAGGTCATTGAACGGGTCGACGATGGTGTGCACTCCATGCACAGGGCAGCGGAATGCGATGCGCATGCCGACGCCGGTCCCTAGAGGTTCCGGCGCGCAGTCCTTGCCGCATTCGCTGCAGGTGCGGTACCACTCGTCTTCACGACCGAACGGATCACGCATCTGAACCTGCTGTCGGTTGCTTCCATTCGATGCTGATCGTCTCGGGAGCCTCGTCGATTGTCGTGACTCGGCGCCCATTGCCTACCCGATGGATCACGACGGTCATCAGGGTCTCCACAACTGCGCGCCGTCGAGCGAGAGTCGTGGAGTCGGATTCCCACCACGCGCGTGCGCCGTCACCGCTCAGAGCATCGGCGAGCGGGTCTGCACCGACGAGAGCGGCGATCTGCTCGTCGACTGCTCGGAGCTCCTCAGCAAGTTCGTCCAGTCCAGTGTCAAGAGCAGTTTTCGAGATCCGCCCCTTGACGAACATGGATGCGAGGGTCTCGTCCCGACTCTGAAGCTCTGCACGACGGGCAGTGAGAACTCCGAGGTCGGGGCCGTCACTCTTAGGGATCAGGAGGTCGTGAGCATCTGGGCGCGACAGCCGCTCGATGCAGACTTCCTTGACGAACTCGTCGATCATCGCTCCCTTGCGGACGAAGTGACCAGTTACGCAACGGTATACAGCGTGGTACTGCTTTGGGGACAACCCCGAGCCGTCAACGCGAGGAGTCGGATGGGTGGCGGCGCGGGCTGATCGCACAGGACCTCCGCAGACGCCGCAAACGGCGAGGCCGGAGAGGAGCCACTTCCGTGCCGTGCCGCTGTGCACCGGCTTGACGCCGACGAGCCTTCCCCGCGCGGCTAGAAGCTTGTCCACGTCGACGATCGCCGGCCAAGCTCCAGGGGTGCACTCCGTGATGTCGACCTTGGCCATGTCGTCCTGCCCCTCGGGCTGCACAGGGGGTAGCAGACCCGCAAGGTGAGGGTTGATCAAGAGGCGCCGGATCGTTGGCGAGTGCCAGCGGGCCCCGTTCCGAGTCTTGTAGCCATCCGCATTCAGGTCGCTCGCGATCTGCCCGAGGGTCGCCCCGGCAAGGAACTCGTCGAAGACTCGGTGGATGACGCCAGCTTCTTCTGCATCGACGCGATACCGAGTGCCATGAGCGTCTCGGTCTGGCGCGTGCACCCAGCGGTAGCCATAGGGAGTGCGACCCGACGTCGGGTGTCCTGCCTTGCGGCGCTCCAAGGCGAACCTCTTCGCCCGGGCGGCCTTTTGACGTACTTCGCGCTCGGCGAAGACAACGGATACCTTGAGAAACGTGTCGTCGTAGAGGGTGTCGACGCTCTCGCGAATCGAGATCACCCGGATGCTTCGTCGGGGTGGGAGGACCTCAAGCAGGTCTTCGATCCGGCGCGTGAGCCGAGAGGACTCAGTGACGATGAGAGCGTCGAGAGCACCGCCGTCGAACGCGGTTAGCATCCGGTGCCAGTCCGTCTTCTCTCCGCGCTGCTTCGACCCGCTGACGTCGTTGTCTGCGAACTGTGCGACGACCCGCCATCCACGTCGATGGGCTTCTTTCAGGCAGTCTTCGAGCTGCTGATGGATGCCCTGGTCGACGTCCTCGGACTGCCGGGCGTAGACCGCTGCTCGGAGAGGTGCTGCTGAGGGACTGTTCACGGCCCCACGATACACAAGTACGTCCTAGACAGTCGTAGGTGGCGGCCTGCGGCTTCGCGGCCGTGCTGGTGCTGCTGCTGAAGTCCGGCGAGGTGCGGGAGCTGCTGATGAACATCATCACCTCGGCGCTCTCGCTGGGGCAGTGACCGCCCGCTCCCCCGCCCCGCCCGCGCAGTGCGCGCAGGCCGACGAGGCATCCCGGCAGGCCCCTTCCCGGGCCGGCCGGGGCGCCCGTCGCCCGCGGCCGGGCACCTGCCGCCCGCGGCCCCTCCGCCGTGCACTGCGCGGCGGCACCGGCTCGGTGACGGCGGAGACAGCGATCGTGCTGCCCGTCGTCGTGCTGATGGTGCTCGTGATCCTCGTGGCCGGCGTCGGGATCGGCGCGCAGGTGCAGCTCGAGTCCGCGGCCCGCGGTGCGGCCCGCGAGCTCGCACGCGGACAGAGCGAGGGAGAGGCCGTACAGAGCGCTCAGCGGATCGCGGGCGACGGCGCGCAGGTGAGCATCGGATCCGACGGTGCGTGGGTGCAGGTGACGGTGACGCGCTCGGTGGGTGCCCGCAGCGGCCTGCTCTCCGGCGCGAGCTGGGACCTCAGCGGCTCGGCCCAGGCGCGCCGGGAACCCCATCTGGTGGGCGACGGGCAGGGAGGGGGCGCGCCATGACGCCGCCACGCACGCGGGCGGAGGCACGGGAGGACGCGCGGGAGCACGCGAGGGAGGAGGGCTCGGCGCCCGCGAGCGTGCTCGCCTACATCGGGGCGATGACGGCGGTGCTGGGCGCGGTCGTCGTCATCGGGCAGGGACTGCTCGCGCTCGCGGCCGCGGACACCGCCGCGGACCTCGCCGCGCTCGCGGGCGCCGATGCGCTCGCCGTCGGCACCAGCGCGCCGTGCGCCATCGCCTCCGAGGCGGCCGTCCGCAACGGCGCGAGCCTGCTCTCGTGCACCGTCGCCGGTCAGGACGTGGTCGTCGAGGTCAGCACGCCCGCCGGGGTGCTCCCGGATCAGCGCTCGCGGGCCCGCGCCGGTCCCGCGCCGTCGAGCAGCTCGAGGACGGCGAGCGCCCCCGCCTTGGACAGCGGCTCGTTGCCGTTGCCGCACTTCGGGGAGACCACGCACGCCGGGCAGCCCGCCTCGCATGCGCATTCGCGCACCATGTCCTCCGTCGCCCGCACCCAGGCGGCCGCGTCCTCGGCGCCGCGCTCGGCGAACCCGGCGCCGCCGGGCGCGCCGTCGTACACGAAGATCGTGGGCTGGCCGGTGTCCTCGTGACGGGCCGTCGAGACCCCGCCGATGTCCCAGCGGTCGCAGGTGGCCAGCAGGGGCAGCATCGAGATCGCGGCGTGCTCGGCGGCGTGCAGGGCTCCGGGGAGCAGCTCGTCGACGATGCCGTCGGCCTCGGTGGTCTCCTGGGGCAGCACGAACCAGACCGCGCGCGTGGTGAGGGTGCGAGGCGGCAGGTCCAGCGGATGCTGGCCGAGGACCGCCTGGGTGTAGACGTCCCGCACCTGGTAGCCCGTGACCTGGTCGGTGACGTCGACCGTGCCGAAGCACAGCCGCACGCCCCGCCCCCACTCCTCCTCGCGGTCGGTGGAGCGGATGCGGATCGTGGAGGTCGACTGCGGATGCGTGGAGTGGAGGGGATCCTCGCGGTGCACGAGGGCGACCGCCCGCTCGACGTCCAGGTGGTCGACGACGAAGTTCCTGCCCTGGTGCATGTAGACCGCGCCGTCGTGGACCTGGGTGTGGGCGCTGCCGGCGTCGACGGTGCCCAGCAGGGCGCCGCTGGAGGCCTCGACGATCCGTACCGGTTCGCCGCCGCTCCCGCGCAGGTCGGTGAGGTCGTGGGCGCTCTCCGTCATCGTCCAGTACCAGCCCGTCGGACGGCGTCGCAGCACGCCGCGAGCGGCGAGGGTGTCCAGCAGCTCCCGCGCCGCGGGCCCGAAGATCTCCTCCTCGCCCTCGCGCAGGGGCAGCTCCGCGGCCGCGGCGCACAGATGGGGCGTCATCACGTACGGGTTGTGCGGGTCGAACACGGCCGCCTCGACCTCCATGCCGAACACGGAGTCCGGATGGTGCACGACATACGTGTCCAGCGGGTCCTCGCGGGCGACGAACAGGGCGAGCGCATCGCCCTCCTGGCTGCGCCCGGCGCGCCCCGCCTGCTGCCACAGCGAGGCGCGGGTGCCCGGCCACCCGGCGATCAGCACGGCGTCGAGCCCGGAGATGTCGATGCCCAGCTCGAGGGCGTTGGTGGAGGCCAGGGCCCGCAGCTCCCCCGAGCGCAGGGCGTCCTCGAGCGCCCTCCGCTCCTCCGCGAGGTAGCCGCCGCGATAGGCGGCGATCCTCCCCGCCCGGCGCGCGAGCTCACCGTCCATGGACTGCTCCGCCTCCTGCCCGAGGAGGCGCTGCGCGCCGGTCGAGACGAGCTCCGCACCGCGCCGGGAACGGGCGAACACGAGGGTCTGCACGTCGCGGCGCACGAGGTCCGCGAGCAGCGCGCCCGCCTCGCTCGTCGCCGAGCGACGCAGCGGTTCCTCGCTGCGCTCGGCGGGTTCGGAGGGCTCGGCGGGGTGGCCGGCGCGCGCGGCGCGATGCCCGACGGAGGCGGTGCCGACGGGGCCCCCGGGGGCGCCGTTCCCGCTCGGCTCCGCGGGGCGACGGCCGTCGACGACCGACCTGGTGCCGGGCTCCCACAGTCCGAAGGTGACGCCGCCGCGGGGCGAGCCGTCCTCCGTGACGGCCTCGACGTCCTGGCCGATCAGGCGCGAGGCCGAGAGCTCGGGGTTCGCGGTGGTGGCCGAGGCCAGGATGAACGTGGGGTCGCTGCGATAGGCGGCCGCGACGCGGCGCAGGCGCCGCAGGACCATCGCGACGTGGCTGCCGAAGACGCCGCGGTAGCTGTGGCACTCGTCGACGATCACGTACTTCAGGGCCCGCAGGAAGCTCGCCCACTGCTCGTGACCGGGGAGGATCCCGAAGTGCAGCATGTCGGGGTTGGTGAGCACGAAGGTGCCGTGGCGGCGGATCCAGCGGCGCTGCTCGGTGGGGGTGTCCCCGTCGTAGACGGCCACGCGGGCGTCGCGCAGCTCGGCGCCGTCGACGAGCGCCGTGATGTTGGTGAGCTGGTCCGCGGCCAGGGCCTTCGTCGGCGCGAGGTACAGGGCGGTCGCGCGCGGCGCGGAGCGGTCGAGCTCGCGCGCGCCGATCGCGCTCAGCGAGGGAAGCAGGTACGCGAGCGACTTGCCGGAGGCGGTGGCGGTGGAGAGGACGACGTGCCGCCCCTCGTGGGCGAGCTGCGCAGCCTGCTCCTGGTGGATCCAGGGGGCCGTGATGCCGCGGGAGGCGAGGCGCTCGCGCAGGCGCAGATCCGTCCACTCCGGGAACTCGCCGGTGCGTCCGGGGCGCGCGGGCACGTGCTGCACATGGGTGAGGCAGGTGCGGCGCTGCAGGGGTGCGCTGAGGTCCCGCAGCAGCTCGTCGGCCCGCCCTCGTCGCACCCGCTCCCCTTCCTGACCACGGCCTGGATCAGCGCCGGGAGCGGTTCTGGGACCGCCCGTCCAGCGCATGTCCGGATCACGTCCGGGCACCTGGGGCACAATCGTAGCCATGCCCGCCGACATCGCCCCCGCCACGCGCGCCCCCGCGTCCGCCGAGCGCGCGCCGGCGCCCCCGCGCGTGCAGTCCGCCCTGCTCGATGCGCTGCGCAGAGACCTGACGGCGGCCCCCTTCACGACGCAGGCCTGCCGCGACCTGATGGGCCCGCTCGCGCACGACGCCCTGGGCCGGGAGAACCCGATCCCCGCGCGCCGCGTCCTGGCCGAGGACGAGCGGCCCACGGCGGTGCTGCTGTGGCTGTTCACCCTCGGCGGCGCGCTCCGCCGGGATCTCGTCGAGCGCGCCCTGCCCGCCCTGAGCCTCGAGGGCGCGCTCGCACTGGGCCTCGTCGAGGAGATCGAGGTGGAGGCGGCCGCGGAGGGTGGGGGCGACGGAGGCGCCCGCGCCGCGCGCGTGCGCGCCGTCATCGACCTCTCCCCCTACGCCGCGAGCGACGACCTCGGCGAGATCCAGTGGTGGATCGCCTCAGACCTCTCCGAGATCGCGACCGGTGCACCGCTCTCCTCGGACCACGTGCTCGGTGTGGGCGGCGCCTCGCTGACCCTCGCCCGGATCACGCCGCGCGGGCATGTGAAGCGGGTGCTGGACCTGGGCTGCGGCGGCGGCATCCAGGCGCTGCACGCCTCCCGCCACGCCGACCACGTCGTGGCCACCGACCTCTCTCCCCGCGCACTCGCCTTCGCCGCCTTCAACGCGGCGCTCAACGGCATCGAGCTCGAGCTGCGGGAGGGATCGCTGCTGGAGCCCGTGGCCGGCGAGCAGTTCGACCTGGTGGTGAGCAACCCGCCGTTCGTCATCACGCCCCGCAGCGGCGGGGTCGCGCAGTGGACCTACCGCGACGGCGGACGCACGGGGGACGTGCTCACCGCCGAGCTCCTCGCCGACCTGCCCCCTCACCTCTCCCCCGGCGGGAGCGCCCTCATGCTCTCGAACTGGGAGATCAGCGCGGACACCGCATGGGACGCCCATCCGCGGGCATGGCTCGAGCCGGTCCTGGCCGACGGGATCGACGCCTGGGTGATCCAGCGCGAGAGCGAGGACGCCGCCCAGTACGCGGAGACCTGGGCGCGCGACGGCGGGATCACCGTGCGGGACGCCGCGTGGCGGAGCATGCAGGAGGCCTGGCTCGAGGACTTCGAGGCCCGCGGCACCACCGGCATCGGCTTCGGCTACCTGATGCTGCACCGCCCCGGGACGCCGCGCCCCGACGGCGCCCAGGTGCTCCTCGAGGAGGTCACCGGGACCGGGAGCGGCACCCTGTCCGAGCACATCGGGGCGGGCCTGACGGCCCTCGACGCCCTGGCCCGGCTCGACGACGAGGCCCTGCTCGCCTCCCGTCCGGTGCGCGCGGCGGACGTGGTCGAGCGCCGCCACCTCACCCCCGGCGAGTTCGACCCCATGCTCATCGAGCTCGTGCAGGGCGGAGGCTTCGCCCGCACCGTCCGGGAGGACCAGGTGCTCGCCGCCGTCGTCGGCGCCCTCGACGGGACGCTGACGCTCGGCCAGGTCCTGGGTGCTGTGTGCGCCCTGACCGACGAGGACGAGGCCGCCGCTCGCGAGCGCGTGCTCCCGCAGCTGCGCGAGATGATCCGCACCTCGATGGTGACGCTGTGAACGCGCGGCACGAGGACAGGCGGCACGAGGCCATGCGGCCCGGGGAAGATCCGCGGGGCTCCCGTCGCCCGGGGTCCGGGTACGGGCAGAGCACGCCCGTCGAGCCCGACGAGCCCGATGAGGTCCGTGCGCCCGACGATTTCCCGGGTCACGAGGAGTTCCGTCGGGCCGACGAGTTCCATCAGGCCGACGACCTCCCGGGGCCCGACGGGCCCCGTCACCCCGAGGACGTCGACGCGCTCCACCCGGCCGCCACGGCCGCGGTCCCCGTCGGCCCCCATCGCCGCAGCGGCCTCGTCCCCCGGCTGCTCGTGGGTCTGCTGGGCGCCGCGGTCTGCACGGCGCTCGCAGTCCTGCTCGCGAAGGGCGCCGTCGGCACGGCGCGCGGGCAGCGGCTCGACCAGCTGATCCTCTCGGCCGCGCAGAACGACGACGGCCCGATCACCCAGGTCATCTTCCCTGCGCTGAACACGGTGACGGTCCCCGTGGTGCTGCTCCTGCTCGCCCTGGCCGCGGTGTTCGCGCTCGTGCGGCGGCGGCCGTCCCTGCTGCTGCAGATCCTCGTGATCGTGGCCGGCGCCAATTTCACGGTGCAGATCGTGAAGTCCTTCGTCGTGGACCGCACCGCGCTCGCGGAGGACATCGACGTCACCCCCAACTCCTTCCCCTCCGGGCACACGGCGCTCGCGATCTCCGTGGCGCTCGCCCTGATCCTCGTCTGCCCCGCGAGGATCCGGGGCCTGGTCGCGATCCTGGGGACGGCGTGGGTCGCCGCCGCCGGCGTGGGCACGATTGCGGGCGGCTGGCACCGGCCCAGCGACGTGCTCGGCGCTCTGCTGGTCACGGGAGCGTGGACGTTCCTGCTGCTCGCGGTCGACGCGGCGCTCGCCCTCGCCCGCACCCCGCGCGGTCCCGAGGGGCTCGCGCATCCGCGCGACGCCCGTGCCGGGCGCGGGGCGGGACCGCTGCTCGCGGTGCTCGGCGCGGTCGCGGTCGCCGCGGGGATGGTGGCGCTCGCCACGGTCCCCACCCCCATCGACCTCGACGACGCGTCCCACCAGGCCCGCGCCTATCTGGCCACGGTGCTCGTGATCCCGGGATGCGTCGCCGTCCTCACCGCCGCCGCGCTGGGACTCCGCGTGCCGGACCTCGCACGGCCCGCGGGACCCCGGTCCCGGTGACCACGTGGCTCGAGCGTGTACGGTGAGCACGCCGGAGCCACCCAGGCACCGCGCAACGGCCTCCCGGACCCGCTCCGGAGCCGCCAGAACCACCAGAAGGACGGTACAAGTGCCCGGCTCGCGCCATCTCGTGATCGTGGAGTCCCCTGCCAAGGCGAGGACGATCGCCCGGTACCTCGGGGACGACTACGTCGTCGAGGCGTCCGTCGGCCACATCCGCGACATCCCCGTCCCGCGGGACCTCCCGGCGGACATGAAGAAGGGTCCCTACGGCAAGTTCGGCGTCGACGTCGAGAACGGCTTCGACCCCTACTACGTGGTCAGCGCCGACAAGAAGAAGACGGTCGCGGACCTCAAGAAGAAGCTCAAGGACGCCGACACCCTCTACCTCGCCACCGATGAGGACCGCGAGGGGGAGGCGATCGCCTGGCACCTGCTGGAGACCCTCAAGCCCAAGAAGTCCCTGCCGGTGCACCGCATGGTCTTCCACGAGATCACGCGCGACGCGATCCAGGCGGCGCTGACGAACACCCGCGAGATCGACGACCACCTGGTCGATGCGCAGGAGACCCGGCGCATCCTCGACCGGCTCGTGGGCTTCGAGCTCTCCCCCGTGCTGTGGCGCAAGATCCGCCCCTCGCTCTCCGCGGGCCGCGTGCAGTCCGTGGCGACCCGCCTGGTCGTGGAGCGCGAGCGCGAGCGCATGGCCTTCGTGCCCTCCGACTACTGGGACGTGACCGGCACCTTCGCCGGCTCCGACGCGGCCTTCTCGGCCCGCATCGCGAGCGTCGACGGCTCGCGCGTCGCGAGCGGCTCCGACTTCGCCGACGACGGCACCCTGAAGCAGAAGGCGTCCGCGGCGACGGTGCTCACCGAGGAGTCGGCGACCGCGCTGGTCTCCGCGCTCGAGGGGGCGCAGGCACGGGTCGCGAGCCTGGAGTCCAAGCCGTACACCCGTCGGCCCGCCGCCCCGTTCACCACGTCCTCGCTGCAGCAGGAGGCCTCGCGCAAGCTGCGCCTGGGCGCCCGTCAGACCATGCGCGTCGCGCAGGGGCTGTACGAGAACGGGTACATCACCTACATGCGTACGGACTCCGTGGCGCTGTCGGGCGAGGCGATCAGCGCCTCGCGCGCCCAGGCCGCCGAGCTCTACGGCTCGCAGTACGTGCCCGAGAAGCCGCGCCACTACCAGAACAAGTCGCAGAACGCGCAGGAGGCGCACGAGGCGATCCGCCCCGCCGGGGACCGCTTCCGCACGCCCGCGCAGGTCGCCGGCCAGCTCTCGGGCGACGACTTCCGTCTCTACGAGCTGATCTGGAAGCGCACGGTCGCCTCCCAGATGGCCGACGCCAAGGGCACCACGAGCTCCGTCGAGCTGGCTGTCGAGAAGGCCGGTCGCGCCGCCACCTTCCGCGCCTCGGGCACCGTGATCACCTTCCGTGGCTTCATGGCCGCCTATGAGGAGGGCCGCGACGCCTCGCGCTACGGCGAGCAGGACGAGAACGACAAGCGCCTGCCGCAGATGGACGAGGGAGACATGCTGGACGTCGAGGCTCTCGTGCCCGACGGCCACACCACCACCCCTCCCCCGCGCTTCACGGAGGCCTCGCTGGTGCGGGCGCTCGAGGACCGCGGCATCGGCCGCCCTTCCACCTACGCGTCGACCGTGACCACGATCCAGGACCGCGGCTACGTGCTGCGCCGCGGCTCGGCGCTCGTGCCCAGCTGGACGGCGTTCGCCGTGGTCAAGCTGCTCGAGGAGCACTTCGGGCCGTTCATCGACTACGACTTCACCGCCCAGATGGAGGAGCAGCTCGACAAGATGGCCCGCGGCGAGCTGGGCCGCAGCGAGTACCTCGACGACTTCTATCGGGCCGACGGGACCGACGGCCCGATCGGACTGCAGCCCATGGTCGAGCACCAGGGCGACATCGACCCCCGCGAGATCAACTCGATCCCGATCGGCGAGGACATCACGCTGCGCGTGGGCCGCTACGGCGCCTACGTGGAGCGCCCCGCGCCCGTCGACCCGGACGCCGCGCCCGCGGCTCCCGACGCCGAGCCGGCCCCGCCGCAGCGCGCGAGCCTGCCCGACGATCTCGCGCCCGACGAGCTGACCGTCGAGAAGGCCCGTGAGCTGCTCGAGCGCCAGAAGGACGACGGACGCGTGCTGGGCGAGGACCCGGAGACCGGCCATGACGTGATCGTCAAGGACGGCCGCTACGGCCCCTACGTCACCGAGGTGCTGCCGGAGGACCCGGACGACAAGACCCCCAAGTCCAAGCGCCCCAAGCCCCGCACCGCGTCGCTGCTGAAGTCCATGGACCTGGCCACCGTCGACCTTGACGACGCCCTCAAGCTGCTCTCGCTGCCGCGCGTGGTGGGGGCCGACGAGGACGGCACCGATATCACCGCGCAGAACGGCCGCTACGGGCCGTACCTCAAGAAGGGCACGGACTCGCGCTCCCTGGAGACCGAGGAGCAGATCTTCTCGATCACCCTGGACGAGGCGAAGAAGCTCTACTCCCAGCCCAAGCAGCGCGGCCGCGCGGCCGCGAAGCCGCCGCTCAAGGAACTGGGCACGGATCCGACGAGCGAGAAGCCGATCGTGGTGAAGGACGGCCGCTTCGGCGCCTACATCACCGACGGGACGACGAACGTGACCCTGCGCCGCGACGACTCCCTGGACGCCCTCACCCACGAGGTCGCCGTCGAGCGCCTCGCCGAGAAGCGCGCGAAGGGGCCGGCCAAGAAGGGCGGTCGCAGCAACACCCGCAAGACCACGACCAAGAGCGCGTCGAAGAGCACGGCCAAGAGCACGACGAAGAAGGCCGCGCCGAAGTCCGGCAGCTCGAGCACCACGAAGAGCTGACTCCCGCGCCGCCAGGTCACGACCTCGCAACAAAGCGACGAATCACGCGTTCCGGTTGTGTCCCGGATCACCGGAAAGGCCTAGAGTGACGGCGTCATGGTGACGCCGGGCCCGAGCAGTATCCGGCCGCCCGCCCCGTGATCGTCCGCCCCCGTCAACGTCGCCGGGGGCGGACCCGTTCGTCCGCCCCCGGCGCCTCGACGTCGGCACTACTTCACGGACCCCGCCGCGAGGCCGCCGATGATGCGGCGCTGGAAGACCAGCACCAGGATGATCAGCGGCACCGTGACGATCACGCCGGCGGCCATCTTGGTGCCGTACGGGGTGTCGAACTGGGAGGAACCGGTGAACTTGGAGATCGCCACGTTCGCGGTCTGCATCGCGGGCTGGTTCACCATCGTCAGCGCGATGAGGAACTCGTTCCAGGCCGCGATGAAGGTGATGATCGCCGTGGTGAACACGCCCGGCGCGGCGAGCGGCAGGATGATCCGCCAGAACGCGCCGAACCGGGTGGTGCCGTCCACCATCGCCGCCTGCTCGAGCTCGACCGGCAGCTGCCGGAAGAACGCGTTGAGGTTCCACACCGCCAGCGGCAGCGCGAACGACATGGTGGGCAGGAGCATCGCCTGGTAGCTGTTGATCCAGTTGAACGGCCACCACTCGAAGCCGCCGCTGAAGAGCTTCAGCAGGGGGACCACGAGTGTGATCACCGGGAACATCGAGGTGGCGACGATCATGAACATGACCAGCACCTTCCCGGCGAAGTCCAGCCGCGCGAGGGCGTAGGCCCCGAAGGTGCCCAGCAGGAGCACCAGCACCGTCGTCCCGCCCGCGACCACGAGGGAGTTGGCCAGCGCCCGGGCGAAGTGGTTGTCCGGGTCGAACACCGCCACGTAGTTCTCGAGGCTGATCGGGTTCGGGATCAGCTCCGTGGAGCGGCCCTCGCTGGGCAGGCGGAGGGAGGAGACGGCCATCCAGTAGAAGGGCAGCAGGCAGTAGACGAGGATGAACGCCATGCCGATCGCGATGACGATCGATCCCGCGCGCCCGCCCTTGATCTTCTTGGGCGAGAGCACCTCGCCGGTGCGCGAGCGGATCTGCGTGCCGCCGCTCCGCGTGCGGCCGCCGGATGCGCTGCCGGATGCGCTGGTCATGCCATGCTCCCCTCTGCCGTGGTGCGGAGTCTGCGGGCCGTGCGTCGGGAGCCGCCCGATCCATCGTCGGCCCCGTCGTTCCCGTCGCCGCGGCGACGACCGCCGCGCCGCGCGGGTTTGTTCTGCTCGCCGATGACGTCGGCCCCGAGCACTCGGATGAACACGAACGCCACCAGACAGATGTAGGCGAACAGGATCATCGAGTACGCCGAGGCGAGGCCGTAGTTCGTCTTGCCCGCGGCGTCGGAGGCGAGCATCGAGAGGGTCTGCCCGGATTCGAGCCGGCCCAGCAGGACGTAGGGCAGGTCGAACATGCGCATCGCGTCCAGGAGGCGGAAGAGCACCGCGACCACGAGCACGGGGCGCACGAGCGGCAGCGTGATCCGCCAGAAGGTGTCCCAGCGGTCGGCGCCGTCCATCTTCGCGGCCTCGTAGACCTGGTCGTCGATGGTCTGCAGCCCCGCCAGCGTCAGCAGCCCGATGTACGGGGCGGTCTTCCAGATGTCCGCGATGAGCACGGCGGCCTTGGCCTGCCAGCCCTCGGTCGTCCACAGCACCTGGTAGTGGATCACCCGGTTGAAGATGCCGTTGGCGTCGAAGATCAGCTGCCACATGAGGGCCGAGACCACGGTGGGGATCGCCCAGGGCACCAGGATCGAGGCGCGCACGATGCCGGTCGAGCGCATCGCGCGCGCCATGATCAGGGCCATGGACACGCCCAGCACGGTCTCGATGCTCACGCCCACCACGGTGAACAGCGTCGTGTTCCAGAAGGCGTTCCAGAACCCGGCGCCGGCGCCCGAGCCGGTGAACGCCTCCACGTAGTTGTCGAGGCCGACGAACGTGTCGCCCTGCTTGATGATCCCGGTCTCGGGGTCGATGTCACCGCCGGACTGGGTCAGCGACTGCCAGGCCGAGAGCACGAGCGGAAAGCCGACCACGAGGGCCAGCAGCACGAGCGTCGGCAGCAGCAGGAGATAGGCCATGCGGCCCTGCCCGCCGGTGACACGGCGGGAATGCGGGTCTGCCATGACTCACTTCTCGGTCAGGTCGGTGAGCTGCTTCTGCAGATCGCTCAGCGCGGCGTCGGTCTCGGTGTCACCGGAGAGGCAGCCGTAGGCGGCCTCCTGGATGGCCTGCGTGACGTCGCCGTACTTCACGACCTGCGGACGCACGGCGCCCTTGTCGATCGAGTCCTTGAGGGTGTCGAGGAACGGGTACTTCTCCTTGAGGTCCTCGTCCTCGTAGACGGCGGTCGCGGCGGTCGGATTGCCCGTCTGCAGGAACCAGGCCTTCTGCTGCTCCGCGGCGCCCATGAACGCGATGAAGTCGAGGGCCGTGCCCATGTTCTTCGCGAACGCGCTGATCGCGTAGTTCAGGCCGCCGACGGTCGACGTGCCCTCGCCCTTGACCGCGGGCACCAGGGAGACGGAGACCTTGTCCTTGACCTTCGAGGAGCCGTCGTCGGCCTGGAACTTGTCGTAGACGTACGGCCAGTTCTGCAGGAACACGAGCTTGCCGTCCTGGAAGGCCTGGCGGGACTCCTCCTCCTTGTAGGTCAGCGCCTCCTTGGGGATGTACTTCTTGTCGAAGCCGTCGCGGAGGGTCTGCAGCCCGAGCTTCGCGGCATCGCTGTCGGCCTGGGGCTTGCCGTCCTTGTCGAACAGCTCCCCTCCGGCCGACTTCACGACCCCGGTGAGCTGGCAGGTCAGGCCCTCGTACTTGGCGAACTGGCCGCCGAAGCCGTTGATGCCGCTGTCGTCGGCCGTGACCTTCTCGATGATCTCGTACATCTCGTCGTAGGTGGCCGGCGGCTCGTCGTACCCGGCGTCCTTCAGCAGGTCCTTGCGGGAGAACAGCAGCTGCCCGTTGGTCGCGTAGGGCATCGCGTAGAGCTTGTCGAAGTAGGTCGCGGTCTGGACGGTCGCGGGGATCATGTCGTCGATCGGGAGCTTGTCCTTGGGCAGCTCGACGACCCACTGGTTGGCCGCGAACTCCGCGGTCCACACGACGTCGAGGCCCAGCACGGTGTATGCGTCGGACTTCGCCTGGGCGTTGTTGATGAACTGGCTGCGCTGGTCGTCGGCGCTCTCGGGGAGCTCGACGAGGGTGACCTTCTCGTCGGAGTGGTCCTTGTTCCAGCGGTCCAGGAAGTCCTTGAGGACGCCGGTGGTGTCCTTGCCGGTCGCGAACGTGATCGGCCCGCGCTCGTCGAAGTCCGCGCTCGCGCCGCCGCCGGAGCCGCCCGAGGACGAGTCGTCCGAGCCGCCGCACGCGGCGAGACCGAGCGCGGAGGCGCCGAGTCCGCCGGCCGCGAGGACCGAGCGCCGACCGAGACCGTGATTGCTGCTGCTCATCTGGGGCTCCTTCATGCCGAGTTCCGTGCCGCGTGCATGCGGTGGACGATGCGCTGACGGCGGTCGCCGCCGACGTGTGGTGCGAAGGACCCGCGGAGGCTCCGTCGCCTGGGCCGAGAGTAACCCGGGCGCACCTGTGGCGTACCTCTCATTCGACATTTCGGGCACATTCTTCACCGATCCGTGACCTGCGGCCTTGAGGGTCGGCCGACGGGATGCGTCGCCCCGTCCACACCGGCCCCGGCTGTCGGGGCGGACCGATAGATTGAAGGCATGACGTCCCGACCCCCGCTGGAGCTGCCCGTGTCGGCGGTCGCGGACCCGCGCGAGGCCCCGCCGCTGCGCTGGGCCGTGGTCTCCCCGGGGCACATCGCGACCCAGTTCACCGAGACCCTGGGCCGGGCCACCGCCTCGCGCGCCGTGGCCGTGGCCTCGCGCTCGACCGAGCGCGCGGAGGCCTTCGCCCGCACGCACGGCCTGGACGCCGCCTTCGACTCCCTCCCGCGGATGCTCGCCGCCGGCGGCTTCGACGCCGTCTACATCGCCTCCCCGCACTCCGCGCACCACCAGATGGCGCGCACCGTGCTCGAGGCCGGGTACCCGGTGCTGCTCGAGAAGGCCTTCACCATGACGGCCGACGAGGCCCGCGACCTGGTGGGCCTCGCCCGCGAGCGCGGACTGTTCCTCATGGAGGCGCTGTGGTCGCGCTTCCTGCCGCGCTTCGACGTGGTGCGCAGCGTGCTCGCATCGGGCCTGCTGGGCGAGATCGTCTCGCTGCGCGCGACCCACGGCCAGCACTTCCCCTTCGACCCGGGGCACCGGCTCCACGCCCCGCAGCTGGGCGGCGGCGCCCTGCTGGACCTGGGCGTCTACCCCCTGAGCTTCGCGCAGATGGTGCTCGGGGACCTCACGGAGCTGACCGCCTCCGGCACGCTCACCCCCGCGGGGGTCGACGAGACCGTGCACGTGCTCGCGTCCTCGACCGCGCACCCGCGGGCCCGGGCCTCGCTCGTGTCCACCCTCGCGGCGCGCGCGGGGAACGACGCCGAGATCCTCGGCACCGAGGGGCGCCTCGTGCTCGAGGGCATGTTCTTCGCCCCCGGCGAGGTCCGCGTCGAGATGCACGACGGCAGCACCGCATCCGTCCCCGACCCGACCTCGACCCACGACGGCCCCGTCGGCCCCGACGACGGACTCGCCTACGAGGCCGCGGAGGCGGCGCGCCGGATCACCGCCGGAGACCTCGAATCGCCGCTCATGACCTGGCACGACACCATCGCTGTGATGGAGGCGCTCGATGCCGCGCGTGCGCAGGTCGCCGCACCGCGCACCACCCCCGATGCCCGACCAGAGGAGACCGCCCGCTGATGACAGGATCGTCGATCGGCATGCGCACGCTGCGCGTCCCCGCGCCCCATCCCCCGCGCCGGGGGCTGTTCATCTCGTTCGAGGGCGGGGAGGCCGCGGGCAAGACAACCCAGATCGGGATGCTCCTCGATCACCTCGTGCATCGCCGCGAGGTGGCCGAGGACCTCGTGCTCACCACGCGCGAGCCCGGAGGCACCGAGCTCGGGAAGAGCATTCGCGAGCTCGTGCTGCACGGCGGCGACGTGAGCGCCCGTGCCGAGGCCCTGCTGTACGCGGCGGACCGGGCCCACCACATCGAGACGGTGGTGCGCCCGCACCTGGCCCGCGGCGGCCTCGTGCTCGCCGACCGCTACCTGGACTCCTCGATCGCCTACCAGGGCGTGGGCCGCTCGCTCTCCCAGGAGCAGATCGCCGCCCTCAGCCTGTGGGCGACCGACGGCCTGCTCCCCCATCGCACGATCCTGCTGGACCTGCACCCCGACGCCCTCTCGGAGCGCCGCGAGGCCCATTCGCTGGACCGGCTCGAGCGCGAGGGCCGCGCCTTCCACGACGCCGTGCGCGCCGAGTTCCTCGAGCTCGCCGAGGCCGACCCGGACCGCTTCGTGGTCGTGGACGCCTCTCGCAGCCCCCAGGAAGTGCACGAGGAGGTCCTCGCGGCGATCGCCGACGACCTCGCGACGCTCGACCCGACCTTCGAGGTCGACACCTCGCACCCCGGGGCCGACGACCGATGAGCACGCCGACGAGCGCCGGTCCGTCGGGCGTGTGGGCAGACGTCGTGGGCCAGGAGGCCGCGGTCGCGCAGTTCCGCCGCGCCGCCTCCCCCGAGGGCTCCCTCGCACAGGCCTGGCTGATCACGGGCCCGCCCGGCTCGGGCCGGTCGACGGCGGCCCGTGCCTTCGCCGCGACCCTGCAGTGCGAGACCGGTGAGGGCTGCGGGAACTGCCACGCCTGCCGGACGGTCCTCGCGGGCACCCACCCGGACGTCACCGCGGTGGCGACCGACAAGCTCTCGATCTCCAAGGAGGAGGTCCGCTCCCTGGTGCTCACCGCGCAGCGCTCACCGGCGACCGGCGCGCACCGGGTGATCATCATCGAGGACGCGGACCGCATGAGCGCGGGCACCTTCAACGTGCTGCTGAAGTCGATCGAGGAGCCGCCCCGGCACACGGTGTGGATGCTGTGCGCGCCGTCGGCCGAGGACCTCGCGCCCACGATCCGCTCCCGCTGCCGCGTGGTCACCCTCGCGATCCCGCGAGCGTCCGACGTCGCCGAGCTGCTGGTCCGCCGCGACGGCGCCGACCCGGCTCTCGCCGATCGCGCGGCCCTCGCCGCGCAGGGCCACATCGGGCTCGCCCTGCGGTACGCGACGCAGCCCGGCGCGCTCGAGGCGCGCGAGGAATCGGCCCGCACCCTCCTGGGTCTGCGCAGCAGCGGCCAGGCAGTGCTCGCGGCCGGCACGCTCGTGGAGCGCGCGAACGCCGAGGCCGCCGCGACGGCGGACGACGTCGCCGCGAAGGAGAAGGAGCGCTTCCTGCGCTCGGCGGGCATCGAGGACGGCAAGGTCCCCCCGTCGCTGCGCTCGCAGATGCGCCAGCTCGAGGACGATGCGAAGCGCCGGCGCACGCGCCTGGTGCGGGACGTCCTGGACCGCTACCTGCTGGACGCCCATTCGGTGCTGCGCGATGTGCTCGTACTGCAGCTGGGCACGGGCGCGGAGCTCGTGAACCCGGGCGTGCGCGAGGACATCGTGCATGCCGCCGAGGGAGGGGATCCGCAGGTCACCCTCGCTCTGCTCGACGCCGTGCAGCAGGCGCGCACGAGGATCGCCGGCAACGTCCCGCCGCTGCTCGCGACCGAGGCGCTGCTCGCCCGGATCGCCGTCCGCGCCGGCTGAGCCGCCGCGTCGGCTGGGCCCTCGCTCTGGTCAGAGGCAGAAAACGCTCAGAGGGCGGCGCTCGGCGAGTCCTCCGCGGTCTCCTCCGAGGCGGCGTCGGCTGCGTCGGCTGCGTCTCCTGCGGCCTCGGCCTCGCCGGGCTCCTCGATCGCGCCAGCCGCAACGGTCTCTCCTGCGGCCTCGGCCTCGCCGGGCTTCTCGGTCGCAGCAGAGTCCGAGGCCTCGGCAGCGCCCTCAGTCTCGGCAGCGCCTTCGGTCTCCGTCGCTTCCTCGACCACCGCGGCATCCTCGTCGCTGCTCGTGCTGCGGTCGACGTCGACCCGGTACTCGTCGACGACGACGCCCTCCTCGGGGTCGGAGTCCTGGTGGGACTCCTCCTTGCCGGTCTCCGAGTGCGAGCCGCAGCCGTAGTCGAGGTGCACCACGTGGCCGTCGGCGACGGACCACTCGTTGGTGCACACGCCGAACTCGGTGCGCAGCGAGCCGGCCATGAGCGTGAGGAACCCGCACGAGGAGCAGGTCGCGGTCACGGTGCCCCGACGCTTGCGGGCCGAGACGGGACGCGGGCCGAAGTCGCCGGCGAACCAGCGGTCGGCGGCCTCCTCGCGCCCGACGGGCGAGAGCACGCGCGGGCGTCCGAGCCCGAGCTCCCACTGCGCGACACGGTCGGCGTCGGCGTCGCCGGTCTGCTCGTAGCCCTGCTCGAGGCGCTCGTCGGCCTCCTGGTAGGGCAGCAGGTCGTCGGCCCCGACGTCGGAGGGCTTCAGGCGCTCCGCCCAAGGCTCCCAGTCGGGGGCGAGCAGCGCGCTGTCGCCGGGAAGCAGCACGGTCTCGCACACGGTGGCCTGCTTCGCACGGGGAGCGCGGGCGAGGACGACGTTCCACACCCAGCCGCTGTAGCCGGGCATCGCGCACGCGAACACGTGCGTGACCAGTCGTTCCCCGCTCGCCTCGACGCGCAGGTGCTCGCCGACCTGGTCGGGCTCGGTGACCTCGATCAGCGCCTCGCGCGCGAGGTCGACCGCGGCGGCGCTCACGGCGTCGAGCTTCGGGCGCGCGGTGCGCGCGCGGGGCCGACGCTTGGCGGCGGCGGCCGGGGCGGTGGCGGGAGCGGCGCTCTCGCTGGTCTCGGGGGTGTCGGTCTCAGCAGTCATCGGCATGCGGTGGGTGTCCTCAGGCCTCGAAGTTGTCGGCGACGGCTCGCAGCACTGTCGCGATCTTGTGGGAGTGGCCCGCGTCGGGGTAGCGCCCCTTGCGCAGGCCGTTCCCGGCATCGTCCAGCAGACGGATCAGGTCCTCGACCATCCCGGCCATGTCGTCGGGCTTGGGCCGACGGGCACGGGTCACCGAGGGTGCGGCCTCCAGAAGGCGCAGCGACAGCACCTGCGGACCGCGACGGCCGTCGGCGATGTCGAACTCGACCTTGGTGCCCGGGCGCAGGGTCTCGGCGCCCTCGGGGAGGGTGGAGGCGTGCACGTACACGCTCTCGCCGGACTCGTCGTCCCGCACGAAGCCGAAGCCCTTCTCGGCGTCGTAGAACTTCACCTTGCCACGAGGCACGCGGATCCCTGTCCTTCACGGAGTCGTCTGGGTGATGGTGGTCGCCGCGTCGGGCCCTCGCGGGCGGCCCCGGCGGGCACTGCCCGGGGCGGTATCTGCGGGCGCAGACGCGGCGCTCCAGTCTAACGCCCGCGCGGGCGCGGACGCGCGGGTATTCCCCGCCGCGGTGAGGGGCGCCGCATCGGGGGCGACGGGCGCCGCATCCGGGGCGGCAGGCACCGCATAGGAGGCGGCGAGACCGCAACGGGGCGACGCGCCCGTCAGGCGCGCGGGCTCTCGCGGCGGCGCTCGGGCGGGATCTCGATGCGGGGCGGTGCGGCGGGCACGGCGCTCCGTTCATCCGACGCGTCCGCGGCGCGGCCGGCGGCGGCGCGCGCCTCGCGGGCGGCGTCGTCCGGCGCCAGGCCCATGATCTCGAGCGCGCCCTCGACGAGCATCGCCGTGAATCCCCAGACGAAGCGGTCCTGGCTCAGGGAGAACACGGGGCCGACGGCGCGGCCGTCGAAGCTGCCCATGAAGCGGCAGGACGGGTCGGTCAGGGAGTCGGGGCCGACGAGTGGGAGGCGGACCACGCGCTCCACCTCCACGGGGTCGCCGACGGCGAGGTCGGGAGGGCGGGGCGCCCAGGCGGCGACGGGGTGGACGACCTGTCCGCGCCAGGGCATGCGGATGGGCGCGAACTCTCCGAGCACGTGCACCTGCCCGGCGTCCAGCCCGATCTCCTCGCGGGCCTCCCGCAGGGCGGTCGCGCGGACGTCGGCGTCCTCCGGCTCGACGCCGCCGCCGGGCAGGGCGAACTGGCCGGGCTGGGAGCGCATGCGGTGTCCGCGCTCCTCGACGACGAGCTCCGCCTCCTCGAGCGATGCGCCGCTGACCAGCAGCAGGACAGCGCTGCGCCGGGTGATCTCGCGCGGGGGACCAGGGCTGCGGGGCAGGGCGAGCGTGTGGTCGCCCGCGCGAGCGCGCTCGGCGAGCGGGCGCAGGAAGCCCGGCAGGTCGGACCGGTCCGGGGCGTCTGCTCCCGCACCCGTCCCCCGCGCGCCGTCGGCGCCGCTCATGCGGCCACGCCGATCCGCGGGCAGAGGTCGGCGAGCGTGCACTCCGCGCAGTGCGGCGACCGCGCGGTGCACACGCGCCGGCCGTGCAGGATCAGCCGCAGGGACAGCGCCGTGAGATCGGTGGTGGGATCGGACGTCTCCGCCGCCGCGTCGCCCTCACGCGCATCGCCCTCCTCCGCATCGCCCTCCTCCGCAGCTGCGTCGGCGCTCTGCACAAGGGCGACGACGTCGTGCTCGACCGTGCGGGCCTGCCGTGAGCGGGTCCAGCCCAGGCGACCGGCCACCCGGGTCACGTGGGTGTCGACGGCGAGCAGCGAACGGCCGAAGTGCACGCCGCGCACCACGAACGCGGTCTTCCGGCCGACGCCCGGCAGCGCCTCGAGGGCGTCCTGGTCATCGGGCACCTCGCCGCCGTGGTCCGCGAGGAGCGCGCGGGCCAGGGCGATCACGCGTGCGGCGCGCGTCGGCCCCATGCCCAGGGGCTTCAGCACCTTCTCGACCTCGGCCGGGTCCGCCCCGGCGAGCCCCTCCGGTCCCGCCCAGCGTCCGAACAGCTCCGGGGTCACGGAGTTCACGCGGGCGTCGGTGGTCTGGGCGCTGAGCACCGTGGCGACGAGCAGCTCGAAGGCGTCGCGGAAGTCCAGCTCGGTGCGCGCCCGGGGGTACTCCGCACGCAGCCGGGAGACGACCTCGCGGACGTCGGCCGGTGCGTCGGCCGATGAGACTCCCGACACTCGCTGCTCCTTCGTGGACCCTCCGCGGCCCCTGTTCCCGGCACCCCGGCGGCCTCCGCGGGGCGGGCCGGATGCGCCGTGCGACGCACGGATCAGGTGAGCAAGCACGCATATCCGCGCCACATCGGTCACAATGGTTCCCATGACGACGGTCCCGGACCCGACGGGATCACCTAGATCAGGAGGTTCCGTGGACGAGAACATCGTACGTTCATCCCCGCTCTTCGCGGCGCTCGACGATGACGGCAAGCAGGCCGTGCTGGCCTCGATGTCGCAGGAGGACTACCACCGCGGCGCGGTGATCTTCCGCGAGGGCGACCAGGGCGACCGCCTGTTCATCATCGGCGCGGGCAAGGTCAAGGTCGGCCACGCCTCGGGCGACGGCCGCGAGAACCTCCTCGCGGTGCTCGGCCCGGGCGAGACCCTGGGCGAGCTCTCGCTGTTCGATCCCGCTCCCCGCAACGCGACCGCCACGGCCGTCGCCGAGTCCACGCTGTACTCCCTCACCCAGCAGGACCTGTACCGCGTGCTCTCACAGCGCCCAGAGGTGGCACGCCACCTGCTGGCCTCGCTCGCCCGTCGTCTGCGCAAGACCAACGAGTCGCTCGCCGACCTCGTCTTCGCGGACGTCCCCGGCCGCGTCGCCAAGAACCTGCTGGACCTCGCCCAGCGCTTCGGCCGCCAGACGGACGACGGCGTCATGGTCTCCCACGGCCTCACCCAGGAGGAGCTCGCCCAGCTCGTCGGCGCCTCCCGCGAGACCGTCAACAAGGCCCTCGCCGACTTCGCCTCGCGCGGCTGGATCCGCCTCGAGGCCCGCGCCGTGCTGCTGATCGACGTGGAGCGCCTGCGCCGCCGCGCACGCTGATCCTGCGCCGACCGGCCGACGCCCCCACCGCGAGCGCAGTCGGCACACGAGAAGCGGGGGGGG
>NZ_JAEDAJ010000007.1 GCF_016623465.1 Brachybacterium halotolerans
ACTCGGGAGGGTGTGGGAGAGTAGGACGCCGCCGGACATTCCTTTGTGAATGAGGGTTGTGGCTCGTCACGAGCAGCTCCCTGGACTCGAGTGATCGGGTTCGGGTGGAGCGCGGTGACGAGCCACAGCCTTTTTTCTGCACCCACACGTTTCCAGTCTCCGGCTGGTTCCCGTCTCTCCGTGTGCCACCGATGCGTCTGATCCGGAGCCGGCGGCTCCATAGCGGACTGGACGCCCCGGTGCAGCCCCATCGTGTTCTCGAGCCGGGATGAGGTCCGCGTTGAGGACAGGCAGGCGAGTCCCGTCGTGCGCGTGTGGTGTGGTGCATGCCGGGAGGCTGAAGGTGGTTGCTCCGATGCCCCCGGGGCTAGAATCGTGAGGGTCCTCGCGAGCGTGGGGACCCGTGGCCGTGACCCCGTGCGAGAGGACGAATCGTGGAATCTGCCCTCTCGTCACTCCCTGACGTCGACGACGAACTCGCAGGAGCGGTGCTCTCCGGCCTCGCGCGCGTCGAGAAGAGGCTGACGGACGCCGTCGCGGTCTCCGATGACATGATGTCCTGGACGTCCCGCCACCTCATGGACGCTGGCGGCAAGCGACTGCGCCCCCTGGTGGTGCTCCTGGCGGCCTCGATGGGTGACATCGAGGACGACGCCGTGATCGACGCCGGCACCCTCGTCGAACTGACGCACCTGGCCTCGCTCTATCACGATGACGTCATGGACTCGGCGCCCACGCGGAGAGGGACCGCGAGCGCCCACGAGGTCTGGGGCAACTCGGTCGCCATCCTCACCGGGGATTTCCTGTTCGCCCGTGCGAGCGCCCTGAGTGCGAAGCTCGGCGCCGATATCGTCGCCCTTCACGCCCACACCTTCGAGCGCCTGTGCCTGGGCCAGCTGCACGAGACCGTCGGTCCCGCGGACGATGCCGACCCCTTCGAGCACTACCTTTCCGTCCTCTCCGACAAGACCGCATCGCTGCTCTCCGTCGCCGGGGAGATCGGTGCGCTCACCTCAGGCGCCGGCGACGAGGTCGCCTCGATCATGCGTGCGTACGGGGAGAAGGCGGGCGTCGCCTTCCAGCTCGCCGACGACGTCCTCGATCTCCGCAGCGACTCCCAGACCTCCGGGAAGAACCCGGGCACGGATCTGCGCGAGGGCGTCCCCACGATGCCGACGCTGCTGATCCGCAGGCGCCTGCAGGAGAATCCGGACGCGCGGACCCGCGACATCGTCGACCGGCTCGACGGGGACCTGAGCGACGACGATGACCTCGCCGCGCTCGTCAGCCTCCTCCGTGAGGATCCTTCGCTCGAGACGACCCTCGACATGGCCCATGCGCTCGTCGGCGAGGCCATCGAGATCCTTGGCGCACTGCCGGACGTCCCCGCCCGCCGTGCTTTGATCGACTTCACACGAGGACTCGTCGACCGCGATACCTGAGCGACCTCTGAGGTCAGCTCGTGCTGCGTCGCGGGCACGTCGGGGTCCGGGCGCATCGTCGCCCGTTCGCCACTCCACATTCATGCCCGGGCATTGGCTTCAGGCCGACCTGCCGGTAGCATCACTCCGGGCACTCCACGCCGAAGGACGCCGGCACCGCCGCGTCCGCACGGCGACCCGACCGATCGATGCCGGGAGCTGAGCGCCCTCGTACCGACGAGTCTTGCAGGGGGCTGTCGCGCTCCGGGACCGCCTCGGGCAGCGCGGCATGAGGGGCAGGGGAGCTGCGCGTGGCATTCGCGATGACGGGCCGACGACGCCGGCGCACCCTCATCTCCAGCGCCGTCCTGGCCGTTCTCGCGCTCGTCGTCACCATCTGCGCCGTGCGCTTCGACGGACTCGCCTCCGCCGAGGTCACCGTCAACAACGGCGCCGTGTGGGTGACCAACTCCCAGAAGCACCTCCTGGGGCGCCTCAACGTCGATGCCCGGGAGTTCGACGGCCGCGAGGCCATCGACGGCGACGACCTCGACGTCCTGCAGGACGGATACCACGTGATGGTCACCGGTCCCAAGGGCATCATCCCCATCGACACCGCCACCGTGGAGCGCACCGGCAACATCAACCTCGGCCTGGACCCCGAGGTGGATCTCGGATCCGACCGCGTCGGCATCATCGGCACCGGGGGACGCGTCTGGGTCGCCGACGCAGCCCAGATCTCCTCCTTCTCCGCGACGGGGCAGAAGCCGATGCTCACCGCGGAGGACGAGAACGCGCAGATCGCCGTCACCGACTCCGGGACCGTCTTCGTGCTCGACGGGAAGCAGCTGTACAAGATCCCGCGCACCCTCGACGTGGGTGCGGAGAAGCCCGAGAAAGTCGGGACCATCGACGACCTCTCGAGCAGCGAGGACGCGGTCTCCCTCACCACCGTCGGCGAGACACCCGTCGTGCTCGACACCGAGACCGGCCACGGCCGACTGCACATCGGCGAGGACGCGAAGACCACGGTCGCGCTCGAGGATCTCGGGGCATCGACCGCGAGCGTCCAGGGCGCCGAGCTCCAGCAGCCGGGCCCCGAGTCCGACGACGTCGTCCTCGCCACCACGGATACGCTCTACCAGATCCCGCTCAGCGGCTCGGACGGGAAGGCGCAGCACCACCCGTCCGGCGGGAACGGGGAGCCCGTGGCGCCCGCGCAGGTCGGCGGCTGCGCCTACGGGGCGTGGAACGGGTCCCTGCGCTATGTGCGCGTCTGCGGCGGGGAGGTGAAGGCCGACACGATCGAGGACGCCCGCGACGAGAGCGACCTCGCCCTGCGCGTCAACGGGGACCTCGTCGTCCTCAACGACCAGGAGAGCGGGCTGTCCTGGATGATCTCCCAGGACATGTCGCTGGTCGACGACTGGGTGGTCACCCAGGACATCAAGAAGGACGACCGCAAGCAGGAGGAGAAGGAGACCAAGACCTCCACGGTCGCGAACCTCGACTACGACCGCAAGGAGGACAACCGCGACCCGGTGGCGAACCCCGACGAGATGGGCGTGCGACCCGGATCCAGCACCGTGCTGGACGTGCTGCGCAACGACACCGACCCTGACGGCGACGTCCTCACCGCGAAGCCCAAGAAGGCCGAGAGCGACCTGGGGCGCGTGACCCCGATCCGGGGCGGCACCCAACTGCAGATCGACGTCCCCGAGGACGCGAAGCCCGGGACGAAGAAGGAGATCGTCTACACGGTCTCCGACGGCCGGGGCGGCACCGCGGAGTCCGTCGCGACCCTCACGGTCCGGGGAGAGCAGGACGACGCCCCGCCCGAGCTCGCCCAGGACGAGACGCCGAAGATGAAGATCCGGTCCGGGCGCAGCTTCAGCTTCAACATCCTGCCCTACTACCGTGATCCCGACGGCGACGACTTCTACCTCGCCGGAGCCAGCGTCGAGCCGCAGGACAGCGTCACCTTCACCCCGGACGGCGTTGTCAGCTACACCGACGCGGGCCTCGAGGACGGGGAGAAGTCCATCTCCCTCACCCTGCGCGACGACAAGGGCCAGGAGTTCGAGAGCGAGCTCAAGGTGGAGGTCGTCCAGGACGAGGACCTCGCACCGATCACCACGGCCGACCACACCCAGGTCGTCGCCGGCAGCACCGTCGACCTCGAACCGCTCGAGAACGACCTGAGCCCCTCGGGCGACAAGCTCGAGCTCGCAGAGGTCTCCCTCGAGGGCGGCGGGGACGGTCTCGACATCGAGAAGGACCTCGACGCCGGCACCGTCTCCGTCACCGGCAGGACGGCCGGCACCTACTACCTCGACTACACGATCGTCGGCGGCACGCAGAGCGCCGACGGGCTCATCCGCGTGGACGTCGCCGACCCGAGCGCCGAGGCCGAGAAGCCCGTCGCCGTGGACGACCTCGGCATGGTCACCGCCGGCGGGTCCACCCTCGTCGACCCGCTCGAGAACGACGTCGACCCGACCGGGGGAGTGCTGGTCGTCGACTCCGTGTCGGTGCACGACGGAAGCGGCGTCGATGCGCGCGTGCTCGACCACCATCTGATCAAGATCTCCGCGGATCCCGATGCCGAGACCGACGGCGAGCCCGTCCCGATCTCCTACACCGTCGCCAACCAGGCCGGCGAGGTCGAGGGCACGGTCCAGACCATGGTCGTGAAGACCGACAGCCAGTTCGCCGAGCCGAAGACCGTCAACGACGAGGTGACCGTGCGGGCGGGAGACCTGGTGACGGCCGACGTCCTCGCCAACGACACCTCCCCGATCGACTCCGACCTCGCGCTCGGCGGCGACTTCCGCGACGCCGACGACGCGGAGGACATGGGGACGCTCGAGACCTATCAGGACAAGGTCCGCTTCACCGCGAAGCCCGATGCCAAGGGCGAGACCTCCCTGTCCTACACCGCCACCGACGAGACCGGGCGCTCGGCCTCCGCGCGCCTGCGGATCACCGTGGTCCCGGACGACGCCAGCAACGAGCGCCCCGCGCCGCAGAACCTCACCGCGCGCACCGTCGCCGGGAGCACGGTGCGCATCCCCGTGAGCCTCAGCGGCGTCGATCCCGACGGCGACTCCGTGATCCTCACCGGAGTCACCGGCGACGCCCCGAGCAAGGGACGCGTGACCTCCGCGTCCGGGGAGTGGATCGACTACGTGGCCGATGACGACGCCTCGGGCACGGACACCTTCCGCTACCAGGTCATGGACCGCCAGGGCGCCGTCGGCACGGCCGAGGTGAAGATCGGCATCGCCGCCCGCACCGAGACCAATCAGTACCCCATCGCCGAGGACGACACGGTCGAGGCCAAGCCGGGCCGCAAGCTGCAGGTCTTCCCGCTGGAGAACGACACCGACCCCGAGGGGGCGCCGCTCAGCATCGACCGGGACCTCGTGAAGTCCGAGGACGGATCCGTCGACCTCGACCAGGACCAGGCGAAGGGCTCGGCCTCCGTCGACATGGTGACGCCGGAGGAGCCCGGCACGTACACCATCAGGTACGGCGCGAGCGACGGATCCCTCTCCGACGAGGCCAGCATCCTGCTGACCGTCAAGGAGGACGTCGAGGAGCGCGCTCCGATCGTCACCGACGACTTCGTCCCCGCCGCGGAGGTGCTCGACGAGAGCAGCGACCACGTGGACGTCGACGCCCTCGCGAACGACGTCGACCCCGACGGCAGCGTGAAGGACCTCGAGGTCGCGATCGACGGCAGCCCCGAGGGCGTGCAGATCGTCGACGAGGACCGCGGGATCGTGCGCGTCACCCCGCGGGAGGAGCCCTTCCGGATCCGCTACACCGCCACCGACCTCGACGACCATTCCGCGGCCGGCTACATCTGGGTGCCGGGCACCTCGAAGCAGGCCCCCACCTGGGTCGGCGAGCCCATCACCGTCCAGGCCGGGACGGAGGCGAAGATCCCGCTCGACGACACGGACAACGTGCGCGTGCGACCGGGCGGCCAGGCACCCGTCATCACCGATACCGCCACCGTGAAGGCGAAGCACGCGAACGGCGACAGCCTCGTCGCCAACGAGCACACTCTCGTGTACCGCGCGGCCGACGACTACTCCGGCGAGGACACGATCACCGCCGAGGTCACCGACGGGCCGCGCGGCGACGACACCGCGGCCGTGGGCATGCTGTCGATCCCGGTCACGGTCGAGTCCAAGGACAACAGGCCGCCGTCGATCCAGGGGACCGACCTCGAGGTCGAGCAGGGCGGCGACGCCCGCCAGGTCGACCTCGCCCGGACCGCAGACGACCCCGAGGGCGACGACCTCACGTTCGAGTCCACCGGCGAGACCGGAGTGGACGGCATCAGCGTCGAGGTCAGCCCCGAGGGAGTGGTGAGCGCCCAGGCCGATGCCGACGTCGCCAAGGGCACGAAGTTCTCGGTGCCCGTCTCCGTCTCCGACGGCACCAACGACCCCGTGAAGGCCGAGATCAGCGGCACGGTCACCGGCTCCCGGGAGCCGCTCCCGTCCGCCCAGGAGGACACCTACGACATCGACGCGGGGGACACGAAGACCGTGCGCCCCACCGCGAACGACACCGAGCCCCTGGGCAAGCCCGTCACCATCGTCGACGCGAAGGCGAAGGCCGGCACGATCGACGTGGACCACACGGACGACGCGGTGACGCTGGCGCCCGGCGCCGACTTCCACGGCGTCGCCACGGCCAGCTACACCATCCAGGACGCCACCAAGGATCCCGACCGGCAGGACACGGGCACCATCCGCGTCAACGTGCGCGGCAAGCCGGATTCCCCCTCGGCGCCTCGCATCGAGGAGACCGGCGACGGGTACGTGGTGCTCGGATTCGAGCCGGGGAACGACAACGGCGCCCCGATCACGGGGTACACGGTGAAGCCCGCCGGCGGTGGGAAGTCCACGCAGTGCGAGAGCACGACCTGCAAGATCAGCGGACTCACCAACGACACCGAGTACACCTTCACCGTCGCCGCGACGAACGACGTGGGGACGTCGGAGCCGTCGGCCGCCTCGGCGAAGGCCCGTCCCGACGTGAAGCCGGAGAAGCCCGACGCTCCGCGCGTGAAGCGCGGCGACGGGAAGCTCCAGGTGTCCTGGACGAAGCCCGTCAACCACGGCTCGCCCATCAGCGAGTACGTGCTGCAGATGATCGGCGCGGACGGTTCCACGAGGTCGATCCCGGTCGAGGGCGGGAGCACCAGCACCACCGTGGACGGGCTGACCAACGGCGTCGACTACACCTTCAGCGTCCGCGCGAAGAACAAGGCCGACGAGCCCTCCGACTGGTCCGAGCGGTCGTCGGCGGAGCACCCTGCGGGCAAGCCCAAGAAACCGTCGGGCAAGATCACCGCGACGCGCCTCGAGGACGAACTGGGCGGCGCCGTCTCGGTGAAGTGGCCGGCGATGACCGAGGACGAGCAGAACGGCGAGAAGGTCACCTCGTACACCGTCACCGCCCATCCCGGGAAGGGCGGCGGCGCCGAGGAGACCATCACCACGAAGGACGGGAAGACCTCCGGTCGCTTCGACGACCTGGACCGCAACACGGAGTACACGTTCACCTACACGGGCACGAACTCCGTGGGCAAGGGGACAGGGGCCTCGACGGCCTCGAACCCGGTCACGGCGTATGCGAAGGCGAAGGCGCCCACGGGCGTGACGGCCTCCCTCCCCGACGCCCACACGGGCAGCGGGCCCAACGGCCGCGTCACGGTCTCCTGGAAGAAGGCGGACGGGCGCGGCACGCCGATCGACCACTACATGGTGCGCTGGCCCGGCGGCGAGCCGCGGACCGTGGACGCCTCGAAGGACTCGGTGACGATCGACGGGCTGGAGAACGGGAAGGACTATACGTTCACCGTGCAGGCCTACAACCGCTTCGCGGGCGGCGAGAGCGAGCTCTCGAAGGCCTCGAGCGCCGTGCGCCCGTACACGAAGCCGGATGCGCCGTCGGTGTCGATGAGCGCAGCGAACTGCAGCGGCACCTCCTGCCCCGTGACCGCGAAGATCAGGGCCAACGGCGGCGGCGGGGTCGGCGTGAGCACAGTCCAGTACCGCGTGAACGGCGGCGGCTGGAAGGACCTCGGCGCCGGCGGCGGCGATCCGCAGGTGGGTGCGAAGGGCGGCACGAAGTACACCGTCGATGCGCGCGTCGTGAACAGCGAGAAGCTCGTCAGCGGCACCACCTCCGACTCCGCGACCGCGAAGACGGCCTCAGGGGCGTTCACAGGAATGCAGGTCACGGGGAAAGAGAGCTACCCCGGTGTCTGCAACGGTGCGTCCTGCCGGACGATCGTGCTGAACTTCAAGGACATGGACCCGTCGAAGACCTACAAGATGAGGCTCGTGACCGACGGCAAGGACTGGACCTACGTCGACGGGAGCAACACGAAGACCGCCCATCCCGCGCGGGACGGGACCTGGTCCTACGGCGACACGTCCAAGGGCGGCAACAAGCTCTACTACGGCAAGCCGGGCACGACCACCGACGTTTACCTCAGCGTCGACGGCTCGGAGAAGAAGGTCGGGCAGTTCGCCTGGCGTGACAGCTGACCCGTCAGCGCCGGCGGACCTGGTCCTCCAGGCCTGCCCGGTGCCGCACGAACCTCGCTCGAACACGACACATTCTGGAGACCGACGTGAGCATGACCCCCGAACAGGCGAGCTGGTTCGCCGAGACCTTCGACAAGCTCGTCCAGAGCGTCGGCCAGGCCGTCCTGGGCAAGAGCGACGTGGTGCGCCTCGTGCTCACCTCGATGCTCGCCCCCGGGCACGTGCTGCTCGAGGACGCGCCGGGCACGGGGAAGACCTCGCTCGCCCGCGCGCTCGCCGCGACCGTGCAGGGCACGTCGACGCGCATCCAGTTCACGCCCGACCTGCTGCCCTCCGACGTCACCGGCGTGACGATCTACGACCAGGCCACCAAGCAGTTCGAGTTCCACAAGGGGCCCGTCTTCGCGAACATCGTCCTGGCCGACGAGATCAACCGCGCTTCCCCGAAGACCCAGTCCTCGATGCTCGAGGTGATGGAGGAGGGGCGGGTCACCGTCGACGGCGTCACCCATGAGGTCGGCTCCCCGTTCCTGGTGATCGCCACCCAGAATCCCATCGAGCAGGCCGGCACCTACCGCCTGCCCGAGGCGCAGTTGGACCGCTTCCTCATGAAGACGTCCCTGGGGTACCCCGACCATGCCTCGAGCGTGCAGATCCTCCAGGGATCCGCGATCCGCGACCGCAGCCGGCAGCTGAGCCCGAAGATCTCCCTGCAGGCCGTCGACGACATGACCGCCCTCGCCTCGACCGTGCACGTGGACCCCGCGGTCCTCGAGTACGTCTCCCGGCTCATGGAGGAGACGCGACTGGCCGATGAGGTCCGTGTGGGCGTCTCCATCCGCGGCGCCCTCGCCCTCATGCGCGCCGTGAAGGTCTGGGCCGCGGCCGACGGCCGCCACTACGTCATCCCCGACGACGTCAAGGAGCTCATCGCGCCCGTCTGGCTGCACCGGTTCGTCCTGGACCCCGAGGCCGAATTCGCCGGCGCCTCCGCCGCGAGCGTCATGGGCAGGATCCTCTCCGAGGTCGCCCCGCCGCAGGCCCGCCGAGAGAGCGCGTGAGCCTCCAAAGCGCATGAGCATCCCTCCCCGCATCTCCTCGACGCCCCCGTCGGCCCCGTCGCCCGTCGCAGCACCGGGCGAGCCCTCGGTGCAGTCGCCCGCGCCCGGGCCGTCGTCGGCGCCCGGGCCGACGTCGACGGCCGCCGAGGTCACGGACACCGACGCTCCAGCGCCGGGGCCCCTCGAACGCGGACGGCGCACGGCGCAGCGTGCGTGGAAGCGTGCGAGCCCCGCGCTCGCCGTGGTCTCGCCCGTGGGCTGGACCTTGCTCGCAGCGGTGCTGGGGAGCGGGTTTCTCGGGCTCTGGCTGCACATCACCGAGCTCAACGTGCTCGCGCTCGCCCTGCTCGTGCCTCTCGTGATCGCGGCCGTGTTCGTGCTGGGGCGCACCTCCTACGCGATCACCCTGGACCTGCAGTCCCATCGCGTGGTCGTGGGCACCCGTGCCGTCGGCCGGGTCGAGGTCCGCAATCCGACCGAGAAGACGATCCTGCCCTCGCGGATCGAGCTCTCCGTGGGCAGCGCGAGCGCCCAGTTCCTGGTGCCGCGGCTGGGTGCCTCGGCCGCCCACGAGGAGCTGTTCGCCGTGCCCACCCGCCGTCGTGCCGTGCTCGTGGTCGGCCCCGTGCGCTCCGTGCGCGACGATCCGCTCTCGCTCATGCGCCGCCAGGTGACCTGGGCGAAGGCGCAGGAGCTCTTCGTGCACCCGCGCACCGTCCGCCTCGACGAGGCCGCGAGCGGCTTCCTGCGGGACCTCGAGGGCACGCCCTCCTCGGATCTCTCGAGCTCCGACATCGCCTTCCACGCCCTGCGCGACTACACGCCGGGGGACGACCGCCGGCACGTCCACTGGCGCACGACCGCCCGCACCGGCAGGCTCATGGTCCGCCAGTTCGAGGAGACCCGACGCTCCCACGTGGTCGTCGCGCTCGCCGACCGCGCCGCCGATTTCGAGGACGAGGACGAGTTCGAGCTCGCCGTCTCGGCCGCGGCCTCCGTCTCCGTGCAGACGATGCGGGAGGAGAAGGAGCTCACGGCCCTCACCACCGCCGGGCGCCAGCGCACCACCACGCTGCGCCGGCTGCTGGACGACTACACGGTGCTCGAGGCGCAACGCGGCCGGCGCCCCCTGCGGGATCTCGGCCAGGCCTGCGCGGACAAGGCCCCGAACGCGTCCGCCGTCGTCCTCGTCGTCGGGTCCCAGGCGACCCCGACCGAGCTCAACCAGGCCGCGACCCGCTTCCCGCCCGGCGTGCTGCCCATCGCGGTGCGCTGCGCACGCGGCGCGGAGGTGCGGCGCTCGCGCCTGGGCGGTCTCGAGCTCGTGACCCTGGGGCGCATCGAGGACCTGCCGATGGCGATGAGGACGGTGGGCCGATGAGCGTCGCGCCCCTGCCCGGTCCCGGAGGCCGGCGGTCCTCGTCGCCGGGGATGGACCCGGAGACGGGCACGGACCTGGCGCCGGAGGCATCGGCCACGACCACGGCCCCGCCCCCACGGCGATCGCCGACCGGAGGGGTCGAGGAGACCCTGGGCGAGCAGCGCCCGCTGCGCGCGAGCGTCGTGGACGTGGTCGTGCTGGGCGCGCTGTTCCTGCTCGCGCTGCTGGGGTTCCACTCGGTCTTCGGAGGCCCCTGGTACCTCGTGACCGGCGTGATGGCGCTCGTCCTCTCGCTGGTGATCGCCCTGCTGGGCGCCCGCTGGTCCCTCGGGCCGCTGCTGCTGACCCTCGCGATCGCGATCGTGCACTTCGCGCTGGGTGCGGCGTTCGTGGTGCCGGACCGTGCGCTCCTCGGCGTGCTGCCCACGCCGTCGGCCCTTCTCGAGCTGCTGCGCATGCCCGTGACGACCTGGAAGAGCGCGCTCACCATCAGCCCGCCGATCGGCATCGGGAACGGCGTGCTGGGCGTCGTCTGGCTGCCCATGCTGCTGCTGGGCGTCGCGGGCTTCTCCGTGCTGCTGCGCACCCGCCGCTGCGTGATCGCGTGGCTGTTCCCCTGCGCGATGCTGCTCTGCTCGGTCGTGTTCGGCACGGCGGAGGCCACCCTCCCGCTGCTGCGCGGACTGCTGTTCGCGATGCTCTCCCTCGCCTGGCTGAGCTGGCGCTTCGAGAGCGCGCGCCTGCGCACCTCGCGCTCCACCATCATCTCCGACACCGTGCGCGCGGGATCCTGGGGCAACCCCGTGCTGCGCCGTCGCGTGATCGGCGGGGGAGTGATCCTGCTGCTCGCCGCCGCGATCACCGGCGCCGCGAGCCCCGCTCTGGACCCGCCCCCGGGCACGGCCCGCTTCGCCCTGCGCGACAGCCTCACCCCGCAGTTCGACCCGGCCGAGTACGTCTCCCCGCTCTCCGACTTCCGCGGCTACGTCAAGAACCGCCGCAAGGAGGAGCTCTTCACCGTCACGAACGTGAAGGACGGGGAGCAGATCCGTCTGGCGACCCTCGACGACTACAACCGCGAGGTGTACGACGTCGCCGGCTCGAACCGCGCGAACTCACCCTCGGGCGCGTTCCTCAAGATCGCCGGCGCCGTGGATCTCGCGCAGCCGGGAGGGGACGCGCGCACCTCGACGGTCACTGTCGGCGGCTACCACGGGGTGTGGATGCCCACCCTGGGCACGACGACCGATCGCGTCGACCCCGCTCAGGAGCCGACGGCGCAGCGGCCCTCGGGGTCCGCGCGATTGGGCGACTCCCTCTTCCTCAACCGTCGCTCCCAGACGCTCGTGGACTCGTCCTCGCTGCGCGAGGGCGACAGCTACGACGTCACCTACGAGCCGTACAGGAGCGCGTCCGAGGACGCACAGCACTCGATGCGCTTCGCCGCCGGCGTGGCGGAGGAGCTCCCGCCCCTCGAAGGGCTCGACCCGAAGTTCAAGCAGGCCGCCGAGGAGTGGGCCGGCGACGCCCCCAACGACTACCAGACCATGAGCAACCTGTTGGTCGGCATCAAGAACGAGGCCGAGTACTCCCACGGCATCGAGGACCAGCAGGCCTCGCTCTCCGGTCACGGGGAGTCCCGCCTGCTCGCGATGCTGAACGATCCGAGTTTCGACCGCTCCGAGCCCGACGCCATGCCGCAGGGCAGGATCGGCGACGAGGAGCAGTTCGCGGCCCTCACCGCCGTCCTCGCCCGGGAGATCGGGATCCCCGCCCGCGTGGTGATGGGCTTCGAGGTCTCCGGCTCCGATGCGGGGACCGCGACCGTCACCGGCGACGACGTCACCGCCTGGGTCGAGGTCGCCTTCCAGGAGCCCGGATCCGACACCGTCCACTGGCAGCGTTTCGATCCGGCTCCCGACAACGACGACACCCTCACCCAGCCCGAGCAGAAGACCACCGACAAGCCGCAGCCGCAGGTGCCCCAGCCCCCGCCGCCGCCCGCGGACCCGCCGACGCCCCCGCCGGGCGCCACGGCCGAGGACCAGCCAGACCCGCCGGATCCGCCCGAGCCCGCCCCGCTGTGGGTCGGGTACGTCTCCGGGACGGGCCTGCTGGCCGTGCTCGTCGCCGCGACGCTCGGTGCGATCGCCGGGGCGAAGGTGCTGCGCCGACGCCACCGCAGGCTGCGCGGAGCCCCCGGGGACCGCATCGACGGAGGCTGGCGGGAGATCGTGGATCTGCGCACCGACCTGGGACGGCGCGGCGCGCCGTCGGACACCAGGAGGGAGACCGCCGAGGCGATCATCGCCGACCTCGACGCCGAGGCGGCCGCGGACCTGCGGCATCTGGCCTCCGGCGCCGACCGGGTGACCTTCGCCCCCGACGCCCCGTCGGAGTCCGACCTCGAGTCGTACTGGGCCTCGGTCGCCGCCGCGCGCCGTCGGATGACCGAGGACCTGCCCTGGCACCGTCGGGCGCGCGCAGCGGTCTCGCTGCGCTCCTTCTGGGCGCGGCGTCACGCGGACCGTCGCGCCGAGCAGCGGCTGCGAGCGGCCTCCGCCCAGCGCTCCGCGGAGGACTCCCGCAGGGGGAGCGTCGCGGATCGTGCATCCCGGACAGGCGGCGCGTTCTCCCTGCGCGGCGCCCCCGAGCGGGCCATGCAGAGGGTCCGATCGTTCGTGGGCGGGGCCGCGGACCGATACCGTGCATGGCGCAGAACATCGAGCGCACGGCGCGGACCGCGCCGCAGGAGGGACCGATGATGAGCATCCAGGCAGGCCACGGGGGTCCGTCCGGCGCGCAGGGCGGGACGCCCCGCTACTGCAGCACCTGCGGGGCACTGCTGAGCGCCGGTGCGGCCCTCTGCGGCGAGTGCGGCGCCCGGTACCGGGAGTCGCCCTACGAGAAGCGCGCGACCGACGCACCCGGCGCCTGGTCGGCGCCGCCGCGGCGACGCGCCGAGGCGGCCGCGGACAGCGCGCCCGCCGAGGACTCCGATCAGATCCAGCTGCTGGGCAGCAGCGCCCCGGAGCCGCCGGATCCCGCCGGGACGGCGCTGCGGGGACGGCCCCAGTACGATCGTGGGATGGACGCACAGCAGCCCGCCGGCGTGTGGGGGCAGCCGCCCTCCCCGGCGCAGGACCGACCCGCCGACCCCGGTGGGCCCGCGCCCCTCGAACCGCCGCTGGACGGTTGCGCCCCAGCGGGCACCGGCAAGCGCGTGCTCGCCTTCATCATCGACGGAGTGATCGCGGGCATCACCGCACTGCCCCTGTGGATCGGCACGATCCTCCTGGTCCTGCAGTCGCATCCGACGCTCGCGACGATCCTGACCGGCCTCGGCGCGGCCCTGCCGATCGCTTACGCACTCGTGATCGTGTGGCTGCAGGGGAGCCGCGGCTTCACCTTGGGAGGACTCATCATGGGCCTGCGGGTCGTGCGCGAGGACACCGGCGCACCCCTCGGCTTCGGCCGCTCGCTGGCCCGGTACGTGGTGCTCGCGCTGCTCACCTGGATCGCGGGGCTGACGACGTTCCTCGACCCCGAGCGCCACGGGCGCGGCCTGCACGACCGCATGATCAGCACGATCCTCGTGGACGCGCGCGCCGGTCGCGACCCCTACGCCCCTCGGCCCGACGACTTCGCCCGGCCCGACGCCGCCCAGTACCTCGGTGACCCCTCGGTGCCGGTGTCCGTGCGCGAGAACCTCACCGCGAAGCCCGGTGCCGCCTGGGAGGAGCCTGCCGCGAACGGGAGCCCGGCTGGCGGCACGTCGCAGGGCGGTGCCGCATCACCGGCCGCCGCATCAGCCGCCCCTGCACCGCCCGCGTGGGGATCTCCGGCGCCCGCGCCGTCCCCGGCGCAGGCACAGCCCTCGCCCGCGTGGGGCTCGCCACCCGATGATGCGCGCGAGCAGTCATGGGACGCCCCCGCGGCATCTCCCGGGGCCTCTCAGGGCCCCGTCGCACCGTCGTCCGACCGGGTGGAGAAGCCGATCATCACCTCCTCGCCCTGGGCCCCGCCGCCCCCGGCACCGCACGAGGAGTCATCCGCGCCTGCGCCGGCCGCCGCCGAGGACTCACCCCCCGCGGACCCCCGTCCGGCCGACTCGCACAGCGCACAGGCCGACGAGATCGTCGACCCCTGGGCCCCGCCTTCGGAGGGATCGGCCGCGGCGGCGAGCGAGCCCGCCGAGCCCGTGCAGCCCATCGAGCCCGTCGCCGGCAACGATCCGAGTGCTGCGTGGACGAGCTCGCCGGCGCCCGAGGTCGAGCCCGTGCAGTCGGCCACGGAGCCTGCTCCCGCTCCGGCCGCGGAATCTTCTCCTGCCCCGGCGCCGACGCCCGCGCTGGCCCAGGCTCCGGCACCGTCCTCGACGCCCGCGCCCGTCGGCGCTCCCGCCGACCTCGACGAGTCGACGCGTCTGACGCACCCGACGGAGGACCTCGGCGATGTCGAGGCGACCCGGGTCGTCCCCGCGCGCCGCGATCGCCGCCCTGGCTACCGCCTGCTGCTCGACGACGGCTCCGTGCACGAGGTGCGCGGCGTCGCGACGCTCGGGCGCAACCCTGCGGCCGAGACCGGGGAGGAACGGCTCGTCCTCGCGGACGAGACCCGCTCGGTCTCGAAGTCGCACCTCCGTCTCGAAGCCACCGTCGAGGGCCTGCAGGTCACGGACCTCGGCTCGACGAACGGCTCGGCGCTGATCCTCGCCGACGGCTCCTCCCAGGATCTCGACCCGCACTCGCCCCTGTCCCTGCCCGATGGCGCCACGCTGTCGATCGGGGACCGAACCCTCACCGTGGAGCGCATCCAGTGATCGACGCATCCCTCACCGATCCCGACCTCCCCGGCACCGTCCGCGTGGTCTCCGCCTATGCGACCGATGTCGGCCGCGTACGAGAGACCAACGAGGACTCCGTGCTCGACGCGCACCCGATCCACATGGTCGCCGACGGCATGGGCGGGCACAACGCCGGTGAGGTCGCGAGCGCGATCGCCGTCGAGGAGTTCGAGAAGCTCACCGTCCAGGAGAACGTGACCATCGAGCAGCTCGGCGACGCCCTGCGCTCGGCGGGAGCCCGCATCAGCGGTCTCAGCGCCGACGACGAGCGCGGCGCGGGCACCACGGTCGCCCTGGTCGCGACGATGGTGCTGGACGGCGTGGGCTACTGGGTGGTCATGAACCTGGGCGACTCCCGCGTCTACCGCCTCTCCGGCGAGCTGTTCGAGCAGGTCAGCGTGGACCATTCCGTCGTCCAGGAGCTCATCGACCACGGCGACCTCACCGATGCCGAGGCCCGCGTGCACCCCTACCGGCACATGATCACCCGCGCCCTGGGCGTGGGCGCGGAGCCGGATCCGGACTTCTGGCTGATCCCCGCGGAGGTGGGCGACCGCATCCTCGTGTGCTCCGACGGTCTCACCAACGAGATCTCCGACGAGGCCATCGAGCGCCTCCTGCGCAGCGACGCCGACGTCGACGACCTGAGCCGCGCGTTCGTGAGCCATGCCGTCGAGGCCGGCGGGCACGACAACGTGAGCGTCGTGGTCGTCGAGGCGACCGCGCTCGTCGGGCTCTCCGCGGGCGACGCCCAGCAGCGGGGGAGCGGTGCACCCCAGCCGGCCATCGAGGTCGAGGAGGACACCCACCCGCGCGGTGCGGACGCCGCGGGGAGCAGCGGCGAGGACGCGCAGCACGAGACGGACGGGACGGACGACGCGCAGGACGGCGACGGGACCGAGGACCGATCGCAGTGAGCGGGGATTCCTCGCTCCTGGGACGCGGCACCTGGTTCAATCCCGGCCCCGCGACGCTCGTCGTGCGGCCCGCCGGCTGGATGCTGCTCGTCCCCGGCGTCAAGAGCTCCCTGGTCGCGTCCGCATGGCGGGTGCTCGGCGAGCCCCCGGCGGCCGACGCCCTGCTCGGTGACCTCGCCTCGGGCAGCGAGTTCGAGACCGAGGACCGCCTGCCCCCGGTGCTGTTCGCGCTCGGCGACGGCACGCGCCGGACGATCGGTCTCACCGGTACGAGTCCCCTCGCGGTGTACACGGCAGAGGGCCGGCAGCTGCTCGCGGGAACCGACGAGGGCCCCGCCGTCCTCACCGAGCTCGACGGCGTGCACCGGATGGCCTTCGGCGATCTGCCCGCGGAGGATCCGGTCGCCGCGCTGAGGACTGTCGAGGGCATGAGCCGCGTCCGCGGGTTCGTGCTCATGACCATCGACCCCGCGGAGCTCGAGGAGGCGGCGCGCACTCAGCTCGCCGAGCAGGTCGAGGCCGACGGCAGCTCCATCCTCGATCCCGCCGCCAAGGAGCGCGCCGCGCAGCGCAAGGCGGCGCGCGACAAGGAGAGGCGCGAGCGCGAGGAGCGCCGCGCGCAGGAGTCCGCCGCGCGGGCGGAGTCCGCGTCCGCACCGTCGAGCTCGCGGTCCTCGTCATCGCCCGCACGGAATGCCGCTGCGGAGGCCCCCGCCGGGCCCAGCATGTTCGACGACCTCTTCGCACCCTCCGACGCTGCCCAGGCCTCGCCGCCGGCCGCCGACGCTGGGACGTCCGAGCAGCAGTCCCCGGCCGCGGCGCCTGCGTCCGCGTCGGCAGACCCCGCGCCCGCATCGTCACGTGCACCTGCACCTGCACCTGCACCCGCACCCGCTCCTGAACCTGCGCCCGCACCTGCGCCCGCGCCGGTCCCCGCCGGGGCCACGCCTGCACCCGTCGCCGCATCCGCCGAGTCCGCCGAGCCCGTTGCGGCGCACCGTCCGCAGGCGCCCGTGTCCGGCCGCCCGACCAGGCTGGTGACCTCGTCGCTGTTCGATCGCCGTGCCGCGCGCAGCGCTCAGCGCACGACGGAGACGACGACGGGCCCGGCGCCCTCACCGTCGCCCGCGCCCGCACCTGCACCCCCAGCCGCCCCCGCACCCGTATCCTCGCCGACGCCGACCGGTGACGGTGCCCAGGCGCCGGCGCACGCGGAAATGGCCACGACCGACTCGGCACCCGTGACGCGGGTCGAACCGATCGACCCCGACGCCGCGGAGCAGGCCGGCGCCCCTGAGCCCGGCGCTTCGCCGGCCCCGGCCGCAGCACCTCCGCACCCGGATCCCGCTCCGCGGCCCGATGCCTCCGCCGCCGCGTCCGCCCGTGAGCCCGACGCCGCCGCCACCGACGCGGAGTCATCTCCGGGGCCCACCCGGGCCGCCGGCGCGAGCGGCCTCGGCGCGGTGATCGGCGAGGGCGGGAGCGCCTACGACGACCTGTTCGGGCGCACCCTCCACCGCAGCATCGAGGCGGCCGCGGTCCGCGCCGCGGGCGAGGATGGGGACGCCGCGGAGGGCGAGCGTGCCTCGGAGGCGACGCTCGACGTCGAGTCCCTCGACCTCGACGCCGCCGGTGCCGCAGGCGAGGAAGCACCGTCCGACGGAGCAACCGCCGAGCCCGTCGGCCCCGAGCCCGCCCTCTCGATGGGAGGGGACGAGCCACGGGAATCCTCCGGGGACTTCATCGACTGGGTGCCCGGCATGCGACGCACCGCCCCCGAGGTGGCGCAGGCGGCGCGCGCTGCGGCCCGCACCGGCGCCGAGAGAGCGCAGACCCCGGACGCGCCCGCCGCACTCCCGGGCACCGGCACCGGGCGTGACGGTGCCCCGTCGGACGCCGCGGCCCCGCCGCGCTCCGCGACCTCGGCCGGCTCCCCTGCGCAGCCCACCGGCCAGGCGCCCACCGCCCCCGCCCAGGCGGTCACCCTTCCCGGTGCCGTCTGCGAGAACCGGCATGCGAACCCGCCCGAGGCCACGACCTGCCGCTGGTGCGGCGCCCGCATCCGCGGGGGAGTGCGCACCGTGGCGCGCCCGCCGCTCGGGATGATCGAGATCAGCACCGGCGGACGATTCCTGCTCGACCGCTCGGCGATCATCGGCCGCCGACCCCGCGCCTCGCGCGTGAGCGGCGACGACGTCCCCCAGCTGATCACCGTCCCCAGCCCCCAGCAGGACATCTCGCGCTCCCACGTCGCGCTGCGCCTCGAAGGGTGGCACGTGGTCGCGGAGGACCTGCGCACCACCAACGGCACCACCCTGCTGCGCTCCGGCGAGGCGCCGCAGCGCATGCGCTCAGGCCAGAGCCCCGTCCTCGCCGACGGCGACCGCCTCGACCTGGGCGACGGAGTGGTCCTCACCCTGTTGGGGAGGCCCTCGTGAGCCCCCGTCCGCCGGCCCCGCCGCCGCAGCTCGCGGGGTACGAGTACGAGCGTCTGCTGGGATCCGGAGGCTTCGCCGACGTCCACCTGTACCGCCAGCTGCGCCCGCAGCGGAGCGTCGCGATCAAGGTGCTGCTCGCGAGCGTCCTCGACGACGCCGTGCGCCGACAGTTCGACGCCGAGGCGAACGTGATGGCGACCATGTCGACCCATCCTTCGATCGTCACGATCCACCAGGCGGAGGTGACCAGGGAGCACCGCGCCTGCATCGTCATGGAGTACTGCCCGCGCCCGAACTACGGGGCGCGCTTCCGCCGCGAGCGCATCTCCGTCGCCGAGGCGCTGCGCGTGGGCGTGCAGATCGCGGGCGCCGTGGAGACCGCGCACCGCGCGGGCATCCTGCACCGCGACATCAAGCCCGCGAACATACTGGTCACCGAGTACAACAGGCCGGCGCTCACGGACTTCGGGATCTCCGTGGCAGCGGGCAACGCCCTCGAGGCCGAGTCCAGCCACGGGCTGTCGATCCCCTGGTCCCCGCCGGAGGCCTTCGAGGACCCGCCCAGCGCCGACGAGCGCAGCGACGTGTTCTCCCTCGCCGCGACCCTGTACTCGCTGCTGGCCGCGCGCACTCCTTTCGAGCGCAGCGCGGGCGGGAACACCGCGAGCGATCTCATCGCCCGGATCTCCTCCGAGCCGCTCGCTCCGCTCAGCCGCCCGGACGTCCCGGAGATGCTGAACCGGACCCTCTCGGTCGCGATGGCGAAGGACCCCGCGGGCCGCTACGAGTCCGCGCTCGCCCTCGGCCGCGCCCTCCAGCAGGTCGAGATGGCACTCTCCCTGCCCATCACGCAGATGGACGTGCTCGACGAGCACGGCCCCGAGCACCCGCCCGAGCACACGGGGGAGGGCGACCTCGAGGCGCACACGAACATCCGCCGCGTCTCCACCGTCGACCCGGACGCCCCGTCGTCGCGCGTCCTGGACCCCTTCGCCGGTGTCGCCCCCGCGCTGGGCGGCGGGCGCCCTGCCCGGTCCCGTTCGCTCGCGCCCGGGCAGGGGGACGACACCACCCTCGTGCGTCCCTCGCCGGCGCCGGAGGCGCTGTCCGGCGCCTCCGCGGAAGCCGGAGGATCGGCCGGGCCGGGCGGAGCCGGGGCACCGTCCGCTGCTGCGGCGCCGGGAGCCGCCGGGCCGTCGGCGCCCGGAGGGCCCGCGCGCCGCCGGCCGATGTGGCCCCTGGTGACGCTCGCCGCCGTGCTCGTGCTGGGCATCGGGGTGGGGACGATGGCGGTCGTGCGCAGCACCTTCATCGCGCCCGAGGAGCCCACGACCGCGGCACCCACGACCAGCGAGGACTGGGAGCCGGGAGCGCAGGAGCCTCCGAAGGACATCTCGATGACGGTCCTCGAGAAGGAGCGCGGCACCACGCCGGGCAGTGTGAAGATCAGCTGGAGCACGCCCGAGGGGATGACGTCGAACGACGACATCAAGATCGCCTGGCAGAACCTCCCCGAGGAGTACGAGGGCGTGGAGACGGAGATGCTCGCCCGTGGGGGCTCCAGCATCACTGTCAGCGTGCCGCTGGCCTGGGACAAGCCGTGCTTCGTGCTCACCGTGGTGACGAAGAACGGCGGGATCGGACCGTCCACGAAGCAGCAGTGCGTCGACACGAAGGAGCTGCGGGGATCATGAGGCACGCAGAGCACGCAGGCAGGACCGCACGAAGAGGGAGGCAGGGGCATGGCAGCGTCGATCTCGGTCGAGTTCTGCGGTGAGTGGTACCGCGCGGAGGAGGGCGGCGAGCTGAGCATCGGCCGCGAGGCCGATCTCGTCGTCGACGAGGACAACCCGTACCTCCACCGCCGGTTCCTCACGATCACGCAGGTGGACTCCCTGTGGTGGCTCTCGAACGTGGGCTCGCGGCTCTCCGCGACCATCACCGACTCCGCGGGCGCGCTGCAGGCGTGGCTCGCGCCCGGTGCCCGCCTGCCGCTGGTCTTCGACGTCACCAAGGTGGTGTTCACGGCCGGGCCGACGACCTACGAGCTGGACGTGCACACCGAGACCCCGGAGTTCGAGCGCTCGCCGTCCCCGGAGGACCCGGTCGGCGAGACCACCGTCGGTTCGGTGCAGCTCACCGAGAGCCAGAAGCAGCTGATCCTCGCCCTCGCCGAGCCCATGCTCGTGCGCGAGGGCAGCGGCATGAGCGCGGTGCCCACGTCCGCCCAGGCCGCGGAGCGCCTGGGGTGGCCGCGCACCAAGTTCAACCGCAAGCTCGACAACGTCTGCGACAAGCTCGATCGGATGGGCGTGCGAGGACTTCGCGGCGGACCGGGGAAGCTCGCGAGCAATCGGCGGGCGCGACTCGTCGAGCACGCCGTCTTCACCCGTCTGGTCACCGCCGAGGACCTGCCGCTGCTGGACAAGGCCACCGCCGACGCCGACGAGGACTGACGAGGACACCACCGCATGCGCATCAAGCTCACGCTGCGTCGACCCGAGGACCGGATGACGGACCTCGAGGTCACCGCCGACGCCACGGCCACCGTCGCCGACGTCGCCGGCGCCCTCTACCTGGGCGATCCGCTGCGCGGCGCCGCCGAGGCTCCCGAGGGGCTGACCCTGCAGGTGCAGGACGCCGGGGCGGGCCCCGGCGCGGCCGGCGTGCGCTCCCTGGACCGCGGCATCGACCTGATCTCCGCCGGCCTGCGCTCCGGCTCCGTGGTCTCCATCGCCCGCTCCTCCACCGAGTACGCCACGCGCGCCGAGTCGCGCGGCGCCGACGTCGCCCTGCTGCGCGTGCTCTCGGGCCCCGAGGAGGGACGCGAGTTCCCCCTGCCCAGCGGCTCGAGCGTGATCGGTCGCGAGGGCGACGTGGACATCCGCATCGCCGACCCGATGCTGTCCAAGCGCCATGCCCGCATCAACGTCGCCGACGCCGTGGAGATCGTGGACCTGCGCTCGGCCAACGGCGTGGAGATCGGCGGGGAGCGCGTGGGGCGCGCCGTCGTGGGCCCCGCCGACACGGTCGAGGTGGGCGGCACCACCTTCTCGGTGATCATGCTGCACCGCGCGGGCGGCAGCGCCCCGAACTCCCCGGTCGTCGAGTTCAACCGCTCCCCGCGCGTGGTGCCGCGCTTCGAGTACCGCGAGATGACCCCGCCGCAGCCGCCGCGCGAGCCCCAGCCGCAGTTCTTCCCGATCTTCATGATGTTCGCGCCGCTGCTGATGGGCGGGCTCATGTTCGCGGTCACGCGCAGCCCCTACTCGCTGATCTTCGTGCTGATGATGCCGATGATGGCCACCGCCGGGTACCTCAACCGCAAGTACCAGTCGCGCAAGCAGCTCGAGCGGCAGATCAAGAACTTCGAGGAGTCCCTGGCGTCCCTCAAGCGCCGCGTCACCGCCGCCCAGGACCTGGAGCGCGCGGTCCGGCTCGTGGAGACCCCCTCCACGGCGGACGCGGTGGACTCCGCCTACCGGCTCGGCCGCCTGCTGTGGACCCATCGGCCCGAGCACGAGGCCTTCACGACGGTGCGCCTGGGCCTCGGCGTCGCGGAGTCCCGCGTCGGCATCCCGATGCCCGGTGAGAACAACGCGATCGCCCAGTACTGGGATCAGCTCGACGACATGCACGAGGAGTACAGGATGATCGCGGGAGTGCCGATCGTCGGCGACCTGCGGGAGTCCGGCGGGATAGGCGTCGCCGGGGGAGGGGAGCAGGCCGACGCCGTTGCCCGCGGCCTGGTCACCCAGCTGTTCGCCCTGCACTCGCCCACGGACCTCGCGATCGCCGCGATCACCTCGCGCTCCTCGCGGGCCCTGTGGGACTGGCTGAAGTGGCTCCCGCATACCTCGAGCCCCCATTCGCCGCTGGGCGGGGACCATCTGGCCGACAGTGCGCTCAGCGGCATCTCCCTGGTCTCGCGCATCGAGGAGCTCATCGAGGAGCGCTCCGAGGGTGCGCCGTCTCAGCTGCGCCGCGCGGTGCGCGCCCCCGTCTCCGCCGATCCCGTGCCCGCTCCCGACCCGGTCACCCCGAACCTCGTGCTCGTCGTCGAGGACGACGCCCCCGTGGACCGCGCCCGCCTGGTGCGCATCGCCGAGCGCGGACCCGACGTGGGCGTCTTCGTGATCTGGAGCGCGGCGACGGTCGCGGCCCTGCCCGCCGCCTGCCGCACCTACCTCTCGAGCGAGGACGGCGTGGACGGGGCGAACGCCGGCATCGTGCGCCGCGGCGAGCGCTACTACCCCGTGAGCGTGGAGACCGTCGGCCTCGACGTCGCCGCGGGCGTGGCCCGGCACCTCTCCCCGGTGGTCGACGCGGGCGTCCCTGTGGACGACGACTCCGACCTCCCGCGCGCCATCTCCTACCTCACCCTGGCCGGGACAGAGCTCGCCGAGGAGCCCGGCGCGGTCATCGAGCACTGGAAGGAGACCGGCTCGCTGACCCCGCGCGACGGGTCGCCGCCGGTCCCGCGCAAGCACGACGCGAACCTGCGGGGCCTCATCGGCCACGACGGCCAGGACGCCTACCACCTCGACCTGCGCACCCACGGCCCGCACGCCCTGGTCGGCGGCACGACGGGCGCCGGCAAGTCCGAGTTCCTCCAGGCCTGGGTGATGGGCATGGCGACCGCCCACTCGCCCGACCGGGTGACCTTCCTGTTCGTCGACTACAAGGGCGGCTCAGCCTTCGCCGACTGCATCGAGCTCCCGCACGCCGTGGGCATGGTCACCGATCTGTCCCCGCACCTGGTGCGCCGCGCGCTGACCTCCCTGCGCGCCGAGCTGCACCATCGCGAGCACCTGCTGAACCGCAAGAAGGCCAAGGACCTCGTGTCCCTCGAGCGCACCGGCGACCCCGAGGCGCCCCCGAGCCTGATCATCATCGTCGACGAGTTCGCCGCCCTCGCGAAGGAGGTCCCGGAGTTCGTCGACGGGGTCGTGGACGTCGCCGCCCGCGGCCGCTCCCTCGGCCTGCATCTGATCCTCGCGACCCAGCGCCCGGCGGGCGTCATCAAGGACAACCTGCGCGCGAACACGAACCTGCGCATCGCACTGCGGATGGCCGACGAGGCGGACTCGAAGGACATCCTGGGCGACGCCATGGCCGCCCATTTCGATCCCGGAATCCCCGGTCGCGCCGCCGCGAAGACCGGCCCGGGCCGCATCGCGACCTTCCAGACCGGCTACGCGGGCGGATGGACGACCGACGAGCCCGAGCGCGCGCGCATCGACATTGTCGAGCGGGAGTTCGGCACCGGCGACATCTGGGACGTCCCGAGGCCGCCGTCCCCCGCGCGCAGCGAGCTGGGCCCCAACGACATCTCCCGCATGGTGCGCACGATCGGACGCGCCGCCGACGATGCCGGGGTCCCCGAGCCCCGCAAGCCGTGGCTGTCCGAGCTCGCCCCCGCCTACGACCTCTCCTTGCTGCCCAGCCGCCGCACCGACGAGGACCTCCTGCTGGGGGTCATGGACACCCCGGAGGACCAGGCCCAGCCCACGGTCTCCTACGTGCCCGACCGCGACGGCAACATGGCGATCTACGGCACGGGCGGCTCGGGCAAGTCGACGACCCTGCGCACGATCGCGATCTCGGCGGCGAGCGCGACGGCCCGGGGCGGCCCCGTGCACGTCTACGGGATCGACTTCGGAGCCTCCGGCCTGCAGATGCTCGAGGAGCTCCCGCACGTGGGCGCGATCATCTCGGGCGACGACGAGGAGCGCGTGATCCGGCTGCTGCGCACCGTGCGCGGCCTGATCGACGAGCGCGCGAAGAAGTTCGCCGCGGTGCGCGCCGGCTCGATCGCCGAGTACCGGGAGCTGTCCGGGGACTCCGAGGCGCCGCGCATCCTGCTCCTGGTCGACGGCATGGCCGCTTTCCGTGAGGCCTACGACTTCTCGAACCTCTCCAAGTGGTTCACGACCTTCGTGCAGATCGCGACCGACGGTCGTCAGGTGGGCATCCACGTGATCGTGACGGGTGATCGTCCGAACGCCGTGCCGACCTCCCTGGGGTCCTCGATCCAGCGCCGGCTGATCCACCGCATGGCCTCGATCGACGACTACATGAACTTCGGCGTGCCCAGGGACGTGCTCGACGGCGCCTCCCCGCCGGGACGCGCGATCCTCGACGGCCACGAGGCCCAGATCGCCGTGCACGGCGGCGACGCGAACGTCGCGATCCAGGCGCGGGAGGTCGGCGAGCTCGCGAAGGCCATGCGGCGCGCGGGCGTCGACCCCGCGCCCGGCGTCGACTCCCTCCCGGAGCGGGTGGAGCTCTCGCGCCTGCGGCCCGTGGTGGACGGTCGGCCGGTGATCGGCGTCGGAGACGAGGACCTCGAGGAGATCACGATCGAGCCGCGCGGCGCCTTCATGGTCACCGGGCCCGGCAGCTCCGGCCGCACCACGGCGGTGCGCACGATCGCCATGAGCCTCAGGGCGCTCCCGCAGGGCATGCGCCTGGTGCGGTTCTCCGCGCGCCGCACTCCGCTGACCGGCCTGGACCTGTGGGACGTCGAGGCCTCGGACGCCGAGACGGTCAAGGAGCTCGCCGGACAGCTGCGCCAGACGCTCGAGTCGGGGAACCTGGGGGAGGGGCGCCTCACGCTGATCCTCGACGGGATCGCCGACTTCACCGGCAGCGGCACGGAGAAGGACCTCGACGCTCTGGTGCGCTCGTGCGTGCGCGAGGGCCAGTTCGTGATCGGAGAGAACGAGAACTCGACCTGGAACCAGGCGTACACCCTCGCCCAGCCCTTCAAGGCCGGGCGGCGCGGACTCCTGCTCCAGCCCTCGGACATGGACGGGGATTCGCTGCTGGGCACCCCGCTGGGCCGCTTCCGCCGCGCCGACTTCCCGCCGGGACGCGGGTTCCTCGTCGGCTCGGGCCGCGCCTCGAAGCTCCAGGTCGCCCAGATCACGGAGTGAGGGAGCGGGTCCTCCCCAGAGGGGCGTCGTCCACATGGGTACTTGTCCCCATGTCGGATCCGCCGGGCACTCCCTACAGTGGCCGCAGGAGCACGGCGGACCACCGTCGGACCCGGTGGGGCGCAGACAGGCCCTGCCGCGGTGACCGGAGGGTCCGGGAGGCCCCAGAACACGAGGAGGAGGAGCCATGACCGAGAAGGGCATGGACGTCGACCAGGTGCTGAAGATGGCCAAGCAGCTGAACAGCGCGGCCGAGGACATCACCACCATGCAGAGCGACCTCACCACCGGTCTCGAGGAGGTCGACTGGACCGGCCCCGACGCCGATGACTTCCGCGGCAGCTGGGAGTCCGAGATGGTGCCGGCGCTCAAGAACATCCAGACCGCGGTCGAGCAGCTCGGGGCCACCGCCGAGTCCAACGCGAGCGAGCAGACGACCGTCTCCTCGCACTGACGCGCGGCGATGGTGCTCGACAGCACTCGGCCCTGCGGTCGGCGCCGACGGGACGCGTGAGCGGGCCCGGACCACCAGGACAGCAGCCGTCCGGGGTCCGGGCCCGCTCATGCGTCCTGCGCCGCTCGCGTGCGGCCGACGGGGCGAGGCGCCCGTTCCCGACAGGGAGTCCGCACCCGGGTCTGCACCGCGAGGGGCCCTGATAGATTCGCCGGGATCTTCCCGGCACGGACGGACGGAGCGGCAATGACGGTGCAGATCTCCTATCCCAGCGAGGAGTTCCCTCCGCCGGTCGGCTTCCGTCTCGAGGTCCCGGACGACTGGGAGACCCTCTCGGTCCCCGGCGTGCAGATGGCCGTCGCCGCACCGCGCCGCGAGGGCAGCTTCCGCGCCAATGTGGTGCTCACCGTGCAGCGCTGCCCGGCCGCGACGCCCATGCAGAGCGTGCGCGAGAGCCTCGAGGCGCGCAAGGCGGCGCTCCCGCAGCTCGAGGAGATCGACACGGGCGAGCTCGAGATCGACGGGGTCCCCTGGCTCGCGAGCGAGTACGGCTACACCCAGCCCGGTCAGCGCACGGTCGTCCAGGCGGCGCGGTACACGATGGTGCCGCGCTCGGCCCACGCCTCCGACATCCTCGAGGTCGTCGCGAGCTGCGGCGCCGAGGATGCCGATGCCCAGATCTCCGTGCTGCGCCGGATCCAGGACTCCGTGCGACCGGTCGTCTGAGCCGGCCGCCGATCCGCCGACGGTCCCGCGCCCGTGGGCCGACGGACCTCCGCCGACGAGTCGGCGGACCTGCGCCGACGGGGCGGCGGAGGCCCCAGGAGGGACGCGCGGGGGACCGTTGTGGACGGCCGCCACATGGGGAGGAAGCGCGAAAGTGCCCTATGACCTGCAACGAGGGCAGGGCAGGCCGTCGGAAGAGGGTGCGGGACGGGCATGGGTACTTCTCCCCATCGCCAATCCGTGAGGGCCTGCATACGGTTGTCACATCACCTGGAGAACAGGGATGAACGGAACGGGATCGGCCGCCTCATCGACTCTCCGCGGTGCGACCGAAGAACACAGCGACACGAGGAGTGGACATGGCTGAGAAGAAGGGTATGGATCCTGAGGCCGTCAAGCAGATGGCGCAGAGCATCCGTGATGCGGGCGAGGACGCACAGGCGGCCTTCGACGACGTCAAGGGCAAGGTCGACGAGCTCGACTGGACCGGTGAGGACCACGACGACTACGTCTCGGAGTTCGAGGATCTCGCGGACAAGGTGAAGCAGCTCAAGCAGAAGGCCGATGACTTCGCGGAGTCGGCCGAGAAGAACGCCAAGGAGCAGACGACGGCGTCGTCGCGCTGATCCCGGCGATCGGCATGAGCGCCCGGCGCGCTCCCAGCACATCACCCATCACAGAATCCAGCACAGAGCACGGGCCGTGAGAGCGGCCGGGAACAGGGGAGAAACATGTCTTTCAAGGGAATGGATCCGGAGCAGGCACGCGATGTCGCCAAGGACGTGACCCAGGCGGGCGAGAAGATCAAGCAGGCCTTCGCCGACCTCGACGGGACCGTCCAGGGCATCGAGTGGAAGGGACCCGACGCGGACACCTTCAAGGACGACTGGCGCAGCTTCCAGTCGAGCGACGTCTCGAGCGTCGCGGACCTGTTCAAGTCCCACGGCGACAGCCTCTCGGACCAGGCCGACGAGCAGGATCAGACCTCGAACTCGAACGCCTGAGCCGCCGGGAGCAGGTGAGCACGGGCATCGCAGCCCCTCACCCTCCACGGAGACCACGAGGACCCCCGGTCGGATGACCGGGGGTCCTCGTGCACGCGCGGACGGGACGTCGGGCGCGGCCGCCGCGCCCGGGCCCGCGAGCCCTTCCCTCGGATGTCAGCGGTAGTTGACGAACTGCAGCGCGACCTCGAGGTCCTCGCTCTTCAGCAGGGCGATGACGGCCTGCAGGTCGTCGCGCTTCTTCGAGGAGACCCGCAGCTCGTCGCCCTGGATCTGCGCCTTCACGCCCTTGGGGCCCTCGTCGCGGATGATCTTGGAGATCTTCTTGGCCTGCTCCGAGCTGATGCCCTCCTTGAGGTCGGCGACCAGACGCACGGTCTTCCCGGACTGGACGGGCTCGCCCACCTCGATGCTCTTCAGGGAGAGGCCGCGCCGCAGCAGCTTGGTCTGCAGGACGTCCAGCACCGCGCGCACGCGCTCGTCGGCGTTGGCGGTCATGACGATCTGCTCCCCGCTGAGCGTCACCGAGGCGTCGGTGCCGCGGAAGTCGTAGCGCTGGGAGACCTCCTTCGCCGCCTGGTTGACGGCGTTGTCCACCTCCTGGCGATCGAGCTTGCTGACGATGTCGAACGACGAATCGGCCATCTGCTGTCCTCCTGCGGGGATGGGTCGATGAAACTGCTGGTCAGAACGCTGTGAGGAGCGTCATGCGCGGTGAGGCCCCTTCTGGTTGGCCCCGCTCCTGCGCGCCCAGTATGCTAGTCGAGGTCCACGAGCGGACGAGGTCGAGAGGCCTGCCGCGCATGGATCGGACTCGGCAGGTTACCCAAGCGGCCAAAGGGATCTGACTGTAAATCAGCTGGCATTGCCTTCGGGGGTTCGAATCCCTCACCTGCCACGCCGAGGATCACCACCGTGTGATTCTAGGCACCGAGTTCCACCAGCGGTTTGCTCGCCGAGCGGGCCGCCGGTAAAGTTCTCGGGGCTTGCCCTGATAGCTCAGTCGGCAGAGCATCTCCATGGTAAGGAGAAGGTCAAGGGTTCGATTCCCTTTCAGGGCTCTGATGGATGGTCGGCCCGGTCTCGGATGAGATCGGGCCGTTCCATCGATCGCGCCGGGGTAGCTCAGACGGTCAGAGCGCACGACTCATAATCGTGAGGTCGCGGGTTCGATCCCCGCCCTCGGTACCACGCCGGCCCCGCCGGAGTGCACGAACGCAGCCCCCATCGCGGGGACCACGTGGCGCGGCAGACGCGCCTTGGAGAAAGAGGCGAACCATGGCGAGCAAGAGCTCGGACGTGCGTCCCAAGATCACCATGGCCTGCACCGAGTGCAAGGCGCGGAACTACATCACCAAGAAGAACCGTCGGAACACCCCCGACCGTCTCGAGCTGTCGAAGTTCTGCCCCACTTGCGGCAAGCAGACCGCGCACCGCGAGACCCGCTGAGCGGTCCGCGTGCGACGCACGCTTCACGACGAGAGCCACCCGGCGCTGCCGGGTGGCTCTCGTCATGTCCGGGGGAGGATGCGGGACAGTGGCAGGATGGTTCCGCAGTTCCCGTCCGCCCCGCCCGTCCTTCCAGGAGTGCATCGATGACATCCACGCCGGATCCGGCCTTCGCCGGCCGCACCTACCCCAGCGGCCCCGTCCACGTCGTCTCCGGCGCGAAGATCGCGGAGTTCGCGCGGGCCACGGGCGCCACCGACCCGGTGCACACCGATGACGCCGCCGCCCGCGCCGCGGGATACGCAGGCGTCGTGGCGACGCCGACCTTCCTGGTCTCCCTGGCGCAGTCCGTCGAGGCCGCCTACATCGAGGACCCCGAGGCGGGCATCGACTTCTCGCGCGTCGTCCACGGCGAGGAGGGCTTCGAGCTGCACCGCCCCGTCGTCGCGGGCGACCGTCTGATCCCCACCCTCACCGTCGAGTCGGTCCGCGCCGCGGGCGGGCACTCCATGATCACCACCCGTGTGGACGTGGCCGACGAGGACGGCAGCGCCGTCGCCGCCGTCCGCTCCGTCATCGTCGTGCGCGGCGAGTGAGCGCAGGAAGGAACGCCATGACCAGCACCACCAGCACCCCCGGCACCTCCAGCAACCCCAGTACCGCGAGCAGTACCAGCGCCCCGAGCGAGGGCGCCGCCGGACCCGCGCTGTGCCTCGATGACCTCGCCAAGGGGCAGGAGCTCGCGCGGCGCGAGTACCCGATCTCCCGCGACACCCTGGCGCGCTACGCGGGCGCCTCGGGCGACTTCAACCCCATCCACTACAACGACGCCTTCGCGACGAAGGTGGGGCTCCCCGGGGTCATCGCCCACGGCATGCTGACGATGGGCACGGCGATGAGCGCCGTGCTGGACGTCGTCGGCGACCCCACGGCCGTGCGCGCGTGCGCGACGCGCTTCACCAAGCCCGTCGAGGTGCCCGCGCTCGAGTCGACCACGCTGAGCGTCGTCGTCACCGTGCGCGGGGTCGACGCGGAGGCCGGCACGGCGGAGCTCGACGTGACCGCCGAGGCCGGCGGCGCGAAGGTGCTCGGCCGCGCCCGGGCGACCGTCGCCCTGGCACCGCGCTCGGCGGACGGCGGGACCGCGGCTGCCCCTTCGGAGCCGACGGCGTGAACCTCTCCGAGCTCACCACGCTGCGCGTGGGCGGGCGCATCCGCACACTCGTCGAGGCCCGCACCGACCAGGAGGTCATCGACGCGGTCCGCACCGCGGACGACGCGGGGGAGACCCTGCTCGTGCTCGGCGGCGGCTCGAACTTCCTGCCCTCGGACGAGCCCTTCGACGGCACCGTGGTGCTCCTGCGCGATCCCGAGCAGCCGCCGGTCCTCGACGCGACCTGCGACATCGTCCCGTCGGGCGAACCGGACACGACGCCCGCCGACCCTGCGGACCTCAGCCCTCTCGAGCCGAGCTGCGGCGGAGCCCTCGCCGAGCACTTCGCGGGAGTGTCCTGGGATCGGGCGGTCGCCTACGCCGTCGCCCGCGGCATGATCGGCATCGAGGCGCTCTCGGGGATCCCCGGCTGCGTGGGCGCCACCCCCATCCAGAACGTCGGCGCCTACGGCCAAGAGGTCGCCGACACGATCACCCGGGTGCGGACCTGGGACCGCGAGGACCGCAGGGTGCGCACCTTCTACGCGGCCGACTGCGGATTCGGCTACCGCACCTCCGTCTTCAAGCGCACCCCGTACGGCGGCCCGGTCGCGTCCCCGACCGGCCGGTACGTGGTGCTCTCGGTGAGCTTCCAGCACCGGGTGGGGGAGATGTCCGAGCCGATCCGCTACGGCCAGCTCGCCCAGCACCTGGGCGTCGAGGCGGGGGACCGGGTGCCGATGGCACGCGTGCGCGAGGCGGTCCTCGCGATCCGCGCCTCGAAGGGCATGGTCCTGGACGCCGCCGACCACGACACCTGGAGCGCCGGCAGCTTCTTCACGAACCCCCTCCTCGCGCCGGAGCAGGCGGCGACCCTCCCCGAGGACGCGCCGCGCTTCCCCGCGGAGGGCGACCGCGTGAAGTCGAGCGCCGCGTGGCTGATCAGCCACGCCGGGTTCGATCGCGGCTTCTCCGTCGGCCCCCGGGCGAGCCTGTCCACCAAGCATTCGCTGGCCCTGACCAACCGGGGCGACGCCCGTGCGACGGACATCGCCGACCTCGCCCGCGCCGTGCGCGACGGCGTCGAGGACGCCTTCGGGGTGCGGCTCGAGCCCGAGCCCGTCCGCTGGGGACTGGACATCTGAGAACGCCCCGGGCCTCCGCGGCCGCAGTGGACATCCGCCGCGTCCCGGGGCCGCGCGCGCCTAGGATGGACGCGCGGTCCCGCGTCGCCCGACGGCCGGCCCCGCACCCCGGCACCCGTCCACGACCCGTCGCCGATCCCCGCGTGCGACACCGCCCAGGAGGCCCAGTGAACGTCCTCGACCAGTCCATCGCCGACCTCGACCCCGACATCGCGCGGGTCCTGGACCGGGAGCTCGACCGCCAGCGCGGCACGCTCGAGATGATCGCCTCGGAGAACTTCGTCCCCCGCGCCGTGCTCCAGGCGCAGGGCTCGGTGCTCACCAACAAGTACGCCGAGGGCTACCCGGGTCGCCGCTACTACGGCGGCTGCGAGGAGGTCGACGTCGCCGAGGAGATCGCGATCGAGCGCGCCAAGAGCCTGTTCGGCGCCGACCACGCGAACGTCCAGCCCCACTCCGGCGCCACCGCGAACGCCGCGGTCATGCACGCCCTCGCGCGTGCGGGCGACACGCTGATGGGACTCTCCCTCGCCCACGGCGGCCACCTCACGCACGGCATGAAGATCAACTTCTCCGGTCGCCTCTACGACATCGCCGCCTACGAGCTGGACCCCGCCACGGGCCGCATCGACATGGACAAGGTGCGCGAACTCGCCCTGGAGACCCACCCCAAGGTGATCTGCGCCGGCTGGTCGGCCTACCCCCGCCACCTGGACTTCGAGGCCTTCCGCTCGATCGCGGACGAGGTCGGGGCGTCGCTGTGGGTGGACATGGCCCACTTCGCGGGCCTGGTCGCCGCCGACCTGCACCCGAGCCCCGTGCCCTTCGCCGACGTCACCTCGACCACGATCCACAAGACGATCGGCGGCCCCCGCTCCGGCATGATCCTCTCGACCCAGGACTGGGCGAAGAAGATCGACTCGGCCGTGTTCCCCGGCCAGCAGGGCGGCCCGCTCATGCACGTGATCGCCGCGAAGGCCGTCGCCCTCAAGATCGCCGCGGGCGAGGACTTCGTGGACCGCCAGCGCCGCACCCTCGAGGGCGCGCAGATCCTCGCGGATCGTCTGCAGGCGGCCGACGCCGCGGCGGCGGGCGTCAAGGTGCTCTCCGGCGGCACCGACGTGCACCTCGTGCTCGTGGACCTCGTCGACTCCCAGCTCGACGGCCAGCAGGCCGAGGACCGCCTCCACGAGGTCGGCATCACGGTGAACCGCAACGCGGTCCCGAACGACCCGCGCCCGCCGCGCGTGACCTCCGGCCTGCGCATCGGCACCCCGGCGCTCGCCACCCGCGGCTTCGGCAAGGACGAGTTCACCGAGATCGCCGACGTCATCGCCCTGGCACTCCAGGACGCGCCCGACGTCGAGGCGCTGCGCGCCCGCACCCGCGCGCTCACCGAGAAGAAGCCCCTGTACGCGGGGCTGCAGCAGTACTGAGACCACGGGGCCGTCCGCGGGCAGATGCCGCGGGCGGCCCCGTGATCCCCGCCCCGCACACCAGCAGCCACCGCACGCACCTCCGCGTGCCGCCCCGCATGCCGCCGTGCATGCAGCGAGGAGTCCGCATGACCGCACAGACGCTCGACGGCCGCGCCACGGCCAAGGAGATCACCCAGGAGCTCGCCGAGCGGGTGGCCGCGCTCAGGGAGCGGGGCGTCACCCCGGGGATCGCGACCGTGCTGGTGGGCGATGACCCGGGGTCGAAGCTCTACGTCGGCATGAAGCACCGCCGCTCCGAGGCGATCGGCATGAACTCGATCCAGATCGAGCTTCCCGCGAGCGCCACGCAGGAGGAGGTCGAGCAGGTCGTGGACCGCCTGAACGCGGACCCCGAGTGCCACGGCTTCATCGTGCAGCTGCCGCTTCCCGACCATCTCGACACCGACGCGATCCTGGAGCGCATCGACCCCGACAAGGATGCCGACGGCCTGCACCCCACGAACCTGGGGCGTCTGGTGCTCAACGTCAACGCGCCCATCACCTCGCCGCTGCCCTGCACGCCGCGCGCCGCGATCGAGCTCCTGCTGCGCCACGACGTGGACCTCAAGGGCAAGGACGTGGTGGTCGTGGGCCGCGGCGTGACCATCGGACGCTCGATCGGGCTGATCCTCACCCGCCGCGCGATCAACGCGACCGTCACCCTCACCCATACGGGGACCACGGACCTCTCCTCCCACCTGCGTCGGGCCGACGTCATCGTCGCCGCCGCGGGCGTCAAGCACCTCGTGCGCGCCGAGGATGTCAAGCCCGGCGCGGCGGTCCTCGACGTGGGCGTCACCCGCGGGGAGAAGATCCCCGAGACCGGGAAGTACAGGGTGTACGGCGACGTCGCCCCCGATGTCGTCGAGGTCGCGGGGCATCTCTCGCCGAACCCCGGCGGGGTCGGGCCGATGACCGTCGCCCTGCTGATGACCAACGTGGTCGAGGCGGCCGAGCGTGCTGCGGGGATCGCGCCGGGCGCTTGAGAGGCCGCATCGCGGCGGCGACGCGAAGCACGTGCGAGCGGGGGGGGGGGGGGGGGGGGGGGGGGGGGCGGCGGGGGGCGCCCCCGCCCCCGCGCCCCGCCGCCCCCCCCCGGGGGGGGGGGGGGGGGGGGTGGGCCCCCCCCCCCCCCCCCCCCCCCCCGCTCGTCGTTCCTAGTGTGGGAGCGAGGCCCGTCGCCGCGACGGGCGGGAGGGAGGCGCCATGGCCGAGGGAGCTGTCCTGGGGACTCCCGCTCGCAGTGTCGGGCCCGAGACCCCTGCATGGCCGCGGACGCTGCGCGGCGATGCGAGCATCGATGCCGGCACCGATGCGAGCACCGAGGTGCAGACGCTGCTGGATGCTTCCGCCGAGGAGCTGCTCGAGCTCGTCCGCACCGCGCGCGTGATGCTGCGGACGACCGCGGTCGACGGGGCCCGCACGCTCCACTCCCGGATCGCTCTGGCCCCGGGCGTGGCGATCAGCTGCCTCCACGAGGAGCACGACGATCGACCGGGACCGACGCTGCACCTGCGCGTGCGCACCGGGGACCACATGCTCGCGGGGATGCTCGCAGGCATGCCCGATGCCCCCGAGCTGCGAGCCGCCCCGCGGATCGCCGACCCGACCCGGCCGTGGCACGAGCTCACACCCGAGCAGCTGGAGATGCTCGCCCGGGCGGCGCCGCTCCACCCGGACGAACCGGACGTGCGCGGAGTCGGCGGAGACGACGATCTCGTCGACGCGCTCTGCCACGAGCGCGTCCGGCTGACGGCCGCCCTCCACGTCCGCGATGCCTCCCGCAGTGAGCTCGTGACCGGCTGGAACGGGCTCTGGGTGCTCGGAGAGCGCGCCCTCCACGCGCTGCGCGTGCGCACTGGGTCCCAGGAGATGGCACTTCGGCGCGTCGTCCCCGGCGACATCGCCTACGAGCTGACCACGCGCACCGCGGCCGCGTTCCACATGCTCGGCGCCCTCGAGCGCGAGCGGGCCGGACTCGGAGCGGGCACGGCGGCGGGGGACGGGAGTCGGCGATGAGCGGATTCCAGGGCATGGACACGGGCGCTGTCGAGGCGCTCGCGGGGCGGGACGCGCAGGCTGCCGAACGACTCGAGCAGCTGCTGAGCGCGCTCGCCGCATCCGTCGACAGCGTCGACTGGGCCGGACCCGACGCGGAGGCCTTCCGAGAGGACTTCCGCACTCTCGTCGCCACTCCCGGCACTCGTGCCGTGCAGCGTCTGCATGCCTGTGGGCGGGACCTGCGCGACCAGGTCGAGGAACAGGAGCGCGCTTCGCAGGCGGGCGGTGACGAGGGGAGCGGCGGAGGATCGGACGATGCCGAGAGCGGCGGCCTGCTGGACGGTCTGGAGGGGCTCGCCGGGAGCGCGATGGACATCGGGTCGGGGATCGGGCACGGGCTCGCGGACGGGGTCGGCGACATGGTCTCGCCGGTCCTCGACCGGATCTCCGCGACGGCGCCCGCGGTGAGTCAGCTGATCGGCGACGGCGCGCACCTGGCCGAGGAGCTGAAGGACGTCGTGGACGGCGGGCGGATGCCACCGCTGTCCGAGCTCGCCTCGTCGCTCGCGCTCCCGGTCGCATCCGCCGTGGGGGTCGGGTGGAACGCCGCCACGGGTGAGGACCACCAGTTCTTCTCCGATCGCGGTGCAGCTCGGGTCAGCGGCGACGACGTGCAGGTCCAGGACGGTGGTGCGGCGCCACACTCCGTGGCCGCACTGCTGGACGATGTCTCCGGCAACTACAGCTCGGAGGGCGAGGAGACCGGGAAGGTCCAGGTCAAGACGGTCGTGGATCCCGATGGCCACGAGCGCTACATCGTCACCGTCCCCGGCACCGAGGCCGATATCGGAGATCCGTCGATGGGATGGGGAGGCCAGGGCAACTCCCGCGACTGGTCGGCCAACGTCCGTGCGATGGCCGGGCAGGACACGGCGGCGATGCAGAACGTCCGCGACGCCATGATCGCCGCCGGCGTGGAACCAGGCGCCGACGTGATGATGGTCGGCCACTCCCAGGGCGGCATCATCAATGCGGCGCTCGCCTCCGATCCGAGCTTCAACGGGCCGGGCGGATACAACGTCACCACTCTGGTCTCGGAGGGGTCGCCGGTCGAGTCCTTCGACCTGCCGCCCGGAACGCAGAGCCTGAACATCGCCCACGGCGGCGGGCTGAGCACCGGTGTGAGCTCGGGGCCGGGCGGGGTGCCGGTGCCGGACGGCATCGGCGTGAGCGGAGACCCCGTGCCGACGCTCGACATGGGCGGACTGCGCGCCGACGGCAGCGGGCCCGGGAGCAACCACCAGGAGGTCGTCCTCCCCGGATCCCGCGACTGGATCGTCCCGCCCTCGAGCGGAGCGGCCGGTGGTGGGCCCAGCGGCTTCGACGCCGTCTTCAGCGACCACGACCAGAACCAGTACACGGCCGACGCGTACGCGGAGACCAAGCAGCATCGCGACGGCGCGCTGGCCCGGTTCGAGAAGAGTCCCGACGTGCAGCGCTACCTCGATCCGCGCAACGACGTGCGTCGCACCACGGTCGTGGACGTGGGACGCTGAGAGCGCCCGACGTGCCGCACCCACTGCGTCGGTGCAGCCGAGAGGCGCTCTGAGACCGTGGCGGCGGACGGATGATGCGGCGCGGCCGTCCCGGTCCGTCGGACCCGGCTGGAATACTGGCGGACATGACATTCACACTCGCCACCGTCAACGTGAACGGACTGCGCGCCGCGGCCCGCAAGGGCATGGGCGACTGGCTCGCCGAGACCCCCGCGGACGTCGTCACCCTGCAGGAGGTGCGCGCTCCCGAGGAGCTGCTCGCCGACCTCGTGGGGGAGGGCTGGAGGATCGTCGGCCTGCCCTCCGAGCTGAAGGGCCGCGCGGGCGTCGCGATCGCCGCGCGCACCGAGCTCGACAGCATCGACCTCGACGGGGTGCGCGCCGGGCTGCCCGGTCTCACCGAGCCCACCCACACGGGCCGTTGGCTCGAGGCCGACCTCGCCGACCCGCTCGGCGACGGCCGCACCCTCACGGTGATCTCCTGCTACATGCACTCGGGCAACACCGAGAAGCCGCAGACGATGACCGACAAGTACGCCTTCCTCGACGTGATGATGCAGAGGCTCGCGGACCTGCGCTCCGACGGCCGGCACGTCGTCCTCACGGGCGACCTGAACATCGCCCACACCGAATGGGACATCAAGAACTGGAAGGGCAACCTGAAGTCCGCGGGCTTCCTGCCCGAGGAGCGCGCGTACCTCGACCGCCTGGTCGGCACGGACGGCCCGACGGTCCGGGCCGAAGGCGGCGGCACCGGTGACGGCGCCGAATGGGTCGACGTGCAGCGGCGCGTCGTCGGCGAGGGCCCCGGCCCCTACACCTGGTGGTCGCAGCGCGGGAAGGCCTTCGACAACGACTCCGGCTGGAGGATCGACTACCAGTTGGCCGATCCGGACCTCGCCGCCCGGGCGACCAGCGCGCAGGTCGATCGGGCCCCGAGCTACGACACCCGCTGGTCCGACCACGCCCCGCTGGTGATCAGCTTCAGCTGACGGGCCGGCCCCGCCGCCGGTCGCCGAGCCGCTGGTCCCCGAGGCCGGCGGACCGCAGCGCAGGCAGGACGCGGAGAAGGGAGCGTTCCGTGCGATGGACGCCGGTCCATGGCACGGAACGCTCCCTTCTCCGTGGTGCGCGGCGGCCCGAGGGCCGACGGTTACGACGCGGCCGCGGGGTCAGACGCGGCCGCGGATGACCGCCTGCTTGACCTCGGCGATCGCCTTGGTGATCTGGATGCCGCGGGGGCACGCCTCGGTGCAGTTGAAGGTGGTGCGGCAGCGCCACACGCCCTCCTTGGAGTTCAGGATCTCCAGGCGCTGCTCGCCCGCATCGTCGCGCGAGTCGAAGATGAAGCGGTGCGCGTTCACGATCGCGGCCGGACCGAAGTACTGGCCGTCGGTCCAGAAGATCGGGCACGACGAGGTGCACGCGGCGCACAGGATGCACTTGGTGGTGTCGTCGAAGACCTCGCGCTGCTCGGCGCTCTGGAGGCGCTCACGGCTGGGCTCCTGGCCCTCGGCCACGAGGAACGGCATGACTTCGCGGTAGGCGTCGAAGAAGGGCTCCATGTCGACGATGAGGTCCTTCTCGACCGGGAGGCCCTTGATCGGCTCGACCGTGATGGGCTTGGAGATGTCCAGGTCCTTCAGCAGGGTCTTGCAGGCCAGGCGGTTGCGGCCGTTGATGCGCATGGCATCGGAGCCGCACACGCCGTGCGCGCACGAGCGGCGGAAGGTCAGCGACCCGTCCAGGTGCCACTTCACCTCGTGGAGGGCATCCAGGACACGGTCGGTGCCGTGCATGGTGACGGTGAACTCCTGCCAGTAGGGCTTGGGCTTGCCCTCGGCGTCGGGGTTGAACCGGTTGATCTTGAGCGTGACCTCGAAGGAGGGGATCTCCTGGGCCTGCGGCTCGGCGTCGGTCCTCTCTGCGACAGCAGTCATCAGAACGTGCGCTCCTTCGGCTCGTAGCGGGTGATGATGACTTCCTTGGTGCCGAGCACGATGTCCGTGCCCTCCAGGCCCTCGCCGTCGAGCGTCTTGTAGGCCATGGTGTGCGTGAGGAAGTTGACGTCGTCGCGCGTCGGGAAGTCCTCGCGGAAGTGGCCCCCGCGGGACTCCTTGCGCTCGAGGGCGCCGAGGGCGACGACCTCCGCGAGCTCGAGCAGGAAGCCCAGCTCGACGGCCTCGAGGAGGTCGAGGTTGTAGCGCAGGCCCTTGTCCTGCACGGCCACGGTCTCGTAGCGCTTCTTGAGCTCGGTGATGTCCGACAGTGCTTTGCGGCAGGTCTCGTCGGTGCGGAACACCTGGACGTTGGCGTCCATGGTCTCCTGCAGGTCCTTGCGGATGTCGGCCACGCGGTCCTCGGTGGCGGGACGGTCGCGCAGGCGCTGCAGCAGCTCGACGACGGGGGACTCAACGCCCTCGGGCAGCTCGGCGAGCTCGACCTGCTGGGCGTGCTCGGCGGCGGCGACGCCCGCGCGCTTGCCGAAGACGTTGATGTCCAGCAGCGAGTTCGTGCCCAGACGGTTGCCGCCGTGCACAGAGACGCAGGCGACCTCGCCGGCCGCGTACATCCCGGGGATCACGTCGTGCTCGTTGCGCAGCACCTCGCCCATGATGTTCGTCGGGATGCCGCCCATGCCGTAGTGGGCCGTCGGGAAGACGGGCACCGGCTCGGTGTAGGGCTCGACGCCCAGGTAGGTGCGCGCGAACTCGGTGATGTCCGGGAGCTTCGCGTCGATGTGCGCGGGCTCGAGGTGCGTGAGGTCCAGCAGCACGTAGTCCTTGTTCGGGCCGCAGCCGCGGCCCTCGCGGACCTCGTTGGCCATCGCGCGGGCGACGACGTCGCGGGGGGCGAGGTCCTTCAGCGTCGGCGCGTAGGTCTCCATGAACCGCTCCATGTTGGAGTTGCGCAGGATGCCGCCCTCGCCGCGGGCCGCCTCGGAGAGCAGGATGCCCAGACCCGCGAGGCCCGTCGGATGGAACTGGAAGAACTCCATGTCCTCGAGCGGGATGCCGCGGTTCAGCGCCATCGCCGGGCCGTCGCCCGTGAGGGTGTGGGCGTTCGAGGTGGTCTTGAACATCTTGCCGAAGCCGCCGGTCGCGAACACGACCGACTTGGCGCGGAAGATGTGGATCTCGCCGGTCGCGAGCTCGTAGGCCACGATGCCGGCGGCGCGGACGTTCTCGTCGTTCCGGGGATCACCCGTGAGCAGCACGTCCAGCGCGTAGTACTCGTTGAAGAACTCCACGTGCTGCTTGACGCAGTTCTGGTAGAGGGTCTGCAGGATCATGTGGCCCGTGCGGTCCGCCGCGTAGCAGGAGCGGCGCACGGGCGCCTCACCGTGCTCGCGGGTGTGACCGCCGAAGCGGCGCTGGTCGATGCGTCCCTCGGGCGTGCGGTTGAAGGGCAGGCCCATCTTCTCGAGGTCGAGCACCGCGTCGATGGCCTCCTTGGCCATGACCTCGGCGGCGTCCTGGTCCACCAGGTAGTCGCCGCCCTTGACGGTGTCGTAGGTGTGCCACTCCCAGTTGTCCTCCTCGACGTTCGCGAGGGCGGCGCACATGCCGCCCTGGGCGGCGCCGGTGTGAGAGCGGGTGGGGTAGAGCTTCGTGATCACGGCGGTGCGTGCGCGGGGGCCCGACTCGAGGGCCGCGCGCATTCCCGCGCCGCCGGCGCCGACGATGACCACGTCGTAGGTGTGGATCTGCATGTCAGGGGGTCTCCAGGATCACTCGGAGCAGATGGAGGGCAGGAGCGAGGGGTCGGCGCCCGCGGGGCACGGCGAGAAGGTGAAGATCACCAGGGTGCCGAGCACGACGGTCACGACCACGGCGACATACAGCAGGACCTTCAGGACCAGGCGCAGCGTCGAGGAGCGCGCGTAGTCGTTGATGATCGTGCGCACGCCGTTGCCGCCGTGGACCATGCCCAGCCACAGCATGAGCAGGTCCCACGTCTGCCAGAACGGGTTGGCCCACTTGCCCGAGACGAAGGCGAAGTCGATGCGCTGCACGCCCTCGCCCAGCCACAGGTTCACGAACAGGTGGCCGAACACGAGGATCACGAGGATCGCGCCGGAGAAGCGCATGAACAGCCACGAGAGCATCTCGGCGTTCACGCCGCGCCGACCGGTGCGCGCGTAGCGCGTGCGGGGCTCGGGGATCTTGGTCGCGGTCATCAGGTCACCACCATCCGAACATGTGGCCCAGCTGGCGGGGCACGAAGCCGATCATGAGCAGCACCCACACCACGACGACGCCCCAGAACAGGGCGCGCTGGCGGCGGGCGCCCTGGGACCAGAAGTCCACGAGGATCACCCGGATGCCGTTGAGGGCGTGGAAGCAGATCGCGGCCACGAGGCCGATCTCTCCGAGCCCGAACACGATCGTCTTGTAGTGCCCGATCACCTCGTTGTAGGCCTCGGGGGACACGCGCACCAGGGCGGTGTCCATGACGTGCACGATCAGGAACAGGAAGATGAGCATTCCCGAGATGCGGTGCGCGACCCAGGACCACATGCCCTCGCCGCCGCGATAGAGCGTCCCGGCCTCTGCTGATGCCACGGATTCCTCCGACTTGTACTGGTGTGTGCCGGGCGGCTCCGACCTGCGCAGTCCAGGTGGGGCCTCGGTGCCCACGGGCCAGCGCCCGTGACCACGACGACGTCCTCATCGTGCCCGGCGTGGGGCTCTGCCACAGTAGCACCGCCGCAGGTCGCGACGGGGACGGCCGACACCCCGGATACCCTGGGCGCCATGCCGAGCGCCGCATCCCACGACGACCCGCTGACAGCGCCCCGGGAGGTTCCTGACCAGGTGTCAGGACACGACCAGGGGCGGACGGCGGTCCCTGTGCGTCCCTTCGTCCCCGTGGTCCCCGCCGGGGGCGCGGGCACGCGCCTGTGGCCACTCTCACGCGTCGACCGCCCGAAGTTCCTCCTCGACCCGCTGCGGCAGGGGCGTTCGCTGCTGCAGGCCGCTCTCGCCCGCGTCGAGCCCTCGGCAGATCGTCCCGCGATCGTGGTCACCGGTGCCCGGCACGCGCAGGCCGTCGCCGCGCAGCTCGGGTCGCGGGCCGCCGGCGCGGAGGGGGCCGTCGGGGACGGTTCCGACACGGGTCCGCGCATCCTGCGCGAGCCCTCGCCGCGCAACTCGATGCCCGCGATCGCCCTCGCCGCCGCTCTCGCCGAGGCCGAGGACCCCGACGCCGTGATCGGCTCCTTCCCGGCCGATCACCTGGTGGGTGACGAGGCCGCGCTCACCCGCGCGATCGCCGCGGCCCGCGCCGCCGCCGCCCGCGGGTACCTCGTGACCATCGGCATCGAGCCCACCCGCGCCGCCACGGGGTTCGGCTACATCGAGAGGGCCGACGAGGCACCGGACGCCGGCGGACCGCTCGCCCAGCCCCTCCCGTCCCTCGCCGGCACGGGCGCGCAGCGGGTCGCGAGCTTCGTCGAGAAGCCCGACGCCGAGCGCGCGGCCCGCTATCTCGCCGGAGGTCGTCACCTCTGGAACGCGGGCATCTTCGTCGCGGGCGCCCGCGAGCTGCTCGACGCCCTCGCCGCGCAGATCCCGCCCCTCGCCGCAGGGGTGCGCCGGATCGCGGAGGCGTGGGTCCGCGACGAGCAGGGTGACCACTCGGACGACCCCTCGGACGACCGGGATGGCGACCAGGTCGCCGACCGGGCTGCGGACAGGGTCCTCGAGGAGGTGTGGCCGACGCTCACGAGCATCGCGATCGACCACGCGCTGGCCGAGCCGCTGGCCGCGCAGGGGAGGGTCGCCGTCGTCCCCGCGGACCTCGACTGGGACGACGTCGGCGACTTCGCGGCGCTCGCCCGGCAGCTGCGCCGGCCAGAGGGCGAAGGCGGACGCGACGTGGTCGTCGTCGGCGGCGCCCGGACGGTCGATCGGGGCGCGCGCGCCACGGTGTACGGTTCGTCGCAGCGTCCGATCGCACTGGTCGGCGTGGACGGTCTGAGCGTCGTCGAGACCGATGACGTGCTCCTGATCGCCGCCGACTCCGGTGCCCGCGACCTCGCCGAGCTCGTCGCCGGGCTCGAGGACGAGGGCCTCGCGGATCTGCGCTGAGGCGGACGGACGGCGCGGTCGACGCGCAGTGGACGAGGGGAAGGGCGGATGAGGTCGTGGACAGCGGTGTCGAGGAGCAGGTGCGCACGATGCTGGGGGAGGACGGACTGATCCGTCGGACCCTCGCCGAGCGCGGTGACGAGCTGCGGGAGGTGCGGCGGCATCTGCACCGCCACCCCGAGCTGAGCCACGAGGAGCACGCGACGACCGACGTCATCGCCGCGCATCTCGGCGACCTCGGACTCTCGCCCCTGCGCATGCCCCGCACCGGGCTCATCTGCGACATCCCGGGCTCCGATCCCGACCTCGCCCCGATCGCGCTGCGCGCGGACATGGACGCCCTGGGCATCCCGGAGCTCACGAGCGTGCACTACCGCTCCGAGGTCGAGGGCGTCTCCCACGCCTGCGGCCACGACGTCCACATGAGCGCCGTGCTCGGCGCCTCCATGGCCCTCGTGAGGGTCGCCGACGCCGGCGCGCTTCGCCGCACCGTGCGCCTCGTCTACCAGCCCTCGGAGGAGCGCCACCCCTGCGGCGCGCTCGAGCTCATCGGCGAGGGCGTCGTCGACGGCATCGACTCGATCTTCGCGCTGCACTGCGACCCGGGCGTCGACGTCGGGCACGTGGGCCTCAAGCCCGGCCCCATCACCTCGGCCACCGATCCCGTGCGCATCGAGGTGCGCGGCGCCGGCGGCCACACCTCCCGGCCCCACCTCACCCAGGACCTCATCTACGCGCTCGGGCAGATCGTCACCCAGGTGCCCGCGGCCTTCAGCCGGCGGATGGACCCGCGCAGCGGCGTGAACCTCACCTGGGGGTCGATCCACGCGGGCTCCGCGTTCAACGCGATCCCCTCCTCGGGCGTCCTCGAGGGGACCCTGCGCTGCCTCGACCACGATGCCTGGGACCGCGCGGAGGAGCTGCTCGAGGAGCTCCTGGGCGAGATCGCCCGCATGTGGGGCGTGACCGTGACCGTCCAGCACGATCGCGGTGTCCCGCCCGTCTCCAACGACCCGCTCAGCGTGCGCTTCCTCGAGGAGGCCGTGGTGCGCGTGCGCGGCCGCGACCAGCTCGACACCGCCCGCCAGTCGCTCGGCGGGGAGGACTTCGCCTGGTACCTCGAGAAGGTGCCGGGCGCCCTCGCGCGCCTGGGGACACGCACCCCGGGCGGGCGCACCTACGACCTGCACATGGGCGACTTCACGGTCGACGAGCGGGCGATCACCATCGGTGCGGACGTGCTCGCCCACGTCTGCCTGCTGCGGGACGCGCCGCTCGCCTGAGACCCCCGCAGTGCTCCTGCTGCGCACCTCGCGGGGCCCCTGCCCGCCTCACCCCGCGGACGCGGGATGCGCGCACGGGCACAGTCTGATAACGGTTCGGGCACAGGCGACGGATCGGGCATCGTGTGATGCAGGCGACGGCTACTGTGAACGCCGTGCGTCCCGGACGTGGACGATCGGGGCACGGGAGCTTCCCCCATCCCTCTCCCGGCGGCCCGCGAGCGATCGCCCGCGCTCGGGCCACCCCGCTCCTCATCCCTCGTCGCAGCGCACCGCAGCAGTGCACCACCGCGTCGCAGCATCGGCGACATCCCTTCCGCCCGAACCTCCGGAGGACCCGTTGAAGAACCTGTCCCGCTCCCTCGCCCTTCTCGGCGTCAGCGCCCTCGCCCTCGCCGCCTGCGGCAGCGCTCCCGAGGAGGCATCCTCGGGCAGCGACGGCGGCGGCAAGGCCGCCTCCTCCGACTTCAAGGCCTGCATGGTCTCCGACTCCGGCGGCTTCGAGGACAAGTCGTTCAACGAGTCCGGGTACAACGGCCTGAAGACAGCCGAGTCCGATCTGAAGATCCAGACGCAGACCGCCGAGTCCACCGATCCCTCGCAGTTCTCGACGAACATCGACAACCTGGTCACGGGCGACTGCAACCTCATCTTCACCGTCGGCTTCCTGCTCGCCCCCGCGACCGGCACCGCCGCGAAGGCGAACTCCGACGTCGAGTTCGCGATCATCGATTCGACCGCGCAGGACGAGGACGGCAAGGCCATCGAGGTCGACAACGTCAAGCCGCTCTCCTTCGACACCGCCCAGGCCGCCTACCTCGCCGGCTACGTCGCCGCGGGCACCTCGGAGACCGGCACCGTCGCCACCTACGGCGGCATGCAGATCCCGACGGTCACCATCTTCATGGACGGCTTCGCCGACGGCGTCGCCAAGTACAACGAGGTCCACAAGAAGGACGTCAAGCTGCTGGGCTGGGACAAGAAGACCCAGAAGGGCTCCTTCACCGGCAACTTCGAGGACCAGTCCAAGGGCAAGGCCCTCTCCGACAGCTTCTACTCCCAGGGCGCCGACATCGTCATGCCCGTCGCCGGGCCCGTCGGCTCCGGGACCCTGGCCTCCGCCAAGGAGGGCAAGGACCGTTACGTCATCTGGGTCGACTCCGACGGCTACGAGTCCGTGACCGACGGTGACGCCAAGAAGCTCATCCTCACCTCGGTCCAGAAGGGCATCGGGAACTCCGTCGAGGACGTCACGAAGGCCGCGGCCGGAGGGAAGTTCGAGAACGAGCCGTACGTCGGCACCCTCGAGAACGGCGGCGTGGACCTCGCGCCGTACCACGACCTGGACTCCAAGGTCCCCGCCGACCTCAAGAAGGAGGTCGACGGGCTCAAGCAGGACATCATCGACGGGAAGATCACCGTCGAGTCCGCCGCCTCGCCCCAGAACCTCGGCTGATCCCTCCGGCGGGCCGCTGCCCGCCGACCCCGACGGCCCCGGATCCCGGGGGCGCGACCGCTCGGTCCGCCCCGGAGCCCCGGGGCCGTCGGCCCGCCGTCGGACCCCTCCGCCGGCATCCCCGCCGACGGACCGCCCGTCGACCCCGCGCCGCCGGAGCCCGTCGGCCCGACCCAGCCCCGTCCTGAGGAGGAGAGCCGGCGTGAAGCTCGAGCTCAGAGGGATCACGAAGGTCTTCGGCACCTTCGTGGCCAACGATTCGATCGACCTCGTGGTCGAGCCCGGCCAGATCCACAGCCTGCTGGGGGAGAACGGCGCCGGGAAGTCCACGCTCATGAACGTGCTGTACGGGCTCTACCGGCCCGACGGCGGCCAGATCCTGCTGGACGAGCAGCCGGTGCGCTTCGGCGGGCCCGGCGATGCGATGCGCGCCGGCATCGGCATGGTCCACCAGCACTTCATGCTCGTGCCGCCCTTCACCGTCGCCGAGAACGTGGTGCTCGGCCACGAGCCGACCTCCGGGGGCCTGCTCGACCTCGCGAGCGCGCGCCGCACGGTCCGCGAGATCTCCTCCCGCTTCGGCTTCGACCTGGACCCCGACGCCGTCGTCGAGGACCTGCCCGTCGGCGCCCAGCAGCGCGTCGAGATCATCAAGGCGCTCTCGCGCCGCGCCGAGATCCTCGTGCTCGACGAGCCCACCGCCGTGCTCACCCCGCACGAGACCGACGAGCTCATGGACATCATGCGCCAGCTGCGCGACGAGGGCACCTCGATCGTGTTCATCACCCACAAGCTGCGCGAGGTCAAGGCCGTCTCCGACACGATCACCGTGATCCGCCGCGGGAAGGTCGTGGGCACCGCCGACCCCGCGACGGACCAGACCGAGCTCGCCTCCCTCATGGTGGGCCGCGCCGTCGAGCTCAGCCTCCAGAAGGAGGCGGCCGAGCCCGGCGAGACCGCCCTGTCCGTCCGCGGCCTCGGCGTCACCGATCCCTCGGGCGTCACCGTGCTGGACGACGTCGATCTCGACGTCGCCTCCGGCGAGGTGCTCGGCATCGCGGGTGTCCAGGGCAACGGCCAGACGGAGCTCACCGAGGCGCTGCTGGGCCTGCAGAAGGAGCTGCGCGGCTCCGTGCGCCTGGACGGGAAGGAGCTCGTGGGGCGGTCGACCCGCGAGATCCTCGACGCGGGCGTGGGCTTCGTCCCCGAGGACCGCACCCACGACGCCCTCGTCGCCGACTTCTCCGTCGCCGAGAACCTCGTGCTCGACCAGCACCATCGCGCCCCCTACGGCACGGGACCCGTGCTGCACCCCCGCGCGGTCCGCGAGAGGGCGGTGCGCGACGTCGCCGAGTACGACGTGCGCACCGGCTCGATCGACGACCCGGTCTCCACGCTCTCGGGCGGCAACCAGCAGAAGGTCGTGATGGCCCGTGCGCTCGGGCGCGACCTCTCGCTGTTCATCGCCTCCCAGCCCACCCGCGGCGTCGACGTCGGCTCCATCGAGTTCCTGCACCGGCGGATCATCGCCGAGCGCGACAAGGGCACCCCCGTCATCATCGTCTCCACCGAGCTCGACGAGGTCATCCAGCTCGCCGACCGCATCGCCGTGATGTACCGCGGCGGGATCCTGGGCGTCGTCCCGGCCGACGAGGACCGCGACGTCCTCGGCCTGATGATGGCCGGCTACACCGTCGAGGCGGCGCGCGAGGCCGTCGCCGCCGGCGCCCGCACCACCGACTCCCAGCTCGTGGACGAAGGAGAGATCGCATGAGCGCGAGCATCGACGGCGAGGTCCGCCCGGTCGCCCCCGGCACCGCGGTCCAGCCCGGCGACCCCGGCACCGCGAGCGAGGCCGGAGGACCGGGGGACTCCTCGCGCCCGACGTCCGTCGCGGGCCTCGCCCAACGCCTGGCGCGCGGCAACGTGCTCGTGGTCGTGGGCGCCTTCGTCTTCGCATTCATCATCGGCTCGGTGCTGATCCTCGTCTCCGACGCGCAGGTCCGCGCCGCGCTCGGCTACTTCTTCGCGCGCCCCGCCGACACCTTCAGCGCCGGCTGGAGCGCGATCTCGGAGGCGTACGCGGCGATGTTCCGCGGGTCGATCTTCGACTACCGGGCCTTCGGCAAGGTCGCCGACGACCTCCGCGCGCGGGGAGGGTCGGGCACCTACGTCCTCCTGCCCGCCCTCGCGCGCGGCTTCAAGCCGCTGCTGGAGACCCTCACGGTCGCGACCCCGCTGATCATCGCCTCGGTCGGCATGGCCGTCTCCTTCCGCTCGGGCCTGTTCAACATCGGCGGCACCGGCCAGCTGATCGTGGGCGCTTCGGCCGCCGGGTACGTCGGCTTCGCCGTGCCGATGCCGCCGGTCATCCACCTGATCGTCTGCCTCGTGGTCGGCATCGTCGCGGGCGGCGTCTACGGCGGGATCGCCGGATACCTCAAGGCCCGTTTCGGCTCGAGCGAGGTCATCTCCACGATCATGCTCAACTGGATCGCGACCTACGGGCTCGCGTTCGCCCTGACCACCTCGGCGTTCACGGGCTCGAACAAGGCGCAGCCCACCTCGCCCTCCGTGCTCTCGAGCGCCCGCCTCCCGCTGCTCGCGGGCGAGGGGTACCGCCTGCACCTGGGGCTGCTCATCGCGCTCGCCTCGATCGTGTTCCTGTGGTGGCTGATGAGCCGCTCGACCATCGGCTTCCGCTTCCGCGCCGTGGGCTCGAACCCGCGCGCGGCCGAGGTCGCCGGCATCGACGTGGGCCGCAGCGCGATCGGCGTCATGTTCGTCGCGGGAGCGCTCGTGGGCCTCGCCGGCGCCGTGCACGTGCTGGGCACCGAGCACCGCCTCACCGGGTCGATCGCCGGATCCATCGGCTTCGACGCGATCACCGTGGCCCTGCTGGGCCGCTCCGGACCGATCGGCATCCTGCTCGCCGGGATCCTGTTCGCCGCACTCTCCACCGGCGGGCGCTTCATGGAGACCTCGCAGGGCGTGCCGATCGACCTCGTCCAGGTGATCCAGGCGCTCGTGGTGCTGTTCATCGCCGCGCCGCCGCTCGTGCGCTTCCTGCTGGGACTGCGCCGCATCGACCAGCCCGGCAGGGCTCGTCGGGTGCGCCGCGCGAAGCCCGCCGGCGAGGCGCGCCCGGGCACCGAGGAGGAGGCGCCGGGCGACGGCGCGCCCGACCGCGCGCCCGACGGCACGGGCTCCCAGGCCCCGTCCTCCTCCTCCGGGGACCACCCGGACCCGGATCCGGACCCGGCCCTCGACCCGGGCGGGCCCCCGGCATCGACCGAACCCCCGGCATCGTCCCGACCGGACCCGGACGCATCAGACGCAGAGAACACGACGGGAGGCCAGGAGCGATGACCGCCCTCGACCAGTCCAGCCCCGCAGCCGCGCCCACGCCAGAGCCCACCCGTGCGGGCGCATCCGGCGGCGCCGGCGAGCGCGCCCGGCGCTGGTGGCTGCTGCCCACCGTGCTCACCGCGCTCGCCCTGATCGCCGTGCTCGTCTTCGGCCTGCTCGCCCCCTCGGACGTCCAGACCGCCTACCGGATCGCCGCGCCCGGCGACCTCAACCCCGGCGGGATCATCCCCGGCGACGTCCCCGTGCCCACGAAGATCGCCGCGATCGTGCTGGCCGTGCTCGCGCTCGCCGTCGCCGTCTACCTGTGGGTGCGCGCCGCCCGGGGCGCCATGCCCCGCGGGCGGGCCCGCGTCGCCGTGATCGTCGGCTTCGGCGTGCTGTGGGTGCTGTCGTTCCTCACCTGGGCGTTCAAGGGCGCCACGGTGGATCTGGGCGCCCTGCTGCAGACCATGATGCTGCTCGCCGTGCCGCTCGCCTTCGGCGCGCTCTCGGGCGTGCTCTCCGAGCGGGCGGGCGTCATCAACATCGCCATCGAGGGCCAGCTGCTGTTCGGTGCCTTCGGGGCGGTGCTCGTCGGCTCCGTGACCGGCAGCGCCTGGGCGGGGCTCGTCGCGGCGCCGATCATGGCGCTCGTGATCGGCGCCCTGCTCGCCCTGTTCGCGATCGGCTACCAGGTCCAGCAGATCATCGTGGGCGTGGTCCTCAACGTTTTCGCGATCGGGCTGACCAGCTTCTTCTTCGGCACCGTGATGAAGCAGAACCCCGGCATGTTCAACCAGCCGCTGCGCCTGCCCACGATCCGCATCCCTCTGCTCGCGGACATCCCGATCATCGGCCGCGTGCTGTTCGAGCAGACCGTGCTGGTCTACCTCATGTGGATCATCGTCGCCGTGCTCACCGTCGCCCTGTTCCGCACCCGCTGGGGCCTGCGCGTGCGGGCCGTGGGCGAGCACCCGCGGGCCGCGGACACCGTGGGCATCGACGTGAGCCGCACCCGTTGGTCCAACGTGCTGCTGGGATCGGCCGTGGCCGGGCTGGGCGGCGCGACCCTCACGATCGGCACCGGCGTCGCCTTCGGCGAGGAGATGAGCGCCGGCAAGGGGTACATCGCGCTCGCCGCCATGATCCTGGGCCGCTACCACCCGGTGGGCGCGCTGCTCGCGGCGCTGCTCTTCGCCTTCGCGGACGCCCTGCAGCTGAACCTGTCCTCCCTGCCCTCGGGAACGGGCGCCGGGATCCCGAGCCAGTTCCTGCTGATGCTCCCGTACATCGTCACCCTGTTCGCGGTCGCGGGAGTGGTGGGGCGCGTGCGCGTCCCCGCCGCCGACGGCGTCCCCTACGTGAAACAGTGAGCGCATGACGAGCGAGCAGCAGGCGAGCGGGCGGACGACGAGCGGGCGGACGACGAGCGCGCGCACGGACGCCGAGCGCACCGGCGACGGGACCGCGGACTTCGACGAGCTGATCGAGGCCGCGCGCGCCGTCGCCCAGCGCGCCTACGCCCCGTACTCCCGCTACCGGGTCGGGGCCGCGGCCACGACGGACGACGGCCGCGTGGTCACGGGCTGCAACGTCGAGAACGCCGGCTACGGCGTCACCCTGTGCGCCGAGTGCGGCATGGTCAGCGACCTCGTCGCCGGCGGAGGCGGGACGCTGCGGCGCTTCGTGTGCGTGGGCGGGGACGAGCAGGTCGCAGCCGGCGACCGCGAGGTCGTCATGCCCTGCGGGCGCTGCCGCCAGCTGCTCTCCGAGCACGCGAGCCCGCAGTTCCGCATGCTCTCCCCGCACGGGGTGCTCGACCTCGAGGGGCTGCTCCCGCAGGCCTTCGGCCCCGCCGACCTCGCGGGATGATCGAGGGACCCGTCGGGCACGCCCCGTCGACCCCGACGACCCCGCCGCTGCACCGTTCGAGACCCGAGGAGACGGCCCCATGACCGAAGCATTCGACGCGATCGACGTCATCCGCGACAAGCGCGACGGCGCCCGCCTGAGCGACGAGAAGATCGACTGGGTGATCGACGCCTACACCCGCGGCGTCGTCGCCGAGGAGCAGATGGCGGCGCTCGCCATGGCCATCTTCCTGCGCGGCATGGACCGCGAGGAGATCGCCCGCTGGACCTCCGCGATGATCGCCTCCGGCGAGCGCATGGACTTCGGCTCGCTGTCCAAGGACACGACGGACAAGCACTCCACCGGCGGCGTGGGCGACAAGATCACGCTCCCGCTCGCCCCGCTCGTGGCGAGCTTCGACGTCGCCGTCCCGCAGCTCTCCGGGCGCGGGCTCGGCCACACCGGGGGCACCCTCGACAAGCTCGAGTCCATCCCGGGCTGGCGGGCCGACCTCGGCAACGAGGAGATGATGGCGCAGCTCGAGGACGTGGGCGCCGTGATCTGCGCGGCCGGCTCCGGACTCGCCCCGGCCGACAAGAAGCTCTACGCGCTGCGGGACGTCACCGGCACCGTCGAGGCGATCCCCCTGATCGCGAGCTCGATCATGAGCAAGAAGATCGCCGAGGGCACCGCCGCGCTGGTCCTCGACGTGAAGACCGGCGCCGGCGCCTTCATGCGCGAGGAGTCCGACGCCCGCGAGCTCGCCCGCACGATGGTCGACCTCGGCACCGACGCGGGCGTGCGCACCGTCGCCCTGCTCACCGACATGTCCGCGCCGCTCGGCCGGATGGTCGGCAACGCCCTCGAGGTCCGCGAGAGCCTCGACGTGCTCGCGGGCGGCGGCCCTGCGGACGTCGTCGAGCTCACGGTGGCGCTGGCCCGCGAGATGCTCGCCGCCGCCGGGAAGGACGACGTCGACGTCGAGGCCGCCCTCGCCGACGGCCGCGCGATGGACACCTGGAAGCGCATGATCTCCGCCCAGGGCGGCGATCCCGAGGCGCCTCTGCCCGTGGCATCGGACACCGAGGAGGTCCGGGCGTCGGCCGACGGCGTGGTCACGGGCCTGGACGCCCTGCAGGTCGGCGTGGCGGGCTGGCGCCTGGGCGCCGGGCGGTCCCGTCCCGGCGAGGCCGTGCAGGCCGGCGCGGGCGTCGAGCTCCACAAGGTGGTGGGGGAGAGGGTCGCCGCGGGCGAGGTGCTCGCGACCCTGCACACCGACACTCCCGACCGCTTCGGCCGCGCGCTCGAGGCGATCGACGGCGCCTGGACGATCGAGGCGACCGCCTCCGAGGACACGCGCCGGATCGTGCTGGACCGCATCGCCTGAGGCCCGCGGGGCGGTCCCGCTCAGCCCAGCAGCGAGCGCAGGCGCGGGACGATGTGATCGGTCATCAGCGGCGCGAGCTGCACCCCGGGGGCATCGTCCGCGCCGAGGGGGAACCAGCGGCCCTCCTCGAGCTCCGCGAAGACCTCGACGTCGCGGGGCAGGGAGTCCGAGGGTGCGAGGAACACGCTCGCCCGCACGATGGTCTCGGCCTCGTTCGCGGCCGGGGCCTCGAACTCGCCGAGCAGCTCCAGTCCCTCCTCCTCGAGCACGACGTCGAGCTCCTCGATCACCTCGCGGACGGCCGCCTCACGGGCGTCCTCCCCGGGCTCGAGCTTGCCGCCGACCTGCATGAACGCGTCGGTGCCGCGCTTGCGGACCGCGAACAGCTCGAGTCCCGACGGGCCCTCGCGCAGGAAGCAGACCGCCGCGATGGTGAGCACGGCCGGCCCGGTCCCGCCCGATGCCGGCCCGGGGGCTGCCTCGGGAACGCCGACGGAGCGCGCCGGGCTCTGCGCCCGGGCCTCGGCGCGGGCCGTGTCCGCGAGGGCCCGCAGGTGGGCGGTGCCCTCGCGCAGGCCGACGCAGCGCATCCCGGCCGCCCTCCAGCGGGCCACGTCGCCGCGCTGGTCGCGGGCGAGTCCCCAGCCGCGTCGCACGAGCGTGAGCGGGGGCTTGCGGGACTGGGAGAGATCGCGGGCCAGGCGCAGGGAGAACACGAGGGGCGCGGGGCGGTCGACGACGAGGGCGTCGGCGAGCAGGCCCGCCGCCCGCAGCGGGGCGATGAGCTCGGCCGCGAAGATGCCCTCGGCGACGATGACCCGCTCCTCGTCGACCTCGAGCCTGCGCGTGCCGGTGCGCCGCGAGCGGGAGATCGAGTACTCGGGGATGTCCGCCCGGCCGTCGTGGGCGAGAGCGGTGAGCGCCTCGAGCGCCGCGCCCACGTTCCAGGAGGCGGGGTCGTCCCAGTCGACGATCCCGAAGCGCTGCGGGAGGGCCTCGTCGTCGCCGTCGCGGTAGAACTCGTCGAGGGGCACGAGCGGCAGCCCGCTGCGCTGCGTCATCACGCCCTTGCCGCTGCCCGAGGGGCCCGCCACCAGGACGATCCGACGGGGTGGGGCGGGGGCTGCGGCGGGGTCTGTCATGGGGTCCGAGTCTAGGGGATCGGGCCTCGACGAGGACGCGGGAACCGCCCGCTCAGCCGATGCGCAGGATCACCTTGCTGCTCGTGGGATCGGTCGCGGCGGTGGTGAAGGCGGCCTCGGCCTCGTCGAGGGGGAACTCGTGGCTGATCACGCGCTCCGCCGTGTCGCTCCCGGCCAGCAGGCGCACCGCGTCCTCGATCTCGGCGACGAAGCGGAAGGTGCCGCGGTAGTCGATCTCCTTGGAGACGATCGGCCCCAGGGAGACCGTCACGGGGGTCACGGGCAGGTTCCCGACCTGCACGATCGTGGAGGCGCGGGGGATGCAGCGGATGATCCCGTCGAGGGAGGCGGGCGCCCCGGAGCACTCGAAGGCGACGCTGATGCGCTCGTCCATGCCCTCGGGGGAGTCGGTCGTGACGTCGGCGCCCACGGAGGCGGCCGCGGCGCGCGCGGGCTCGGCGAGGTCGATCGCGGTGACGTGGGCGGCGCCCGCCGCCTTCACGGCGAGGACGACCAGGAGGCCGACGGGGCCGCAGCCACTGACCAGCACGTGCGCGCCCTCGACGTCGCCCGCGCGGTGGACGGCGTGCATCGCGACGCCCAGCGGCTCCGCGAGCACGGCCCGTCGCGTGTCGAGGCCCTCGGGCAGCGGGACCACCTGCGCGGCGCGCACCTGCAGCACCTGTGCGAAGCCGCCGTCGGTGTGCGGGTCGCGCATGGCGGAGCCGAGGTAGGTGAGATCGGGATGGAGGTTGTCCCGTCCGGCGAGGCGCTCGGGCAGGGGACCGGTGGTGCGCGCGGGGTGGACGGTGACCGCCTGGCCCACCGTCAGCCCCGCGACGTCCGGGCCGAGGGCGCGGATGCGGCCGGAGACCTCGTGGCCCAGCACGAGCGGGTGGCGCATCTGGGCGGTCCCGGTCGCGCCGTGGCGCCAGTAGCCGAGGTCCGAGCCGCAGATGCCGCCCCACTCGACGTCGATCTGGACGTCGTCGGGACCGAGCTCGGGGATTTCGCGGTCGACGACCCGGAGGTCCTGCGCCTTCTGGAGCTGGAGAGCGCGCATGGTGTTCGCCTTTCGAGGGAGCGGTGGAGTGGAAGTGCAGTGCGAGGGGAGCGGGAGCGGCCCCGCGGGGTCAGCCCGGGTGCGGGTGCGTGCGCCGGGGCGCGGTCGGCGCGTCCAGGGAGGCGACGGCCTCCATGTGCTCGGCCATGGCGGCCTCGGCGCCGCGGGCGTCTCCCGCGAGGATCGCCTCGACGATGCGGACGTGCTCGGCGTGCTCGGCGCCCACGAGGCCGCGGGTGTCGCGCGTGGCGCGCAGGTCCTGCATGGCGCGGAACAGGGGAGTGCGCACGGCGTCGAGCACGCCCTGCAGCGCGAGGTTCCCGCTGAGCCGGGCGATCTCGCCGTGCAGGCGCAGGTCCAGCTGCGGGTAGCGCTCGGAGTCCTCGAGCGCCTCGCCCATCTTCCGGAGCAGGTCGGCGAGGCCCTGACGGTCCGCCGACCGCTCCTCGGACGCGAGGGACACGGCGGCGAGGCGGGCCGCCCGCGCCTCGAGCGGGGAGCGCAGGTCCATGAGGGCGGTGAATCCTCCGCCCGGCGACTCGCGCAGGGCGCGCGCGAGGGAGAAGCGGATGAGGGAGTGGTCCTGTGCGCGCACGCTCGCGCTGCGACCGTTGGCGATCTCGATGATGCCCAACGCCGCGAGCGCGCTCAGGGCCTCGCGGACGACCGTGCGCGAGACCCCGAAGCGCTCGGCGAGCGCGCCGGTCGCGGGCAGGGTGTCGCCCTCGCCGAGCCCGTCGTCGTCGATGAGGTCGAGCACCGCCTGGCGGGCGCGGGCGGCGAGGGACTCGCGGCTGAGGGCGGTCCCCTCCTCGCCGGTCCCGTCGTCCGAGAGGTAGGCCCAGGCGGGCGTCGTGCTCACAGGGAGTTCACCAGTCCGATCACACCCACCATGATGATCGCGATCGCGGAGATCCACAGCATCACCGAGGTGGGACGCCCGTCGCGGATCGCCGGCGAGGTCTGCGTGCGCGCGAGGTACAGGGTCGCGATCGCGGCGCCGATGAGGAAGATCGCGTTGAGGATGCCCGCGATGACCACGAGGGCCAGCGGCGAGGAGACGAGCGTGCCGAGCACGCCCCATCCGATCGGCAGCACGATCATGATCACCCGCTGCCAGCGGTCGCGGACCACCTGGTCGGACCAGTCGTAGGCGCCGAAGATCGCGAGGGTGTGCCCGACCTGGCGGCCCAGGCTCGGGACGTTCGCCAGGATCGTCTTGAACAGGGCGAGGCCCGCGCCGGCGAGGAAGACGACCCCGCCCCAGGTGCCGACCGTCGAGTCGAAGATCGACGAGATCGTCACCATCACCTCGTTGCCCTCCGGCACCAGGCCCTGCGGGTGCAGGACGGCCGCGCCGAGCATGAAGAAGGCCGCGGTCGAGCAGGTGTAGATGACCCAGGAGACCCAGACGTCGACCTTCATCACCGAGATCCATCCGCGGGCGCGGTCGATCCAGGCCTGCGAGCCGTCGTCGACGCCGGTCCAGGCCGCGTAGCCCTTCTCGACGACCCAGTAGGTGTAGGCGGTGGTCTCGCCGGCGCCGACGCCGGTCATGCCGAACATCGCCAGGGCGACGCCCGCGGATCCCGCGGCGATCCGCAGCTGCATGCCGTCGGCCACGTCGCCCAGGGTCCAGGCGTACTCGGTGCCGTTGAGCAGGAACAGCATGATCACGGCGAAGGCGGTCACCACCAGCACGAGCACCGTCGAGACGTTCTCGACGACCGCGTAGCGGTTGAAGACATGGACCCCGATCGCAACCACCACGAGGATCGCGACCCACACGCCGATCGACAGCAGCGAATAGGGCTCGGAGCCGATCGGCATCAGGGAGCTGAAGGCGAAGGCGGAGGCGCTGATCACGCCGGCCTGGCCGATGAAGAACTGCAGGAACATGAGCAGCACGAGCCAGGAGATCCAGCCGCGCTTGAGGATGCGGGGAGGGACGTCGTCGTAGCCGTCGATCGCGACCCTGCCGGTGGAGATCGACCAGCGGGCGAGCTCGATCTGCACCCACACCTTGAGGAACGTCGAGACCAGCACGAGCCACAGCAGCATGAAGCCGACCTGCGCGCCCAGCGTGGTCGCGGTGAGCAGCTCGCCGGAGCCGACGACGGCGGCCGAGGTGATCATGCCCGGACCCAGGAAGCGCAGCTTGCCGCGGAAGGTGCGCGGCGGATCGGTGATCTGCGAGCCGTCGACCCTATAGGGATCCACTCGCGCGGACAGGGTGGCGCGCTCTGGGGGTGACGACTGCACGGACGTCGACATCGACGGGACTCCTCGGGAGAGACTGGGTGGGGATCGCTGTGCCCGGCGACGGGGCGCATCGGGTGCGCCGGGGGTGAAGCCCTCGGGGCGGATCCTGCGTGCGGCGCCGAACGACGAATCGAACCTATCACACAGGTAGATAGGTGGCGTCGGCGTGTGATGGGGCAGTCCCGCCCCCGAGCTGCGCGTGGAAGAATCTGCGTCATGACGAACCTCCCGAATGATCAGCTCGCCCCGATGATCGACCACACCCTGCTCAAGCCCGAGGCCACGCGGGCCGACGTCGACGCCCTCGCCCGCGAGGCCGAGGAGCTCGGCACCTACTCGATCTGCGTCTCGCCCTCGATGCTCCCGGTCGAGACCACCGTCAAGGTCGCGACCGTGTGCGGCTTCCCCTCGGGCCAGCACCAGAGCTCGATCAAGGCCGCCGAGGCCGCGGACTCCGTGGCGCGCGGGGCGGACGAGGTCGACATGGTCATCAACGTGGGCCTCGCGGTCTCCGGCGACGTCGACGGCGTCGAGGCCGACATCCGCGCCGTGCGCGAGGCGGTTCCCGCGCCGACCGTGCTCAAGGTGATCATCGAGTCGGCCGTGCTCAGCGACGAGCAGATCGTGGCCGCGTGCGAGGCGGCCGAGCGCGCGGGCGCCGACTTCGTGAAGACCTCCACCGGCTTCCACCCCGCGGGCGGAGCCACCGAGCACGCGGTCGCCCTCATGCGCAGGACGGTCGGCGACCGGCTCGGCGTGAAGGCCTCGGGCGGCGTGCGCACGCGCGAGGCCGCCGAGGCGATGGTCGCCGCCGGCGCCTCCCGGCTCGGCCTCTCCGGCTCCCGCGGCGTCCTCGAGGGCGACGCCGCCGGCTCCGGGTACTGAGCACGGGGTCGGGAGAGCACCGATGACGCGGACGTCGCTCATCACCGGGGCGAGCGCGGGACTGGGCGCGGAGTACGCGCGTGCCCTCGCCCGCCGCGGCGATCATCTGGTGCTCGTCGCCCGCCGGACCTCGACGCTCGAGGAGCTGGCGACCGAGCTCGAGGGCCTCGGCGCCGACGGCATCGAGGTGCTGTCCGCGGACCTCGCGCAGGACGCGGACGTGCAGGCCGTCGTCGCCCGCCTCTCGGAGCCCTCGCGTCCCGTCGACGTCCTCGTGAGCAGCGCCGGCTTCGGACTTCCCCTCGCCTTCGAGCGCAACGACATCGAGGACGAGGTGCGCCATCTGCGCCTTCACGACGAGGTGCCCATGCGACTGATGCGTGCGGTCCTCCCCGGCATGCTCGAGCGCGGGCGAGGGGCGATCCTGAACATCGCCTCGGTCGCCGCCTTCACCCCGCGCTCCACGTACTCGGCCGCGAAGGCCTGGACGGTGAGCTTCTCCCGCTGGGCGAACGCCCGGTATCGCCCGCGCGGCGTGAGCGTCACGGCGGTCTGCCCCGGCTTCACCCACACGGAGTTCCACGCCCGGATGGGTCTGGCGCGCGGCACGGAGGGGATCCCCGGGTGGATGTGGCTCGATGCGCCGCGGGTGGTCGAGGAGTCCCTGCGCGACGCCGCGCGCGGCAGGGCGGTCTCGGTGCCGAGCCGCCGCTACCGGGCCATCGTCGGACTCACCCGCTTCCTCCCCGCGGGGCTGCTCGCGACAGCGGCCGCCCGCGGGCGCTGAGGTCGGGTCGGGCGTGCAGTCCCGCTCAGTGCGGCAGGGCGATGCGCACGATGAACTCGTTGCCGTCCGGATCCGTCATCGTCCTCGACGGGGCCCCGGCAGGCGGACCGCCCGCGGAAGCGGCGCGCGCACCGAGGCTCTCCAGCCGCTCGCACGCGGTGCTCAGCTCCGCGGCGTCCCGTACGCGGACCGCGAGGCGGATCCGGTCCCTCCCGTGGCGTGGCATCAGAGGCGGGCCCGACCAGGTGATCTTGGCTCCGCCGCAGGGCGACTGGATCGCCGTCTCCTCGCCCTCGTCCCACACCAGCGGCCAGCACAGCGCCGCGCTCCAGAACTTGCCCAGCGCGTGGGTGCCGTCGCAGTTGACGGCGCCGATCACCCCGGTGCCGCGGAGGAATCCGTTGCCCGGCTCGATGATGCACATCTCGTTGCCCTCGGGATCCGCGAGCACCTCGTGCGGGTCCTCGTCGCCCTGGCCGATGTCGGCCCGCCGACCCCCTGCGCGGAGCGCACGCGCGATCATCTCCTCCAACGACGAGGCGCTCGCGGTGGTGAGATCGAGGTGGATGCGGTTCTGCGAGGCCTTCGGGACGCTCGTCGGCACGAAGCGCAGGCGGAGGCCCTCGCGGTCCGGCGGCAGGACGCACCAGTCGCGCCCCGTCCCGGGCACGGCCTCGCGGTCGAGGAGCGCGGCCCAGAAGACCGCGAGCGTCTCGGGCGAGCGCGCGTCGACGTCGATGCCGTCCAGTGCCGGTCCGGTCATGGCGCGAGGGTATGCCCGCGCTCATCGGGGGACCAGCCATTTCCGAGCAGCCGTGGGGTCCCGCAGGACGGCGAGGTCAGCCGGGGCCCGCACGAAAGGACACGTGCAGCCGGCACTCCGCGCGCATACTCGACCCATGAGCGCTGATCACACTGACCACCCGTCCTCCCCCGCTGCTGCCTCCCGAACGCGCGTCCAGGGCATGTTCGTCTCCCTCGACGGGTACTCCGCAGGCAGCTACGTGACGTTCGAGGAGCCGTTCGGGGAGGCGATCGCGCTCACCCGGGGGTACGACGGTCGTGCTATCCACGGCGTCGACAAGGTCGAGGACCTCAGCTTCGACGCCGCGATGTCGAGCCTCTGGGGGCAGGGGATCGGGGTCGAGATCATGGGTCGACGGAAGTTCGGCCCGCAGACGGGTCCGTGGACGGATGATGGCTGGCGCGGCTGGTGGGGCGAGGAGCCGCCGTTCCGCACGCCCGTCATCGTCCTCACCCACCACGAGCGGGAGCCGATCGCCTTCGACAACGGCACCGTCTTCCACTTCCTGGACGCCTCGCCGCACGAGGCCCTGCAGCGGGCGCACGAGCTCGCCCCGGGCACCGACGTGCGGATCGGCGGCGGACCGAGCACCGTGCGGGAGTTCCTCGCGGCCGACCTCGTGGACACGATGCACCTCACGATCGTGCCGGTCACCATCGGATCGGGAACGCGCCTGCTCGAAGGCGGTCTGCCCTCCTCCGACGACTTCTATATCGAGTCGGTCACGCTGCCCAGCGGTCGCACCCATCAGATCTGGTACCGGCGCCGCCCGTGACGGACAGGCGACCCGGCGAGCGATCACCGGGCCATGATGCGTTCATGTCCTCCGACTCCACGCCGACCTCCGGCATCGCGCTGGCGCGCACGTACTGGACCCGGATCGTCCGTCCCCTGCTCCTCACGCGCTGGCCACACCTCGACCACGCTGCGGGGAGGGTCGGCCAGGGATCCGACGTGCTGGGTCTGGACGACGAGATCTCCCGTGACCACGACTGAGGACTGCGCCTGAGTCTCTTCGTCGAGGAGGACATGGTCGTCCCGGTGCGGGACCTGCTCACGGACCTGCTGCCCGAGTCGTTCGCGGGTCGTCCCACCCGATTCGCCTTCACCGGCGACGCGAGCACGGAGCATCACGTCGAGGTCCGCAGCGTGAGCGGCTTCGCCCGGGAGCGGCTCGGCTGCGACCCTCTGACGGGCCTGGGCGCCGCGGAGTGGCTCTCGATCTCCGGCCAGTCCGCCCTCGAGATCACCGCAGGAGCGGTCTTCACCGACACGACGGGCGAGCTGAGTGCCCTGCGCCGGAGCCTGCGCTGGTACCCCGAGGAGATCTGGCGGTACGTGGTCGCGTGCGACTGGTCCAGGCTCGAGGAGGAGCTGCCGCTCCTGGGACGAGCGGGGCAGCGAGGGGACGATCTCGGCTCTCGGGTGATCGCCGCGCGGATGGTGGACGTGAGCATGCATCTCGCCTTCCTTCTCGAGAGGCGGTGGGCGCCGTACTCGAAGTGGCGGGGCACCCTGCTGCGGCGACTGCACTGCGGTGACCAGGTCGCCGCACCGCTCGTCGAGGTGATGGGTGCTGCGAGCCGGCGCGAGCGACAGGCGGCGCTCGCCCGGTCGCTCGACGTGCTTGTGCGTCTCCAGCGGAGCGCTGGTCTGCCGGCCGCGGAGCCGGCTGCGGTCGCCTTCTGGGACCGTCCCGTTCGTGCAGCCGAATCCGCGCATCGTCGAGACGCTGCGCGAGGGCATCAGCTCTCCGGAGGTCCTGGCGCTGGTTCCGGGGCACGGCAGTGTCGAGCAGCGCACCGACAACGTCGCGATCCTCACGGATGCGGCGGCGCGCAGGGCCCTGGTGGGACTGCGGGGGTGAGCGGGCGATCAGCATGGGCGATGCCGTCGAGCAGCCTCGCGTTCGCAGCGCTCCACGACTCGACCATGGACGTGCCGCCGTGCCCGTCCTGCTCGTCGATGACGAGCGTCGATCCCGGCCAGCGCCGGTGCAGCTCCCACGCCGTCACGGCGGGGCCCGAGACGTCCCGACGACCATGGATCAGCGCCGCGGGCACCCCCTCCAGCGCCGCCATGTTCTCGAGCAGCGGCGGATCCAGGAATCCGTCGTGCGACCAGTAGTGCGTGGTCAGGCGCACGAAGGCGAGTCGGAACGCGTCGTCCTCCCAGCGCGGATCGCGGCGCACTGCGGGGCGGGGTCCGTTGGGCTGCGCGCCGCCGCGGACACCGGGACTGTCGGCGGCCCCGGCGCCGATCGAGACGTGGGTGTCCTCCCACAGCGCCCACTCCCGCGAGGCTGCGTCGCGCACGGCCGCGTCCGCGGAGTTCACAAGGCGAGCGTAGGCCTCGACGATCCGGTCCTCACCGCGCGCAAATCCGATGCCCGCGCCCTCGGCGAAGGAGGCGAAGCGGTCCCAGGCCTCGGGGAAGATCGCCCCCACGCCCTCGGTGATCCAGTCGATCTCCCGACGGCGGGTCGTCGTCACCGCGAACAGCACCACGCCGAGCACCCGCTCGGGATGGGACTGCGCGTACGCGAGGGCGAGGGTGGAGCCCCAGGACACCCCGTTGAGGATCCAGCGCTCGACTCCGCGCGCCTCGCGCAGGGCCTCTATGTCGTCGATGAGGTGCTGCGTCGTGTGCGCCGCCAGGGGCACCTCGGGATCCGAGGCGTGCGGCAGCGAGCGTCCGCAGCCGCGCTGCTCGAGTCCGATCACCCGGGTGCGCTCGAGGTCGAACCGGTGGCGGTACCCGCTCCTGCCGAGCCCGCCGCCCGGTCCGCCGTGGAGATACAGGGCGGGGACACCGTCCGGGGCGCCCCACTCCTCCCAGTAGATGCTCTGGCCGTCGGCGACGGGGAGCAGACCGCTCTCGCGCGGACCATCGATCATCACTGGTCATCTTCTCCGTGCGCCGTGGGGTGCGCGTCTCGCACCGGGCTCGTCGATCGGCGCGCCGAGAGGTCACGCAGCCAGCGCCGCGCCCGCCGGCGGCTCGTCAGCCGCACGACGTCGACGTCATCGGCGACCTGGGCCATCTCGGCGATCATCCGGGGACGCATGCGCCGCCGGTAGGTCGCGACGTACCGGAGCACGCCGAGGTTCAGACGGTTGTGCACCCCGTTCGCGTGGTGGCCGGCGCCATGGCGCAGCTGCCGCCAGAGGACCCCGAGGAGTGCGCTCGTGGTGGGAACGTCCATCATCACCACGGTGTCGCATGCGGCAAGACGGATCGGAAGCGTCGTGCAGTGATTCCCGTCGATCACCCACCGGTCCCCGCTGACGATCTCGCGCTGGCGGGTCGCGAACGACTCGGCGGGCAGCGGATGCCAGTCCTCGTCGTAGTACTCGGCGTCGAGATGCGTGACCGGGACATCGAGCATCTTCCCGAGCGCGCGGGACACGTAGGTCTTGCCGCTCCCGCCCGATCCGACGACGGCGATCCTCTGCATGGCGCCCCTCATGCCCCGGTCAGGGACGTCCGCATCTCCTGGGTGATCTGCTCGAGGTGCGCGGCGGCGGTCGTGCGCACGTCGCCGAGCGCTGCCGCGTCGGCCTCCGGGTCCACGGCCTCGTGCACCTCGATGTAGCACTTGAGCTTGGGCTCGGTGCCGGAGGGGCGCACGATCACGCGGGAGTCGTCGGCCGTCGCGAGCAGCACGCCGTCGGTCGGGGGCAGGCCCGTGGTCGCCACGGATCCCTCGGCGAGGTCCTGCACCTCGGTGACGGCGCTGCCCGCGAGAGCGCGGGGCGGCTGCTCGCGCAGGCGCGCCATCATCACGTCGCGCTCGGAGAGCTCGGTGACGCGGATCGAGAGCTGCGAGGTCGCGAAGAGCCCTGTGGACCGCGCGAGGTCGTCGAGGTCCTCCACGAGGCTGCGCCCGCGCGAGCGAGCGTCGGCCGCGGCCTCCGCGACCAGCAGCGCCGTCGAGAGCCCGTCCTTGTCGCGCACCACGTCCGGCAGCACGCAGTAGCCGATCGCCTCCTCGTAGCCGAAGACGATGCCCGGAGCGCGCGAGATCCACTTGAAGCCGGTCAGCGTGGTCGCCGACCCTCGGCCCTCGGCCTCAGCGACCCGTGAGAGCCAGCGGGAGGAGACCACCGAGTTCGCGAACACGCCGCGGGTGCCGTGCACGCGCATGAGCCGCGCCCCCAGCAGCACGCCCAGCTCGTCGCCCGTGAGCATCCGCCAGCCGCCCAGGTGAGGATCCACGACCGCGGCGGCGCAGCGGTCGGCATCGGGATCGTTCGCGATCACGACATCGGCCTCGACGGTCCGCGCGAGCTCGAGGGCGAGGTCGATCGCGCCCTTCTCCTCGGGGTTGGGGAAGGCGACGGTCGGGAAGTCCGGGTCCGGATCGGCCTGCTTGGCGACCGAGTGCACATCCGTGAAGCCGTTCCGGTGCAGGGCGGTGATCGCCGTCCCCCCGCCCACGCCGTGCATGGCGGTGTGCACGATCCGCGCCTCGCGCGGCGAGTCCGGCTGAAGGATCGTGGAGATCGCCTCGAGATAGGCCTCGGGGACGGCGGGGTCCATGACCGCCCAGCCAGACTCCGCCCTCGGGATCCCCCGGACGGGGCCGACGGCCGCGATGCGCGCGGCGATCCGCGCATCCGACGGCGGGACGATCTGCACGCCCCGGCCGTCGGCGTCGCTCGCGCGACCGCCCAGGTACACCTTGTAGCCGTTGTCGGCCGGAGGATTGTGGGATGCGGTGACGACGACCCCGGCGTCGGCGTCCAGGTGTCGGGTCGCGAAGGCCACGAGCGGGGTCGGGCAGTGCCCGTCGGAGAGGACCACCCGGCAGCCGGCGGCCGTCATGATCGCCGCGGACTCCCGCGCGAACGCCTCGGAGTGGTGGCGGGCGTCGTGCCCGATCACCACGAGAGGCGCCGCGTCGGTGCCGCCTCCGCCGAGCTCGCCGAGCAGGTGGTCGGCCAGCCCGCGGGCGGCGCGGGAGACCACGGAGAGGTTCATGCGGTGCGGGCCGGGGCCCATGCGACCGCGCAGGCCCGCGGTGCCGAAAGCGAGGGTGCCGTCGAAGGCGTCGGCCAGCTCCTCGGCTGCGGCCGCCGCCTCCTGGCCCGTGCCGTCCGCCTGGTCGAGCAGGCCCTGCAGCGCGGTCCGCGTCCACGGGTCGGGATCGTCGTCCATCCACTCCTGCGCGCGGGAGCGCAGCTGCGCGTCGATCATCACGCGGCCTCGGCGATCCTGCGCACCACGCGCGCGAGCAGATCCGCGATGCGCGGCCCTGCCTCGCGGCCCGCCTCGACGACCTCCTCGTGGCTGAGCGGGGTCGGGCTGATGCCCGCCGCCAGGTTCGTCACCAGGGAGATGCCCAGGATGTCCATGCCCGCCTCGCGGGCGGCGATCGCCTCGAGCGCGGTGGACATGCCCACGAGCGTCGCGCCCATCGTGCGCGCCATGCGGACCTCGGCGGGGGTCTCGTAGCTGGGGCCGCGGAACTGCATGTACACGCCCTCGGCGAGGGAGGGGTCGACCTCGTGGGCCACGTCCCGCAGGCGCGGGGTGTACAGGTCGGTGACGTCCACGAAGGTCGCGCCGCGCAGCGGGCTCGCGCCCGTGAAGTTGATCTGGTCGGAGATCAGCACCGGGGTGCCGGGCGTCCAGGACTCGTCGATCCCGCCGCACCCGTTGGTCAGCACCATGGTGCCGGCGCCGGTCGCTGCGGCGGTGCGCACGCCGTGCACCACCGCCTCGACCCCCGCGCCCTCGTAGTAGTGGGTGCGGGCCCCGATCACGAGCGCGTGGGCGTCGCCGCCCTCGATCGCGATGGAGCGCAGCGTCCCCACGTGGCCCGCGAGGGCGGGCGCGCGGAAGCCGGGGACCTGGGTCGCGGGAGCCTCCCAGACGGTCTCACCCAGCAGGTCGGCCGCGCCGCCCCACCCGGAGCCCAGCACCAGGGCGATGTCATGACGGGGGACGCCGCTGAGTTCGGCGATGCGGGCGGCCGCCTCGCGGGCCGCGGCCTGGGGATCGACGTCGAGTTCGCTCATGCGCCCCAGCCTACGGCGGCTCGTGGGCCACAATGAGCAGATGGCCGATCCGAGCACAGCACTGCCCCCGGACCCCGACCGCACCGGCGCCGACGGCGGCGCGGAGCCGCGGGTCGTGATCATCGGCGGAGGTCCCGGAGGATACGAGGCGGCGCTGACGGCCGCGCGCACCGGCGCCCGGGTGACCCTCGTCGAGGAGCGCGGCATCGGCGGCGCGGCGGTGCTCACCGACGTGGTCCCCTCCAAGAGCCTCGTCGCCACGGCCGACGTCCTCGACCTCGTCGGCGCCTCGGCCGGGCTCGGCATCCGCGACGCCGAGGACGCCGGAGAGCCCGTCGCCGGATCCCTCACGGTGGACCTCGCCCGCGTGAACGAGCGCCTGCGCGCCCTCGCCCGCGCCCAGTCGGAGGACATCGCGGCCTCGCTCGCGGCCTCAGGCGTCGTGGTGCGCGCGGGGCGCGGACGCCTCGAGGACGCCGAGCACGTGGCGGTGCTCTCGGCGGACGGCGAGGTCGTCGAGGTGCTCCCGGCCGACGTGGTCCTGCTGTCCGTCGGCGCGCGACCCCGCGAGTTGCCCGAGGGGCGCCCCGACGGCGAGCGGATCCTGTCCTGGACCCAGCTCTACGAGCTCGACGAGCTGCCCTCGCACCTGATCGTCGTCGGCTCGGGCGTCACCGGTGCCGAGTTCGCGAGCGCCTACCGCGCCCTCGGCAGCGAGGTCACCCTGGTCTCCTCGCGCGACCAGGTGCTCCCGGGAGGCGACGAGGACGCCGCGGCCGTCCTCGAGGAGGCCTTCACCCGCCGCGGCGTCACCCTGTGCTCCCGCTCGCGCGCCGCGTCCGCGCGGCGCGAACGGGTCGCCGACGGCGACGGCGCCGACGGCGGGGACGACGGTGACGGCAGCGGGGAAGGAGTCGTCGTCACCCTCGAGGACGGCCGGGAGATCCGCGGGAGCCACGTGCTGATGGCCCTCGGTGCGGTCCCCGCGACCACCGGGCTGGGGCTCGAGGAGGCGGGCGTGCGCCTGCGGCCGAGCGGCCACATCGACACCGACCGGGTCTCCCGCACGTCCGTGCGCGGGGTCTACGCGGCGGGCGACTGCACGGGCGTCCACCCGCTCGCCTCCGTCGCCGCCATGCAGGGGCGCATCGCCATGCACCACGCCCTCGGCGATGCGGTGAGCCCTCTCATCCACCAGCAGGTGTCCTCGGCCGTGTTCACGAGCCCCGAGATCGCCATGGTCGGGCTCGGCGCCCGCGAGCTGGCCGACGGGGCCGACGGCGAGGTGCACGTGCTCCCGCTCGCGACGAACCCGCGCGCGAAGATGCAGGGGCTCACGGCCGGTTTCGTGAAGCTCGTCGTGCGCCCCGGATCGGGGACCGTGATGGGCGGGGTGGTCGTCGCCCCGCGGGCGAGCGAGCTCATCCACCCCATCACCCTCGCCGTCGCGCAGCGGATGACGGCCGACGAGCTCGCCTCGGCCTTCACCGTCTACCCCTCGCTCACCGGCTCGATCGCCGAGGCGGCGAGACGGCCCGCGGCGGCGGAGTAGGCACCGCAGCACCGCGGGACGCGCCGGAGAGCACGGGCCGGCGGGCGTGAGACGACGAGCGCGCTCAGTCCTCGATGCTGCAGAGCACTGCGCCCGCCGACACGGTGGCGCCGACCTCGGCGTCCAGGCCCGAGATCTTCCCAGAGCGGTGCGCGGTGATGGGCTGCTCCATCTTCATCGCCTCGAGGACGAGCACGAGATCGCCGTCGGCGACGCTCTGCCCGTTCTCGACCATGATCTTCACGATCGTGCCCTGCATCGGCGCGGTGACGGCGGCGCCGCCCGCGGAACCGGCCTCCGCCTGGCGCTTGCCGACGCGGCGACGCTGGCGGGAGGGCTGCTGCGGGGCGCGCAGGGAGGCCGGCAGGCTGACCTCGACCCGGCGGCCGTCGACCTCGACGACCACGGACTCGCGGCCCTCGGGCTCCTCGGGCTGCGCCGGCAGCGCGGCCTGCGGGATGTCGTTGTGGAACTCGGTCTCGATCCAGCGGGTGTGGACGGAGAACGGGGTCTTGGGATCCGCCGGCGCGAACGCCGGGTCGCTCACGACCTTCCGATGGAAGGGGAGCACCGTGGGCATGCCCTCGATGCGGAACTCGTCGAGCGCGCGGCGGGAGCGCTCGAGCGCCTCCTGGCGGGTCGCACCGGTGATGATGAGCTTGCCGAGCATCGAGTCGAAGGCGCCCGAGACCTCGTCGCCCTCGCGCACGCCGGAGTCCACGCGCACACCCGGGCCCGAGGGCGGGGAGAACAGCTTCACCACGCCGGGCGAGGGCAGGAAGCCGCGGCCCGCGTCCTCGCCGTTCAGGCGGAACTCGAAGGAATGGCCGCGCGCGATCGGGTCGGTCGAGGAGATCTTCTCGCCGGCGGCGATGCGGAACTGCTCGCGCACCAGGTCCACGCCGGCGACCTCCTCGGAGACCGGATGCTCGACCTGGAGGCGCGTGTTGACCTCGAGGAAGGAGATGGTGCCGTCCGTGCCCACGAGGAACTCGCAGGTGCCGGCGCCCACGTAGCCCGCCTCGGCGAGGATCGACTTCGAGGCGGCCACGAGCTCGGCGTTCTGCTCGCGGCTGAGGTACGGCGCGGGCGCCTCCTCGACGAGCTTCTGATGGCGGCGCTGCAGGGAGCAGTCGCGGGTCGAGACCACCTGGATGTTGCCGTGGGAATCGGCGAGGCACTGCGTCTCCACGTGCCGCGGGGCATCGAGGTACTTCTCGACGAAGCACTCGCCGCGGCCGAAGGCCGCGGTCGCCTCGCGCACCGCGGAGTCGAACAGCTCGCGGACCTCGGACTCCTCGCGGGCGACCTTGAGGCCGCGACCGCCGCCGCCGAAGGCGGCCTTGATCGCGATCGGCAGGCCGTGCTCGCGGGCGAAGGCGACGACCTCGTCGCTGCCCTCGACAGGGTCCTTGGTGCCCGCGACGAGCGGCGCGCCGGCCTTCTCGGCGATGTGGCGCGCGGAGACCTTGTCGCCGAGCGACTCGATGGCCGACGGGGGCGGACCGATCCACACCAGGCCCGCGTCGATCACGGCCTGCGCGAACTCGGCGTTCTCCGAGAGGAAGCCGTATCCGGGGTGGACGGCCTCGGCGCCCGAGCGCTCGGCGATGTCCAGGAGCTTGTCCACGACCAAGTACGAGTTCGCGGCGGTCTCGCCGCCCAGCGCGTAGGCCTCGTCGGCCACCGTGGTGTGCAGGGCGTTGCGATCGGGGTCCGCGTAGACGGCGATCGAGCGCAGCCCCGCGTCCTTGCAGGCCCTGGCCACACGCACCGCGATCTCCCCGCGATTGGCGATGAGCACCGATCCGAACGGGCGGTGCTGGGAGTTGCGAGATGCCATGGGGCGGGTCCTTCCGGGGGAGATGATCGGGTCGAGTCTAGTTCAGCGGGAGCGCGCGTCGAATCCTTCCGCGCGTCGCGCCGCGCACCTCACTCCGCGCGCCTCCGCGCCCGGACCTCAGCCCTCGCGCCAGAGCTCGTGGATGCCGATGTCGATCTGGGCGAGCAGATCGCGCAGCAGCGGGAGGCTCAGGCCAACGACGGCGTGCGGATCCCCCGTCACGGAGGTGATGAAGGGGCCGCCGATCCCGTCGATCGTGAAGCCGCCCGCGACGCCGAGCGGCTCGCCGGTCGCGACGTAGGCATCGATCTCCTCGTCGGAGAGATCGGCGAAGGAGACCTCGGCGCTCGCCGTCGCCCCGATCGTCGCGCCCGTGCCCTCGTCCTCGACGTCGCGGTCGTCCACGAGCCAGTGCCCGCTGTGCAGCACCGCACTGCGCCCGCGCAGCTCCCGCCAGCGCGCCCTGGCCCGCTCGGGAGTGTGGGGCTTGCCGATGACCTCGCCGTCGACCTCGAGCATGGAGTCGCAGCCGAGGACGACGCAGCCGCCCTCGGACGCCTCGACGACCGCGTGGGCCTTCTCGCGGGCGAGCAGCAGCACCGCCTCGGCGGGCTCGAGATCGCTCGCGGCCTCGAGCAGTCCGTCCTCGTCGAGATCGGCGGCCATCCGGTCGAACTCGATGCCCGCCCGCTCGAGGGTCGCGCGGCGCCCCTCCGAGCCCGAGGCGAGCAGGAGCAGGGGCAGGGACTCGTCGATCGTGCTCATGCCAGGGCCTCCTTGAGGACGGAGAGGGGAAGGCTGCCGAGCTCGAGGGCGCGGCGGTGGAACTCGCGCGGGTCTCCGCCCGCGGGGACGTGCTGCGCGCGCAGCAGCTCCCAGGTGCGACGGCCCACGGCGTAGGACGGGGCCTGGCCGGGCCAGCCCGTGTAGCGGTTCAGCTCGAAGCGGCGCTCGGCCTCGCTCGCGCCCCAGTTCGGGGCCATGAAGTCCCAGGCGGCGTCGAAGGTCCAGGATCCGCCGTCGGCCCCGGGGAGGCCCTCGGGCACGGGCAGCTGGAGGTGCAGGCCGATGTCCAGGACCACGCGCCCGGCGCGCATGCGCTGGGAGTCGAGCATGCCCAGGCGGTCGCCGTCGTCCTCGAGGTAGCCGAGGGAGTCCATGAGCTTCTCGGCGTACAGGGCCCAGCCCTCGCCGTGCCCGGAGACCCAGCACATCAGCGCGCGCCAGCGGTTGAGCGTCGCGGCCTGGAGGGTCTGGGTACCGACCTGCAGGTGGTGGCCGGGGACGCCCTCGTGGTAGACGGTCGTGGTCTCCGTCCAGGTGCGGAACTCGGTGTTCTCCGGCGGCACGTCCCACCACATCCGGCCGGGCCGCGTGAAGTCCTCGCTGGGGCCCGTGTAGTAGATGCCGCCGGAGCCCGTGCGGGCGATCATGCACTCCAGGCGCTGCAGCTGCTCGGGGATGTCGAAGTGGGTGCCGGTGAGCTCGCGCAGCGCGGTGTCGGACTTCTCCTGCATCCAGGCGCGCAGGGCGTCGGTGCCGTGGAGGATCCGCGCGGGGTCAGCGTCGAGCGAGGCGCGGGCGGCCTCGATCGAGGATCCGCCGTCGTTGCCGTAGTGGGCGTTCAGCCGGCCCGCCACCCGCTCCTGCTCGGCGATGATCTCGTGCAGCTGGTCGATGCCCCATGCGTAGGTCTCCTCGAGGTCGACCTCCTCGCCGAGGAACAGGCGCGAGGCCAGCTGGTAGTGGTCGCGCCCCACGGCGTCGGCCTCCGGAGCCCGCTCGCGCAGGGACTCGAGCACGTCCGCGATCCGCTGGTAGCCGCGGGACGCCTCGGCGGCCGCCTCCTGGACGCGCTCGCGCTGGGTCTCGTCGCCCTTCGCCTCGCGCGCGAAGGAGGGGAAGAAGTCCTCGGCGTACCCGCGGGCCTGGGCGGCGCCGAGCTCCAGCTGGCGACGGGCGGAGACGGTCCCCTCGGCGGCGGCCTCGCGCAGGGACTCGGCCCAGCCCTCGAGCGACTGCGGGATCTTCGCGAGGCGCTCGGCGATGACCTCCCAGTCCTGGGCGGTGTCGGTCGCCATCTGGTCGAACACGTCGCGCATCTGCAGGGTCGAGGCGAGGTTGTTGACGCTCGCGACGTCGAGGCGGCGGTCCGCGAACTCGATCTCGAGGCCCAGACGCTCGCGCATGGCTGCGCGGGTGACCGCGTCCACGGCGTCCTCGTCAGGGGTCCGATCGATGCGATCGAGGGTCCGACGGGCCTGGGCGGTGCGGGCGGCGTGCGCGGCGGGGGAGTAGTCGGTCACCTCGCCCTCGTGCCCGGGGACGCCCAGGGAGGTGGCGAGGAACGGGTCGGACTCGATGGAGCGGGCGACGTGCTCGTCGGCGACGGCGTCCAGGGCCGTGCGCGCACGTCGGGCGGAGGTCTGTGAAGGGGCGTCGGAGGTCATGACGCCAGACTAGGCGAGGAGGCCCGTGGGGTCAGCGGTCGGAGAACATCCAGGCCGACTCGGAGGGCAGGCCGCGCAGGGCGTGGGAGCGCGGGAAGCTGTGGGAGGCGTCCGACCAGGCGCCCGCCGCCCCTCGATGCTCGTCGGCCAGCTCGCGCTCGCCGGCCTCGATGCGGCTCGCGACGCTCATCGCGGAGACCGCGACCGCGATCGCGGCGAGCTCGTCGTCGGCCAGGCGCCCGGCGACCAGCCGCACGTCGCCGCCGGCGACGGCGACCGCCTGGCCGCCGCGCAGATCCGGCTCGCCCGCCGCACCGCCCCCGCTCACAGCGGGATGTTCCCGTGCTTCTTGGTGGGCAGCGACTGGCGCTTCGTGCGGAGCATGCGCAGCGCGCGGGCGATCTGCACGCGCGTGGCGGAGGGCTCGATGACGCTGTCGATCCAGCCGCGCTCGGCGGCGGCGTACGGCGTCGCGAACTCCTCCTCGTACTCCGTCTGCAGCTTCGCGCGCTCGGCCTCGACGTCGCCGCCCTCCTCCGCGACCTTCTTGAGGTTCTGGCGGTGCAGGATGTTCACGGCGCCCTGCGCGCCCATCACGGCGATCTGCGCGGTGGGCCAGGCGAGGTTCACGTCGGCCCCGAGGTCCTTGGAGCCCATGACGATGTAGGCGCCGCCGTAGGCCTTGCGGGTGATGACGGTGACCAGCGGGACGGTCGCCTCGGCGTACGCGTACAGGAGCTTTGCACCGCGGCGGATGATGCCGCTGAACTCCTGGTCGGTGCCGGGCAGGAAGCCGGGGGTGTCCACGAAGGTCAGCACCGGGATGTTGTTCGCGTCGCACAGGCGCACGAAGCGCGCCGCCTTCTCGGAGGCGTCGATGTCCAGGGTGCCCGCGAAGTGCGAGGGCTGGTTGGCGATGATGCCGACGCTGCCGCCCTCGATGCGGCCGAAGCCCACCATGATGTTCTGGGCGAAGCTGGGCTGGACCTCGAGGAACTCGCCCTCGTCCAGCACCGTCTGCAGCACCCGCAGCATGTCGTAGGGCTGGTTGGGGGAGTCGGGGATCAGGTCGTCCAGGCCCCTGTCCTCGGCCGTGGCCTGCTCCTCGAACGGGGTGGGGAACGACGGGGCTGGGCTGAGCGTGTTCGAGGGCAGGTAGCTGAGGACGTCCTTGACGTACTCGATCGCGTCGTCCTCGTCGGGCGCCATGTAGTGGGCCACGCCCGAGCGCGTCGAATGGGTGCGCGCGCCGCCGAGCTCCTCGAAGCCGACGTCCTCCCCGGTGACCGTGCGGATCACGTCGGGCCCGGTGATGAACATGTGCGAGGTCTTCTCGACCATCACGATGATGTCCGTGAGCGCGGGGGAGTAGACGGCGCCGCCTGCGGCGGGACCCATCACCAGCGAGATCTGGGGGATCACGCCCGAGGCGCGGGTGTTGCGGCGCATGATGCCCGCGAACATCGCGAGCGAGGCGACGCCCTCCTGGATGCGCGCTCCGCCGCCGTCGAGGATGCCGATGATCGGCACGCCCGTGGACAGCGCGAGGTCCTGCACCTTCTGGATCTTGCGGCCGTGGGCCTCGCCGAGCGAGCCGCCGAAGACCGTGAAGTCCTGGGAGTACACGCACACCTGGCGACCGTCGATCGTGCCGTACCCGGTGACGATGCCGTCGCCGTCGGGACGACGCCTCTCGAGCCCGAAGGCATGGGACTGATGCGTCACGAAGCGGTCGGTCTCGACGAACGAACCGTCGTCCAGGAGGTCGGTGATGCGCTCGCGGGCGGTCTTCTTGCCGCGTGCGTGCTGCTTCTCGACCGCGACCTCATCAGCTGCGTGGACGACTCGGTCCTCGCGTTTCTGCAGGTCGGCGAGTCGTTCGGCCGTGTTCAGAGGCCGGGGGGCGTCGGTCACGGAACCTCCTGTGCGGACCGTCGGGGAAACACGGGGATACTACGCTACCCAGGCGCTGCGCCCCCGCACCCGGGGCGCCGCGGGCAGGTCGCGGCCCCCGGGAGGGCACTCACGATCCGGCACGAGCAGGAGGACGGGAACGGGCATGGCCAGCAGAGAGACGAGAACGCAGGGAGGGCGCGCACCCGCCCTGCATGTCCTCGACCACACCTCGTCCACCCAGGACGCCGCCCGGGATCTGCTCCGCTCCGGCGAACAGCCCCCGCTCGCCGTCCTCACGCGCGACCAGCGCAGCGGGCGCGGCAGGCTCGGACGGCCGTGGAGCACACCTCTGGGCGGAGGGCTGGCGCTCACGCTCGCGCGCAGGAGCGGGACCGATCCCGCGGCGCGCTCCTGGTACCCGCTGGTGGCTGGCCTCGGTGCGCTCGAGGCGCTGCGCGGCGCGACCGGCGCGGGCGACGGCATCGGACTCAAATGGCCCAACGACCTGCTGACCGCCGATGGGCGCAAGCTCGGCGGCATCCTCCTCGAGGGGGACGGCTCCGACCACGTCCTGGTGGGCATCGGGGTCAACCTCGCCGGCCCCATCGAGCTCGCCGACCCCGCGGCGCTGCCCCCGGCCTGGCTCTGGGGCGAGGGCGGCATCGCCCCCGCCGGCCCGGGGCCCGTCGACCTGGGGCCCGTCGACCCCGCGCGCGACGCCGCGGCGCGCGCCCTCGCGGCGGCGATCGCCGAGGGAGTGGAGCGCGAGCTCGCCCTGCTGGACGTCCACGAGGGGGACGCGATGGCGAGCGGCCAGCGTGGACGCTATGGTATGGCGTGCCTCACACTGGGGAGCGAGGTGCGCTTCGACGACCTCTCCGCGACGTCCGTCCCCGCTGCGGGTGCGGACGCCGGGCAGGCGCCGAGCGGCGGCGCGACTGCCCGGGCCCTGCGCCTGGACGCCGACGGTCGGCTCGTGCTGGGCCTGCCCGCGGGAGCGGAGCGGGTCGTCTCGGCCGGCGACGTGCGGCACCTGCGCACCGTCGGCGACGACGCGGCGCCGCCCGGAGCGGCCGCCGCGACCTCCGCCCCTGCTTCCCCCGACGACATCCAGGAGACCCATCCGTGACCGACGAGAACCCGGACCTCGCCTCGGACCTCGAGCCCGACGCCCGCGACGCCGACCTCGACGCGGAGCCCGAGGGCGCCGCTGCCGGCGAGCGCGTCCCGCACGACGCCCTCGCCGCGATCGACGACCTCGAGGGATCCGAGAACCTGCGCGAGGCCGAGATCTCCCCGGAGGAGATGGCCGCCCTCAACCGTCGATTCCAGTCGGTGCGCCGCAGCGTGGGCGCTCTCGAGCGGGTGCTCCTGCAGGGACCGCGCGAGCACTCGCGCCGGGACCTCGCCGAGCAGCAGGGCATCCCCGAGCGCCTGATCTCCACCTACTGGCGCTCCCTCGGCTTCGGCCCCGTCGACGAGGACACCGTGGTCTTCACCGACGAGGACGCCTTCGCGATCGGCGACCTGGTCGCCATGGTCGACGACGGCGCGATCTCCGAGCGGGCCTTCACCTCGATCTCCCGCGGGCTGGGCTACCACATGGGGCGCCTGGCCATGTGGATCACCGAGGCCCTCGTCGAGGAGGCCAAGACCCGCGACGGGAAGGACGACGGCGAGGCGCGCGAGCAGATGCTCGAGACGGTCCCGCAGCTCATCGAGACCCTCGAGACCCAGGTGCTGTTCACCTTCCGCCGCCAGCTCGCCGCGTACTCCGCGCGGGCCGGCTCCGAGGTGCTGCAGGCCAGCGAGAACGGCACCCACGACGAGGTGTTCCCCCTGAACCGTGCGGTCGGATTCGCCGACCTCGTGCAGTTCACACGGCTCTCGCGCTCCCTCGGCGGGGCGGAGCTGGCGGACGTCGTCACCCAGTTCGAGGTCACCTGCCGCGACATCATCTCCGTGGGCGGCGGCCGCGTGGTCAAGACCGTGGGCGACGAGATCATGTTCCTGGCCGACGCGCCCGAGGACGGCGCCCAGATCGCGGTGTCGATCGCCGAGGCGATCCGCGACGACCCCGATCTGCCCTCGGCCCGCGTGGGCATGTGCTGGGGGTCGATGTTCTCCCGCTACGGCGACGTGTTCGGGCCGACGGTGAACCTCTCGGCGCGCCTGGAGAGCGTCGCCGACCCGGGCGGGGTGCTCGTCGACCTCGCCACGGCCGAGGCCGTCGAGCGCGCGCTGCCCGGCGGATTCAGCGCCTCCGAGATCCGCCCCACCGAGCTCCACGGCATCGGCACAATCGAGGCCGTCGCGCTCACCCGCGGCACCTCCGAGCCCCTGGACATGGGCCTGTGATGCGGGTGCCCGGGAGCGGGCCCGCGCTCGCGCCGCGGAGCGGGCGCACAGGTCGGGACGTAGGATGCCTCCTGTGACACGACTGCTGCTCGTCGAAGACGATTCCGCGATCGCCGAACCGCTGTCCCGCGCGCTCGACCGCGAGGGCTACACGGTCTCGCGCGCCTCGCGCGGCATGGATGCCCTCGGCATCGCCGCCGCCGGGGACCCGATCGACCTGGTCATCCTGGATCTGGGGCTCCCGGACCTCGATGGCCTCGAGGTCGCTCGGCGCCTGCGCAAGGGCGGCCTGGAATCCCCGATCCTGATCCTCACCGCCCGCGCCGACGAGGTCGACGCCGTCGTCGGCCTCGACGCCGGCGCGGACGACTACGTCACCAAGCCCTTCCGGCTGGGCGAGCTGCAGGCGCGCATCCGCGCCCTGCTGCGACGCGCCCAGACCGTCGAGGAGTCCACGAGCGCCTTCGACGTCAACGGCGTGTCCCTGGACGTCTCCGCCCGCCGCGCCTACGTCGACGGCGAGGAGCTCAGCCTCTCCGCCAAGGAGTACGACCTGCTCACGGTGCTCGTGCGCGAGGCCGGCAGCGTGGTCACCCGTGACGACCTCATGCGTGAGGTCTGGGGCGCCGAGTGGTGGGGCTCGACCAAGACCCTCGACATGCACATCTCCTGGCTCCGTCGGAAGCTGGGCGATGATGCGACCAATCCCCGAAGGATCACCACCGTCCGCGGCGTCGGCTTCCGTTTCGAGACCGGCGACGGGAGCTGACGCGTGCGCACGCGAGTGCTGCAGGCGACGGTCATCACGGTCATCCTCACGGTCCTGCTGCTGGGCATCCCGCTGGCGTACTCGTGGCTTCAGCTGACCGACCAGAACCTCACCGCGCGCGCCACCTCCATCGCCAACGAGGTCCGCACCAACGCCGAGAAGCGCATCAGCGACGACCGGCCCATCGACAAGGCGATGCTCCAGCAGATCGCCGATTCGCAGCCCGACCTCGCCGTGCACATCACGGTCACCTATGAGGGCCGCACCATCGAGGCGGGCCCGGACCCGGGCAACAGCACGAAGGTGATCTCCACACCCGGCACCTCGGGCGTGAACGTCACCGTCACCATCACCAAGGCCGACGTGCGCGCCCACACCGCGAGCGCCGCCGTGCTCATCATCGTCGCGGGGCTGGCTGCGATCTCCATCGGCGTGTCCGTCGCCCTCTGGCAGGCCCAGCGGATCTCCGCGCCGCTGGCCCGCCTCACCCGGCGCGCCGAGGAGATGGGATCGGGCCGCGCCCGCGGCCCCTGGCGACCCAGCGGCATCACCGAGATCGACACCGTCGCCGAGGAGCTCGCGAACTCCGGCGCCCAGCTCACCGAGCGCCTCGAGGCCGAGAGCCGACTCGCCTCCGACGCCTCCCACCAGCTGCGCACACCGCTCACCGCGCTCTCCATGCGCCTCGACGAGATCCTCGCCACGAGCTCCGAGGAGTGGGTGCGCGACGAGGCCCGGATTTCCCTCGAGCAGATCGATCGCCTCACCGAGGTCGTCCACGACCTCATCAACGCCCCCCGCTCCTCCCAGCGCCGCACCCCCGGAGTGGTCGAGCTGCGCACCGTGCTCACCCAGCAGAGCGAGGAGTGGTCCCCGGCGTACCGCGCCGCGGGCCGCGAGCTGCGCATCCAGGTGCCGCGCGCAGCCGCCGTCTGGGGATCCACGGGACCGCTCACGCAGGTCGTCGCGACGCTCGTGGAGAACTCCCTCACCCACGGCGGAGGACGCACGCTGGTCAAGGTGCGCCGCAACGAGAAGTCCACGGTCGTCGAGATCTCCGACGAGGGCCCCGGCATCGACCCCGCGCTCGGCAAGCGCGTCTTCGAGCGCTCGGTCTCGGGCCGCACGTCCGGCACGGGCGTCGGCCTCGCCCTCGCCCGCACCCTCGTGGAGGACGACGGCGGTCGCCTCGAGCTGCTGAGCGAGCAGCCCGCGACCTTCGGGGTCTTCCTCATCTCCGCCCCCGACGAGACCACCGCGGGCGAGGAGGACACCGTGCTCGGCGCCGAGTCGGCCGACGAGCTGGGCTCCCTCCCGCAGGGCGCGGTGCTGCCGCGCCGTCGCCGGGGGAGCGCCGGGCACGGGCACCGCGCCCGTGCGTCGGCCCGGACGTCGGCGCCCGAGGACCGCAGCCGCTCCTAGGATGGGGGCGTGCTCCCCGACATCCCTGAGAACGACCCCGCCTCCACCAGCGCCCCCGCGGTGCCCGCCACGACCGGTCCTGCGGCGCCGCGCATCGGCGTCATCGGCGGCGGGCAGCTCGCCCGGATGATGCTGGGCCCCGCGATCGAGCTGGGCCTGCCGATCACGGTGCTCGCGACCGACCCCGCGGAGTCCGCCGCGCAGGGCGCGGCCCGCGTGCGGATCGGCCGCCACGACGACGAGGAGGCCGTGCGCGCGCTCGCCGCCGAGGTCGACGTCCTCACCTTCGACCACGAGCACGTGCCGCCCCACATCCTCGAGGGCATCGAGCGCGACGGCCTCGCCGCCGTGCGGCCCGGACCGGACGCCCTCGTCCATGCCCAGGACAAGCTGCTCATGCGCGAGCGCCTCGGCGCGCTCGGGCACCCCTGCCCGCGCTGGTGGCGCGCCGCCTCGCCGGCCGACGTCGACGCCGCCCTCTCCGAGCTCGGCACCGCCGCCTGCGCCGTGGTGAAGACCCCGCGCGGCGGCTACGACGGCCACGGCGTGCGCATCGTCTCCGCCGGCAGCGACGTCGCCGACTGGTTCCAGGACCACGAGGAGCTGCTCGTCGAGGAGCTCGTGCCCTTCACCCGCGAGCTCTCCGCGCAGGTCGCCCGCCGGCCGGGCGGCGAGATGCTCGCCTTCCCGGTGGTCCGCTCGACGCAGAAGGACGGCGTGTGCTTCGAGGTGCTCGCCCCCTCCCCCGACCTCGGCCCCGCGGACCAGGAGCGCATCCAGCACCTCGCCCTGCGGATCGCCGAGGACCTGGACGTCACCGGCATGCTCGCCGTCGAGCTGTTCGAGACCGAGGGCGGCGACGTGCTCGTCAACGAGCTCGCCATGCGCCCCCACAACACTGGCCACTGGTCCATGGACGGCGCCGTCACCGGCCAGTTCGAGCAGCACCTGCGCGCCGTCGCCGACCTCCCGCTCGGCGCGAGCGCGCCCCTCGCCCCGCACGCCGTGATGGTGAACCTGCTGGGCGGGGCACGCGAGGACCTCGCCGAGGGCGCCCGCGAGGCGATGGAGCGGGACCCCGAGCTCAAGGTCCACCTCTACGGCAAGACCGTGCGGCCCGGCCGCAAGGTCGGCCACGTGACCCTCGCGGGGAGCGATCCCGCGGACCTGCTCGCGCGCGCCCACCGCGCCGAGCGACTGATCATCGACGCCGTGCACGAGGAGCAGAACGCATGACCACGCCACAGGACGCCCCGCGCGTCGCGATCGTGATGGGCTCGGACTCCGACTGGCCGACGCTCGGCCCCGCCCGCGACGCCCTCGCCGAGTTCGGCCTGGACGTGCACGTGGACGTGGTCTCCGCGCACCGCATGCCCGAGGACATGGTCGACTTCGGCCGCACCGCGGCGGACCGCGGGCTGCGCGTGATCATCGCGGGCGCCGGCGGCGCCGCTCACCTCCCCGGCATGCTCGCCGCCCTCACCCCGCTGCCCGTGATCGGCGTGCCCGTGCCGCTCGCGCACCTGGACGGTATGGACTCCCTGCTGTCGATCGTGCAGATGCCCGCCGGGGTGCCCGTCGCGACCGTCTCCATCGGCGGCGCCCGCAACGCCGGGCTGCTCGCCGCCCGCATCCTCGGGGCGGCCGACGACGCCGAGGGCGAGCGCCTGCGCGAGCGCATGCGCGAGTTCCAGGGCGAGCTGCGCGACCTTGCGCACGCCAAGGGCGAGTCGCTGCGCTCGTCCCTGTCCTGACGGGCGCCCTCCGATATCTTCGGGGGTATGAACGAGACCTCCGAGTCGTCCACCGGATCGCCGACAGGGTCGCCGGCAGGGTCGCCCGCCGGATCCGCCGACCGCCCGGCCGCCTCGCGCGAGGGCGTGCGCGTCGTGGATTCCGCCGACGTCGCCGAGACCGCCCGCATCGGCGAGGGAAGCGCGATCTGGCATCTCGCGCAGGTGCGCGAGGACGCGGAGCTGGGACGCGACTGCATCGTGGGCCGAGGTGCCTACATCGGCACCGGCGTGCGCATGGGCGATGGCTGCAAGGTGCAGAACTACGCGCTCGTCTACGAGCCCGCGGCGCTCGCCGAGGGCGTCTTCGTGGGCCCCGCCGCCGTGTTCACCAACGATCACCGGCCGCGCGCGGTCAACCCCGACCTCTCTCCGAAGTCCGCCGCGGACTGGGAGCCGGTGGGTGTCACCTGCGAGGCGGGCGCCTCGATCGGCGCGCGCGCCGTCTGCGTCGCCCCCGTCACCATCGGCGCCTGGTCGATGGTGGCCGCAGGATCGACCGTCACCCGCGACGTCGTGCCCCACGCCCTGGTCGCAGGGGCCCCTGCCCGGCGCATCGCCTGGGTGGGCCGCTCGGGGGAGAAGCTCGAGCCGGCGTCCGACGGGACCGACGCCTGGGTGTGCCCGACGACGGGCGAGTGGTACGTGGCCGACGAGACGACGGGCGGGCTCGCCCTCGCCGCCGACGCCGGGGCCGAGAAGCAGGACGAGACGACGGACGGAGAGCACGCATGAGCGAGCAGATGATCCCTGCGGCCCGCCCCCTCATCGGGGACGAGGAGCGCGAGGCCGTGGACCGGGTGCTGAGGAGCGGCATGGTCGCGCAGGGCCCCGAGGTGGCGGCCTTCGAGAAGGAGTTCGCCGCCGAGCTCGCCGGCTCCCGCCCCACGGTCGCCGTGAACTCCGGGACCTCCGGTCAGCACCTGGGCATGGTCGCCCTGGGCCTGGGCCCGGGCGACGAGGTCATCGTGCCCTCCTTCACCTTCGCCGCGACCGCGAACTCCGTCGCCGTGACCGGTGCGACCCCCGTCTTCATCGACATCGACCTGGACACCTTCTGCATCGACCCCTCCGCGATCGAGGGCGCGATCACCGAGCGCACCGTGGGCATCCAGCCCGTGCACCTCTACGGCCACCCCGCCGAGATCGACACGATCGTCGAGATCGCCGGCCGCCACGGCCTCTGGGTCGCCGAGGACGCGGCCCAGGCGCACGGCGCCACCTGGAGGGGCGGGCAGGTCGGCACCTTCGGCCGCTTCGGCATGTTCTCCCTGTACCCCACGAAGAACATGACCAGCGGCGAGGGCGGCATGGTCGCCTGCGAGGACGAGGAGCTCGCCCGTGCGGTGCGGCTGCTGCGCAACCAGGGCATGGAGGTCCAGTACGCCAACGAGGTCGCCGGCTTCAACAACCGCATGACCGACCTGCACGCCGCCATCGGCCGCGTCCAGCTCGCCAAGCTCGCCGGGTGGACCGCGCAGCGCCGGGCGAACGCCGCCGCCCTCGACGCGGGCCTCGCGGGCGTCGCCGGTGTCGTCGCGCCGGTCGTGCGCGAGGGCGCCGAGCACGTCTACCACCAGTACACGATCCGCCTCGAGGGCGCGAGCGCCGCCGAGCGCGATGCCTTCGCGACCGCCCTGCGCGAGGAGCACCAGGTGGGCTGCGGCGTCTACTACCCGACGCCCGTGCATCGCCTGCCCTCCTTCGGCCTCGACCTCGACCTCCCGGTCACCGAGCAGGCCGCCCGCGAGGTGCTGTCCCTGCCCGTCCATCCGAGCCTCACCGAGGACGACCTCGAGCGCATCGTCGCCGCGGTCGCCGCCGTCGCCGCCGGGGGTGCCGCATGAGCACGGAGAATCGTCGGCCCCTGCGCGCCGGGCTCATCGGCCTGGGCATGATGGGCCGCCACCACGCCCGCAACCTGCGCGCCCTCGAGGGCGTCGAGGTCGTCGCCGTCGCCGATCCCCAGGGCGACCCGCACGGCGCGGCCCCCGGCTACGACGTGCTGCCCGATGCGCGCGCCCTGGTCGACGCGGGCATCGACTACGCCGTCATCGCCGTGCCCACCCAGTTCCACCGCGACGTCGCGCTCACCTTCGCCGAGGCGGGCGTGCACTGCCTCGTCGAGAAGCCGCTGGCCTTCGACGTCGCCGAGGCCGAGGAGATCGCCGCCGCCTACGAGCAGGCGGGCCTCGTGGGTGCCGTCGGCTACATCGAGCGCTTCAACCCGGCCCTGCAGGAGATGCGCCGTCGCCTGGCCGACGGCCAGCTCGGGGAGATCTTCCAGATCTCGACCCGCCGTCAGGGCGGCTTCCCCGCCCGCATCTCCGACGTGGGCGTGGTCAAGGACCTCGCGACCCACGACCTCGACCTCACCGCCTGGGTCGCAGGCAGCGACTTCGCGCAGGTCGCGGCGTTCTCCACGCGCCGCTCCGGCCGCGAGGACGAGGACATGGTCTCGGTCTCCGGTCAGCTCACCAGCGGCACCATCACCAGCCACCTGGTCAACTGGCTCTCGCCGTTCAAGGAGCGCGTGACCGTGGTGACCGGCGAGAACGGGGCGCTGGTCGCGGACACCGTCAACGCCGACCTCACCTTCTACGCCAACGGCGAGAGCGCCACGAACCTCTGGGACTCCATGGCCTCCTTCCGCGGGGTCAGCGAGGGCGACATGGTCCGCTACTCCCTGCGTCGCACCGAGCCGCTGCGCACCGAGCACGAGGCGTTCCGCGACGCCGTCGCCGGCGATCCCTCGAACATCGTCACCATGCGCGAGGGCCTGCAGACCGTGCGCGCCGTCGAGGCGGTGCTGCGCTCGGCCCGCGAGGGCAGGATCGTCCGCCCCGCCGACGTCGCCCCGTGAGAGCGGGGGAGGGCATGAGCGCTCATCGCACGACGTCCCCGGCATCGGCGCGGTCCGGCTTCGCGACGCTGCGGCGCCGCGCCCTGGGCGCGGGCATCCGGGCCGCCTCGCTGCTCCCCGGCGGCGTCGGCGCGCGCGCCCGCTACCTCCGACTGACCCGGCGCATGGACCGCGGCGAGGTCCCTGCCGCGTGGCGCGGCGAGATGCTCGCCGAGCTGCGGCGGGCCGACGCGCTGCTCGCGCGCGGGGACGATGACGGCGCCGTCGAGTGGTTCGACAAGGCCCTGCGCGTGGCCTACCACGCCTCCCTCCATTACGGGCTCGAGGACTCCCCTCTGATCACCGATCCGGACGGCTTCCTCGCGCCCGTGCGGGCGAGCGCGGTGGGCCGCCTCCTGCTCGCGCCGCCCGCCCGCGACGAGGGGCCCTCCCGTCCCGCACCGCGGGCGCGCGCGGCATCCGCGGGAGCGTCCGCGGCGGAGGGGTCCGCCCCCGTGCGCCTGCTCGTGATCGCCCAGCGCAACTGGACCTTCGTGAACCCCGTCATCGACGCCCTCGAGGCGTACGGCTTCGAGGTGCGGCGCGTCGAGGTCGACGACCTCCCGCCCGCCGAGCGGCCCACCCGTGAGCGCGTGCTGCGCGCACGCATGGAGCTCGCCCGCACGGGACGGCGGCTGCCCACGCCCGCGGCCCTGGCCGAGCCGTTCGACTGGGCCGACGTGGTGCTCGTGGAATGGGGACACCACGTGCTCACCTGGGTCTCCCTGCTCGCGGACATGCCGCGCCTCACCGCCGCGCGCATCCACCGCTTCGAGGCCTACACGCCCTTCCCCCTGCTGACGGTCTTCGACGTCGTCGACCGCGTGCTGTTCGTCTCCCCGCACGTGCGCGCCCTCATCCAGCACCTCACGCCGAACCTCGAGCGCGCGGGCGAGATCATCGGCGTCGACAACTTCCTCGCCTACGGACTGGGCCCGGAGCCGCGCGCGCACCGGGACCCGCATCTGCTCGCCCAGGTGGGATGGCTGCGCCCCGTCAAGGACGTGCTGTTCACCCTGGACCTGCTGGAGCGCGTGCGCGCGAAGGATCCGCGTCACCGTCTGCAGCTCATCGGCCCCGGACTGCCCGAGGACCCCGCGCAGGACACCGCGTTCCAGGCCCGCGTGCGCCGGCGCATCGCGCAGTTCCCCGCGGGCGCGGTGCAGGTGCTGGGCGCCCGCTCGGACGTGCCCGACCTGCTCGCGATGGCCGGCTGGATCGTCTCCTCCTCGCTGCACGAGGGCGTCCACGAGGCCGTCATGGAGGGCATCGCGGCCGGCTGCGTCCCTCTGATCAGGAACTGGCCCGACGCCCGTCCCTACGGCGGCGCGGGCGTCATCTACCCCGACCGCTGGGTGGTCGAGGACCTCGACGAGGCCGTCGAGCGCGTGCTGCGCATCGAGCGCGAGGGCGCCCTCACCGAGGTCTCCGCAGAGGCGCGGGCGTGGGTCGTCGAGCGCCGCACCGCCTCGACCGTGACCGCCCGGTACGCCGAGGCGCTCTCCCCGCAGCAGCCGACTGCCGGCGAGGAGCCGACCGGATCGACGCGCCGATGACCTGGGGCTGGCTCCTCCCCGTGGTGGGAGCCTGGGCACTGCTGTGCGCCCCCGGCGCGCTGCTGCTCATCGCGGGCGGGGCCTGCATCGGGTGGCGCTGGGGAGCCGCCCCGGCGATCACCGTGCTGCTCGCGGTGGTCCTCGGCGCCCTCGACCACCTGCTCGGGATCCCGTGGACGCCGGTCACCGCCGGCGTGCAGCTGCTCGTGGTGCTCGTCCTCGTGCTCGGCGCGCGCCGGCTGATCATCGCGCGGGAGCGGGGGAGTGACCGAGGGGCCGACGAGGGAGACGCCGTTCCGTCGCGCCGGCGCCGGCGCCCGCGGGCGCTGGTGCTCGCGCTGGCCCCGGGCGCGCTCGCCCTCGCCCTGGGCCTGCTGATGGCCGGCTCCGCCGCCCGCCACATGGGCGGCATCGACACCCTCAACGGCAGCTACGACGCGTCCTTCCACATCGCCGCGATCGCCTTCGTGCGCGCGGACCGCGATGCCTTCCTGTTCACCGCCCTGCAGGGCATCTACCACGAGACCACGTTCTATCCCGCCGGCTGGGACGTCCTGGCCGCCCTGCTCCCCGGTGACGCGATCACCGCCGCCAACGCCATGGCCCTCGCGTTGGTCGCCGCGATCCCGGGCGCCCTCGGCGCCATGGTCGCGCTGCTCCAGGGCGGCAGGGGCACGCTGCGCGAGGTCCGGGTGCTGCCGATGCTGGCCGCGCTGTGCGCGCCGATGTTCCTCTCGCTGCCGGTGATGATCCTGGTGATGGGACTCTGGCCCTCGGCCCTGGGGTCGCTGTGCCTGCCGCCCGCCCTCGGCGCCCTGTGGGCGATCCACCGCGCCGTGCGCAGCGGTGAGCGCCGCGCCGCCGAGCTCTGGCCCTGCGCCCTGCTCCTCGTCGGGGCGGTCGCGGCCCACCCCTCGACGCTGTTCTCGCTCGCCGTCGCCCTCCTCGCGGGCATCCTCGCCCAGGGCGTCCTCGACGTGACGCGGGCCCGCACGCGCCGCCGCGGGGTCCTCGAGCTCGCGGTGATCGCGCTCGTGCTCCTGGTCTACGGGATCACCTCGCACCTGCTGCTCGCCTCGATGGACCTCACCACCACCCGCCCGTGGCCGTGGACGGCCTTCCTCGCCTCCCTGGTCACCGACCGTCCCCGCGTCTCCGCGCTCGGCAGCCTCCAATGGCCGATCCTCGCCGTGTGGGCGCTCGCGCTGCTCGGTGCGACGCAGGCGGTGCGCGAGCGCCGCCGGCAGGGCACAACGGCCATCGTGCTGCTGGTCCTCGCGCTCGGCCTGAGCATCCTCACGAACCTCGACTCCATCTGGGCGCGCACGTGGGTGAACCCCTGGTACGGAGCGCGCGAGCGCATCGCCCCGCTCCTCATGTGCGCCCTCGTCGCCCTCGCGGCCATCGGGCTCGACGCGCTGTGGGCGCGGGACGCGCGGGCCGAGGGGGAGGGGCACCGGCTTTCGCTCGGCACGTCGGCCCTCGTGGTCCTCGCGCTCGTCTCCCTCGTGGCGGCCGTGCTGCCCGGCCGCCTGCCCTTCGCTGGCTCCCTGGCCTACACCGACTACGGCGTCCAGATCGCCTCCTACGCGACCCCCGAGGAGCGCGACTTCATCGAGCGCACGGCCGCCGCGCTGCCCGCGGACGCCGTGGTGATCGGCAACCCGCGCGACGGCGAGGGCCTGTACTGGTCGATCGGCGGCGTCGAGACCGTGTTCCCCACCCTCGCCGAGCCCCAGACGCTCGACTCGCGCCGCGTCGCCCGCTACGCCTTCAAGGCCGACCGCGACGCGAAGGTGTGCACCTCGCTGCACAACGTCGGCCCCACCCACCTCTACGTCGACACCTCCGCGGACTCCGGCGAGGCGATCGCCCCCGAGGCGTCCGTGCTGTGGGAGGGCCTCGCGAAGATCCCGCGCTCCAAGCTGCGCCTGGTGGACCGCGAGGGACCCTACGCCCTCTATGAGATCGAGCCCCTGTGCTGATGGCCGGCGCAGGGTCCTCACGGACCGCGCACGGTAGCGTGAGCGCACCCGGCGCGGCCCAGCCGCCCGTACCCCGCGAAGGAAGGCCCCTGTGAAGCGCACCCTCCAGACCGTGCTGCGCACGATGTCCGTGCTCCCGCGCGACTCCCGACGTTTCCTGTGGGCCTTCGCGACGGTCATGAGCCTGCTCGCGCTGCTCGACGTCATCGGCCTCGGCGCCATGGCGATCGCCCTCCAGGCGCTCATGGGCGGCGAGCAGACCGTGGTGATCCCCGTGGTCGGCTGGACGTTCGAGGGCTTCGGGCAGGTCGTCTGGCTCGTGGGCGTGTTCGTCGTGCTCACGATCGTCAAGAGCGCCCTGAACCTGCTGACGATCCGCGAGGCCACCAAGCGCTTCGCCAAGCACGAGGTCGCGATCGGGCAGATGCTCTTCCGCTCCTATATGTCGTCCCCGTGGGTGGATCGCACCTCCCGCTCGAGCCAGGAGATCATCCGCATGGTCGACTCGGGCGTCGCGGCCGTGGTCGCGAACGTCCTCATGCCCTCGATGACCGTGATCAGCGAGTTCGCGACGATCTCCGTGATCACGGTGGGCCTGTTCGTCCTGGACTGGAAGCTCGCGCTCGCGACGATGATCTACCTGGGGCTCGTCGCCCTGGTCATGTCGCGCGTGATCTCCCCGCTCGCCGTGAGGAACGGCGCCGTGAACCGCGACAACTCGATCCGCGTGGTCCGCCTGCTCGGCGAGGTGCTCTCGGCCCTCAAGGAGATCACCCTCAAGGGCAACGAGAAGGAGGTCGGGGAGATCGTCGCCGACCGCCGGGACCTGGCCTCCGAGACCCGCGCCTTCGCCCAGTACTACAACCAGATGCCGCGCTTCGTGCTCGAGGCCGGACTGGTGGGCGGATTCGTCGTCGTCGGCGGCGTCGGCTACCTCTCCGGCGGGCCGACGGGCGCGCTGTCCTCGGTCGCGCTGTTCGGGGTCGCGGGCTTCCGCCTGGTGCCCTCGCTGACCCGCTTCCAGTCCACGCAGAACCGGATCCTCACCAACGCGGCGTTCTCCGACTACATCATCGACGACATCGAGCAGGCCCGGGAGAACGTCTCCCGCACGGAGCGGCCGGACTCCGCGGAGCTCGCTCCCGGCCGCCGGGACATCGTCCTCGAGGACGTCAGCTTCGTGTACCCCAGCCGTGAGGAGCCCGCCGTGCGCGACGTCTCCCTGCGGATCCCCGCCGGGTCCTCGGCCGCCTTCGTCGGCACCTCGGGGGCCGGCAAGTCCACGATGGTCGATCTGCTGCTGGGCCTGATCACCCCCACCGCGGGACGGATCCTCGTGGGCGGGCAGGACATCACGACCGTCATGCGCCAGTGGCGCTCCCAGGTCGGCTACGTGCCCCAGGAGGTCGCCCTGTTCGATGTGAGCGTCGCCGAGAACGTGGCGCTGACCTGGGACCCCGCCGACGTCGACGAAGAGCGCGTCCACGATGCGCTCTCGCGTGCGCAGCTGCTGGAGACCATCGAGGAGCGCCCCGGCGGCATCCACGGGACCGTCGGGGAGCGCGGCACCACGCTCTCCGGCGGGCAGCGCCAGCGCCTCGGCATCGCGCGCGGCCTGTACTCCGATCCGCAGGTGCTCGTGCTCGACGAGGCCACGAGCGCCCTGGACACGTCCACGGAGGCCGCCGTCACCGCGGGCATCCGCGACCTCGGCGAGGAGGTCACCACGATCACCATCGCCCATCGCCTGGCGACCATCCAGCACTGCGACGTCGTCTTCTACATGCAGGAGGGCGAGGTGCTCGCCCAGGGCACGTTCGACGAGGTCGTGGGCGCGGTCCCCGCCTTCGCCGAGCAGGCCGCCCTCGCCGGCCTCGTGCGCGGCGGGGTGCAGGAGAAGGTCGCCCAGGACGTCGAGCACGGGCTGGAGGCCGGCCTCGACGACGGTGCCGACGACGAGAGCTCGCAGGAGGGGAGCGCCCGATGAGCCCGAGCCTCGTGATCCTGTCCTTCTCGCACCTGGTGAGCGACCCGCGCGTGCAACGGCAGATCGCCCTCTTCGCCCCGCGGTACCACGTGACCACCGTCGGCTTCGGGCCGAGCCCGCACCCGGACGTCGAGCACATGGAGATCCCCGAGGGCACCCGCGCGTGGCCCGACTCCAAGCAGCACCTGCTCACGCGGCGCTTCCGCGGTGCCCACTGGTCGATGAGCGCTGTGCGCGCCGCCCACGACCTGCTCGAGGCTCGACGGGGCACGATGGACGCCGTCCTCGCCAACGACACGAACACCCTGCCGCTGGCCCTGTGGCTCGAGCCCCGCCGCGGCGTCCACGCCGATCTGCACGAGTACGCGCCGCGCGAGAAGGAGCACCAGCGCAGCTGGCGCTGGTTCGTCGCCCCTTACCAGCGCTGGCTGTGCCGCACGTGCCTGCCCCGCGTCGCCTCGGTGACGACGGTCTCGCCCGGTCTCGCCCGCGAGTACGCGCAGCGCTTCGGGATCGAGGTCCAGGTCGTCACCAACGCCTCCGCCCGCCGGGACCTGCCGGTGCGGCCGACGGGAGAGCCGATCCGCCTGCTGCACACGGGCGTGGCGCGGGCGAACCGTCACCTCGAGTCGATGATCGAGGCGATGCGGGGCCTCGAGGGTCGCGCGACCCTCGACCTCATGCTCATGCCCAGCGAGCCCGGGTACATTGAGCGCCTCGCGCAGCTCGCGGAGGACGTCCCGGGCGTCGCGCTGCGGGACCCGGTCCCCTTCGTGCAGCTCGTGGACACCGTCGCCGAGTACGACGTCTCCCTCGTCGTCTTCCCGAACACCACCTTCAACCTCGAGCACTCGCTGCCCAACAAGCTCTTCGAGGCCGTGCAGGGCCGGACCGGCGTGATCGTCGGCCCCTCCCCGGATATGGCGGAGCTGGTGGGCGCGCACGGTCTCGGCGCGGTGCTCCCGGCGGCCGACGCCCCGGCGATGCACGCGGAGATCACGGGCCTGACCCCGGAGACGGTCGACGGCTGGAAGCACGCGAGCGCTGCCGCCGCGGACGAGCTCAGCGCCGAGCAGCAGGTGCGGACGTGGGAGAGGGCCGTCGCCGCGATCGTGGGGGAGTGACGCTTCACCTCAGCCCCGTCGCACCCGCGGCAGCATCTGCACGGCGAGCGACGCGGCCATGAACCGCGGCGGCGCCTCGCGGTCGAGCACCTGGGTGATCTCGCGGGGCAGCAGCGTCGCGGGGCGCCCGTGCCGACGCCGATCGCGCGCGGCGGCCATGAGCTCCTCGGCCCCGATCCCGGGGTCCAGGCACGCATCGAGCAGTCGGCGATCGGCCCGCGAGAGCGGGCGGGCGCATCCGGGGGCGCGGCGCAGGACGTCGGCCGAGATCTCCGCGAGAGCCTCGCGCTCCTCGTGCGTCCAGATCTCGGCGTCCTGGCGGTAGAAGACGGCGCCGAACACGTGGATGCGCAGCAGCTTCGTGCCGATCGCGCGGCGGGCGGGGCGGGGGAGCACGCCGAACCAGTCGGCCTCGAGCAGATCGGGGAAGAAGCCGAGCTGCTCGCGCATCGGACGGATCACGTAGGTCACGCGGTCCCCGGCGTCCTCGCCGATCACGTAGGGAGGGCCGAAGCGGTCGTAGGCGGTGGGCACGGTCGCCATCAGCTGCGTCACCATGCCCACGTCGCCGCCCACGGTCGCGCCCTCCACGAGATGCGCCCCGGTGCGCGTGAGCATCGCCCGGCTCATGAGACCCAGCGGCGCCGAGCGGTAGGCGAGACGATCCCGGGCGAGGTCCGCGAGGCCCCCGCGCAGCATCCGCGCCGCGGGGGTGGGCACCCCACGGCCGGCGGTGCCGAGGGCGAGGCGGGTGATGACGAACTCTGCGCCCGTGCGCTCCTGCACGGCGAGCCAGGAGGCGACGGCGCCCGCGGCCAGGGTGTCGTCCGAGCCCATGATCGCGACGAACGGCGCGGTGCCGTCGCACATCCCGGCGTTGAACGGACCCGAGGCGGAGCGGAACCCGTCGCGGTGCTCGAGGATCCTCACCCGGTCCCGGTGCTCGGGTCGGATCGCGCCGAGGATCTCGTCGGCGGGTCGGTTGTGGGCGACGACCACCACGTTCGCGTGCTCGGCATTGCCCTCGAGGATCGAGGCGACGGCGCGGCCCACGGGACGCTCGGGCGTGTGGCACGCGATGACGACGTCGACGGGCTTCGCGGGGGAGCTGAGGGGCGTCATCGCTGCATCCCCGTCCCGGCGTCGCCGCGACCGGCGGCGTCCTCGGCCTCGTCCAGCAGTCGCGTGTACTGCGCGGCGTAGGCGGCGCCGACGGCCTGCGTCGAGAAGCGGTTGCCGATGGTCGCGGCGATGTCCTCGCTGCTCAGCTCCCGCGTGCGCGCGTCGACGTCGAGGATCGCGTCCGCGTAGCGCACGGGATCCTGCGCGTCGATGAGGGAGCCGACGGTGGGTTCGACGTACTCTCCCTGACCTCCCGTCGCGCCGAGCACCACGGGGCGCCCCGCGACGATCGCCTCGGCGGCGGAGACGAAGAAGTTGTCGGCCCGCGTGGGCCCGAAGAACAGGTCGGCGTCCCCCAGGGCCTCGCGCACTCCCGCGGCGCTCGCCGTGCCCGGCAGCGCGATCCGCTCCTCGATCCCGAGCTCGCGCGCGAGGGCGAGCGTCTCCTCGCGCAGCGGGCCCTCCCCGAGCCAGGTCAGGTGCGCGTCCACGCCGCGGATCGTCAGCTCGGCCACGGTGCCCACGGCGACCAGGGGATCCTTGCGGTCGATGAGGCCGCCCGTGGAGACCAGCCGCAGCGACCCGTCGGCCCGATCCCGGCGAGGGACCAGGGCCCCGGGGTCGACGATGCACGGGACCACGTCGGTGGGCCGGTGCCCCCGCACGACGCGCAGCGGCTCGGCGAGGTACTCGCACACGGCCGTCGCCCGATCCGGCTTCGCGAGCAGGCGGGAGAGCGCCGGCAGCGCGACCCGCGCGGGGGCCCGCAGGGTCTCCGGCGTGGTGAGCGCCGACCAGTGCTCGGTGTGCAGCCAGGGCGCCCGCGGCCGCCGCAGGGCGAGCGGCAGCAGCGTCGAGAAGGCCATCGAATGGACCACGTCGGCGCCGTCGAAGGCCGGTCCGAGCACCCGGGCGGCGCGCAGCACCTGATCCGGACGGCGCGGATCCATGGGGATCCGCAGCACGTCCAGCCCCTCGTGCACGAGCCGCCGGGTGCCGTCGTCGTCGCCGGGCGGGACCAGATGCACGAGCCGCACCTGGGCGTGCTCGGCGATCGCGCGCGCGTCGCGCACCACGAAGGACCCGCGCGACGGAGCCGCCTGCGTGGGGAACCAGGTGGTCAGCAGGGTGGCTCTCATGCGTCCTCCCCGGCGAGCACCAGGCGGTACGCCTCGAGCAGCCCGGCGGCCTCGGCCTCCCAGGTGAGGCCCGGGGCGGCCTCGCGCGCCCGCCGGCGGTAGACCTCCGGGGCGGCGAGGATCCGCTGCAGGGCGGCGGCGAGCTCGACCGGGTCGGAGCCCTCGAAGACCTCCCCGACCCCCAGCTCCTCGACCACGGCGCGCATGTCCGGGAGATCCGCGGCGGCGATCGGCAGGCCCGCGCGGATCGACTCGAAGAGCTTGTTGGGCAGGGCGAAGCGGTAGGACAGGCACACGGGCTGCACGTGCACCACCGCGACGTCCCCGTCGGCCAGAGCCGCGGAGACCTCCGCAGGGGCGACCGCGCCCACGAGGTGCACCCGGTCCGCGACGCCGGCGGCGCGCGCGGCCGCGAGGACCGAGCGCTCGTAATCGGCCTCGCCGTATCCCAGCAGCACGAAGTGCACGCGCGCGGGCAGGTGGGGGAGCGCGGCGATGGTCTCCTCGATGCCGCGGGCGGTGGTGAGACGGCCGCCGTAGGCGATCACGAGATCGTCCTCGGCGAGGCCGGCCCGCTCGCGCAGCACACCGGCCGCGCGCTCGGGCAGCGGCCCGGCGGCGGGCACGTTGCGCACCAGCAGCGGACGGGAGCGCAGGTCGTAGGTGCGCTGCAGCCAGTCGGCGATCGAGGGGGAGACGGTGATCACCGCGTCCGCCCGCGGCACGGCGATGTGCTCGATGAGCGCCTCGAGCAGCGGCGCGAGCAGGCGGCGCTCGCCCACGTTGCGATGGCGCCAGAGCTCGTGGGAGTCGAAGACGATCCGCACACGGCGCCCCTCGCGGCGGGCGAGCAGCTGCACGGCGAAGGCCGGGACCAGGGTGTTCGTGTCGTTCGCGTGGATCACGTCGGGCGCGAAGCCCCGGGCGGCGCGGGCCGAGCGCCACCAGAAGGTGCCCAGCTCGATCGTGCGGTAGGCGCGCCTGCCGAGGTCCCCGGCGACGGCGGTCCCGGCGCGGCGCGCACGGGCGGACACGCGGGCGGCGAGGCACCGGGGTCGAGCGGGAGCCGACGAGGAGGAGGCATCGGCCGACGCGGGCGCCGGCTCCGCCGCGCCCGCGTCCCTGCCGCGCCGCGTCAGCCGCGTGAGCTGCGGGGCGATCCGCTCCAGGGCGAACTCGGGGACGCGCTCGAGGGCGATCCCGCCCGCCAGCTGCGTGATGCCCGCGGCGTGCCCCTTCAACCGGCGCTCGACGGCGATGATGCGCACGTCCATGCCCGCCGCGCGCAGCGACGCCGACTCCTTGAGGACTCGCGAGTCGTTCGCGGCATCGTTGTGCACGAGGACCGCGACGGGCGGCGCGGGGGCAGGCTCGGGCATGGCGCTCCTGGGACGAATATCGTGGGTCGGGCACACTGTACCTGCGCGATCGTCCCCGAGCCCCCAGGAGAACCAGCCCGATGAAGATCCTGTCCGTCGTGGGTGCACGCCCGCAGTTCGTGAAGCTCGCGGCGGTCGCCGATGCCGCCGCGCAGCGGGACGACGTCCAGCACGTCATCGTCCACACCGGGCAGCACTACGACGCCGCCATGAGCGACGTCTTCTTCGCCGATCTGCGCATCCCCGCGCCCGACGTGAACCTGGGCGCGGGCTCGGGCAGCCACGGCCGCCAGACCGGCGCGATGCTCTCCGCGATGGACGAGGTGCTCGAGGAGCAGCAGCCGGACTGGGTGCTCGTCTACGGCGACACCAACTCGACGCTCGCGGGCACCCTCGCCGCGGTGAAGATGCACGTGCGGGTCGCGCACCTCGAGGCCGGCCTGCGCTCCTTCAACCGCCGCATGCCCGAGGAGCACAACCGCGTGCTCACCGACCATGCGGCCGATCTGCTGCTGGCTCCCACCGAGGTCGCCCGCGAGCACCTCGAGGGCGAGGGCCTGGGCTCCCGCACCCTCGTGGTCGGGGACGTGATGACCGACGTCTGCCTGCGGGTGACCGCCTCCGTCGCCGACCAGCCGCTGCACCTTCCCACGGGCATCGACCCCGCGGGCGACTTCGCGGTCGCCACCATCCACCGGGCCGACAACACCGACGACCCCGAACGCCTCGCGGCCGTCCTCGGCGCCCTCCGGGCCTCGCCCCTCCCCATCGCCCTGCTCGCCCACCCCCGCCTGGTCGCGAAGGCCCGCGAGGCCGGCCTCGCGCTCGGGGGCGGCAGCGTGCACGTGGGCGATCCGCTCGCGTACGCCGACCTCGTGGCCGCCGTGTCCCGAGCCCGCGCCGTGGTCACCGACTCCGGTGGCCTCCAGAAGGAGGCGTACCTGCTGGGCACCCCGTGCGCCACCGTGCGCACCGAGACCGAATGGGTCGAGACCCTCGAGGACGGCTGGAACCAGTTGGTCCCCGACCCGGCGGGCCTCGCACGGGCCCTCGAGCGACCCCGGCCCACGGCCGAGCGCCCCGACCACTACGGCGACGGGCACGCCGCCGAGCGCGTCGTCGACGCCCTGCGCGAGCGCACCCGATGAGCCGGCCGCCCCGTATCGTCCTCGCGACCCGCGTCTTCACCCCCGAGGCCGTCGCCGCGGCCTTCCGCGAGGAGGCGCTCGTGCGCGCCCTCGAGGAGTCGGGGGCCGAGGTCACGGTCCTCACCACACGGCCCCCGCGCGGCGTCACCGGGAGGGACCGGGTGCGCCATGTCTCGCGCTTCCCCGTCAAGCGCGACCACCAGCAGCAGGTGCGCGGCTATCTCTGCTACATGAGCTTCGACGTGCCGCTCGCCCTGCGCCTTCTGCTGCGGCGGCGGCCGGACGTGATCATCGCCGAGCCGCCGCCCACGACGGGCCTGGTCGCGACGGTGCTCGGCGTGCTGCGCCGGGTCCCGACGGTCTTCTACGCGGCCGACGTCTGGTCGGATGCGACCGAGAGCGTGGAGGGCGTCCCCGCTCCGATCCGCGCGGCGGTGCGGCTCATGGAGACCACCAGCTGGAAGCGGGCCGCGAAGGTCCTCACGATCTCCCCGGGGGTCGACGACCGGGTCGCCGCGCTCATCGGCCCTCGCCCCTCGCTCACGATGGTCGGCAACGGCATCGACACGGACACCTTCACGCCCGAGGGGCCGCAGCCCGTCGAGGAGACCTCGCAGGGCCCGTACTTCGTCTACGGCGGAACGGTCTCCGAGTGGCAGGGGGCCGACGTCTTCGTCGAGGCCTTCGCGCGCGTGCGCGCCGAGCGGCCCGACGCCCGCCTGCTGTTCTTCAGCGAGGGCAGCGGCAAGGAGGCCCTCGCGCGGAAGGTGGCCGAGGAGGGCATCGAGGGCGTCGAGTTCCGGGGCCGTCTCGCCCCCGCGGACATGTCGCGCGTGCTGCGCGGAGCGGTCGCCGGGCTGAGCTCGATCACCCCGGGCCTGGGCTACGAGTTCGCTCTGCCCACGAAGATCTACGCGGCCACCGCCTCGGGAACGCCCGTGATCCACGCGGGGGAGGGCGCGGCCTTCGAGCGGGTGCGCGATGCGGATTTGGGCTGGGCGAGCGCCTACGACCCCGCCGCCGTCGCCGCCTCGATGCTCGCCGCGCTCGCGGGCGAGGAGCGGCCGACGTCGGAGCACCTGCGCAGCTGGACCCTGGAGAACGCCTCCCTGCAGGGCGCCGCCGAGCGCGCCGCCGAGGCGGTCCTCGAGGCGGCGCGCTAGATCCAGCCGCTCAGGACCCGCCGCTCAGGACCCGCCGCTCAGAAGACCAGGCGCACCCCGGGGATCCTCTGCGCGAGCAGGGAGATCGTGAAGGACACCGGCACCACGACCAGGTACGCGACCGCCATCTGCCCCAGCTCGTTCCCATCGCCCATCCACGGAAGCTGACGCAGCAGCACGAGGACCGCGAAGTGCGCGAGGAACACCCCGAAGGTCGCGTCGCCGAGCGTGCGCAGCACGTGCTGGGCGCGCGGTCCGACCCGCCACCGCAGCGCGAGCGCGGTCCCGCCCGCGAACAGGGCGATCGAATACACCATGACCAGCGGCGAGGTGTAGCCGGAGCCGAGCACCGCGATCCACGCGTCGGCCGCGGAGTCCGATCCGGCACCCGCCCCGCCCCGGCCCGCCTCGTAGACGGCCGTGAGCGCGATGACGCACACGGGGGTGAGTGCGAGCAGCCATGCCCCCGTGCGCCGGCCGGGAGGGGCCACGACGGCCGCCCGTCCGATCACGAAGAAGCCCGCGAAGGCGAGTCCGAAGGTGAGGGCGCCCGCTTCGAGCGGCCGGTGCGGCGAGAGCCCGTCGAGGGCCCTGCCCGCCGTCGGCCCGGCCGTGAGGAAGGGCAGGGCGAAGGCGAGCGCGGTCCAGCCGCAGGCGAGGATGCCCATCCACCAGGCCCGTCGGCCCTCGCGCGCCGCGCGCTCGTGCAGGAACGCCGCGATCACGGGCGCGATCGCGTAGAGGCCGAGGACCGCCCAGAGGAAGTACAGATGGACGGCGGTCCTGCCGGTGATGATCTCGTCGAGCGCGATGCCGGGCGAGATGTCGGCCCCCGCGAGCGGGTCGACGAGCAGCATGTAGACGGCCGACCACACCACGAGCGCGGGCACCACGCGCACCGCGCGCCGCCGCCAGAAGGTTCCCGGACCGCGCCGGTGGGCGGCGGGATGCAGGTTCAGGGCGCCGGTCATCATGAGGAAGACGGGGACGGCGGCGGAGGCGGCCATGTCGAGCGCGGTCACGCCGATCCCGACGGTCCCGGCCTCGACGCCGCCTCCCACCACGTGCACCAGCACGACGCCGAGGATCGCGGTGATCCTCAGGACGTCGAGGAGGGGCAGGTACTCGCGCGCCGGGGCGGCCGGCGCCGGCGAGGGGACGGAGGAGGTCATACCGGTCGAGCGCGGTCCTCTCAGGTGCCGGAGTCGCAGTCGACGCGGATCAACTGGGAGTGGTCGGTCGTGAACACGGTGGTGCCGAGGTCCTGGGAGGCGCGGTTGACCAGGTCGAACGTGGAGGACCACGAGTAGGTCGTGTACTCCTTGTAGATGTAGCCGACGTTCGCGTCGTCGAGCATCCGGCACTGCTCGGCGAGCGGAACGGGGCCGTTCGATCCGGAGATGGCGTAGAGCAGTGCCCTGTCCTGCGAGGTCAGGGCCATGCCGGCGACGGGGTAGTACACCTGCTGGCCGTGGATCGCGTACATGTGCGAGGCGCCGGAGAACGGGCTCGCGAGCACCTTCTTGCTCGTGTCCATCTCCGGGGCGGCCCTCGCCCAGGCCTCGACCTCGTCCTGCTGGAGGAAGCGGCCGCGTCCCTCGGAGGTCCAGGCCAGATTCAGCTGGGCGTTGTCGATCCGGGTGGGCACGGAGCTCGCGGCCGCGACCACTGCCAGGAGAGTCAGCACGGCGGCGCCCCAGCGCGGGATCTTCTCGCCGTGCGGCGCGATCACCCGGGACCAGGCGCGCAGGCCGGGGATCACGAGCACGCTGGTGAGCATCGTGACCGGCATCGAGAGGCGGTCCTGGCCGCGGTAGTAGAGGGTCGAGAGATTCAGCGGGGAGTCGATCGCGGAGTCGAAGTAGAGCACGCCCATCACGATCCAGGCGATCACGAGCCAGCGCTGCGGGCTGCGCCAGGAGACCACGAGCCCCGGCCACCAGAGCAGGGCGAGGATGACTCCCAGCGCCATCGGCCAGACCGTGAGCAGGCCGAGCAGCAGCTCGCCCAGCCCTGTCCACCACGAGACCTTCAGCCCTCCGCCGAAGTCGGTGACGACCGCGGCGAGGGGAGTCCAGGAGAGCAGGCCGACGGGAACGAGCGCCGCGATCGGCACGGCGAGCAGCCAGGGACGGCGCCGGGCGTGGGGGAGGGCGGTCACTGCGCTGAGCGCGGCGATCAGCAGCAGGGCCGTGACGGCGACGTTCGGGTGCATGAGCGCGAGGCCCAGACCCGCACCGCCGAGCGCGAGCACGGAGGCCAGATGCCGCAGCACCGGCCGACCGGGGATCCCGTGCCCGGGAGCGGGACCGTCGCCCGGCCCCTCACCGGTGGCCTCCTTCAGCAGGGCGCCCCAGAGGGCGACGATCGCCGCCGTCATGCCGGGCAGCATCGCGAAGCCCACCATGTTCGGGATCGCCGAGAGATGGATCCACTCGTCCCACGGCGCCGCGGGGGCGAGCAGGCCGACGACGCTCGCCGCGAATGGTCCCCAGCTCACCTCGGGCCACAGGGCCCGGGCGAGCAGGGCCAGCCCGCTCACCCACGGCACCACGGCGAGCACCAGGCACGCGGCGTTCAGCAGCACCGGGATCGGCACCAGCGGGACCAGGGAGGCGAGCGCGTGGAATCCGCCGGGGTAGGGGTTCGGCGCTCCGGTCGTGCTCGCGACCGTGCCGATCACCAGGGACGACGCATCGCCCGTCTCGCGGATCCGCTCGAGGGCGGAGAGGTGGTAGAGGGTGTCCCAGCGCTCGAGGACCCGGTCGGCCCCTCCCGCCGCATAGGCGATCGGGACGATCGCGACGAGCGCCGCACCGAGGATCCACCAGGGGCCTCCCGGGACACGACGACGCAGAGCGGGCCCGTCGGAGGCGTCGGCCCCGTCGGAGCCCTCGACGACAGGGCGCCCGTCGAGCACGGTCGCCGGCAGGCGCAGGCCCAGGCGTCGGGCGAGCAGCCCGATCGCGATCATGAGCGCGGAGAGCACCCCGAAGGTCGCGAGCGACCAGGGCACGCCGGCCTTCCCAGCGATCACCGCCCCCACGCCCGCGATCGCGGAGCCCAGGGCGGGGGCGAGCGCGAGGGCGAGCAGACGCCCGCCGCCGAGGACGCGCACGGCGAGGAACCCGGGGACGACGGCTGCGGCGAGGACCACGATCCCCGCGACCACCAGCAGCAGGTCGGTCATGCGCCGCCCTGCGTGCGCTCGCGGTAGGCGGCGGGCTGCTCGGCCTCGTCCAGGGCGATCCGGCGGGCGAGGTAGGTGATGCGCTTCTCCTCGTTCTTCGCGCGGACCTCCTGCAGGGCGATGACGCCCAGCAGGACGATCACGGTCGCGTACAGCAGCAGGTCGGCGCCGCGGCCCACGCCCACCAGGTGGGCGACGCGCGTGAGCAGGCGGGGGGAGACGACGGCGGCGACAGCGAACAGCGCGAAGCCGAGGATCAGCAGTCGCCGCACGGCCAGCTGCCGGGCCCCGCGCGTGCGGAACAGCCAGAACGTGATCCCCAGGATCCCGAGGATCAGCAGGATCTGGATGACGAGCGTCGACCCCATCGCGCCCACCACGTCAGCCCCTGTCGGAGGGCTCGTCGTGGGTCGAGGCCGACCCGTCGCCGAGGACGAGGCGGGGCACGCCCTGCCAGTTCTCGGCGGTGGTGATGTCGCGGCCGTCGACGACGAGGCGGACGCCCGGGACGTCGCCCGCGCCGAGCTCCCGGTACTCCGGGTGGTTGGTCTGGACGATCACCAGGTCGGCGTCCTCGCCCCGGTGCCAGGCGGCCCAGCCGAAGGAGGAGAGCTCCTCGTCGGAGTAGAACGGGTCCTGCACGCTCACCTGCGCGCCGCGGCGCTGGAGCTCCGCGACGACCGGGAAGACGCCCGAGAACGCCGTCTCCTTGACGCCCGCCCGGTAGGACGCGCCGAGGACCACGGCCCGCAGACCCGCGAGCGATCCGAGCAGCTCCTCCGCGCGCTGCACGAGGCGCGCCGGCACGGAGGCGTTCAGGGCGCGGGCCGTGCGCACGGTCTCGGCGTGCGGATCGGTCGAGAGGTACAGGCGCGGGTAGACGGGGATGCAGTGCCCGCCCACGGCGATGCCGGGCTGGTGGATGTGCGAGTACGGCTGGGAGTTGGAGGCCTCGATCACCTTGTAGACGTCGATGCCGTTGTCCTGCGCGAACAGGGCGAACTCGTTGGCCAGCGCGATGTTCACGTCGCGGTAGGTGGTCTCGGCGAGCTTCGCGAGCTCTGCCGCCTCGGGGGAGCCCAGGTCCCACACGCCGTTGGGGCGGGCGAGGTCGGGGCGCTCGTCGAAGGTGAGCACCGACTCGTAGAACTCGCGCGCGCGCCGGGTGCCCTCGTCGTCGATCGCGCCGATCAGCTTCGGGTACTTGCGCAGGTCCGCGAACACGCGCCCGGTGAGCACGCGCTCGGGGGAGAAGACCATGAAGAAGTCCTCGCCCTGGGTGAGGCCGGAGATCTCCTCGATCATCGGGGCGAAGCGGCCGCGCAGCGTCCCCACCGGCAGGGTGGTCTCGTAGATGACCGTCGTGCCCGCGGTGAGGTGCTGGGCCAGGGAGCAGGTCGCCTCGTCCATCCAGCCGAAGTCCGGTTCGGAGGTCTCCTCGTCCACGAACAGCGGGACCACCAGCACCACGGTGTCGGCCTGGGGGATCGCCTCGGCGTAGTCGGTGGTCGCGCGCAGGCGCCCGGAGGGGACGAGCTCGGCGAGCTTCTCGGCGAGATGGGCCTCGCCGGGGAAGGGCTCGCGGGCCTCGTTGATCGCCTCGACCTGGCGCGGGTTCACGTCGACGCCCACCACCTGGCTCCCGGCCTCGGCGAACTGGACGGCGAGCGGCAGCCCGATCTTCCCGAGAGCGACGACGGCTGTGTTCACCGGTACCTGCTTCCTCCCGCGCGCGGGAGCGCGGATGTGACGTGCTGTCTGGACGGGGCGCGCCCGGCGTGCGAGCGCGGGATCGTCCCCGGTGGACAGGGTATCGTCCTGGGCCTGAGCGCACCCAGCGCGGACGTCGTCCCGGGAGGAAGTGGATGAGTGAGTCCCCCGACGGGACCGTCGAGCAGGCGGATCCGGGCGTCACCTCGACGTGGTTCGTCATCCCCCTGTTCAACGAGGCCCAGGTCATCGCCGACGTCGTCACCGAGCTGCGCCGCCGCTATCCGCTCGTGGTGTGCGTGGATGACGGCAGCCGCGACGGCTCCGCGGAGATCGCGGCCGAGGCCGGGGCGGCCGTGGTGCGTCACCCCTTCAACATGGGTCAGGGCGCCGCCCTGAAGACCGGCATCGACTATGCGCTGCGCGATCCCGCGATGCGCCAGGTCGTGACCTTCGACGCCGACGGCCAGCACCAGGTCGACGACGCCTCCGCGATGATCGGCCTGCGCGAGCGCGAGGACGTGGACCTCGTGCTGGGGTCGCGCTTCCTCGACCAGCGCACGCGCCCGGGCCTGCTCAAGCGCCTCGTGCTGCGCGCGGCCGTGCGCTACACGAACCTCACCACCGGCGTGAGGCTCACCGACGCCCACAACGGTCTGCGCGTGATCGGCCGCGGCGCCTGCCGCCGGATCACCATCGAGCAGAACCGGATGGCGCACGCCTCCGAGATCGTCGAGGAGATCGGGAGGCTGCGCCTGAGCGTGCGCGAGCACCCGGTGCACATCCTCTACACCGACTACTCGAAGCAGAAGGGCCAGTCGATGCTCAACTCGGTGAACATCGTCATCGACATGCTCTTCCGCTGAGCCCCGCTCAGTCCCCGGACTTCGCGGTCGCGGTGCCGTCCTCGATCGAGGAGAAGAACTGCTTCGTCTCGGTCTCGTCGGTGAGGATCGCGACGCCCGAGTTGTTGGTCTGGTAGTTCTCGGTGACGATCGGGATCGACAGGTTCGTGCCGTCCTTCATCGAGCGGCGCATGGCCAGCCCCGCCCGTCCCAGGTCCACGAGGCCCGTGTGGTCGTCGGTCAGCAGGGCGCCCGAGCCGGCGCCGGCGAGCTTCGCCTGCGCGAAGGGGTTCAGCAGCACCGCCGGCGAGGTCACGCGGTCCATGAGCGCGGCGACGAACTGCTGCTGGCGGGCCTGGCGGCCGATGTCGGCCGTGGGGTCGAAGTAGCGGGCGCGCACATAGGCGAGCGCCTGCTCCCCGCCGACGTCGTGGCAGCCCTTGGTCATCTTCAGCCCGGACTTCTTGTCGTCCACGTCCTTGTCGATGCACAGGTTCACGTGGCCCACGGCGTCCACGGTGTCCGTGACGCCGTCGAAGCCCACCTCGACGTAGTGGTCGATGGTCATCCCCGTGAACTCCTCCACGGTCTTGACCATGAGCTTCGGCCCGCCGAAGGAGTAGGCGGCGTTGAGCTTGTACTTCCCGTGCCCGGGGATGTCCACGAGGGTGTCGCGCGGCAGGGAGACCAGGTACGACTTCCCGTTGGCGGCGCGGTGCAGGAGCATCATCGTGTCGGCGCGCCCGCCCTCGGTGCCGTCATCGGCGACGCTCTTGCCGCCGCGGGCGTCCGAGCCCGCGATGAGGTACGTCGTGCCGGGCGTGTCCGCCGCGCCCGAGAGCGCGTCGACGTGCTCGATCCGCGAGTTGGCCCAGAGGGCGAGTCCGGCGCCCCACCCCAGCACGATCACGAGCAACAGGGCGACGAGGGTCATGCCCAGCCGCATCGGCCGCGGGATGCGGGAGCGCCGACGGGGGCCGCCGGGCCGCTGCGGTCCGCCGGGCTGGTCCGGTCCCTGGGGGCCCGAGGGCGGGACGGCCGCGCCGCTGCCCGCGGAGCCGGCGCCCTCGTGGTGATGCACCGGGGCGGCCTGGCGGGAGGACGGACGGGACGGGGAGGCGGGGGAGGAGCCCTGCTGCGCGGAGGGGCCCTGCGGCGCCCTCTCGCTCACGGGGAGGGCTCGCGTGGGCTGCTCGGGCTGTCCGGTGCGTGCGCGCGAGGCGGGGCCGACGGCCTGGACGCTGCTGCCGGCGCGGGCCCGCGAGCGCGGAGTGGGCCGGCGCGGTGCGCCGGGTCGTGGTGCGCGAGGGCGCGCGCCGCCGCGGGCGGGATCAGCGCGAGGGGTGTCCTCGAACGGGTCCTCCTGGTCGGAGGGGCGTGCCGAGCGTTCGTCCCGGTCGTCCACGGGCAGGATCCTTCCGTCGTGTGCGCCGACGAGGGGGAAGCGGGGTCGGCGCGCGTGCCCGACAGACTAGCCCCGGGATCTCCGAGCGCCCAGCGGCTGCGCGGCGCGGACGTGACGTGTTCGTGGCGCGCGCCCGGACGGCTGGGTGAACACGGGGCGCTCTCCGTAGACTTCGACGCACGCGGAGGCGCCGCCGTGACCTGCCCTTCGCCCGCAGACCCGGAGGAGACCCCGTGCAGGACGCCCCCATCACGCGAGACGCCGCGAGCAGCGGTGTGAGAGTCGTCGCGGTCGTCGTCACGTACAACCGCGCCGAGCTGCTCGAGTCCTGCCTCGATGCGCTCGCGGCGCAGGACCGTCGGCCCGACGCGGTCGTGGTCGTGGACAACGCCTCGACCGACGCCTCGGGGAGCGTGGCCGACGCCCACCCGATCGGGGCCGACGTGGTGCACCTGCACGAGAACGTCGGCGGAGCCGGCGGCTTCGCGACCGGCATCGCCCGCGCGCTCGAGCAGCACCGCGCCGACTGGGTGTGGCTCATGGACGACGACACCATCCCGCGGCCGGGCGCCCTGGCCGCCCTCACGGACGCGATCGACGCCTCTCCCGCGCGTCTGTCCGTGCTGAGCTCCCGGGCCGTGTGGACCGACGGCCGTGCCCACCCCATGAACCTGCCGCGCCTGCGCGTGGGCGCGAGCGCTCAGGAGCGGGCCGATGCGCAGGCCGCCGGCGGGTACCCGATCCGCACCGCGAGCTATGTCTCGGTGCTCCTGCGGGCCGAGGACGTGCGCCGCCTGGGCCTCCCGCACGCGGGCTACTTCATCTGGTCCGACGACTTCGAGCACACGGGCCGCCTGCTGCGCCGCGGGCGCGGCATCCACGTCCCCGCCTCCGTCGTCGAGCACCGCACGAAGGTCTTCGCCAACGCGCAGGCCTCCCCGGGCGACCGCTTCTACTTCGACGTCCGCAACCGCCTGTGGGCGCTCACCCGCACGCGGTCGTTCACCCTCTGGGAGCGCGCGATGTACGGCGGGAGCACCGTGCGCGGATGGCTGCGCCAGCTCGTGCGCCATCCCGAGCTCGCCCGCGTCGGCGCTCGCGGTCTGCGCGACGCCCTGCGCGGAGGCCCCCGCCCCGGCGCACAGGTCCTCGACCAGGACCCCGGGGCGGCGTCCTCGATCGCCCGCGTCGAGCGGTCCGCCGGGCGATGAGCGCGACCACCCCGTCGGACGGCCCCGTTCCGTCGGACCGGCCCGTCGCCCGCGACGTCACCGTGCTCATGCCCGTCTGGCGCGGCGACAGGGCCGATCGCTTCGCGGCGGCCGTCGCCTCCGCGACCACCCAGCAGACCCTCGCGCCGGCCGAGCTGCTGCTGAGCATCGACGGGCCGCTGCCCCCCGAGCTCGACGTCGTCGTCGCCGCGATCGAATCCGGCGAGCACGGTCCCGCCCGGGTGCTGCGCGCCGAGGACCACCAAGGCCTCGCCCTCACCCTCCAGCGCGGCCTCGAGGCCGCGGACACGGCGCTCGTGGCCCGCGCCGACGCCGACGACCTCTGCCGCCCCGAGCGCCTCGCCCTGCAGGTCGGCGCGATGCAGGAGGACGGCCTCGACCTGCTCAGCGGCACCCTCCAGGAGTTCTCCGACGCGGTGCCCGTCGGCACCGGCCCTCTGCGCACGCGGCCGCTGACGCACGCCGAGATCCTCGCCTACCTCCCGCGCCACAGCCCCTTCCAGCACCCGGCGGTGATGATGCGCCGCGAGGCCGCGCTCGCCGTCGGCGGCTACCTCGAGCTCGACCACCTCGAGGACTACTGGCTGTGGGAGCGCATGCTGCTGGGCGGGGCGCGCAGCGCGAACCTCCCCGAGGTGCTCGTGGACTACCGGGTCGACGAGGACCTCTTCGCCCGCCGCGGCGGCGCCCGCATGTTCCGCTCGGACCTGCGCCTGCAGCGCACCTTCCTGCGCGACGGCATCACCACGCCGTCCGGGGCGGCGGTGAACCTCGCGCGCCGCGGGGCCTACCGCTTCGCGCCCGGCTGGATGCGCCGGCTGGGGTACCGCCTGCTCGTGGAGCGCATGCACTGACGTGACCTGAGCCTCGCCCGCCCCGACGTCGGGTGAACACCCGGTGACATCGGATCGGCCGGGCGGTGACGCCTCCGTGAGCGTCCGGTGGAGCATGCACGCCATGCCCTGATCAGGGCTCTGAAGTGCGCGGACGCGCCGCAGCGCTGGGCTAGGGTGGTCGCGATCGAGCACCCGTCGAAAGGTATCCCCGTGGCGTCTCCTGACCTGCTGATCGTCGGCTCCGGCCTCTTCGGACTGACGGTCGCCGAGCGCGCAGCCGTCGAGCACGGCGCGAAGGTCGTCATCATCGACCGCCGCGACCACATCGGCGGCAACGCCTACTCGGAGGTCGACGAGACCACCGGGATCGAGATCCACAAGTACGGGGCGCACCTCTTCCACACCTCGAACGAGCGCGTGTGGGATTACGTCAACCGCTTCACGGAGTTCACCGGCTACGTCCACAAGGTCTATACGAACCACAAGGGCGTGGTCTACCCGCTGCCGATCAACCTGGGCACGATCAACCAGTTCTTCGGCGCCTCCTACTCGCCCGACGAGGCGCGGGCGCTGATCGCCGAGCAGGCCGGCGAGCTCGCGGGCACCGACCCCGAGAACCTCGACGAGAAGGGGATCTCGCTCATCGGCCGGCCCCTCTACGAGGCGTTCATCAAGAACTACACCGGCAAGCAGTGGCAGACGGACCCCAAGGACCTGCCCGCGGGGATCATCTCCCGCCTGCCCGTCCGCTACACCTACGACAACCGCTACTTCAACGACACCCACGAGGGTCTGCCGGCCCAGGGGTACACGGCCTGGCTCGAGCGCATGGCCGACCACCCCAACATCGAGGTGCGGCTGGGCACGGACTACTTCGACACCACGCAGGAGTACCACCGCGACGCCGTGCGCGGGCAGCTCCCGGTGATTTACACGGGGCCCGTCGACCGCTACTTCGACTACGAGCTGGGCGACCTCAAGTGGCGCACCATCGACCTGGAGACCGAGCACCTCGAGAGCACGGGCGACTTCCAGGGCACGTCGGTCATGAACTACGCCGACGCGGACATCCCCTTCACCCGCATCATCGAGCCGCGCCACTTCCACCCCGAGCGCGACTACCCCGCGGACCGCACCGTCATCCAGCGCGAGTACTCCCGCTTCGCGGCGCGCGAGGACGAGCCGTACTACCCCGTGAACTCGGGGACGGACCGCGAGACCCTGCTGGCCTACCGGGAGATGGCGGACGCCGAGCCGGGCACCCTGTTCGGCGGTCGCCTGGGCACCTACAAGTACCTCGACATGCACATGGCGATCGGCTCTGCCCTGAGCCTCGTGGACAACAAGCTGGCCGACCTGCTTCGCCAGTGAACGATCAGCCGCGCCCCTGAGTGGCCGGCCGGGAGGACCCCCACAGTGAGCATCACCAGCACCCCTGCGACAGCCATGCCCTCCTCCGCGGAGGAGGCCGACGGCACGAACACCCCGTCGACCCCGCAGCGCGTGATCCAGCGGCTCATCATGCCGCTCGTGCCGACGCCGGACATCGTGCCCCTCTACGTCGAGTCCCACACGGCCCGCTCGGGCATCTCGACGGCCTCCTTCGGCCTCGGCGGCGAGGAGGAGGAGACCCACGAGGCCGCCGCCCCCAGCGCGGAGAACCCGACCACGGACGTCGACGAGCTCAGCGCGCGCCACAGCATCGAGGTCGGCCCGCACTCGGTGCGCTCGTTCGGCACGTACTTCAACGCCTTCCCCGCCGGCTACTGGCGACGCTGGACGCCCGTGCGCTCCGTGCGGCTCACGGTGAGCACCTCCGGCAGCGGCCAGGTCATCGTCTACCGCTCGAACGCGCGCGGAGCGATCCAGCGCCACGAGTTCCGCACGGTGCGCGAGAACACGGAATCGGTCTTCGAGCTGCCGCTGACGGCCTTCGGCGACGGCGGCTGGTACTGGTTCGACGTGATCGCGGGGGCGGACCCCGTCGCCGTCGTGAACGCCCAGTGGACCGCCGACGCCGACCTCGCCCGCACCGAGGGCACCTTCTCCATCGGCATGACCACGATGAACAAGGTGTCCTACTGCCTGGACAACATCGGCCTGATCAGCCGCGACGACGACCTGCGCGAGCGGCTGGACGCCATGTACGTCGTCGACCAGGGATCCGACCGTCTCAGCGACCACGAGGAGCTCGCGCCGCTGCAGGCGGCGATGGGCGAGCAGCTGCAGATCATCGAGCAGGGCAACATCGGCGGCTCCGGCGGCTTCTCGCGCGGCATGTACGAGGCGGCGACCAACGGGCGCTCGACCTATGTCATCAACTGCGACGACGACATCGACATCGAGCCCGAGTCGCTGCTGCGCATGCTGACCTTCGCGGACTTCACGACCACGCCCATGCTCGTGGGCGCGCACATGTTCGACCTGAACAACCGCTCGGTGCTGCACGCCTTCGGCGAGGGCGTCGACCCGTGGGCGATCCAGCCGCGCGTGGTCAGCCCCGGAGGACGCCTCGGCCACGACTTCGGCTTCGAGCCGCTGCGCTCGACGCCGTGGCTGCACCGCCGCGCCGACGTCGACTACAACGGCTGGTGGACCTGCCTGATCCCCACCGAGACCGTGCGCGCGATCGGCCTCAGCCTGCCCGTGTTCATCAAGTGGGACGACGCCGAGTACGGGCTCCGCGCGAAGGCCGCCGGCTACCCGACGGTGTCCCTGCCCGGCGCCGCGGTCTGGCACATCACCTGGACCGACAAGAGCGATGCCCTGGACTGGCAGGTCTACTTCCACGAGCGCAACCGCATCATCACCGCGCTCCTGCACTCGGTCTACGAGCGCGGCGGCCATGTGATCACCGAGTCGCAGAGCATCGACTTCAAGCACATGATCTCCATGCAGTACTACACCGAGTCCGCGCGGCTGATGGCGCAGGAGGACGTGCTGCGCGGGCCCGACGGCCTGCACGACCAGATCGGGACCAAGCTGCCCGAGCTGCGCGCGATGGCCAAGCAGTACGACGATTCCGCGACGCTCACCGACGCCCAGCAGTTCCCGGCCGTGCGCATGGCCAAGCCCCCGCGCAAGGGCCGCGGATTCGCGCCGCCGCGCCGCTCCCGGCTGCCGCTGTGGGCCGCGCGCACGATGGCCCGGCAGATGTTCGCTCCGCCGCGCGAGACCTCGCGGCTGCACCCGCAGGCCGAGATCCCGCACCTGGACGCGAAGTGGTGGACGCTCAGCCACTACGACAGCGCCGTGGTCTCCAACGCCGACGGCACGAAGCTCGCCTGGTACAAGCGCCGGCCCGATCACGTGCGGGAGATGCTCACCCGCAGCCTGCACACCCATGCGGACCTCTACCGCCACTGGAACGACCTGCGTCGTCAGTACCGTCGGGCCGCCGCGGAGCTCACCTCCTTCGAGGCCTGGGAGAGGACCTTCGCCGCGAACCCCGCTCCCGTGAGGGCGCAGGACGCGCAGGAGAAGACGACGGAGACGGAGAAGGACTCGGGGTCGGCGAGCGAGCCCGTCGCCTGAGAGCTGTTCACTCGTCGGGGTCGGGGTCGGGGTCGGGGTCGGACTCGGACAGCGCATCGACGACGTCCCGCAGACGGAATCCGAAGCCGGCGGTCGTCGGCGCGATCCTCGTGTCCCCCTCGCCCCACTGGTAGCGAGGACCGCTCTCGCCGTCCCGCACTAGCGGGTGCTCCGGCTCCAGCGGGACGATGACCGCCTGCTCGAGCACGTGCGGCCAGTACGCCTGGACGGGCGTCCCCGTGGAGTCGAGCACATCGAAGCGCGGACCGTCGGTCGGCGCATGCGGCGCCGATGCTCGCGCCGGCCGGATCATCAGCCCGCCCTCGTGGACGAGCACGTGATGGCGCCGGCACAGCAGCACGAGGTTCTCGATGTCTGTGCCGCCGCCGCTCGACCAGGGCGCAAGGTGGTGGGCGTCGAGGTGCCTCGTCTGATGGCAGCCAGGGAAGCCGCACGTGCGCTGGGCGACGCGCAGGGCGCGCCGCTGTGCGCGGGATGCGAGACGGCGAGTGCGTCCCAGGTGCAGGATCTCGCCGTTCTCACCGGTGACCAGCAGGGCGATCAGCCCTGTGCAGGCAAGCCGCTGCGCCGTGGCGGCCTCGAGGGGCCCCGCACCCACGATCTCGCAGCGGTTCCGGAGGGGAGGGGACGCGGCGGACGCATCAGGGCGGGTGGCTGAATGCGTACCGGCGTCTGTCGCAGGCGTTCCCGCGGGAACGTCACCGACTGCCAGGACTGTCAGATCCCGAGTGGGCTCCGAGCGGTCTGGTCCGACGGACCCCTCGTGCAGTTCCGATCCCCGAGGGTCCCCGGACACCAGCATGTCCGGTGTCGCATGGACGACGACGAGATGCCGGTCCTCGCCGCTGCGGTCGGAGGGCGTCGTGTCGAGGTAGGCGCGGGCCATGTCGACGAGGGCGTCGGCCCGGGTCTGCTCGATGATCGGCGGGACATCCTGTTCGGCGTCCGCGGGAACGTCGCCTGCGTCCTGCTCGCGCTGCGTCGCGAGGTCGAGCGCCGCGACGACCTCCGCGCCCACCTCGGCGGGCAGGACCGCGCGGACCTCGATCATCCCGTCCTCCCGCATCCGCCACGAGGCCTCGCGGCGGGCTTCCTGCGGGATCCGCGTGCCCTCCGCGGCCCGGTATGCGCGCAGCGCAGAGGCGAGCTGCGCGGCCGTCATCTCCCGCGCGAGCAGCACCAGCGTCTCCTCGTCGACGAGGCCCGCCACGCGGGTCATCTCCCGCACCTTGGAGAAGGACAGGCGGCCCCGGGCGAACTCCTCGTGGGTCAGCGGCATCCCGCGCAGCGCCCGGGCGACCCGCACGTGCTCGCGGGCGGTGCCGGGCGTCATCGAGCACGTCCAACCCAGCCAGTGCGCGAGCGACTTCACGCCCACGTACCAGCGGGTCCCCTCGCCCGCGTCGAACTCGCCGATGAGGTCCAGCAGCGCGCACTCGGCCTCCGCGACGTGCGCGGCATGCGCCTGGATCCGGGTCGCGAGCTCCTCGGCCTCCGCGTCGTCGAGCAGGCGGGGGCCGTCCTCGGGCGGCACCGTGCCACCGCTCCCGCCGCTCTCAGCGCTGCTCGCTGCGGGCGGTCCCTCCATCACCGTGCTCATCACGACCCCCTCGTCGCCGTCCGTCGATTGCCGTCCCGACCGTGAACCACGCAGGCCCCGCGGGACGACCAGACCTCAGCACATCACGAGGGTGGGACATTCCGGACAGGCATGCGGAGGATGTGGACGACGGGGGAGTGGGGAGGAACGGCGGGCCCCGACGGCGAGGGAGGGGGCGGAGGCGACTACGCCTCGCGCGCGTCCTCCTGCTGCGCCTGGTGCGGCGTGACCGACTCCGCCGGGCCGACGATCCCGCGGCCGTCGAGCAGTGCCGCGAGCAGGGCGGACGGGTCGGCGAGGCCGTCGGCCGCGGCCAGGAGACGGGATCCCGGGGCCTCGATGAGGGAGGTCGGCAGCGGCGAGGGCTCGGGTCCCGCCCAGGGTCCGAGCGGCACCGAGAGGTGATCCGGGTGCGCGCGGACCTCCTGGGCCCAGTCGTGGACGAGCGGCGGCAGCTCGCCGTCGAAGCGCAGCGAGAGGGAGCGTGCATCCAGGGCGAGGACCTCGTCGGCGTCGTCGGCGCGCGCCGCGGAGCCGGGGCGGTCCGTGGCCAGTACGCGCACCTCGGCGTCGGCGGGGAGCGCCGGGTCGGAGCCCGGGCCGTCGCCGATCGCGACGCGTGCGCCCAGACCCCAGGCGGCGAGGGCGAGCACGAGGCGTTTCCAGTGCGGCGGGAGGTCGAGCAGCACGAGGTCGTCGCGCTCGAGCATGACCTCGGCGTCGAGGTGGCCCACGGTCTTGATCACCCAGTTCGCCAGCACGTGTCCCGAGAGCTCGATCCGACCCTGCTCCCCGTACCAGACCAGGGCGGGCCGCGGGCCGAGCGCCTCGAGGGAGGAGAGCAGCACCTGGAGGGAGGGGAGCGGGAGAGGGGACGAGGCGGAGGTCATGGCTCCATCCTCGCGCGGGGACCCTCGACGCGCACGTCGACGGGAAGGTCGCGGGCGATGGACTCGGCCCCGATCGCGGTGCGCAGGCGCTCCGCGAACTCGCCGGCGGCCGCCCAGGACGCTCCCCGATCGTCGTGCGGGCGCACCACCAGCGCGAGCCGTCCCGTCGGCCCGGGTCCCTCGTCCTCGAGGATCGGCGCGTGGGAGGGCGTGGTGGACGTGGAGGGGAACGGACGGGGAGCCGTCCGTGCAGGAGTGCGCGCGATCTCGATCGCGCGGTGCAGGCGCAGAGCGTCGGACTCCGGGTCCATCGCCGCGACCGGCTCGTGCTCGGCCGCGATGCCGAGGGCCTGCCAGACGGACTCGAGGCTCGGGCGGCGGAACCAGTCGTCCTCCCCCGTGCGGCTGAGGGCGCGCGCGGGGACGGCGTCGGCCGGATCGACGACGACGCCTCCGAGGCCGCGGACGACGACCGCCGGCACACCGCTGGCCTTGCCCTTGACGAGGTCCGCCGCCGCGGAGATCTCGTCGGCCAGCGCGCGCACGGTGACGTGGAGGGGGCGGCCGTCGGCATCGGTGCTCCCGCGCAGGTCCTCGAGCGCGCGCAGCCCCGCCGCGCCGAGCGCGATGTCGCCGACGCCCACCCGCCAGATGCGCGAGGAGGTGTCGGAGAGGACCACCCCGAGGCGCCTGCCCGTGGCGCGCACGAGCGCCGCGCGCAGCTCCTCCGCCTCGGAGTCCGGGTCCCCGGGCAGGAGCAGGAGGCCGCCGGGGGAGTTCGAGCCGTCGATGCCTGCGGCGGCCATCACCGGGCCCGCCGGGACCTCGACGATCGAGGTGGTGGTGCGCACGTGGCGTCGGCGGGCGACGAGGCGCACGGTCTGCTCCGCGATCGCCTCCTGCTTGCCCTCGGCGGGGATGACGAGACCCCTGGTCTTCGAGATGATCTTGGTGGACACGCACAGCACGTCGTCGTCGGAGAGGGCGACCCCGGAGGCCTCGAGCGCGCCGAGCAGGAGCGCGGCGACGTCGTCACCCGCACGGACCTCGCCGAGTCCGACCACCGGCAGCACGCGGAGACCGGACGAAGCGGACGGCTGGGCGGGCCCCACGGGCTCGGCGGGAGGGGTCGTGGTCATCGCATCTCCTGGTCGCGGGCGTGCACCGGCTTGACGGGGCCGAGTTACACGGGTGTATTTTAGGCTGTATCCCGGCGGCTCCCCCCGCCTCGTCCCGAACCCCGTCGGTCGCCATGGAGCGGCCTCACGACGTGAAGCGTCCCCCTGAGGAAGGAACTGTGCCGATGGAACGCACGCGCGACGAGGATGATGCGCAGTCGGAGGAATTCTCCCTCCTGCAGCTGGTGGCCGACGGCGAAGAGGCCGAGGTCTCGTGGCAGGAGCGCGCACTGTGCGCCCAGACGGACCCCGAGGCCTTCTTCCCCGAGAAGGGCGGGTCCACGCGCGAGGCGAAGAAGGTGTGCGTCTCCTGCGAGGTGCGCGCCGAGTGCCTCGAGTACGCCCTCGAGAACGACGAGCGCTTCGGCATCTGGGGCGGTCTCTCCGAGCGCGAGCGCCGCAAGCTCAAGCGCCGCGCCGTCTGACCGGCCCCGCGAACCCGGCCCGCCGCCTGTGACCTCGCGCGACGTCACCGCCGTCCTCCTGCTCGGCGGACGCGACGACCCCGAATCCCTCTCGACCGCCCTCGCCGCTCTCTCCGCCCAGGAGAGGGCGGCCGATCGCGTCGCGGTGATCGCCCGCGGGCAGCTCGGCGAGGAGCGCGAGGCACAGGTCGCCGCGCTCGCCGACGAGGGAGCGATCGACGAGGTGCTGCGGATCCCCGCCGGCGCGGGACTCGCGAGCGCGGTCCGGGAGATCATGACGTCCCTGTCCAGCGGGGTGCTCACGAACGTCCAGCAGCGGGACGTCTCCGAGGCCGCCCCGCGCGCGGGCGGTCACATGCGCCCCATCGACCGCGATGCGCACGAGCGCGGACTCGTGCGCGAGGCCGAGGAGACCGCGCAGATGCCGACCCGCCTGCGCGAGGGCGGCGCGGCGATCGCCGCTCCCTCGGCGGGCAGGCGCCGCGCCTCCGCCGACTCCGAGAGCTGGTTCTGGCTGCTCACGGAGGACGCGCTGCCCGGTCGCGCCTCCCTGCGCGCCCTCGTGGACGCCGCCGAGGCCTCGCCCACGGCCGCCCTCATCGGCTCCAAGCGCCTGCGCCCCGCGGCGTCCGACGAGGACGACGACGCCACGGACGAGACCCCGGGCGAGAGCACCTCCCGCCCGACGGCCGACGACGCCGACGTGCTCGTGGACGTGGGTCTCACCCTCACCCACAGCGGCCGGATCGTCACCGGCGTGGAGCCCGGCGAGATCGATCAGGGGCAGTCCGACTGGCGCCACGACGTGCTCGGCGTCGCCCTTCCCGGTCTGCTCGTGCGCGAGAGCACCCTCGCGCGGCTCGGCGGCACCGACCCCGCGCTCGGCTCGCCCTTCGCCGAGATCGACCTCGGCCAGAGGGTCTGGCGCGGCGGGGAGCGCGTCGAGGTCGCTCCCGACGCGCGCGTGCTGACCCCGCATCGCGAGGCTCCCGCCCCCGCCCTGCTGCGCGAGCACCGGCGCGGGCAGATGCTCCTGCTGCTCAAGCACCGCCCGCTGCTGGGCGTCGTGCTCACCCTCCTGCTGAGCATGCCGCTCGGGACCCTGGCGCGGATGCTCGGGCAGGTCGCCGCCCAGTCGCCCCGTCTCGCGCTCGCCGAGCTGCGTGGGACCCTCGCCGCATACCGGCGCGCTCCCGGCGTCATCGCCCGCGGCGCGCGGGCCTCCCGCAGGGCGCTCGTGCCCCGGCGGCGCCTCGCGCCCCTGTACCTGCCGCGCACCGAGGCGCTGTGCCGCCGCCTCGAGGCGATCTGGACGCGTGTGTTCGCCGACGACGAGCGCGCCCGCCGCATCCGCCGCACCACGTGGGGGATCGCCGGCACCACCCACGGCTCAGACGACGCGGACTTCGGCCGGCACGGCGTGTGGACGATCATCCTCGCGGCGCTCGCGCTGGTCGCCGGGATCGTGGGCGCGCGTCCGCTGCTCGCGCGCGGCCACCTCGAGGGCCCGCAGCTGCAGACCCTCGCGGACGACTGGCGAGAGCGCACGCAGATCGCCTGGTCGAGCTGGGTGCCCGGCGGCGACGGGGGACTGGGCGCGCGCGGACCGGGCGACGCCCTGCTGCGCCTGATCGCCCCGCTCCCTCTGCCCGAGAGCGCGCTCGGCGCGCTGCTCGTCCTCGCGGTGCCGCTGGCCGCGATGGGCGCCTGGTGGGCCGCCGGCGCCCTCACCCGCGCCGTCGGCGCCCGCCTCGCCCTGGCCGTGGCCTGGGCCGTCGGCCCGCCCCTCCTCGCCTCCCTGGGCTCCGGCGCCTGGCCGCTCGTGCTCGTCCACCTGCTGCTGCCCCTGCTCGCCCTCGCGGTGGGCCGGGCCATCGGACTGGTCCACAAAGTCTCCCAGGCCAGCGTCTCCGCGGCCGCCGCCGCGGGGCTCGTGCTGCTCGTGATCGGCGCCGTGCAGCCCGTGCTCGTGATCCTCGTCGGCCTCGCCCTCGCCCTGCTCGCGGCCTTCGTGCCGGGCAGGCGGCGGCGCCTCATCTGGGTGCTGGTGCCCTCGCTCGCCCTGCAGCTGCCCTACCTCGGCGTCTTCATCGCCCACCCGTCCGCGCTGCTGCACGTCGCCGGCGTCCCCGCCTCCGCCGAGGCCCCCTCGGGGCTCGAGCTGCTCGCCCTGTGGCCCGCGCCCGCACCCTCCTGGACGGCGCTCGAGGGGCTTCTCGGCGCGTCCGCGGCAGGCGCGCTGCCTGTGCTGCTGATGGCCCCGGTGCTGCTGGGCGCGCTGCTCGCCCCCTTCCAGCAGGCCGACGCGGGCCGCGCGGGGCGGCTCGCGATCGTACTCGCCGCTCTCGCCATGGCGACGGCCCTGCTGGCCCGCGCCGTGCCCACCGAGGTCGGTGACGAGAAGCTGCTGAGCGCACCGATCGGCGGCGTGCTCAGCCTCGCCCTTCTCGCCCTCCTCGTGGGCTGCGCGGCGACCTGCGACGCCCTGGCGCGCCGCAGCGGCCGCGAATCCGGCGCGCGCCGCGCGGCGACCGTCGCGATCGCCGGTCTCGTCGCCGCCTGCTGCCTCGTCGCCACGATCGGATGGACCCTCAGCCTGCCCGACGCGCTGCAGGTGCACCGCACGCAGAGCGACGAGGTGCCGCAGGCCGCGAGCGACCTCGGGACCTCCGAGGCGCGCGGACGCGTCCTCGTGCTCTCCCAGGGCGACGACGACTCGGTCGACGCCCACCTCGTCGTGGACGGCGGGCCCACCGCCCAGCAGGACTCCGGCTCCGTCGCCGCGAGGACCCTCGCCGCGGCGGGCTCGGGCGCCGCCGTCGACCAGGATCCCGCCTCGACCGCGCTGCGCGAGGCCACCGGCGAGCTGCTCACGGCCGACGCCGCGAGCGATCCCGTGCGTCTGCGCACCCTCGGCGTCGGCTACGTCGTCGTGCCCGGGTCCTCGCAGGACGCGCCGGCCCTCACCGATGCCCTCGACTCCTCCCCGCAGCTCGAGAAGGTCACCGAGGGCAGCAGCGGCGGCATGTGGCGCGTCGTCGATGCGGGAGCCCGCGTCGTGATCCGCCCGGCGGGGGAGAACCCGTCGGCCGACGACGAGACCACCCTCGCGAGCGGCGTGATCGACGCCGAGGGCGAGGTGGCCGCAGCGCAGGGCGAGCGCACCGTCGTGCTCTCGGAGCGCCGTGAGGGCGGCTGGGAGGCCACGCTCGACGGCGAGGCGCTCGCGCCCGTCACCGTCGACGGCTGGGCCCAGGGCTTCACCGTCCCCGCCGGCGCCTCGGGGCACCTCGAGATCCACCGCCAGGACCCCTGGCGCCTGGTGCTCGCGATCGTGCTCGCGCTGACCGTGCTGATCACCGCCGTGGTCGCCGTGCCCTGGCGGGCCGGCCCCGGCCGCCGTCGGGGCGAGGAGCCCTGGCAGGAGAGCCAGGAGAGTGGTGCCCTGTGACCCGATCGATGCGGCCCGCACTGGCCCTCGCGAGCGTGGTGCCGATCCTCGTGCTCGGCGCCGGAGCGCTCGTCGGCCCCCTGGCCGGCGGGTCCCCGGACCGCTCGGTCGAGCGCGCCGAGACCACGGCCTCGCCGAGCGCCGCCGCGCTCGTCTGCCCCGGGCCCGTCCAGGTCCCGAAGGAGCTGCAGGGGAGCACGGGGGACAAGAAGCTCTCCTCGAGCGGGCCGAACGGACGCGTGGGCGTGCGCAGCGTGGGCCTGGATGCGGACTCCTCGCTGCTCTTCGGCCGCGTCGCCGCCTCCAGCACGAGGCAGGACGCGGACGGCAACCCGCTCGCGCCGTCGATCACCGCCGCCGATGCCGCGGGCGAGGACCTCGGCATCGACACCGCGACGGGCGACGTGGGCGCGAGCGCCCAGACCATCTCCTCGATCTCGAACGGCCCGCAGGTCACGGTGCGCGGATCGCAGGATCAGCAGGTCGTCGCGGATGCCGTGCAGACCACGACGACCGACGCGGGCGATTTCCGCTCCCTCAGCGCGACCCGCTGCACCGGCGCCTCCACCCAGGCGAGCTTCCTCGGCGCCTCCACCGCGAGCGGCGCGAGCGCCTCCCTGCTGCTGCGCAGCACCACCGACCGTCCCGCGACCGCCTCCATCCAGGTCTGGACGGCCGACGGCCCCGCCGACATGGGCGGCCGCTCCCAGGTCGTGGTGGCCCCGGGCAAGGAGGAGCGCGTGCTTCTCGAGTCGATCGTCCCCGACCAGGACGTGATCGGTGTGAGCGTGAGCACCGTCGGCGCGCCGCTGGCCATGTCCCTCCAGGACACCGAGCGCGACGGGCTCACCCCGCTGGGAGGCGAGATCCTCTCCGACCTCCCGGAGGCCTCCCGCAGCTCCGTGATCCCCGGCGTGCGCATCGGCAAGGGCACGAAGGCCCAGGTGGTGCTGATGAACGAGTCCGGCGCGGACGCGCACGTGCAGCTCGCCGCCCAGGACGCCAAGGGAGCGGTGGACCTGCCCGGGCTCGGCGACGAGGTCACCGTGCCCGCGGGATCGGTCATCACGGTGCCCGTCGAGGGCGTCGACGGGGACCTCGCGATCACCGCTGACTCCGACCAGAAGGTGAGCGCAGTGGTCCGCTCGCACGTCCAGTCCGAGAAGAAGCTCGGCAAGACGATCGGGAAGCCCTCGGACCTCGCCGTCGCCCAGCCCGCCCCGGCGCTGCGCGACTCCGGGGTGATCGCCCTCCCGACAGACGGCGCCCACGGCGCCCTCTCCCTGGCCGCGACCGACGCCACACACGTCACCGTCATCCCCGTCGGGGCCGACGGCGGCGCGGGGAAGAGCGTCGAGCTCGACCTCGCCGGCGACAGCGCGACCGACGTCCCCGCAGAAGACCTCACGGGCACGAAGGGCGGCATCGCCGGGCTCGTCGTGGTCCCCGACGATCCCGATGCGGTCCACGCCGCCTGGATCCAGACCGAGGCGAACGCGAAGGCCGGGCCCCTGCTGACCTCGGTCCCCGTGATCCCCGCCGCGACCGGCGGCTCGGGGACGACGGTGCGACTGGGCTGAGGGGCTTCAGTCCTCGCCCCAGGCCTCGGGGTCCACGTCCTCGGGGTCCAGGTGCAGCAGGGAGGCGATCTGGTCGGCCAGGACCTGGCGCACCAGCAGGTCGAGATCGCCGGGCAGGGAGCAGCGGGTCTGGATCGGCCGGCGGAACAGCACCACGCGCGGCGGGTGGTCGCGGTCCGCGGGGAACGCCCGGCCGAGCGCGACGGCGCTCTCCTCCCACGGCGCAGGATCCGTCAGCGGGACCTCCTCGACCGCGACCTCGAGATGCTCGAGGCGCCGCGGGTATCGCTCCACGAGCGCGCGAGCCGCGTCGAGCACGGTGTCCTCGAACAGCTCGCGGCGGGAGAGATGACCGGGCAGGTGGGGCGGCAACAGGTCACCGCGCAGTCCGCGTCCGTGCCGGTCACGGCGCCGTCCGCGCGAGCGGCCCACCGGGCCCGAGGCGCCGCCGAGAACTCGCTGACCCGTCATGCATCGCACTCTAACGCGCTCGTGTCGCGGGCCGCGGCCCGGCTCGCCCACTGCGTACACTCGAGGGCGTGCCTCATCGCGACTGCTCGAAGACCGGCTGCACCCGCCCCGCCGTCAGCTCCCTGACCTTCGTGTACGAGGACTCGACGCTCGTGGTGGGACCGCTCGCCCGCACCGCCGACCCCCACGCCTACGACCTCTGCGAGGAGCACGCGTCGCGGATGACGCCGCCGCGCGGCTGGACCATGCTGCGGGTCGCGGGGAGCGCCGATGCCGTCGACGACCTCGTCGCGCTCGCCGCCGCGCTCGACGCGCACGAGACGGAGGACGCCGCCGGCGCCCCGCCCGTCGACCGCGACGCCGCCCGCGCGAACGGCCGCCCCGAGCCGCGTCCCGCCGAGCGCCACCTGCACGTGGTGAGGTCGAGCGATGACTGATCACGATCTGCGCCCGATCGTCCTGGCCAACGACGTGCGCGGCGTCGCCGGGAAGACCCTGGACGAGGACGTCGTGCGCGCCTTCGGCGCCGCGTTCGCCGACAGCCTCGAGGCCAAGGACCTGATCCTCGGCCACGACATGCGCCTGAGCTCCCCGCAGCTCGCCCGCGCCTTCGCCGAGGGCGCGGTGCGCCGCGGAGCCACGGTCGGCCTCGCCGGGCTGAGCGCGACCGACCAGCTGTACTGCGCCTCCGGCCTCTACCGGGCGGCGGGCGCCATGATCACCGCTTCCCACAACCCCGGGCAGGACAACGGCATCAAGCTGTGCCTGCCCGGCGCGCGCCCCATCAGCCGCGACACCGGCCTCGACGACCTCCGCGTGCGCGCCGAGGAGCTGCTCGACGCCGGGGAGATCCCCGAGATCCCCGGCGGCCGGCTGCAGGAGCTCGACACTCTCGAGGACTACGTCGCGACCGTGCTGCGGCTCGCCCCCGTGCAGGGGACGCGGTCGCTCAGGGTGGTCGTCGACGCCGGCAACGGGATGGCGGGGCTGACGATGCCCGCCGTGGCCGCCCACCTGTCCGGCGTCGAGATGATCGGTCTGCACCTCGAGCTCGACGGCTCGTTCCCGCACCATCCCGCCGATCCGACGGACCCCGCGAACCTCGCCGATCTGGCCGCGCGAGTGCGCGAGGAGGACGCAGACCTGGGGCTCGCCTTCGACGGCGACGCGGACCGCTGCACCGTGGTCGACGAGACCGGCGCCCCGGTGCCGCCCTCCGCCGTGACCGCGCTGATCGCCGCACGGGAGATCGCCCGGGCGCGCGCCCGGGGCGAGGAGTCCCCGACGGTCGTCGCGAACGTCGTCTCCTCCCGGCACGTCGCCGAGACCGTCGAGGCCGCGGGCGGGCGCTTCCTGGTGACCCCCGTCGGGCACTCGCTCATCAAGGCGATCATGGAGCGCGAGGACGCCGTGTTCGGTGGCGAGCACTCCGCCCACTACTACTTCCGCGAGTTCTTCCGCGCCGACTCCGGCATGCTCGCGGCCCTGCACGTGCTCGCGGCGCTCGCGGAGAGCGGGTCGAGCATGTCCGCGCTGGTCGCAGGGCACACGCCCTATGCCGCGAGCGGGGAGATCAATCGCCGTCCCGCATCCGCCGCCGCGATGCGCGAGGCGATCCGTGCGGCCTTCGCCCCGCGCGAGGGCGTCGAGATCGACGAGCTCGACGGGCTGACCGTGCGGCACTGGGGCGCGGAGGGGGAGCAGTGGTGGTTCTCCCTGCGCTCCTCCAACACCCAGCAGGCGCTGCGGCTGAACGTCGAGGCGGCCGACGAGGCGACCATGCGCGCCGTGCGCGACGAGGTGCTCGCGATGATCGACGAGGGCACGGGTGACGACACGGTGCGCGACGACATGGTGCGCGACGACTCGGTGCACGAGGACCAGCACGAGCACGAGAGCGGGGGCGGGGTCGCGATGAGCAGCGAGGCCGGATTCGACGGGCCGGCGTGGCTGCGTCGGGTCCTGCGCTGCCCCCAGTGCGGGGCAGAGCTCTCCGACGCCGTCTCGCAGGATGGTGCGGAGGACGGCGCGGCCGACGTGCTGCGCTGCGCCGAGCAGGGGCACGAGTACCGCATCCGCGGCGGCATCCCCGTGCTCATCGCCGGGCGCGACTGACCGCTGCGCGTCCCTCCCCGCAGCGCGGCGAATGCTACTGCGCGAAGGGCACCGCGCGCACATCGGCCGCGAGCTCGCGCTCGCGCTCCGCGGCGGCGCGCAGCTTCTCCTCGTCGCGTCGGGAGCGCTCGGCGAGCACGGCCCGCAGGAACATCTCGGGATCGGTCCCGGGCGGCGGCGCGGGCGTCACCGAGGGCATGGTGCGCTGCAGCAGATCGCGGGCGATCTCGCGGCGCGAATCCGGATTCAGCGCGTGCGCGCGGGGCAGGAACGAGCGCACGTCCTGCAGCAGCGGCAGCGGCAGGCGGCCCACGTCTGCCCCCGCCGCCCAGGCACTGAGCTCTTCGGGCATCCGCTCGCGCACCGGACGCGGGGCGCGCATGCGCTCCTGGATCACCATGGTGCCGGCGAGCATGTCGCCGAGCCGCCGCGAGCGCCGGTCGACGAGCGCCGTGACCAGGGCGATCGCACCCGTCGTCGACCAGATCTCGAGCATCGCCATGAGGGCCCGCAGCAGGCTCTGGCGCGCATGCACCGGGCCTCCGTCCTCGCGCACCACGCGCGTGCCCGTCGCCAGGCGGCCCAGGCTGCGCCCGCCCATCAGCAGCTCGGTGAGCACAGGGTAGCCGAGGAAGGCGAGCACGCTCGCGAGGACCAGGGCGGCCTGCACGAAGCCGGAGTCCAGCCCCGTGCGGGAGGCGAGCGCGACGACGCCCACCGTCGACCCGATGCTCAGGGCGAGCATGACGGCGCCGTCGATCAGATAGGACAGCAGGCGGGTCGCGAAGGAGGCGGGGCGCAGGTCCAGGTGGACGGCCTCGCCGGTGACGATCGCATCGCGCGAGGCGCTCGGGGCGCTCCCGCTCGTCGGACCCGCTGCCGTGGACATGCGCCCAGTCTCCCATCGGCGCGCGCGAGCGGCCTCACCCGGAGGTCGACGAGCGCACCGCGGCGCCTCGACTTTCGTCGCACGTGCGCTCCGCGCGCCTCGCCTACGCTGGCGAGGTGGACACCGACGCCTTCATCGCCGTGCACCGCGAGGACTGGGACCGCCTCGCGGTGCTCACCCGCACCCGCGATCTGGACGCCGCGGGCATCGACGAGCTGATCGCGCTGTACCGGCGCACCGCGACCCACCTGTCCACGGTGCGCTCGACGAACCCCGATCCGGTGCTCACCGCGCGCCTGTCCGTGCTGCTGCAGCGCGCGCGGCTGCGGATCACCGGCGCGCGGGTCCCTCTGTGGCGGCGCGTGCGCGACCTGCTCTGGGAGGACCTGCCCGCGGCCCTGCACGAGGCCCGCTGGTGGGTCGCCGGATGCGCCGCGCTGCTGCTCGTGACCGCGCTGGTGTCCGGTCTGTGGTTCGGCCTGGACCCGTCGGCCCGCTCCGCCGTGCTCACCGAGGCCGAGCAGCGCCGGCTCGCCCAGCACGACTTCGTCGGCTACTACTCCCAGGGCGAGGCCAGCGGCTTCGCGGCGAGCGTGTGGACGAACAACGCCTGGATCGCCCTGCAGTCGGTGGTGCTCGGCGTGACCGGCGTGTGGCCGGCGTGGATGCTGCTGAACAACGGCCTGAACATCGGGCTCTCGGGCGGGGTCCTCGCCGCGCACGGCCACCTGGGCACGCTGCTGGTGTACCTGCTGCCGCACGGGCTGCTCGAGCTCACGGCGATCTGCGTGGGAGCGGGCGCCGGTCTGCGCCTGTTCTGGGCGTGGGTGCACCCCGGGCCGCTGCCGCGCACGTGGGCGCTCGCCCGCGCGGCCCGCGCGATGATCACCGTGGGCGTGGGGCTCGTGGCCGTGCTGCTGGTCTCCGGGCTGATCGAGGCCTTCGTGACGCCCAGCTCCCTCCCCGCCGCCGTGCGCATCGGCATCGGCGTGCTCGCCTGGGCCGCGTTCCTCGCGGTGATGATCGTCCGCGGGCGCCGGGTCGCCCGCGCCGGGATCACCGGCGACCTCCCCGAGGAGGTCGTGGGGGATCAGGTGGCCGTCGCCGCCTGAGCGCCGCCGGCGGCGGGCGACGGGCGACGGGCGAACTGCTCAGAGCCTGCCGGCGGCCTTGAGGGCGAGGTACTGATCGGCGATCGCCTGGGGGAGGTCGTCGGGGACGACGTCCACGACATGCGCCCCGCAGCGCTCGAGCGCACGTGCCGTGCCCTCGCGCTCGATGGTCTCCTGCTCTGCCGACGCGGCCCGGTAGACCGCCCCGATGCTCCCGCGCTCGCGCGCCATGCTCGCGAGCGCCGGGTCGGCCGCGGAGCCGACGATCAGCGGATGATCGGCGGCGATGCGGGAGGCGACGGGGAGCAGTCCCTGGCCGGCCGCTCCCGGCTCGATCGGCGTGAGCAGGACGACGAGGGCTCCGCGGCGGGCCCGTCGGCGGATCTCCGAGGCGACCATCTCCCAGTCGGACTCGACGAGGGCCGGCTCGACCGGGGCGGTCGCCGCGACCACGTCGTGCAGCACCGTGCGGGCGTTGCCGCCGTGCACCTGCACGTGGGGGACGCGGTCGGCGCACAGCACGTCCACCCGATCGCCGGCCTGCGCGGCGAGCGCCGTGAGCAGCAGCGTGGCATCGAGCGCGGAGTCCAGCCGCGGGGCGTCGCCCACGCGGCCCGCGGACGTCCGCGAGGTGTCCACGACGATCAGTACGTGACGGTCGCGCTCGGGCCGCCAGGTGCGCACCACGACGCTGCGGCGGCGGGCGGTCGCCCGCCAGTCGATCGAGCGCACGTCGTCGCCGTCCACGAAGTCCCGCAGGGAGTCGAACTCCGTGCCCTGGCCGCGCTGGTGGACGGCCGCGAGGCCCTCGATCTCCCGCAGGCGGCGCATGCGCGAGGGCAGGTGGCGGCGCGAGCCGAAGGCGTGCAGGGCCAGCAGCTCCCCGGGCACCTGCCGCGTCCCGCGGCGCTCGATCAGACCCAGCCTGCCGCGCACGGCGAGCACGAGCGCGCGGCTCGTGTGCCGGCCGCGCCGGGTGGGGCGGAACACCTGGTCCACGGCCCGGCGCTCCCGCGCGGGGATCGTGAGCTCTGCGCGCTGGTCGGCGAGTCCGGCCGTCGGGTTCCAGGCGTCGCGCAGGCGGACGTCGACGCCGCGGTCGCCGGGGTTCGTCACCAGCAGGCGGCCCGTGCCCTCCTCCCCGAGACGCACCTGCCCGGGGGAGCGGCGCCGCACCAGCAGGGTCTTGGGCGACGGCGTGAGCAGGAGGTCGAGCACCAGCAGCGCGACCCACACGAGGGCGCACACCAGCACAGTCGCCCAGTGCGGGACGAGCACGATCGGCAGCGCGCCGACGACGCCCAGCAGGGCGCCGCGCAGCCTCAGGGCGGGCAGGTCCCTCACGTCCGGCTCCTCAGCGGGGGACCGGCACGCCGGCCAGCGTCGCGGCGAGCACCGCCTGCACCTGCGAGCCCTCGAGCTCGGCCTCGGTGGTCAGGCGCACCCGGTGGGAGAGGGTCGCAGGGGCCATGGTCTTCACGTCGTCGGGCGTCACGAAGTCGCGGCCGGTGAGGTACGCCCAGGCGCTCGCCGTGCGCAGCAGCGCGATCGCCCCGCGCGGGGAGACGCCGAGGGACAGGCTCGGGGAGCGCCGGGTCGCGCGGCACACGTCCACCACGTACTCGAGGACGCTCTGCTCGGCGCGCACCTGGCGCACCTCCTCCTGGGCGGCGCGCAGGGAGGCGGGATCGGCGACGGTGCGCAGCCCCGCCGCGGCGAGGTCCCGGGTGTCGAAGCCCTCCGCGTGGCGGCGCAGCACGTCCACCTCCTGCTCGCGCTCGGGCAGCGGCAGCACGGCCTTGAGGAGGAAGCGGTCCAGCTGCGCCTCGGGCAGGGCGTAGGTGCCGTCGAACTCGATGGGGTTCTGCGTGGCGACCACCATGAACGGATCCGGGAGCGCGCGCGGCCGGCCGTCGATCGTCACCTGCCGCTCCTCCATCGCCTCGAGCAGCGCCGACTGGGTCTTCGGGGGCGTGCGGTTGATCTCGTCGGCCAGCAGCAGGTTCGTGAACACGGGGCCCTCGCGGAAGACGAGGTCCGAGGTCGAGTTGTCGTAGACCAGGGAGCCGGTGACGTCGCCCGGCATCATGTCCGGCGTGAACTGGACGCGGCGCATGTCCACGTCGAGCGCCTCGGCGAGGGAGCGCACCAGCAGGGTCTTGGCGACGCCCGGCACGCCCTCGAGGAGCACGTGGCCGCGGCACAGCAGCGCGACCACCAGGCTTGTGACGGCCGCGTCCTGGCCCACCACCGCCTTGTGGATCTCGTCGCTCAGGGCGCGCAGGCGCTCGCGCGGGCTCTCGGGCGCGGGCGGCGTCGGCTGATCGGGGACTGCGCTCATCGGTGGATCTCCTTCTCGAGGGCGTCGAGGTCTTCGCTCAGGCGCAGCAGCTCCTGGTCGCTGCGCACGGGGGTGGGGCCCAGCAGCGTCCGCAGCTGCTCGGGCGCGAGAGAGGTATGGGGCGCGAGGGCCGCGATCAGCGCGTCCAGGCGGCCCTCGCGGCGCACGCCGAGCCGGGAGGCCAGACGCACGGCGGTCCGCGTTCGCAGCGAGCGGGCCGCGGCGTCGCGCGCATCGGCCCGATGCAGCAGGTGGGCCCGGCCCACGGTCAGCTCGCGGGCGCGCACGCTCACGGGCAGGGGCTCGACGACCACCGGGCCGAGCCGGCGCGAGAGGGCGAGGAGGACGGCGAGGATGATCGCGCACGCCCACAGCGCCAGCGGCAGCGCGAAGTCCGGCAGCCGGTCCAGGAGCGAGGGGTGCTCCTCGGCGAGGGGGTCCGTGGGCGAGGGGACGTACCAGGTGAGGGCGGAGGCGCCGTCGTCCCCGCCGAGGGCGTTCAGGGCGACCGCCGCGTTGTCGAGGTCCCCCACTCCCGCGTTGGTCAGCAGCGTCGCCGAGCCCAGCACCGTGACGCCCTCCCCGGTGACCACGGCCGCGCCGTCGCCATGGCGGAAGCACGCATCGAAGCCGTCCCCCGCGCGGTAGAGGGTCGCGCTCTTCGCGACGTCCTCCGCGGGACCCACGCGGATCTCGCGGGCGTGCAGGGACGCCGCCGCGCAGGAGTCGTCGGCCCCCAGGCTCGTGGTCTCCTTCAGCGACCCGGCGGGACGGATGTCCGGGGCCAGGTGCGCGAGGACGAAGAAGCTCGGGCGCACGAGCACCAGGTGTCCGTGGCCGCTCGCGCGGGCCTCGGCCAGGCGGTCGAGCTGGGCGGCGTCGAGCGCCGAGGGGTCGGTGACCAGCACCGTGCGGCCCTCGGCGAGGGCCTGCGCGGCGTCGGTCGTGTACCGGCGGACCTCGAGGTCCGTGCCCTCGCCCTCGAGGACGCGGGCCACGGCCTTCGAGCCCTGGGGCGTGGGCGCGGCGGGTTCGAGGGGGCCGTCGCGGAAGGTGCCGCGCAGGGCGACGGCGAGCACCGCTGCGAGCACCACGAGGGCGAGCGCGACCGTGAGCACGCGCGTGGAGGTGCGCGGCCCTGGCCGATCGGGGGCGGCGGGTGCGGCGGGTGCGGAAGCGGCGGAGGTGGTCGGGGCCGTCATGCGGGTTCCGCCTCGCGCAGCTGCGGAGCGGCCTCGGCGAGGTACTCGGCAAGGCGCACCACGTCCTCGGCGCTCTTGGCCTCGACCTGATGACGGGAGTAAGCGGCGGTGTCGAAGACCTGGGCGGCGCGCAGCAGGCGCGTGCGCACGTCGGGGAAGGCCCGGGAGCCCTCGTCGGCCGCCTCGTGAGCGGTCATGCCCTCGGCGAGGTCGAGAAGGGTGCGCTCCTGGAGGTCGCGCACGAGCGCGCGCATGCCCAGCACCGCCGCATCGCCGGGGCGGTGCTCGTCGGCCGCGGCGCGGGCCCGTCGGCGCAGCTCCTGCCCGCTCAGCACGGGATCCGCGTCCAGGCGCGACGAGACGCTGAGGGCTGTGTCGCGCCGCATGCGCCCGCTGCGGCGCAGCACCGCGAGGAACGAGAGCGCCACGAGCAGGACGAGGACCGCGAGCACGACGATGAGCACCGTGGAGGCGCCGCCCGCGCCGCCGGTCAGGGAGTCCAGCCAGTCCTCGAGCATCCCCAGGAGCCAGGGGAGGAAGCCCTGGTCGCGGTGGTACTCGCCGCGCGCGAGCTCCTCGAGGACCTTGCGGCGCGCCTCATCGGGATCCACGCTCGCTCACCTGCCGTCCGCGTCCTGCTGCGCACGCCGCAGCGCGATGTCCCAGGACTCGTGGCGCATCCGCAGGTCGGCGTAGAGGGCGGTGAGGCCCGAGGCCCAGAACGGCACGGCGACCACGGAGGCCGCGTACGTGCCGAGCATCGAGATCACCATCAGGATGATCATTCCCGGCACGATCGCGGCCATCTGGGTGGACAGCAGGATGATCCCGTAGATGATCATGCCGACGGTCCCGAAGACTCCGCCGATCACCTGCTGCACGAGGGTGTACGAGCCCGTCAGCAGCACGCCGATGCCGAGCGCGCGCCACAGTCGCCGGCCCCGGGTGAGCGCGAAGGACCGGCGCACGGCGCCCGGCACGCTCGTGTCCTCGAGGACCAGCGCGGGGGTCGAGAACATCGTGCGCGCCCATACCCACAGCGAGGCCAGCAGCCCCAGGACGAGGAACAGCGGCAGCGGCAGGATCGTCCACCAGTGCGCCTCGCGGACGAGGAGCAGCGGCAGGCCGCCGATCAGGGAGATCACCGCGAAGGCGGCGAAGCCCATGAGGGAGACGAGGATCGCCGTGAGCACGGCTCGCGGCCCGTGCGTGCGCAGCGAGCTGCGCAGGGAGGCGTCGTCGGCGCGGGAGCCGACGGCCTCCGCGAGGGTGACCCGGGTGAGTACCACGAGCACCAGCTGCATGGCGATCAGGGTGATCACGCCCGAGACCATGGAGGAGCCGATGGTCGCGAACATGTCTGCGAGCGAGGTGCCGAGCGGCTCGGTCGCGCCCGAGGACCCCGTCGGGTCCTGGGAGACGGACTGGAGCTGCACGGCCGTCGGGGCGACGCCGATGCCCGCCGCCACCGAGTTGAGCACGAAGGCGATGCCCAGCACGATCGCACTGACGCCGAACACGAGCTTCGGGCGGCGGCGGTAGATGCCGACGGCCGCGGAGAAGATCTCGCCGACCCCCAGCGGACGCAGCGGGAACAGACCCGCGGATTGGACGAGCTCGCGCTGCACGGGACCGGGTCGACTCGGCGCGTCCGACGGGCCGGGCGCGGGGGAGGCGGGGGAGGGGTGCGTCGGCGCACCTGCTCCGGGAGCGCTCCAGGGTCCGCTCGGTCCGGTCACGTCGCTCACCTCTCGTCGTCCTCGATGGTCCGTGGTCGCGCTGCCCGGCCGGGGCGTCGGCCGCCGGGCGTCTGCCCCACCGTACGGTGCCGTGTGCCTGCGGCGGGTACGACGATGGTCGAGACCTGCGACGACGTCGGTCCACGTCGGACGACGGGACGAATGGCACAATGAGCCCATGACGACGTCCTCACGCATCCTGGTGGTCGATGACGATCATGCGATCGCGGAGATGGTGGGCATCGTGCTGCGGGGCAAGGGCTTCGACGTGGTCACCACGGCCGACGGCGCCTCCGCGCTGGACGCCTTCGACCGCCTCCACCCCGACCTCGTCCTGTTGGACCTGATGCTCCCGGGCATGGACGGCATCGAGGTGTGCCGTCGCCTGCGCCGCCACTCCGGGGTCCCCATCCTCATGCTCACCGCCCGCTCGGACACGGCCGACGTGGTGGAGGGCCTCGAGGCGGGCGCCGACGACTACCTCACCAAGCCCTTCGAGCCCGACGAGCTCGTCGCCCGCATCAAGGCGCGGGTGCGGCGCAGCGAGGCGCCCAGCACCGAGCAGCTGAGTGTCGGCGACCTGGCCATCGACGTCGACGGGCACGAGGTGCGCCGCGACGGCGAGAAGATCCCGCTGACACCGCTCGAGTTCGAGCTCCTCGTGCAGCTCGCCCGCCGGCCCTGGCAGGTCTTCACGCGGGAGACCCTGCTCAAGGAGGTCTGGGGGTACCGCCACAGCGCCGACACCCGCCTGGTCAACGTGCACGTGCAGCGCCTGCGCTCGAAGATCGAGATCGATCCCGAGCATCCGCGCATCGTCGTCACCGTGCGCGGCGTGGGCTACCGCGCGGGCGGCGCGTCCTGAGCGTCCTGGACGCCCGGGGCGCGCGCATCATCGCCATGGACGGCGTGGATCGGACCGGAGCGGGCGGGCGCGGCGAGGAGCGCGGGCCGACGGGGCCTTCCGGGTGGCAGCGCCTGCGCCTCCTGCTGGGCCGCTACGCCCACCCGCGCCTGTGGCTGGATCCGCGGCGCTGGAGCCTCGCGGTGCGCGTGGTGGCGCTGACGATCCTGCTCGCGGCGATCTCGGTGATGAGCGTCGGCACGTACCTCTCCTCCGTGATCTCCGACGGGCTCTACGAGCAGCGCCGCGTGCAGGTGCTCGACGAGTCCACGACGATCCGCCAGGACCTGCTGGACACCCTGAACGGCACCGCGGGCGCCACCTCGACCCAGTCGCAGGACGCGGCGGCCAGCTTCATCCAGGGTCTGCGCAGCACCGACAGCGGGGCCCGGCGCGATGCTGCCCTGGTGCCCGTGGACACGACGAGCGCGACCTCCACGATCGCCTCGGACCGCGCGATGCTCGACCTCGTCGACGCGGACATGCGCACATCGGTCGCCGAGAGCTCGGACGCGCTGGTGTGGCGCAGCGTCGGGCGCCCCGACGACTCCGGTGCGACCGAGCCGCAGCTGCTCGTGGGCACCCGCGTGGTGGTGCCCGGCAGCGGCACCTACGACCTGTTCCTGCTGTACTCCCTGGGCCAGGAGCAGCAGACCCTGCAGTTCGTGCAGCGGGCCCTGATGGGCGGCGGCGCCGTCATGCTCGCCCTGGTCATGGGCATCGCGATCGTCGTCGCGCGCCTGGTCACCGCGCCCCTGCAGCGCGCCGCGAGCGCCGCGGAGAAGATCGCCGCCGGCGACCTGGGCAGCCGCGTCGAGGCCACGGGGTCCGACGAGATCGCGAAGGTGGGGCGCTCCTTCAACGCGATGGCCAGCAACCTCGAGCAGAAGATCGAGGACCTCACCGAGCTCTCCCGCGTCCAGCAGCGGTTCGTCTCCGACGTCTCCCACGAGCTGCGCACCCCGCTGACGACGATCCGCATGGCGACCTCGGTGCTCGACGAGCACCGCGAGGACTTCACGCCCGAGGTCGCCCGCACCACCGAGCTGCTCTCCGCGCAGGTGCGGCGCTTCGACACACTGCTCGCGGATCTCCTGGAGATCTCCCGCTTCGACGCCGGAGCCGCCGTGCTCGACGCCCGGCGCCACGACCTCGGGGATCTCGTCATGCGCGCCGCCGAGGACGCGCGCCCCCTCGCGGGCTCCCGCGGCTCCCTGCTGGACGTCCAGCTGACCTCGCTGTCGACCGAGGCGGTCGTCGACTCCCGGCGCATCGACCGCGTGCTGCGCAACCTGCTCACCAACGCCATCGAGCACGGGGCCGGTCGGTCCGTCGTCGTGCGCACGGGGGCCGACGACCAGGCGGTCGCCGTCATCGTCCAGGACTTCGGCGTCGGTCTCACCCCCGAGGAGGCCGAGCGGGTCTTCGCGCGCTTCTGGCGCGCCGACCCCTCGCGCGCCCGCACCCTGGGCGGGACCGGACTGGGCCTGTCGATCTCCCTCGAGGATGCCCACCTCCACGGAGGCTGGCTGCAGGCCTGGGGACGCAAGGGCCAGGGCGCCGTGTTCCGCCTGACCCTCCCGCGCCGGCCGGGCACCCAGATCGCGCGCTCGCCGCTCGCCCTCGAGCGCTCGTTCACCGGGCTCGACCGCGGCCAGGCGAGCGTCGGCACGGTCACCGGGGAGATCCCCGTGCGGGCCGACGCGCTGCCGTCCCTCGGTGAGGACACGGAGGCGGACGACGATGCGTGAGATCGATCGACGCGGACTGCTGCGCGGCGCGGGACTGCTGGGGACGGCGCTCGCGCTCGGCGCGTGCGCGCGCATCCCCACCTCGGGCGACGTGCACCGCGAGAGCCTCTCCGGGGCCGCGGCCTCCGACGTCCCCTACGTGCAGCCGCAGCCGCCGGCCGACGGCGCGAGCCCCGAGCAGATCGTCTCGGGCTTCGTGCTCGCGGGCGTCGGCCCCGAGGACGACTTCGGCGTCGCCCGCCAGTACCTCACCTCCGCGGCCCGCGCGAGCTGGGACCCCGCGGCGGGGGTCACCCTGTACTCGGCGGGCACCGAGCTCGCGATCACCGTCGTGGACCGCTCGAGCGTGCGGCTGAGCGTGCAGGCCGTGGGGCACGTCGACCGCGCGGGCGTGCGCACCCTCTACGGCGGCGCGAGCGCGCGCGAGGTCGAGCTCGGCGTGGTGAAGGAGGACGGGCAGTGGCGGATCAGCGATCCGCCCGCCGGCATCTTCCTCTCCGACTCCGCGTTCTCCCTGCTGTTCCGCGCCGTGCGCCTCTGCTTCCTCGACCCCAGGCAGATCCACCTGGTGCCCGATCCGCGCTGGTTCTTCGCGCGCGACGTCACCGCCTCGGCCCTCAGCGCGCTCGAGTCCGGTCCCACCGCGCCCTTCACCAAGGCCGTGCGCACCGCGATCCCCGAGAGCGCGCACCTGGGCTCGGCGCCCGTGAGCGCGGGCGGCGACGGCGTGCTCCAGCTCGAGCTGCCCGGGACCATCACGTCGCTCGGCGCGAACGCGCGCGATCTCGCGATCGCCCAGATCCAGGCGACGCTGCGCTCGGTGCCGGCGCTCTCGGACGTGAAGCTGCTGCGCGAGGGGAAGGACCTCGAGCCTCCCGCCGACGGGCCCTCGCGGGCGCTGCCCGGACACCGGCCGATCGCCGCCGGCGCGCAGGGCGTCGTCTCCCTCGCGGACGTCGGCGCCGGGGCGAAGGCGGAGCAGATGATCCCCGCCCTGGCGAAGGAGACCGTGCACGCCCCGGCGATGTCCCAGGCCTCCCCGCTCGCGGCCGCCCTGCGCAAGGACCGCTCCGCGGTGGTCCTGTGCTCGAGCGACGGCAGCATCCCCCGTCGGGAGGTGGCCGTCGGCGCGGACCTGCTGCCCCCGCGGATCGACGACGCGGGCTTCGTGTGGGCGCCGACGCGCACGGCCTCGGGCGCGCTGCTCGCCCTGTCCAGCCGCAGCACGCAGGAGGATGCGAAGGTCGACGCGAGCTGGCTGGACGGCCGCCGGCTGCTCTCCTTCGACATCGCGGCCGACGCCACCCGCGTGCTCGTGCTCTCGAGCGACGACGGCACCCCGCGCCTGGACCTGAGCGCCGTGGTGCGCGACGAGCACGGCGTCCCCCGCGCCCTCACCGAGCCCGTGCAGCTGCCCACCGCCCTCTCCTCCCTGCGCATGGCCACCTGGTACGACGAGTCCACCGTGCTGCTGCTGGGTGAGGACACGGAGAGCGCGGCGCCGCGGGCCCAGATCATGGGCCTGCAGGAGGACGGAGATCGCCTGCCCGCGCCGCCGGCCACTGTCGACTGGGTGGCGGGTACCGGCGTGACCGTCGCCGTCTGGGCGACCACGAGCGACGGCCGGCTGCTGCGCGTCGAGGGATCCTCCTGGGGCGACGTCGACATGGAGGCGCGCGACCCCTCCTTCTACTGACGCTTCTCCTGACGTCGGGCGGTGGGCGCGCTGCCGGGGGCCGGTCCTCCCCAGAGACCCCTCGTCCACAGTCTGAGCCCGGTTCCGGCAGGGCGACGACACGGGTGCTGTGCTGTGCCGATGACGGATCTCACCCGCGCCGCGGCGCTGCTCGGCGCGATCGTGCGCGAGACCTGCGGCCTGCTCGTGCCGCTCGAGTGCCCCTGCGGCAGCGAGGGGCGCCTGCTGTGCGAGGAGTGCGCCGCGCTGCTCGCCGCCGAGGCCCGCCGGGTGGAGGCGGTCTGCGACGCGGTGCAGATCGTGCAGGACGTCCGGGTCCGCGCGGGGGAGGACGGCGCCCCCGCGGGCGTGGACCATCGCGCGCTGCTGCCGGTGATGGCGCTCGGCGAGTACGCGGGGCCCCTCCAGGACCTGGTGCTGGCGTGGAAGAACGGCGGCAGGTCCCACCTCGTCCCGCTCCTCGCACAGGGCCTCGCCCCGGCGGCCCGGGCGCTCGCCGAGGCGGCAGGGGAGCCCGACCATGGGCCCGATCCCGTTCCCGATCCCCTTCCCGCACCCGTGCTCGTGCCGGTGCCCAGCAGGCTCGGCTCCCGCGTGCGGCGCGGGGAGGACCACACCGCCCAGCTGGCCGCGGCGATCTCGCGCCGCACGGGCCTGCCGTGGGAGGCGCTGCGCGGCAGGCTCGGCGAGGGGCAGGAGGGGCGCACGGCGCGTCAGCGCCGTCGGCGCCACCTCGCCGTGCGCGGCGGGGCGCTGTCGCGCACGCGGCGCGAGGGCGCCCCGGTGATCCTCGTGGACGACGTGGTGACCACGGGCGCGACCCTGCGGGCGAGCGCCGAGGCGCTCGGGCGGCTGGGCATCGGGGTCGTCGGGGCGGTCGTGGTGGCCTCGGCGCGCCTGCCCGCCACTCGGACGTTCCCCTGACGTCCCCCAGGATTCCGTGCCATGCTGTACGTCACACTCGCAGCGGACGAGTGGATCCCTCGCACGAGGAGGTGGCAGTCGGACCAGCCAATGCGGCCGGGCTGATCATCGGCCGCGTTCGTTCGAATGAGGAGGACCTCATGGAGATCAACGTCGTCGGACGCCACATGGACGTCCCGGAGCGCTTCCACCGCCATCTGTCGGAGAAGCTCGAGAAGGTCACCCAGCTCGCACCCGCGGTCATGCGGGTGGACGTGGAGCTCTCCGAGGAGAGCAACCCTCGCCAGGCCGATCAGGCAGCCCGCGTGGAGATCACCGTGCATGACGACGGCGCCGTGATCCGCTCGGAAGCCCGGGCCGATGACCTCTACGGCGCGCTCGACGTCGCCTACGGCAAGCTGTTCGAGCGCCTGCGGCGCGCCCGCGACCGCCGCAAGGACCATCGCCGCGGCCGTTCCCGCGGGCACGGCGCCGAGAGCGTGCGGACCATGGGGCACACCGGGGAGATCCCGCTGCTCCCCGAGGACTCGGTGGCCGCGGCGTCGGCCGACGAGGCCCCTGCGGCCGCGGACGAGGACGAGACCAGCGAGGCGGCCGACGAGAGCCCCGTCGTGATCCGCGAGAAGAAGCACAAGGCCGCCCCCATGAGCATCGACGATGCCCTGAACCGCATGGAGCTCGTGGGCCACGACTTCTACCTCTTCATCGACGAGGCGACCGGCAACCCCAAGGTGGTCTACCGCCGCAAGGGATGGAGCTACGGCGTCATCGAGCTCGAGCGCGTGGAGGAGGTCGCCCTCGACATCGACCCCGAGGACGAGCTCGCCGCCCGCAGCGCCTGAGAGCACAGCGCCCTGCGCACCGCGCAGTGCGCCGCCGACCATCGACCCCCGCATGCTCCGCCCGTCGCGCTCCCCGCGGCGGGCGGAGCCGCGTGCAGCGCCGCTCCGTCCCATCCTGCTCCTAGGATCGGATCCATGCCCGAGCGACTGAGCTGGAGATCCGCCCGCCGCATCGCACTGCGCGCGCAGGGCATCGGCGGCCGCCGCGCCGACGACCTGCCCGCGCGCGCCGCGAGCCGGCGCAGCCTCGAGCGGACCCTCGAACGCACCCACCTGCTGCAGATCGACTCGGTGAGCGTGTTCGCCCGGGCCCACCACATGCCCGTGTTCACCCGGCGCGGCTGCTGGGACGTGGACGTCCTGGACCGTGCGAGCCGGCCCGGCCGCGGGCGCCTCGTCCAGGAGGCCCTCGCGCACGAGGCCGCCTTCACGACCGCCGAGGTCCACTCCCTGCTGGGCTTCCGCCGCGAGCGCGCCGCGCGCAGGGACTGGGGCGCCGTGCGCCGCGCCGCCGGGTCGGACGCCGGGGCGATGCGCCGCGTGCTCGACGTCATCGCCGAGCACGGACCGATCAGCGCCGCCGCCGTCGCCCGCCTCGTCGGCGACGACGAGAAGCCCGCCGAGGGCTGGGGATGGCGCCGTTCGGACACGCAGTGGCTCGTCGAGTACCTCTTCCGCGCCGGTCACGTGGACTGCGTCGGGCGCAGCGCCCAGTTCGAGCGGCTCTATGCGGCCGACGCGGGCGCGCCGCTGCCGGACCACGCCTCGTCCTCCGACCCGGAGGGCCGGGAGGATGTGACGGGCGCGGAGGGCGCGGGCAGCGACCCGGACCCGTCGGCGGCGCAGGGAGAGCTCACCCGCCGCGCCGCGAAGGCGCTCGGGATCGCCTCCCCGGCCGATATCGCCGACTACTTCCGGCTGCGCGCCGCCGAGGTCGCCCCGCACATCCGGGACATGGTCGAGACCGGGACCCTGCGGGAGGTCGCCGTGCGCCGCGGATCCCAGGACCTCCCCCTGCTGCTGCACCACGAGGCGCCGCGGCCCGCTCCCGTCACCGCGGCCGCCCTCGTGAGCCCCTTCGACCCCGTCGCCTTCCACCGTCCCCGCCTGCGCGACCTCTTCGACGTCGAGTACCGGATCGGGATCTACACGCCGCGCGCCCAGCGCACCCACGGGTACTACGCCCTGCCCTTCCTGCTCGACGACCGGATCGTCGCCCGCGTGGACCTGCGCAGCGACCGCCGGCGCGGCGTCCTCGAGGTCTGCGAGGCGCACCTCGAGCCGCTGCCCGCGATGAGCGCCCGCGAGAGCGTGCCGGGCGCCGACGAGGTCGCTCCCGCGCTCGCCGAGGAGCTGGGCCGCGCCGCGCGCTGGCAGGGCCTGACGAGCATCGAGGTGCTCGGCGTCGGCGACCTCGCCCCCGCGCTCGCGGAGATGCTGTCGTAGCCGTCCTCGGTTCCCCGCCCCGCCGTGTGCCCTGTGGCACGGCGCTCGCAGGAGAGGGCACGTAGGATGGGGCGGCGCCGCGCCCTCCGGGGCCGTCGGCGTCCGCGCACTGCCGGCCCGCCCCGCGGGCCGGAACACCATCCGCCCTCCCGGGCGGACGAGACGAACCGGGCCGGTCACGGTCCACCCCGAGGAGCACGAGTGGTCAACCTCTTCGACACGATCCTGCGCGCCGGCGAAGGCCGCGAGCTGCGCAGGCTCACCACCATCTCCCGTCGCGTCGACGACGCGGCCGCGATCTACGAGGACTACAGCGACGAGGAGCTGCGCGAGGAGTCCGTGCGCTTCCGCGAGCGCCTCGAGGACGGCGAGACTCTCGACGACATCCAGGTCGAGGCCTTCGCCGCCGTGCGCGAGGCCGCGAGCCGCACCCTGGGCCAGCGCCCCTACGAGGTGCAGGTGATGGGCGGCGCGGCGCTGCACCGCGGTCGCATCGCCGAGATGAAGACCGGTGAGGGCAAGACCCTGGTCGCGACCCTCCCCGCCTACCTCAACGCCCTCGCGGGCAAGGGCGTGCACGTGGTCACGGTCAACGACTACCTCGCCTCCTACCAGAGCGACATCATGGGACGCGTGTTCCGCGCCCTGGGACTGAGCACGGGCTGCATCGTCTCCGGGCAGAAGCCCGAGGAGCGCCGCGAGCAGTACGCCGCGGACATCACCTACGGCACGAACAACGAGTTCGGCTTCGACTACCTGCGCGACAACATGGCGCTGAGCGCCGACGAGCGCGTCCAGCGCGGCCACTTCTTCGCGATCGTGGACGAGGTCGACTCGATCCTCATCGACGAGGCCCGCACGCCGCTCATCATCTCGGGCCCCGCCTCCGGCGACGCCAACAAGTGGTACGCGGAGTTCGCGAAGGTCGTCCAGCTGTTGCGCCGCGACCGCGACTACGAGGTCGACGAGAAGAAGCGCACCGTGGGCGTGCTCGAGACCGGCATCGACAAGGTCGAGGACCACCTGGGGATCGACAACCTCTACGAGTCCCTGAACACCCCCCTGATCGGCTTCCTGAACAACGCCATCAAGGCCAAGGAGCTGTTCAAGAAGGACAAGGACTACGTGGTCCTCAACGGCGAGGTGCTCATCGTCGACGAGCACACCGGCCGCATCCTCGCCGGTCGCCGCTACAACGAGGGCATGCACCAGGCCATCGAGGCCAAGGAGGGCGTGGCGATCAAGGCCGAGAACCAGACGCTCGCCACGATCACCCTGCAGAACTACTTCAAGCTCTACGAGAAGCTGTCGGGCATGACCGGCACGGCCGAGACCGAGGCCGCCGAGTTCATGAACACCTACAAGCTGGGCGTGGTGCCGATCCCGACCCACAAGGACATGATCCGCAAGGACCAGGTCGACAAGGTGTTCCGCACCGAGAAGGCCAAGTTCGACGCGGTCGTCGAGGACATCGTCTCCCGCCACCACCAGGGTCAGCCCGTGCTCGTGGGCACCACGAGCGTCGAGAAGTCCGAGTACCTCGCGAAGCTGCTCAAGGCCCAGGGCGTTGACCACGAGGTCCTCAACGCGAAGAACCACGCGCAGGAGGCCGCGATCGTCGCCATGGCCGGCGCGAAGGGCGCCGTCACGGTCGCCACCAACATGGCCGGCCGCGGCACCGACATCATGCTCGGCGGCAACGTGGAGTTCATGGCCCACCGCGCGCTCAAGGAGCGCGGCCTGGACCCGGAGGAGGACTCCGAGGCCTACGAGGAGGCGTGGGACGATGCGATCGCGGAGGCCGAGTCCCAGGTCTCCGCGCAGCACGACGAGGTCGTCGAGGCCGGCGGCCTCTACGTGCTGGGCACCGAGCGCCACGAGTCCCGGCGCATCGACAACCAGCTGCGCGGCCGCTCCGGCCGCCAGGGCGATCCGGGCGAGTCCCGCTTCTACCTCTCGCTGCAGGACGACCTCATGCGCCTGTTCAACGCGGGCGCGGCCGAGACCCTGCTGGCCCGCGGCGGCGTCGACGAGTCGGTCCCGCTGACCGGCCGCATGGTCTCCTCCGCGATCCAGCGCGCCCAGCAGTCCATCGAGTCGCGCAACGCGGAGATCCGCAAGAACGTCCTGAAGTACGACGACGTCCTCACCAAGCAGCGCAAGAAGATCTACGAGGAGCGCACCCGCATCCTCGAGGGCGAGGACCTCGAGGAGCACGTCGGGCGCTACATCGACGAGGTCATCGGCGGTGCGGTCGACGCGGCCACGCGCGGCGTCACCCCCGAGGACGTCGACCTCGAGGAGCTCTGGGGCACCCTGCGTCCCACCTACCCCGTCTCGATCTCGGCGGAGGAGCTCGTCGAGGAGCACGGCGGCAAGGAGAACCTCGATGCCGCGACCCTGCGCGAGGAGATCCTCTCCGACGCGCACCTGGCCTACGAGAACCGTCGGGCCGAGCTCGGCGAGGACGCGATGGACCAGCTGCAGCGCCGCGTGCTGATGTCGGTCATGGACCGTCGCTGGCGCGAGCACCTCTACGAGATGGACTATCTCAAGGAGGGCATCGGCCTGCGCGCCATGGCCCAGCGCGACCCGCTCATCGAGTACGAGCGCGAGGGCCACCTGATGTTCAGCGACATGATCGCGGGCATCAAGGAGGACGCGGTCGGGTACATCTTCAACCTCGAGGTGCAGGTGCAGCCCGCTCCCGTCGTGCCGCAGTCCGTCTCCGACCTGGTGACCAAGGCCGCCGGCGCGGTCGGCGCCCTCGCCGGGACCCCCGCGTCGGAGGCGTCCGAGGACGCCTCGGACGAGGACGGGACGGCCGAGGACGGGACGGCAGACGGCGAGCCGGCGGACGACGCGGCGGATGCGGCCCCTTCCGTGACGCTGCGGGCGAAGGGTCTGGACGAAGGGCCGAGCGCGCGCGAACTGCGCTACTCCTCGGCCGAGGGCTCCGGCGCCCAGGACGTCTCCTCGCTCTCGCGGGCCGAGCGCCGACGTCGCGAGCGCCAGCAGCGCAAGCAGGACTCGAAGAGCGCACAGGGCTCCTCGAGCGCACGCGGCTCCGATTCGCCCACGGCGTCCGGCGGGAACACCAGCGGTCCCTCGCGCGGGCGGCGCGCCAAGCGCTCCTGACGCCCCGGGGGAGGGTCAGCCGACCTCCAGGACGGTGACCCTCCACCCGGTGTGCCGCAGTTCCCAGCGCATGGCGAGGAATCGTGCGCGGTCGGCGTCGCGCACCACGGTGCTCGCCTCGACGACCCCGGACGTGACCACGCAGGTGCGGGTCCCGGAGATCGCCAGGCGCACGCGCGGAGTGCGGCCGGTGAGGCCGCGGATCCTGCGGGTGAGCGCCGCGCGCCGCGCCAGATAGGCCGAGACCTCCGGGGTGACCAGGCGGGAGAGCGTGCTCACCGGCCGGGAGTCGCGCACGATCTCGACCGCGCAGCGGGCCACGCTCTCCACGAGCCGGAGGCCGTCCTCGGGGTCGCGCGGATCCACGCCCGCGGCGAGCTGCTGATCGGTGGGCACGAGGCCGTCCGTCGTGGTCATGAGTTCTCCTGGGAGGTGGGGAGGGCATCGGGGACGGTGAGCACCTGTCCGGGCTCGATGTGGTCGGGGTCGGGGCCGATGACGTCGGCGTTCGCGGCGAAGAGCTCGGGCCAGGCCGCTGAGATCTCCCCGGGGGAGTCCGGGCCGACGCCCATGAGGTCATCGCTGATCGACCAGAGCGAATCGCCGTCCTTCACGACCACCGTGAGGGTGTCCGGCCGCCCGCTGTCATCGGAGCTGCTGTCATCGGAGTTGCTGTCATCGGCACCGGTGGCGCCGGACCCGGCGGGGGTGTTCTGGCCGTCCGCGGGGGCCTCCTGATCGCCCCAGCCGAGGCCCGGGAGCTCCTCGTCGCCGGCGTCCGGCTGATCCGTGGGCTCCTCGGGCGACGGTGCGTCGGGCTCGGCGGGCAGCTGGGCGGAGGGGGTGTGATCCGTGTGCGCGGGCGGTGGATCCTGCGAGCCGGGCAGGCGCATCAGCGGAGCTGCGGCGGGAGCCGAGGCAAGAGAGCCCGTCGACCCCGCCGCGCTCGTGACGCCGACCGGCGTGCCCTGGGCCTGCGCGGGCCCCGCCAGGAGGCCCGCGGCCGCCGTGGTCACGGCGAGCGTCGCCAGCGCGCGGGAGGCGATGCGCGGCGCGAGCACGCGCAGCGCCCGCAGCAGCGCTCTCGAGCCCGCGGCATCGGCCCCGCGCAGCATCACCACGGCGGCGAGGGCGTGCACGAGGGCGAGGTACGCGCACAGCAGGACGCCCAGGGCCGCGACCGCGAGCAGCACGAGCGCCGTGAGCGCGTCGGTGCCGTAGCTCGAGCGCGCCTCGACCTGCAGGGCGGCGGCCGCCCTCAGCAGGACAGTGCCGGCGGCGAGCGAGGCGATGGCGATCAGCGGCATGGCCAGCGCGGCGCGCCGACCGGTCGCCCTGGTCGTCACGTGCGTGCTCGGTCGGTCCGTCGTGCTCATCTTGTCCCCTCGCCATGCGCACCGGCAGACCGCCGATGTCGTGAGTACGCGTTCATCCGTGTCGTTTGATGCAGTTTGCTGTCGTATAAAGCGATGTGCGGGAATCTATCGCGATGTGATGTGAAGCGCAAACGTGCTCGTGGCAGCGCTTAGAGTGGGCGGATGAGCCTGGAGCGGATGTTCGAGGACCTCGAATCGCGCATGGACCACCTCGAGAGTGAGGAGCGGCGCGCGGTCACCGAGGAGCTCACGCGCGCCGAGCGCGCGCAGGTGCTCGTCCTCGATCGCCTGCGCGGCGCGGTGGGGCATGACATCCGGGCGCACCTGCGCGACGGTGCGGTCGTCGGGGGAGAGATCGTCGAGGTCGGCGCCGACTGGGTGCGGCTGCGGTCCCGGGCCGACGCGCGCTCCACGTGGGCGGTGCTCGGCGCGATCGTGCTGCTCGAGGACCTGCCTGATCGTGTGCGCGAACCAGGCAGCACGCGACTTCGCCCCCCGGGGCTCGGCACGGCGCTGCGGGCACTCGCACGGGACCGTGCGCTCGTGCACGTGCGCACGGCGGCGGGGGAGATGCAGGGCCGGATCTCGGGCGTGGGTCAGGACGCCCTGGATCTCCGTCTGCTGCCCTCGGGCGAGCAGCGCCCGGCCTCCAGGGCGCGCGGGGTGACGATCCTGCTCTCGGGGATCCTCTCGCTCACCGCGCAGCGGCCGGACTGATCAGGTCAGCGCTCGCTGCGGTGCGGGGCCGACGAGGACTGCGGCGCCTCCGTGCGCTCCTGCTCGAGGAAGGTCTCCGTGGCGGCATAGGAGCGCTCGATGTACGCCTCGAGCTCCGAGAGCTCGACGCGCCACTGCCCGCGACCGCCCACCTTGATCGCGCGCAGCTCGCCGGAGCGCACCAGGGCATAGGCCTGGGACGCGGAGATCGAGAGCTGCTCGGCGACGTCGGAGAGCGGGATGAAACGCGTGGTCATGGGTCTCCTCGGAAGGGGAAGGGCCTCATTGTCGCACCCGTGCGCCCTCGGATCCTGAGCATTGTGGATGAGCGGTCGCGGACGCCGGACAGTGCTCCGCTCGCCGCCTCGTCGTCCACAGGATCGATCGGCGGGCGGCGCGCGGACGAGCAGTGCCGTAGCCTCTCGCTCGAGGATCGGATCCCCCGAGTCCGCCGGCCCCGCCCGCTCCCCGGAGGTAGCTCTCGTGCCCCCTGCCCCTTCTCTCATGCGCCTGCGTCGACCTCGCTGGAAGGATCCGCGCCTCCTCGTCGGCATCCTGCTGGTCGTCCTCAGCGTGCTGCTGGGCGCCCTGCTCGCCTCGCGCGCCTCGGCGACCACGACGGTGCTCGTCGCGCGCGACGAGGTGGTGGTCGGCGATGAGATCGGCCCCGACGCCTTCACCACGGCCGAGGTCCGCCTCGGCGACCAGTCCGCGCGCTACGCCTCCTCGCCCGGGGACATCCCCGAGGGGTCCACGGCCCTGCAGTCCGTGCACTCCGGGGAGCTTCTGCCCGTCTCCGCGATCGGCCAGGGAGGCGGGGGCGACCTGCGCCCCGTCGTCATCCCCGTCGACAGCGCGGTTGCGGACTCCGTGAGCCCGGGCCGTCCCGTCGAGCTCTGGCGCACAGCGGCCGACGAGCAGGACAGCGATGCCCTCGCGGAGAAGCTCGTGGACGGCGCCACCGTGCGCCGCGTCTTCGAGGGCAGCACCCTGGGCATGCGGTCCATGAGCGTCGAGGTGCTCGTCCCGGCCGACGATCTCCCCGAGGTGCTCGAGGCCCTGGGATCCGGCGACAGGATGGACGTCATCGGCGTGCCCGGCGACCAGCAGGCCGGCTCATGATCGACATCGTGCTCTGCGCCTCCGGGCGCGATGAGGTGAGGATCGTCCACGACGTGGCCCGGGGGTCCTCCGGGAAGGCGCGGATCGTGCGGCGCTGCGCCGATCTCGCCGAGACGGCGGCCGTCGTGGCCGCCGGCATCGGCGACGTCGTCGTCATCGATCTCGCCGTGCGCGGTCTGGACCGCGAGGCCGCCGCCGAGATGCTGCGGGGCGGGGCGGGCGTCGTCGGCCTGCGCAGCGAGGAGGGCGCGGCGGCCCGCACCTCGCTCGGCCTGCGGATCGTCGTGGACGCCTCGGCCGACGTCGAGGAGCTGCTCGAGGCATGCGAGCGCGCCCTGCGGCCCGAGTCGGAGGAGGAGTCCGCCGGCGACGCGTGGGTGCAGGACACCGCCGATGGTCTCGAGGATCTGCCGCCGCGGCGGGCCCCGCTGATCGTGACCTGGGGGCCGGGAGGTGCTCCGGGCCGCTCGACCGTCGCCGTGAACCTCGCGGCCGAGCTCGCCGACGCCGGCGAGCCGACCGTGCTCGTGGACGCCGACACCCACGGACCTTCCCTCAGCCAGATGCTCGGCGTCCTCGACGAGTCCCCGGGTCTCGTGGCGGCCTGCCGCGCCGCCGCCCGGGGCACGCTCGACGACGAGACCCTCGATGCGCTCGTCCCCGCGGTGCGCGGGCGCCTCCACCTGCTCAGCGGCATCGGCGTGCCCGCCCGCTGGGCGGAGGTCCACCGCAGCTCCCTCGAGGACGTCTGGGAGGCCCTCGCGGACCGCGGTGGCGCCGTGGTCGTGGACGTCGGGGCCCCTCTCGAGGAGGACGAGGACCTCAGCTACGACACCGCGGCCCCGCAGCGCTGCGCGGCGTCGCTCAGCGCCGTGCGCCGCGCGGACGTGCTGCTCGCCGTGGTCTCCTCCGACCCGATCTCGATCACGCGGCTGGTGAGGGAGCGCGAGCGACTCGACGAGATCGGCGTCGGGCCGCTGCACGTGGTGATCAATCGCGCGGGGCCGCCCGCACGCGAGGAGAGGGTCGAGGAGCTGCTGCGCTCGCGCATGGACGTGGCCTCGGTGACGATCCTGCCGGAGGAGGCGACCACCTGCCGCCGCGCCGCCTGGGACGGCGCGGTGCTCGCGGAGGCGGCGCCCCGCAGTCCCCTGCGCAGGGGACTGCGGGACCTCGCCGCCCGGGTGCGCGCGGAGCATGCCGCCGACGAGCGAGAGGGGAGCGGAGCCGTCGCGGAGGCCGCCGGCGCGGGCGGCGCGGACCCGGAGCGCGCGGGCGCCGGCGTGGCAGGATGAGAGCCATGAGGATCTTCGCGCCCGTCGGACCCGCCGATCATGACGCCCTGCGCTCCGGCGCCGCGCGGATCGCGCTCGAGACGGGGCGCCTCATCTGGGGCGTCTCCGATGCCGCCCGCGCCGAGCGCGCGGAGGAGGACGTCGAGGAGCTCGAGTACGACGCGCTCCAGGACGCCGTGTTCAGCGCGCTGGGACAGGTCGACCCGCGGATGCGGGCGCTGGTCCTCGCCGGCGACGTGCCGGACGCCTCCCTGGCCGACGCGAGCGAGGACGGCGGAGCGTTCGGGCTGCGCCTCGCCCGCGAGGGCGCCCTCGTCATCGCGAGCGCCCACGCCACCGAGCTCGACGCCGCGGCGGCCGAGGTCGACGACACCGATCCCGCGCTGCTCTGGTTCGATGCGAGCGAGCTGCCCGCTGCGCTCGACTACGCGGAGGCGCCGCTGCGGTAGTCCTCGGCCGAGCGCTCCTCGGCCCGCAGCACCTTCGTCACGTACGGCAGCGCGGCCTTCTCGAGCCGGCCGCCCAGCAGCGGGACCTTCGCCGTGAAGTCCCCGTCGATGCTCACGGCGGAGTTCTCCCCGGCGGGCCGCAGCTCGAGATGCCCGCGCATCGAGGCGGGGGCGCCCTGCACGGTCAGCTCGATGGTGCCCTGGCGCGCGCCGCCCCCGGCGGGGGCCTGCCAGGACTGCACCTCGAGGATCTTCACGCTCCTGCCCACGAGCGAGCGGGCGATGTCCGGGATGCCCTCGGTGGCCAGCTCGAGATGCGTGGTGACGGTGAAGGCGCCGGCAGGATCCCCCTCCACCTCCGAGGTCGCGGACTCCGCGTGCAGGGTGCGGCCGCGGATCCGGGTGTAGGCGGGATCGGCGTACATCGCCGCGGCCGCCTCGGGCGGCATCGGCAGGTTCAGGTTCTCGCTCAGGCGCATGCTCCCACTATGCCAGCTGGGCCGGCCCGCTGACCGCCTCGTCCCCGCCTCGTCCCCGCCGGGGCGGCCCGTGCGGGAGTCCGGAGCTGGGCACCCGCGCGGAGCACCCCTGCACAGGACCTATCCTGGCCGTATGCCGAGTCTCGCCAAGTACCTCTCCGACGTGCCGGACATGGATGAGAAGACCTCCGAGTGGCTGCAGCTCCTGGTGGGGGACTGGGCCCTGCTGTCGGACCTGCTGCGCGCGGACCTCGTGCTGTGGGTCCGCACGCCGGCCGGCGCGCTCGCTGTCGCGCACTGCCGTCCGTCGACCGGCGCCACCGTCTACTACGAGGACCCCGTGGGGATCGAGGCCGACCCCGAGGAGAAGCCGCTGGTGCGCGCGGTCCTGGACGGAGAGGAGCCGTACTTCGAGCCCGCTGTCGTGATGCGGGAGGGCCAGGAGGCGCTGCGCCAGCTCGCCCCCGTCCGCCACGAGGGGCAGACCATCGGCGTGCTCACCATCGAGGCCCCTGTGCCCGCCGGCGAGCCCAGCCGCAACGAGACCCGCCAGCACGAGCTGGGCGAGCGGCTGCTGCGGATGATGGGGGAGGGCGCCTACCCGATCGCCGGAGCCCCGATCCCCCCGCGCCGCGGTGCGCCGCGCGTGGGCGACGGCATCGTCGAGCTCGACGCGCAGGGCGTGATGATCTGGGGGTCGCCGAACGCGCTGTCGGCCTTCCATCGCTTCGGCGTCGCCGGCGACATGACCGGCAGCACGCTCGCCGAGCTCACCACGGAGCTGCTGCAGACGCGCGCGCCCGTCGACGAGTCGCTGCCGCTCGTGCTCATGGGGCGCGCGGCCTGGCGTTCCGACATGCAGGCCCGCGGAGGCACGCTCTCGCTGCGAGCGATCCCGCTGACCGCAGGCGGCAAGCGCGACGGCGCGATCATCCTGGTGCGCGACGTCAGCGAGCTGCGCCGCCGCGAGCGCGAGCTGATCACCAAGGAGGCGACCATCCGGGAGGTGCACCACCGGGTGAAGAACAACCTCCAGACCGTGGCCGCCCTGCTGCGCCTGCAGTCGCGGCGGATGAAGAGCGACGAGGCCCGCGACGCGCTCGCCGAGGCGCAGCGCCGGGTCGCCACCATCGCGCTGGTCCACGAGTCGATGCTGCAGGGCAGCGAGGAGGCCGTCTTCTTCGACGAGGTCATCGAGCGCTGCCTGCGCCTCGCCGTCGACGCCGCGAGCGCGACCGTGCACCGCGAGGGGGCCGACGTCACGGACCCGCACCAGGTCGAGGTGCGCACCCAGCGCGTCGGCAAGGTCGGCTCCGTGCGACCGGAGGAGGCGACCCCGCTCGCGCTCGTGGTCACCGAGCTCGCGACCAACGCCGTGGAGCACGGGCTCTCGGAGACCGGCGGCACGCTCACCATCCGCGCGGAGCGCACCGGCAGCCACCTCGTGATCCACATCGAGGACGACGGCACGGGCATGAAGTCCGCCCAGCCCACCGGGCTCGGCACGAACATCGCCCAGACCCTCGTGCAGGGCGAGCTCGGGGGGACGCTGGACTGGGAGAACCGTCCCGAGGGCGGCACCCGGGCGACGATCGACGTCTACCTCGACCCCGTCAGCGTGGACGCCGCGAACGCCTGAGGCCGTGTCCGTCGGCCGCCCGCGTCCGACGGCCCCCGCGGAGTCCTGACATGCGACGACGGGCGACCCCCGGAGGGATCGCCCGTCGTGGAAGCTGCGGTGGCCGGGTCAGCCGGCGCGGCGAGCGCGCGCATTGCGGCGCTTGAGGGATCGGCGCTCGTCCTCGGAGAGGCCTCCCCACACGCCCGAGTCCTGGCCGGACTCGAGGGCGAACTTCAGGCAGGAGGTCATCACGTCGCAGCGCTGGCACACCGCCTTGGCCTCCTGGATCTGGGTGATCGCGGGACCCGTGTTCCCGATCGGGAAGAACAGCTCGGGGTCCTGGGTCAGGCATTCCGCGCGGTGGCGCCAATCCATCTGCTACTCACTTTCCGGTCACCCCGCAGCGGCTCGGGAGCCACGGCGCGGCTGGTGGTCGCCTTCGGCAAGGCGATACGGATCTACGGGCGGACCGATGCCGAGGCGGCCGATCCTGGGTTCCCTCCATTGTCGGAGGCCTCGCGGTGGGGGACAAGAGCGCACGGGCACGACCTGGGTGGCACTTCCCACAGCGCCGTGAGCGCCCGAGGACTGCTACGGGGCGCTCCCGCTGCGGAGCGCGTCGATAGAGTGCAGCACATGGCTTCCTCCGGATCTCCGTCCCCCTCGCCCCGCGGGGGCGCTCCGCGCCCCGCCACGACGGAGGACCGACCCGGCATGCGGCGCCTGGGAACCGTGCTGCTGGGCGCCGAGGCGCTCTGCCTGCTCCTCCTCGGCGGCTTCATGATCACACGGGTCGGCTCGCAGGACGTCGGCGCCTCCCTCGCGATCGGCCTGGCCGTGTTCATCCTGCTGTTCGCGATCGTGGTCGGCCTCGCCGCGCTCTCCCTCTCGCGCCGCGGCCGCTTCGGGCTCGGCTTCGGGGTCACCTGGCAGCTGTTCCAGGCGCTCGTCGCCGCGAGCATGCTGCGCGCCGCCATCGTGGTCGTGGGCGGGATCGGCATGCTGCTGGCCATCGCGACCTTCGTGGTGCTGCTGACCCTCGTGCGCGCGACCCCGCTCCCGTTCGACGACGAGGATGCGAAGAACGGACGCGGTCCCCGCGGCTGACGCCGCGAGGGCCGGAGTCCACCGGGACGGTCCCGACTACTCGTCGGCCGAGGCGAGAGCCTGCGCCGGGGCCGTGCGCGCCGCCCGGCGGCCCGGCAGCACCGAGGCCAGCAGCCCCGCCGCGAGCGCGAGGCCGAGGACCAGTGCGATCTGCCCCCACGGGATCGTGACCTGTAGCGGGAACTGCCCGCCCAGGATCGTCGCGATCCCCAGGACCCCGTAGACCGAGCCGAGCACGATCCCGACCGCCGCTCCCACGAGGGCCAGCAGCAGTCCCTCCCAGGCGAGCATCGCGCGCATCTGGCCGCGCGTGGTGCCCAGGGCCCGCAGGAGGGCGTTCTCCCCGGTGCGCTCGATCACCCCGAGGCTCAGCGTGTTCGCGACGCCGACGAGGGCGACGAGCACGGCGACCGCGAGCAGCGCGACGGTGATGCCCAGCAGCACCGTGAGGATCTGCCCGTAGCTCTCGCGTTCGACGCCGGCGGCGTCGACCTGCGCGTCCGGGGCGCCGTGCTGCGCGAGGGTGTCCTGGATGCCGGTGACGATGCCCATGGCGTCCTGGCCCTCGCGCGCGGCGGATCCCTTCTCGGCGAAGGCCGCGAACAGGGCGGGCTGGGCGTCCTTCCCGACGAGCGCCGTGAGGGTGCTCGGGGTGACGATCGACATCTGCAGGTTGGAGTCCACCTTCACGCGCAGCTCGTGCGAGGCGCCGTCGGCCCCGTCGACCTGCAGCACCTGGCCGTCGTGGACGCCGAAGCGCTCCGCGCGCTCCTCGCCCAGCAGCACGGTGCCGTCCTCGAGGGAGTCGGCGATGTCGGGGCGGTGGGAGTCCTCGCGCATCTGCGCGGGCGTCGCCGCGTACAGGGTCATCGGCTCGTCGGCCCCGACCTCGACGTCCCCGTGCTCGGTCGAGGAGACGTGGGCCACGCCGGGCACCTCGGACACCTCGGTGAGGGCGTCCTTCGGGAGCTTCTCGGCGGTGACGACGGAGTCGATGGGCTTGCGGCTGTCGAGCTCCGTGGTGAGCGTGGACTCGGTGGTGCGGGCGCCCACGGCCATCATCGTCATCAGCGTGGTGCCGATGAGCAGGGCCGCGACCGTGGCCGCGCTGCGCCGTGGGTTGCGCGAGGTGTTCGCGCCCGCGATCCGCGCCGGAAGCCCGCCGATCCTCGCCGCGAGCGCGCCGGCGAACCGGGTCAGCGGCCGCGTGAGCACCACGAGTCCCACGAGCAGTCCGGCAAAGCTCACGACCCCGCCGAGGAGCCCGACCGCGACGCCGAGGCCCACGCTGCCCGTGAAGGACACCGCGACCGCGCCGACCAGTGCCAGCAGTCCCAGGGCGACCGCCGCGAGGCTCAGAACACCGCGCGCCCCGAGGCGCCGGTGCAGGGCCGGGGGAGCGGGACGCAGCGCCTGCAGCGGCGCGACGCGCACGGCCGCGCGCACCGGCCCGAAGCCCGCGAGCACCGTGAGGGCGACCCCGACGACGACGGGCACGATCAGCGACAGCGCCGAGATCGGGACGAGCAGCAGGCCGTCGAGCAGGCCCAGCCCGGCGGCGGCCGCCAGCAGCGCCTGGGCCAGCACGTGCGCGCCGAGCGCGCCGATCACCGCACCCACCAGGCCCACCAGGGCGCTCTCGCGCAGCACGGTGCGGGCGACCTGGCGACGGGTCGCGCCGAGGGTGCGCAGGAGCGCGAGGGCGCGGGTGCGCTGGGCGAGGGTCACGGCGAAGGTGTTCGCGACCACGACCGCGCTCGTGACCAGGGCGATCACGACGAACACGACGAAGACCATCGCCAGGGCGTCGAAGCCCTGCATGACGTCCGAGACGCCGTCGTCGATCGCCTGCTGGGCGGTGAGCGCGGAGAGGGAGTCGTCCTGCAAGGCGGAGACGACCTGATCGGGATCGGTGCCCGGCTCCAGCGCCGCGAGCCACGTGCTGGTGGTGCCCGGAGCGATGAGCGTGTCCTGGTTGTGGGAATTCACGTGGACGACGGGGGTGGCGCCGAGCGCCGTGGCGGTGCCGCTCGCGCTGATGCCGGAGACGGTCAGCTCGAGGTCGCCCGGCTTGCCGTCCGCGCGCGACTCCGCGGGGATCTCGACCTTCTGGCCGACGCCGACGCCGAGCTGCTCGGCGGCCGCCTGGTCGAGGACGACCTCGTGCGCGGAACGCGCGTCGTGGCCGGCGGTCAGCTCGAGCGGCTCGACCTCGTGCGGGGGATCGCTCTGCTGCTGCAGGAAGGCCGAGCGCCCCGAGCCGGCATCCAGCTGCATGTACCCCTCGGACAGGGGCCAGACGGCGCGGGCGTGCGGGACCTCGGGAGCCGTCGTCGCGGAGTCGGCATCCGACGAGGAGCCGTCGGCGGGAGCCGCGTCCTGGTCCTCGTCGCCGATGACGACGTCGGCCCCCTCGTAGCGCTGCTCGACCCCTGCGGAGAGGGAGGTGGTCATGAGGTTCGCCGCGATGAGCATGATCGCGACGAAGCCGCTGGCGAGGGCGACGGTGATGAGCGCCGCGAGGTGCCTGCGGGGCGGGGTGAGGCGGATGCGGCGGCTCATCGCAGCACCTCGTCGGCGCTGATCCGGCCGTCGGCCAGGGTGATGATGCGGTCGGCGCGCTCGGCGGCGTCGCGCTCGTGGGTGACCATGACGACGCTCTGCCCGAACTCGTCGACGCTCACGCGCAGGAAGTCCAGCACCTCCTCGGTGGTCGTCGAGTCGAGGTTGCCCGTGGGCTCGTCGGCGAAGACGACGGCGGGGGAGGTGACCAGCGCACGCGCGATCGCCACGCGCTGGATCTGCCCGCCCGAGAGCTGCGAGGGCAGGTGGTCCAGGCGGTCGCCGATGCCGAAGGCGCCCGTGATGGTGTCGAGCCAGGCGCGGTCCGCGCGGCGGCCCGCGAGGTCCAGGGGCAGCAGGATGTTCTGCTCCGCCGTGAGCATGGGCAGCAGGTTGAAGGACTGGAAGACGAAGCCGATGCGGTCGCGGCGCAGACGGGTCAGGGCGTCGTCGCCGAGGCCGGTGATCTCGGTGCCGTCGATCTCGATCGAGCCCGCGTCGACGGCGTCGAGGCCCGCGAGCACGTGGAGGAGCGTCGACTTCCCGGAGCCGGAGGGGCCCATGATCGCGGTGAACCCTCCGCGGGCGATGTCCACGTCGACGCCGTCGAGCGCCCGCACGACGCTCTCGCCCTTCCCGTAGGACTTGCGCAGACCGCGCGCCCGCAGGACGGCGTCGGTAGTCGACGGCTCGGGCTCGGTCGCGGTCGCCGCGTGCGCGGCAGGAGCGGGCGAGGGGACGGCCGAGGTGGGGACCGCGTCGGCGGCCCGGTGGTGGGGAGCGGGGGAGTGCATGGAGTTCCTCCGTGGATCGGGGCGAGGGCGGTTCCCTCGCGGCGGCGTCCCGGCTGCGACGGGACACCACGATGCTCTCCGTGCAGGGGGCGGTGTGTCGTCAGCGTCCGGTCGTCCCTGCCCCGCGCGCCGCCCCACCGGGGTCGGGCGGGGCCCTCCGCCCTGGGTATGACGCGGGGCCGGAGGGCGTCCCTGGATCAGGAGCCGGGCGTGACCAGCCCGCTCTCGAAGGCGATGATGACGGCCTGCACGCGGTCGCGGGCGCGGAGCTTGGCGAGCACGCGGCCCACGTGGGTCTTCACGGTGGCCTCGGCGACGAAGAGCTCGGCGCCGATCTCCTGGTTGGAGAAGCCGCGCGCCATCAGGGCGAGCACCTCCCGCTCGCGCTCGGTGAGGGCCTCGAGGACCGAGTCGTCGCGCTCCTCGGGCGGAGGGGTGCTCACCATCTGCGCCATCAGTCGGCGCGTGGCGGACGGCGCGATCACGGCGTCCCCGCGGTGCACGGTGCGGATCGCGGCCAGCAGCTCCTCGGGCTGGGCGTCCTTGAGCAGGAAGCCGCTCGCGCCCGCCCGGATCGCGGCCATCACGTAGTCGTCGATGTCGAAGGTCGTGAGCACCACGATCTTCGGCGCCCTGCCCTCCGGGGCCTCCTCGAGGATCTGCCGGGTCGCCTCGATGCCGTCCAGTCGGGGCATGCGCACGTCCATGAGCACGACGTCCACCCGGTGCGACCGCAGCTGCTCGACCGCCTCGGCGCCGTCGGCGCTCTGCAGGGCGATCTCGAGGTCGGGCTGGGAGTCGATGACCATCGCGAAGCCGGCGCGCACGAGCGGCTGGTCGTCCACCAGGGCGATGCGCAGGGGACGATCGGCCGACGGCTCGACGGCCGGGTCCGGCGACTGCTCGGGGGTGTGCTCCGGTGTCATCATCGGGTCCTTCCGTTCAGGGGGATGCGCACGCTGACCCGGTACCCGCCCGCGGGCAGGGGACCGGTGTGCAGGGTGCCGCGGAACATGTTGACACGCTCGCGCATGCCGGTGTGGCCGTGCCCGAGGCCGTCGGACTGCGGGTCCACACCCCGCCCGTTGTCCTCGACGTCCAGGGCGAGCAGGGAGTCGTCGCGACGCAGGGAGACCCGGGCGGAGGCCCCGGGGCCCGCGTGCTTCATGACGTTGGTGAGGGCCTCCTGCACCACCCGGTACAGGGTGAGTCCCATCGGGCCCGGCAGGTCGGTGACCTCGCCCTCCTGGGCGAGCTCGACCGGCAGGCCCGCCGCGCGCACCTGCGCCACGAGCTCGTCGAGCGAGGCGAGGCCGGGCTGGGGGCCGAGGTCCTGGGCCTCGTCGCTGCGGAGCACGCCCAGCAGGCTGCGCATGTCGGCCAGGGCGCGCCGACCGGTGCTGCCGATCGTCTCGAGCACGTCGGTCGCCTTGGTGGGGTCCTGGGAGGCGACGAAGCGTCCGCCGTCGGCCTGGGCGATGATGACCGAGAGCGAGTGAGCGACCACGTCGTGCATCTCGCGGGCGATGCGGGCGCGCTCGTCGGCCACGGCGAGGCGCGTGCGCTGCTCGCGCTCGCGCACGGCCTGCGCGGCGGCCTCGCGGGCCATGCGCAGCTGGTCCACGCGCACCCTCTGGTAGCGACCGGTGGCCCAGGTGGCGAGCACGAGCGCGCATCCGAACATGAACACGACGATGCTCGCCACGATCTGCAGATACCAGACTTCCCCCTGGCCGAGCAGGAAGGACAGACCCACGGACTGCATCGCAGCGCCGACGAAGCCGCCGATCAGGGCGAGCGTCGGTACGCGTCCGCGACCGTGCACGGTCGCGCAGTAGAGGGCGTAGAAGATCATCACGTCGCCCAGGACCAGAACCATCCCGAGCAGGAAGTGGGCGATCGCCAGGATGGCGATGGCCAGGGTCGCCCAGCCCGTTTTGGTGCGCAGGAACGCCCCCGCGACGAACATGGGGATCGACCAGATCAGCCAGCCGTCCACGGACATCGACGGCACCAGGGGCAGCGAGCCCAGCACGAGCAGCAGGGCGATGCCGCCGAAGAGCACGCCGTCCACGATCTGGGGGTGCGTGGCGAGCCAGCGGAAGGGCGCGTCGAGACGGCTCGGCGGCGGGTCCACCGGCTCGGGGGCGGTCCGCCCCTCGGGCGGCGGGGAGGTGGTCATGGCCAGAGCCTAGATTCCCGGGGCCGACAGGGCGTCCGCCCGCGGGCGGAACCCCGCCGCACCGTCTCCGCCCCCGGGCGGAGCCTGAGCGGGGTCAGCGGTCCGCGCCGTCGTCCGCGGCGGAGGAGCCGCTCGGGTCCTCGTGGTTCTCGCCGCCGTCTCCTGCGGCGGTGGGGTAATCGGTGTCCTCGTCGCCCTGGGCAGGGATCGCGCCCGTGGGGTTCCGCGGGACGATGCGGGCGTTCTCGCCGGTGTAGGAGTCCTGGTCGCGATGGAGGTTCTGCAGACGCAGGTCGCGGCCGGCGTCGACGACCTTCTCGTACTTCGCCTCCTTCTTCTCCGCGCCCTTCTCCCCGCGCATCGGCACCTCGAAGCCGTTCTCCGCGGGCAGGCCCGCCTGCAGCTCCTTCGCGCGCTCGTACTCGGCGTCGACCTCGGCGCCCAGGATGATCACGATGTTCATCACCCAGAGGGCGAACAGGATCGCCATCACGCCGCCGATCGCGCCGTAGCTCGAGTAGCTCGCGAAGGTGCTCATGTAGATCGAGAGGACCACCGCGGCCACCGCGATGCCGATGATCGCGAAGACGCCGCCGGGGGAGATCAGACGGAAGGGCTTGGCGATGTTCGGGGCCGCCCAGTAGAGCACCGAGACCAGCACGAACATCAGGACCACGATGACGGGCCACTTGAGCCATGCCCAGATCGGCAGGAAGGAGGTCACGAGGAACTCGACGAAGCCGGTCATGTGCAGCGGCTCGGCGATCGGTCGCAGCAGGCTCTCGGCGATCGTCGCGTTGAGCATGAAGGAGATGCCGATGACCAGCAGGCCGATGACCAGGCCCGCGGTGACCGCGAGCATGCCGAGGGTGAAGCGCACGGGGTTGCGGCCCTCGGGGATCTCGTAGATGCGGTTGGCGACCCGGGAGAACGCCTTCACGTAGGCCGAGGCGGACCAGAGGGCCACGGCGATGCCGATGACCAGGGCGATGATGCCGCCGGATGCCTTGCCCGTGAGGCTGTCGAGAGTGGTGCTCACCAGTGTTTTGAGCGTCTTCGAGTCCCCGAGGTGCGAGCCGAGGCCTGAGCTCATCACGGCGTCGGTGACGAGCTTGGCGATCTGGTCCTTGATGCTCGAGAGGACGAGCGCGGCCAGGGAGAACACGGCCAGGAGCATCGGCGCGATCGAGAGCACCATGAAGTAGGTGAGCTTCGCGGCCTGGTCGGTGCCGCCGTCGCGACCGAACTCGCTGAGTACGCGCTTGATCATGTACATGATCGCGGGGCGCTTGAGACGCACCTTCTCGTCGTCGGCGGTGCCGCTGGGGTTCTCGGCCATCGTTGCCTCCGCGGGAATCAGGGGGAAGGGACGCGCCCATCGTGCCACGGGAAGGCGTCGCGACCGGCGCGAACACGATGATCATCCGGCGCGGACGAGAGAAGCGGAGGGTCCGCCGAGACCGGGGAAGGACGACTCCCCGCACATCCGCCTGTGCGTCGTGGGGGCTGTCCACAGCGGCCGTCCGTGCGCGCCGTCGCCCGGGAGTTGTCCACATCGGCGCGCCGGGAATTCCCAGACCCCGTACAGTATCGAGCGTTGAGAGGCGCATCACGGAGCCGTGCCGCGCCGGCGGGGCACGTGCACACGGAGCAATGAAGGGGACCGGATGGAAGCGGCGGCCATCATCGAGGCCGAGGCCAGGGAGCTGATCAGGCGGCGGGGTCTCGACGCCCGTGCCGATCAGCTCGAACCCCTCATCCGTGAGGTCGTCACCGACTACGACCAGCGCTCGGCCGGCGGCGCCGTCCCCGTCGTCCGCGATGCGGAGACCGTGGTCGCAGAGGTCGCCGCGAGGATCGGCGGCTTCGGCCCGCTCCAGGAGTTCCTCGACGACCCCGAGGTCGAGGAGATCTGGGTGAACTCGCCCAGCGAGATCTTCTGCGCGCGCTCCGGACGCAGCGAGCTCACGCCCGTGGTCCTCACGGACGACGAGGTCCGCGGGATCGTCGAGCGCATGCTCGTGAGCTCCGGCCGGCGCCTGGACCTCAGCTCCCCGTTCGTGGACGCCCTCATGTCCGACGGCAGCCGGCTGCACGTGCTCATCCCCCCGATCTCCCGCAAGCACTGGTCGGTGAACATCCGCAAGTTCGTCGCCCGCGCGCACGACATGCGCGACCTGGTGGCGCTCGGCTCCCTCACCCCGCAGGCCGCGGACTTCCTCGACGGCGCCGTCGCCGCCGGGCTCAACGTGATCGTCTCGGGGGCGACAGGGGCAGGCAAGACCACCATGCTCAACTGTCTGGCCGCCGCGATCGGTCCTCGCGAGCGCGTGGTCACCATCGAGGAGGTCTTCGAACTCGACCTGCGCCTGCGGGACGTCGTCGGCATGCAGACCCGACAGCCGAACCTCGAGGGCACCGGAGAGGTCACGCTGCGCCGCCTCGTGAAGGAGGCTCTGCGCATGCGGCCCAGCCGCATCGTCGTCGGGGAGGTCCGCGAGGCGGAGAGCCTCGACATGCTCATCGCGCTGAACAGCGGGCTGCCGGGGCTGGCGAGCATCCACGCGAACTCCGCGCGCGACGCCGTCACCAAGCTGTGCACGCTGCCGCTGCTCGCCGGCGAGAACGTCTCCAGCCGCTTCGTCGTGCCCACCGTCGCCAGCTGCATCGACCTCGTCGTCCATCTCGACATCCTCCCCGGTGGCCAGCGGCAGGTGCGCGAGATCGCCGCCCTGCCCGGTCGCACGGAGGAGGGCGTCGTCGAGATCGCCGACATCTTCCATCGCAGCGGCGACGGCCGGCTCGAGCGCGGCGAGGGCTACCCGCCGCACGCCGAGCGCTTCGAGCGCGCGGGCCTGGACCTCGGGCGCCTGCTCGGCACGAGGGAGCGCGCATGATCGACGGCGCGTTCATCGGCCTCGTCGCGGGGATCGGGCTGCTGCTCGTGTGGCTCGCCTTCGGGGAGTCCCCCGCGCACGAGCCCCGGCACGGACCGGTCTCGCGATGGCTGGATCGCGTGCGCGACGACCTCATCGCCGTGGGGCTCGGCTCCGTGCCCGCGGGCGCCGTCCCCGTCATGTGCCTGGGCCTCGGTCTCGCTGTCATGATCCTCGTCTGGTCGATCTCCGGTGCGACGGTCCCGGCCGCGGCGATCGGTGCCGTGGTCAGCGTGCTCCCTCCGATCCTGCTGCGCGCTCTCGCACGCCGGCGCCGCACCCAGCTGCGCGAGCTCTGGCCCGAGGTCGTGGACCACATGAACTCCGCGATCCGCGCCGGCATGTCCCTGCCCGAGGCGCTCGCCCAGGTGGGGAGGCGGGGGCCGGAGGAGCTGCGCCCTCCCTTTGAGGAGTTCGGGAGGGACTACCAGGTCAGCGGTGACTTCGCGAGCAGCCTCGATCGCCTCAAGGATCGCCTCGCGGATCCGGTCGCCGATCGCATCGTCGAGGCCCTGCGCGTCACCCGCGACGTGGGCGGCACTGACCTCTCCGTGCTGCTGCGCACCCTCTCCGCCTTCCTGCGGGAGGACGCCCGCACCCGCGCCGAGCTCGAGGCCCGCCAGTCCTGGACCGTGAACGCCTCCCGGCTCGCGCTGGCCGCCCCCTGGATCGTGCTCGCGCTCATGTCCACCCGGCCGCAGGCCGCGCAGGCCTACGACTCGACCGCCGGGCTCGTCGTCATCGTCTGCGCGGGCGTCGTCTCCGTGATCGCCTACCGCGTCATGCTGCTCATCGCCCGCCTCCCGCAGGACGAGAGGGTGCTGCGATGAGCGGGGCGGCACCCGTGCTGATCGGGGCGGGGATCGGACTGGTCGCGGGCCTCGGCCTCGCCCTCGTGGTGGTCGGCAACCCGTGGCTGCGCCGGCGCGACCTCGCCGCCCGCATCGATCCCTACCTGCGTCGCGACCGCGGCAGCGCGCTGCTCGAGCACGGTGCCTCCGCCTCCGGGGCCCGCACCTTCGTGCGCACCCTCCTCGGCCCCGTCGCACAGCGCATGCTGGGCCTGCTCGAGCGCCTCACGGGCGGATCCGAGCAGCTCGAGAAGAGGCTGCGCATGGCCGGCCGCACCAGCGGCATCGAGGCGTTCCGCGTCGAACAGGTCCTCTGGGGCATCGCCGGGCTCGTCGTCGGGCTCGTCCTCGCCTTCGTCGCCGTCGGCGCGCGCGGCGCGAGTCCGCTGCTGGGACTTCTCATCGTCCTGCTCGGGGGCGTGATCGGGATCGTGGGCCGCGATCACCTCCTGCAGCGCACCGTGGCCCGTCGCGCAGCCCGCATGGCCCGCGAGTTCCCGACCCTCGCGGACCTGCTCGCGCTCGCCGTCGCCGCCGGGGAGAGCCCCGTGGCGGCGATGGAGAGGGTCGCGCGCTCCAGCCGAGGCGCCCTGCCCGAGGAGTTCGGGCGCACCGTGGCGGAGATCCGCGCCGGCTCGAGCGTCTCCCAGGCCCTCGTCCAGCTCGGCAATCGCACACCCCTCGAGGCGCTCGCGCGCTTCGGGGAGGGCGTCTCGATCGCCATCGAGCGCGGCACTCCGCTCGCAGAGGTGCTGCGGGCGCAGGCACAGGACGCCCGGGAGGCCTCCAAGCGCGACCTCATGGAGCTCGCCGGCCGCCGCGAGATCCTGATGATGGTCCCCGTGGTGTTCTTCGTACTGCCGCTGGTGATCGTCTTCGCCATCTTCCCCGGCCTCGCCGTCCTGGACATCGCTCTGTGAGCGCCCATGACCAGCTCCCGTTCCTCCCCACCCACCCTCCCCATCCCTGACCCCATGCGCCGCGCCACCGCGGCAGAAGGAGAGCACCATGACGATCCACCGACTGACGATGCACCGCACGCCCCCCGCATCCCTGCGCGTCGGGCCTCGCCACCGGCGCCCGATACCCGCGAGCTCCCGGGCCTCCCTGGCGGACGAGCGCGGGGACGTGCCCGGCTGGGTGATGATCACCCTGATGACGGCGGCGATCGTCGTCGCCCTGTGGGCCGTGGCCTCCGATCAGATCGTGCAGATCTTCAACAACGCCATGGAGCCCTTCCTGAACCGGAAGCTCTGAGCACCCGCGCCGGTGCGTTGCGCCGTCGACTGCGCGATGACGAAGGGTCCGCCGTCGTCGAGTTCCCGCTCGTCGCCGTGCTGATCATCGTGATCGCGCTGACGATCATCCAGTGCGCGCTGGTGGTGCATACCCGCAACACGCTGACAGATGCCGCCGTGCAGGCGGCGCACACGGCCTCGCTCGAGGGCAATTCGCCCGCGGACGGCGAGGTGCGCGGCGCGCAGCTCGTCCACGACCGCTTCGGCGAGGACTACGAGGTCGACGTCGAGGCCGACGAGGACGGCGACGGAGTGATCCGCGTCCGCGTCAGCGCCTCGTTCCCGCTCGTCGGGCTGCTCGGCCCCGCCGGCACGATGCACGTGGACGGCCATGCGATCGATGAGGACACCTGGTGAGCGGACGCGACAGGGATCGCCGTGCCCGGTGCCGGGGGCGGTCGGACCTCCGCCTGCCCCAGGGAGTGCGAGCGCTGCGCTCACGACTCGCCCGCGAGGACGGCAACGCGCTCGTGGAGTTCGTCGCGCTCTCGGTGATCCTGCTGATCCCCTCCCTCTACCTCGTGCTCTCGCTCGGATCGGTGCAGGGCGCGGTGTTCGCCGCCGATGTGATCGCGCGCGACGCCGCCCGGATCCACGCCACCGAGCCGGACGCGTCCCGGGCCGAGGCCCGCACCGAGGCCATGGTGAGGATGACCCTCGAGGACCATGGGCTGTCCTCGCAGGACGCCGTCACCATCCGCTGCTCGAAGGACCCGTGCTCCGCGGCCGGCAGCGAGGTCACCGCGGAGGTGACGATCGGCGTGCCCATCCCCGGCCTCGGACCGATGCTCGGAGCGGACGGCCCCGTGCACGTCGGTGCCGAGCACGTCGTCGAGGCCGACCAGTTCCGGGCGCCGGGAGAACGCGCCGGGAAGGATGGAGAGGGCGACGTCCCTGCGGCCGACGACGCTCCGAGGGCCTCGCGACCCGGAGACCAGGAGCGAGGCGACGACTCATGAGCGTGCGACGGAGACAGCTCGGCTCCTCGAGCACGGGACCCCTCGCGCGACTGCGCACCGCACTCGGCCGGGACACGGGCACGATGACCGTGCTGACCACCGGCGTGCTCGTCGTGATCCTGATGGTGATCGGCGTGGGCACCGCCATCACGGGCGTCCAGCTGGAGAGGAACCGCCTGCAGAACGCGGCCGACGGCGCGGCCCTCGCGGCCTCGCAGGCGTATGGCGAGGACTCCGTCTACGAGGACGGTCCCACCTCCCTGCGGAGCACGGACGTGCGCCGCGAGGCCGAGGAGTACCTCGAGTCCTATCCGCCGGGATCGACCCACACCCGCGACATCCACGTCGAGGATGCCCGGGTCCTCGAGGACGGCAGCGTCGAGGTGCGCCTCGGGGCCGTCACGGATCCTCCGCTGATCGGCTGGATCACCCGCACGGGGGTCATCACCATCCCGCTGGACGTGAGCGGGAGCGCCCGGTCCGACTGAACGCACGATCCCGCGGGAAGCACCCGAACAGACACCACGGCGGATCCCGCGCCGCCGACCACAAGGAGCCAGATCGCATGCCGACCGTCCTCATCGCCCCCGACAAGTTCAAGGGCTCCCTGAGCGCCGCAGAGGTCGCGGCCGCCCTCTCCCGCGGCATCGCCGCGACCAGCCCCGATGCGCGCACCGATCTGCTCCCGATCGCCGACGGCGGCGACGGCACCGTGGAGGCCGCGCTCGCCGCCGGGTTCACCGCCTACGAGGCCCGGATCGCCGGGCCGACGGGAGAGCCGATCACCGCGCGCTGGGCCCAGAGCGGCACCGAGGCGGTCCTCGAGCTCGCCGAGACCTCCGGCCTGCGCCGTCTGCCCGGCGACGCCGCCGGCCGCACGCTCCTCGACCATGCCCGTGCGAGCACCCGCGGACTGGGCGAGCTGATCCTCGCCGCCCGCGACGCGGGTGCCGCGCACCTGGTCATCGGACTCGGCGGCAGTGCGAGCACCGATGGCGGCGCAGGTCTCCTCGCAGCCCTCGGCGCCCGGCTCCTCGACGGCGACGGTACTCCGATCCCCGACGGCCATGACGGCCTCGCGGGCGTCGCGAGCGCGGATCTCGGCCCGGCCCTCGCAGCCCTCGAGGGCGTGCACCTCGAGGCGGCGTGCGACGTCACCAACCCCCTGCTCGGGCCCGACGGCGCCGCCGCGGTCTTCGGCCCGCAGAAGGGACTCGCCGACGCCGACATCCGGACGGCCGACGAGATCCTCGGCCGCTGGGCCGACGCCGTCGAGCAGGCGAGCACGGGCCCGTCGGCCCCGACGCCCCTGCGCGAGCGCCCCGGCGCCGGTGCCGCCGGCGGCACCGGGTTCGCGCTCTACGCGCTCGGCGCGGACTTCGTCTCCGGGGCCGACGCGGTCCTCGACCTGCTCGGCTTCGACGCAGCCCTCGCGCGCGCCGACGTCGTCATCACGGGGGAGGGGCGGCTCGACCGCCAGACCCTCTCGGGCAAGGGGCCCGCCGAGGTCGCGCGCCGCGCGGCGGACGCGGGTGCCCGGGTGATCGCCATCGCGGGCTCCCTCGAGCTCGCGCCGGACGAGCTCGAGGGAGCCGGCATCGACCTCGCCCTGGACCTCCTCTCCCGCGCTCGCGACGTCGAGGACGCGATGGATCGCACCGCGCAGCTGCTGGAGGACGTCGGCCGGGAGATCGGCGAGGACGTGGGCGGGGAGGGTTGACGGCCGAGCGCGCGGTGACGCATCCGATCCCGCGCCCCGCCCGGCGTGCAGGCGCTCTCCCGTAGACTCGCCTCTCGTGGCGACCATCGACTTCACCGAAGAGATCCAGCACCTGCGCACGACCCTGGGGTCGATCGAGAAGGTGACGGACCTCGACGCCCTCAAGGCGAGGATCGCCGATCTCGAGCAGCAGGCCTCGGCTCCCGACCTCTGGGACGACGTCGAGAACGCGCAGAAGGTCTCCGCGGCCCTGTCGCACGCGCAGAGCGAGCTGCGCCGCATCGACGACCTCTCCTCCCGCATCGACGACCTCGAGGTCATGGTCGAGCTCGCCGCGGAGGAGGACGACGCCGAGACCGCCGACGAGGCGGAGAAGGAGCTGACCTCGATCCGCCGCACCCTCGACGAGCTCGAGGTGCGCACCTTGCTCTCCGGCGAGTACGACGAGCGCAACGCCGTGGTCACGATCCGCGCGGGCGCCGGCGGCGTCGACGCCGCGGACTTCGCCGAGATGCTCCTGCGCATGTACCTGCGCTGGGCCGAGCGCCACGGCTACCCGACCAAGGTCATGGACACCTCCTACGCCGAGGAGGCCGGGCTGAAGTCGGTGACCTTCGAGGTCTCCGCCCCCTACGCCTACGGCAACCTCTCGGTCGAGGGCGGCACCCACCGGCTCGTGCGCATCAGCCCCTTCGACAACCAGGGGCGGCGCCAGACCTCCTTCGCCGCGGTCGAGGTGATCCCGCTGATCGAGTCGACCGACTCCATCGAGATCCCTGACAACGACCTCAAGGTCGATGTGTTCCGCTCCTCGGGACCCGGCGGGCAGAGCGTGAACACGACCGACTCGGCCGTGCGCATGACCCACCTCCCCACGGGCACCGTGGTCTCGATGCAGGACGAGAAGTCGCAGATCCAGAACCGCGCGGCCGCCCTGCGCGTCATGCAGTCCCGCCTGCTGCTGCTGAAGAAGGCCGAGGAGGCCGCCGAGCGCAAGGAGCTCGCGGGCGACGTCAAGGCCAGCTGGGGCGACCAGATGCGCTCCTACGTGCTGAACCCGTACCAGATGGTCAAGGACCTGCGCACCGAGCACCAGGAGGGCAACCCCTCCGCCGTGTTCGACGGCGAGATTGACGAGCTCATCGAGGCCGGCATCCGCTGGCGCGTCGGCCAGCAGAAGGCCGAGGCGGCGGAGGGCTGAGAGGCCGCCCGCCTCCACGGCCCGACGCCTTGACCAAGGTTTGACCCGGCGCCTGCGCGCGCCCGCGCGGCGTCGGCGCTGATCGACCCTAGCCTGGTCGGGTACGCACCCCCGAAACCCCCAAGGCCGCCGTGATCCGCTTCGACGACGTCTCCAAGACGTACCTGCGAGGACAGTCGCCCGCGCTGCAGGACATCGACCTCGAGTTCGCGCGCGGGGAGTTCGCCTTCCTCGTCGGGGCCTCGGGCTCCGGCAAGTCCTCCCTTATGCGCCTCGTGCTCAAGGAGGCCACCCCCACGCGCGGCAGCGTGCACGTCGCGGGCAAGGACCTCGCCCGGATCCCCTCGTGGCGCGTCCCCGCGCTGCGCCGCGAGATCGGCATGGTCTTCCAGGACTTCCGGCTGCTGCCCTCCAAGAACGCCTACCAGAACATCGAGTTCGCGCTCGCGGTGATCGGCACGCCCCGCCGCGTGGTGCGCCGCCTGGTCCCCGAGATGCTGGAGATGGTGGGCCTCGAGGACAAGGGCCGGCGCATGCCCCACGAGCTCTCCGGCGGCGAGCAGCAGCGCGTGGCGATCGCCCGCGCCTACGTCAACCGCCCCTCGATCCTGCTGGCCGACGAGCCCACCGGCAACCTCGACCCGGCGACCGCCGAGGGCATCCTCGACCTGCTCGCGCAGATCAACGAGCGCGGGACCACCGTGCTCATGGCCACCCATGACCGCGCGGCCGTGGACCGCATGCGCCGCCGCGTCGTCGAGCTCGTCGACGGGCGCGTCGTCCGCGACGAGGCCGAGGGCACGTACGAGTCCCCGACCCCCGTGAGCGTCATCTCCGGGAACGTCGAGGACGGGGACGATCCGACCGAGGGCGACGCCGGGGGCGAGAAGCCGGCCGGCGTGGGCTCGGTCGCCGCGGGCTCCGCCGCCGCAGTGTCCGGCGCCGCAGCGTCCGGCTCCGCAGGATCCGATGTCGTCGAGGAGGAGCTGGTGCCCGACGCCCGTCCCCGCGACCTGCTGGACGAGGCCGAGGAGGCCTTCTCCGAGGAGGCGCTGGCCGAGGACCTCCCGCACGCCTCCGACCGCGAGGAGGGCGCACGATGAGGGGCCGGTACATCGCCTCCGAGATCCTCAGCGGCCTGTGGCGGAACATCGCCATGGTGATCTCGGTCGTCATCGTCACCGCGGTCTCCCTGAGCTTCGTCGGCGCGGGTCTGCTCATGCAGAAGCAGATCTTCGACATGAAGGCGACGCTGGTGCAGGAGTCGCAGGTCACGATCTTCATGTGCTCGCCGCACTCCACGGCGTCCACGTGCGCCGGGGGAGCCGCGACCGACGCGCAGATCCAGTCGGTGCGCGAGGCGCTGGACGGGGACGTGCTGGCCCCGTACATCGACTCCTACTCCGAGCGCGACCAGGACGAGGCGCTGAAGATCTACCAGGAGCAGTTCTCCGGGCAGGGCTTCGCCTCCGACTTCACCGCGAAGGACATGCCCGTCTCCTTCCACATCACGCTCGACGACTCCTCGAAGTCCGACGCGGTGGTGGAGTTCTTCCAGGGACGTGACGGCGTCGACGAGGTCTCCGACCTGCTCAGCGCCTACGCCCCCTTCATCGACGTGCTGAACCAGACCACGGTGTTCGCGGTCGGCCTCGCTGTGCTGATGCTGGTCGCCGCGGTGCTGCTGGTGGCCACCACGATCCGGATGTCCATCGCGAACCGTCGGCGCGAGATCGCGATCATGCGCCTGGTGGGCGCCTCGAACGTCTTCATCCGCACTCCCTTCATGCTCGAGGGGGCGGTCGCCGGCATCCTCGGCGCGCTCATCGCGGGAGGCCTGCTGTGGACCGGCACCCACTTCCTGGTCGAGGGCTGGCTCGCGCCGACGCTCGGATCGGAGCTGATCACCGTGGGCAGCGCCGACCTGCTGTGGATAGCGCCGATCCTCGTGCTGATCGGGGCGATACTGGCGATCGGCTCCTCGATCGTCTCGCTCAACCGCTACCTGAAGGTGTGACCATGACGTCCCGCGCTCGGAACCTGCGGATCCTCACCCTGCTGGTGCTGGCACTCGCGCTCGTCGCGACCCAGATGATGCTCTCCCCGCTGGCTCCCGCGCGCGCCGACGGGGACCGCAAGCAGAAGGAGCAGGAGAAGGCGAGCGTCGAGGACCAGCTCGACGATCTGCGCATCGAGCTCAGCGACGTGAACTCGGACCTGGCGGACACCTACCTCGCCCTCGCCAAGACCGAGCTGAAGATCCCCGACGCCCAGAAGGCCCTCGAGAAGGCGAAGTCGGAGCTGTCCGACGCCGAGGACGAGGACGAGGAGATCGGCGACCGCCTCGCTGACGCGAAGGCCGAAGAGGCCGACCTCAGCGGCCAGGTCGACAGCGGCAAGAAGGAGGTCGACGCCTCCGGCGAGCAGCTCGACGAGGTCTCGCTGTCCGCCTACAAGGGCGGCGGACTGCCCGATCCCACGAGCGTGTACGTGGGCAACGCGAACCCGCAGGACGCCGTCGACCGCTCGATGAACTTCAAGCTCACCCTGGAGGCGCAGGGCACCCGCTTCGACGACCTCCGCACCGACCAGTCGGTCACCGAGAACGCCGCCGACCGCCTGGACGCCGTCCGCGCCGAGATCGACGACCTCAAGAAGGAGTCCGAGGCAGCGGTCGCGCGCAAGGAGAAGGCGAAGACGTCGGCGCAGGACGCCAAGGACACCCTCGACGACCTCTACGCGACGCAGAAGAAGCAGGCCGACGCGCTCGAGAAGAAGAAGGAGAAGTACAAGGACGACCAGTCCGACCTCGAGGACCGCAGCTCGGCGCTGGACTCCGAGATCTCCGACCTCATCAAGGAGGAGAAGGAGAAGGAGGCGGCCGCCCGGCGCGCCGCATCCGCGAAGAAGTCCTCGGGCTCCGGCGGATCCTCGGGCGCCCTGTCCACCCCTGTCTCGAAGTCCGGCTGGCTCGCCCCCTCGAACGCCCGGCGCTCCTCGCCCTTCGGATGGCGCGTGCACCCGATCTACCACACCCGCAAGCTGCACGCCGGCATGGACTTCGCCGCCGCCTGCGGATCGGCCGTGAAGGCCACCAAGGACGGCACCGTGCTCGCCACCACGTCGAACGCGAGCGCGGGCAACAAGCTGATCGTCGGCCACGGCACATCCGGCGGGCACGTGATGACGAGCTCGTACCACCACCTGGAGCGCTTCGCCGTCTCCACCGGACAGCACGTGAAGCAGGGGCAGACGATCGCCTACGTCGGCACCACCGGCTCCTCGACGGGCTGTCACCTGCACTTCGAGATCCACGAGGACGGCACCGCCGTGAACCCCGTGAACTACATCGGCTGACCTGCTCCCTCTCCGCGTCGCGGCACTGCGCCCTGAGACTGCGCCCCGAGCGAAAACCCATGGCCCGCTCGCAGGCGGGGCCGATAGGCTGTCGTACCGCACAGGCGGGGCGCAGCCCCGGGAGCCGCGAGACGTGAGGAGGGGCGTGATGGCCGCCACCAAGCCGGCGAAGAAGCAGCAGCAGCAGGCCGACGGTCCGACGAAGACCCTCATCGCGTCGAACAAGAAGGCCCGCCACGACTACCACATCGACGACACCCTCGAGGCGGGCATCGTGCTCACCGGCACCGAGGTGAAGTCGCTGCGCGACCGCGGCGCCTCCCTCGTCGACGGCTTCTGCTTCATCGAGGGCGGCCAGATGTGGATGGAGGGCGTGCACATCGCTCCCTACGTCAAGGGCACCTGGACGAACCACACCGCCCGTCGCAAGCGCAAGCTCCTGCTCCACCGCGCCGAGATCGACAAGCTCGCCGGCAAGACCCGCGAGAAGGGCTTCACGCTCGTGCCGCTCGAGATGTACTTCCTGGGCTCTCACGCCAAGGTCGTCATCGCCCTGGCACGCGGCAAGAAGGACTGGGACAAGCGCCAGACCCTGCGCGAGAAGCAGGACCTGCGCGAGGCCCAGCGCGCCATGCGCCGCCGCGAACTGGTCTGAGCCGCCTGGTCTGAGCCGTCTGGTCTGAGCCGCGCGCCCGCTCAGCCCGCGCCGTCGCGCTCCAGGCGCGCGACCGTCTCGCGGCTGCTGAGGACCTGGTCCTCGCTCGCGCGCAGACCCTCGCGGATCGCGAGCGCCCGTCGCGCGTCCTCCCGGGCGGCGTCCATGAGGCGCGCCGACAGCCGCGGGCGCTCCCCGGCCTCCGCGACCAGGGCGTGCTCGAAGCGGTTCTTCGCGCGGTGCTGGAGCACCGCGGCGAGCGCGAGGATCGAGCTCGGAGCGGTCGGGTCGTCCGAGAGCCCCGTCTCCTCCGCGGCGCGGGAGAACTCCTCGTCGGCTGTCTCGAAGCGGCCCTGCCACTGCAACACCTGGGCCAGCCGGGTGCGCAGGGCGGCACGGGCGACGGGATGCGCCAGGCTGTCCGCGAGCAGGACGCGACCCAGGGCCTCGGCCTCCTCGAGCCGGCCGAGGATCCGCAGGTGGCCGACGGCGCGGGGGTCCCGCGGGTTCTCCGAGCACCAGCGCGCGAGCGCTCCCGGGTCGTCCACGCTCTCGCGCAGAGTCATCGGGTCGATCGTGAAGGTCATGCCCTCGAACTCGAAGCTGCTCACCGCTTCACCGTACGGCCCGGGGGAGGGCGCCGCGGCGTTCACCGTGGGCTGAGCGATAAGCGCTGGCCACCTCGCGGACACCTGGCTACACTGGAGGGACAGCGCGGCACGCCGCGCCTGTGGATTGATACGTGAACAGCGGCAAAGTGCTCGGCGACCCAGGTCGCCGTCTTCACGCGACCCACACTCGGGGACGATCGGTTTCGACGGTAGTTGTCCAGTGAGGGGAAGCGGGCCGAGGATCCCAGGTCATCTCGTCAACGCTCCTGGGAAACCAATAAGTGCCGAACCCAAGCGCACTGACTTCGCTCTCGCTGCCTGATCAGCGTTAGCAGTCTGGAACCCCGGGGGTGCTCCTGACCCGGACCGTTCCATCATCAAAGGAGCCACTGCTTCCGGCCTTCGTCATCGAGGTCGGGTGAACACCTCAGAGTGACTGAGTCCGTCGACGACGTGTCCGTGGGATCGTCGGGACTGAGAAAACGCCCACACGGACTGCGCCCGGAGAAGCCCTCGCTCAGCACTATCGGACGCGGGTTCGATTCCCGCCGTCTCCACCTGCCGCAAGCCCCCTGAACACCGCGGAAGCGGTGTCCAGGGGGCTTTTTCGCGTCAGGACCCCGGGCAGGCACGTCGAACGCGCCTGCCGAGGAACCGATGCCCGACACCGGGACGGGCGAGCCCCACCGGGGCGTCGCGGTCGAGCCGTCGCCGCGCTCGGATTCTCCCGGCGCTCGACGGCTCCGAGCCCGGGCTCATGCAGACGTTCTTCTCCTCGATACGGACCACCTTCGGCCTCGACGCCGGATTCGCGCCGGAGTCCACGGCCCTCCGATGCCGTCGGGCCGACGGGCGCCTTCTTCCGATGCCTGGCCGTCCCCTCTCCTGCCAGCACCCTCCTGCGGTGCGCGTCCACACGACGTCCTCGCGCGTCCCGGCGGGCAGGATGCTCGCACGGCCGCGGTGGACGACGGGGCGATCAGATGCGCCGGCTCGCCGGGCGCTGTGGATCGCGTGAACCGGTCGGGGGCGTGCGGGGCCTCGAAGGGAGACAATGGCGCACGTGCCCGAAGCAAGTCACGACATCCCCCCGATCCCCGGCGTCCTCGACGCTCTCAAAGACCCGCGCGTTCTCACGGTCGAGATCCTGGGCGGCCTGGTCACCGCGTTCGCCCTGATCCCCGAGTCCCTGAGCTTCGCGATCGTCGCGGGCCTGGACCCGCGCATGGGGCTCTACGCCGCCTTCACGATGGCCTGCGTGACCGCGGTGCTCGGAGGCAGGCCGGCGATGGTCTCCGGCGCCGCGGGCTCGATCGCCCTGGTGATCTTCCCCGTCGCCCGCGACCACGGCGTCGACTTCCTGCTGGCCACCGTGATCCTCGGCGGGCTGCTGCAGGTGCTGCTCGGCGCGCTCGGCGTCGCGCGGCTGATGCGGTTCATCCCACGCTCCGTGATGGTCGGATTCGTCGACGCGCTCGCGATCCTCATCTTCTCCGCGCAGCTGCCCCAGCTGATCGGCGTGCCGTGGCTGGTCTACCCGCTGGTCGCCGTGGGGGTCGCGCTCGTGGTGCTCTTCCCGCGCCTGACCCGCCGGATCCCCGCGCCGCTGGTGTCGATCCTGCTGATCACCCTCGCCGTCGTCAGCCTCGGCGTCGACGTGCCGACGGTGGGGGACGAGGGCGCCCTGCCCCACAGCTTCCCCGTGCCGGGGATCCCGCATGTGCCGCTCGAGCTGCACACCCTGCAGGTCATCGCCCCGTACGCGATCGCCATGGCCCTCGTCGGGCTCATGGAGTCGCTGCTGACGGCCAACCTCGTGGACGACATCACCCAGACCCGCACCTCCCGCACCCGTGAGGCCCTCGGGCAGGGCGTGGCGAACGTCGTCACCGGTGTCTTCGGCGGCATGGGCGGCTGCGCGATGATCGGCCAGACCATCGTCAACGTGAAGCAGGCGGGCGCTCGCACGCGGCTGTCCTCGTTCCTCGCGGGCGCCTTCCTCATCGTGCTGTCCGTGGCCCTCGGCGACGCCGTCGGACGGATCCCGATGGCAGCACTCGTCGCCGTGATGCTCGTGGTCGCCGCGACCACCTTCGACTGGCACTCGCTGCGCACTCTGCCGGTGATGCCACGCAGCGAGACGCTCGTGCTGCTGGTCACCGTGCTGGGGACCGTGCTCACCCAGAACCTCGCCGTGGGCGTGATCGCGGGCGTCGTCACGGCCGCGATCGCCTTCACCCGCCGGGTCGCCCACATGACCGAGATCCTGCGCGACGCCCATGACCCCGGGCGCTACCGGGTGCGCGGCCAGCTGTTCTTCGCCTCGAGCAACGACCTCGTGGATCAGTTCGACTACGAGGACGGCCCGGACCATGTGCGCGTCGACCTCAGCGGCGCGACCGTCTGGGACGCCTCGACCGTCGCCGCGCTCGACGGAGTCCGCGAGCAATACCGACGCCGCGGCCGCACCGTCGAGTTCGAAGGACTGGACCGGGTCTCGGCGTACTACGTGGAGAGGCTCGCAGGGCGCTTGGGCTGAAGCCTCCGGCCGCAGGCCGGGCAGCGGCCCGACGGCCTACCCTGGCCCGGTGGACGAAGCGACGAGCGGGCCGACGATGGCCGACGAGCACCTGAGCGCTCTCCTCGACCGGGTCCGGTACGAGGAGGGCGCTTCGGCCGATCGGATCTCCCGCGTCGCCCGTCCGACGCGCCTGGGCCGGGGATGGGACAACAGCCAGTGGCACGTCGGGGCCCTCGAGGACGGCACGCGCGTGGTGCTGCGAGTGCCGGAGCGCGAGATCGCCCGCGAGATCCTCCAGCACGAGATCGCCCTGCTCGGCGACGCGGACGCTTTGCCGGGAACTCTGCCGTTCGTCCGCCCCTGCCTGCTGGGGCAGGTCCCGGCCGATGCGCCCGGCGGGCCGGCGGCGCTGCTCACGTGGATCGAGGGGGATGTCGTCGCGGAGCTCGTGAGGAGCGCGCCGGGCACCGCGCCGCGGCTCGCCGAACTGCTGGCGATCTCCCTCGCCGCGCTGCATCGCGGAGCGCCCACGGGGCATCCCCGCGGGCGCGTGCGGGGCGTGCCCCTCGAGCGGCGCAGCGCGGCCGTCGCCGAGGAGAGGGCGCTCCTGGACTGGCCGACGGGGGAGAGGGTGCGCGCCGCGTGGGAGCAGGGCCTGGAGGCGGACGTCTGGGACGGCCCCGAACTGCTGCTGCACGGCGATCCGCATCCGGGGAACCTGGTGCTGCCCACGGAGGGATCCTCGCTCGATGGCGCGACCCCGCTCGGTCTCATCGACTGGGGCGACACCTGCGCGGGAGATCCCGCGAGCGATCTCGGGGCGATCTTCCACCTCGATCCCTCGGGCGGTGCCGTCGGCACCTATCTGCGGCGTGCGGCCTGGGCGCGGGAGGCGGATGCGCGTGCCCGGGACGCGCTCGTGCTCCGCGCCCGGGCATGGGCCGCACGATTCGCCTCGGCGATGCTCTCCCACCCGGCGCATGCGGAGGAGACGACTCACGCAGCCCTCGAGCACAGTGCCCGGCGGATGCTCGACGCGCTCAGCAGACCTCGGTCGCGCCGCGCGCGGTGACGAAGGCCTGGACGCAGGTCTCGATGTCCTCGGGGGAGTGCGCCGCGGAGAGCTGCACGCGGATGCGCGCACGGTCCTTGGGCACGACGGGGTAGGAGAAGGCGGTGACGTAGACGCCCTGCGAGAGCATCGCGTCGGCGATCTTCGCCGCGCGCCGCGCATCGCCGAACATCACGGGGATGATCGCGTGCTCGCCGTCCAGCAGCTCGAAGCCCTCCTCGACCATGCGGCGCCGGAACAGGGAGGCGCCCTCGAACAGCTTCTCGCGCAGGTCCGCACTGCCCTCGACGAGGTCCAGGGCGGTGAGGGTGGCGGCGACGATCGCGGGCGCGAGCGAGTTGGAGAACAGGTAGGGGCGGGCCCGCTGGCGCAGCAGGTCCACGATCTCGGCGCGGCCGGAGACGTAGCCGCCGCTCGCGCCGCCGAGCGCCTTGCCGAAGGTGCCGGTATAGATGTCGACGCGATCGGAGACCCCGAAGTGCTCGGGGGTGCCGGCCCCCGTCTCGCCCATGAAGCCGACGGCATGGGAGTCGTCGACCAGGACGAGAGCGCCGTACTCGTCGGCCAGGTCGCAGATGCGATCGAGCGGCGCGAGGTACCCGTCCATCGAGAACACGCCGTCGGTGACGATGATGGTGCGGCGGGCGGGAGCTCCGTCGTTCTGCGTCCGCGTGGCCTCGAGCTGGGTGCGCAGGTCGTCCATGTCGGCGTTGCGATAGCGGTAGCGGGAGGCCTTGGACAGCCGGATGCCGTCGATGAGGGAGGCGTGGTTCAGCGCGTCGGAGATGATCGCGTCGCCCGCGCCGAACAACGACTCGAAGACGCCGCCGTTGGCATCGAAGCACGAGGAGAACAGGATCGTCGCCTCGGTGCCCAGGAACCCGCTGACCTTCTGCTCGAGCTCGAGATGCAGGTCCCCGGTGCCGCAGATGAAGCGCACCGAGGCCATGCCGAACCCGCGCTCGTCCAGCGCCGTCTTCGCGGCCTCGATGAGCCGCGGGTCGTCGGCCAGGCCCAGGTAGTTGTTCGCGCAGAAGTTCAGCACCTCCGCCGGGGCGTCGCCGAAGGCCGCGGCCTCGACGTGCGCGGACTGCGGGGTCGAGATCGTGCGCTCGTTCTTGAAGGTGCCCGCCTCGCGGATCTCCTCGAGCTCGGCGGCCAGCTGGCCCTTCACGTCGGCGTACATCAGGGGTGCCTCCTCAGGCGGGCGATGATCGGTGCGGTGCGGTGCGGTGCGGTGCGGCGCAATGGGGTGCGATGGAGCAGGCCGGGTCAGGAGCCGTCGAACACGGTCCAGTCCAGCACGACCTTGCCGCCGCTGCCCGAGCGGGCGATCTCGAAGGCGCGCTCCCACGCGGTCGCGGGCAGCACGTCGGTGACGGTCGCGCGGATCCGCTCGCGCAGCAGGGGGCTCGTGGAGATCATCGCGCTCATCGCGTTCCAGGTCTCGAACATCTCGCGCCCATAGATCCCCTGCAGGGTGAGCATGTGGGTGATGACCGTGGTCCAGTCCAGCTCGAAGTGCCGTGCGGGCAGGCCCAGCAGGGCGATCTTCCCACCGTGGTTCATGTTCGTGATCATCTCCTGCAGGGCGCTGGGCTGCCCGGAGATCTCCAGACCCACGTCGAAGCCCTCCTTCATGCCGAGCTCGCGCTGCACGTCCGTGATCCGGCGCTCGCCGACGTTGACGGCGAGGTCGACCCCCGCGGCGCGTGCCATCTGCAGCCGGTGCTCGTGCACGTCCGTGATGGCGACGAAGCGCGCTCCCGCGTGGCGGGCCACGGCGGCGGCCATGAGGCCGATCGGACCGGCGCCGGTGATCAGCACGTCCTCGCCCACCAGCGGGAACTTCAGGGCCGTGTGCACGGCGTTCCCGAAGGGATCGAACACGGCGCCGAGCTCGGGGCTGATCAACTCCTCGCGGCCCTCGTGCTCGTGCACCCAGACGTTCTGGTGGGGGATGACGACCTGCTCGGCGAAGGCGCCGTCGCGCTGCACGCCGACGCTGCGTGTGCGGATGCACATCTGGCGCCGGCCCGCGCGGCAGTTGCGGCAGACCCCGCACACCACGTGGCCCTCGCCGGAGACGCGGTCGCCCACGCGCACATCGGGGACCTCGGAGCCGATCTCGACGACCTCCCCGTAGAACTCGTGCCCCGGGGTGAAGGGGACCGTGTCGCACATGGCCTCGGCGGAGGAGTCCCAGGCGAGAAGATGCAGGTCGGTGCCGCAGAGTCCTGCCCGCAGCACCCTGATGCGCACGTCCCAGGGGCCGATCGCGGGGACGGGCACCTCGGTGAGCTCGAGCCCCGGTCCCGGCGCCGTCTTGCGCAGGGCGCGCATCGTCTCTGTCATCCCCGTGTCTCCTCCTCGAGAGCCGTCGCCCGTCACCTTATCCGCCCCTGCGCAGGTGTGCGCGTTCAGCGCGAGAACGCGCACGGATGCCGAGGGGCGGCGGCAGTGCCCGGCCCCGCGGGCGGGCACCGGGAATCGGGGCGACCCCGACGCCTCCGAACGCCTAGCATGTCCCATCATGAGCGCGCGCCCGAGCACCACCGAGACCCACCCCGAGGCACCGCAGCTCGCGATCACCTACCCGGGCGAGCTGCCCGTCTCCCAGCAGCGCGAGGAGATCCTGTCCGCGCTGCGCGAGAACCAGGTCGTCGTCATCGCCGGCGAGACCGGATCCGGCAAGACCACGCAGATCCCCAAGATGCTCCTCGAGCTCGGCTTCGGCGGGAACGGCAAGGTCATCGGCCACACGCAGCCGCGACGGCTCGCCGCGCGCAGCGTCGCGAGCCGCATCGCCTCCGAGCTGGGGGAGAAGCTCGGCGAAGGGACCGTCGGCTACCAGGTGCGCTTCACCAAGGAGGTCGCCCGCGGCGCCCGGCTGAAGCTGATGACCGACGGCATCCTGCTGGCAGAGCTCGGTTCGGACCGCCTGCTGCGGCGCTACGACGCGATCATCATCGACGAGGCCCACGAGCGCTCGCTGAACATCGACGTCATCCTCGGCTACCTCCGGCAGATCCTGCCGCAGCGCCCCGACCTCAAGGTCGTCATCACCTCGGCGACCATCGACCCCGAGCGCTTCGCCCAGCACTTCGCCACCAGCGGGGCCGACGGTGCGATGCACCCGGCGCCCGTCCTCGAGGTCTCCGGGCGCACCTATCCCGTCGAGGTCCGCTACCGGCCGCTCGTGATCGACGCGGAGGTCGCCGCCGAGGAGGCCTCGGAGGCCGACGAGCTCGAGGACATCCACTCCATCGAGCGCGACCTCGACGAGGCGATCATCGACGCGGTCGACGAGCTCGCCGCCGAGGGCCCCGGCGACATGCTCGTCTTCCTGCCCGGCGAGCGCGAGATCCGCGAGATCCGCGACAGCCTCGAGCAGCACCTGGGCTCGGGAGGCCGGGGCCGTCTGCCCACCGAGGTGCTGCCGCTGTTCGGCCGGCTCTCCGCGAGCGACCAGCAGCGGATCTTCTCGCCGCGCCCCGCGGGCACGCACCGCCGGATCATCCTGTCGACCAACGTCGCCGAGACCTCTCTCACCGTCCCCGGCATCACCTACGTGATCGACTCGGGCCTCGCCCGCATCTCCCGCTACTCCCAGCGCACCAAGGTGCAGCGCCTTCCGATCGAGCCGATCTCCCAGGCCAGCGCGAACCAGCGCTCGGGCCGGTCGGGCCGCACCCATCCCGGCATCGCGATCCGTCTCTTCTCCCGCGAGGACTTCGAGACCCGCCCGGAGTTCACCGAGCCCGAGATCCTGCGCACCAACCTCGCCTCCGTCGTCCTGCTGATGACCTCCCTCGGGCTCGGGGACGTGGAGTCCTTCCCGTTCGTGGAGCCCCCGGCCACGCGCGCCGTGACCGACGGCGTGCGCCTGCTCGAGGAGCTGCGCGCCATCGAAACCGACCCGAAGGCGCCGGGCGGACGGCGCCTGACGGACATCGGCCGACTGCTCGCGCGCTTCCCGCTGGACCCCCGGATGGCGCGCATGCTCATCGAGGCCGACCGCCTCGGCGCCCTGCGCGAGGTCCTCGTGATCGTCGCGGGACTCTCGATCCAGGACCCGCGCGAGCGTCCGCTCGGCTTCGAGCAGCAGGCCAAGGAGAAGCACAGGCGCTTCGAGGACGAGACCAGCGACTTCCTGGGCCTCCTGAACCTCTGGAACCACCTCCAGGAGCGGCGCAAGGAGCTCTCGGGCAGCGCGTTCCGCCGTGAGGTCCGCGGCGAATACCTCCACTACCTGCGCATCCGCGAATGGTGGGACCTGCACTCCCAGCTGAAGGACATGGCGAAGGACGCCGATCTCCACCTCAACAAGAGCGAGGCCGATCCCGCGCGCATCCACCAGGCGCTGCTCGCGGGGCTGCTCTCCCACGTCGGCCTCTACGACGACCGCAGCCGCGAGTACTCCGGCGCCCGGGGCGCGCGGTTCGCGCTCTGGCCCGGATCCGCCCTCGCTAGGAAGCGCCCCGAGCTCGTCATGGTCGCCGAGCTCGTCGAGACGTCCCGGCTCTGGGGACGCACCGCCGCGAGGATCGACGCCGCCTGGGCCGAGGAGATCGGCGCGCACGTGGTGCGCCGCTCCCACTCCGAGCCCTACTGGTCCTCCAAGCAGGCCTCCGCGATGGCGCACGAGAAGGTCACTCTCTACGGGGTGCCCATCGTCGCCGACCACGTGGTGCCCTTCGGCCGGGTGGACCCCGAGCTCGCCCGGGACATCTTCCTGCAGAATGCCCTCGTCGAGGGGGACTGGCGGACCCGCCACCACTTCTTCCGCGACAATCGGGCGCTCATCGAGAGGCTCGAGGAGCTTGAGGCGAAGACCCGTCGGCGCGACCTCCTCATCGGCGACGAGCAGGTCTTCGCCTTCTACGACGCGCGCATCCCCGCCGACGTCGTCTCCGGCCGCCACTTCGACGCCTGGTGGAAGAAGCAGCGGCACATCACCCCCGACCTGCTCACGCTCACCGAGGACGACCTCCTCGCGGCCGACGAGTCCGTCACCGCCGCGATCCAGGCCGATTTCCCCGACACCTGGGTGCAGGGGGACCTCACGCTGCCGCTCAGCTACTCCTTCGGGGACGTGGGCGCGCGCGGCAGCGACGGCGTCACCGCGACGATCCCTCTCGCGGTGCTCAACCGCGTCACCCCGCGCGGCTTCGACTGGCTGGTGCCGGGGATGCGCGAGGAGCTCGTCACCGAGCTCATCCGCTCCCTGCCCAAGCCCCTGCGCCGCCACCTGGTCCCCGCCCCCGAGCGTGCGAAGGCAGTGGCGGCGACCCTCCACGACGACGATCCGGATGCCGGCGAGGCGTTCGTCGAGGCGGCGGCCGACGAGCTCGTCGCCCTCCCCGGCGTCCCGCAGGACCTCGAGCTGTACGGCCCCGAGTTCGCCCTCGACCGCATCCCCGCCCACCTGCGCATGCACTTCCGGGTGGTCGACGCGAAGGGCCGGGAGATCGGCGCGGGCGACGACCTCGGAGCGCTCCAGAAGCGCCTGAAGACGCGCATGGACGCCTCGGTCACCACGCAGGGCGAGGACCTCGCCCGACGCGACCTCCCAGCCTTCCCCGAGGCGGGCGTCCCCGCGGTGCACCGCAGCCGCGTCGGCGGACTCGAGGTGACCGGGTACCCGGCGCTGGTCGCCGTGCGCGGGGCCGACGGGCAGGTCGAGCGTGTGGACCTGAAGGTGCTCGCGACCGCCGAGGAGCAGGCGAGCGCGCACCCCGAGGGCGTGATCGCGCTCGTGGACCGCGAGCTCCACCCGGATCTCCCCTCCGTGCTGAACGCGCTGCCGAACCCCACGAAGCTCGCCGTCGCCCAGTCCCCGTACCCCTCGAGCGCCGCCCTCCTGGCCGATGCCTCCGCGGCAGCGACCGCTCATCTGGTGGGCGACGCGGGCTCCGTGCGCACGCGCGAGCAGTTCGACGCGGCGCTCGCGCGGGTGCGCTCGGACCACGACCGGGTCGCGGCGCAGGCCGTGCGCGACGCGGCCGCGGCCCTCGCCGCACACGCGAAGCTCGCGAAGTCGCTCGGCCGCGTCTCCTCGCTGACGATCCTCCAGCAGCTCACCGAGATCCGCGAGCACGCCGCGGGCCTGGTGGGGGAGCGCTTCGTCTCCCGCACGGGGGTCGAGCACCTGGGCGACCTGGTGCGCTACCTACGGGCCGACGGGATCCGGCTGGAGAAGCTCGAGGAGAACCCTCCGCGCGACGCGAAGCTCGCCTGGCAGGTCCACGACGTCGAGCAGCTGTGGGAGCGCGCCCGCGCGACGCTCTCCCGCTCGCGCGCTGCCCAGGAGGACGCGACGCGCATCCCGTGGCTGCTGGAGGAGTACCGGGTGAGCCTGTTCGCCCAGACCCTGGGCACCCGCGAGACCGTCTCCGACAAGCGCCTCCGCACAGCGATCGCGGCGCTCTCGGCCTGAGCCGGCGCCGCGGGACGTGACACACGCCCCCTGATCCGTGTGCTCGCAGCCACCTCCGTCGATCGCATACGCAACTTTTGCGTTCGCCGTGGTGAGCGCACTGCGGAGGATCCCGGAGGGCGCTGGGCGGCGTCTGAACGCCCGCTCGACCGGTCACGATGAGGTCACGGAGGCTCCCCGCGCGCTGGGTCAAGGAGTTCATGCCCGCGCAAAGAACCGCGGTCGGACTCGGGCGAACCGGACAGATGTCCTGTTCACAGCGCTTCGTGCGCTCGCTAGCGTCATCGGCGTCCTTCCGGATCCCGGAACCACAGACCTCGAAGGTGCCTCGCATGACCCTCTCCCGCCGCCGCCTGCTCCTCGCCGGGACCATCGGACTGACCGCCCTCGCCACGGCCGCCCCGGCCATGGCCGCCGACGCCGACTCCGACGACTGGACCGAGTCGTTCATGACGCGCGCCGAGACCCGCGAGGGCTTCGCGCTGGACGCGATGGACGACTGGCAGGTCGAGAACGCGCGCTTCATCATCGCCGTCTGCAAGGGCCATGACATCAGCGCCCACGGCACCCAGATCGTGCTCGCGACCGCGATCGTCGAGGCGTGGCTGTACAACTACCAGCCGGCCGTCGACCTCGACTCCGGCGGTCTCTTCCAGCAGCGTCCCTCCGCGGGGTGGGGCACCGAGTCCGAGGTGCGCCACAAGAAGAAGGCGATCGACGCGTTCCTCGGCCTCGGCGACCACTCGAGCGCCCCGGGCCTCCTCGACGTCGCCCCCGACTACGACGACTGGGATCTCGGCGAGGCCGCCCAGGCCGTCCAGCAGTCCGCCTACCCCGACCGCTACGCCGAGCAGGCGAGCGCCGCGGAGACCCTGTGGGAGCGCTACTCCGACGAGGTGAAGTCCTTCACGGACTGAGCCGTCGACCGCCCGTCGGCCGGTGGATGAGCCGCCTCCGTACGGGGGGACGGACACGGCGGGGATCCCTCCCGGGCGCGCCGCGCCGAGGCGTCCCGCAGCGGCGGCCCGCGACGCTACGATGAGCCGCATGTCACCGGCGCCATCAGTCAGCTACTCCATCACGATCCGTCTCGAGTTCGCCGCCCACTCCGCGGCGGTCGGCGACATCACCGGGACCATCGAGGCGCACCGCGCCCTGGTCACCGCGCTCGATGTCTCCGCCTCCGGGCCCGAGCGGATGCGCGCGGACCTCACCGTCCTCACCGCGGACAACGACCACGCCATGGAGGTGGTCGAGGCCCTCAAGGACCTCGAGGGGGTCGAGCTCGGCAAGGTCTCGGACCGCACGTTCCTCGCGCACCTGGGCGGCAAGCTCACCGTCGAGTCGAAGGTCCCGATCCGCCACCGCGACGACCTCTCGATGGTCTACACCCCGGGCGTCGCGCGCGTCGTGAAGGCGATCGCCGAGCACCCCGAGGACGCCCGCAGCCTCACCATCAAGCGCAACACCGTCGCCGTCGTCTCCGACGGCTCCGCGATCCTGGGCCTGGGCGATCTGGGCCCGCTCGCCGCGATGCCCGTCATGGAGGGCAAGGCCGCCCTCTTCAAGCGCTTCGCGGACATCGACGCGTTCCCGATCTGCCTGGACGCGCACTCCGTCGAGGACATCGTGTCCCACGTGAAGGCGATCGCCCCGGTCTTCGCCGGCATCAACCTCGAGGACATCTCGGCCCCGCGCTGCTTCGAGATCGAGGACCGCCTGCGCCAGGAGCTCGACATCCCCGTCTTCCACGACGACCAGCACGGCACGGCGATCGTCGTGGTCGCCGCGCTGCGCAACGCCCTGCGCGTGGTCGGCAAGAGCATCGCCGACGTGCGCATCGTGCTCTCGGGAGCGGGCGCCGCGGGCACTGCGATCCTGCGCCTGCTGCGCGCCGCGGGCGCCCGCGACGTGGTCGTCACCGACATCGACGGCATCGTCCACGAGGGCCGGGAGAACCTCGAGGGCCGCCTGCCCTGGATCGCCGAGGTCACCAACCCGCGCCAGCTCACCGGCACGCTCAGCGACGCCATCACCGGGGCCGACGTGTTCATCGGCGTGAGCGCCGGGAACATCCTCACCGCCGACGACGTCTCCCGCATGGCGGAGCGCTCGATCGTCTTCGCGATGGCGAACCCCACCCCGGAGATCGACCCGGCCGAGGCCGCGAAGCACGCGGAGGTCGTCGCGACCGGCCGCAGCGACTTCGCCAACCAGATCAACAACGTCCTGGCCTTCCCCGGGGTGTTCCGCGGACTGCTCGATGCACGCGCCACGAACGTCTCGGACCGGATGCTGCTCGCGGCCTCGAAGGCCCTGGCCGACGTGGTCTCCTCCGAGGAGCTGAACCCCACCTACATCGTGCCGAGCGTCTTCAACGAGGGCGTCACCAAGGCTGTCGCCGCCGCCGTGGAGCACGTCGCCCGTGAGGAGGCCGGCACCGTGGACACGATCACCGGGGCGATCCCCGCGGTCTACGCCGAGGAGATCCACCTCTGAGTCGAGGCCCCGCGGCCTCGTGCCCTCCTGGGGGCGCGGGTCGCACGGTCCCTCCGCCCCGTGAAAGCACCAAGTTCACCGAAAACGGGTGACACGCGGAGGTAACTTCACTACCCTCGAGGGGTGTTCCCTGCGTCACACCAGAGGGTGTCGGGGCTCGACGTCCTGATCGCGGACCCCGGGAGGCTCGAGGCCGAGCTCCCGGGGTGCGCGCGTCCCGGCCTGCTGACGAACTTCGCCGCCACGACGTCCGAGCTGCGGCGCGGCGTCGATGCGCTCGTGGAGGCGGGCATCCGTCCGCACTGCCTGATCGCCCCCGAGCACGGGTACTGGGGCAGCGAGCAGGCGGGGGAGGGCGGCGCGGATCAGCGGGATCCCGCGACCGGCATCCCGGTGCTCTCCTCCTACGGGGTGCACGGCGAGGATCTGGTCGCCCTGCTCGAGCGCAGCGGGATCGACGGGCTGCTCGTGGACCTGCAGGACATCGGCTGCCGCTTCTTTACCTATCCCTGGTCGATGGTCGACGCCATGCAGGCATGCGCCCGCCTCGGTCTGCCGGTGCACGTCCTGGACCGCCCGGCCCCGCTGCCCGCGGCGCCCCTGGGCCCCGGTCTCGACCCCGCCTGCGCGAGCTTCGTGGGGCGCATGAACATCCCCCTGCGCCACGGCGGCCGCCTGGGCGACGTGGCACGTCACGCTGCGGCCCACCACCTCGAGGACCCACTCGACCTCTCCATCACCCCTGCACCGGGGGCCGACGGGTCCGCCCGCTGGGTGCCGCCCTCCCCGAACATGCCGACCCCCACCGCGCTCGCCCTCTACCCGGGCACGTGCCTCGTCGAGGGCACCACCTGGAGCGAGGGCCGCGGGACCACGACCCCCTTCGAGGTGCTCGGCGCACCATGGGCCGACCGCCGCTTCGCGGACGCCCTGCGCGAGCTCGAGCTTCCCGGCGTCCTCGTGCGCGAGGTCCAGGTGCGCGCCACGCACGGGGACTTCGCCGGACAGATCCTGCACGGTGTCCAGCTCCACCTCGCCGACGATCCCGCCGCGCTCGTCGGCGGCGCTCCCGTCGACAGCGGGACCGCGACGAGCGGCGGCTTCGACCCGATCCGCACCGGGCACGGCGTGCTCGCGGTCATGCGCGCCCAACACGCCGGCGGCGAGTTCTGGCGCCGCAACGCCCCGGAGCGCCCTCCCTTCATCGATCTGCTCTGGGGCTCGAGCGCCCTGCGCGAGGGCGTCGACGACGGCGCCGATCTCGCCGAGATCCTCGCCGCCTCGCCCGTTCCCGAGCTCCTCGACAGGGACGGTGCGACCGCATGACGAGGACGACCAGGCCGACGGGGCCGACAGGGGCGACGGCGCCGACGCACGGGGCCATCCGCGTGCGCGAGGAGCTGCGCCCCGGGGACCTCCCGGCGCTCGCCGCGCTCACCACGGGCACCGCGCGACCCCTCACCGCGCAGGAGCTCACGCAGCTCGTGCTCGCCGACCCCGATCCGCGGAGCTCGATCGTGCTGGTCGTCGAGGACGCTGAGAACACCGGGGACACCGAGGAAGCGGCGGGACGCGCAGGGGATCCGTCACCGGTGGGCTTCGCGCACGTCGCGACGCAGGACGGCGCGGCGTACCTGGTCAGCGGCGCGGTGCACCCCGCGCACCGACGCCGGGGCGTGGGCACTCGTCTGCTCGACGCGGCGCTCGTGCACGCACGCCGGTGGGGAGCCGAGAGCCTCGTGATCAGCGGACGACCGAGGGGCTACGCGGCTCCCGGCATCGACGAGGCCGCCGACCCCGGCACCGCCGCCTTCCTCCGCGCCCGCGGAGCGCACGAGGCGGGGAGCGCGCTCGCCATGGAGCGCGAGCTCACGGGCCCTGCGGAGCGGAGCCCGGCCGGCGGCGCCCACCCTCCTGATGTCCGGATCGCTCCGTGCACCCCCGAGGAGGTGCCCGGGATGCTCGCCGCCGTGCGCCTCCACCTGTCCGAGGACTGGGCGCAGCTGCTCGGCGCCCACGTCGCGCACCGCGCGGAGGAGGAGTCCCGCGGGCACCATCCGACGGACGGCCCGGCCGGCACGATCCTGCTCGCCCGTGACGCGACGGAGTCCGCGGCGGAACCCGTGGGGGAGCTCCTCGGCATCGCCGCCTGGGACGTCGTCGGCGCGGATCCCGGGCGCTTCGGCCCCATCGGCGTGCTGCCCTCCGCCCGCGGACGCGGGGTCGGCGGCGCCCTGCTCGACGCCGCCCTGGTGCGCATGGCGCGCGCGGGCGCCCGCCGCGCCTGGTTCCAGTGGACCTGGGCGCGCGGTCCCGCCCACCGCATGTACCTCTCGCGGGGCTTCCGTCCGCTCGCGACCACCACGCCCTTCGAGCTCCCCGTCCGCCCCGATGCAGCTCCGATCCCGGCAGTCCCGATCCCGGCAGTCCCGATCCCGAAGGAGAGGTCGCGCCCATGACCGCCTCGTCCCCGCCCCCGTCGTCCCCGCGTCCCGCGCGCCGCACCGTGCTCGGCGCGGCGGTGGGCGCCGCCGGCCTCACCGCCGTCGGACTCTCCTCGTGCGGCCCCGCCGCGCAGGACTCCGAGAACCCGCCGCTGCGCATCCACGCGAACGATGTGACCGTCTACCAGCCGAACTTCAACCCCTACTCGCCCACGGCCCTGCAGGGCGCGAGCGGGCTCATCTTCGAGCCGCTCATGGTGTACACGGCCATGGACCCCGAGAAGCCCGTGCCGTGGGTCGCCGAGAAGATCACCTTCGGCGAGGACGGCACGAGCGCGGAGATCCTCGTGCGCGAAGGCATCGTGTTCACCGACGACCATCCGCTGACCGCGGAGGACGTCGAGTACTCCCTGCTCATGCTCCGTGACAAGCCCGCGACCAACGGCTCCGCGCTGCCGATCAAGGATGCGAAGCGCACGGGGGAGCGCTCCGTGGAGGTCTCCTTCGACGGGCCCTCGTTCGCGCACGCGCCGACGCTGGGCGGCTCCTACGTCGTCCCCAAGCACATCTTCGAGACCCTCGACGTCGAGAAGGACGCGATCGCAGAGCCCGTCGGCTCCGGTCCGTACATGCTCGATCGCTTCTCCGACCAGCTCTACACCTTCCGCCGCAACGAGAAGCACTGGGCGGTCGAGGACTTCGCGGTCCCCGAGCTCTATTACCCCTCGTACTCCACGGAGACCTTCAACACCGCGCTGCAGGCCGGCGAGATCGACTGGTCCGGCGGGTTCGTCGCCAACGTCGACAAGATCTTCGTCGCGAAGGATCCCGAGCACCGCGGCTACTACTACCCGGGCCTGGGCGTCGTGAACCTGACCTTCAACCTCGAGAAGGACCTCTGGCAGGACCTCGAGCTGCGCCGCGGCATCTCGCTCGCGATCGACCGGAAGCAGATCGCGGACATCGCGATGCTGGGCTACGTGGGCCCGCCCCATCCCACCGGTCTGCCGCGCCCCACCTTCGAGCAGTACATCGCGAAGAGGTACCAGGGGAAGGAGTTCGAGTTCGACCCCGACAAGGCGGAGAAGGTCCTGGACGACGCCGGCTACCGGCGCGGCCCGGACGGCGTGCGCGCCGCCGAGGACGGCACCAAGCTCGAGTTCCCGCTACAGATCCCCTCGGGCTTCGTCGACTGGGGCCGTGCGGCTGCACCAGAGCAGGTCCGGATCCGACGAGGTGCGCGAGCGCAGCGCGGCGCTGCTCTCGCGGGTGGGCCTCGAGCCCGCCGAGCACTACCTGGACCGCTTCCCACATGAGCTCTCGGGCGGGGAGCGCCAGCGCGTCTCCTTCGCCCGCGCGCTCGCCGCCGGGCCGTCCGTGCTGCTGGCCGACGAGCCCGTCTCGATGCTCGACGTGACGATCCGCAAGGCCATGCTCGACCTCATCGACGACCTGCGGCGCGAGGAGGACCTCGCGGTCCTCTACATCACCCACGACCTGGGCAGCGCGCGCCGCTACTCGAGCGAGGTCCTGGTCATGCACGAGGGGCGCGTGGTCGAGCGCGGTGAGTCCGCGCAGGTCATCAGTGATCCGCAGGACGAATACACGCGGCGTCTGCTCGCGGCCGCCCCGGATCCGCGGCGCTCTCTCGGGACGCCCGGCGCCTGATCCACCGCTCCGCGGTCCACGCGAGCACCCCGATCGCGATCCCGACGAGGTCGGCGAGGACGTCGTCCGGATCGGCCGAGCGGTGGGGGAGCAGCGCGCCCTGGAGGACCTCGATGAGCACGGCGTGGGCCGCGGCGGCGAGCACCACCCAGCCGATCGGGAAGCGCCGCGCGGGCGCGAGCAGACGGCCGCACGCCCAGACGGTGAGGGCGAAGACGCCCACGTGGTAGACCGTGTCGATCCGCACGGGGCCCGCTGGTCCGGTGTCGGGGACGCTGGGCAGGTAGAAGCCGATGTTCGCGAGGAGCGCGACGCCCGCGACGAGCACGCGGACGCGGGAGGTCACGGGCGCGGCCCTGCCGACGCCGATGCCGACGGCGATGCCGGTGCGAAGGCGAGGCGCGCCGTCTCTCGGCGCGCCTCGAGCACCTCGAAGCACTCGCGACGGGGGTGCACTCGGTTGGTGAGCAGCGCGGCGACCGTGCCCGTGGCGGGGTCGGCCCACAGGGCGGTGCCCGTGAACCCCGGATGCCCCAGCACGCCGGGCACGAGAGATCCGTCCGGGAGCTCCTGGCCGATCCTCACGCCGAGCCCCTGGCGCCACGGCGCACCCGTGGTGGCGGGGAGGGCGAGCTGGTCGCGTCCGATCTCGCGTCGCAGATCCTCCGGGAGCCGGGGCCCGGGCGCCGTGCCCGCGAGCACGCGCGCGATCGCGAGGGCGTCGTCGAGGGTCGCGAACAGCCCCGCGTTGCCGACGCCGCCGAGGGCCCAGGCAGTCTCGTCGTGCACCTCGCCGCGCACGAGCCCGCGGGGCGGATCCTCCTGGAACTCCGTCGCCGCCGCGCGGGCGCGCGCATGCTCGTCGGGCCACCAGGTGGCGCGGGTCGCGCCGGCGGGGTCCAGCACGCGCTCGCGAGCGAGGGCCGGGAGGTCCTTTCCGCCGAGGCGCGCGAGGATCTCGCCGAGAAGGATGAAGCCGATGCACGAGTAGGCGTGGGCGGTGCCGGGAGCGGAGGCGAGGTCCGCGCGTCCGATCGCTGCGAGGCGCTGCTCGCGCCTGCCGACGATGCGCCACAGCGGCATCGTGGGCGGCAGTCCCGCGGTGTGCGTGAGCAGGTGGCGCACCGTGATCCGCGCGTCGGGCACGAGGGCCGGATCCAACAGGTCGACGGCCCGGTCCTCGAGGTCCAGGGACCCGTCCGCGAGCAGGGTCGCGGCGGTGAGCGCGGTGACGACCTTGGTCACCGAGGCCAAGTCGAAGAGCGTCCCGGGGCCGACGGGGTCGACGGGGTCCGCACCCTCTGAGGTGTCCTCGGGCAGCGGCGTCCCGTCGGCCGCGAAGCTCACGGGGGCCCCGCCGAAGATCCGCAGGGAGCCCCTGTCGAGCCCGTCGGGCCCGCTGATCCCCGCGGCGACCGCGCCCGCGCCCTCGACGGAGTGCTCGACCGCGCCGTCGGCCGATGATCCGTCGGCACCACTCCGCTCGCCGCGCGCCGTCGCAAGCAACGCGTCGACGAGGGCCTGCAGGCCCTCCTGCTGGGCGTCGGGCCTCGCGCTCACGTGATCCCCCTCCACACCGGAAGCTCCATGGGCGTCCGATCCTGCCACGCCGACTACCCTCGGGAGCGACGACGATCAGCCCGAAGGAGCCTGACATGCCCTCGATCTCCGATCCCGACCGCCTCGACCCGTATCGCGAGGACCCCGGCCAGTCGCCCGGCGCGACCGCCGTGCTGGACCGCGAGACCAAGGAGCGCGAGGAGAAGACCGACGACGGCGACCACGACCGGTTCGCCCACTACGTGCGCCGCGACCGGATCACCCAGGCCGCCCTCGACGGCACGCCCGTGATCGCCCTGTGCGGCAAGGTCTGGGTGCCCGGGCGCGACCCCAAGAAGTACCCCGTGTGCCCGCAGTGCAAGGAGATCCACGACGGCCTGCGCGAGCCCAACGACGGCGGCGACGGAGCGGGTGGCGGCAAGGGCGGCTCGGGCGGCGGCCGCGGCGGGTTCCGGGGCTTCTTCGGCGGTCGGCGCTGAAGGATCTCCGCGTCGGCGATTCCTCACATCCCGCCCGCCACGCCCCGGCGTCGGGATGTCCGGGCGCGGCGGTAACGTGGTCCGCGCTGTGACACCACCGACGACACCCCAGACAAGCGACCCGCACCGGCCCTCGACCGCGGCGGCGCAGTCCCTCCCACCGGCATACCCGGAGCGCGCCGCCTGGGGCACGGCCCCGAAGCTGCGCGCCTGGCAGTCCGAGGCCCTCGCGATGTACCGCGAGCGCGCCCCCAAGGACTTCATGACGGTCGCGACGCCGGGCGCCGGCAAGACCACCTTCGCGCTGCAGATCGCCGCGATGCTCCTCGCCGAGGGCACCGTGCGCCGCGTGACCGTGGTCGCCCCGACCGAGCACCTGAAGACCCAGTGGGCGGACTCCGCCGCGCGCGTGGGCATCTCGCTCGACCCGAACTTCACCAACGCCCAGGGGCGCCACGGCGCCCACTTCCAGGGCGTCGCGATCACCTACGCGCAGGTCGGCATGAACCCGATGCTGCACCGGGCGCGCACGGAGGCCGAGCGCACCCTGGTGATCCTCGACGAGATCCACCATGCCGGCGACGCCCTCACCTGGGGCGACGGCGTGCGCGAGGCCTTCGACCCCGCCACGCGTCGCCTCGCCCTGACGGGAACCCCCTTCCGGTCGGACTCCTCGCAGATCCCCTTCGTCGTCTACGAGGAGGACTCCGAGGGCTTCCTGCGCTCGAAGGCCGACTACTCCTACGGCTACGCCGACGCGCTGCGGGACAACGTGGTGCGCCCCGTCATGTTCATGACCTACTCGGGCCGCATGCACTGGCGCACGAAGACCGGCGACGAGGTCTCCGCGCAGCTCGGCGCGATCGAGACCAAGGACATCACCCAGCAGGCCTGGCGCACCGCCCTGGATCCCAAGGGCGAGTGGATCCAGGCGGTCCTCGCCGCGGCCGACAAGCGCCTCACGGAGATGCGCCGCCACGTGCCGGACGCGGGCGGCCTGGTCATCGCGACCGACCAGAAGACGGCGCGCGCCTATGCCGCGACCCTCCACGACATCACCGGCGAGGAGGTCACGACCGTCCTCTCGGACGATGCGGGCGCCGGCAAGCGCATCGAGGCGTTCTCGGACTCCGAGGACCGCTGGATGGTCGCCGTGCGCATGGTGTCCGAGGGCGTGGACGTGCCGCGCCTGGCCGTCGGCGTCTACGCGACCTCGACCGCGACCCCCATGTTCTTCGCGCAGGCCGTCGGCCGCTTCGTGCGCTCGCGGACCCGCGGCGAGACCGCGAGCATCTTCCTGCCCTCGGTGCCGATCCTCACCGCCCACGCGGCCGCCATGGAGGAGGAGCGCGATCACGTCCTGGACCTGCGCCCGCAGGAGGGCGATGCGGAGACCGGGCTCGACGAGCACCTGATCGAGGAGGCCAACCGCACCGAGCAGGCCTCCGACCAGCTCGAGCTCTCCTTCGAGGCCCTCGAGTCGAACGCGTCCTTCGACCGCGTCCTCTTCGACGGCGGCGAGTACGGCGCCGGGGGAGATGCCGGCAGCGAGGACGAGCAGGAGTTCCTGGGCATCCCGGGCCTGCTCGACGCCGACCAGATGCGCACCCTGCTGCAGGAGCGCCAGGCCAGCCAGATGGCCCGCCGCTCGAAGAAGGGTGAGGGGGTCGCGAGCGAGGCGGACCGGGCGATCCCCGTCGTCGACCACCGCCGACTCATGGACCTGCGCAAGGAGCTCTCCTCCCTGGTCTCCGCGTGGGCCCGCAAGTCCGGCACCCCGCACGGCCAGGTCCACAACACCCTGCGCTCGCGCTGCGGCGGCCCCGCCGTGCCGCAGGCCAGCGCCGAGCAGATCGAGGAGAGGATCGCGGTCGTGCGCGGTTGGTTCGTCGGCCGCCGCTGAGGACCGGGCCCGCACCCCGCTGGGACCGAGCTGACCGCTTCGTCCCACCCGCTTCGTAGAATCGATGGACCACGCGGTCCACGCGACCCCGGAAGGAGGAAGCCGTGCACGGACACGATCCCGACGCCGACACGGACGGCGGCTCGCGCACCGTCGGCGTCCTCGACCCCGAGCGCGCCGCGCAGGCCGAGGACCTCGAGGACGGTTCCTGGCAGACGGTCGTCTGGAACGACCCCGTGAACCTCATGAGCTACGTCGAGCACGTCTTCCGCACCTATTTCGGCTTCAGCCGCGCCCGCGCCCACCAGCTCATGCAGCAGGTGCACGAGCAGGGGCGGGCCGTCGTCTCCCGCGGCTCCCGCGAGCGCGCGGAGTCCGACGTGCAGGCCATGCACTCCTACGGCCTGCGCGCGACCCTCGAGCGCACGGAGGAGGGCTGATGGCCCACGCGTTCCGCCCCCGCCCGGGAGGCGACATCGCCTGCCGCCTGGACGGCGAGGAGAAGGCGATCATCAGCCAGGTCGCCCAGGAGGTCGCCGAGCTCATCCGGCACGACCTCGACCTGCGCGAGGAGCCCGGGGCGGTGCGCGCCGCCGCCGGCTCGGACGATCCTCTCGAGCGCCTCGAGGCCGAGTTCGCCCAGTCCTCGGTGCGCGCGCCCCGCGACTCCGCGGTGCGCCGGCTCTTCCCCGACGCGAGCACCGACGCGGCCGTGGCCGAGGAGCTGCGCCGCCTGGGGCAGCAGGACCTCGCGACCGAGAAGATCGAGGACCTCACCCATCTCGTGCGCGCCCTCGACGGCAGCGGCCCCGGCGACGGCGAGGTCACCGTCCCGGCCGACGACATCGCCTCCTGGCTGCGCGCCATGAACGACGTGCGGATCGTGCTGGCGGACCGCCTGCACATCACGCAGGACGGCGACTTCGAGACCCTGCGCATGCTCCAGCAGATCGGGGAGCGCGTCGAGGACGCGCCCCCGCTCGACGACGAGGACGGCGTGGCCGGGGCCGATGTCGTCGCGGCCGTCTACGAGCTGCTCACGTGGCTGCAGGAGAGCCTGCTGCGCGCGATCGACGAGTACTGATCGACGGGCCGGTCGCGGCCCCGCGGACGGTGTGATGTCCCGCGCACTGAGTGCGTCCTCACTGAGGGCTGAAAGGATCCTGCCTACTGTGGGGCAGATGAGCAACGCGCCGATCGGGATCTTCGACTCCGGGGTCGGGGGCCTCACGGTCGCCCGAGCGATCCTGGACCAGCTGCCGCGCGAGGAGCTCCTCTACATCGGGGACACCGCGCACACGCCGTACGGTCCCCGTCCCATCGCGGAGGTCCGCGCCCTCGCGCTGGGGATCATGGACGATCTCGTCGAGCGCGGCGTGAAGATGCTCGTGATCGCCTGCAACACCGCGAGCGCGGCCGTGCTGCGCGATGCCCGCGAGCGCTACGACGTCCCCGTCATCGAGGTCATCCAGCCCGCCGTGCGCCGCGCCGTCGCCGCGACCCGCAACGGCCGCGTCGGCATCATCGGCACCCAGGCGACCGTGGGCTCGCGCGCCTACGACGACGCCTTCGCCGCCGCGCCGGCCCTGCAGATCACCTCCGCCGCCTGCCCGCGCTTCGTCGAGTTCGTCGAGCGCGGCGAGACCCAGGGCGACGAGGTCATCGGGATCGCCGAGCAGTACCTGGCACCCGTCAAGGAGGCAGGCGTGGACACGCTCGTGCTGGGCTGCACCCACTACCCGATGCTGACCGGCCCCATCAGCTACGTGATGGGATCCGAGGTCACCCTGGTCTCCTCGGCCGAGGAGACCGCCCTGGACGTCTACCGCCAGCTCGTGGCCGGCGGCATCCAGCGCACGGACCCGAACCCGCCGGCGCACGTCTTCGCCGAGACGGCGCCGCACGACGGCACCCCCTCGATGTTCTCGCGCCTCTCCCGGCGCTTCCTGGGCCCGTCCGTGACCATGACCGCGACCCTCCCGGTGGTGACCCCATGAGACTGACCGTCATCGGCTGCTGCGGCAGCTTCGCAGGACCCACCGGCGCCGCCTCGAGCTACCTCCTCGAGCAGGAGGACGAGGACGGCCGCACCTGGCGCATCCTCCTGGACCTGGGCAGCGGCGCCTTCGGACCGCTGCAGGCGCACATCGACCCGGCGATGCTCGACGCCGTGGTCATCTCGCACCTGCACCCCGATCACTTCCTGGACCTCACCGGCCTCGAGGTGTTCTGGGCGTACAACTCCCGCGACCTGCCGCGCCTGCCGATCTTCGCCCCCGAGGGGCTCGCCCACCGCCTGCGCGCGGTGCTGGGCCGCGAGGGCGACGTCCCCGACGGCGTCACCTGCCTGCCCTTCGACCACCGTCCGATCCGCGACGGCCAGGAGATCGAGATCGGGCCGTTCCGCATCGAGATCGGCGCCGTGCGCCACACCGTCGAGTCCTTCGGGATGCGCGTGACCGCTGGCGGCGGCGTGCTCGCCTACTCGGGCGACACCGACACCTGCGACCGCCTGCTCGACCTCGCACGCGGGGCCGACGTCTTCCTGTGCGAGGCTGGATACATCGAGGGCCGCGACGACCGCTTCTCGGGCGTCCACCTCACCGGGCGGCGCGCGGGGGAGGCGGCGGCCGCCGTCGGAGCCCGCAGCCTCGTGCTCACCCACATCGCCCCCTGGACCGACCCGGAGGTCACCCTGGCCGAGACCCGTGCGGTCTTCGACGGGCAGATCACCATGGCGCGCCCGGCGCTCGTGGTCGAGACGGAGTCCGTGCGCGCGCTGCCCTGAGCGGAGCCCGCTCCTGTGCGGAGCGCACGGCCGACGGGCCGATATCCTCGACTGCGTCCCGCGGGCCCCGCCCGCCACCCGAGCAGCGAGAGAGGTGCGCGGCCCATGAGCGCGACCACCCCCGAGACCCCCCGCACCGGCCCGAGCACCGACGGCCCCCGCGTCGACGGCCGCACGGCCGATGAGATGCGCGAGGTGAGGATCACCCGCAACTGGCTCGATCACGCCGAGGGCAGCGTCCTCGTCGAGTTCGGCCGCACCCGGGTGCTGTGCGCGGCCTCCTTCACCGAGGGCGTGCCGCGCTGGAAGAAGGGCTCGGGCAGCGGCTGGGTCACCGCCGAGTACGCGATGCTGCCGCGCGCGACCTCCACCCGCTCCTCCCGAGAGAGCGTGAAGGGCAAGATCGGCGGACGCACCCACGAGATCTCCCGCCTCGTCGGCCGCTCCCTGCGCGCGGTCGTGGACATGGAGGCCCTGGGCGAGAACACGATCCAGCTGGACTGCGACGTCCTCCAGGCCGACGGCGGCACCCGGACCGCCGCGATCACCGGCGCCTACGTGGCCCTCGCCGACGCGATCTCCTGGGGCAAGCTGCACGCCGCCGTCCCCGCCGTCCGCGAGGTCCTCACCGACTCCGTGTCCGCCGTGAGCGTGGGCATCGTCGACGGCGAGGCGCTCCTGGACCTCGAGTACCGCGAGGACGTGAAGGCCGAGACCGACATGAACGTCGTCGTCACCGGCTCCGGCTCCTTCGTCGAGGTCCAGGGCACCGCCGAGGGCGCACCCTTCGACCGCGCCGAGCTGAACACCCTGCTGGATCTCGCCGTCGGCGGCTGCGCCGACCTCTCGGCGCTCCAGCGCGGTGCCCTCGGGGCCGGCCGATGAGCCCGGCGGACGAGCACCGGGGGACCGGCGCGGCCCCGATCCCCGAGGGGGCCCGCATCATCATCGCGAGCCACAACCAGGGCAAGCTCCGCGAGCTCCAGCAGATCCTCGAGCAGATCGTCCCCGGCTTCGAGGACGGCATGCTCGTCTCGTCGGCCGGCCTCGAGCTCCCCGACGTCGTCGAGGACCGCGTGACCTTCGAGGGCAACGCCCTGCTGAAGGCCCGCACGGTGAGCGCGGCGACGGGCCTGATCGCGGTGGCCGACGACTCCGGCCTCGCCGTCGACGTGCTCGGCGGCAGCCCCGGATTCCTCTCCGCCCGCTGGTCGGGGCGCCACGGCGACGACGAGGCCAACAACGACCTGCTGCTCGCCCAGATGGGCGACGTGCCCGCCGAGCACCGCGCCGCGCGCTTCGTGTGCGCGGCGGCGCTGGTCGCGCCCGACGGCACCGAGCGCGTCGAGCGCGGCGAGATGCCGGGCCGTCTCCTCACGGAGCGCCGGGGCGAGGGCGGCTTCGGCTACGACCCGCTCTTCGTGCCGGCGGATCAGCCCGAGGGGCAGGAGCGCACCGCGGCAGAGCTGAGCCCCGAGGAGAAGAACGCGATCTCCCACCGCGGCAAGGCGTTCCGCGCGATCGCGGGAGACATCGCCCAGCTGCTGGGCTGAGCGGGCTCCCGGCCGGTCCCGATCCCGCAGGGCGGGGCCGCCCGGGGCCTCAGACCAGGCCGGCGTGGGCGAGGGCGCGGCGCACGATCACGTCGTGGCCGTTGTCGAGCTCGGAGAGCACCTCGCCCTCGCGCAGCTCCTCGACATCGAACCAGGTGAGCTCGAGCGCGTCCTCCTGCGGGGCCGCCTCGCCGTCCACGGGCACGATGTACGCGAGCGAGATCGCGTGCTGCCGCGGGTCGGTGAACAGCGACTGGCCGGGCGTCGGGAAGTACTCGGCGACCGTGAACGGCACGGGCGAGACGGGGATCCGCGGCATCGCCATCGTGCCCAGGTCCTTCTCCACGTGCCGGGCGATGGCCTCGCGCAGGGTCTCGTGCACGAGCACGCGGCCGGAGACGATCGCGCGGATGATGCGCCCGCTCCCGGACGCGCGCAGCAGCAGTCCGACCTGCGTGATCGCGCCGTCGACGTCGGTGCGCACGGGCACCACGTCCACATAGGCGATGGGCAGGGCGCGGCGCAGCTCGGCCATTCTCTCGGGCTCGAACCAGGCGCCCTCGGCGTCCACGGCGGTGCGGCTCATGTGTCCTCCTGGAAGGTCGGGGAGTGGCGGGCTGCTCAGAGCCCGTAGGGGCGCAGGTGGTGCTCGGAGAGCGGGAAGCGCGGCGAGGCTCCCACGGGCGCGGTGCGCGCGGGCTCCTCGGCGGCCTCACCGGCGATCATCTCGACCTTCCACGACTCGCCCTCGTGACGCAGCAGGGACAGCGCGCCGTTGGGGATCGAGGGCAGGTGCGTCCCGGTGACGCCGGAGAGCAGCAGGCGGATGAAGGTGCCGTGGGCGACCACGAGCAGGTTCTGGCCGGGGAAGCGCTCGGCGAGATCGTCGAGCGCGAGGTAGCCCCGGTCGGCGACGGCCTGCAGGCCCTCGCGACCGGGGAAGGCGCGCCCGGGATAGCGGGCCTCCATCTCGGCGACGTCATGCCCCTCGGCAGCGCCCCAGTCGATCTCCGTGAGCCTCGGATCCGTCCCGACGAAGGGGGCGCCGTGGTCCTCGGCGATGATCCGACCGGTCTCCTCCGCACGCCCCAGCGGGGAGGAGACGGCCGCGTCCCAGGCGATGTCCGGCGCGCCGTCCAGCGCGTGGTGCGCCTGCTCGCGGCCGGTCGCGTTCAGCGGGATGTCGCTCGAGCCCTGGAACAGGCCCCGCAGGTTGTAGTCGGTCTGCCCGTGTCGCACGAGGCCGAAGAGGGTCATCGTCGGGAACGCTCCTGAGGACGAGGTGGGTTGGGGGCGACGGGCCGGCAGGCGCCGCGCATCGTCGTCCCGGCCAGGGTAGCCGTCCACGGCGATGGCCCGGCGTCCAGGGTCAGGGGTCGTGCGGGTGGGTGGACGGTGGGGAGGGCGGAGGGTCGTGTGTCGCGTCGTGGTGGGGGTATCGGGGGCGTTCGGAAGTTCCTCCACAAGGGGGTGTTTTCCACGGGGCTATCCACTGAAAGGTTGTTGAGCTTGGAAGAGGGGGCGTTCTTATCCGGCTTATCCACATTCTCCGTGGAGGCCTGGCTTCCAGCGACACCGCGGGATAGAATCGGACATACCGAAAGGGAGCGGGGGCAGCTTCATTGGTGAGCTTGACTGATTCTGTGGTCGCGTTTATCGATTCAGAGTCTTTGTGTCGCGCAGTCCCGCGCGGGGTCGTGGAATGCCAGGGAAGGGGGTGGGTGTCATGAGTGCGGTGGAGCAGCCGGAGTCGCAGGGTCGTCTGGACCTGCCCGGAGAGCCGGTGATCGAGTCGACCTTCTCGGTCCTGGATGACGTGGAGAAGATGACCGAGCGTCAGCGTGAGGACATGCATGCCCACACGCCCCGCTTCGTGGCCGCACCCCCGGAGGGCGTCAAGCCCTTGTTCATCGTGAAGGAACCCAAGAAGGCGGTGTGCCGTGAGGTCGTGGCGCGCAGGGTGAAGGCCCGCCCGGATGCGGAGCTCACTGCGCAGGTCCGTGCCCTGTGGGACGAAGGGGTCGACGAGTCCTATGAGCTCTCCCGCCGCTTCGTGGCGCTGGCTCCGTTCTGGGCGGGGCGTGAGGACATGGACGCCGACCCGTTCGAGGTCGAGCAGCAGGACCTGATGGTCGCTGTGGCGATGC
>NZ_JAEDAJ010000008.1 GCF_016623465.1 Brachybacterium halotolerans
ACAACCATGCCGATCCCGTCTGTGGTGGTCGGACGGCGGTGGAGAACCTGCATTTCCTGTGCTGGTTCCACCACGCGATGAAGACCGCCGGCAAGCTCGACCCGATTCGTGTGGAGGCGGACGAGTCGCCCGCGGGGACCGCGGGCACGGTGTGGGAGATGCAAGAACGCTTCCGCGTGTTCCGCGAGGACGACACCGATCTCCTCACCCCACAAGCCGTCGCACAGCTCGACGCCGTCTGGGACTCGATGCAGCGCAGGCAGGACGACTTCGAACAGCGCCGCGATACCGAAGCCGGCGCCAGCGGCGAGGCACCATCTCCCGACCCCTCGCAGCTGAACTCACCGTGGCCGATCAGGCCCGGGCCACCTGACCCGTGGCCCCGCGTGGACATGGACCAAGCCGGCGCCCCCGACCTCGAAGAAGTCCCCGTCGAGAAACCCGTGCGCCGCCGGTACCAACCGCTCCCGACGTTCCAGTACGACGGCGACATCCCCATCAGCGCCACCACCCGAAAACCACGCAAGCAGCAGAACCCACCACCCAAGTTCGACCCCGGACCACCACCCTTCTGACCCACCAGCCCGACCCGGTCGGTTTCTGCAGAGCACCGAGGTCAGCCCCCACCACCAGCACCACCCCCACCTGTAGAGGGGCACACCACCGTGCCCCTCTACAGGCACGCCCGAAATCAATCAGCGTCTCCGGGATCGGGTCCGCACGTCGCCCGTCCGCGATCTACGACGAGCACTTCGCTCAGCGGGCGACGAGCGGCAGCCGCAGGATGAAGGCGGTCCGACCCGGCTCCGATTCCAGGGTGATCGAGCCGCCGTGCGCCTCGGCGATCGCCTTGACGATCGGCAGCCCCAGCCCCGTCGTCCCGTCGCCGCCCGAGCGGGCTGCATCCGCGCGGGTGAAGCGCTCGAAGACCCGTCCCGCGATCTCCGGCTCGATGCCGGGACCGTCGTCGATCACCTCGAGGATGCCGACTCGTCCCACCGAGCCCGAGGGGGCCGCCGAATCGGAGCCGCCCGACCTCGACCCCGACCCCGACCTCAGCCGCACGGTCACGGTCGTGCCCGCGGGAGTGTGCTTGCGGGCGTTCGACAGCAGGTTCACGATCACCTGCGACAGCTGACGCGCATTGCCGAGCACCGTCACCGGCTCCTCCGGGACCTCGAGCACCCAGCGGTGCTCCGACGCCGTGACCCGCGCGTCCATCGCCGCATCCAGCACGAGCTCCCCCAGGTCGGTCTCGGTGCGCTCGTCCCGCGCGCCCTCGTCGAGACGAGCCAACAGCAGCAGGTCCTCCACGAGCGACGTCATGCGCCGGGACTGCGCGCCCATGCGATCCACCGACTGCTCGCCGCGATCGCTGAGGTCCTCCGTCATCCGCAGCATCTCGCTGTAGCCGCGGATCGCCGTGAGCGGTGTACGCAGCTCATGGGACGCATCGGCGATGAAGCGGCGCATCGACTCCTCGCTGTGCTGGCGCGTCTCGAGCGCCCCCTCCACGTTGTCCAGCAGCAGGTTGAGGGCCCTCCCCACCTCGCCGGCCTCGGTCCCCGAATGGGAGATCCGCTCGTCGACCCGGTCCCCCAGGGCCACGTCGCCGTGGGACAGGGGCATGTCGGCCACCCGTCCGGCGACGGCGGAGACCTCCTCGAGGGGACGCAGGGTGCGCCGCACGATCAGCGATCCCGCCACCCCGCAGAGCGCGGTCGCTAGAAGTCCCGCCGTCACCAGCGTGATGTCCAGTCGCGTCAGCGTGCTGTGGACCTGGGTGAGCGGGAGGCCGGTGACGATCACGGCGCCCGAGGCATCGGTCGCGGTCATCACCCGGTACTGGCCGATGGAGAGCTTCACGTCCGCGTGCTCGTCGCTGTCCAGCCCCTTCGCGACGTCGGCGACCTCTGTGCTGTCCGAGGCGCCGAGCTGCTCGACCTGACCGTCGGTGTCGCGCCACGCGGCGCTCACGACCCGGCCGTCCACGAGGATCGCGGCGAGCTCGAACTCGCCGCCGCCCGGGCCCGTGGCCCCGTCGTCCCCGCTGTCGTCCCCGCCGTCGGCCTCGTCGGCCCCGGTGCCGCTCGTACCGCTCGCGCCGCTCGTGCTCCCCGTGCCGCTGGACCCGTCCTCGCCGTTCGTCGGCCCGTCGGGTGCGCCCGGACCGCCCGTGCCGCCGGCACGGTGGGCGGCACGGGTGAGCTGAGCGTCCAGCTGGCCCTCCAGCTGCCCGCGCACCGACACGTGCGTGACCGCCCCGACCAGCAGGCACAGCACCGCCACGGTGCTCACCAGCAGGATCACGAGGGTCGCGCGCAGCGACAGACGATGCCGTCGCGGCGTCGCCGCGGGAGCCGAGGCGCCGGACGACAGGGCCGTGCGCGCCGGCACGTGGGGGCGCGAGGCGCGGGAGTCGCGGGAGTCGCGGGAGGCGCGGGTCATGCGGGCTTGAGCATGTAGCCGGCGCCGCGGACCGTGCGGATCATCGGCTCGCGGCCCACGTCGATCTTCTTGCGCAGGTAGGAGACGTAGAGCTCGACGATGTTCGCCTGCCCGCCGAAGTCGTAGTTCCAGACCGCATCGAGGATCTGCGCCTTGGACAGCACGCGCTGCGGGTTCTCCATCAGGTACTGCAGCAGCTGGTACTGGGTCGCGGTCAGCGCGATCTCCTCGCCGCCGCGCGTGACCTCGTGGGTGTCCAGGTTCATCACCAGATCGCCGACGACGAGCTCGCTGCTCTGCGGGGACGTCGCCCCCGCGCGCTGGACCAGGCGGTGCAGCCGCAGCAGCACCTCCTCCATCGTGAACGGCTTGGTCACGTAGTCGTCGGCGCCGGAGGCGAGACCCTGGACGCGATCGGCCGGGGCGTCCATCGCGGTGAGCATGAGCGAGGGGACGTCGGGCTGCAGCGCGCGGATGCGGCGCAGCACCTCGAGGCCCTCGATGCCGGGGAGCATGCGGTCCAGCACGAGCACGTCGGGCCGGATCTCGCGGGCCACCCGCACGGCCTCGAGGCCGTCGCCCACGACCGTCGCCTCCCAGCCGATCATCTGCAGCGGGAAGCGCAGGAGGTCGGCGATGGTCGGCTCGTCCTCGACGACGAGCGCGCGGATCGGGGACCCGTCCGGATGCGCCAGCGGCGGCAGCGCGGACAGCGCGGCGGGGGTGTTCGACATGTTCAGCTCCCGTTCGAGGTGGTGACACCGAGATTAGTCGCCGACGATCCGTCCGCACAGGCTCCGCGCCCCCGCCACAGCACACCGATCCGTCCCGCACAGCCCGCGCACAGCCCCGGACGCAGCACTGCCCACGTCCGGACGCGCCCGGTGAGAGCACGCTCACCACGCCCCGTGCGCGCGGGCGTGGGATGCTGGAGGGCGGGCCGCGCGCAGGCGCCGGCCGCTCGCACCGACCACCCGATCCACCCCACTCGATCCTTGGAGGAGCACCCATGGGCACGCTGGGCGAACCGTTCACCGCGAAGTGCCGGAAGTCCGGCACGACCGTGGAGGTCGACGGCGAGCACACGCTGCTGCAGGCGCTCCTGGACGCCGGCATCGACGTCGACTACTCGTGCGAGGGCGGCGTGTGCGGCACCTGCGTGCTGCCGCTGCTGGCCGGGGACGTCATCCACGAGGACGAGTTCCTCATGGACGACGAGCGCGAGGAGCAGATGACCGTGTGCGTCTCCCGCGGGGTCGGCGAGATCGAGCTCGACGTCTGAGAGCCTAGGGGTCAGGGCCGACGCGGGCCCGCCACCACCCAGCCGATCGCGACCAGCAGCACGGACACCCCCGCCATCGCGATCGAGGTCGCGAGCGGCATCGTCGGGCCGCCGAGCAGCACGGTCATCAGGATCACGAGCGCGACCATCACGATCGCGGTGAACACCGCCGGTCGTCCGGCTCCGCGCGAAGCCGGGGCATCGCTCGAGGACAGCGTGTGCGAGGGGATCGTGCGCATCCTGCCCTGGTCCATGGTCGTCTCCTGACGAGTGCTGTGCCGCCGACGTGCGGGGATCGCGCCGGTGCTGCGCGAACACCACCACTCTCCCCCGACGCCCGCCGTCCGCGCATCCTTCGGACGGATGAATCCGGGCCATACCCGGGTCGTATCCGGGATGCCCCCGAGACGCCGACGGGGCAGCCCCGGGACGTCGGGACCGGGATCAGAACGGAAGGCTCGCGTCGCGGCGCACGAGCTCGGAGAAGGGGCCGTCGTGCGCGAGCAGCTCCTCGAAGGTGCCTCGCTCGACGATCCGCCCCTTCTCGAGGACCACGATCTGGTCGGCGTCGCGGATCGTGGAGAGGCGGTGCGCGATCGAGATCGTGGTGCGGCCGCGGCTGAGCGCGGCGAGCGCGCCGCTCATCGCCTGCTCGGTGCGCACGTCCAGGGCGCTCGTGGCCTCGTCGAGGAGGAGCACGGGCGGGTCGCGCAGGATCGTGCGGGCGAGCGCGAGCCGCTGCTTCTCCCCGCCGGAGAACCGGTAGCCGCGCTCCCCCACCGTGGTGCCGTACCCCTCGGGGAGGCTCGCGATGTGGTCGTGGATCTGAGCGATCCGGCATGACCGCTCGAGCTCCTCGTCGCTCGCGTCGGGCGCGGCGAAGCGCAGGTTGTCGGCGATGGACGCGTGCAGCAGGTAGGTCTCCTGGGTGACCACGCCGATGCAGTCCGAGACCGAGCGCAACGTGAGGTCGCGCAGGTCGTGGCCGTCCAGGGTGACCGCCCCCAGCGTCGGGTCGTACAGGCGCGCCATGAGGTAGCCGGTGGTGGTCTTGCCCGAGCCGGTCGCGCCGACGAGCGCCGTGTGCGTGCCGGCGGGGACCGTGAGGTCGATGCCGTGGAGGGTGAACGAGGGATCCTCGGGGTCGAGGTCGGGAGTGGTCGGGCCGTCGGCCCCGTCGGCCGCGTCGGTGTCAGGTGCCCCGTCCGCGTCCTCGTCCGGGTACCGGAAGGCCACGTGCTCGAGGCGGACCTCGCCGCGCACCGCGGAGGGCTCCAGCGCGGTCGCGTCCTCGCGCTGGGTGATGGTCACGGGAGCATCGAGGTACTCGAAGACGCGGGTGAACAGCGCGAAGGAGGAGTTCACCTGGGTCGCCACGCGCAGCAGCGAGTTGATCTGCGGGAACAGCCCGGACTGCAGGGCGATGAAGGCGACCAGGGTGCCGATGGTGACGCCGGGGACGTGCCCGAACAGCAGGTAGCCGCCCAGCAGGTAGGTGAGCGAGGGGATCACCGACATGAGCGTCGAGTAGAGGGCCATCTGCCAGCGGCCGGCCGTGGTCGAGGAGAGCCCCAGCTCGGCGAGGCGCCCCGAGAGGCCCGTGAAGTGAGCGGTGAGGGCGTCGGTGCGCCCCATCGTGGTACCCAGCAGGATCCCCGAGACCGAGAGGGACTCCTGGATCGACGCGGAGAGGTCGGCGGCGGTCTCCTGCTGGATGCGCGTGATCGCGCGGCGCCGCAGCCCCACCCGCCGGTTCATCCACACGGCCAGCGGGACGGTGATCACGGAGAACAGGGTGAGGCGCCAATCCATCGCGAGCATCGCGACCACGGCCATCACGATGCCGGCGCTCGCGGAGACGATCTGGGTGACCACGCTCGTGACCACGGCCTGCATCGAGCCGATGTCGTTGAAGATGCGCGACTGCACCTCGCCGGTGCGTGTGCGGGTGAAGAAGCCCAGCCCCATCCGCTGCAGGTGCGAGAAGACGGCGACGCGCAGGTCGTGCATGATCGCCTGGCCCACGCGCGTGGACAGCAGCGACTGCAGCACGCCCAGCACCGAGGAGATCGCGGTGACCGCGATCATCCCGGCCACGCACCAGGCGAGCAGGTCGAGCCGCTGATCCGGCAGGGCGACGTCCACGACCTCGCGCACCAGGAACGGGGAGACCACGCCCGTCGCGGCGGCGAGCGCGATGAGCACGAGGACGACCAGCAGGGTGCCGCGGTACAGGGTGAACAGGCGCAGGATCCGGCCGACGTCGGCGCGCTGCCCCGGCGCGAGGCGCCGCTCGTCGGCCCCCGGCATCGAGGCCATCCCGCGACCCCCGCCGCCGGGACCGCCGGGTCCGCCCGCCATGCTCATCGGGCGCCCACGCCCTCAGAGACCCGCATGGCGCGCCACCTTGTGCTGCGCCGCCTGGGCGAGCGGGCGGATGGTGACGAGATCGAGGTTCACGTGGTGCGGGGCGTTCAGGGCGTAGGAGATGACGTCGGCGCAGTCCTCGGCGGTGAGCGGCTCCTCGACGCCGTCGTAGACCTTCTCGGCCCGCGAGGCGTCGCCCAGGCGCACCAGGGAGAACTCCTCGGTGCGGACCATGCCGGGAGCGATCTCGATGACGCGGATCGGTGCGCCGTTGAGCTCGAGGCGCAGGGCGGAGGCGAGCATGTGCTCCCCCGCCTTGGCGGCGTTGTAGCCGGCTCCTCCCTCGTAGGCGCCCTGGGCCGCCGTCGAGGAGAGCACGAGGATGTCGCCGCGGCCGCTCGCATGCAGGGCGGGGAGCAGCTCGCGCGTGACCCGGGCGGCGCCGAGCACGTTGACCTCGTACATCCGCTGCCAGGCGTCGAGGTCGGCCTCGGCGACGGGCTCCTGACCGAAGGCGCCGCCCGCGACGTTCACGACCGCGTTCAGGCTCCCGCCGAACGCGTCGTCCACGCGGGCCACGAGCGCGGCCACCGAGTCGTCGTCCGTGACGTCGACGGCGAGGGTCTCGCAGCCGGACTCCTCGGCGAGGGACGCCAGCCGGTCCTCGCGGCGGGCGACGGCGAGCACGCGCCAGCCGTCGGCGGCCAGGCGCACTGCGGTCGCGCGGCCGATGCCCGAGGAGGCGCCGGTGACCACGGCGGTGAGAGGGGCGGAGTGAGCAGCGGAGGAAGCGGTGGAGGTCATGGCCCCGAGGATACGGGCCGGACGGATCCGCGCAGGGCCGCGATCCGCGAGAGGATGGGGCCATGACCTCGCCCGTCCGTACCGACTCGCCCGCGCTCCTGCGCCCCGTCGTCCTCTTCGACCTGGACGGGACGCTCGTGGACACCGTGGGCCTCATCGTCGACTCCTACGCGCACGTCTTCGAGCGCTTCGGGATCACGGGCATCGAGGAGGCGGAGGTGCGCAGCTGGATCGGCCTCGCCCTCGAGGAGACCTTCGAGGCGCTCGATCCCGTGCGCGCGCCGGCGATGGCCGAGGCCTACCGCGCGTTCAACGTGGGCCATCACGACGAGCGGATCGCCCCGTACCCCGGGGCCGACGCCCATGTGGGCACGCTGCTCGACGCCGGGGCCGACGTGGGCGTGGTGACCTCGAAGGGCTCCGAGCTCGCCCGGCGCGGACTCACGGCGACCTCGATGCCCGCGCTCGACGTGGTGATCGGCAAGGAGCACACGCTCGCCCACAAGCCCGACCCCGCCCCGCTGCGGCACGCGCTCGAGGTGCTCGGCGCGCGCGCCGAGGACGCCGTCTACGTGGGCGACGCGGCGACCGATCTGCAGGCCGCGCACGCCGCGGGCATGGCGGCCGTGGGCGTCACCTGGGGCGCGGGCACGCGGCCCGCCCTCGAGGCGCAGGACCCGCTCACCGTCGTCGACTCCTTCGCGGAGCTCACCGGGCTGCTCGCTCCCGAGCGCTGAGGTCGAGGACCTCCGAGATCACCAGGTGGTCTCCTGGTCGGTGCGATGGTCCTCGGGCTCGATCTGCAGCGTGCAGTGGTCCAGGCCGTGGCGCTCGCGGAGCATCGACTCGGCCGCGTCGAGGACCGCGTGGCCGTCGGCCCCCTCGCGCACCCGCAGGTGCACGGTGAGGACGTCCATCCCCGAGGTGACCGTCCACAGGTGCAGGTCGTGCACGTCGGTGACGCCCGGGACGGCGCGCAGGTCCTCCCCCACGGACCCGGGATCCAGGTGCCGCGGCGTCTCCTGGCCCAGCACCGAGAGGACCTCGCGCCCCAGGATCAGCGCGCGCAGCGCGACGAACACGCCGATCGCGAGGGCGACGGCGGTGTCCCAGAGCGTGCTCCCGGTCGCGCCCACGAGGATCGCGGCCGCGACCACGCCGACCGAGCCGATGGTGTCGGCGAGGACCTCGAGATAGGCGCCCTTGACGTTGAGGCTCTCCTGCGCGCCCGCCCGCAGCAGCCGCATCACCGCGAGGTTCACGACCAGCCCGAGCGCGCCCACCACGAGCATGGGCACCGAGTCGACGTGCGCGCCCTCGGCGCCCGCGCCGATCCGGCCGATCGCCTCGAGGACCACGAAGACCGAGACGCCCAGCATCACGAGCACCGCGAGCAGGGAGGCGAACACCTCGAGGCGGTAGCTGCCGAAGCTGCGCCGGCCCGTGCGGTCGGGCCGTGCGGCGAGCACCGTCGCGCCGAGGGCGGCGGCGAGGGTGAGGACGTCGGCCGCCATGTGCGCCGCGTCTGAGAGCAGCGCGAGGGATCCCGTGAGCAGCGCGGTGACCAGTTCGACGACGAAGAAGCCGCCGATCAGCACGAGCGCCCACGCCAGGCGGCGCCGATGCTTCCCGCCCGCGCTCAGCGCCTGCGCGGCCGAGGCGTGGGAATGGGAGTGGGCGTCCATCAGGCACCGCCTCCCGTGTGCGCGGTGTGGGCGAGTGCGAGGTCCAGGAGCATCCGCACGTGCGGATCGTCCAGCCGGTAGAACATGCGCCGCCCGTCGCGGCGGGTCGCGACGACGCGGTGGGCGCGCAGCAGCTTGAGGGCGTGGGAGGTCGAGGAGTCCGACTGCCCGGTGAGCGCGGCGAGGTCGTGCACGCACAACTCCCCCTCGAGCAGGGCGAGCAGAAGGGTGAGCCGGTTGGGGTCCCCGAGCAGGGAGAACACGTCCGCGGTCTCCGCCACGTCGCGGGGGCGCGGCAGGTGCTCGGCGGCGAGCGCGACGCGCCCGGCGTCCACGACGTCGCTCGCGCAGCCCTCCGTGGGCTCCGCCGTCTGCACATGTGACGATGTGTTCATACGTTCAGGCTAGGGGTGCGGAGGGAGCGAGGTCAAGGGCCGACGACCGCCGTCGGCCCCGGTTAGACCCCCGCGAGCTCGACCCCGTCGTCGGTCTCCAGATCCCCGGAGACGCGCCCGCGGGCGATGCGGGAGACGAGCGCGGCGATCGCGCCGTCGCCGGTGACGTTCGTGGCGGTGCCGAAGGAGTCGATCGCGATGTAGGAGGCGATCATGAGGCCGACGGCCGCCTCGCCGAATCCGAGCATCGAGGAGAGGATCCCGGCGGCGGCCATGATCGCTCCCCCGGGCACGCCCGGCGCGGCGATCATGACGATCCCGAGCATGAGCACGAAGCCCACGAGCTTCGCGGGGTCCAGCGGCATCCCGGTGACCACCATGATCGCGACGGCGAAGGAGGTGATCTTGAGCGTCGAGCCGGCGAGGTGGATCGTCGCGCACAGCGGGACCACGAAGTCGGCGATCGGAGCCGCCACCCCGTTGCGCTTGGTGCACTGGAGGGTCACGGGGATCGTCGCGGCCGACGAGCTGGTGCCGAGCGCCGTCGCGTAGGCGGGGAGCATCGTCCACAGCATCCTCAGGGGATTGCGGCGCATCGCCCAGCCGGCCACGCAGTACTGGGCGAGCAGCACGACCACCGTGAGGACGAAGACCATGAGCACGACCGCGAGGAACGTGCCGATGACGGTCCAGATCTGTCCGTTCATCGTCAGGCCCAGGAACATCCCGAAGATGTAGATCGGCAGCAGCGGGATGATGATCGCCTCGATCGTGCGCACCACGATCGTGCGCACCTGCTCGAAGGACTCCTGCAGCGCCCCACGGCGCACCAGCGTCAGCCCGATGCCGAGGCAGAAGGCGAGGATGAGCGCGGTCATCACCTCGAAGACGGGCGGCATCTCGATCGTGAAGTACGGGGCGATCGCCGAGTCCTCGGGGTTGTCCAGCGTCCCCACGCTCGCGCCCGCGAGCATGCGCGGGAGCAGCAGGGCGGAGACGGCGAGCGCGAGCAGCCCGCACAGGATCGTCGAGACGTAGGCGATGCCCGCGGTGAGGGCGAGCATCCTCCCCGCCCCGCGGCCCAGCTCGCCGATCGCCGGGGTCACGAGCCCCACCATGATCAGCGGGATGAGGAACTCCAGGAACGCGGAGAACAGTCCGTTGAAGGTGGTGAGCACGCGCGCGAGCGCCTCGGGCATCACCAGGCCCAGGAGGATGCCCAGCACGATCGCGACCACGATCCGCGGCAGCAGGCCGAAGCGGGGGCGAGGGCGGGAGGGAGCGGCGGGCGCGTCGTCGACGGACGCGGGAGCGGCGGGCGGGGTCTCGGCAGGAGGAGTCATCGATCGTTCGATTCGTCGGGGAACGGGGATCGGCACAGGCTACCGATCCGGGCCGCTTCCCCCGAAACCCTCGCGCACGCGGCGGCCGCACCCTAGACTCGCGCGAGTGCTCGCTTTCTGGAGGATCATCGCCGCCTCCTTCCGGCAGTACTCCACCTATCGCGTCGCCACCGTCGCCGGCGTGTTCACGAACTCCGTGTTCGGCCTGATCCGCGCCTCGATCCTGCTGGCCGCGGTCTCCACCGCCGGGGGCGAGCTGCGCGGCTACGACGCCCTGCAGGCCGCGACCTACGTGTGGCTGGGCCAGGCGCTGCTCGCCCCCGTCGAGGCCTTCGGCACCCGGGAGGTCGCCGAGCGCGTCCACCAGGGCGACGTCGCCATCGACCTTCTGCGGCCCCTGGGATTCCTCAGGCTCCAGTACGCGCAGAAGCTGGGCCGCTCCGCCTTCCTGCTGCTCGCCCGCGGGATCCCGCCGATGCTCGTGGGAGCGGCGCTCACCGGCATCTCCCTGCCGACGGACCCCGTGGCCTGGCTGCTGGGCCTGCTCGCGATCCTGCTCGCGGTCACCGTCGCCTTCCTCGCGGACATGCTGGTGAACCTCGCGGCGTTCTGGATCGTGCAGACCCGCGGGCTCACCGTCGTCTACACGGCCGTGATGAACCTGCTCTCCGGGTTCCTCATCCCCATCGCCTGGTTCCCCGACCGGCTGATCGCCCTCACCCGCGCGACCCCGTTCCCCGCCATGGTGCAGACCCCGATCGACGTGCTCTCCGCGCGCGTGAGCACGGCCGAGGCCCTCCCCGAGATCGGCGTGCAGGCGCTGTGGGCGGGCATCCTCGCCCTCGCCGCCTGGGCGGTGCTGCAGCGCGGGATCCGTTCGCTGGAGGTGCAGGGTGGCTGAGAGGACACCGTCGGCCCGCCGGGGCTCGACCCTGCGGATGGTCGCGACGCTCTACGGCTCGCGGATCCGCTCCCAGGCCTCGTTCCGCACGAGCTTCCTCATGGACCTGCTGGGCCAGGTCCTCATCGTGGGCACCGAGTTCCTCGAGCTGTGGGTGATCCTCTCCCAGGTCGACGTGCTGGGCGGGATGACGCTGCCGCAGGTCGCCGTGGTCTACGGGCTCGGAGCTCTCGCCTTCGGGATCGCCGACATGCTGTTCGGGGAGATCGACGGGCTCTCCACGGCGATCCGCTCCGGGACGCTCGAGACCCTCATGATCCGCCCTGTGCCGATGCTGCTGCAGATCTCGAGCCTGGACCTCTCCCTGCGCCGTCTGGGCCGGATCGCCGTCGGCATCGCGATGACCGCGACCGCGCTCGCGATCGCGGGCTTCTCCCCCACCCCGCAGACGCTCGCGCTGCTGGTGATCGCGCCGCTCGCGGGCGCCGCGATCATGGGCGCCCTGTTCACGATGGCCGGGGCCATGCAGTTCTGGCTCGTGGACGGCCGCGAGTTCGCGAACGCGTTCACCTACGGCGGCAACTACGTGGCCACGAACCCCGGCGCGGTGTTCCCGCTGCCCCTGCGGGCGTTCTTCACCTTCGTGATCCCGACGACCCTCGTCGCCTACACCCCGACCCTGGCCCTGCTGGACCTGCCCGGCCCGTCGCTGCTGCCGCAGTGGACGGGCTGGCTGGGCCTGCCGGTCGCGGTCCTCACCTGGATCCTCGCCGCGCTGCTCTGGCGCGCGGGGGTCCGTCGCTACACAGGAGCCGGCGGATGACGATCCATGACACGACCCACCCCGCGATCGACCTGCGCTCCCTGCGCCGGGACTACCTGGTGCGTTCGGGCCCGCTGGGCCGACGCACCCGCAGGGTCGTGCGCGCCGTCGACGACGTGACCCTGCAGGTGCGCCCCGGGGAGGCGGTCGGCTTCGTGGGCGCGAACGGCGCCGGGAAGTCCACCACCATCAAGATGATGACCGGCATCCTCCAGCCCACCTCGGGCGACGTGCGGGTGCTGGGCCGGCGTCCCGTCGCCGAGCGCCGACGCCTCGCCCGGGAGATCGGCGTGGTCTTCGGCCAGCGCTCGCAGCTCTGGTGGGACCTCCCGCTGCGCGACTCCTTCCGGATCCTCGGCGCGATGCACCGCCTGAGCGAGGCCGAGCGCGTGCGGCGCCTGGGGCGCCTCGTCGAGGGGCTCGACCTCGAGGAGTTCCTCGACCGACCGGTGCGCCAGCTCTCGCTCGGCCAGCGGATGCGCGGCGAGGTCGCGGCCTCGCTGCTGCACTCCCCGCGCCTGATCATCCTCGACGAGCCGACGATCGGCCTCGACATGATCTCCAAGGAGGGGCTGCGCCGCTTCCTGCGCGAGGACCGCGAGGAGCGCGGCACCACGCTGTTCCTCACCACGCACGACATGGGCGACGTGGAGCGCCTGTGCGAGCGGATCGTCGTGGTCAACTCCGGCACGGTCGCCTTCGACGGCCCCCTCGCCGGCTTCCGCGAGTCCCTCGGCGCGCCCCGCGAGCTCATCGTCGACCTCGCCTCGCCGCGCGAGGCGCTCGCCCTCCCTCCCGAGGCCGACGTGCTCGCCGTCGAGGCCGACGGGATCCGCCACCGCATCGCCTTCCGCGGCAGCGAGATGACGGTGCCCGCCCTGCTCTCCGCGATCGGCGCGCAGGCCGAGATCGCCGATCTCTCCCTCGCCGAGCCTGCGATCGAGGACCTCGTGCGGGAGATCTACGCCCGGGGCCGGTGAGAGCCGAGGGCGACGGGCCGACGATGCCACGTATCCTCGCTGCGGGCCCGTCCGTCGGCCCCGTCGCACCCCGCAGCGCCCCGGCGCGCACCCACCCGCAGCGAACGAGGAGAGCACATGAGCCCCGCCGCCCCGTCCGTCGGCCGGATGATCTCGAGCGGCCTGGACGCCGTGCCGAAGATGCTCCGCCATGACTCCCCGCGCACCCGCCACGAGGCGATGGCCCGAGGCATGCTCGACCACGTCCTGCGCGACCGCCGCGCCCGCCGGCAGTTCGCCCGCCGCATCGCCGACGTGTCCGGCTCCGTCCCCGCCTTCCGCACCACCACCCGCAGCGCGGCCGACGCCTTCGACCTGGTGGGTCAGTCCCCCTCGACCGGCTCCTCCGAGATCCTCGCGGTCAAGCTCGTGATCGACGGGGACCTCTCCGAGGAGCGCCTGCGCTCCCTGCTCGACTCCCTCGAGAGGACCCCGGGCAGCCGCCTGCTGCTCATCGTGCCGCGCTCGCGCCGCTCCGCCGTGCGCGAGGTCGACGACCCCACCGGTCGCATCCGCATGGTGACCTGGGCGCAGGTCGCCAAGCGGCTCGTGCCGCACGACCCCGAGGGCGCCGAGCTGTGGACGGCTCTCGCCGAGTTCGGCGAGAACCAGGCCGTCGAGGACGCACAGCAGCCCATCGCGCCGAAGGTCCTGCTCGACGAGGAGGTCACCACCGAGCTGCGCGATCACCTGCGCTCGATGCTGCTCGTCAGCGACGAGCTCATCCATCGCGCGCCGCGCTTCTCCTCCTCGCGCAGCCATCCGCGGGCGTGGCTGCACGCGGGCGCGAGCGGCAACGACCTCGGCGTCGAGTTCGACGCCGTCGAGGACGGCTCGGCGATCTGGCTCGTGGGCTCCCGCCCGCAGCGGTCCTTCCCGCTGGGCATCGGGGCGCTCGGCTCTGACGAGGAGCGCGAGGCCGCGATCGCCCGTCTGCGCGCGATCGCCTCCCACGCCGACTGGCGCTACGACGCGGACCTCACCTTCGAGCCCGACTCCTTCATCGGCACCCCGGCCTCCCGGAAGCTCGAGGACGCCCGCTCCCTGCTCTGGGAGGTCCTCGACCCGGGCCGTCTCGAGGCGAGCGGCTTCCCGCTCGTCCCCCGCCAGCAGCCCGACATGACCGCCGACCGCCTCTCGGTGCGCGTGCACGCCCCGTCGATCCCCCGCTCGGGCACCTTCCTCGTCTCGATCGGCGGCTCGAGCACCTGGCGCACGCTGCTGCCGCGCGTCACCCGCGAGTACGACCACCGCACCTACGTGGTCCAGGCCAAGAAGTCCGACTCCGTGCAGGACCTCGTCACCAGCGTCCACGAGGCGCTGCACTCGCTCGCGACCAAGCCCTGAGCGCGGCTGCGGGGGCACGGCGGGCGGGCCTCCCCGGGAACGACGCGCGGCTCACATCCCGCGGGCGCGCGGCGGCTGGGACAATGGCGGCTGAGGGCGCCCTCACCGGGGCGCCGCAACCAGGTCGCAGGAGGCAGCGAGGGTGAACGGCTCGTTCAAGGTCCGCGGGGGCAAGCTCGTCTCGGTCGAGGTCGAGGCCTCGGACGGGGTGATCACCTCCGCCCACGTGTTCGGCGACTTCTTCCTCGAGCCCGACGAGGCCCTCGAGGACATCGACGCCGCGATCGTCGGCCTGCCCGTGAAGGCGAGCGCCGCGACGATCACCGAGGCGATCTCCGCGCGCCTCGCCGCCCGGCACGGCGACGTCCAGATGATCGGCTTCGACGCGGACGCCGTCGCGATCGCCGTGCGCCGGGCCCTCGGCAACGCGACCAGCTGGGACGACCACGAGTTCGACGTCATCGGCCCGGTCACCATGGCGCCGATCATGCACGTGGCGCTCGACGAGGTCATCCCCCACGAGGTCGCCGCCGGTCGGCGCAGGCCGCTGCTGCGGATCTGGGACTGGGACTCCCCGCTCGTGGTGATCGGCTCCTACCAGAGCGTGAAGAACGAGATCGACCCCGCGGGCGCCGCCAAGCACGGCATCGGCGTGGTGCGCCGCATCACCGGCGGCGGCGCCATGTTCATGGAGGCCGGCAACTGCCTCACCTACTCCCTCGTGGTGCCGTCCTCCCTGGTGGAGGGCCTCAGCTTCGAGCAGTCCTACGCCTACCTCGACGACTGGGTGATGGGCGCGCTCGCGGAGATCGGCGTGCGCGCGCGGTACGTGCCGCTGAACGACATCGCCTCGGACAAGGGAAAGATCGGCGGCGCCGCCCAGCGCCGCTTCGCCGACGGCGTGGTGCTCCACCACGTCACCATGAGCTACGACATCGACGCCGACAAGATGGGCGAGGTGCTGCGCGTGGGCCGCGAGAAGCTCTCCGACAAGGGCACCCGCAGCGCGAACAAGCGCGTGGACCCGATGCGCTCGCAGACCGGCATGACCCGCGAGGCCATCATCGACAGCTTCCTGGACTACTTCCGCGGGAAGTACACGACGCACGAGTCGGCGTACACCGAGGCCGAGCTCGCCGCAGCACGGGACCTCGTGGACACCAAGTTCGGCACCGAGGAGTGGACCCAGCGCGTGCCGTGAGCGGCGGGACGGCTGCTGCCGCACCCGCCGCTCACGACGGTCGCAGAAGCGTCGTCCTCAGCCGCGGCCCTTCCCCCGGCCGTGATGGCCGTGTCCGTGCCCGCGCGATCCCCGCACCAGCTCGACCTCGTCGACGACGCGGCCGCCGGTGACGTCGTGGGTCACCAGCGTCAGGGCGTCGCGCTCGACGCGCACCCGCGTCGCGTTGGGGTGGTGCCGCTGCTCGTCCTCGGCGATCCAGTAGAACGAGTCGACGTTCTCCTCGTCGGTCTCGTAGTACTTGCTGCCGCTGCACGAGTTGCAGGTCAGGTAGAGGACGTCGCCGTCCTCGGCGACCACGCGCCCCCGCACGGTCCCGGCCGTCTCGAAGGAGCTGAGCGCGTTGTCGGGGACGCCGTCCCCGTCCTCGTCGTCGGTGACGTTCATGAGGTACGAGCGGGTGAAGTGGTGGTCGTGCCCCATCAGCACGAGGTCCACCCCGAGCGCGGAGAACCCGGGAGGAAGCACCCGGCGGCGCTCGATGATGTCGCTGTCCATCGCGTGGTCGGCGGTGCTGAACACCGAGTGGTGGAAGGTGACGAGCACCCAGCGCGCATCGTCGTGCTCACGCATGGTCCGCGCGACGTAGTCCAGATGGGCCGCGTTGTCGGTGCTGTTCGAGTTCAGCGCCACCACGAGCACGTCCTGGAAGCGGAACCAGCTGTTGCCGCCCGCATTGCCCGACGAGGCGACCACGCCCACGCTCGTCGACTGGTTCGCGACGTGGAAGTGCTGCTTGTACAGGTCCGACCCCTCGTCGTGGTTGCCGATGACCGGGGCCACGGGCAGGGAGGCGAGCTGCCGCGGGGCCAGGAGCTCGGTGTACTCCTCCGCCATCGCGGAGAGGTCGCCGGTGGTGTTGATCTGGTCGCCCGCGGAGAGGATGAAGGCGGCGCGCGGGTACGTCTTCTCGGCGTAGCGCAGCGTGGTGGCCCAGCCCTCGCCGTCGGCGGCGTTGTCGCCGCTCGCTCCGATCTGCGGGTCCGCGACCACCAGGAACTCGAAGGAGCCGCTGCGGGCGATCGTGCGGAACTCGAACACGTCCGACCAGCCGGCGCGCGCGGACCCGACGCGGTAGAGGTAGCGCGTGTCGGCCCGGAGGTCCTCGAGCGTCGCGTGATGGAAGTGGTAGCCGTCGGTGAGTGCCTCGCCGCTCGTGCTCCGCACGCGTCGGGCACGCGCACGCGGGAATCCGCGTCCTCGCGAGTACTCGCTCCGACGCACCAACTGCACCTCCTGCCGGCCGCCGTCGGTGCTGAACCAGGCGAGGTTGCGCTGCGTCTCGTCTGACCCGACCAGGAGCACCAGGTCCTCGATCGAGGAGCCGTGCAGCGCCCCGTCCGCTCTCGCGGCCTCGACCTGCACGAGAGGGAGCGCGGCGAACCCTCCGAGACCCGCGATGACGGCTCGGCGGGAGGTGGTCTTCGGCGTCGTCCGCGTCGTCTGCGCGGGGTGGGTCTGCGGGGCCTGCTCCATGGGTGGGGTCTCCTGGGACTCGGACGGATGGGTCGGGAGGGACGACGCCCACGGGCTCGGGCCCGGACGCGCGCCGTCCGCGCACACCCGATCGATGCAACAGGCGCCGCGTGAACCCCCGCGGAGACCGGACCGACATCGCGGTGTCCATCGCGCGAACGGCCGCCCGGAGCCCGGCACGCTCCGTGCGCCCCTGATCACGTCGCAGGATTGCGCTCTCAGGCACGATGACTGGAACAATGGGCGCCATGACCGACACCGCCCCGCGCCCGAACGCCGCGTCCGCTCTCCCCGACAAGCCCAGCCTCGAGGGCCTCGAGGACAAGTGGGACCGCGTATGGGACGACGCGCAGGTCTACGCCTTCGACGCCGACACCACCCGTGACCAGGTGTTCAGCGTCGACACCCCGCCGCCCACGGCCTCGGGCTCCCTGCACATCGGCCACGTGTTCGGCTACTCCCAGGCCGACATGATCGTGCGCTACCAGCGCATGCGCGGCAAGAACGTGTTCTACCCGCTGGGCTGGGACGACAACGGCCTGCCCACCGAGCGCCGCGTGCAGAACTACTTCGGCGTGCGCTGCGACCCCTCGCTCCCCTACGAGGAGGACTTCACCCCGCCGCAGGAGGGCGGGGACAACAAGTCCGCGAAGGCCGCGAACCAGAAGCCGATCTCGCGCCGGAACTTCATCGAGCTCTGCGAGCGGCTCACGAAGATCGACGAGGCCTCCTTCGAGGAGGTCTTCCGCACGCTCGGTCTCTCCGTCGACTGGAACCACAGCTACCAGACGATCGACGCGCGCTCCCGGGCGACCAGCCAGCGCGCCTTCCTCGAGAACCTGGCCAAGGGCCAGGCCTACCAGTCCGAGGCCCCCACGATGTGGGACGTCACCTACCGCACCGCGGTCGCCCAGGCCGAGCAGGAGGACCGCGAGCGCGACGGTGCCTACCACCGCATCGGCTTCACGAAGGCCGATGGGAGCGGCGAGAGGGTCTTCATCGAGACCACGCGCCCCGAGCTGCTGCCCGCGTGCGTGGCCCTGGTCGCCCACCCGGACGACGAGCGCTACCAGGGCCTGTTCGGCACCACGGTCGCCTCCCCGCTGTTCGGCGTCGAGGTGCCGGTGCTGGCCCACCCCCTCGCCCAGGCCGATAAGGGCGCGGGCATCGCGATGATCTGCACCTTCGGCGACGCCAACGACGTCACCTGGTGGCGCGAGCTCGAGCTGCCCACCCGCAGCGTCATCGGCCGCGACGGCCGCTTCCTGCCCGAGGCCCCCTGGATCACCTCCGCCGAGGGCCGCGAGCGCTACGCCGAGCTCGCCGGGCTCACCGTGTTCAGCGCGCAGAAGCGCCTCGTCGAGATGGTCACCGAGACCGGCGACCTCGTGGGCGAGCCGAAGAGGACCACGCATCCGGTGAAGTTCTACGAGAACGGCGACAAGGCCCTCGAGTACGTCACCAGCCGCCAGTGGTACCTCACCAACGGCGGCCGCGACACCAGCGAGGACGGGCTGCGCGACGCGCTGATCGCCCGCGGCGCCGAGATCACCTGGCACCCCGCCTACATGGAGTCCCGCTACCGAAACTGGGTCGAGGGCCTCGCCGGGGACTGGCTCGTCTCCCGCCAGCGCTTCTACGGCGTCCCGATCCCCGTCTGGTACGCGCTGGACGCCGCCGGGGAGGTCGACTACGACACCGTGCTCACCCCCGAGCTCGAGCGCCTGCCGATCGATCCCACAACCGACGCGCCCGCCGGCTACGAGGAGTCCCAGCGCGACCAGCCGGGCGGCTTCACCGCCGATCCCGACATCCTCGACACCTGGGCGACGAGCTCCCTGACCCCGCAGCTCGCGGGAGGCTGGGACGCCGACCCGGAGCTGTTCGCGAAGGTCTACCCGATGGACCTGCGCCCGCAGGGCCACGACATCATCCGCACCTGGCTGTTCTCCACGATCGTGCGCTCGCACCTGCAGCAGGACTCCCTGCCCTGGTACAACACGTCGATCAACGGCTGGATCCTGGATCCGGACCGCAAGAAGATGAGCAAGTCCAAGGGGAACGTCGTCACCCCGATCGGCCTGCTGCACGACCACGGCTCGGACGGCGTGCGCTACTGGGCGGGCCGCGCCCGTCAGGGTGTGGACACCGCCTTCGACGAGGGCCAGATGAAGATCGGCCGACGCCTGGCCATCAAGATCCTCAACGCCTCGAAGTTCGCGCTCGGCTTCGGGACCGCCCCGGCCGACCCGTCGGGCCGCCTGGCCGCGGACCCGTCGGCCGTGACGCACCCGCTGGACCGGGCGATGCTGGCGACCCTCGCCGAGGTCGTGGACTCCGCGACCGCCGCCTTCGAGGAGATGGACTACGCGCGGGCCCTCGAGGTCGTCGAGCCCTTCTTCTGGACGTTCTGCGACGACTTCATCGAGCTCATCAAGGATCGCGCCCACGGCGCCTCCGCGAGCGGCGAGGAGGGCGCGGCCTCGGCGCGCGCCGCCCTCGCGATCGCGCTCGAGGTGCTGCTGCGCCTGTTCGCCCCGGTGATCGTGTTCGCGACCGAGGAGGTCTGGTCGTGGTGGCGGGGCGGCAGCGTGCACACGCAGCCCTGGCCGACGTCCGACGCGCTGCGCGAGGCCGCGGCCGGCCAGGACGCCGCGCTGCTGGGCACCGTCGAGCAGGCCGCGATCGTGCTGCGGCGCATCAAGTCCGATGCGAAGGTCTCGCAGAAGACCCCGATCCTGCAGGTCACCGTCACCGCCCCCGCGTCCGCGATCGCGCACCTCGAGGCGGCGCGCGGGGACCTCACGGCCCTGGGCCGGATCGAGGCGCTGACGATCACCGGCGGCGAGGTCGAGGGCATCGCCACGAGCGACGTCGAGCTCGGCGAGCCGCCGGTCAAGAAGCCCCGGAACCAGGGCTGACGCGGAGCGCTCCCGCGCTCAGCGCACCACCTCACGGCTGGATCCGTCGACACGGCGGGTCCAGCCGCGTGCGTCGAGGTGCTCGAGCAGCGGGATCGCGACGCGCCGCGTGGTCCCGAGCGCCCGACGGGCCGCGCTCGCGGTGAAGGGCTGCTCGAGCCGGGCGAGCTCGCGCATGGCCAGGGCCGGGGCCGTCGGCAGCAGCACCACACCGTCAGGCAGGCGCAGCAGGCGCCCCTGCTTCGCGGCCGCGGCGAGCTCGCGGGCGCCGAGGTGCAGGGCGGCGAGGTCGTCGGCCTCCGGAGCCCGGAAGGGATGCGCGCGCAGCCGCTCCTCGAGCGCCGCGACCTGCGCCTCCGCCGCGCCGAGACCGACAGCGTGCGCGGGGTCGACGATGCGGCCGCCCTGCGTGGCGAGCCCGGCGGCCGGGAGCACCAGGGAGAGCAGTGAGGCGTCGGGCATCGGCGAGGCGGACCTCTCCGGGACCGTCCCGTCCCGTGCCAGCAGGTCGAGCGCCGCGCCGCGCGTGATCCCGGCGGAGAGCGCGTCGCGCTCGTGCTCGGCGCGCACGGCCTTCCGCAGCGCGCGGGCCCAGGCGGTGATCGCCTGCTCGGCCACGAGCCACTCCCCTGCGCGGAGGATCCCGCTCGGCAGCGGATCGGGCACCGCGATCCCCCGGCGCGCGAGGAGGTCCGCGCGGATCGCGCCGCGGCGGGCGGTCTCGTGGGCGGCGTCCCCGTGCGGGTCCATGGTCCCGAGCTCGGTGCTGCGGCGCTTCCCGGTGCCTCGCCGGGTGAGCGCGGGCGGGTCGACGTCGAGGATCTGCACGCCGCCGAGGACCGCGTGCTCGCCGCTGCCGCGCAGCAGCATCCGGTCGCCCACGCGCAGCGGCAGCGGCCGCTCGAGGGCGAGGCGGGCGTGCTGGGGGCCGAGATCCCGCACGCGCGCGGGGACGGCGGCGGTGCCGGCGTGGACCGTGACCTCGCGGGGGACCTCGTCGAGCGCCTCGCCGGTCGTCCTGCGCACGTCCACGAGGTCCACGGCCTCGAAGGCACCGGGGGTGACGAGCGCATCGCCGCGGCCGATCCCCTCGAGGTCCGTGCCGCGCAGGTTCACGGCGGCCCGGCAGACGGGGCCGAGCTCGCGCGCCGATTCCTCGCGGCTCTGCAGGCCGCGGACGAGGACCTGGGCGCCGCCGTCACGGGCCGCGTCCCCCTGGGCGCCCAGGAGGGTGAGGCGGTCGCCCGGGTGCAGCGTCCCGGTCGCGAGGGTGCCGGTGACCACGGTGCCGGCGCCCGAGATGCTGAAGGCGCGGTCGATCCACAGCCGCACCGGTGCGTCCGCTCGCGGCTCGGGGGCGTGCTCGAGGACGTCGTCGAGAACGGTCCGCAGCTCGTCGATGCCCTGACCGGTGCGGGCGGAGACGGTGACGGCCGGGGCCCCGGCGAGTCCGGTGCCGGCGAGCTCCGTGCGGGCTCGGGCGAGGGCGGCGCGACCGCCGTCCTCGGCGAGATCCGCGCGGGTGATGACGAGGACGCCGGTCGCGATGCCGAGGGCGGCGAGCGCGTCGCGGTGGTCGTCGGACTGCGCCTGCCAGCCCTCGTCGGCCGCGACGACGAAGCAGACGACCGGGGCGGGGCCGAGCCCGGCGAGCATGTTGCCCAGGAACCGCTCGTGGCCGGGGACGTCGACGAAGGAGACCTCGCGGCCGCTGGGCAGGCGGGTCCAGGCGAAGCCGAGGTCGATGGTCAGGCCCCGGCGTCTCTCCTCCTCCCAGCGGTCGGTCTCGATGCCGGTCAGCGCGCGCACCAGGGTGGACTTGCCATGGTCGACGTGCCCGGCGGTCGCGACGACGCGCTCGATCATGGGTGCTCCGAGACGGCGCGTGCGGCATGCACCGCGCGGGTCAGGTCCTCGTCGCGATCCGCGGGGACGCAGCGCAGGTCCAGCAGGCAGGCGCCGTCGCGGAGGGTCGCGACGACGGCCTGCTCGCCGCGGCGCAGGGGCTCGGCGAGGTCCTCGGGGAGGGCGATCGCGACGCCGGGCAGCGGCACCTCGGCGCCGCCTCCGCCGCCCACGCGCCCGTCGTGGTCGACGACGCGGCCGCCGACCTGCGCGGCCACGGCCTCGGTGCGTGCGCGCAGCTGCTCGGGATCGATGTGGAGGGCCGACGGGACGGGCGGCTCGGGGCCTCGCAGCGTGGCCTCGAGCGCGGCGAGGGCGAGCTTGTCGGCGCGCATCGCGCGGGCCATGGGATGGCGGGCGAGGCGGGCGATGACGTCGGCCCGCCCCAGCAGGATCCCGGCCTGGGGCCCGCCGAGCAGCTTGTCGCCCGAGGCGATGACGACGTCGGCCCCGTCGCGCAGCGCCGTGGAGAGCGCGGGCTCCTCGGGCAGGGCGGGGTCCGGTGCGAGGAGTCCGCTGCCGAGGTCGACGACGAGCGGCAGCCGGGCGTCGTGGCAGAGCCCGGCGAGCTCGGCGACGGGGACGGCGGAGATGAAGCCGCTGATGCGGTAGTTGCTCGCATGGATGCGCAGCACGCAGCCCGTCTCGGGGCCGAGCGCGGCGGTGTAGTCCTCGGCGTGGGTGCGGTTGGTGGTGCCGACCTCGCGGATCCGGGTGCCGGTCGAGGCGATGAGCTCGGGCAGGCGGAAGCCGGCGCCGATCTCGATCATCTCCCCGCGCGAGAGGACCACCTCGCCGCTCCCCGCGAGCGCCGTGGTCGCGAGCAGGAGCGCGGCGGCGCCGTTGTTGACGACCAGCGCGTCCTCGGCCGCGGGGCACGCGGCGAGGAGGGCGGCCCGGGCGGCGGCCCCGCGGCGCGAGCGGTGGCCGGAGGCGAGGTCGAACTCGACGTCCGTGTACCCGGCGGCATCCTGCAGGGCGGCCCTCGCGGCATCGGAGAGCGGTGCGCGCCCGAGGTTGGTGTGGACGATGACGCCGGTCGCGTTGAGCACGGGGCGCAGGGAGTGGGCGCCGGCGGTGCCGAGCCCGGCGAGCAGCTCGGGCTCCACCTGCTCGGGGACGATCTGCCCGCTGCGGGCGCGGTCCTGGACGGCGCGGATCAGCTCGCGCACCACGCGCTCCCCCATCTGCGCGCTCGCCCGCTCCACCTCCGGCAGCGCCAGCAGGCGGTCGGTGCGCGGGATGCGGCGGCGGGGATCGGACTCGGTCACGGTCTCGACTCCTCCTCGGCGCGGTGCCACGGTGCGTGCCCGGCGCGTCCGGCGCGCGGCCGCGTCGCCGGGGCGGATGGGCGGATTGGCGGAGGCGGACGGGAATCGAACCCGCCAGACCGAGATGCTCGGTCTCACCAGTTTTGAAGACTGGGGCGCCCACCAGGACACGTACGCCTCCGTCGTCGATCCTATCGCCCACCTGGGTCTCCTGGGTCCCGGTCCCGCTGCCCCGGGCCCGCCTGCTCTGCCTAGACTCGGAGTCATGAGCCTCGACGACGCCCAGGCCCCCACCGGACCGATCCCCTCCGCGCTGCCCTCCGTCTCGGTGCGGCTGACGACCATGGCGCACGGCGGAGGCTGCGCGAGCAAGATCCCGCCGGGCGAGCTCGAGGAGGCGGTCTCGGCGCTGGCCGGCCAGAGCGCGGGCGACGTGATCGTGGGGCTCGACGACGGCGACGACGCCGCGGCCGTGCGCGTGCGCGAGGACCTCGCGGTGCTCTCGACCGCGGACTTTTTCACCCCGATGGTCGACGACGCCTTCGACTGGGGCCGCATCGCCGCCGCGAACGCGCTCTCGGACATCTACGCGATGGGCGGCGACCCCGTGGTCGCGATCAACCTCGTGGGCTGGCCGCGCGAGACGCTCCCCTACGAGCTGCTGCGCGAGGTGCTGCGGGGCGGCCTCGAGGTCGCGGCGGCTGCCGGTGTTCCGGTGATCGGCGGGCACAGCGTGGACGATCCGGAGCCCAAGTACGGGATGGCCGTCACCGGGACAGCGCATCCGGATCGGCTGCTGCGCAACGACGCGGCCCGGGCCGGTCTTCCGCTCACCCTCACCAAGCCGCTCGGCGTCGGCCTGCTGAACAACCGCCACAAGGCGACGGCCGAGGTGTTCCCCGCGGCGATCGAGACGATGACGACGCTGAACCGCGATGCCTCGCAGGCTGCGCTCGCGGCGGGCGTGCGCGCGGCGACCGACGTCACCGGGTTCGGCCTGCTCGGGCACCTGTTCAAGATGATGCGCGCCTCGGGCGTCGCTGCGGAGATCGACCGCGGCGCCGTGCCGCTCGTCGACGGCGCGGCGGAGGCGCTGCGCGACGGCTTCGTCTCCGGCGGCACCCGCAGGAACCTGGACTGGGTGCGCGACCACGTGCAGGCCGGCCCCGGCATCACCGAGGACGATCTGCTGCTGCTCGCCGACGCCCAGACCTCCGGCGGACTGCTCGTGGTCGGCGAGGTGCCCGGCTACCCGATCATCGGCCGGACCGTGCCCGCCACGGCCGAAGCTCCTTCCATCACCGTGAGGTGAGACGTGCGGTGGGCGGCGCCGATCCGTTCACCACCCGGTGGTGATCGAGTCGTCCGTGATGCCGGCGGCCCGGCGCTTCTCGAGGCGGTCCTTCTGCGGGATCATCACGCGCCGCGGGTCCTTCACCGACTCGTGGCCGGCGTGCAGGACGCCGAAGCGGGTGAGGGCGGAGGCTCCCGCGAGGGCCAGGCCGCTCGCGACGGCCACGGTCCGGCTGCGGCGCGCCAGCAGCGTGCCGATGCCGCCGGCGACCGCGAGGCGCTCGGCCCAGGTGAGCAGCTTGCCGGGAGTGCCCTCCTCGAGGGGCTCGGACTCCAGCGGGTGCATCCTCGACTTCGTGAAGTGCATGCCGACGATGTCGCCGATGACGCCCGCCGCGGCGAGCAGGCGCGCCGGGCCGGCGTTCTTCTGCGAGGTGAGCGCCATCGCCATGCCGCCTGCGGCGAGGCTCGCCGAGGAGACGAACACGAAGGGCAGGCCGTGGCGGGCCGCGTTCCAGGTCGGCACGGCGGTGTCGCCCAGCAGCACGGCGGTGTACGCGGCGAGCGGCGCGCCCATGACGCCCTGGAGGACGGCCGACGGCCCCTCCGCCAGACGCAGCAGCGGACGCAGCGGCCCGAAGGGCAGGCGCTCGCCCGTCAGGCGGTCCACCTCGTTGGCCGCGGTCATCGCGGCGCCGCTCGCGTACGAGCTGAGGATCCAGGTGCCCAGGCTCATCGGGGAGCTGACCTTGAACACGCGCATCATGTGCAGGAAGCGCTCGGGCCGGCCAAGGTCGATGACGAGCGCGGGCGTGCCGACGCCCACGGCGGCGATCGCGACCAGGCGGGCGCTGCGGCGCAGCTCGGTGTTCCCGGTGAGCGCGGCGCCGGCCTGGAGCAGCCCGGAGGCACCCGCGAGTCCGCCCACGAACAGGTAGATCCCGATGGGGGTCTCCCACGGCGGGGCCTTCACGACGGGACGGCCGTAGTAGGACTCGAACTCGACGTCCTCGACCATCGCCATCTCGCGCGAGCCGTCGCCGCCGCTCTCGGTCAGGTCGCGACGGCGCTTCCCCTTGCCGCCGGGGCCGGCGCCCCGGCCGCCGCGCCGACGGCGCGGGGGCTCGGGCGGGCGGTACTCGTCGTACTCGGAATGGGTCACCGACGTCCTCCCAGGAACGCGAGAGCGGTCGCGACCAGCATGCCGCCCATGGCGACGGCCGCGGTGCGGTACATGTGCGGCAGGTCGGCCGTGGGCACCTGCGGGTCCGGCGGCAGGCCGTAGACCTCGGGCTCGTCCAGCAGCAGGAACACCGATCCGGTGCCGCCCACGCCGTCCTCCGGGTTCGCGCCGTACAGGCGCGCCTCGGTCATGCCCTGCGCGTGCAGCTGGGCGACGCGCTCATGCGCCTGCTCGACCATGTCGGAGCGGTCCCCGAACTTGATGGACGTGGTGGGGCAGGTCTTCGCGCACGCGGGCTCCTCGCCCTCGACCAGCCGGTCGTAGCACAGGGTGCACTTGTTCGCGGTGCCCTTGTTCGGCACCTCCTGCTGCACGCGGCCGCGATCCTCCTTCGGGGAGACCGTGCCGTCGTCGCGCCGCTCGATGACGCCGAAGGGGCAGCCGCCGACGCAGGTGCCGCAGCCGTTGCAGATGTCGGACTGCACCACCACGGTGCCGAACTCGGTGCGGAACAGGGCCCCGGTGGGGCACACGTCCAAGCAGCCGGCGTGCGTGCAGTGCTTGCACACGTCCGAGGACATCAGCCACCGGAACTCCGGGGTGTCCGGGGGCGTGGTGTCCACCCCGGTGAAGTCCTCCCCCGCGCGCCCGCCGGGCGCGGCGGCGCCGCTGCGGGGCCCGATCGTGGGCATCCCCAGGGAGACGAGCTTGCGCCCCGACTCGCGGGCCTCCTCGATGCGGTCCTTCTTCTGCTCGACGAAGGCCACGTGGCGCCAGGTGTTCGCCCCCAGCGAGCCCGTGTTGTCGTAGGAGGAGCCCAGGATCTTCAGGTCGCCGTCCTGCGGGTTGCGGTTCCACTCCTTGCACGCGACCTCACAGGCCTTGCAGCCGATGCAGATCGAGGTGTCGGTGAAGAACCCCTTGCGCGCGTGGTCATGACCCCACCCGGAGTCCGCGGCAGGGTTCTCCTCGGGTCCGGACAGCAGTCCCATCAGTCCTCCTCCGTTCCGGTGGTGCGCTGGTCCTCGCCGCCGCTCTCGTGGCGCGGCAGGTCGAACGTCTCCTCGATCGACTCCCCGCTCTGCAGGTCGATGTCCTGCCTCTCGGTGCCCTCGGGGAAGTCGGGCGCCGTGAGCAGCTGGTCGCCGGTGTCGAGCTGGAGCCCGGCGCGGCGCTGGAGCTCCTCGACCAGCTCCTGGCGCGCGGCTCCTCGGGGCCGACGGCCGGGCCGGATCGCGCAGGCCGTGACCTTGGAGTTCTGGATCTGCGTGTTCGCATCCAGGTTCATCGCGATGAGGTCGTTGACGCTGTCGCCCTCGACGACCGCGTGCGTCCCCTGCGCCCAGTGGTAGGGCAGTCCGATCTGGTGCACCGTGCGACCGGAGATCGTCAGCGGCGTCATCCTCTCGGTGACCAGGGCGATCGCCTCGATCGCGGCGCGCGGCGAGATGATCGTGGCCCAGCCGTAGGGCTCGATGCCCACCTCCGCGGCGAGCTCCGGGGAGATCTCGCAGAACAGCTGCGGCTGGAGCTCGGCGAGATAGGGCAGCCAGCGGCTCATGCCGCCCGCCGTGTGGTGCTCGGTGACGCGGTAGGTCGAGAAGTAGTACGGGTACACCTCCTCGCGGGCGTCCCCCGTCATCCCCGGCGCGTTGAGGTTGTCGCGGTCCTGGATGAACTCGCGCGTCGGGTTCGCCTGCTGCGGGTAAAGCGGGTTCGGGATCGAGGAGTCCACGGGCTCGTAATGGGTCGGGAGCGGCCCGTCGACGAGTCCCGTCGGCGCGAACAGCCAGCCGCGCCCGTCGGACTGCATGACGAACGCATCGTTGCCGGCCAGGCCCTTCGCCCCGCCCGCCTCGACGTCACCCGGATCGTGCGGGGCCTTGTCGGCGGGGAAGTCCGGGACGTCGGGGCCGGCCCACTTCTCCGCCGTCTCGTCCCACCACAGCAGCTTCTTGCGCTCGCTCCAGGGCTTGCCGTCGGCGTCGGCCGAGGCGCGGTTGTAGAGGATGCGCCGGTTCATCGGCCAGGCCCATCCCCACTCGTGGGCGAACTCGTCCTGCTCGTACCCGGGCTTCTTGCGGGCGGCCTGGTTGATGCCGTCGGCATAGACACCGGCGTAGATCCAGCAGCCGCCGGACGTCGAGCCGTCGTCGGCCATCTCCGTGTAGCCGCTGAGTGGCTGCCCGACCTTCGGGCCGGTCTCATGGCGGCCGTTGATCTCGGCGATCACGGCCTCCGGGTCGACCTCGCCCTCCTCGTCCACGGGGTAGTCCCAGGTGAGGTCGAGAAGCGGCCGGTCGCGCGGATCGGTCGACCCCCGGAGCTTCTCGCGGATGCGATGGCCGAGCTCATAGAGGAACTCGAGCTCGCTCTGCGCGTCGCCCGGCGGATCCACGGCCTTCTCGCGCCACTGCACGAGGCGCTGGGTCTGGGTGAAGGAGCCGGCCTTCTCGGTGTGGTTCGCCGCCGGCAGGAAGAACATCTCGGTGCCGATGTCCTCCGTGCGCAGCTCGCCCGAGTCGATCTCCGGCCCCTCCTTCCACCAGGTGGCGGACTCGATCATGGAGAAGTCCCGCACCACCATCCACTTCAGGTGGGACATGCCCAGGCGCTGCATGCGGCCGTTCGCCGATCCCACCGCCGGGTTCTGCCCCAGCAGGAAGTACCCGTCCACGCCGTCGTCGAGCATCCGCATCAGCGTCTGGTAGGTGCCGGCCGGGCCGTCGAGCCGCGGCAGGTAGTCGAAGGCGAAGTCGTTCTCCGCGGTGGCGTGCTCGCCCCACCACGCCTTGAGCAGGTTCACGGCGTAGGTGCGCGACTCGGCCCAGAAGCCCTTCTGCTCCTTGCGGCCGATGGAGTCCGCGTAGGTCTGGAAATCGTCGTGCGCGCCCGCCTTGGGCATGGGCAGATAGCCCGGCAGCAGGTTGAACAGCGTCGGGATGTCCGTCGACCCCTGGATGGTGGCGTGGCCGCGCAGCGCCATGATGCCGCTGCCCGGTCGGCCCACGTTCCCCATCAGCAGCTGCAGCATCGCCGCGGTGCGGATGAACTGGGCGCCGCCCACGTGCTGGGTCCAGCCGACCGCGTATGCGAAGCACGTGGTGCGCTCGCGACCGGAGTTCTCCACGAGCGCGCGGGCGAGGTAGTCGAAGTCCGCGCGGGAGATGCCGCAGGCCTCGGTCACCATCTCCGGGGTGTACCGGGAGTAGTGGCGCTTGAGGATCTGGAGGACCGTGCGCGGATCCTGCAGGGTCTCGTCGCGCGCGGGGATGCCGTGCTCGAGCGGCGGGCCGCCCGATCCGAACGCCTCGCCGGCGCCGGCGCGGCCGGCGGTCCAGTGGGATCCCTCCTGGCCCTCGAAGGCGCTCGCGTCGGCGACCTTCCCGTCCTCCCCCGGAGCGGAGTACGCCCAGGACGCGGGGTCGTAGGTCCCGGTCTCCGGGTCGTAGCCGGAGAACAGGCCCTCGAGGTCCTCGGTGTCCAGGAACTCCTCGGAGATGATCGTGGAGGCGTTGGTGTACGCCAGCACGTAGTCCTTGAAGTACAGGTCGTTGCTCAGCACATGATTGATGAGCGCTCCCAACAGCACGACGTCACTGCCGGCGCGCGTGGGGATGTGCTTGTGCGCATTGGCCGAGGTGCGCGTGAATCGCGGATCCACGTGGATGATCGTGGCTCCGCGAGACTTCGCCTCCATCACCCACTGGAAGCCCACGGGATGGGCCTCGGCCATGTTCGAGCCCTGGATGATGATGCAATCCGCGTTGGCCATGTCCTGGAGGGACTGGGTGGCGCCTCCGCGTCCGAACGAGGCTCCCAGACTGGGAACCGTGGCGGAGTGTCATATGCGCGCCTGGTTCTCCATCTGGATCGCGCCCGCGGCCGTGAACAGCTTCTTGGCGAGGTAGTTCTCCTCGTTGTCGATGGTCGCGCCGCCGAGGCTCGCGATGCCCATCGTGCGGCGCAGGGCGTGGCCCTTGTCGTCGACGTCCTCCCAGTGGTTGCGGCGCGCCTCGAGGAAGCGGTCGGCGATCATGTCGATCGCGGTGTCGCGGTTGAGGTCCTCCCACTCGGTCCCGTAGGGGCGGCGGTAGCGCACCGTGGTGATGCGGCGCGGGGAGTTCACGAGCTGCTCGCTCGCCGATCCCTTCGGGCACAGGCGACCGCGCGAGATCGGCGAGGCGGGGTCGCCCTCGATCTGCGTGACCTTGCCGTCCTTCGAGTAGACGAGCTGGCCGCAGCCGACGGCGCAGTACGGGCACACGCTGTGCGCGACGTGGTCGGCCTCGGCCGTGCGTGGCGTGATGCTGCGGGTGCGCTTCGAGGTCACGGAGGTTCCGCGGCCGAGCACGTCGCCGTCGCGCAGCTGGCGCACCACCGGCCACTCGAGGAAGCTGAAGCGGGGCATGCCCCGATGCTACTCCGGCGAAACGCCTCTTCGCGGCCGCATCAGCCGAGATTCTGACGTCGTGTCAGGCCTGGTGGCCGCGACCCGTGGCCGACGGCGGGGTGACGGGCGGATCGGCCGACGGATCAGGTGGCGTCCTCGCCCCGGATCTGCTCGTGGTGGCGGATCACCTCGGTGACGATGAACTTCAGGAAGGACTCGGCGAACACGGGGTCCAGACCGGATTCCTGGGCGAGCGCGCGCAGGCGGGCGACCTGCTGCTCCTCCCGACGGGGATCGGCGGGCGGCAGGCCGTGCTCGGCCTTCAGCCGGCCCACGCGCTGGGTGTGGCGGAAGCGCTCGGCGAGCAGGTTCACGAGCGCCGCATCGATATTGTCGATGCTCGAGCGCTCCTCGGCGAGCAGGGCGCGGGCGCGCTCGACGGCCTCGGGCGAGCCCGCCGCGTCGGCCGCTGCCCCTGCGTCAGCGGCACCGGTGGCCTCGGCCCGGATCTCGCTCGCACGCACGTCGGGCGGGGTGGTGTCCTCGTGGCGCGTCATGGTCGCGTCTCCCTCGTGCGCCGCTCAGGCGCTCTGCTCGTGGCGGTCCTCGGACTCGCGCTCGACCTCGGCGGTGGTGACCATGAGCGGGGCGCGGCCATCCGTCACCACGCCCTCGGTGATGACCACGCGGGCGATGTCGCGCCGCGAGGGCACCTCGAACATGACCGCCTGCAGGGTCTCCTCGAGGATCGCGCGCAGTCCGCGCGCACCGGTGCCGCGGTCGATCGCGCGCTCGGCGATGGCCTCGAGGGCGCTGCGCTCGAAGTCGAGCTCGACGCCGTCGAGCTCGAACATCTTCTGGTACTGCTTGACCAGGGCGTTCTTGGGCTCGGTGAGGATCTGGATGAGGGCCTCGCGATCCAGGTTCGCCACGCTCGTGAGCACGGGCAGGCGACCGATGAACTCGGGGATCAGCCCGAACTTCAGCAGGTCCTCGGGCAGCAGCTTGGAGTAGATCTCCGACTGCTCCATGGGCGCGTGCAGCTCCGCGCCGAAGCCGATGCCGCGCTTGCCGATGCGCGAGCCGATGATGTCCTCCATCCCGGCGAAGGCACCGGCCACGATGAACAACACGTTCGTCGTGTCGATCTGGATGAACTCCTGGTGGGGGTGCTTGCGCCCGCCCTGCGGCGGCACCGCGGCGACCGTCCCCTCGAGGATCTTCAGCAGCGCCTGCTGCACGCCCTCGCCGGAGACGTCCCGGGTGATCGACGGGTTCTCGGCCTTGCGGCCGATCTTGTCGACCTCGTCGATGTAGATGATGCCTCGCTCAGCCTTGGCGACGTCGTAGTCGGCGGCCTGGAGCAGCTTGAGCAAGATGTTCTCGACGTCCTCGCCCACGTAGCCGGCCTCGGTGAGCGCCGTGGCGTCGGCCATCGCGAAGGGCACGTCGAGCAGGCGCGCGAGGGTCTGGGCGAGGTAGGTCTTGCCGCATCCGGTGGGGCCGACGATCAGCACGTTGGACTTGGCGACCTCGACCTCCTCCTCGCTGCTCTCCGCATCGTCCTCGGCGGCGGGGGCCGCACCGGAGGCGCCCGCGCGAGCCGGACCCTTCGATCCCTTGGCCGGGGTCGCGTCCTTCGACGTGCCGGCGACGGCCGGCCCCTGGGTCGCCTCCGCGGCGGCCTCCTGGGCGCGCACGCGCTTGTAGTGGTTGTAGACGGCGACCGAGAGGGCCTTCTTGGCGGGGTCCTGGCCGACGACGTACTGCTGCAGGAAGTCGAAGATCTCCCGCGGGCTGGGCAGGGGTGCGGGCTCCTCGGCGGCGGGCTTGGCGGCCTGGACCTCCTCGGCGATGATCTCGTTGCACAGCTCGATGCACTCCTCGCAGATGTACACCTGCGGGCCCGAGATCAGGCGCTCCACCTGCTTCTGCGACTTGCCGCAGAAGGAGCACTTGAACACGTCGGCTCCGTCGCTCATGCGCGCCATGTCCGTCCTCTTCCCTTTCCGGTCGGGCCGTGTGCGGCTCGTGCCGCCGCGGCCGCTGCCGCACGCGGACGGCGTCCGCGTGCATCAACGGTAGCCCAGCGCGCTCCCGCGTCGTGGGAGACGCGCGGCCCCGGGGTCACGAAGTCCGCGGCCGCGCGCCGTGCGTTATGCACCAAGTGGGGCTGGTGCTGCTGGGGTGCTTCTCGGTCGCGCCGGCTCAGCGGGAGAGCTGGCCGGGTGCGTCCTTCCGCGAGGCCAGGACCTGGTCGACCAGGCCGTACTCGAGGGCGCCCTGGGCGGTGAGGATCTTGTCGCGCTCGATGTCGCGGTTGACGTCCTCGGCCGCGCGGCCCGTGTGGTGGGCGAGCGTGGTCTCGAGCCACTCGCGCATGCGCAGGATCTCGTTGGCCTGGATCTCGATGTCCGAGGCCTGGCCGCCGCCCTGTCCGCCCATCGCGGGCTGGTGGATGAGGATGCGAGCGTTGGGCAGCGCGAGGCGCTTGCCGGGCGCGCCCGCCGCCAGCAGCACGGCCGCCGCGGAGGCCGCCTGCCCGAGGCACACCGTGGTGATGTCGGGCTTGATGTACTGCATGGTGTCGTAGATCGCGGTGAGCGCGGTGAACGAGCCGCCGGGGCTGTTGATGTACAGCGTGATGTCGCGGTCGGGGTCCTGGGACTCGAGCACGAGCAGCTGCGCCATGACGTCGTCGGCCGAGGCGTCGTCGACCTGGACGCCCAGGAAGATGATGCGGTCCTCGAACAGCTTGGTGTAGGGGTCCTGGCGCTTGAAGCCGTACGCCGTGCGCTCCTCGTACTGGGGCAGGACGTAGCGGGAGGACGGCATCGGCCCGGCCTGCGCGATGGGCATGCCGGCGCCTGCCTGGGGGGCGAAGCGGGGATCGAAGGTCACGTGGTGCTCCTTGGGTGGTTCGTGAAGACGGTTCGGGTGCGACGGATGCGGGCCGACGGGCGGCTCAGTCGTCGGTCCCGCCCCCGCCGCTGACGTCGTCCGCACGGGTGACGATCCCGTCGATGAAGCCGTACTCGAGGGCCTCGGGAGCGGTGAACCAGTGGTCGCGGTCGCCGTCGGCGATGATCTGCTCGACACTCTTGCCGGTCTGCTCGGCGGTCAGCTCCGCCATCTGCTTCTTCATGGACAGGATCAGATCCGCCTGGATCTTGATCTCGCTCGCGGTTCCGCCGAGGCCGCCCAGCGGCTGGTGCATCAGCACGCGGGTGTTCGGGGTCGCGTAGCGCTTGCCGGGCGTGCCGGAGGACAGCAGGAACTGGCCCATCGAGGCCGCCATGCCCATGGCGATGGTGACGACGTCGGGCTGGATGTACTGCATGGTGTCGTAGATGGCCATGCCGGCGGTGATGGAGCCGCCGGGGCTGTTGATGTAGAGGTAGATGTCCTTCTCGGGATCCTCCGCCGCGAGCAGCAGGAGCTTGGCGCAGATGGCGTTGGAGTTGTCGTCGCGCACGTCCTCCCCGAGCCAGACGATGCGCTCGCGCAGCAGGCGCTGATAGACGTTGTCGTCCAGTCCCATGGGGGTGTCGCCCGAGGCGTTGCGGGGCTGCGAGGTCATGGATTACTCCTTAGAGGGGCCGACTTCTCGATGGGGTCGACTCTATGTCGGGCGCCCGCTCCCCCGGCATGCTGTTCGCCGCAGGCGCACACCCGGGCCCCGACCCATGGGGGCCGGTCGGCGGACCGGGACGGCCCCGCGGGCTCGCCGGCGCGGGGCACGATCGGCCGGCCGACGAGGACCCGACCGCCCCTCCCACGAAGGTGCTGACGCGTCGGCCGACGAGGGGCCGCCCGCGGAGCGGGTCACGCCCTCCGCCGCCCGGCGGTAAAGGAGCCTCCCTGCCTGGCCATGAAGGGTCCGCGCTTTCCCAAGGACTGGCAAAGGAGCCGGTCGGGGTGCACCAAACCGCTGGCCCCGACTATTCCGCGCGCCTAGTCTCAAAGTGCCGGACGAAGCAGAGGCCTTCCCCGCCCGCAGCGCCGAGCACCCCGCACCGTTCATCCAGTACCGGATGAGGACCCTGCACGCCGCCATCCGACCCCCTGGATGAGACCCGGAAGGACCCCGCCTCACATGGCCCAGAAGAACACGCACCGCGCCGCCGGCCGCGCCGTCACCCCGATCAGCGCCTCCTCGGCCGCGGTCCGCACCGCGAGCGGCGCCGCCGTCCTCGGCACGGTCCTCGTCGGCTCGGCCTTCACCATGCAGGGCGCGACCGCGCAGACCGCCCCCGCCGCCCCGGCGCAGAACACCGCGAGCGCGAGCACCGCCAAGGCGACCGTGACCACCGCGGCCTCCGCCAAGAGCACCTCGCTCAGCGCCGGCGCGACCCTGTTCTCGGGCGTCCGCGGCGAGCGGGTCTCCGCCCTCCAGGCCTCTCTCAACGATCACGGCGCCCACCTCGCCGTGGACGGCGTGTTCGGCACCAAGACCAACGCCGCCGTGCGCGATTTCCAGTCGACCAACGGCCTGCGCGTCGACGGCCGCGTCGGCCCCGAGACCCGCGGCGCCCTGAACGGCGGCTCCTCCTCGAGCGTCTCCAGCTCCTCCTCGAGCACCTCCGGCTCCTCGATCGTCGCGGCCGCGCGCTCGCAGATCGGCGTCCACTACAGCTGGGGCTCCTCGAACCCGTCCAACGGCCTCGACTGCTCGGGCCTGACCACCTACGCCTACTCGCAGGCCGGCAAGTCCCTGCCGCGCACCTCGAGCGGCCAGGCGGCCGGCGGCACCCGCATCTCCCAGTCGCAGGCCCAGCCCGGCGACATCGTCCACTGGCCCGGTCACGTCGGCATCTACGCCGGCAACAACAAGGTCATCGACGCCTCCGGCTCCCGCCAGCAGGTCATCGAGCGCACCATCTGGGGCAGCCCGACCTTCATCTCCTACCGCTGATCGAGCGGGCCCTCCGCGGCCCGACGATCACCACGGCAGCACGGAACGGGGCGGCACCGCACAGGTGCCGCCCCGTTCTGCATGTGCGCGCTCGTGGTGGAGGGACGCGCGGGTGTGGGGCAGGAATGGGGCGGGCGCGTGGGCGTGAGGCCGGAGCGGGCGTACGGGCCGGAGCACGGGGCCCGCGTGCGGTCCGGCGCACGGGTGGCGTGCGGCAGATGCAGAGATCCGGATGCGGCAGATGCAGGGCGCGGATGTCACGGAGCGGCGTATACCGGACGTCTCTGCCATATCTGGCAGAGACGTCCGGTACACGCCGCTGGAGCACATCGTCCCGCACTCACGGAGCAGGCATCAGCGCCGGGCACGACCCGTCAGCACGACCGTCAGCACGACCCGTCGCACGCCGCCCCACAGCGCGAGCTCGCACGGCGGGATGCAGGGACTGGAGCCGGACCGATGCGGGACGGGGAGCCCCCCCGGGGATGCGACCGTGCGCGCTGCCGTTCTCCTGACCGCTCCGGCCACTCTCCCCCTCCGGAGCACCGACGCACCGACCCCGGCGCACCCGGGCACACCCGGGCACAGTCCACGGCACAGGGAACGGGCCGCCCGCCCGCTCACAACCCCGGGCGGCCCCGTCCCTGTGCCCCGGCGCGTCTCAGAAGACGCGGCCCGGGCGGTGTCCTGCGAGGATCACTTGTCCTCGGCGGACTCCTCAGTCTTCTTGGCCGCCGCGGACTTGGCCGACGTCGCCTTGGAGGCGGCGGGCTTCTTGGCGGCCGTCGACTTCGACGCGGTGGTCTTGGTCGAGGCGGACTTCGACGCGGTCGTCTTGGAGGCGGCCGTCTTCGAGGTCGTGGACTTCGCGGCAGTCGTCTTCTTGGCGGCGGTCGAAGCGGTCGACTTCGCGGCGGTGCTCTTCTTGGCCGGGGCCTTCTTCGCCGGCGCCTTCTCCTCGCCCTCGGCGTCCTCCGCCGCGGCGGTGGACTTCGAGGCGGTCGACTTCGAGGCGGTCGCCTTGGTGGCCGGAGCCTTCTTGGCGGGGGCCTTCTTGGCCGGAGCCTTCTTCGCAGGAGCCTTCTCGGCCTCCTCGCCCTCGGCGTCGGCATCCGCCTCGGCGGCGTCGGCCTTGGTCAGCCCCAGGTCGAGCACGTCGCCGGCGGTGTTCTTCACCGTGATGTCGGCGAGGGCCACGTCGAGGGCCTTGGAGCGCTGGGCCTCGGCGAAGACCTGCTCGAGCTGGCCGGACTGCGCCAGCATCGAGATGAGCTGGTTGGGGTCGATGCCGTACTGGGCGCCGAGCTGGCTCAGGTAGGACATGAGGTCCTCCTGCTCCACCTGGACCTCGCGGGTCTCGTTGAGAGCGTCGAGCACGAACTGCGCGCGGATGCCGGAGATCGTGTCCTCGCGGATCTCCTCCGCGTGCGGGTCGCCGGGCTCCTTGCCCTCGTTCTCGAGGTGCTGGGCGATCTCGTCCTCGACGAGCTGATCCGGGACCGGCAGGTCCAGGTCCGCGACGAGCTTGTCGAGGAAGGCGTTGCGGGCCAGGGCCACACGGTTGCCCTCGGCGTCCTTCGCGGCCTGCTCCTTGAGGTCGGCCTTGAGCTCGTCGATGGTGTCGAACTCGGAGGCCATCTCGGCGAACTCGTCGTCGGCCTCGGGCAGCTCGCGCACCTTCACGCTCTGGGCGGTGACGGTGATGTCCGCGTCCTCGCCGGCGCGGTCGCCGCCGGCGAGCTTCGAGGTGAAGGTCGTGGTCTCGCCGCCGGACAGGCCGATGAGAGCCTCGTCCAGGCCCTCGAGCATGTTGCCCTCGCCGATGTGGTATGAGACGCCCTCAACGGACTCGACCTCCTCGTCACCGACCTTCGCGGTCATGTCGAGGGAGACGAAGTCGCCGTCCTGCGCGGGACGGTCGACGCCCACGAGGGTGCCGAAGCGCTCGCGCAGCGCGTCCAGGCGCACCTGCACGGCGTCGTCGTCGACCGTGGGCTCCTCGATCTCGACGACCACGTCGGAGAGCTCGGGGAGGGTGAAGTCGGGGCGCACGTCCTGCTGGACGGTGAAGTTGAGGTCACCGGCGTCGGTGCCGTCCAGGCCCGGGATCTCGGTGACCTCGACCTCGGGACGGCCCAGCGGGCGGATCTCCGCCTCGGTCGCGGCCTTCTGGTAGAAGTCCGGCAGGGCGTCGTTCACGGCCTCCTGCATGATCGCCGGGCGACCGAAGCGCTGCTCGACCAGGCGCGTGGGGACCTTGCCCTTGCGGAAGCCCGGGATCTGCACCTGCTCGGCGATCTTCTTCGTTGCCGCCTCGACGGCCGGCTTCAGCTCGTCGAACGGCACAGCGACGGTGAGCTTCACCCGGGTCGGGCTGAGCTTCTCGACTTCGGTCTTCACGTGCAGGTCTCCCTGAGGTCTATCGGTGTTCTGGACTTGTCCGGTGGCGCCGCCCGGTGACTCGGCACGGTGGCGACCCAGCCGCGGGTCGGGGTGACAGGATTTGAACCTGCGGCATCCCGCCCCCAAAGCGGGTGCTCTACCAAGCTGAGCTACACCCCGGAGGGCAACCCACCAGATCCTACCTGGTCGCTCCTGCACGCCCCCGGCCGCGTCCGGCACCTGTGATGGGAGACATGCCTCCGCGGGCCGACGCGTGGTGCGCCGCGGCCCGGACCTCTGGTCTAATAGGAGCGGCCGCACACGATGCAGCGCACCCCCGACGAGCCTCTCGGCTCCCGGTGGTCCGGTGTCCGAAAGCCCCCTGGACGGGGTGCCGAGGAACAGCATCTGCGCTGGTCACGCGGGCGTAGCTTAATGGTAAAGCCTCAGTCTTCCAAACTGATGACGCGGGTTCGATTCCCGTCGCCCGCTCTCCACGGACCGGCCGGTCGAGCAGCTCTCGTGCTCGGCCGGCCGGTTCTTCCATGTCTGCCCCCGGAGCGCTCTCGGGACCCTGACGCCCGAGCCGCGGGCCCCGGCGTCCGGTACCCGGCGCGGGTCGCGCTCAGGACCTCCCGGCCCGCAGGAACGGGATCGCCGGGATCCAGAAGACCTTGCCGGTGAGCGAGAGGATCAGGCCGAGGATCGACACGACGATGTGGAACAGGGTGACGAGCCCCCAGAGGGAGATGGCCGTCCCGAGCGGGAAGAAGTCGTGCCCGTACGGCCCGTCCGCGAGGGTGAAGAGCAGCACGAAGTGCAGCGGCACGAGGATCAGCGTGATCACGAGGTAGGTGCCGCCCCAGTTCGCCGCGTTTCGCGCGTTGACGTGGGCGAGGCCGCCCTTGGTCCGCGAATGGGCGCCGACGACGAGCATCGTCACGCCGGCGATGACCGACGAGAAGAAGGGCACGAGAAGGAACACGAGCAGACCGAGGCCCCAGGCGAGCGCTCCACTCGGCGGGGCGGGCTGCGGCGGGGGGAAGCGGGGATCGTGGCTGGGAGGAGGCTGGGTCATGCCTCCAGGGTAGGAGGCGCAGGCATCCGTGCGTCCGACGCGCCTGCTGCCGGACGCCCGACTCCCGCCCCGGCCCTGCTCGGAACTCCCCGGCACCTCAGCTCTTCGCGAGCAGCGGGACCGCGGCCTCCGGCGTGAAGGAGAGGAACGTGATCGACTCCTGGAAGTAGAGCGTCACGGTGTCCGCGTCGTGGGCGGAGTAGCCGATCGACACGTCCTGGCCGATGGTCAGCTCGAAGTCGCCGCCGCGGCGCGAGAGCAGCACGCCGCCCTCGATCGCGGGAGCCCACACGATCGGCCCGTCGAGCACGCGCTTCAGGTGCTCGATGATCGGGTAGCCGTGGTTGGTGGTCTCGTTGACCTCGCGGTACGCGTCGGCGCTGAGGGCGAGCGCGTAGGGGCCGTCGATCGACTCCAGCCGCAGGGCCGTCATCGCCCGGGACACCGCGTCGGGGTAGTCGCGCACGTCCTGCGGCAGGTGGTGCGCGAGCGAGGTGGCCCCGGGGGTGATGCCGGTGATGTGCGCGCCGTCGAGGCCGTTGAAGATCGCGTGGTCCTCGGCGAGCGCGATGGTGCGGGCGGCGTCGACGACGGGGTCCCAGTCGGGGTCCTGCGCGCCGCGGTCGACGTCGTCGATCGCCTCGCGGCTGATGGTGAAGGGGACGGTGAGCTCCGTGATCGGCTGGGACTCGCGCAGACTCGCGCGCACGCCCTCGAGGCCCAGATCCACGCGGTGGCGGTGACCGGTGGTGACCGAGGCCAGGTCCAGGCCGTGGGGTCCGCTGACATCGACCAGGCGGCGCCCGGCGATATTGCGGCGGAACGAGCGCTTCGCCTCGTCCTCGATGTCCTCCCACGCCGCTGTGGAGATCGGCGCGAGTTCGCGATGCAGGTTGTTCATGGCATCTCCTTCGTCCCGGCGGTGCCGGGGTCGTGCGGGGCGGGGTCATGCGCGGCGGGAGCGAGAGGGGCTGGACAGTGAGAGGCGGCGGTGTGCGGAGCGGTCGGCTCGAGGGCCCCGATGCCCAGCGATCCCTCCGCTGGATCCGGCGGGGCGGGGGTGGCCGACGAGGGCACCTCGGCACCGTCGTCTCCCTCGGCCCCATCGGCCCCGTCGTCCACCTCGGCCCCGCCGGCCCCTTCGGCACCGTCGCCCGCGTCGCCCGGCGCGGGCGGGATGTCGTCGAGGAAATCGACGGTGGGGACGAAGAAGTGTGTGCCCGTGAGCGCGGTCGAGAAGTCCAGGAGCCGGTCGTGGTTCGTGCCCTCGGGGTCCCCCAGGAACATGTTGCGCAGCATCTGCTCGGTGACGTCGAGGTCGCGCGAGTAGCCGATGAAGTAGGTGCCGAACTCGTCGGCCGCGGCGCTGCCGAAGGGCATGTTGTCGCGCACGATCTTCAGCTGCGTGCCATCGGCGTCCTCGATGACGGTGAGCGCGGTGTGGGAGTCGGCGGGCTTCGTCTCGTCGTCCATCTCGACGTTGTCCCACTTGTGGCGGCCGATGGCGTCGGCCTGGTGCTCGACGGTGAGCCGCTCCCATCCCTCCATGTCGTGCACGTACTTCTGGACGGTCACATAGCTGCCACCGACGAAGACGGGGTCCGTGTCCTCGTCGAGGACCACGAACCGCTGCGCCTCCAGGCCCTCGGGGTTCTCGGTGCCGTCGACGAAGCCGATCACGTCGCGGGAGTCGAAGTAGCGGAACCCGTGGACCTCGTCCTGCACGGTGGTGAACGGGCGCAGCTGCCGCATGAGCTGGCCGGCGAGCTCGAAGCACACGTCCATGCGGTGGGCGCGGATGTGGAAGAGGAGGTCGCCGGGGGTCGACGGGGCGTCGTGCACCGTCCCGGACAGGGCAGGGAAGGTGCGCAGACCCTTCGGCGCGGGGCCGGAGAACAGGCGGGACCAGGCGCGGGCGCCGATGCCGACCACGCAGCCGAGGTCCGCCGCGACGATCCGCGAGCGCACGGTGCGAAGGGTCCCGGTGAAGCCGTCGAGGACCTCGCGCACGCCGTCCTCGCCGCCCTCGTCGACCGTGAGGACGAGGAAGATCGCCGACTCGGTGAGCGGCCTCAGGATCCTCTGCGGGATCGGTGCGCTCTGTTCGTCCACGTGCTGCGTCCTCCCGCTCGTCGACCGCGGAGCATGCGCGCCCCGTCCGCGTTCCAGGCTAGACCCTCACCCGGTGACGCCATGCAGGGTCCGCCCGAGGTGTTCGATGATCCCCGCCGCCGTGTCCGATTCCCGCTGGCGCCGCTGGTGCGCAGGGGGTTCACTGGGGGCATGGACGAGATGACGGACGACGAGCGCTTCGCCGCGATCCGGGCGCGGGACGCCCGCTTCGACGGCGCGTTCTTCACGTGCGTCCGCTCCACGGGGATCTTCTGCCGCCCCTCGTGCCCGGCGCGCACCCCGGCGCGCGCGAACGTCGACTTCGCCCCGTCGGCCGCGGCCGCGGTCGAGGCGGGCTTCCGCGCCTGCAAGCGCTGCGGCCCGTCGGCCCCGCCCGGATCGCCGGACGAGGACCCCTCCGGCGATCTCGCGCGTCGCGCGCTGCGCCTCATCGACGGCGGCGCGCTCGACGACGGCTCGGTGCCGCAGCTCGCCGCGCGCCTCGCGGTCTCCGAGCGCACGCTGCACCGGGCGCTGAGCGCCCGCACCGGGGCGGGCGCCCTCGCCCATGCGCGCATGCGTCGCGCCCGGCGGGCCCACGACCTGGTCCTGGAGACGGATCTCCAGCTCTCGCGGGTCGCGTTCGCCGCCGGGTTCGGCAGCGAGCGCCAGCTCCACGACACGTTCACGACCGTGTTCGGCCACGCACCCTCGACCGTGCGGGAGCGCAGCGGGCAGGACGCGACGCGGTCCGACGGACCGGCGGACCCCGCGGCCGAGGGCGCCGCCCACCTGCGGGCGGGCCTCGCGGTGCGCCTCCCCTTCGACGGGGACGGCCTCGCCTGCTGGTTCGCCGCGCGCGCCGTGCCCGGCGTCGACGAGGTCGTCACCGACGAGGACGGGGCCGGCACGGCTCCCGTCCGGCGAACCGCCGTGCGCCTCCCCCACGGCCCCGCCGTGCTCGAGGTCGCGCTGCCGTCCCTCGCGGGCACGGGCACCGCGCGCCTGTCCGCCACCATGCACCTGGCCGACGTGCGCGACTACGGCGCGGCGGTGGGACTCGCGCGGCGCCTGCTGGACCTGGACGCGGATCCGCTCGGCATCGACGAGGCGCTCCCGCGCTCCCTGCCCGCCCTCGCCCCGCTCGTCGCGGCGCGGCCCGGGGTGCGTCTGCCCGGGCTGCCGTCTCTCGCCGAGGCGCTGATGTGGGCGATCGTCGGGCAGCAGATCACCGCCGCGCAGGCCCGGGACCAGATCGCGCGCGCCACGGACCTCGCCGGCGAGGCGCTGCCGCCCTCACTGCACGTGGGCGGTGTGCACCGCCTGGGCCCCACGCCGGCGGAGGCCGCCGCACGTGCCGCGGACTGGTACCGCGGGCCCGGCGCCCGCCGCCGCGCCCTGGTCACCGCGCTCACCGAGACGCCCGACGCGGACGCGCTGGATCCCGTGCAGCTCCATGACGCCGTGCTCGCCCTGCCGGGCGTCGGCCCGTGGACCGCCGGCTACGCGCTGCTGCGCGGCACCCGCGGCAGCGACCTGGCTCCCCCGCGTGACGTCGCCCTGCTCGCCGCCGCCCGCGACCTGGGCCTCGCCGAGGACCTCGACGACCTCCCGGAGTCCCTCGCGCCCGCCGCCCCCTGGCGCTCGTACGCGAGCCTGCATCTGTGGCATCACGCCGCCTCCCTGCCACCCGCCCGCCGCACCCGAAGGACACGCAGCTCATGAACTCCACACCCACCCCTTCCGCCGGAGCCTCCGCCTCCCACCCCGCGCGCCATCTCGCGGTCGAGACCCCCGTCGGCCGCTATCTGATCGCGGCCCGCCGCACGGCCGACGGCGACGCCGTCACCGGCGTCTGGCGCGAGGCCCAGTCGCACTTCCCGCGCACCGAGCGCCTCGGCGCGCACGTGACCGGGAAGGACCCGCTGCTCGAGGAGGCCTCGCAGCAGCTGCTCGACTTCCTCGCGGGCACCCGCACCGTGTTCGACGTGCCGCTGCGCCTCGAGGGCACGGCCTTCCAGCGCAGCGTGTGGGAGGAGCTGCGACGGATCCCCTTCGGCGACACCACCACGTACGGGGCGCTCGCCCGGCAGATCGGCTCGCCGCGCGCGGCGCAGGCGGTCGGCGCGGCCGTCGGCGCGAACCCGATCTCGATCCTCGTGCCCTGCCACCGGGTGCTCGCGGCGGACGGCTCCCTCACCGGCTACGCGGGCGGGATCGGCACGAAGGAGTCGCTGCTGCGCATCGAGGGCGTCCTCGGCGCCTGAGAGCCTCACATCGCGCCCTGCGCGGCCCCTCGCCGCCCGCGTGCGAGCATGTCCCCATGTCCACGCAGATGAGCTCGGCCAGCACCCCCGATTTCGCCTTCCCCGTCGCCGCCCGCTACGCCGGGATGGCCAGCTCGCCGCTCAAGGACATCTTCTCCCTCGCCGCCCGGCCGGACGTCGTCTCCTTCGCCGGCGGCATCCCCGACCCCTCCCTGTTCGCCCTCGGGGACATCGCCGAGTGCTACGACTGGGTGCTGCGCGAGCGGGGCACGCGCGCCCTGCAGTACGGGGTGAGCGAGGGCGAGGCGGAGCTGCGCGAGCAGGCCGCGCGCCGGCTCTCGCGGGAGCTGCCCACCGACGCCTCGCAGATCCGCGTCACCTCGGGGTCGCAGGAAGGGCTGTTCGTCGCCGCGGAGGCGCTCATCGAGCCGGGCGACGTGGTGCTCGTCGAGTCCCCCACCTACCTCGCCGCGGTGCAGGCCTTCGCGGTGCACGGTGCGCGCATGGTCGGGGTGGAGACGGACGACGGCGGCGTGCTGCCCGACGCGCTGGACGCCGCGATCCGCGCGCACCACCCGCGCCTGGTCTACCTGATCCCCACCTTCCAGAACCCCACCGGGCGCTCGATGTCCGCCCAGCGCCGCGCACAGGTCGCGGACGTGCTGCGTCGCCACGACGTCCCCCTCATCGAGGACGACCCCTACGGCGAGCTGTCCTTCGACGGCGAGCGCTTCGCGCCGATCGCCTCCGAGCCCGGCATGTCCTCGCGCACTCTGCTCATGAAGTCGATGTCCAAGCTCATGAGCCCGGGGGTGCGCATCGGCTGGATCCGCGCGGAGGGCCCGATCCTGGACACCCTGGCCGTCGCGAAGGCCGCGATCTCCATGCAGTCCTCCGTGGTCGACCAGCTCACGGTCGCCCGCTACCTCGAGACCAAGGACCTCGACGCGCACGTCGCGACGGTCATCGAGGTCTACCGCGAGCGACGGGACGCGATGGCGCAGGCCCTCACGGGCAGGCTCCCCGAGGGCGCGCACCTCACGCGCCCGCAGGGCGGCATGTTCCTGTGGGCCGCGCTCGGCGAGGGCTGGGACGCGCAGGACCTGCTGGCCGACGCGGTCTCCGCGGGCGTCGCGTACCTGCCCGGCTGGTCGTTCTTCGCGGAGGACGCGGACCGCTCGACGATGCGCCTGAGCTTCGTCACCCACTCCCCCGAGGTGATCGCTGACGGCGTGGGCCGCCTGGGAGAGGTCATCGCCCGCCGCGGCTGAGCTCCTGGACGCGTCGGCGCGCATCGCTCGCGAGCAGCGCCCCGGCGACCGCCCAGAGCCCGATCCCCCACGTCCACGATGCCCCGAGGGCGAGGAACAGCAGGCCCGCGGCGAGCAGCGCGAACAGGATCGCGTCGGCCTGCCAGGCGACGAGCGGCAGGATCGAGGCGTCGCCCTGCGGGGTCGGGATCGGCGTGGCGAGCGCGAGGGGCATCGGCCCCTTGGCGGCGTCACGCGCCCGTCCGATGATCATCAGCGGCACGAGCGCCGGGGCGAGCACGACGGCGAGCGCGCCGACGGCGCCCGGGTCCGGGCCGAGGTGCGGGCCTGCACCCGAAAGCACGAGCACCCCGAGGCCGGAGCCGAGCATGCTGAGCAGACCCATCACGAGCAGGGGCGCGAGGGAGTGCAGGAGGACCTGGACGCCCACGCCCTGCGCGAGCAGGCGCGGCGCGCCGAGCGACTCGACGCCGTGGCGCAGACCGTCCACGAACACGCCGCTCGCGCTCCACAGCAGGAGCGCCCCGAGCACGAGTGCCGCGAACCCGAGCGGTCCCATCAGCAGCCGGGCGGCCACCAGGAGAACGCTCGCGGCGAGGACGCCGAGCACGCCGAGGACGAGCCGCTCCGGGGTGCGCGCGAGCGCCACCAGATCGCGCCGCAGGTAGAGGCCGACGAGTCCCGCGCTCCGCGCACCCCTTCGCACGGCCGGCAGGCGTCGGCCCGCCGACGGCCTCACCCGGTAGGTGCCGGCGGCGGCGGAGAGGTCGCCGCTGCGCGCGCTCGTGAGCGCCGACTCCCAGCGCGCGGCCTGCTCGAGCAGCACCGTGCCGCGCACGCGGTCGAGCGCGGGAACGCACAGGATCCCGACGAGGACCCCGAGGACGAGGACCGCCAGCGCCGCGGTCCACGGGACGCCCGCGCCCGCTCCCCCGACGGGATACGCGAGGGCGAGCAGGCGCCGGCCCGCGGCGCCTCCGCGCACCGTCCCGAGCACCGCGCCGGCGGCCCCGAGGGCGAGCACGAGCGCGAGGATGCGCCGCCCGACCCCGGGCAGGACCTGGCCCGCGAGCCACGCACCCTCGAGGAGCGCCGCCGCGCCGAGGCCCGCGATCCCCAGGGCGACGGCCCCGGCGGGGCTCGTCGTCCCTCCGAGCACGAGCACCCAGCCGATCACGCCGGCGAGCGCGAGCAGTCCTGCCGCGAGCGCGGCGCCCGTACGTGCGAAAGGCCGCACCAGGGCGGTGCGCCGCGGGCGGTGCGAGGAGGCGAGGGTGACCACGAAGAAGGGCGGCAGCACCGCCGGTCCGCGGCTCGCCCCGAGCAGGACGAGCAGTCCCGCCGCGAGGAGGAGCCCGGCGGTCACGAGACCTCCAGCCGCGGGGGCGGAGATCACCGGGAGCACGTCGGGCCGGGCGAGCAGCAGGCCGAGCTCACGCAGCAGCGGCACGGCGATCACGAGGATCGTGATGACGACCAGATACAGGAGATAGGCGAGATCGAGGGCGCCGCGGGCGTTCGCGCGGGCGGCCCAGACCCGTGCGACGGCGTCCTTCGCGGCGCGGTCCTGGACGGCGAGGTCCTGCGCGGCGGGCTCCTGCGCGGCAGGATCCTGCGGGGCCGGGTCGGCCATCAGCGGGCCCCGTCCGCGTCGTCGCCGAGGCCGGTGCCGTCGCCCTCCGCGTCCCCTGTGGCCCCCGGGTCCCCCGGGTCCCCCGCGAGCTCCACGGTCTTCGTGGCGAGGGCCTCCGCGAGGCGGGGGCTGTGGGTCGCGACGACGATCGCGGCACCACCCTCCGCGCGCCGCGCGAGCGCGTCGATGACGCGCTCCAGACGGTCGGGGTCCAAGCGCTGCTCGGGCTCGTCGAGGGCGAGCACCCTGGAGGGTCGGGCGAGGGTGAGGGCGATCGCGACGAGCTGGGACTGGCCGCTCGAGAGCTCGTGCGGATACCGGCGGGCGAGCGCGGAGATGCCGAGCTCCTCGAGCAGGGCGTCGGCGGCCTCTCCGGCGGCGCGGGGTCCGCTGCCCCAGGTGGCGGCGACGAAGCGCAGGTGCTCGTCGATGGTGAGGTCGCGCGCGGTCATGGGAGGGCCGATGAGGGCGGCGAGGGCGCGGCGGAACTCGCGGTCGCGGTCGTCGGGAGCCCTGCCCGCGATGCGCACCCTCCCCGTGGTCGGCGCGAGCAGCCCGGCGAGCACGCGCAGCAGCGTGGTCTTGCCCGCGCCGTTGGCGCCGCGCAGGGCGAGCACGCCGCCGGCGTCGACGGACCCGGTGGCATCGTCGAGCATGAGCACGTCGTCCTGGAGAACGGCCACGTCCTCGAAGAGCACGAGCGGGGACGGAGAGGTGCTCGGGGTGCGCGGCATGCTCCGATGGAACCCCATGGGGGCCGCCCCGCGCATCCGACGATCGTCGTCCGCGCTCACCCTCGCCGCGGCTCGGGAGCGGGCGTGTGCCGCGGCAGCACGCGGGCGAGCCAGGCCCCGCCGCCGAGGCAGAGCACGCCGCTCGCGATCGCCGCGGCGGCCACCGGCGCCACCAGGGTGATCACGGTGACCAGCAGCGGGGCGGTCAGCCGGCCCACCCCGATCATGGTGTTCCACCAGGCCAGGTACGTGGTGCGTCCGTGCACCGGGGAGACGTCGATGCCGAGCGTCATCACGATGCCCGAGCCCAGGCCGTTGCCCAGCGAGATGAGCAGGCTCGGGATCAGCAGGGCGAGCACGGCGACGGAGCCGCCGGTCGTGCCCGCGCGCAGGGCGAGCACCCCCATGAGCACGAACCCGACGCCCATGATGAGGGAGCACGGCACGGCCACGGCGGCGCGGCCGAAGCGGTCCATGAGCACGCCGGCCGGCACCACGAGCGCGATGTCGAGGACGGCGGAGACGCCGAAGATGATCGAGATCGTGGTGGCGTCGACCCCGAGGACGGCGCCGAGCAGCGGGACGATCGTCGGCCGGTTCACGCGCGCCATCATCAGCGGGGTGATGCCCAGGCCGACGACGAGCATGCGGGCGAGCACCCCGCGGGTCAGTCGCGAGCGGGCGGCGCTGCGCCGGGGCGCATCCGGCCGGGAAGGAGCACCGCGGGAGCGCCCGTCGACCGCGTCCGCGCGCGCCCGCGACGCCCGTCGGCCCTCCCCCGGCACCATGAACACCGCGACCATGATCGTCGCCGCCCCGCTGAGCACGGCGAACAGGGCGAAGACCCAGCTCTCGTGGCCCAGCGCCGTCACGCCCGCGCCGAGCAGCGGGCCGACGACCTGGCCGATGCGCATCATGCCGCCGAACAGGGTCATCCCCCGTGCGCGGACCGCCGCGGGCAGCGCCCCGCCGAGGTAGGACTGGCGCCCCAGCGCCCACACCTGGGAGCTCGTGGCCATCACCACGAGCAGCACGACGAGCATGACGCGATGGACGAGGGTCGGCCCCTCGGCGAGTCCGCGGCCGATGACCACGAGCGCCACGAGGTTGGTGATCACGAGCACCACGCCGGTGCCCACGAGCGCCCGCTGCGCGCCCACCCGGTCCATGAGGCGACCCGCGGGGATGGGGCCGAGGACCGCGGCGATCCCGAAGACGAGGGTGATCGCGGCCGTCATCGGCACGGAGAAGCCGAGCGCGAGCGCGAGCAGCGGGATCACGGGGAGCAGCGCGTTGCTGCCGGAGGCCTCGATGAGCGTGGGCGCGTACACCGGGCCGACGAGGGAGCGGATCACGCTGCGGGCGTCTGCTCCTCCGAGCCTCTCGGGGGCGGAGGAGGGGCGCGATGTCACGCCCCTACTCTCCCATCGGATCGTTCGCCAGGGCAAAGACCGTCCAGCCGCGCGGGACGGACCAGGGCCGACGGGGCCGGGAGGGAACGGCCGCGAGGTGCCCCGGTGCAGCCTCCGGGATACCGTGGCCCCATGAGCAGCGCGCGCCACGACCCGACATCTGCCCACCCTCGGATCGCGGTGTTCGGGGCCGCCGGGCTGCTCGGCGAGGCCGTCGCCCGCGATGCGCTGCTGCGCTCGCTCGAGGTGGTCAGCGCCGCCGAGGACCCCACCCGTCTCGCGCGCATCTCCCCCGCCCAGATGCTCGTGCGCATCGACCCGGGCGATCCCGTCGGTCTGCTCGACGCGCTCGAGGGCGCCGACGCCGTCGTCCTCGCCCTCGACCCCGACGCCGCCGCGGCGGGCGACTCCGGGGCCGCGGGCCCCGGCGCGGACGACGTCGACCTGGTGATGAGCGTGATCCGCGGGATGCGCCGACGCCGCGTCCCCCGGCTCGTCGCCTCGTCCTCGCTCGCCCTGCACGGTGATCCCGCGGCCCCGCGGGTGGACCGCTCGCTGCGCCGCGTGCTCGGGGAGATCGGTCGCGAGCTGCGCGGGGCCGCGGACCCGGCGGCGCGCGCCCGCGATCTGCGCCGCTGCGAGATGCTCGTGGCGGGCAGCGGGCTGGACTGGACGCTGCTGCGCGCGGGACGGCTCACCGACCTGCTGGGCACGCGCTCGCCCCGCCTGGTGCGGGCCGACGGCGCGGCGGCCGATCCTCAGGATCCGCGCACCCGCGCGATCCCGCGCGAGGACCTCGCACGGGCGCTCGTGGACCAGGCGCTCGTCGCGGGCGATCCGCGCGCCCGGGTGCGGGCGGTCGCGGCCTGTTCCTGAGCAGGACGCCCCGGGCCAGGCGGCTCCGGCAGTGACCGGGGCGGCTCAGACGGCGGCGGGGCTCGCCCCGCCGTAGGCGGCGGTGGTCGCGATCTCTCCCTGGCGGGCCTGGTCGGGATCGGTGCCCGCCGCGGCCGAGGCGGCGGCCCAGCGGATCGACCAGGCGCGCACGAACCCGCGGCCCTCGTCGCCCGCGAGCCACTGCGGGGTGGGAAGCGGCACGGCGCGGCCGCACATGTCCTCCCAGCCGCGGCTGAAGGCCGCGAGGCCGAGCAGGGCGAGGTCCCAGCCGACGGCGAGCGCCCCGGGCCCGAACTGCGCGAAGACGCCGGGATCCATGGCGGTGGTGTGCACGAGCTCGAGGGCGGTCGAGCCGTCGTCCACGGGGTCCAGCCGCAGCAGCAGGTCGTCCTGGCGGCCCTCGTACTCCCAGGTGAGGTGGAGGGCATGGGGCGCCTCGACCTCGAGCACGCGGCCGCCCGCGGCGGGCGCGCGGAAGCTGCCGCCCTCGCGGAGGTCCCCGGTGACGGGGCCGTACCACTGCACGAGCTGCGCGGGATCGGTGAGCAGGGGCCAGAGCCGCACGGGCGCCGGTGCGAGATTCGTCGAGAGGGTGGAGGTGACGCCGATCGCGTCCTCGCCGGGGACGATGTCGAGGGTCCTTCGGACCGCGTCGACGAGAGGGGCTGCCGCAGAAGCGGTCATCCGGGCTCCTTGCAAGGGAGAGGCTCGAGAGGTGGGGCGCTGCCGTGACGCAGGCGCCCAGATCGTACGTCGGACGCACGGCGACCCGCCAGGGCCCGACGCACGATGTGCACGGGGCGCCGCGCGCAGGTCACATCCTCGACATGCGGCGCCCGTCCACGGTCGGCGGCGCGCGTGGACCTAGCATGGAGCGCGTGCATCCGAGCCCTACGCCCCAGAGCCCGCCGCCCGCCTCCTCGCATGGCCGCTCCCCGCAGAGCCTCCCCGTCCATCTCTTCGATCTGGACGGCGTCATCACGCCCACGGCCGAGATCCACATGGCCGCGTGGGCCGAGATGTTCTCCGAGTTCCTCGCCTCGCGCGGCGTCGCCGGGCCGTACACCGACGCGGACTACTTCGCGCACGTCGACGGCCGCCCCCGCTACGACGGGGTGCGCGAGATGCTCGCCTCGCGGGGGATCACCCTGCCCGAGGGCGAGTCCGACGACCCGTCCGACCAGGTCGAGGGCGAGGAGACGATCCGGGGGCTCGGCAACCGAAAGAACGCCCGCGTGCTGGAGCTGATCCGCCGCGACGGCATCGCCCCCTACCCCGGCTCCGTCGCCTATCTCGACGCGCTGCCCGCCGCCGCGCGCCTCGCGGTGGTCTCCAGCTCGCGCAACGCCGAGGAGGTGCTCCGCGGCGCCGGCCTGCGCGAGCGCTTCGAGATCGTGGTCGACGGGAACGTCGCCGAGCAGGAGGACCTGCCGGGCAAGCCCGCTCCGGACACCTTCGTCCACGCCGCGCGCCTGCTGGGGGCCGAGCCGCAGAGCGCCGTCGTCTACGAGGACGCCGTCTCGGGCGTGCGCGCGGGCTCAGCGGGCGGCTTCGGAGCGGTCGTCGGCGTGGACCGCGGCGCAGGCCGAGAGGCCCTCGCCTCCGCCGGGGCCGACCTCGTGGTCGAGGACCTGGACCGACTCATCCCCAGCGAGGAGCGCGCATGAACCCCCGCGACGTGATCACCGGCGACCCCGTGGACCGCCAGCACCTGCCCGTGGACGAGTGGCGGCTGGTGGAGTCGCGACCCGGAGGGGACCTCGGCCAGCTCGAGACGCTCTTCACGGTCGCCAACGGCTACCTGGGCATGCGCGGCACCCCCGAGGAGGGGCGGCCGGTCCACGCCCACGGCACCTTCATCAACGGCTTCCACGAGACCTGGCAGATCAACCACGCCGAGTCCGCCTTCGGCTTCGCCCGCACCGGCCAGACCATCGTCAACGTGCCGGACTCGACCGTCATGAAGCTCTACGTGGACGACGAGCCGCTGCTCGTGGACACCGCGGAGCTCGAGACCTACGAGCGGGCGATCGACTTCCGCGAGGGCGTCCTGCGCCGCGACCTGATCTGGCGCACGCCCGCGGGCAAGCGCATCCGCGTGCGCACGAGCCGCATGATCTCCTTCACCCATCGCCATCTCGCGCAGATGACGATGGAGCTGGAGATGCTCGACGGCAGCGCGCCGGTCGCCGTCTCCTCGCAGATCATCAACCGCCAGGACGGCAGCGACGACTTCGGGGTCCACGGCCGCACCGCGCAGAAGGACGACCCGCGCCGGACCACAACCTTCGACCACCGCGTGCTGATCCCCCACCAGGACTGGCACAGCGAGCGCCGGATGCTGCTGGGCTACCGCACCGCGGACTCCGACATGTCGCTCGCGATCGGCGCGGACCACAGCGTGCACTCGGACCTCGAGGTCGAGCAGCTGGTCTCCACCGAGCCGGACCAGGGCAAGCACGTCTTCCGCACGCAGATGGTCCCGGGCTCCACCCTGCGCATCACCAAGGCCGTCTCCTACCACTCCTCGGCGTTTCTGCCGGTCCGCGAGCTGTTCGACCGCTGCCGGCGCACCCTGGACCGGGTGCGGCAGGACGGCCTCGCGCACTTCGAGGCCGAGCAGCGCTCGTTCCTCGAGGCTTTCTGGGGCCGCACCGACGTGCGCATCCCCGGCCATCCCGTCGAGCAGCAGGCCGTGCGCTGGTGCCTGTTCCAGCTCGCCCAGGCCACGGCCCGGGCCGACGGGCTGGGGGTGGGCGCGAAGGGCGTGACCGGCTCCGGCTACGAGGGCCACTACTTCTGGGACACCGATGTGTACGTCGTGCCGTTCCTGACCTTCACCTCGCCGCGCTGGGCGCGCAACGCGCTGCGCTTCCGCGTGGACCTGCTGGACAAGGCCCGCGAGCGGGCGCGCGAGCTCAACCAGCGCGGGGCTCTGTTCCCGTGGCGCACGATCAACGGCGACGAGGCCTCCGCGTACTACGCGGCGGGCACCGCGCAGTACCACATCGACGCGGACGTGGCCCATTCCCTCGCCCAGTACGCGGACGTCACCGGCGACCTCGAGTTCTACGACCGCGAGGGCATCGAGGTGCTCGCCGAGACCGCTCGCATGTGGGCTGATCTGGGCTTCTGGCGCAGCCACGGCGACGACCGCCACGAGTTCCACATCCACGGGGTGACCGGCCCGGACGAGTACACGACCGTGGTGAACAACAACATGTTCACCAACGTGATGGCGCGCTTCAACCTGCGCCGCGCGGCCGAGGCCGTGCGTTCGCTGCGCGAGCGCAACCCCGTCGAGTACGAGCACCTGGCCGCGAAGATCGACCTCGACGAGGCCGAGCCCGCCCAGTGGGAGGCGTGCGCCGAGGGCATGCACGTCGGCCGCGACGAGGCCTTCGGCATCCACCCGCAGGACGACTCCTTCCTCGACAAGGAGGTCTGGGACCTCCCGGCCACCCCGCCGGAGGCGCTGCCGCTGCTGCTGCACTTCCACCCGCTGGTGATCTACCGCTTCCAGGTGCTCAAGCAGGCCGACGTGGTGCTCGCGCTGTTCCTGCGCGGCAGCGAGTTCACCCTCGAGGAGAAGCGCGCGGACTTCGAGTACTACGACCCGATCACCACGGGCGACTCGAGCCTGTCCTCGGTCGTGCAGTCGATCGTCGCCTCGGAGGTGGGCCACCACCGCGCGGCCCTCGACTACTTCCACGCGGGACTGTTCGCGGATCTCGCGAACCTGCACGGCAACACGGCCGACGGCGTCCACATCGCCTCCGCGGGCGGCGTCTGGAACGCGCTCGTGCACGGCTTCGGCGGCATGCGCCAGGACGACGGCGCCATCAGCTTCGACCCGCGCCTGCCCGTCTCCTGGCCCGAGCTCGTCTTCCCGCTCACCGTGCGCGGGTCGCGCATCAGCACCCGCGTGACCCAGGAGCGCATCGAGTTCACCCTCGAGGACGGCCCCGAGCTCGAGGTCTCCGTGCGCGGGCAGAGCGTGCGGATCACGGCCGAGGGCGCGGGCGTCGACCTCGCGGACCAGGGCCCGCGGCTCGACGACACCGATCTCAGCGAGCCCGTGGGACTCGGGGACCGGCGGGCCGACGGCTCGATCCTCACCTCTTCGGTCCCCGCGGATCCGGATTCCCCGTGGGAGTTCCCCGTGGTCACCGAGGATCCGGACGGCCGCCACGAGGAGCAGGGGGCGCGGGCATGAGCTCTCCCGCGCGGGCCCGGGGCGCGCGCCCCGTCGGCCCGCGGCGGTGAGGCGCGGGGCGCGCCGGGAGGTCACGATCGACCGGCCGCGGCTGAGCATCTGGCACGTGCTGGACCGCGTGCGCATCCGCCTGATCGACATCCAGGTCTGGGACGTCGCCGGGACCATGACCTTCTACATGCTGCTCTCGGTGCTGCCGGCGGCGATCGCGATGATCTCCATGGTCTCCATGCTGGGCATCCAGGAGCGCACGGTCGACACCCTCGGCGACCTGGTCACCGAGGTGTTCCCGAGCGTCGATCCGAACCCCTACGAGCGCGCCCTGCTGGCGCTGTCCACGACGCGCGGCGGCGTGCTGGGACTGATCCTGGGCACGCTGGGCGCGCTGCTCTCGGCCTCCAACGGGATGGCCGCCTTCCATCGCGCCCTCCACCACGTCTACGACACCCGCGAGGGCCGGCCGTTCCTGTGGTTCCGCACGATCGTGTTCGGCGAGACCGTCCTGGCCGTGGTGATGGTGCTGATGATCGCGGGCGTGGTCACCGTGGGCGGCGAGGCCACCCAGCGCGTCGGCGAGTTCGTGGGCATCCCGCGCATCGCCTTCGACGTCTGGAACGTCGTGAAGTGGCCGATCCTGCTGGCGATCCTCATCGTCGCGATCTCGCTGGCCTACTACCTGTTCCCCAACGTGAAGCTCCCGCGGTACCGGGTGATGACGGTCGGCTCGACCCTCGCGGTGCTGCTCCTGTTCGGCGCCGCCCAGCTGCTGGGACGGCTCACCGGGGAGCTCACCCGGATCTCCGACCTGCTGCCCGCGCTGAACGGCGCGATCGGGATCCTGCTGCTGCTGTGGCTGGCGAACATCGTGATCGTCGCCGGCGCCGCCCTGGACGCCGAGCTGCTGCGCGCCCGCCAGATCGCCTCCGGGCTGCCGGCCTGGCACCATCTGGCGCTGGAGACCCACGCCTCCCACTCCCTCGAGTTCCTCGCCGGGGTCGCGGACCGCAACGAGGAGGTGGGACGGCAGGTCAGCGAGTCCGCGAACAGCGGGGAGCCGCTGCACGCGCCCCGCAGCCTCGCGATCGTGGACGCCCGCAGCCCCTTCGCGATCAACCCTCCCCGCCGCAGCGCCGTGCACACGGGGCCCGAGCAGCCCGTGCCCGTGATCGCGCGCCCGGCGGCACTCGCGCCGACGCCCGCCGAGCACACGCCGACGCGCCCGAGCGCACCGTCCGCATCCGACGGCGCATCCACGACCGCATCCACGACCGCACCCGCACCCGCATCCGCATCCGAGCCCGCTTCCCCCGCCGATCCCCCAGGAGACCGTCCGTGACCGTCCGCCCCATCACGATCCTCGGCCATCGCGCCCTCGAGCGACCCACCCGTCGGGTCCGCGAGGTCACCGAGGACATCCGCACCCTGGTCGCCGACATGTTCGAGACCAACGACGCGGCCGACGGCGCGGGGCTCGCCGCGACCCAGGTCGGAGCGCGGTGGCGGATCTTCGTCTACTCGTGCGAGGACGGCGCGGGCGTCGAGCGCCGAGGCATGGTCATCAACCCGCGCCTCGAGCGCTTCGGGAAGCTGGTGCTGGACGAGGAGTCCATCGAGGGCTGCCTGTCCGTCCCCGGACTGGGCTGGCCGACGGCCCGCTTCACGGGCGCCCGCGTCACCGGCATCGACCTCGAGGGCGAGCCCGTGGAGGTGGGCGACGAGGGCGGCGTCCTCGCCCGCTGCCTCCAGCACGAGACCGACCACCTCGACGGCACGCTCTATCTCGACCGCCTCTCCCCCGCCGCTCGCCGGGAGGCGCTCGACGCCGTCACCGCGCGCGGCTGGCGCGCCCGCGGCCTGCTGACGTGGGATCCGCGACAGCTCGCGGCCGACGAGGTCTGATCCCCTCGGGGCACCGGTCCGCTGAGTATCCTGGCGGGCATGGATCGCCGCCCCTGCCTCTCCCGCCGCCGCGCCCTGGGCGCGCTCGCCCTCGGCACCTCCGCCACGGCCGGCCTCGCCGCGTGCGGGCCGGACGACGAGGGCTTCGGCAACGCGGACCCCGTGCAGGCCTCCGACGATGCGGTCGCGCTCTCGGAGATCCCCGAGAATGCGACCACGCTCGTGAACTTCGGGGGCCAGGAGCCCTACGTCGCGATCGTGCGCGGCTCCGGCGGCGACGTCACGGCCCTGTCCGGCTACTGCACCCATCAGGGCTGCGCGCTGGCCGTCGGTCACGACGGCGCCGAGCTCGACTGCCCCTGCCACGGGTCGCGCTTCGACGCGTCCTCCGGCGACGTGCTGCGCGGTCCCGCCGCCGATCCGCTGCCGGAGGTCACCGTGGAGGTCGACGGCGACACCCTCAAGCGCGTCCGCTGAGCGCGATGGTGCCCCAGAACCCACCGTCGGACCGTCCGCGCCGCGACGTCGTCTCCTTCGTGCGCCGCGGGACGCGGCTCTCCCGCAGCCGGCAGGAGGCCTGGGACCGGCTCGCCGGCGACTTCGTGCTGGACGTGCCCCGCGGTGAGCGCGACACGGTCCCCGATCCCGACACGAGCCTCGATCTCCGCGAGGTCTTCGGCCGCGACCGGGCCAGGACCGCCCCGCTCGTCGTCGAGATCGGCAGCGGCCAGGGCGAGAACATCGCCGCGGCGGCCGCCGTGCACCCCGAGCGCGACCACCTGGCGTTCGAGGTCTACCTGCCCGGCATCGCGCAGTCCCTGGACCGCATCGAGCGCGCGGGCTCGCCGAGGAACGTGCGCCTCGTCCCTCTCGACGCGCTGCACTCCCTGCCCACGCTGCTGCCCGCCGGGTCGATCGGGGAGCTCTGGATCTTCTTCCCCGATCCCTGGCACAAGTCCCGCCACCACAAGCGACGCCTGGTGAACCCTCCCCTGCTGGACGCCGTGCTGCCCCTGATGGCCGAGGGCGGCGTGCTGCGCCTGGCCACGGACTGGGCCGAGTACGCCGTGCACATGCGCACGGTCCTGGACGCGGACCCGCGCCTGGACTCCCTGCACCCGGGCGGCCCGCGGCCCGCCGGAGAGCCCAGCGACCCCGTGCCCGAGGAGACTCCGGACCGCGGCTGGGCGCCGCGATTCGAGGGCCGCGTGCGCACGAGCTTCGAACGCAAGGCGCTCGACGCGGGACGCCTGGTCTGGGATCTCGCCTACGGGGTCCGCGGATCGCGCCCGGAGCCGGGCTACTCTGACCCGGAAGCGCCCGCGTCGGGCGCCTGAGCCCGCACCGCGGACGCAGGACCGACTCCGTCGGCCCTCCCCGCATCCTTCGTCCCGCGCGCGCAGCGCGGGCCCGATCCCGCTCCCCCGCCGCCCGTCGGCCCGACCCCGGAGGACCTCCCCATGAGCGAGCCCGACATCGACCTGCCCGGCGACTGGGAGCAGGACGGCGACACGCGCCCGCCCCGACGCCGCAGGCGACGCGCGCTGCTGATCATCCTGCTGATCCTGGTGGTGCTGATCGCCGCGGTCGGCATCATCGCGGGCCGCTACCTCGCCTCGCTCAACGGCTCCTACGAGAAGCGCACCACGGTGAGCATCGACCGCGGGGCGTCCGACGGCGACCGGCCGGAGGACGCCGGCGGGGAGAACATCCTGCTTCTGGGCTCGGACAAGCGCAATGCGGAGGATGCCGCCGCCGAGCACGTCTCGGGGCAGCGCTCGGACGTGATGATGCTCGTGCACATCCCCGAGGACCACAGCGGCGCCTACGTCATGTCGTTCCCGCGCGACCTGTACGTGGACATCCCCGGCCACGGCAAGGACCGCATCAACGCGGCGCTCGCCTTCGGCGGGGTGCCGCTCGCAGTGAGCACCGTCGAGGACTTCACGGGCACCCGCATCGATCATGCCGCCCTCATCGACTTCGAGGGCATCCAGGGTCTCGTCGATGCGCTCGGCGGGGTCGACGTGCAGGTCAGCCAGGACTTCACAGCCGACGGCACCACCTTCACCAAGGGCTCGATGCACATGGACGGCGCGACCGCCCTGACCTTCGTGCGCCAGCGCAAGGCGTTCGCCGACGGCGACTTCCAGCGCAACCGCAACCAGCAGGCACTGCTGCAGGGGATCGTCTCCGAGCTGCTGAGCCGGGACACGCTGTCGAGCCCCTCGAGGATCTCCGAGACCGTGAAGGTGATCTCCCCGTACCTCACCACGGACGACGACCTCACCGGCAGCGCCCTGGTGAGCCTGGGGCTCTCCATGCGCGGCATCCGCGGCGACGACATCCACTACCTGGGCGTGCCCCACGGAGATCCCTACACCACCTCGGGCGGCGCGAGCGTCGTGGCCACCGAGGACGAGGACACCAAGGCCCTGCGCACCGCATTGAAGGACGACACCATGGACGAGTACTTCGCCGCGCACGAGGGCGAGTACTAGGAGCGGGCCGAGCACCGAGGTCGCGCAGGTACCATCGGACCGTCCCCGACACCGACCCCACACCGAGCAGGAGGCTCACGTGCCCAACCCATTGGTGAAGATCGCGATGACCGGTGCCTCGATCGCCGCCGGCATCGTCGGCCAGAAGGTGATCACCGCGGTGTGGAACGCCGTCGTCGACGACGACGCCCCCACGAACAAGAACATCAAGCGCTCCGCCAAGGAGACGAAGGCCGCCCGCAAGGAGGCCAAGAAGTCCGGTGCCTCCAAGCAGGAGGTCAAGGCCATCACGGACCCCGAGAACGAGCGTCCCGCCTGGCAGATCATCGTGTGGACCCTGCTCACGGGAGTGGTCCTGCAGGCGATCCGTCAGGCCGCCCGCAACGGCACCGAGGTGGGGGCGCGCAAGATCACCGAGCGCCGCCCGCGCGCGAACCGCGGCTGATCTCCCCCGCGACGTCAGCCGCCGCGGCCCGAGCAGCCGCGACATGCAGAACGGGGCCCCGACCGGATCGGTCGGGGCCCCGTTCTGTGTGCTGTGCGCCGCGTCGGCGCGCTCTCACTCCTCGTCAGGATCCCCCAGGGCGCCGCGCGAGTCGAGGGTGTCGCCGGTGACCAGGAAGCCCACGCGCCGCACGAGCGAGACGGCGTGGTCGCCGATGCGCTCGTAGTAGCGGGCGAGCAGGGTCAGGTTCATGACCTCGGCGCTCGAGTAGTCGTCGTTGCGGGCGATCGAGCGGTAGATCTCGGACTGCAGGGAGTCGAGCTCGTCATCGTCCTTCTCGACCTGCGCGGCCAGGGCCAGATCGTTGTCGCTGATGACCTTCGCGCTCGAGGTGACCGCGCCGAGGGCGAGCTCGCCCAGGCGCTGGAACTCCTCGCGATGGCGCTCGGGCACCCCCAGCTGCGGATGGCTGCGTCGCGCGACGATCGCGATGTGCGCGGCGAGGTCGCCCATGCGCTCGATGGTCGAGCTCATCCGGAGCCCCGCGACCAGCAGGCGCAGGTCGCTCGCGACCGGCCCCTGCCGCGCGAGCAGCTCGATCATCTTCTCGTCGATCTGCATCTGATCGTCGTCGATGTGCGAATCGGCGGCGATCACCCGCTCCGCCAGGGCGAGATCCCCCTCGAGCAGCGCCGTCGAGGCGTCCACGAGCCCCGACCGGACCAGGTCGAGCATCTCGACCAGATCCTCGACCAGGTGTCGCAGGTCGCTCCTGTAGGCCTCGCGCATGTGCCCCTCTTCTCCTCATGGCCGTGGTGGCCGTCATCCCCGTCGTGGCCGTCCGGCCGTCGCGGCCGTCCCGGCGATCGTGCCGACGGGACGCGTGCGTGCTGACGTCCGATGGTCGCAACCCTATGTGAACGCGAGGGCACGGCTTCGTGAACTCCTGCCGACCCGCCCGCCCCGACTCCGCCGACGGTGATTCAGCGCCGTTCACCTGCCTCTACGATGGGGGCGTGCCTGCGTCCGTCCTCCTCGTCCTCGCCGGGGCCATCGGCCTCGTGATCGGCTGTGCGGCGACGCTGTCGCTCGTGCGCCAGGACCGGCCCGCGCAGACCCCCTCGCCCGCGGGGACGGCCGTCGTCCCCCAGTCCGCCTCCGAGGTCCTCGCGATCCTCTCCACGGCCTACGTGGTGCTCGATGCGGGCGGCGACGTGCTGCGCGTCTCGCCCCTGGCGTACTCCTACGGGATCGTGCGCGCGAGCAGCGGCGACTACCCGCGCCTGGCGAACCAGGAGCTGGTCGAGCTCGCGGCCGACGTCGCCCGCAACGGCGGCTATCGCGACGAGCGCCTGACGATCCGCCGGCAGGGCCCGGAGGACTCCGAGTCCGTGATCGACGTGCGGCTCGGGACCCTCGGCTCCCACGGCGTGCTGCTGCTCGCCGAGGACCGCACCCGCGCGGTGCGCGTCGAGGAGACCCGTCGCGACTTCGTCGCCAACGTCTCCCACGAGCTGAAGACGCCCGTCGGCGCGATCACCCTGCTGGCCGAGACGATGGAGGACGCGGCCGACGACCCCGAGGCCGTGCGCCGCTTCGCCCAGCGCATGCAGACCGAGTCCCAGCGCCTCTCCCATCTCGTGCAGGAGATCATCGAGCTCTCGCGCGTCCAGGGCGCCTCGGCACTGCCCGACGCGAGCCCCGTGGACGTGGACGACGTGGTCGAGGAGGCGCTCAGCGCCAACCGCAACCTCGCTCTCGGCTCGGACATCGAGCTGAGCGGCGGCGCGTCCTCCGGCCTGCAGGTCTACGGCTCCACGACGATGCTCACCACGGCGCTGTCGAACCTGATCTCCAACGCGATCGCCTACTCGCCCGAGGGGACCCGCGTGGGCGTCTCGGTGCGCCGCGACAGCGGCATGGTCGAGATCGCCGTGAAGGACCAGGGCATCGGCATCTCCAAGGAGGACCTCGAGAGGGTGTTCGAGCGCTTCTTCCGCGTGGACCGCGCCCGCTCCCGCTCCACGGGCGGCACGGGTCTGGGCCTCGCGATCGTCAAGCACATCGCCACCGACCACGGAGGCGAGGTCACCGCCTGGTCGATGGAGGGCCAGGGGTCCACCTTCGTGCTGCGCATCCCCGAGATGGGACGCACCGACGCGGTCACGGTGGGCCAGGGCGGCAGACCTGCGGCGGAGGAGTCCTGATCCTCCACGCCGCTCCCGACGTCGTCGGCCCCGCCGGCGCGTCAGCCTCTGTATCATCCATCCAGCGCGGCGCCGCCGCACGAGAGAGAGGACGCCGATGACGCGGATCCTGATCGTCGAGGACGAGGAGTCGTTCTCCGACCCCCTCGCCTACTCCCTGCGCAAGGAGGGGTACGAGGTCGCCGTCGCCGGCACCGGCAACGAGGCGCTGCGGATCTTCTCGACCCACGGCGCGGACCTCGTCCTGCTCGACCTCATGCTCCCCGGCATCGGCGGCACCGAGGTGTGCCGCGAGATCCGCCGCACCTCGAGCGTCCCGGTCATCATGCTCACCGCCAAGGACGACGAGTTCGACAAGGTCCTCGGGCTCGAGCTCGGGGCCGACGACTACGTCACCAAGCCCTACTCCTCGCGCGAGCTGCTGGCCCGCATCAAGGCGGTGCTGCGCCGCGGCCAGGACACCGGAGAGGACGAGGAGGACGTGACCCTGCGCGCGGGCGGCATCGAGATGGATGTCGAGCGCCACGTGGTGACGGTGCGCGGCGAGGACGTCTCCCTGCCCCTCAAGGAGTTCGAGCTGCTCGAGCTGCTGCTGCGCAACGTGGACCGCGTGCTCACCCGCGGTCAGCTCATCGACCGGGTGTGGGGCGCGAACTACGTGGGCGACACGAAGACCCTCGACGTCCACGTGAAGCGCCTGCGCGCGAAGATCGAGCCCGACCCGAAGAACCCCGTCCACCTGGTGACGGTGCGCGGCCTCGGCTACAAGTTCGAGGCCCTCGAGCGCTGAGTGCCGGAGGGTCGAGTCCCGGAGCGCCCGGCTCCGAGAGGCTCAGCCCGTCTCCCCCGCATACGGATCGGGGGGGCCCCCCCCCCGGGGGGGCCCCCCCCGGGGGGGGGGGGGGGCCGGGCCCGCGGGGGGGGGGGGGGGGGGGGGGGGGCCCCCCCTGGTGGCGGGGGTGGCACCCAACATCCGGGGTTTGGGGGCCCCCCACGCTCATATCGTCGTGTCCGCGCGGGCATCGTCGTGCCCGCGCGGTCTCAGGCGTCAGCCCTTGAAGGCGACCTTCTTCTCGGCGATCAGGCCGTGCAGGAACTCGGCGGCCCATTCGCGGGTGAGCGCCTCGGCGGGCTGGAAGGTGCTGCCCGAGGCCACGCCCTCCTTCTTCAGCCAGGCGATCTGCCGGGCGAAGGTCGAGCTCGCCGGCACGTCGCTGAACGGCGCCTTCGTCGGCTTCGGGGCGGACGGGGAGCCCGCATACCGGTAGAGGTACGCGGCGGTCTCCTGACGGGTGACGGCCTGGGTGGGGCGGAAGGTGCCGTCGGAGTAGCCGCCGACGATCCCTTCCTGCTTCGCCCAGATGATCGCCCGGTAGTTGTTCGTCTTCCCCTGCTCGACGTCGCCGAAGGGCTCGTTGCGCGGCAGGCTCACCTCGGGCTTGCCGGCGGCGCGGTAGAGGAACGCGGCGAGCGCCGCGCGGGTGACCTTCTTGCGCGGGGCGAAGGTAACGTCGGCCCGGCCGGGGATGATCCCCTTGAGGGCCGCCCACTGGATCGCGTCGTAGTGCTCCGATCCCTTCTTCACGTCGCTGAACTCGGTGCGCGCGGGCAGGATCTGCACGACCGTCGGCTTCGGGCCGGTGCCCTCGAACTCGGGCCAGTAGGAGACCTGCTCGTCGAAGGTGCCGTCCTCGCCCGGGTGCTGGACCGAGACGAAGGCGGTGCGGTCCTGATCGCGCACGATCGGGCCGCAGGTCTCGGCATCCACCGGGACGGAGGCGAACTGCTCGACCTTGCCGCGCTGGTTCCCCTCGAGGGTCACGCGGAACAGGCCGTCGTTGTACCCGATGGTGCTCGGGGCGCCGTCGGTCGAGATCCAGAGGTTCCCGACCGAGTCGAAGGCCAGGTTGTCGGGGCAGGAGATCGGCGAGACCTTCTTCTTCGGGAAGCCCGAGAAGTAGGTCGAGGTGTTCTGCGCGGGGTCGCCGCACACCAGCAGCAGATTCCAGGCGAAGGACGTCCCGGACTGCTTGCCCAGCTCGTCGATCTCGACGACGTGGCCGTCGCGGTTGACGGTGCGGGGGTTGACCTCGTCGGGCCCGGCCTTGCCCTCGGTGCCGCGGCCGTCATTGTTCGTGCAGGCCACGTAGACCTTGCGGCTCTTCAGCGAGGGCTCGACGTCCTCGCAGCGGTCCATCTTCGTGGGACCCACCTTGTCGGCCGCGAGACGGGTCTTCACGAGCACCTCGTCGACGTCCATGCCCTCGACCTTGGACTTGCCGTCCACGATCAGCGGGATCCAGCGGCCGGTGCCGTCGAAGGCGCCGTCCTTCGGGACCGCGCCCGAGCCGTTGATGGTGCCCGAGTTGCCGTCGAACTTCGCGACGTAGAGGTCACCCTCCTCGAGGAGGGTCATGTTGTGCTTGCGGTTGCCCTCCTTGTACTTCTTCGCGGAGACGAACTTGTAGAGGTAGTCGAACTTCTCGTCGTCGCCCATGTAGGCGACCGCGTGGCCGTCCTCGGCGATGATGACGTTCGCGCCCTCGTGCTTGAAGCGGCCCATGGCGGTGTGCTTGCGCGGGGTGGACTCGGGGTCCCACGGGTCCACCTCGACGATCCAGCCGAAGTGGTGGGCGGAGTTCTCGTAGCCCTCGTTCGTGGTGTCGAAGCGCGGGTCCACGTTCTCCCAGCCGCGGGCGGTGGCCATGGCGCTCATGCCGTAGCGCTTGTCCTCGTCGGTGTCGCCGGCGGTGCGGAAGTACCCGTTGAAGTTCTCCTCGCCGCTGAGCTGCGTGCCCCACGGGGTGAGGCCGCCCGAGCAGTTGCCGAAGGTGCCGTGGGTGGCGTTGCCACGGGGGAAGTCCTTGGTCTTCAGCAGGTCGGAGAAGCGGGCGGGTCCGGTGAAGGCGTACTTCGTGTCGGCGAGGAAGCGGCGGTTCAGCTCGGCGTCGACCACGTACTCGTACGGCGAGTCGTGGTCCTCGCGCTGCAGCTCGACGACGGTCAGTCCGTGGGCGTTCAGGCCCACCTCGGCGACGGTCTCGGCGTCGGTGTCCTCCGGCAGCATGATGTTCTCGTTCGTGTACTCGTGGTTCACGAACATCACGGCGCGCAGGCCGTCGGAATCCGGGATCTCCTGGATCTCCGTGTAGTCGTTGTTGTAGCCGAACTGGCGCTTCTGCGCCTCGCCGGTCTGGGCGCCCCAGTCGAAGTCGGGGGCGTCGGAGAACAGCTTGTCGCCCCACTTGATGATGGGGTGCCACTCGAAGCCCTCGGGGACGGTGAACTCGTCGACCGTGAAGTCCACGGGGTCGATCGCGTCGAAGCGCAGCGGGCTGCCGTTCGGGGCCTTGGGGCCCTTTCCGGCGTCGACCAGGGGGCCGACGGGGGCCGCATCGGCCGACGTAGCGCCCGCGGTGCCGGCGACGGCGATCGCGAGGGCGCCCGCGGCGGTGCCGCCGAGCATGGCGCGGCGGCTCAGCGCGGCCGAGGCGACATCACGGAAGTAGGAGTTCGACGAGCTGTTGCAGGTCTCGCCGAGGCACGCGTTCGCGCACTTCAGGGCACAGGTCACGGGCGACCGCTTGCCGGCCACGTGATCCTTCATGAGCAGAGGGAGCTGGATGACCACGACGGGTCCTTTCGCGTGGGGACGAGGCCCCGGCGGAAGGATCTCCGGCGGCATGCGCAGCGCGGCACGGTCTCCGTCGCCGCACCATCGGGTGCAGCGCGGACTCCGCCGCCGCACCGATGGGCGCGGCGAGATCCTGCGCGGACGGTCGTGTCGCAGTGGCGCGTCCGCACTCCCCCGGGGCGCGAGGGGCGGATCGAGCATGTCGTCCCGGAATGTCCAGTGCCCCACGCCGACATGACAGGGAGGTGTCGGGACAGTGAGCGCGGCGGGGCCCGCCGCGTCAGTGAGCGGAGGACGCGAAGCGCAGCCCGGTGCCGGGCCGGAGCTGGGCGAGCAAGGGCAGATCGGCCTCGTCGACCACCGCGATCACGGGATACCCGCCGGTCACGGGGTGGTCCGCGAGGAACACGACGGGCAGACCGGAGGGCGGCAGCTGGACCGCTCCGGGGACCAGGCCCTCGCTCGCGAGCTCCTCGGTGCGCACCCGCCGCAGAGGAACGTCGCCGTCGGCCGCTTCGAGGCGGGCACCCACTCGGTCGCTGTCGCCGCCGACCACCCAGGTCCGCCCCAGCAGGGCGTCGTCCTCGGCCCAGTCCGCGCGCGGACCGCGGCGGATCCGGAGCACGGCGGCGATGCTCCCGCCGTCGCCCGCATCCTCGTCGAGGTCCGGGCCCTGAGGGGACTGCGGGGCCTCCGGGTCCTGAGGGGACTGCGGAATGACGGTCGCCGGCTCCTCGGGGGTGCCGACGCTGCGGTGCGCATCGGCCTGCCCGATGGTGAGCACGTCGCCGGCGGCGAGGGGGCGCGGGCCGAGTCCGGAGAGGGTGTCCGCCGCACGGCTTCCGAGCTGGGCCGGCACATCGATGCCTCCGCGCACCGCGAGATACCCACGCAGTCCCGAGGTCGGCGCGGCGAGGGCGAGGGTCTCGCCGTCGCGCAGGCCGAAGGGCTCGCACAGGGAGACGGGGAAGCCCGCGTCCTCGCGCTCGGCCGCCTCGTCGACCTCGTCGAGATCGCTGTCGCCCTCCTCCGCGGCACCGGCATCGGCCCCACGGATCACGCTCTCGCCGATCGCGCCGGTGAGTGCGAGGACCAGGTCGCCGCGGGCGCGCACACGGAGTCCGCCCAGCAGCGTCTCCAGGACCGCCGCGCCCGGGCCGTTGCCCACCAGGCGGTTCGCCTGGCGGGCCGAGGGACCGTCGGCCGCCCCGGAGCCCGTGACGCCGAGGTCGCCGAGACCGGGCCGGCCGGAGTCCTCCACGAGGGTGCGCGGACCGGGGGCGAGGATCTCGAGGGCGGACGCTCCCGCGGCCACCTCCGGGAAGGGGCGCGCCGCGGACGACGCGTCGCCGGCGGTCGCGACGTCCCCGCTGGTCGCGCCATCGCCGGACACCGCGGCCCCGACCGTCGCCTCGTCGGCCGTCGCGCCGCCGCGCCGCATCACCCGCGCGCTCTCGCGACGTGCCTCGAAGCGCACGGTGTCGCCGGGGCGGATCAGCGCGGGGTCCTTCGCGTCGGGGTCGAAGAGCACGGCGTCGGTGCGGCCGATGAGCTGCCAGCCGCCGGGCGAAGCCTTCGGGTAGACGGCGGAGAACTCGCCGGCGAGCGCGACCGCTCGCGCCGGGACCCGGGTGCGCGGGCTGTCCCGACGGGGCACCACAAGGCGCTCGTCGCCGCCGGTCAGGTACACGAACCCGGGGGCGAAGCCCCCGAAGGCCGCGGTCCAGGGCGTGCCGGTGTGGGCCGCGACGACGGCCTCGGCGCTCAGGCGGGTGGCGCGGGCGACCGCCTCGAGGTCCTCCCCGTCGTAGACGACGCCGATCCGGCGGGTCCGCCCCGTGGAGGCCTTTCCCGCTCCCGGGGTGCGCGCGGCGATCTCGTCGGCGGCCGCGAGGGCGTTGGCCGAGGTCGCGAAGCGCACGAGCACGGTGCGGGCGGCGACCACGCTCCACTCCTGGCCGGGCAGAGGCGCGGTGCACACGGAGTCGTTCCAGGCCAGGGCGTCCTCGAGGGTGGGCAGCTCGAGCAGCAGGGCCCGCTCCCCCATCGGCAGCACCTGCGCCGGGGCCGCGCCGGCGTCGTTCCCGCGCTTCGCGGCGCGTCCCCGTGCGGTCCTCCGGCTGGTGTCCCGGGTCTTCCCCGCCCGGTCCTCGCGGGGGCTCATGCGAAGCTCCGGACGTCCACGCCCGCGTCCTCGAGGCCGCGGCGCACGGCGCGGGCCAGGTCGACGGCCCCGGGGGTGTCGCCGTGCAGGCAGATGCTCGTCGCCTCGGGTCGCAGGACCGTGCCGTCGGTCGCCTCGATCTCGCCGCGGGTGGCGAACCGGACCATGCGCTCGGCGACCCGGACCGGGTCCTCGATCACCGCGCCGCTCTCCCGTCGCGGCACGAGCGTGCTCGAGGGGGTGTAGGCGCGGTCGGCGAAGGCCTCGCCGATCACCGCGAGCCCCGCCTCGCGCGCGAGCTCGGCCGCCCGGGAGCCGGGCAGCAGGAGCAGGGCGAGGGCCCCCGACCCTCCCGCGCCGTCGGGCCCGGCAGAGCCGCCGGCTCCGGCGGTCCCATCGGCCGCGCCGGAGTCGTCGGCCGCTCCGCCGACCTCGCGCACCGCCTCGACGACCGCGCGGGCATGCTGCTCGTGGTGGACGATCGTGTTGTAGAGGGCGCCGTGCGGCTTCACGTAGGCGACGCGGGCGCCCTCCGCGCGGGCCATGCCCTGCAGGGCGCCGATCTGGTAGATCACGTCGTCGGCGAGCTCGTCGGGGCTCGCGTCGACGAAGCGCCGGCCGAAGCCGGCGAGGTCCCGGTAGGAGACGTGCGCGCCGATCGTCACGCCGCGCGCGGCCGCCGCGCGCACCGTGCGCCGCATGTGCGAGGGGTCCCCGGCGTGGAAGCCACAGGCGATGTTCGCGCTGGTCACGACGTCGAGGATCGCCTCGTCGTCCCCCATGGTCCAGGCGCCGAAGGACTCGCCGATGTCGCTGTTCAGATCGATCGTGCTCATGGGGCCTCTCCGTCGACGCTCGTGGGACGCATCCTCGCTCCAAGGATCGCAGACTCCCCCGGGAGCCGGACCGCCCCGTCGGCCGGACACCCCGTCGGCACGGAACGCCCCACCGGCACGGACCGTGATCCCGTACATTCTGCGCGACCGATCGGGTGACATCGCGCCCAACCCATAAGCATTCCTAGGGTCACCCGAGTACGCTCGTCCCCATGGATCCTCGTCGTGTGCTCATCTTCCGGACGGTCGTGCGCAACGGCACCATCGGTGGTGGTGCCCGCGAGCTCGGCTGGACCCAGCCGGCCGTCTCCCAGCACCTCGCCGCCCTCGAGAAGGAGGTCGGCACCCAGCTGCTGCTGCGCTCCTCGAGCGGCGTCACGCCCACCGAGGCGGGCCAGCGCCTGTTCCGCCATTCCGAGCGGATCGCCTCCTCGCTGCATGCCGCCGAGGAGGAGCTCGCCGAGATCACGGCGCTGCGCCGCGGGCGCGTGCGCTTCGCGACGTTCCCGTCGGCCGCGGCCCTGCTGCTGCCGCCCGCGCTCGCGCGCATGGGCCGGGAGGCCGAGGGCGTGGACGTCACCTTCGACGAGCTCGAGCCGCCGGACGCGATCCAGGGTCTGCTCAGCAACGATCTCGACCTCGCGCTCGTCTTCCGCTACGAGGGCACCACCGTGGACGCCGAGGGTGCCCTCGAGTGGACCCCCGTGCTCGACGACCGCGTGCTCGCGGTGCTGCCGAAGGACCACGTCCGGGCCGACGACCCCGACCTCACCATGGCCGACCTCGCCGAGGAGGAGTGGATCGCCGGTTGTGAGCGCTGTCGAGCGAACCTGCTGGTCAACGCGCAGCGCGCGGGCTTCAGTCCGAAGGTCCGGCACACCACCGACGACGCGATCGTGGTGCAGCGCCTGATCCAGCACAGCGGCGGCATCGCCCTGCTGCCCGAGAGCGCGATCGAGGCTGCGCCCTGCGCGGATGTCACCGTGCGGCCGCTCTCCGGGCTCAACGAGCGCACCATCGGCCTGATCAACCGTCCCGGCGCGACCGCGATCCCCGCGGTCAAGGCGCTGCGGGACGCCCTCATCGACGTCGCGGCGGAGCGCTCGAGCGCCGCCGTGATGATCTGAGGTCCGACAGGGACCCGAGGATCCGAGGATCCGAGGACTCGAGGAGAAGCCGATGGAGCCGACGATCGCCCCCGATGCGGGCCGACGGATGAGCCGCGCGAGCCTGTGGGTCCGCCCGGTGCTGATGACCGTGGGCGGGCTCGCAGTGGCAGCCCTGCTGCTGCTCGCGGACCAGGAGATCGCCGCGGCGCTGCTCGTCCTCGCGGCCGTGTTCATGGGCTACTGGACCTCGCCGCTGCGCGCGGGGCGCCACGAGCCGTTCACCCAGGCATTGGCGCGCCGCGACGACGCCCACGCGATCATCCTCTGGGCTCCCGGCGATCCGCTCTCGGCGCGCCTGCAGACAGCCGTGCGCGGCGACCGCGAGGACGTGGCCTGGGTGAACGTGCTGCGCGATCCCTGCGCGGTCGAGTTCCTCGAGGCCCACGGCGGCCGCGGCGCGCTGCCGCTCGTGGTGGTCGGCTCGACGGTGCTGCGACGCGCGACCGCGAGCCAGTACCTCGAGGCGAAGGCCGAGGGCGAGCAACGAGCCGCCGCAGCGGGCTGACGCCGCGGCGCGGCCGATGGGCGGGACCGTCCGAAAGGAGTGCTCGAGCGACCCGCTCAGGACCGGGCGTACTCGGCGAGCACCACGCCGGACGCGAAGGCGCGCGTGTCCTCGCGCGTCCACGCCGAGGGCGCGTACGGGCGGGGGCCGAAGAGCGGCACGCCCTCGCCGAGCAGGACCGGGTTGATCTTCAGGGCGAGACGGTCGATCTCGTCGGCGAGCTGCGCGGCGAGCGCGCCTCCTCCGCACAGCCAGATCCCCCTGCCCTTCTCCCGCTTGAGCGCTCGGACCGTCTCGACGGGATCGGCGTCGGTGAAGGTCACGCCGTCGCTGCCCGCGGGAGCCTCGTGGGAGCGGGTGAAGACGATCTGCCGCAGGTGCTCGTAGGGGTCGGCCAGATGATGATCGGGCAGTCCCACGCCGTAGGTGTTCCAGCCCATGACCACGGTGTCGAAGGGACCGTCCTCGACCTCGAGCCCGACGGCGCGGGCGAGCGCGGTGGGAGCCGTCCCGCGGTAGCGCTCCCAGAGCGGCCCCATGTGATCGCCTTCGGCCAGGAACGCATCGAACTCGCCGCCCGCACCGGCGATGAAGCCGTCCAGACTCACGGCGACGTAATAGGTCAGCTCACGCATGGGGTTCCGTTCAGGAGGGGCGGCGAGCGCCGTGGGATGCCGTAGGGCGGCGGGGCGACGAGTCGACGGGCCGAAAGTCGACGGGCGGCACGTCGACGAGGCTGGTCAGACGAAGGAGACGGTCACGCGCCGAGCGAGCCGATGACCACGTTCCAGGTGTGGATCTCGCGCTCGGCGATCAGACCCTCGCGCCGGAACGGATCGTCCTCGAGCGCCGACTCGACCGCGGCGACGTCGGCCGCCTCGACGAGCAGCAGCGCGAGAGCACCCTCGGTGTCGGAGTACGGGCCGCTCGCGATGATCGTTCCGCGCTCCTGCAGGCCGCCCAGGAACTCCCGGTGGGAGGGGCGGTGCTCGTCGAGACGGGCCGGATCGTCCGCGTAGTGGTAGGTGACGGCGAAGGTGGTCACGGGTGCTCTCCTCGTGCTCGACGGTCGGGCCCGGCGCCCGCCGGGGTGTCTCGCGGCGGCGCTGGTCACAGCAGGATAGGTCGTCGGCGCGAGCACCGGGAAGGGCCATCCGTCTGCCGTCGGCCCGAGCGACTCGCGCCGCGCCCCGCCGGCGGCTCGCGCCGCGCGCGTCAGGCGCTGACGACCCCGCCCGCGAGCAGGCCCACGAGCACCAGGCCGACGATGATGCGGTACACGATGAACGAGGTGAACGAGTTCTTCGAGACGAACCGCAGCAGCCAGGCGATCGACGCGTAGGCCACGACGAAGGACACGACGGTGGCGATGATCGTCGGCCCCCATCCCACGGCCTCGGAGATGTCCCCGGCCGAGCCCACGGCCTCGAGCCCGCCCGCCGCGACCAGCGCGGGGATGCCCATGAAGAAGCTCAGGCGGGTCGCGGTGACCCGGTCGAAGCCGAGCATGAGCCCCGCGGAGATCGTCGCGCCCGAGCGGGAGACGCCGGGGAACAGCGGCGCGAGCGCCTGGAACACGCCGATGATCAGCGCGTCGAGCACCGAGACGTGGTGCATCTCCTTGGGCACGATCTGGTTCGCCTGGATGCGGTCGGCCGCCCACATGGCGAAGGACCACACGAGCAGCGCGATCGCGATCACCCACATGCTGCGCAGCGGCCCCTCGATGAGGTCCTTGAAGGCGAGGCCCACCACCGCCACGGGGATCGAGCCGACGATGACGCCCCAGCCCAGCGTGTAGTCGGGATCGGTGCGCGCCTCGGCGCTGAGCAGGCCGCGCACCCAGGCGACGGCGATCCGCACGATGTCCTTCCAGAAGTACAGGATCGCGGCGATGATCGCTCCGACCTGGATCACCGCCGTGAACGCGGTCATGCCGCGGGAGTCGATGTCGTAGCCCAGGAGCTTCTCGACGATGTTCAGGTGGCCGGTGCTGGAGACCGGGAGGAACTCGGTGATCCCCTCGATGATGCCGAGGAGGATCGCATGCAGCCAGTTCACGGGGCGTCTCCGGATCTCGGTGCGGACAGGACGCCCGGAGCATATCGCCGAGGTGCGGGGCGAGCCTGAAGCCTCAGCGGCGTGGGCGGCGTCCTGGCCCGGGCGGCGGGCGGGACCGCGCCAGCGCACGACCTCATCTCACCCTTGTCAACTTCTCCGGATTTCCGTAACCTCAATGTCTGCAGGCGGCGCCCCGCGATCGGCACGGCCGACCGCATGTGACGACGAGGAGGAACGATGGTCCGAGGAACGGCGAACAGCGAGGAAGCGTCCGCGCAACCACCGTCGGGCGCGTCCGGCCACGGCTCCACCCCCACCTCGCCGACGACCTCGACCTCGACCTCGACCTCGACGGGCAGCCTCGAGGACCGCATGGATCGGATGGAGCAGAGGCTCGAGGACGTCCTGACCCGACTGGAAACGGCAGCGGGAGAGACCTCCACGCCGTCGGCCAATGGCGCAGCGGCACCCTCGTCAGCCACCACCGATCCAGCCGACCCCACCGCCTCGGACCGCTTCTGGGCGCTCAACGCGTTGAAATCGCAGCTCCCCGCGCCCGGCGGCGTGGTCTACGCGGGCGCCGTCGACCTGCCGATCGGTCACGTCGAGTACCAGTGGGGCCGCCCCACCGATCCGCTGCTGCGCGCGGACTGGGCCGATCGAGCGGAGCGCGTCGCGGCCCTCGGCCACCCGCTGCGTCTCTCGCTGCTGCAGAAGCTGCTCGAGAGCGAGTGCACGGTCGCCCAGCTCGTCAACGAGCTGGACCTCGCCTCGACGGGCGTCGCCTACCACCACCTCCACCAGCTGCAGGCGGCCGGATGGGTGACCTCGCCCGCGCGCGGCACCTGGTCCGTCCCACCCACGCGCGTGGTGCCGCTGCTCGCGATCATCACGGCCCTCGAGGAGGCGTGAGCGATGAGCGAGAACCCGAAGAACGGCATTCCGGAGGTCGGCGTCCCGGGGCCCGAGGACCCGACGTCGGGCGGCCCTGACGTCGTCCGTCCCTCGCGCCGCACCGTGCTCGGGGTCGGCGCGCTCTCGGCCGTCGCTCTGCTGGGCACGGGCGCGCTCGCCGGTCCCCGGCCCGCGCGGCTCGGCGCACCGACGGGCAACCAGGATCTCGCGGCCGAGCTCGCCGACCACCTCACCGGCCAGCGCACCGTCGCGTGCGCGCTGATCGACGGCGACGACGTCCGCTTCGCGGGCTTCGGGACCGACGAGCACCGGGAGTTCGAGGTCGGCTCGGTATCGAAGACGTTCACCGCGGCCCTCGTCATGGACGCGGTCCGCCGCGGCGAGCTGGAGCTCGAGGCGACCGTGCAGGACGTGCTCGGCGCGAGCGCGAAGTGCTCGGCGATCCCGGACGTGACCGTGCGCGACCTCGCGAGCCACACCTCGGGCATCCCGTCGCTGCCGGCGCCGGTGATCGCGAAGAACCTCTGGCGCACGCCCCTGCACCGCGATCCGTACGCGGGCTTCGGCGCGCAGGAGGTCGTGGACCTCGCGCTGGACGTGACGCCCGTGGGCCGCGGCTCGGTCGCCTACTCCAACCACGGCGTCGCCCTCGAAGGACAGCTCGTCGCCCGCGCCGCCGGCGCGTCCTGGCCGGAGCTCCTCGCGGAGCGGGTGCTCACGCCGATGGGCCTCACGGCCACGCGCGCCCCGATCACTGCATCACGGCTCGGGGCGAAGGCCCCGACGGGCTTCACGGGCACCGGCCACCGCAGTGCCGCGTGGACCATGGACGGCTTCGCTCCGGCGGGCGGCATCCGTTCGACCGCGGCCGACCTGGTCACCTGGGTGCGCTCGATGATGGACGGCTCCAATGCCGGGGCCGACGGGATCCGCCCCACTGCGCGGCAGGACGAGAAGACCTCGGTGGGCGTCAACTGGTTCACGACCACGCTGGCGGGCGGCGGCCGCGCCGTCTGGCACAACGGAGAGACCGGCGGCTTCCACAGCTTCTGCGGCTTCTCGCCCGAGGCGAAGCGGGGGTGGGTCCTGCTCTCCGACACGGCCGACTCCGGGACCGACGACCTCGCCTTCCGGATCCTCGACGGGGAGGTCGCGGCATGAACGTCGCCGGCCTGCTGCTCGCCCTCGCCCCCTACGGGGCAGCACTGCTGCTCACGCTGCTGCTGATCCTCGAGCTCGTCCACATGCTGCTGAGGCGCCGCCATCCGCTGCGCATCCTCGAGCATGTGCTGAGCTGCGGGCTCTTCCTCCTTCTCGCGGGCCTGATGGTGCCGATCGGCGGCGCTCTCACGATCGTCTGGTGGGTGTTCGTGGCGTTGTCGCTCGGCGCGGCGATCCTGGCCCTGACGCGCAGCCGGGTCGCGGCCCCGAAGGCGGCGTCGACGCCGCCCGAGGCGCTCCCGGCACGCGGCACCCCGGCGGCCGCAGAGGCTCGACGCAATCGTCGCCGCCTCCACCGCGCCACGCGGCCGACGACCCCCGAGGTCGCGATCACCGTCGCCCTCTTCGCAGGCGCCGCGACCCTCTGGCTCCTCGCCGGCTGATCCCGAGCTCCCCGCGCAGCCCTCCAACGCCCCGCGCAGCCCCGCGCCCGGCGCACCCCGCGCCCGGCGCAGCCCTCGAGAGGTACGAAGTTGTTGCCAAGAACCGTCTTGGCAACAACTTCGTACCTCTCGAGCACCGAATGGCGGTTCGAGGATCGGATGGCTGCGGCTGAGCGGGTGGCGCCCCGCCCATCAGCGGCCGCGAACCGGCAGCCAGTCCAGGACGTCCTGGATGCCGCGGTCCCAGAATTCCCAGGCGTGGGTGCCGGGGCGCAGTCGGGAGGTGAGGTCGATGCCGCGCTCCTCGGCCAGGTCGATGAACGCCTGGTTCTGGGTGACCAGGTGGTCCTCGGTGCCGCAGTCCAGGAACAGCTGCGGCAGGGCGGTCGGATCGGCCGAGCCCAGCAGTCCCATGAGGTCGTCGGACGTGCCGGCGATGTCCTGACCACCCCAGATGCGCTGGGCGAGCTGACCCGCATGCTGGCTGAGGTCGAGGGCCACGGGGTCCAGCGCACCGGAGAGCGAGGCCGCGGCGGCGAAGCGCTCGGAGTGGTTCAGGGCGAGCTTGAAGGCGCCGAACCCGCCCATGGACAGGCCGGCGACGAAGGTGTCCTCGCGCGCCGTGGAGATCCGGAACGTGCGTGCGAGCAGCTGCGGCAGCTCCTCGGAGACGAAGGTCCAGTACTTCTCGCCGACGGCCTCGTCGGTGTAGAAGGAGCGGCGCACCTCGGGCATGACCACAGCGATCCCGCGCTCGGCGGCATAGCGCTCGATCGAGGTGCGGCGCTCCCAGATCGTGCAGTCGTCGCTCAGCCCGTGCAGCAGGTAGAGCACGGGGACGCCGCGCGGGGCAACCACCTCGCCGCCCGCGTCGCCGCCTGCGGCGCCCTCACCACCGTCTTCAGCGCCGGCGCCGTCGGCCCCGCCCATCCCGATGCCGGCCGCCTGCTGCGGCATGAGCACCACCATCGAGGTGCCCATGCCGAGGGACTCGGCGAAGAAGTCGGTGCGCATGCGGATCATGGGGGCTCCTCGTGGCTCTGCGGTCAGCGGCTCTGCGGCCAGTGGCTCTGCGGTGAGTGGCTCAGCGGTCTTGGGGTCTCGCCCGTCGCTCGTGCGCGGCGCCGCCCCGGTGGGTCGACCTCAGTATCCCAGCAGCCGCCCCACAGCGGGCTGCCTGCGGGCATAGGCGTCGACGAGCTTCCCGCCCAGGTCGACCGAGCGCACGAGGGGGTGCGTGGAGAAGCCCTCCCACGCGGCGCGGCGGGCGCGCACCGGATCACCGACGGTCGCGGCCTCGAGGATGCAGCGCTCCGCGCCGCGCTGCTGGGCCATCAGTCCGAGCTGCTCGAGGGGGACGGGGCCGACGGCCTGCGGATGGACGCCGTCGCCGTCGACCAGGCAGGGGAGCTCGAGGACGAGATCGGCCGGCAGCTGCGGGACGATGCGCCCGGAGAGGTCGACGGCGGTCGAAGATCCGGCCCGCGCATTGCCGACGTCCAGGATCATCCGCTCGGTGCGGCCGCTCGCGATCGCGGTCATCAGGCGCAGCGCGACCTCCTGGTAACCGCCCCCGGCGACGTCCTCGGGACGGCGCTCCTCGTCGGCCTCCCGGGACTCGGCCATGTAGGTCGCCTCGCGCTCGTGCAGCGTCGCGCGCCAGGCCGCGAGCGGTCTGTCACAGCAGGCCTCCGACCTCGCCCCCGACCCCTCCGCGGCCTGCCGGTAGAACCGTCCCTGCTGCTCGACGAGGAACTCGCCGCGGGTGGTGCCGGCCTCGAGGATCCGCTCCCGGGCCTGCTGGGTGAACAGGTAGTAGTAGAGGTACTCGTTGGGCAGGGCGCGCATGGCGCGCACCCAGTCGAAGCCCACGAGCCGCGCTTCCTCGATCTGCTCGAGGGCGGAGTCGTCGGCGAGGATCCCCGGCAGGCGGTCCTCGCCGTCGACCGAGAGGCCGCGCAGCCAGCCCAGATGGTTCAGGCCCACGTAGTCGATGCCGATGCGGTCGAGGGCGTCGGGCGCGTCGACGTCCTCGCCGATCAGGCGGCTCACGCGCCGCACCAGGCCGATCGGGGTGTCGCAGATCCCCACCACGCGGTCGCCCAGCACCGAGCGCATGGCCTCCGTGACGATGCCCGCGGGATTGGTGAAGGTGATGGTCCAGGCGCGGGGCGCGACCTCGGCGATGGTGCGGGCGATTTCGAGGGCCACGGGCAGCGTGCGCAGCGCGTAGGCGAGGCCGCCGGCGCCCACGGTCTCCTGGCCCAGCAGCCCCAGGTCGAGGGCGACGCGCTCGTCGACCGTCCGCCCCTCGGCGCCGCCCACGCGCACGGCGCTGAACACGAAGTCCGCGCCGGCCACGGCCTCGCGCAGATCGGTGGTCGCGATCAGGCGGGGCAGGGGGCCGACGGTCCGCCCCTGCGCGCGCAGCTCGGCCCCGAGGTCCTCGACGACCCGTTCGATGGTGCGCAGGCGGGACGGTTCGACGTCCTGCAGGACGATCTCGTCGATCGTGAGCCCGGTGGCGCCGGTCGCGGCCGCCTCGTAGACGAGCGGGACGCGGAAGCCTCCGCCGCCCAGGATGGTGAGCTTCATGGGGTGAGGACCTCCAGGTCGGAGTCGGGGGGCAGGTCCAGCTCGCGGGCCGACGGCGCTCTGTCCGTGACGAGCTGATCGAAGCGTGTGAGCGGCGCGACCTCGAGGTACCCGGTGCCGGGCAGCTTCTCGTGGTCGGCCAGCAGGCAGGAGACGGTCGCGATGTCGAGCAGGCCGCGCTTGATCGGCACCTCGCTGGGGGTCGTGTCCAGCACGGTCCCGTCGGCCCGGATCCCGGAGGTGCCCAGGAAGGCGCGGTCCACACGGATCTGGCGCAGCGCGGACTCGGTGAGGGGGCCGACGAGGCTGCCGTAGGTGGGGCGCAGGATCCCGCCGAGCACCACGAGCTCCACGTCGCGCGCCCCCGCGAGCCCTCGCACGACGGCGAGGGACGAGGTCACCACGGTGATGGAGCGACCCAGCAGGAAGGGGCACATGGCGGCGACAGTGGTGCCGATGTCCAGGGCGATGACGTCGCCGTCGGCCACCTGGGCCGCCGCCCGCTGGGCCATCTCGCGCTTGGGGCCGACGGCGTCGCGGGCGACCTGCTCGAAGCGCCGCGGGTCGGGCTCGGGGTGCGCGTCGCCCCGCGGGTCGCACGCGCCGCCGCGCACGCGCCGCACCTGGCCGTCCGAGGCGAGCTGCTCGAGATCCCGTCGGATCGTCGCCTCCGAGGCGGCGAAGGACTGCGCGAGATCGGCGACCGGGACCGAGCCGCGGCGGCGCACGGCGGCGACGATCCCACGGCGGCGGTCATCGGTGAGCATGCGGTCAACCTAGCACCGCGCACGCATCTTCACGCAGTTCCGAACACGTCCATCCATCTTCTCGCATCCTCGCGCAACCTGTGGGAAGCTGAGGTCCCCGCTCCCCTGGAGGACCTCATGCACCGTCGCCAGTTCCTCGCCTCCGCCACCGCCGTCGGCGGCATGGCCGCCCTCGCCGCCTGCGCTCCCGGCACCGGCACCACCGACGACCCCACCGGCCCGTCGTCCGACGAGGTCGACACCGACGTCGCCGGACTCGGCGACATCACCCTGCGGGTGTGGGACCAGGAGGTCCGCGGCTCGCAGGACGAGGCCATCACCGCCCTCATCAAGGCCTTCGAGAAGAAGTTCTCGAACGTGAAGATCGACCGCGTCAAGCAGTCCTTCGACGATCTGCAGAAGCAGACCGCCCTCACCCTCTCCGGGGCCGACGTCCCCGACGTCCTGCAGGTCAACAATGCGCGCGCCGACATGGGCGAGTTCGTGAAGGCCGGGCAGCTGCTGGACCTCTCGGGCTATGCGGAGGCGTACGGCTGGTCGAAGCGCTTCTCAGACTCCGTGCTCTCCAAGGCCCGCTACTCGAAGGACGCGAAGACCTTCGGCGAGGGCTCTCTCTGGGGCGTGCCGCAGACCGGCGAGGTCTGCGGCATCTACTACAGCGCGAAGGGGCTGAAGGGCATCGGCGCCGAGCCGCCGACCTCGTGGGACGAGCTGCGGACGGTCCTGGAGACGGCGGAGAAGGCCGGCGAGCTGCCGATCATGCTCGGAAACCTCGACAAGTGGCCGGCGCTCCACGTGTTCGGCCCGCTCCAGGCCGCCTACGTGGACCCCGAGCAGATCACGAAGCTCGCCATGGGCAACGCGGGCGGCGACTGGACCGACGCGAAGAACGTCGACGCCCTCACCGAGCTCGCCGACTGGGCGGAGAAGAAGTACCTGGGCGACTCCCCCAACGGCCTGGACTACGACGCCGCCTGGGCGGACTTCACCAAGGGCACGGGCGTGCTGCTGATCGGCGGCTCCTGGCTGGGCACCGACATGGCCAAGGCCATGGGGGACGACCTGCACTTCATGGCCCCGCCCGCCGGCGTCGGCGGGAAAGTCGCGACCACGGGCGGCACCGGTCTGCCGTTCTCGATCCCCGCGAAGGCGAAGAACCAGGTCGCGGCCGCGGCCTACATCGACTTCATCACCAGCGAGGACGCGATGAAGCTGATCGCCGAGAACGGCGGCATGCCCGTGCTGGACACCGCCGACCTCGCTCCGGAGAAGGGCGTGAACAAGGAGATCTTCGAGGCCTTCGACACCGTCTCGAACGACGGCGTGCTGCTGCCCTACCTCGACTACGCGACCCCCACGTTCTCCGACACCGCGGGCGCGACCCTGCAGGAGCTGATCGGCGGGCAGTCCTCGCCCAAGGACGCCGCGGCGGCCCTGCAGAAGGACTACGCGGACTTCACGGGCGCCTCGTGAGCACGCGCGCGGGGAACACGAGGACACGGCGCCGGAGCGCCCCGTCGGCCGTGGTCCGGGGCCGGCTCACGCCGTACCTGTTCCTGCTGCCCGGCTTCGTGGTCTACGCGGCGTTCGCGCTGTACCCGCTCGTGCGCTCGGCCCAGTTCTCGCTGTACGACTGGTCGGGGATCGGTGCCTCGACGTTCGTGGGGCTGGGCAACTACGCGGACCTGCTGCACGACGGCGGCTTCCTCGCCGCGATCGGCAACGCGCTCGTGCTCATCATCTTCTACGCGCTGCTGCCGCTCGCGATCGGCCTGCTGCTCGCCGCGGTGCTGCGCCGTGCGCAGGTGCGCGGGCTCGGCCTCTTCCGCACCGTGATCTTCCTGCCGCAGGTGGTCGCGCTGGTCGTGGTCGCCGTCGCCTGGAAGCACATCTATGCGCCCGACGGCCCTTTGAACACCGTGCTGCGCGCCGTGGGCCTGGACTCGCTGGCCCGCGGCTGGCTGGGCGATCCCGGGGCGGCGCTGCCCGCCGTGGGGTTCATCGGCACCTGGCTCGAGATGGGCCTGGTGATGCTCCTGCTGCTCGCGGGCATGAGCCGCATCCCCGAGGACCTCTATGAGGCGGCGCGCCTGGACGGCGCCGGTCCGGTGCGCGAGTTCTTCGCGATCACCCTGCCCTCGGTGCGCGGGGAGATCGTCTCGGCGCTCGTGCTGACGATCATCGCCGCCCTGAAGACCTTCGACCTCGTCTACATGACGACCTCGGGCGGACCGGGCGACGCCACCACCGTGCCCAGCTACGAGGTCTACCGGCGCGCCTTCGAGCTCAAGGACGTGGGCTCCGCGAGCTCCGTCGCGATCGTGCTGACGATCCTCGTGTTCGCGATCAACCTGCTGGTCACGCGCATCGACGAGCGTCCGGAGACGCGAGGGGGCCGACGATGAGGGTCTCCCCCGCCGAGCGCACCATGAACTACGTCGTCCTCGCGGCGTTCGCCGTGTTCGCGCTGTTCCCCGTCGTCACGATCCTGCGCGACGCCTTCTCCCCGCGCATCGGCGTCTCCGGCGGGATCCATCCGGAGAACCTGGTCGACGCCTGGCGGATCGGCGGCTTCGGGGCCTCGCTGGGGAACTCGCTCGTGGTCGCGCTGATCGTCGTGGTGGTCTCGGTGGCCCTGTCGCTGGGCACCGGCTACGCCTTCGGCACCATGCGCTTCCCGGGCTCGCGCGTGCTGTTCCCGCTGTTCCTGCTGGGGCTCATGATCCCCGCCGAGGCCATCGTGATCCCCCTGTTCTACGACCTGCGCACGGTGGGCCTCACCGACACCTACGCCGCGATCGCCCTGCCGCAGATCGCGCAGTCGATCGCCTTCGGCACCTTCTGGATGCGCGCCCAGTTCCGCGCCCTGCCGCAGAGCCTCGTCGAGGCCTCCGCGCTCGACGGGGCGGGTCCGCTGCGCACCCTGGTGCGGATCCTGGTCCCGGCCTCGCGGCCCGCGATCGTGACCCTCGTGGTGCTGGTGGGGCTGTGGACCTGGAACGAGTTCCTCATCGCCCTGGTGATGACCCCGTCGGGCCGTCACCGCACCGCCCCGCTGGGCCTGGCGAACTTCCAGGGCCAGTACACCGCCGACAACGCCCTGCTCGCCGCGGGCGCGATCATCGTCGCCGCGCCGATGCTGATTCTGTTCCTGGTGCTCCAGCGGCACTTCATCCGCGGCATGATCGACGGCGCCTCGAAGGAATGAGAGACGGAGTGAGAGAGATGGACGAGACCGCCCCAACGACCGACCCGTCGGCCGGCCCGTCGACCGGCCCCGCCCCCGCCATGACCTCGGCACCCGGGGACTGGGACCCGCTGGTCTCGCAGCGCACGCCCGAGGACCCGCCGCTGGACGTGCTGCTCTCGGGCACGGTCTTCTTCGACATCGTGTTCACGGGTCTCGAGCGGATGCCCGCTCCCGGCGAGGAGCTGTGGTCCGAAGGGCTCGGATCGTGCCCCGGCGGGATCGCGAACCTCGCGACCGCGACCGCGCGCCTGGGTCTGCGCACCGGGCTCGTCGCGGGCTTCGGGGACGACGCCTACGCGGACTGGATGTGGGAGACCCTCAGCCGCGACGAGGGCATCGACCTGCACGCCTCGCGCCGCTTCCCCAGCTTCCACTCGCCGCTCACCGTCTCCGTCGCGACCCCGCAGGACCGCGCGATGGTCACGCACGGCCATCCCCTGCCCGAGCCCCTCTCGACGCTCATCGACAAGGCGCCCGCCGCCCGCGCGGCCGTCGTGGACCTCGCCGGTGAGACCGCCTGGTGGGCCCGCCTGGCGGAGGCGGGCACGATGATCTTCGCCGACATCGGCTTCGATGCGACCGGACGCTGGGATCCGGCCGACCTCGCCCCGCTGACCCACTGCCACGCCTTCACCCCCAACGCGGTCGAGGCCATGGGCTACACGCGCACCTCCACCCCGGGCGCCGCCGTGCGCGCGCTCGCCGAGAAGGTGCCGCTCGCGATCGTCACCGACGGTGCCGAGGGCGCCTACGCGATCGACTCCTCGACCGGCGAGGAGGAGTACTGCCCGGCCGTCCCCGTGCGCGCCCTGGACACCACCGGCGCGGGCGACGTGTTCGCCGCGGCGATCGTGCTGGGCACCCTCGCCGGCAGGCCTCTCGAGCAGCGCCTGAAGTTCGCCTCGCTGTGCTCGGCGCTGGCCGTCCAGCAGTTCGGCGGCTCGCTCGCCGCCCCCGGCTGGGGCGACATCACCGACTGGTGGAGGGCGCTGACCAGCTCGTCCGACGGCGGCGACCTGCGCGCCAAGCACACCCGCGACGGCTACTGCTTCCTCGAGGAGGTGATCCCCGACCACGCCGTCCAGGGCAAGCGCCGCGCCCAGGGCACCTTCGCGCTGCGCTCGGACGCCGGCGCGCACTGAGCGCTGGGCACCGCATCCCGAGGATCCGTTCGAGGAGGAATGATGATCCCGATCCCCCAGACCACCACCCGCCCGTCCCGCCGCAGCGTCCTGCGCGGCGGCGCCGCCCTCACCCTCGCGGGCGGCGCCGGAGCACTCGCCGGCGGCGCGCTCACGCCCGCCGAGCAGGCCGCGGCCGCCGGCGCCGTCGACCTGGACGTGCTGTACATCGGCGCGCACCCCGACGACGAGGCATGGGCGCTCGCCGCCTTCGGCCAGTGGCACGAGTTCCACGACCAGGAGGCCGGGGTCATCACGGTGACCCGCGGCGAGGGCGGCGGCAATGCCGTCGGCCTCGAGGAGGGCCCCGAGCTGGGCGTCATCCGCGAGGCCGAGGAACGCACCGCGGTGGGCATCGCCGGCATCCGCCACGTCTTCAACCTCGACGCCGTGGACTTCTACTACACACTCTCCGCGCCGCTCACCCAGGACGTGTGGGGTGAGAAGGCCGTGCTCAGCCGCATCATCCGCGTCGTGCGCGCGACGCGGCCCGACGTCATCGTGACGATGAACCCGTCGGCCGTCGAGGGCAATCACGGCAACCACCAGCAGGCGGCGCGCTTCGCCCTCGAGGCCTACCTGATGGCCGGCCGCGAGGACGTCTTCCCCGAGCACTTCGACGAGGGGCTGAAGCCCTTCTCCCCCGCCCGGATCCTGCGCTCGGGCTCCGACGGCACGGGCGGCACCGGCCCGGACGCGGTGGCGGACGGCTTCGAGCCCACCGTCGCCTCCGACGTCGTCTTCGGCGCCTGGAACGGGACGGAGTCCGCGGAGCACGGCACGCGCTGGAGCGCCCTGCTCGACGAGTCGATCCACTCCTACGCCACGCAGGGCTGGACGGTGAATCCGCCGTCGCCGACCGACCCCGCGAAGATCCCCGTCGCCTGGTTCACGCTCCTCGATTCCCGCACGCCGCTCGCGGATCCCACCAGCGGCGACGAGGCCGCCCTGCGCGGCGCGTCCCTGCCGTCGGCGAAGGGCGGGCTGCCCGAGGGAACCCGCCTGGAGATCACCGCCGACGCCTTCGAGGTGGTCCCCGGCGTCCCGTTCACCGTGGAGGTCACGGCGCGCGCCGGCCGCAGCGCCCTGCCGCGGGCGGAGGTGGCGCTGGAGACGCCGAAGGGCTGGACCGTTCGGGGTCGGACGTCCCTCGGCACGATCGCGACGGGACGCAGCGCGACGGCCCGGCTCACCGTCACGCCCGCCTCCGACGCCGAGACCGGGACGGCCGTGCAGGTGCCGGCGGCCCTGCGCTCTCGACACGGCGAGGGCCGCAATGTGCTCCCCCTGCAGGTCTCCGGCCCGGTGCGCGCGGGTCTGGCGCCCCGCTCCGAGATCGCGCAGTTCCTGGAGTGGACCGAGAGCCTGGGGATGCAGCGCCTGGACGCGCTGGTGCCGACGCAGCACGCGCTGGGATCGGGGCTCGCGAAGACGCTCGACGTCGAGCTCCGCAACCTCACCGACGACCCCCGCTCCGCGGACGTCGAGCTCACCCTCCCCGAGGGCATCACGGCCGACCCCGCGACGCTCACCGGCACTTCGATCCCCGCCCATGGGACGAAGACCGTGCAGGTCACCCTCGAGAACACGGACTCGTCCCTGCCCACCGCCAACCGGGCGCCGCACGGCGGGATCTACCCGGTGACCGTGCGCGCCGTGAGCGACGGCGCCGCGCACGTGGAGAAGCAGGGGCTCGTGCTCGTGCCCCGTCTGATCGCGAAGACCTCGGACGGGGTCGAGGTGGACGGTCGCCGGGAGGACGGCGAGTACCCCGGCGATCCGATCGACGTGGGCACCCTGTGGGAGGGCGCGGAGGTCACCGCGGCCGACGCCTCCGGCTCCGCCTGGGTCACCGTCGACGAGGATGCGCTCCACGTCTTCGTGCACGTCGTCGACGACGTCGAGGGCACTGTGCTCGGGGCCGACGACAACAAGCAGCGCTTCCGCACGGACTCCGTCGAGATCATGATCGACCCGCGAGGCGACTCGGAGTCGACGGCCTCGACGTTCATCCTGGGCATCCTCCCGGACACCCTCGACGCCGACGGGGCCTCGGCCGGTGTCGCCGCCGGCCGGGACCACGACCAGCACCAGGGCGCGCTCGCGGAGACGGCGCCGGGAGTGCGCGTCGCCTCCCGCATCAGCGACCCGTACGAGGGCTACGACCTCGAGGCGACCATCCCCTTCGACGCCCTCCCCAACGGGATCGATCCCGAGCACATCGGCCTGAACGTCGTCGTGTACGACTCGGACACCCAGGACCGCACCGGCCAGTCCCGCATCGGCTGGTCGACCTTCCCCGGTGTGCAGGCGGACCCGTTCCGCTGGGGCGTGCTGCAGCTCCCCCAGGCCGAAGCTGGGGACGACGCGCCGCAGGATCCGGTCATCCCGAACACGGCCGCCCGCTCGGTCGAGTCGGCCCAGTCGATCATCCAGTCGGCGGGCGACGGCGTGGGTCTCGGCGGACGGCCGAGCCTGGGGCGCTCCGTGCTGAGCATCCACGACGCCCACCGCTCCGGCGACCGTGTGCGCGCCCGCGTCCGCTCGCGCCGCAGCGGCACCCTCCGCGTGCTCGCCTGGGACGGCGAGCGCACGCTGGGGCGGGCGGAGGAGATCGAGGTCCGCGAGGGTCGGACCACGCACGTCTCCTTCGCGATCGAGGCACCGAAGGGCGGGTCGTCCGCGCGGCACCGGATGCTCCTCGCCGCGTCCCTCGAGGACTCCGACGGGGCGACGGCGGCCGCGACCGCGAAGGTGTGAGCGAGTCCGCGCCGCCGTCGCCTGCCGGCCGTCGGCCCCGGCCGATGGCCGCCGACCCCGTGACGCCGCTCACCGCACGGGGTAGCGTCGAGCCATGAAGAAGCTCATCGATGCCACGGCCGACGTCGTCGTCGACGCCCTGCGGGGCATGGCCCTCACTCATCCCGATGACCTGCAGGTGGACCTCGAGAACCGCGTGGTGCTGCGCGGCCGCTCGAAGGCCGACGGCAAGGTCGCGATCATCTCCGGCGGGGGCAGCGGGCACGAGCCGCTGCACGGCGGCTTCGTGGGCGAGGGCATGCTCGACGCGGCCTGCGCGGGCGAGGTCTTCACCTCCCCGGTCCCCGACCAGATCACCGCCGCGATCGCCGCCGTGGACCGCGGCGCCGGCGTGCTGCAGATCGTCAAGAACTACACCGGCGACGTCATGAACTTCGAGATGGCGGCGGAGCTGGCCGATGCCGAGTCCGGCACCGAGGTGCGCAGCGTCGTCACGAACGACGACGTCGCCGTCGAGGACTCCACCTTCACCGCCGGCCGCCGCGGCGTGGGCGGCACCGTGCTCGTCGAGAAGATCGCGGGCGCCGCCGCCGAGGAGGGCCGGTCGCTCGACGAGGTCACCGCGATCGCCGAGAGGGTGAACGAGAACGCCCGCTCGCTCGGCGTGGCGCTGACCTCGGTCACCGTCCCCGCGAACGGCAAGCCGTCCTTCGAGCTGGGCGATGACGAGATCGAGATCGGCATCGGCATCCACGGCGAGCCCGGGCGGCGCCGGGAGAGGATCGCCCCGGCGCGCGAGATCGCCCGCACCATGCTCGAGCCGATCCTGGCCGAGCTCCCCGGCGAGGGCCCGGTGCTCCTGTTCGTCAACGGCATGGGCGCGACCCCGCTCCTCGAGCTCTTCATCCTCGCGGCCGACGCCCACGCGGTCCTCGAGGAGGCGGGCGTCGAGGTCGCGAGCGACCTGGTCGGGAACTACATCACGAGCCTCGACATGGCCGGCGCCTCGATCACCCTGCTGCGCCTGGACGAGGAGCTCACCGCGCTCTGGGACGCGCCGGTCGCCACACCCGCGCTGCGCCGCGGGCTCTGAGCCCGTCGGCCGTACCCGTCGGCCGCCCACGTCGGCCTTACCCGGCGGTCGGCCCGTCGGCCGCCCCTCATCAGCCACCACGAAAGGAGCTGGCGATGACCAGCGAGAACACCCCCGTCTCGGAGCTCGGGCTGCCCGAGCTGACCACCTGGCTGCGCCGCTGCACGGAGCTGGTCGACGAGAACGCCCCGTATCTCACCGACCTCGACGCGGCGATCGGCGACGCCGACCACGGCGCGAACATGCAGCGCGGCTTCGACGCCGTCGCCGGGATCCTCGACGCCGAGTACGAGGACGTCCAGGCGCTCATGAAGAAGGTCGGGATGACGCTCGTCTCGAGCGTCGGCGGCGCGTCCGGGCCGCTCTACGGCACGTTCTTCCTGCGCTTCGCGACCAGCGCGAAGGGGGCCGACGCGCTCGACCTCCACGCCCTGTTCGCCGCGCTGCAGGCGGGCGTGCACGGCATCGAGGAGCGCGGCAAGTCGATGATCGGCCAGAAGACCATGCTCGACGCCTGGGTCCCGGCGCTCGACGCCTACCAGCGGGCGGGCGAGACCCTGCAGGGCGCGGTCCTCGCCGGAGCCGCCGGTGCGCAGGAGGGCCGCGACGCGTCCGGGCCCATGGAGGCCACCAAGGGGCGTGCGTCCTACCTGGGCGAACGCTCCGTCGGGCACATCGATCCCGGCGCCGCCTCGACCGCGCTGCTCTGGGAGGCGCTGGCCGACGTGGTCCGCCCCGGCGGCCCGACGCCCGACGGCGAGGCCGGTGCCGACGGAGAGACCCGCGCCGACGGAGAAACCCGCGCCGACGGGGAGGCGGCCTCATGACCGGCATCGTCGTCGTCTCGCACTCGCGTCCGCTCGCCGAGGCCGCCATCGACCTCGCCCAGCAGATGGTCCGCGACGGCGGGCCCCGCATCGAGATCGCGGCCGGCGTGCAGGACCCCGAGACCGATCAGCTGGGACTGGGCACCGACGCGGCGGCGATCAGCGCGGCGATCGAGAAGGCCGACGACGGCCAGGGCGTCGTCGTCCTCATGGACCTGGGCTCGGCGATCCTCTCCGCGCGCACCGCCCTCGAGTTCACCGAGCCCGACATCGTCGAGCGCACCCGCCTGAGCTGGGCACCGCTCGTGGAGGGGCTCGTGGGCGCGGTAGTCACCGCCGCGAGCGGCGCCGACCCCGCCGAGGTCGCCGCGCAGGCCGAGGTCGCCTCCGAGGCCAAGCACCAGCAGCTCGCGGACTGACCGGCGCCGCTGCGCACCGCTGGCCGTCGGCCAGCCCGCGCCGCACCACACGGTCGGCCCCTTCGGCCCCGCTCCTTAGCGCACCCAGCCAGTCCGGCCCGTGAGAAGTACGAAACGGTTGCCAAGAGCGCTCTTGGCAACCGTTTCGTACTTCTCACGCGGCATCCGCGCCCATGAGCGACGCCCCCGCGTCCGATCGGCGCGAAGTCGGCGTCCTATCGGTGCGAACGCCGCACCCATCAGCGCGAGCACCGCCGCCCCGGGATCACTCCCCTGCGGTGATCATCTCCGCGCACTTCTCGCCCATCATCATCACGGTGATGTTGGGGTTGACGGTGACGATCTCGGGCATCGCGGAGGCGTCGACGACGCGCAGGCCGGTGACGCCCTTGACGCGCAGCTGCGGGTCGAGCGGCGAGTCGGCGTCGTCGAGCGGACCCATCCGGCACGTGCCCACCGGGTGGTAGACCGTGTTGTGGGTGGCGCTGATGTACTCGGCGAGCTCCTCGTCGGTCTGCGCCTCGATGCCCGGGGACAGCTCGCGGCCCGCCCACTCGGCCATGGCCGACTGGGAGACGATCTCGCGGGCCTTGCGGATCCCGGCGATCATCACGCGCATGTCGTGGCCCTCGGGATCGGTGAAGTAGCGGGGATCGACTTTGGGCTTGTCGCGGAAGTCCCGCGAGCGCAGGCGCACGGTGCCGCGCGAGCGGGCGTGGGTGACGTTCGGGGTGAGGCAGAAGACCTCCTCCGCCGTCGGGTAGCCCGCGCGGTAGGTGTGCATGTCGAAGGGCACCGACCCGAAGTGCATCATCAGGTCGGGCCGGTCCAGGCCCTCCTCGGTGGGGGCGAACACGCCGATCTCCCACCACTGGGTGGACTCGCGGACCATGGGCTGCTTCGACTCCCACTGGACCAGTCCCTCGGGGTGGTCCTGCAGGTGGGCGCCCACTCCCGGGGAGTCCACGCGCACGTCGATGCCGTGCTCCTCGAGGTGCTCGCGCGGGCCGATGCCGGAGAGCATGAGCAGCTGCGGGGTGTTGATCGCCCCGGCGGAGACGATCACCTCGCGCCGGGCCTCGATGAGCGAGGGCCGCCCGAAGGCGTTGTCGACGACCTGCACGCCGGTGCAGCGCTGGTCGTCGTCGAACTGGAGCTCCCGCGCCCAGGACCCGGTGAGGATCGTGAGGTTCTCGCGCTCGAGGATCGGGTGCAGGTAGGAGACGGAGGACGAGGACCGGGTGCCGTCGGCCCGACGGTTGACCTGGAAGAAGTTCGCGCCGTTCACGACGGTCTGCCCGGCGTTGAAGCGCGTGCGGGGGATGCCCGCCTGCTCGCAGGCCTCGAGCAGGGCGACGCCCGAGGGGTCCTTCGGCGGCACGTTCATGAGGTGCACGGGGCCGTCGTGCCCGTGGTGGGCGTCGGTGTCCTCGTTGGTCTCGAGCTTCGTGTACAGCGGGTAGGTGCGGTCGGACTCCCAGCCCTTGGCGCCGTGGACGTCGGCCCACTCGTCGAGGTCCTCGCGCGGCGCCCAGAAGGCGATGCAGGAGTTGTGGGAGGAGCAGCCGCCCAGCACCTTCGCGCGCGCGTGGCGCATGAACGAGTTGCCGTTCTCCTGCGGCTCGATCGGGTAGTCCCAGTCGAAGCCGGACTCGAGCAGCTCCATCCAGCGGTCCAGCTGGAGGACGACGTCGTGGTCCTGGTCCGAGGGGCCCGCCTCGAGGAGGCCGACGCTCACCTCGGGGTCCTCGCTCAGGCGGGCGGCGACGGCGGCGCCGGCGGAGCCGCCGCCCACCACCACGTAGTCGAAGGTGTGGGTGGTCTGCATGTGTGGTGTTCTCCTTCGTTCGGTGTCCGGGGGTCGGGGCGCGGCGGGGCCGACGGGCCGGTCAGGTTCCCCGCTCGGTCCGGCGGCCGCTCGCGCGCTCAGTGCTGGGGGAACCAGCCGGTGACCGCGGGGCGCAGGTTCTGGTAGATGTGCTTGGCCTCCTGGTACTCCGCGAGGCCCGTCGGCCCCAGCTCGCGGCCGGAGCCGGACTGCTTGTACCCGCCCCACTCGGCCTGCGGCAGGTAGGGGTGGAAGTCGTTGATCCAGATGGTGCCGTGGCGCAGCGCGCGGGCGACGCGCTGGGCGCGGCCGGCGTCCTGGGTCCAGACGGCGCCGGCGAGGCCGTAGAAGGTGTCGTTGGCGATGGCGATCGCCTCGTCCTCGCTGGTGAAGGTCTCGACGGTGACCGTCGGCCCGAAGGCCTCGTCGCGCACGACGGACATGCCGCGGCGCACCTGGTCGATGACGGTGGGCTGGTAGTAGAAGCCCTCGTCCAGGCCCTCGCCGGTGGCGAAGGCGCCGCCGGTGCGCACGCGCGCGCCCTCGGCCTCGCCGGCGCGCACGTAGGCGTCGACCTTCTCGCGGTGGGCCTTCGAGATCAGCGGGCCGGTCTCGGCGGCCTCGTCGAAGGGGCCGCCCAGGCGGATCTGCTCGGCGCGGCGCACGAGCTCGTCGACGAACCTCTCGGCGATGGACTCCTCGACGATCAGCCGGGCGCCGGCGGAGCACACCTGCCCCGAATGGACGAAGGCGGCGTTCATGGCGTTGTCCAGGGCCGCGTCGAAGTCGGCGTCGGCGAAGACCACGTTGGGGTTCTTGCCGCCCAGCTCGAGGGCGACCTTCTTGACGGTGCGCGCGGCGTTCTCCGCGATCAGGCGGCCGGTGACGAGTCCGCCGGTGAAGGACACCATGTCCACGTCGGGGTGCGTGGACAGCGGACCGCCGACGCTCGCACCGGCCCCGAGCACGAGGTTGCCCACGCCCGCGGGCAGACCCAGGTCCTCGAGCACCTGCAGCATGAGGATCGCGGTGTGCGGGGTGAGCTCGGCGGGCTTGAGCACGAAGGAGTTCCCGGCGGCGAGTGCGGGCGCGATCTTCCACGCGGCCTGCAGCAGCGGGTAGTTCCACGGGGTGATCAGCGTGCACACGCCCACGGGCTCGTGCTCGATGCGGCTGGCCACGTCCGGATCGCCGGCGTCGACCACGCGGCCGGCGTCCTGCGCGGCGATCCGCCCGAAGTAGTCGAAGCAGGCGGCGATGTCGTCCATGTCCAGGCGCGACTCGACGAGGCGCTTGCCGGTGTCCAGGGACTCGGCGCGGGAGAACTCCTCCTTGCGCTCGCGCAGCTGCTCGGCGGCGCGCAGCAGCAGGGCGCCGCGGTCGGCGGCCGGGACGGAGGTCCACACGCCGGAGTCGAAGGAGCGGCGGGCGGCCTCGATCGCGGCGATCGTGTCCGTCTCGGTGCCCTCGTCGACGACGGCGACGAGCTCGCCGTCCGCGGGGCAGCGGATCTCGCGCGTGCCGCCCTCGGCGGCGGCGCGCCAGGTCCCGTCGATGAACAGGGTGCTGGGCATGGTCTCTCCCTTCGTGGTGGGGCGCGGGCCCCTGGGGGTGATGGTCGGTGCTGTCGGCGGGTGGGGTGGGGTCGGGCGGGGTCAGCGCACCGGGGCGGGCTCGTCGTCGGCCCGGTCCCCGCGCGCCGGATCCCCGTCGGCCGACGGGCCCTCAGGATCCTCCTCGACCGCCGGGAAGTCCTCGTGCCAGTCGGTGGTGACGGCCGAGGCGAGGGCCCCGTCGACCCCTCCCTGCGAGACGCGCAGGTACTCTAGGTGGGACTCGTAGAGGTCCAGGACATCGGTGATCAGGTGCTCCGAGGAGTAGCCGTACACGTCGTAGCCGCGCGAACCGGTCGCGGTGAAGACCTCGAGCCGGTAGTAGTCGTCGTCCTCGGGGGCGACGCGCACGGCGAAGGACGGCATGGGCTGGGCGACGGGGTGCACCTGGTAGACGAAGTCGTCGCATCCGGGCAGGCGCACGCGCAGCACGAGGCTGGGCACGGGATGGCCCTCGACGTCCTGCCGCTCGACGTCGACCTCAGCGCCGCCATCGCGCATCTCGGAGGCGACCTCCTGCAGGGCCGGGGCGACGGTGCGCTCGAGGTAGCGCAGGGTCGCGCCACGCTGCGGGTAGGACATGGAGCGGCGCAGTCGCGAGCGCCAGGAGTGCTCGGAGGCGCCGGGGCGGGCCACCAAGGTGGCCCGGAAGCTGTCGACCTGCTGGGTCTCGCTGCGCAGCGCGCGGTACAGGGAGATCATCACCAGGTACAGGACGATCGAGAAGGGCACGCCGATCACGAGCGTCGCCCCCTGCAGGGTGGTGATCCCCCCGACCAGCAGCATCGCGAGGGTGAGCACGCCGGTGAGGACCGCCCAGAACACGCGCAGCCAGGTGGCGCCGTCCTGCTTCGGGTCCTCGATCACGGAGGTGAAGTTCGCGAGGACGAGCGCGCCCGAGTCGGCCGAGGTCACGTAGAACAGCAGGCCGGTGAGGGTCGCGAGGCCGATGAGCAGCGTCGCGCCCGGGTACTGGGCGAGCAGGTCGTAGAAGGCGCGCTCGGGTGTGGCCATCGCGACCTGTCCGAAGGCGTCGTCCCCGCCGATCACGAGCTCGAGGGCGCTGTTGCCGAACACCGAGATGAACAGGGCGATGAACAGGAACGGCACCACCAGCACGCCCAGGACGAACTGGCGGAGCGAGCGGCCGCGGGAGATCCGCGCGAGGAACAGGCCCACGAACGGCGCCCAGGCGATCCACCAGGCCCAGAAGAACAGGGTCCAGGTGCTCGACCAGGTGTCCGGCTGCTCCCACGCGAAGGTGTCCAGGAGCATGCCCGGGAAGCGCGAGAGGAAGTCGCCGACGTTCATCACGAGGCCCTCGAGGATGCGGCGCGTGTTCCCGGTGGCGGCGATGTAGACGAGCAGCACGATCGCGAGGATGACGTTGAGCTCGGAGAGCCGGCGGATGCCCTTCTCGACGCCGCTCACGGTGGACACAGTCGCCATCAGCACGCTCAGCACGATGAGGCCGATCTGCGCGCCGACGCCCTCGGGTAGTCCGAAGAGCTGGTGCAGGCCGTAGTTCAGCTGCACCACGCCGATGCCCAGCGAGGTCGCGATCCCGAAGACGGTGCCCAGCACGGCGGCGATGTCGACCGTGTGGCCGGCCCAGCCGTCCATGCGCCGTCCGAACAGCGGCGAGAGCAGCGTGCGGATGCTCAGCGGCATGTTGCGCCGGTAGGCGAAGTAGGCGAAGGCCGCGCCCATCAGCGCGTACATCGCCCAGCCCACGGGCCCGTAGTGGAAGAGGGTCCAGACGATGGCCTGCCGGGCGGCCTCGAGGTTCTGCCCTCCGCCCGTGGGCGGCTCGTAGTACTGGGAGATCGGCTCGGAGACCGAGAAGAACATGAGGTCGATGCCGATGCCCGCGGCGAACAGCATCGCCGTCCAGGTGAACAGGTTGAACTGGGGCCGGGCGTGGTCGGGGCCGAGCTTGACGGCGCCGGTGCGGCCGAGGGCGAGGAAGAGCACGAAGGCGATGACGATGCCAGCGGTGACGATGTAGTACCAGCCCAGGTTCTGCGAGGTCCAGGTGACGATCGCTCCGATCACCACCCCCGCCTGGGCGGGGGCCAGGATCGCCCAGAGGGCGACCGCGCCGATCAGGGCGGCAGAGCCGATGAGGACGGGTGGGTTCGCACGAGGTCCGCGCGGAGCCCGCGGCGCCGGGCCGCTCGAATCGCTCGGCGGTGCGGCCGAAGGGGCCGTCCTCGGCGGTGCCGGGGTGGTCGGGGTGCGGTCGGTGCCTGCTGTCATCTGCTCCTCGTCCTGCTGCGGGCGGTCGCGGATCCCGGCACCGGGACGCAGAGCACCCGGGCACGCCATCGATCCTCCAGCACCATAGACGAGGCCCGCAGCGGGGCCAGCGACCGCGCGGTGCAGGTGGACAGCGTGCGGCAGCACGTGGTACATACCCCGCGCCACCAGCGCGGAACCACACGCTCCCAGGGGTGCGGGGTCGCTGGGAGGTCAGGCGGGGATACTCGGAGACGACCCCTCGGATCGGGAGGCACCTCACAGCGCGTGTCCGTACCATGGCCCGATGGAGACCTCATCCGCCCCTGAGGCCCTGCCCCCGTTCGCCTCCGACACCCGCGCCGCGGCAGCCGCTGACCCCGCTGCGGGTGCCGGTGCCAGTGCCAGTGCCGCACCGTGGTGGCAGCACGCGATCTGCTGGCAGGTCTACCCCCTGGGATTCTGCGGCGCCCCGCTGCACCGCGAGGACCTGGGTGCCGAGACCTACGGCGAGCGCCAGGGCGACAACGTGGTCCATCGGCTGGACCGCATCGTCGGCTGGCTCGACCACCTGCTCGCGCTCGGCGCGGACGTGCTGATCCTGAACCCGATCTTCGACTCCGTCTCCCACGGCTACGACACCCTCGACCACCTGCGCGTGGACCCCCGGCTGGGCGACGAGGCGGACCTCGACGCGCTCATCGGGGCATGCCGCGAGCGCGGCATCTCGCTCGTGCTCGACGGCGTCTTCAACCACGTCTCGCACCTGCATCCGCTGGTGCGACGGGCGCTGGCCGACGGCCCCGACTCCCCCGCCGGCGCGTGCATCCGCTGGTCCGGCGCCCATCCGTACGGCTTCGAGGGCAACGAGGACCTCGTCGAGCTGAAACTCGCCGAGCCCGCGGTCCAGGAGCGGATCGCCCAGGTGATGAACCTGTGGCTCGACCGCGGGATCGACGGCTGGCGGCTGGACGCGATGTACGCGGCGGGCCCCGAGGCCTGGGCGCCGATCCTGGACATGGTGCGGGCAGAGCACCCGGAGGCGTGGATCCTCGGCGAGGTCATCCACGGCGACTACCGCGCCTTCGCCGAGGCCTCCGGCGCGGACTCGATCACCCAGTACGAGCTGTGGAAGGCGATCTGGTCCTCGATCCGCGAGACGAACCTCTTCGAGCTCGCCCACGCGATCGGCCGGCACGAGGCCTTCGTGCACGGCGGAGAAGACGACGGCGAGGGTGCCCCCTTCCTGCCGCTGACCTTCCTGGGCAACCATGACACCACGCGCATCGCCTCGCAGCTCGAGGACGGGCGTGACCTCGCGGTCGCGTTCGCCCTGCTCGCACTGCTGCCGGGCATCCCCGCCATCTATGCGGGCGACGAGATGGGCGCCGTCGGCACCAAGGAGGAGCGCGCGGGCGGGGATGACGCCGTGCGTCCCCTGTTCCCCGCCTCGCCCGACGCCCTGCGCTCGGGCATCGGACCCGACGGCACCTGGCACGGCGAGATCCCCGTCGGCACCTCCCCCTCGCTCGCGCTGCTCGCCCGCCCCGCCGCGCCGCGCCTCTTCGAGGTGCATCAGCGCCTGCTCGGCCTGCGCCGCCGCGAGGGATGGCTCGCGACCGCCCGGATCCGCGTGGACGAGGACTCGCTGACCAACGCGTCCGTGCGCATCGTGCTCGAGCCCGACGGCCTCGCCCCGTCCGATACCCCGCGCGGCCTCGCCCTCTGGCTCAACCTCGGCGACGAGCCCCTCGACCTGCCGAACGACGCGGAGGTCCTCACGCAGGTCTCGGGCGCCGACATGCTCGATGCCGTCGGCCCCGCCGCTCCCGGCACCGTGCCCGCCCACGGAGCCGCCGCGGTGCGGTGAGCGATGCGGTGCAGTGCGGTGACGGCCCGACCCCGCCGCCTCACACACCCCCTGCACCTGTCCAGCGTCGCGTCATAGGCTCGGCCCCATGAGCACCTCCACCGCGCTGAAGCCCGCCGAGTCCGTCCGCACCGCCCCCGTCGTCGCCACAGGTCTGCTGGGCGGCTGGATCACCGCGCGGGAGACGGGCATCCGCCCGCTCGGCGGCGTCGTCCTCGCCGCCGCAGGCGTCTATGCGGGCCGCACCTGGCTCGCCAAGCGCGGCGCCGGCACCACCGCGGCGCTGAGCGCGCTGTACGTGCTGGGCTTCGGGCTCTCCCACCCGCTCGCGAAGAAGATCGGCCCCTGGCCGTCCGTGCTGGCCGTCGCCGGCGCGAGCGCGGGCGCCGCGGCGCTGCTCTCGGACGCGAAGCCCGCGCGGGACTGAACCGCGCCGAGCGGCCGCAGCGACCGCACAGGACCGAGGGACCACCCGCGACGCCGCGCCGTCGTCCGGCCCGACTCGACGTCCCGCTCCGATCACGCCTCGGAATCCTCTGGATTCCCACGTGATCGTTGACTAGGCTAAAGGGCCGGTCCGCACGAGGCTCCCGATGCCCCCGGAGCCCGCCGGACCGGCCCGCCCCGCATCCCGCCCCTTCTCAGCCTCAGCCCGGTGCCCCGACCCGTCGGAGCATCCGGGCTGGACCGTCCTCCCCGCCCGCTCCGCCTCCTCAGCCCGCGCCGCACTCCCCCGCCCATCACCGCACAGCGAGGTGCCGCCTCTTCATGATCGCGTCCATGGGCCGTCTCTGGCAGACGGTCCGCCCCATCCGCTTCCGCCTCTTCCTCGGACTCCTCAGTGCGCTCGTCGCCTCCACGAGCGCCCTGCTCATCCCGCAGGCCCTCGAATGGATCATCAACCGCCTGGACGCCGATCCGACCGCCGCCGCGGTGTGGACCGGCGGCGCGCTGGTGATGGGCATCGGGCTCCTCGAGGCCTCCCTCATCTGGCTGCGACGCATGTTCGCCGTCTCGCCCTCGACCACGGTCGAGAAGGAGATGCGCGTCAGCTTCTACCGCAAGGTCATCCACCTGCCCGTCGCCTTCCACGACGCCTGGGGGTCCGGCCAGCTGCTCTCGCGCATGATGAGCGACATCAGCCTGATCCGCCGCTGGGTCGCCTTCGGCATGATCATGATCGTCACCGACGTGGTCACGATCATCGTCGGCATGGTGCTGCTGTTCCGCTCGAGCTCGCTGCTCGCGCTGATCTTCGTCTGCGCGGCGGTGCCGGTGTGCATCCTGGCCTTCCGCTTCAACCAGCGCTTCGCCTACCTCTCGCGCCTCTCGCAGGACCAGAACGGCGACCTCGCCACCACCATCGAGCAGTCCGTGCAGGGCATCCGCGTGCTCAAGGCCTTCGGCCGCGGCCCGACGGCCCTCGAGGGCTTCACCGCGCAGGCCGACGAGCTGCGCCGCACCGAGGTGAAGATGGCGACGGCCATGGCCACCTTCAACATGTTCATGTTCATGCTCCCCGAGCTCGCCCTCGGCCTCGCGCTGCTGCTGGGGCTGTACGAGACGGCGCACGGGAACATGACCGTGGGGCAGATGGCCTCCTACTTCGCGACCGCGACGATGGTGATCGGCCCGGTGCGGATGCTCGGCAACCACCTGGGCCAGGCGATCAACACGAACACGGCGCTCGACCGCCACTTCGAGGTCATGGACCTGTCCAACGACATCACCTCGCCCGAGAGCGCGGACGAGCCCGCCCCCGCCGGCTCGCGCGGCGACGTGCGCCTGACCGGCGTCCACTTCCGCTACGCCGACGCCCCCTCGCGCATCCCCGACGTCATCGACGGCGCCGACCTGCACATCCGCCCCGGGGAGACCATGGCGCTGGTGGGCGTCACCGGCAGCGGCAAGTCCACGCTGCTGCAGCTGATCCCCCGCCTCTACGACGTCACCGCCGGCCGCATCACCATCGACGGCGTCGACGTGCGCGACATGGACCTCGTGGACCTGCGCTCGCTGACGGCGGTCGCCTTCGAGGACGCCACCCTGTTCTCCGACACCGTGCGCGGCAACGTCATGCTCGGGGCCGACGAGACGCTCACCCCCGAGCAGTCCGAGGAGCTGCTGCACCTCGCGCTGCGCACGGCCGACGCGGGCTTCGCCCTCGATCTGCCCGACGGCCTGGACACCCGCATCGGCGAGGAGGGCATGAGCCTCTCCGGCGGCCAGCGCCAGCGCCTGGCGCTCGCCCGCGCGATCGCGGCGCGGCCCTCGGTGCTGCTGCTCGACGACCCGCTGTCGGCCCTGGACACGAAGACCGAGGAGCGGGTGACCGACCGTCTGCGCGAGGTGCTCGAGGGCACCACCACGCTGATCGTCGCCCACCGCACCTCGACGGTGGCCCTCGCCGATCGCGTCGCGCTCATCGACCACGGGGAGATCGTCGCGGTGGGCACCCACACCGACCTCATGCGCAGCTCCGCCCGCTACCGGTACGTGATCGCCAACCAGGAGGAGGAGGCCCGCAGCAACCAGGACATCGAGACCCTCACCGGGGAGCTCGATCTGCGGGAAGTCCAGGAGACCGCAGGGAAGGAGGGCGAGCGATGAGCGCCCCCGCACGTGAGGAGGACGAGGAGCAGCGCGTCCTCTCCCCCGAGGAGAACAGGCAGGCCCGGTCCCGCTCGCTGACCCTGCTGCGCGAGCTGCTGCACCCCGTGCGCGGCCAGTTCGCCGCCATGAGCGTGATGGTCGTGATCGCCCAGCTCGCGGTCGTCGCGGGCCCCGCGATCATCGCCTGGGGCATCGACAACGCCCTCACGCCGATGGTCGAGGGCAACCCCGCGCCCGCGCTCGGCGCCGCCGCCCTGCACCTGAGCTGCGCGATCGTCGGCGGCGTGCTGACCTTCGGGTACGTCCGCCAGGGCACCGTGGTCGGCGAGCGGATGCTGCTGAGCCTGCGCCGGAAGGTCTTCCGCTTCACCCAGAAGCAGGACCTCGAGTTCCACGAGCGCTACACCTCCGGCCGCATGGTCTCCCGCCAGACCTCCGACATGGAGGCCCTGCGGGAGCTCGTCGACTCCGGCGTCGACATCCTCGTCGGCTCCACCCTCTCGATGGTGTTCACGGTGATCCTCATCGTCACCATGGACTGGGTGACCGGCGTGGTCATGCTGCTGATGCTGATCCCCGGCGTCATGCTCACCAGCTGGTTCCAGAAGCGCTCGCGCGAGCAGTACCGGCAGATCCGCACCCATTCCGCGCGGCTCATCGTCCACTTCGTGGAGACCATGGGCGGCATCCGCGCCGTCCAGGCCTTCCGCAAGGAGCCGGCCGACGAGAAGCGCTTCGACGACCTCGCCCAGGACTATCGGGACGCCTCGCTGGCCTCGACGATGACCTTCGGCATCTACCAGCCGGCCCTGCGCATCCTCGCCAACGCGACGATCGCGGTGGTGCTGCTCGTGGGCGGCTTCCGCGTGCTCGGCGGCCACCTCGAGGTGGGGTCGCTGGTGGCGCTCGCGCTGTACTCGCGGCGCTTCTTCCAGCCCATCGACCAGCTCGCGAGCTTCTACAACACGCTGCAGAGCGGGCTGTCGGCCCTCGAGAAGATCGCGACGCTGCTCGCGGAGTCGCCGAGCGTCAAGGAGTCCGAGCACCCCACGCCGATGCCGGCCTCCACCGGGCGCGTCGACTTCGAGGACGTCTCCTTCCGCTACACGGCCGACGGCCCCCTCGTCCTGAAGCCCCTGGACCTCCACATCCCTCCGGGGCAGACGATCGCCCTGGTGGGGCAGACGGGCGCGGGCAAGTCGACGGTCGCGAAGCTCATCAGCCGCTTCTACGACGCGACCGAGGGCGAGGTGCTGCTGGACGGCGTGGATCTGCGGGACATCTCCATGGAGGACCTGACGCGCAACATCGTCATGGTCACCCAGGAGGCCTACCTGTTCTCCGGGACGGTCGCGGACAACATCGAGCTGGGCATGCCCGGTGCCCCGCGCGAGGACATCGAGCGGGCGGCCCGCGCCATCGGCGCGGACGACTTCATCGAGAACCTCCCCGACGGCTACGACACCGACGTGAACAAGCGCGGCGGCCGCGTCTCCGCCGGTCAGCGGCAGCTGATCTCCTTCGCCCGCGCCTTCCTCGCCGATCCGCGCGTGCTGATCCTCGACGAGGCCACGAGCTCGCTGGACATCCCCAGCGAGCGCATGGTCCAGGAGGGGCTGACCAAGCTGCTCGGCGAGCGGACGGCGCTGATCATCGCCCACCGCCTCTCGACGGTGATGATCGCCGACCGGGTGCTCGTGGTCCACGGAGGCGAGGTCGTCGAGGACGGCTCCCCCGCCGAGCTGGTCGCCGCCGGCGGCCGCTTCGCCGCGCTCTACCGGGCCTGGCAGGAGTCCCTCTGACGGCACCCCTGGGCGATGTCGCGCAGACGACATCGCTCAGGGGGTGCCGGCCTCCGTTCCGGGTGCTATCTTCCGACATATCCCCGTCGGACCGGGTCCCCGCAGGACGATGACGCCCCGCGGCCCCTCAGATCCTCCAGAGGTCACCATGCATCTGCCCCTCCTCCAGCGCGCCCGATTCCAGGACGTCCGCGTCCGGCCCCTGCTCGCCCTCATGCTGCTGCTCGCGCTCGTCGCGGGCCCGATCGCGGTCGCCCCGTCGGCCGATGCGGCGACGAAGAAGCCGCTGGACATCGTGAAGATCGTCTACGACCCCTCGGGCCGCGACACCTGGAAGAACGGCCACCTGAACAAGGAGTACATCGTCCTCAAGAACACGGGGAAGAAGACCCTCTCGCTGACCGGGTACACGCTGCGCGACAACGGCCCGCAGCGCTTCCGCTTCCCCAAGGGCACCAAGATCAAGCCCGGCAAGACCCTCACGATCCGCTCGGGCAAGGGGAAGAACACCTCCTCCACCCTGTACTGGGGCACCAAGAGCTACATCTGGAACAACACCCACGACACCGCCCGGACGTACAACTCCAAGGGCAAGAAGCTCGAGTCCTGCTCGTACAAGAAGCTCACCAAGAAGGCGACGAAGAAGTACGTGCGCACCACCGCGACGACCGCCTACTGCTGACGCCGCCGGGTCGTCCTGCGGCACCTGCACGTCCAGCCGGCGAGCAGGTGCCGCACGGGCCGGGCGATAGAGTGGGAGGGCTCCCGCGACCTCGGACCCCACCGGCGGTGTGTGTCCGCTTCGCCCGAAGCCCCTGACCGCCCGTCGCTGCCGGTCCCGCGCAGCCGGCGCCCACGACCCCGGAGCCGCCCATGATCAACCTGGCGCTGGTCATCGGCCTGCTCGCCGTCACCGTCGTCTGCGTCGCCCTGGGCGAGCGTCTGCGACTCCCCTATCCGATCCTCATGCTCCTGGCGAGCTCCGCGATCGCCTGCATCCCCGGTCTCCAGCACCTCGAGATCGACGAGGACCTGATCCTCCCCCTGTTCCTGCCGCCGCTGCTGTTCGCGACCGCGCAGAAGACCGACTGGTCCGTCTTCCGCTTCCGCTGGCGCACGCTGCTGTTCCTCGCCGTCGGGCTCACGGCGACCACGGCCGTGCTCGTGGCGGGCGCCGTGTTCTTGCTCGTGCCGGCCGTGTCCATCCCGCTCGCGCTGATGGTGGGAGCGATGGTCGCCCCGCCCGATCCGGTCGCGGTCGAGGCCGTCGCCGGCCCCGCGCGGATGCCGAGGCGGCTGCTGTCGATCCTGCAGACCGAGGGCCTGTTCAACGACGCCGTCGCGATCGTGCTGTTCACCGCCGCGCTGAGCGCGCTCACCGGCCCGGACACCCTGGGTGTGGGCCAGGGCGTGGGCCTCGTGCTGAACTTCTTCGTGGGCGCCGCGATCGCCGTCGCGATCGGCCTCGTGATCGGCTTCCTCTACCGCTTCGCCTCGCACCGCGTGACCACGACGGCCGCGCGCACCGCGATGAGCGTCGTGGTCCCCTTCGCCGCCTACATGCTCGCCGAGGAGCTGCACGCCTCCGGGGTGATCGCCGTGGTGGTCACCGCGCTGGAGACCCGCCGCCGCGCCCGCGCGGAGGACTCCGAGGCCCGGATCTCGCGCGCGACCTTCTGGGACGTGGCGAACCTGCTGGTCACCGGCCTCGCCTTCGGTCTGATGGGCATGCAGCTGCGCGACATCGTCGCGAACGAGGGCGCGGACGTGCTCCGCTACCTCCCCGTCGCGGCCGTGGCCTGCGTGATCGTGGTGGCGGTGCGACTGGTGGGCATGCTCCTCATCAAGCCGATCGTCCGCTTCGACGCCGGCGAGGTCCTCTCGCTCAAGGACTCCTCGGTCCTCACCTGGTGCGGGATGCGCGGCCTGGCGACCCTGGCCCTGGCCCTCGCGATCCCCACCTCGGGGGTCTCCGGGGCGGAGGCCGACGCCCGCAACATGATGGTGATCGTGGCCTGCTCGGTGCTGCTGGTGACCCTGGTGCCGACGGGCCTCGGGCTGGGCTGGCTGCTGCGCCTGCTCAAGCTCCAGGACGACGGCACGGTCGCCGACCAGGAGATCGCCGAGCTCACCCACCGTGCGCAGCGCGCCGCCCTGGGTGCGATCCACGAGCGCTTCGAGGAGACCGGCGAGCTCACCGAGGAGCAGATGCGCGCGGTGAAGAAGCGCTTCAAGGGCCTGCGCCAGGAGCTGGACTCCACGACGCAGGCGATGAGCGCGATCAACCCCGACGGCTCACCGGTGGACCCCGAGGCGCAGAAGGCCCTCGCCGCGCGGCGCAAGAAGATGAAGCGGGGGCGCGAGCTCATGGTCGCCGCGCAGACCGTGGGCCTGGACGCCGCGCGCACCGAGGTGCTCCTGGCGCGATCGGAGCCCGGCATCGACCCCGAGGCGGCCGACGTGGTGCTGCGTCAGCTGGACCTCCAGATGCTCGCGGCCCCGCCGCGCATGCGCGCCCGCAAGCACTGACGAGCACCGAGATCGGCGGGAGCTTTCCACCCCCGGGGCGGGTGCCTGCCCGGTCTGCAGCGCGCAGGCCCCGGCCCCGGGTCGGACGTCACCCCTCGGCACCCTCGTGCACGCCGGGCTGGGGGATCGGCTCGAGGTCACGCAGCTGCGTGACGTGGCGCGGCTCGAGCTCCTCGATCGAGTGCACCTGGAGCAGGCGCATGGTGCGGGCGACCTCCTCGGAGAGGATCTCGATGGTGCGGTCCACGCCGCGACGTCCGCCGGCCATGAGGCCGTAGAGGTAGGCGCGGCCCACGAGCGTGAAGTCGGCGCCGAGGGCCATCGCGGCGACCACGTCGGAGCCGTGCATGATGCCGGTGTCCACGATGATCTCCGTGGCCGAGCCGACCTCGCGCTTGACCTCGGGCAGCAGGTGGAAGGGCACGGGCGCCCGATCGAGCTGGCGGCCGCCGTGGTTGGAGAGCACGATCGCGTCGACGCCCAGGTCGGCGAGCTTCTTCGCGTCCTCGACGTTCTGCACGCCCTTGATGGCGATCTTCCCGGGCCACATCGCGCGGATCTCGCGCAGGTCGTCGTAGTCGATCGACGGGTCCATCGCGGAGTCCAGCAGCTCGCCGACGGTGCCCCCCGTCGAGGTGAGCGAGGCGAACTCGAGCTTCGGGGTGGTCAGGAAATCGATCCACCACCAGGGCCGCGGGATCGCGTTGATGACCACGCCGGGGGTGAGCTGCGGCGGGATCGAGAAGCCGTTCTTCTTGTCGCGCAGGCGGGCGCCCGCCACGGGGGTGTCGACGGTGAAGAAGAGGGTGTCGAACCCGGCCTTGGCGGCGCGCTCGACCAGCCCGTAGGAGATCGACCGGTCCTTCATGACGTACAGCTGGTACCAGTTGCGCCCGTGCGGGTTCGTGGCGTGCACGTCCTCGATCGAGGTGGTGCCCAGGGTGGACAGCGTGAAGGGGATGCCCGCGGCGCCCGCGGCGCCCGAGCCGGCGATCTCGCCCTCGGTCTGCATGAGCCGGGTGAAGCCCGTGGGGGCGATGCCGAAGGGCTGCGCCGAGGGGCCGCCGAGGATCTCCACGCTCGGATCGACGTGGGAGACGTCGGTGAGGATGCCCGGATGGAACTCGACGTCCTCGAAGGCCTTGCGGGCACGGTGCATCGAGATCTCGCGCTCGGCGGCGCCGTCGGTGTAGTCGAAGGCCGCGGCCGGAGTGCGGCGCTTGGCGATCTTCCGCAGGTCGTAGATGGACTGCGCCTTCTCCAGTCGGGTCCCGGTGAAGTCGAGCGAGGGCTTGCGGAACTTCATCAGCTCGAAGATCTCGTCGGGCTTGGGGAACTGGCGGGTGACCATGGAGCCTCCTTGTGCGAGGTGCGGTGCCGGGGCATCGCGTGCGGATCTTTCCTGGACCTCGGGTCGACGACGGCGGCACGTCGCCGTCGGCCGGGCGGGCGGGGATCGGGAGGGCCGGCGGTGTGGGACACCGTCGGCCCGCCCTCTCAGCGTGTCACGAGTTCGAGCACGGGGACGCCGGGCGGGGTGAAGCCGAAGACCTGTCCGTAGAAGGACAGCGAGGACTCGGTCGCGCGGATGATGCTCTCGGCCTTGCGGAAGCCGTGCTGCTCGCCGTGGAACAGCAGGTAGGCGTGCGGAATGCCCTTGGCGGCGAGCGCGTCGCGGAACATCTCGGACTGGCTGGGCGGGACGATGCGGTCCTCGTCACCCTGCAGCAGCAGCACGGGGCACTCGAGCTCGTCGACGTGGCTGAGCGGGGCCCGCTCCGCGTAGAGGTCCTTCCGCTCGGGGTAGGGGCCGACGAGCCCGTCGATGTAGCGGGACTCGAAGTCGTGGGTGTCGCGGATGAAGTTCTCGAGCTCGGCGACCCCGAAGCTCGAGACGCCCGCGGAGAACGTGCTGGTGCGGGTCAGGCATGCGAGCGTGGTCCAACCGCCCGCGCTGCCGCCCTCGATGCCGAGGCGGCGGCCGTCGGCCAGTCCGGAGGCGACCAGGTGGTCCATGACGGCGACGGTGTCGGCGACGTCGACCACGCCCCACTGGCCCTTCAGGCGGTCGCGGTAGGCGCGCCCGTAGCCGGTGGAGCCGCCGTAGTTGACCTCGACAACGCCGATCCCCCGCGAGGTGTAGTAGGCGACCGGGAGGCTGAGCACGGGAGGCACGACCGACGTGGGTCCGCCGTGCACGCGGGCGATGACGGGCGGGAGCTCGTCGGCCGGGCCCTCGATGCCGCTCTGGCGCGGAGCGAACCAGATCGCGTGGACGGTGCCGCCGTCGGGCAGCGGCACCTCGATCTCCTCTGCGCTCGGGAGGACGTCGGGGTCGGGGGCGTCGTCCCGCGAGGAGCGCACCTGGCGGAGGGCGCCCATGTGCGGGGCCGCGAACCCGCCCTCGATGCGGGTGAGATAGATGGCGGAGAAGCGGGCCGGGGAGGCGCCGAGCAGGACGAGGCCGCCGTCCTCGCACACGTCCATCCCGGCGATCGAGGTGAGCGGCAGGTCGAGGTCGACGACCTCCCCGCTGGAGATCGTGAGCACTCCCAGGGTCTCGCCGGCGTGCCTGTGGGCGACGAGCGCGTGATCGGCGTCGAGCACGGCGTACCACGTGGTGCCGAGCCCCCACATGGCGCCGCCGAACTCCTGCCGCGCGAAGGGCGAGTCCGCGGGGAGCACGGCGCGGCTCCCGTCGGCCGCGGACCACACGCGCGGGTTCCACCAGCCGGACTCGTCGGAGACGAACATCAGGCGCTCGTCGTCGAGCCACTCGGGCTGCAGCACGGAGATCTCCCGGTCCCCCTCGGCCGCGCCGCCGGGCCCGCCGGAACCGTCAGGGCCGACGGGCCCGCCGGGCCCACCGGGTCCGCCGGCGACGATCTCGCCGGTCCCGGCGCTGCCGCCGATGAGCGGGGCGACATGCAGGAGCGTCCCGTCCCAGGGCATGCGCGGGTGCTCCCAGCTGATCCAGGCGACGAGCGTGCCGTCGGGGCTGAGGCGTGGGTAGGCGACGAAGCGGGAGGCGGGGGTGACGCGGCGGATCGCGCCCGGGTCCTCGGCGGCCGAGCCGTCCAGCGGGACCGCGGCGACGAAGCGCTCGATGTGCGGGGCGCCGTCGGGATCCGCGCGGGGCCCCTCGACCCCGCCGGTGTGGTCCTCGCAGATCCACCAGATCTCGCGGGAGCCGTCGGCGAGGGTCACCGGGGTGGGGCAGGCCCAGCGCAGCGAGGGCCCGTGGGCGGACTCGACCTCGGGGCCGACGGGGGTCAGGGGACGCGGCTCGCTGCCCTCGGTGAACGCATAGACCCGCTGGTCATCGAAGTTCACGAAGAGCACGAGGGGGTCGCGGAGGACGGCGGGGTCCTCGTCGACGAGGGCGTCCGGGATGGCGGCCCACGACCCTCCGCCGTACTCGTGCACGCGGGAGCGCGCGTTGAAGGGCGCGGGCAGCACGGTGACCGTCCCGGCGTCCTCGGGGACCGGCACGGGAGAGCGCCCACCCGCGCCGGTGGGCGTGGCGACGGCATCGGCGGTGCGCACGATCGCCTGCCGCCCTCCCTCGGCGGCGATGCCCTCGACCCACCACAGCTGCTCGCCGACGAACACCGGGCCGCCCAGACGCGCTCCCCCGGTGGCGAGCTGCTGGGCGGTGATGGGCGAGGGCCAGGTGCCGTACGGGAGCGTCGTCGTCATGGGGCCAGAGTATGACGGGCGGCGCGGAGCGGGCAGACTGGACCCATGGCAGACTCCACCGACCCCCGCGTCGCCGTCTACCTGGACTTCGACAACATCGTCATGTCCTGGTACGACCGCGTGCACGGGCGCCACTCCTTCAGCCGCGACCGCCAGAAGATCGCCGCCGACCCCACCGACCCCGAGGTCGCCGAGCGCCTCGCCGAGGCCACGGTCGACGTGGGCGCACTCATCGACCACGCCGCATCCTTCGGCTCCATCATGCTGACCAGGGCGTATGCCGACTGGTCGGCGCCCGTGAACGCCGAGTACCGCTCGCAGCTGGTCGCGCGCGCCGTGGACCTCGTGCAGCTGTTCCCGGCCGCCGCCTACGCGAAGAACGGCGCGGACATCCGCCTGGCCGTCGACACCGTCGAGGACTGCTTCCGGATCCCCGACCTCACGCACGTCGTGATCGTCGCCGGGGACAGCGACTACGTCCCGCTCGCCCAGCGCTGCAAGCGCCTGGGCACCTACGTCGCCGCGGTGGGCGTGGCCGGCTCGACCGCGAAGTCCCTGGCCGCGGCCTGCGACCAGTTCGACTCCTACGAGACGCTGCCCGGCATCGAGCTGCCCGAGAAGCCGGCGAAGTCCCGCTCCGCGCGCGGCGGCTCCGGCACGAAGAAGGGCCGGGGCGGGGTCGACGGCGGGAACGGATCGGACGGAACGAACGGCGCGGGCGGGTCGAGCGGGTCCGACGGGTCCGACGGGTCCGACGCTCCCGGTGCCGGGTCCACCGGCGCCGAGACGCCCGACGGCTCCGGTTCCGCTGCCAAGGGGTCGAAGGGCGCCAAGGGCTCCGCCGGGAACGGCGGCAAGGGCGGCAAGCACAAGGGCTCCGAGCGCGGGGGCGATGCTGCTGACGGCGCGGACCAGGTCGAAGCTGCCTCCTCCGATGCGGACCTCGTTGCTCTCGATGCGGATCTGGACATCGACGACTCCGACGACATCAGCCCCGAGGAGGCGCAGGCGGCGGCGAGCAGGCTGCTGGGCCGCGCCCTCCAACTGGGCGAGCGGGACGACACCGAGTGGCTGCACAGCTCGCTCGTGAAGACCTACATGCGCCGCATGGACCCCTCGTTCAGCGAGAAGCTGCTGGGCTTCCGCTCGTTCTCCGACTTCCTCAAGGCCAACGACGACATCGCCGAGCTCGAGGAGACCGGGCACGAGCGCCTGGTGCGCGCGATCGAGCCGCCGGTGAAGCAGACGGCCAAGCGCTCGGGCAGGCGCCGCCGCACCAGCTGAGCGGCCCCGTCGGCCGACGCGATCGGCGGGCGAGGTCGGCGCACGTGATCGGCGCACGCGATCGGCCGGCGAGAGGTGAGTTGTTGCTCTTATAGAGCCCGAATAGCAGCAACAACTCACCTCTCGGTGCTCGGTCCGTCGGCCGTCAGTCGTCGGTCGTCGGTCGTCGGTCGTCGAGATCGGCCGGCTCTCGGCGTTGCGGCTCTCCTTCGCCGTCCGGTTCCTCGGCTCCACCTCGCCCCCGGACCCTCGGCTCTCCCCTTGACTCCTGACCCCGGCAAGCGCATGCTCGACATGTGCGGATTTCCGCACATGTCTTGGCGGAGGTCCCCGATGGCCGATCCCGATGCCCGTGCACGGCACACGTCGGTCTGGGACGCCCTCGCCCATCCCGCACGGCGCCGGATCGTCGAGATCCTGCGGGGCGCTCCCGCGCCCACCGGGCGGATCCACGAGACCCTCGAGGACGAGGGCCTCTCGACCAGCCGCTTCGCGACCCTGCGCCATCTGGAGCAGATGCGCGAGGCGGATCTCGTGCTCGCGACCCGCAGCGGCCGTGAACGCATCAACGCCCTGAACGGCTCCGCCCTCTACGAAGCGACGATCGGCTGGCTCGCTCCGCCGGATCGCTCTCTCGCCACCTCCCTGCACCGACTGCGACTCAGCGCCGAGGAGAACGCCATGTCCGAGGTACGCCACCTCTCCGTCCACCAGTCGATCCTGATCAGCGCCCCGCGCGAGCGGATCTGGTCCCTGCTCACGCGGGACACCCGCTCGTGGTGGCGCCCGCCGTTCGCACTGCTCGGCGACGCCGACGAGGTCGAGCTCGTGATCCCCGAGCGCGCCGGCGGGTCGGTGATCGAGCGCTCCGGGCCAGGTCCCGAGCGGACCGCAGCATGGGGCATGCTCGTGCGGCGCGAGGAGGGCACCCTCCTGGAGTGGACGAGCGTCGTGTGCGGTGCCCCAGGGGCGAGCGGCACCGTGCGCATCACCCTCGAACCCACTGAGGAGGCCGCTGCGCGCCTGACCGTGACCCAGGACGCCGTGGGAGCCCTGCCGGATGGCATCGACGCCGACATCGAGCTGGGCTGGTCGAACAAGCTCACCACGATCTCGGGCCTTCTCGCGGGGCCCGACGGGCAGGATGCCGGCTGAGCGGGCTCCGCGCCTCTCGACACCGCCCGCACTCCTCCACCGGTGGCCACACGCCCCTCACCGCTCACCGCTCACCGCTCACCGCTCACCGCTCACCGCTCACCGCTCACCGCTCACCGCTCACCGCTCACCGCTCACCGCTCACCGCTCACCGCTCACCGGACGGATCGTCCCGCATCGCATCACCCAGGAGAACGCCATGTCACTCACGACCATGCACGTCACCCAGTCCATCGTGATCGCCGCGTCCCGGGAGGCCGTGTGGCGCGCCTTCCGCGAGCACCCCTCTCAGTGGTGGGGCGCGCCCTACACCCTGCTCGATCAGCCCGGGTCCGCGATCGAGATGCCCGTCGAGGTCGGTGCGCCGATCGTCGAGCACTCCGGATCCCACCGCGCCGCATGGGGCATCCTCACCGAGATCGACCACGAGCGCACCTACGCCTGGACGGGGAACATGGGGATGGGCGGTCCCAGCTGGGGCACCGTCTCCTACGTCTTCGCCGACGAGGGCGAGGGCACGCGCGTCACCGTCGACCACGTGCAGATGGGCGAGATCCCCGATGGCGTCGCCGCCGGCTACGACGCGGGCTGGCTGGACCTGAACGAGCGGCTGCGGCTGTTCGTCGAGGAGGGCGAGGCGTACGGGCTCGCGGGCACCAACACGGCTCCGCCGTCGATCGGCTGACCCGACGCGAAGCGTCCTGACCCGGCCGATCAGCGCAGTTCGGGCCCGGCCCGGAATGCAGATCCGTCCTCGCCGAATAGGTGCTGCCGGCCCACCGGGTCCACCGGGCCCACGGAACCGGGCCTCAGACGAGGATCTCGCCCTGGATGCCGGTCCTCACCGTCCCGCCGATCCAGATCGTCCCCTCGGCGTCGACGTCGACGAGCACGCGGCCGTGGCGTCCCAGCCGGGTGCCCTGCCGGACCGTCCACGGCGGGGCGAACCGTCCCCGCTCGAGCATCCACTGCGCGATGCCGGCGTTGAGGCTGCCGGTCACGGGGTCCTCGTAGCCGGGCGTGCCGGAGACGGGATCGGGCGCGACGAAGCCGCGGACCTCGTAGGCGGGCCCGTCGGCGCCCGTGGTCGGGGCGTCCGCTGTCGCCCCGACAGCACCGAGCGCGCCGATCTTGCGCCCCGGGATCACCGCGAGATCGGGCTCGAGGTCGAGCACGTCCTGCGCCGAAGCGAGCTCGAGCACGCACCAGCCGGCGCCGTTGTCGACCCAGGCGTGATCGAGGACGTCCGCGGGGTCGATGCCGAGCGCCGCGGCGGCGTCCGCGAGGTGGTCGGCGTCCATCGGTCCGCTGCGCACGAGGGGCGGGGCGGCGAAGGCGAGGTCGTCGCCGTCCACCCGCACCTCGACGAGTCCCGCACGGCATTCCTGCACGAGGATGCGCTCGTCGGCCGAGCCCGTCGCCTCCCCGCCGTCCGCCTGAGCAGCGAGCCAGGCGAAGGCGCTGCCGAGGGTCGGGTGGCCGGCGAAGTCGAGCTCGGTCGAGGGGGTGAAGATGCGGACGCGGTAGTCGGCGCCGGGTCGGGTGGGGGCGAGCAGGAACGATGTCTCGGAGAGGTTCGTCCAGGACGCGATGCGCTGCATCTGCTCATCGCTCAGACCGTCGGCATCGACGACGACGGCGAGGGGATTGCCGGCGAACGCATCCGCCCCGAACACGTCGACCTGTCGGAAGCGCCGGGTGCTCGGCGTCCTCCTGGTCTCGGTGCTCGGGGCGGATGCGGATGCTGCGGCGTCGGCCGCACGGGCGCTGGAGGCCGCGGAGGGCGAGGTCATGGCTCGATCCTGTCAGACCTGCCGTGCCTCGGTCCGCTCGCGGTCAGCGGCCGCAGTCGTCGAGGGCCTGGGTCTCGGCGGTGATCGCCTCGACGCCGTAGTCCTCGCGCTGGGATTCGGGGACGTCGGTGCCCACCAGCGAGGCGCCCGCGGTCTCCTTGAGGAAGAACAGGGCGACGATGCCGAAGAGGCAGCCGAACATGACGTACACGGCCGGGAACTCGAGGAACCCGGTCGCGCTCACCACGGCCTCGTTGATCGGCGCGGCGGTGCCGCCGAAGACCGACGTGAAGACGTTGTACGTCACCGCGAAGCCCGCGAAGCGCACGTGGGCCGGGAACATCGCGGGGAACGTCGCGGAGATCGTCGAGAGCTGCGGGATGTACAGCAGGCCCAGCACCGCGAAGGCGATGATCGCCCACACGAAGCCCTGGCCCATGAGGTAGTACATCGGAAGGGCCATGACGAACAGGCCGATCATCGATGTCCACCACATCTTCTTGCGGCCGATGACGTCGGAGAGACCGCCGCAGAACGGCAGCAGCGCCATCATGATGACCTCGCCGATGAGGATCGTCGCCAGCGATTGGTTCGCCGACATGTTGATCTTGGTCTCGAGGTAGCCCGGCATGTACGTGAGCAGGGTGTAGTTCGCGATGTTCAGCGGGATCACGAGGCCCGCCATCGTGAGGATCGGCTTCCAGTAGTCGCGGATCAGGCTGACGAACCCGTGGACGGCGGACTGCTGCGCCTCGCCCTCGTGCTCGAGGTCCTGGAAGACCGGGGTCTCGTCCAGGCGCGACCGCAGGTACAGGCCGATCAGACCCATCGGCAGCGCGAGGAAGAACGGCAGGCGCCAGCCCCACGAGGCCATGGCGTCCTCGGAGAGGATGAGCTGCAGGATCAGCACCACGATGGTGCCGAGCGCGAAGCCGCCGAGCGTGCCGAACTCGAGGAAGCTGCCGTAGCGGCCGCGACGCTTGTCCGGCGCGTACTCGGCCATGAACGTGGCCGCGCCGCCGTACTCGCCGCCCGTCGAGAAGCCCTGCACGATGCGCAGCACCGCGAGCAGGATCGGCGCGAGGATGCCCACCTGCTCGTAGGTGGGGAGCACGCCGATGAGGGTCGTGGCCAGGGACATGATGATGATCGTGAGGGCGAGGACGTGCTTCCTGCCCAGACGGTCGCCGAGCGGCCCCCAGATGAAGCCGCCGAAGGGGCGGGCGATGAAGGAGATCGCGAGGAACGCGTAGGTCCAGAACTGGGCCGCGGAGCCCTCGGGGAAGAAGTGCGAGGCGATGTAGGTGGCGACCACGGCGTAGACGCCGTAGTCGTACCACTCGGTGGCGTTGCCCATCGCCGAGGCCGCGACCGCTTCCTTGATGGTCTTGCGAGGCGGGAGATCCGCGAACGGGGTCCCTCCCGTCGTCGTCGTGGGAGGTTCGTCCGGGTGCTTGAACGGGGCTGCGGATGACGTGTTCACGTTTCTCCGATCGACGATGACGCACGGGACTCGCCCCCGCACTCGGATTCGGCCGACGCCTCAGCGTATGTGGCCTACCAGACACATGCCAGAATGCACAGCTTCTTACGATTGTGTTCACCGGACATTGCGGGCGGACACGCCCGGACTCATCCGGTCATCGGGCCCCGCGCCGCCCGGGCCATCGCCCGTACAGTGGGCCCATGACCTCGTCTTCCGCTGTTCCGACCCCTGATCCGACCCTGCCGTCGACCGCTCGCGAGTTCGTCGAGGCCCTCCTCGCGCTCGACACCACCTCGGACACCGGCAACCTGCCCGCGATCGAGCTCATGGAGCGGGCGCTGCGGGAGGCCGGCGCCGAGGTGCACGTGCTGCCCAGGGGCGACGGGAGGAACGCGAACCTCGTGGCGACCTTCCCTGCGAACGAGGAGGGCGATCCCAGCGCCGACGATCCCAGCGCCGACGCTCTCTTCGTCGACCCCGAGGACCCGACGCGCCGCGGCGTCCTGCTCGCCGGGCACGCGGACTGCGTGCCGGTGACGGGCCAGGACTGGGCATCGGACCCCTTCACGCCCACCGAGCGCGACGGACGGCTCTACGGCCGCGGCACCGCGGACATGAAGTCCTACCTCGCGATCGCGACGGCGCTCGCCCCCGAGTTCGCGGCCGCCCGGCGCACCGTGCCCGTGCACATCGCGGCGACCTGGGAGGAGGAGACCACCTGCAACGGCGCCCGCGCGCTCGTCACCCAGCTCGAGGAGCTCGGGATCCGGCCCGCGGTCGCCTTCGTGGGCGAGCCGACGTCCATGCGGGCCGTGCCCGCCCACAAGTCGATGAACGTGCTGCATGCCGATTTCCACGGCGTCGCCGCACACTCGAGCCTGCTCCCCCACGGCCTGAACGCGATCCGCTACGCCGCGCGATTCGTGGACTGGTTCCACCGCGAGATCATCGACGACCTGCGCGAGAACGGCCCGCACGATCCCGCCTTCCCCGTCGCCTGGACCACGGGCGGCGTGAACCTCTTCGACGGCGGCATCGCCACCAACACCGTCCCCCAGGACGTCCATCTGAAGTTCGAGTTCCGCGCCCTCCCGCAGGTCGACGTCGAGCCGATCGTCGCCCGCATCCAGGAGGAGATCGACCGCCTCGATCAGCAGATGAAGGCCGACGCCCCCGCTGATCCCTCGGACCCCGCCGCCGCCCAGCGGGTCGGCGCGCAGCTCGACGTCGTCTCCCTGCTCTACGGACTCGACGGCTCGGCCGACGGCCCGGCGGCCCGCGCGGCCGTGGCCCTCGGCGCCGAGCGCACGGAGAAGAAGGTCACCTACGGCACCGAGGCGGGCATCTACGAGCACGCGGGCATGGCCGCCGTGGTCGTGGGGCCCGGCGACATCGCCCAGGCCCATGGCACCGACGAGTTCGTGGAGATCACCCAGCTCGAGTGGTGCGAGCGGTTCCTGCGGAACGTCGCGGGGGCGCTCGCGGCCTCCTGAGCACCGGCGCGGCTCGCCCGCATCCGCGCCTTCCCATCTCCCGGACGCCTCTCCGGGGCCTCGAGCCCCGTGGCACCATGGACTGCGGTGAGCCGGGAAGTCTGGTCGGCATCGGGGCATAGAGTGCCCTGATCCCCGACCCCGTCCTGCCCTGGAGGCCCGATGACATTCCCGGCCTGGACGATCGCCCCGTTCGTGCTGATGCTCGCGGCGATCGCGATCGCACCGCTCGTCCCCTCGCTCTCGAAGCTCTGGGACCGCCCGCGCAACCAGCTGATCTACGCCCTCCTGCTGGGCCTGCCCGTCGCGATCGGCGTGATCGCCGTGGGCGAGTGGCACCTGGTCGTCGACGCGCTCGTGGAGTACGGGCAGTTCATCGCGCTCCTCCTCGCCCTGTTCATCGTCTCCGGCGGCTTCTTCCTGCGCGGCGACATCGCGGCGACGCCGCGCGTGAACACGATCTTCCTCGCGATCGGCGGGGTGCTCGCGAGCTTCATCGGCACCACGGGCGCCGCCATGCTGCTGATCCGCCCGCTGCTGAACACGAACCTCGAACGTCGGCACAAGGCGCACACCGTCGTCTTCGCGATCTTCATCGTCGCCAACTGCGGCGGCCTGCTCACCCCGCTCGGCGACCCGCCGCTGTTCCTGGGGATGCTGCGCGGCGTGCCGTTCACCTGGACCTTCCACCTGCTGCCGATGTGGCTGTTCGTCAACGCCCTGCTGCTGCTGACGTACTGGGCACTGGACCGCCGGATCATCGCGCACGAGGCGAAGGAGGACGTCTACGCGGACACCGTGAACGTGATCCCGCTGAAGCTCGTGGGCGCGAGCAACGCCATCTGGTTCGCGATCATCATCCTCGCGGTCGCGCTCATCCCCTCGCTGGATCCCGACGCGATCGTCGAGGGCGATGCGACGTGGACCCAGTACGTGCCCTGGCGGGAGATCGTCATGATCGGCGCGGCCCTGTGCTCGCTGTTCCTGGGCAGCCGCAGCATCCGCTACGACGAGAACGAGTTCGAGTTCGGGCCCATCCAAGAGGTCGCGGCGCTCTTCGTCGGCATCTTCCTCACCATGATCCCGGCGCTCGCTGTGCTGCGCTCCGCCGCCCCGTCGCTCCCTCTGAACGAGATCACGCTGTTCGTGTTCACGGGCGGTCTGAGCTCCGTCCTGGACAACGCCCCCACCTACGCGACCTTCTTCGAGATGGCCTCGCAGCTGCCGGGCGAGCCGCGCGTGGCCGACGTCCCCGAGCTGTACCTGATGGCGATCTCGCTGGGCGCCGTGCTCTGCGGAGCGATGACCTACATCGGCAACGGCCCGAACTTCATGGTGAAGTCGCTCGCCGAGACCTCGGGCGTGAAGATGCCCAGCTTCGGCGGCTACGTGCAGCGCGCCGTCATGTACCTCGCGCCCACGCTGATCGCGATGATGCTGCTGTTCATCGCCCAGCCCCTGTGGCTGAAGGCCATCGGGCTCGCCCTCACCCTGCTGCTGCTGGGCCGCATCGTCATGCTGTTCGTGACGACCGACGGCGAGGTCGGCGCGGCGCTCGCGCATCTCGACCCCGACGTGCGCGGCACGCGCCCCGCCGTGCCGCCCGTCGGCCGCAGCCGGAAGCCCGCAGGGGCCTTCGACTCCCCGCCCCGGCCCGATGAGCCCTGAGACCCCGGCACCCCCACACCCGAGGAGAGCCGCATCATGACCAGTCGACGACGCACCGAGCACGAGTCCCGACGACGCCGAAGGATCCTCGAGCGCGGCACCTACCGCGAGCACCTGCGCATCGAGCGGATCCTCACGCAGGAGACCACCGGCGGATTCGTGCTTCTGGGGGCGACCGTGCTCGCCCTCGTGCTCGCGAACTCTCCGCTCGCCCCCGCGTACTTCGGGGTGCGCGATGCGCATCTGGGCTTCGACGTGGGCAGCTTCCACCTGAACCTCAGCATCGGGCACTGGGCGGCCGACGGACTGCTCGCGATCTTCTTCTTCCTCGCGGGCCTCGAGCTCAAGATGGAGTTCACGGTGGGCGACCTGCGCTCACCGGGGAAGGCGCTGGTGCCCGTCGTCGCCGCGGCCGGCGGCGTCGCCGTGCCCGCCGTCATCTTCACGGTCATCAACGTCTTCGGTCCGCCGGGGGCGCTCACGGGCTGGGCGATCCCCGCCGCGACGGACATCGCCTTCGCCCTCGCCGTGCTCGCCCTGCTGGGCTCGCACCTGCCCAGCGCCGTGCGCACCTTCCTGCTGACCCTCGCGATCGTCGACGACCTCATCGCGATCCTCATCATCGCGATCTTCTACTCGAGCGACCTGCACCTGCTCTACCTGGTGCTCGCGATCGTGCCGATCGCCGCGTACCGTCTGCTGGCCACGCGCGCCGAGTCCCTGTTCCGGATCTCCTACGGCGCGGCATGGTTCCTGCTGCTGCCGCTCGGGGCGATCACCTGGGCGCTGTTCCTGAACTCGGGCGTGCACGCGACGATCGCCGGCGTGGTCCTCGCCTTCATGGTGCCGGTGCGCTCGCGCACCCGCCTGGGCGCGCAGTACTCGCTGGCCGAGACCTTCGAGCACCGCTTCCGGCCGCTGAGCAGCGGGATCGCCGTGCCCGTGTTCGCGTTCTTCAGCGCGGGCGTGGCCGTGGGCGGCGCCAGCGGACTCCTCGAGGCCTGGGAGTCGAGCGTCGCGATCGGCGTGGTCGTGGGGCTCGTGTGCGGCAAGATCCTCGGCATCGTCGGCTCGACGTTCCTGGTCACGCGTCTGCAGCGCGCGAACCTCGATCCCGATGTGCGCTGGATGGACCTCGTGGGCATGGCCGCCCTCGCGGGCATCGGCTTCACCGTCTCGCTGCTCGTCTCGGAGCTCAGCTTCGAGGCGTCCGACCCCATGCACGACCACGCGAAGGTCGGAGTGCTCACCGCCTCGGTGCTCGCCGCCGTGGTGGGCGCGGTGATCCTGCTGCCCCGGGACCGGCACTACAAACAGGTCGCCGAGCGCGAGGCGGCCGACGCGGACGCCGACGGGGTCCCCGACGTGTTCGGTGGGGATGCGGAGGAGCCCTCGGATCAGCGCCCGTAGGCGCGGGCCGGGATCTGGGTGGCGAGCTTGCCGCCGGAGACGTCCAGCAGCGTGCCGGTGATGTAGCCCGCGGCGTCGCTCGCGAGGAAGATCAGCAGGTTCGCGACGTCGTCCGGCCTCTCCCAGCGCCGCAGCGAGAGCGTGTCCAGGAGGCGGTCCTGGGCGTCCTGGGGCATCTCGGCGAAGCCGTTCATCGCGGTGGGGACCATGCCCGGCGCATAGGCGTTCACCGTGATGTCCCACGGACCGAGCTCGGACGCGAGCACCCGCGTGAACTGGACGACCGCCGCCTTCGAGGCCGCGTAGGCGGCGCTGCCGACGCTCGGCACGATGGCCGCGAACGACGCCGCGTTGAGGATCCGCCCGCGGCCGGCCTCCTGCATGACCGGGGCGACGGCCCGGCTCATGAGGAACACGCCGCCCATGTTCACGTCGAAGCACGCGCGCCAGCGCTCCCACTCGAGGTCGGCGACGGACCCCTCGACGTTGATGCCCGCGTTGTTCACGAGCACGTCGATCGTGCCATGGCGCTCGACGATCTCCGAGACCGCGGCGGAGACCGACTCCGGGTCGGCCACGTTGCAGGTGACACGGGTGATCGCAGGGGCCGACGGGGCGCTCGGCGGAGCCGGATCCGCGGCACCGTCGGATGCGTCCTCGGGGAAGGCGAGGTCCAGGGCGACCACGCGCGCGCCCTCCGCGGCGAAGCGCCCGGCGATCACCGCGCCGATGCCGCGTGCGGCGCCCGTGACGACCACGACGCGGTCCTTGAGATCCAGCTCCATCGCTCGCTCCTCCTCGGTGGTGCGCGTCGAGTCCCCGGTGCTGAGCGCCGACGCCTCGGTGGTGTGCGTCGACGCTCTCTGCCCGGTGTCCAACGCCGTGTAGAAAAAGCATACTATTCAGAGCGACGCGCACGGCACTCCGCTCGCCGCGCGCACGACGACCCTCCGGAGGACGCCATGACCACGCACGACACCCCGCAGTCCCGAGCGGCCGACGCGCCCGCGGGCCGGGTCCTCTGGGTGACCGGCGGCGGCAGCGGCATGGGTCGCGCGAGCGCGATCGCCGCCGCCCGCGCAGGGTGGGACGTGGCCGTGAGCGGCCGTCGGGCGGCTGCTCTCGAGGAGACGGTCCGCGCGATCGAGGACGTCGGCGGGACCGGGCTGGCCCTCCCGCTCGACGTCCAGGACCGCGAGGCCGTGCGGGAGGCGGTCGAGCAGGTCACCGGCCGCTTCGGACGGCTCGACGGGCTCGTGCTCGCGGCCGGTCTCAACGCGCCGCACAGGCGCTGGGAGGATCAGGACCTCGGCGAGTTCGACCAGGTCGTGGCCACGAACCTGACCGCCGTGGCGAGTGCGCTGGACGCCGCCCTCCCCCACCTGCGCACGAGCGGCGGCGTCGCCGTCGTCATCTCATCGTTCGCGGGCTGGAGCTTCCAGCCGGGGGCCGGCGTCGCCTACTCGGCGTCCAAGACGGCGCTCGGCTCCCTGGTGCGCACCCTGAATCAGCAGGAGGCGGGTCACGGCGTGCGCGCGTGCCACCTGTGCCCGGGCGACGTCGCGACCGACTTCCTCGACCAGCGCCCCGAGGTGCCCGACGCCGCGGCCCGCGCCGTGATGCTCAGCCCCGAGGACGTGGCGCACGCCGCCTGCTTCGTGCTCGACGCCCCGGCGCACATGCGCGTGGACGAGCTCGTCGTCTCGCCGGTCTCGCAGGCGTGAGCGGGCACGACGGGCTGCCGCCGGCGCGCGGGCACGACGACCGGACCGGCGCGCATCCGACGCGCTTCGACCGGGCGCTCGACGAGCTGGGAACGGCGATCGTCCGCGGCGACCTGCCCGCGGGGCACGCGGACACCGTCGAGGGCCTGGTCGGGCGCACGGGCGCCTCGCGCAGCGTGGTCCGCGAGGCCACGCGCGTGCTGACCGCCCTGGGCATGCTCAGCGCCGGGCGGCGCGTGGGCCTGCGGGTGCGCGGCCACGAGCACTGGGATGTGCTGGATCCGCTCGTGATCCGCTGGCGCCTCGCCGGACCTGAACGGACGACGCAGATCGCCGAGCTGCGCGCCCTGCGCCGCGCAGTGGAGCCGGAAGCCGCCGCCGCGGCGGCGAGGCGGGTCGCCGCCGGTGAGGCCACGGGAGTGAGCCTCCGTGCGCTCGAGGGCGCGGCCGCGCAGATGCGTCAGTGGGCGGGCGTCGGCGCGGTCCCCGGGGCCGACGGCCCGGACTCGTTCCTCGCCGTCGACAGCGCCCTGCACGCCGCGGTCCTTGCACTCTGCGACAACGCGATGTTCGCGCGGCTGCGCATGGTGATCGAGGAGAGCCTGCGCGAGAGGGCGCTCGTGGAGCGCGCTGATCTGCCGCCCGAACCGCACGACGTGGACCTGCATCTGCAGGTCGCCCGCGCGATCAGCGAGGGCAGTGCCGAGGATGCCGCACGGGCCATGCGCGAGATCGTGGTGCGGACGGGGTGAGTGCTAGCCCGGATGGGTGCTGAGCTCGTCCCCTCAGCGCCCCCGCGTCTTCGGCTTCACGCACACCACGGGGCACGGAGCCTCCATGATCACGCGCTGCGCGGTGGACCCCAGCAGCATCTTGCCGATGGGGGTGCGGCGGCGCACCCCCAGCACGACCTGGTCGATCTTCTCGTTGTCGATGGTCTGCAGGATGTCGTCGGCCGCGTCGTCGCGCCGCGGCACGACCCGCAGCTCGAAGTGCACGCCGCTGGCCTCGAGCCGCTCGTGGAGGGGCTCGCGCCCGGCGTCGCCCGCGTTCTTGCGGGGATCGTCGCTGCGCTCGGAGGCGAGCACCACGAGCGTGGCGTCCTTGGTCCTCGCCTCCTCCAATGCGTACTCGAGGGCGGCTTCGCTGGTGGGGCTGGGCACGTAGCCGAGCAGGATCTTCATCGTCGACTCCAGGTGTCTCGGGGTGGCTCGGATTGCTCAGGTTGCTCGGGGAGGATCGGGATCTCGAGGTCTCGACGGGCGCCGTGACCAGGCACCCGGCCGCTCACTCGCGGCCGATCTCGTCCTGGTCGTGGAAGCGCGTGCGCCGGCCCTTGATCGCGGAGTTGTACAGGTAGGTGATCACGTACAGCACGAGGCCCACACCGAGCAGGCCGCCCGCGATGTAGTAGTTCTCCTTGGGCTGGGCGATGGGGGTGACGAGGATCAGCGAGGTGACCCCGCCGATCACGGCCACCACGATGGGGGTGCGGAAGTGCCCCTTCGCGCCCGGGTCCTTGCGGAGCACGATCACGGAGACGTTGACCAGGCAGAACACGATCAGCAGCAGCAGCGCCGTGGTGCCGCCGAGGTTCTTGATGATGGTCTCCGGCAGGGCGTAGCTGACGACCACCACGAGCGCGAAGGCGAGGAGCGTCGAGAAGACGATGCCTCCCACGGGGCTGCGGCGCCCCTTGAGCACGACCCCCAGGAACGGCGGGAGCACGCCCTGCTTGGCCATGCCGTAGAGCAGGCGCGAGGCCATCATCATGTTGATCAGCACGGTGTTGGCGACCGCGAAGATCGAGATGATCGGGAAGATCGTGTCCATCGGCAGGTTCGGCGCGCCGTGCGAGACCACGCTCAGCAGCGGCGTGGTGGCGGTGGTGAGCTCGCCGATCGGGACCACGGCGACCGCAGTGAGGGAGACCAGCACGTAGACCACGCCCGTGATCGACAGGCCGCCCAGCAGCATCTTCGGGAAGTTCTTCGAGGGGTTCACGGTCTCCTCGGCCATGTTCACCGAGTCCTCGAAGCCGACCATCGAGAAGAACGCGAGGGCGGTCGCACCGATCACGGCCATGAACATGCTCTTGTCCTCGGGCGCCTCGAACAGCACCACGCGCGAGAAGTCCGCGTCGCCGCGACCGATCGCGAGGAAGCCGATGATCAGCACCATCGCCAGGCCGCTGAGCTCGATCAGCGTGAGCACCACGTTGGCCTTCACGGACTCGCTCACGCCGTAGGAGTTCACGCAGGCCACCACGGCGATGAAGACGAGCGCGATGATCACGGCGACGTGATGGGAGCCGGCGGCCCCGAGGGTGTCCTCGAGGTGGAAGACGGCCAGCACGTTCTCCGCGAGGAAGATCGCGCTGTTCGAGGCCGAGGTGATGCCCGAGGACAGCACCGCGAAGGTCACCATGAAGGTGACGAAGTGGATGCCGAAGGCCTTGTGGACGTACAGCGCGGCGCCCGCGGCCTGCGGGTACTTCGTCACCATCTCCACATAGGACAGCGCCGTCATCATCGCGACCACGAACGCGAGGATCACCGGCAGCCATCCCGCGCCGCCCACCTGGCCGGCGACCTGGCCGGTCAGCGCGTAGACGCCGGTGCCGAGGATGTCGCCGACGATGAACAGCAGCAGCAGGCCGGGGGTGATGGCCTTCTTGAGCTCGGTGCCCTGGCCCGGGGACGAGCCGTCGCCGTCGGGGGCGGTGAGGGTGGGATCGCCGGGTGCGCCGGAGCCGGCGCCGGTTTCCTGGGTCATGAGGGACTCCCGGGGTCGGAGGTGGGGGAAGGTCTCGGGGCGGGTGCGGCGCACGGCGCGGTCTCGCGCTCAGGGACGCCGACTCGGGCGGGCGGGGCACCCGCGGTGCGGACCTGGGCCCGCGATCTGGGGATCCTACCTCAGCGTGAGCGCGCTCACCCGATCAGCGCGACCGGCCCTAGGGTGGAGGAGTCCGTGCGCAGCGCGGCGTCGACCGCCTCTCCCCGGAGCGTCGGCCCCGCGTCGCATCCGGCGCACGCCCGCACCACCGCCCCATTTCCCGCATCTCCGCCCGCACCCGCACCCGAACCCGCACGAGGAGTCCCCATGAGCAGCGTCGCGAACATCGCCCTGGCCGACGGCAACACCATCCCCCAGCTCGGCTACGGCGTCTGGCAGGTCGAGGACGAGGTCGCGGCCGACGTCGTCGGCCAGGCCCTCGAGGCCGGCTACCGCCACATCGACACCGCCAAGGCGTACGACAACGAGGAGGGCGTGGGCCGCGCGCTACGCGCTTCCGGCCTCCCGCGCGAGGACGTCTTCGTCACCACCAAGCTGTGGAACGACGACCACGACTACGACCGTGCGATCGCCGCTCTCGACGCCTCGCTCGAACGCCTGGGCCTCGAGTACGTGGATCTCTACCTCATCCACTGGGCGAAGCCCAAGCAGGGCAAGCACGTGGAGGCCTGGAAGGCGCTCGTCGAGCTGCAGAAGCAGGGGAAGGCGCGCTCGATCGGCGTCTCGAACTTCCCCAAGGCACAGCTCGAGGAGATCATCGAGGCCACGGGCGTGACCCCGGTGATCCATCAGATCGAGCTGCACCCCGACTTCGCCCAGGAGGAGCTGCGCGCCTTCGGCCGGGAGCACGGCATCCTCACCGAGGCCTGGTCGCCCCTGGGCCAGGGCGGCGAACTGCTCCAGGACGCGGTGATCACGGAGATCGCCGCCGCGCACGGGGCAACCCCCGCGCAGGTCGTCATCGCCTGGCACCTCGCGATCGGGAACATCGTGATCCCGAAGTCCGTGACCCCCGAGCGCATCGTCTCGAACCTGGCCGCCGCCGAGCTCGAGCTCAGCGACGAGGACCTCGAGCGCCTCGCGGCCCTCGACCGGGCCGAGGCGGGCCGGATCGGCGCCGATCCGGCGGGCATCGAGTTCTGAGCCGCCGCGGCCCGAAGGGACGCTAGTCCTCGGCGCGCTCCTCGCGGGGGCGTCGGCCGGTCGCGGCGCGGGCGACCTCCTCGGCCGCGGCCTGGACGGCGCGCGTGCACTCGGCGACCCTGTCCTCGCCCAGGCGGTTGGACTGCCAGGTCAGGCCGATGGCCGCGATCGGCCAGTCGGCGTGGTCGAGCACGGGCGCCGCGACCGAGCGGTACCCGGGGGTGATCTCGCCGTCCTCGCGGGCGAAGCCGTCGCGGCGCACCTGCTCGAGGATCGCGGCGAGCTGCGCGGGCGTCGTCGGCCCGACCCCGGGCCGACGGGGCACGAGGTCCTCGCGGGAGATGAACAGGCTGCGCAGCTGCACGAGGGGCAGGGCCGCGAGCATCGCCCGGCCGGTGGCGGTGAGATGCGCGGGAAGGCGCACGCCCTGATCGGTGACGAGGCTGCCGCGCCCCTTCGCGCGGTCCTCGACCACGTAGAGGACGTCGCGGCCGTGGAGCACCGCGAGGTGCCCGGACTCGCCGATGGCGTCGACGGTGCGCTCGAGGACGACCCGGCCCACCCGCGCGAGCGGCGCATGGCGCATGTACCCGACGGCGACCTCGTAGGCCGCAGGCCCCAGCGCGTACAGCCTCTCCTGCGGAAGATGCAGCGCATAGCCGTGGGCGACGAGCGTCCCGAGCAGGTCGTACGTGGTCGACCGGGGCAGCTCGAGGTCCTGGGCCACGCGCGCGGCGGCGACGGGCGCCCGCCGTGAGGAGAGGTAGGTCAGCACGCGCAGGGTGGCGTCCGCGGCCGGCGCCTTGGGCGGCTTCGGGGACGTCTGGTCCGGGGTTCGGGATGCCATAGTCCGACCAGGATGCCATCGCTCGCCCGGAACGTCGGACTCGTCGGCCCGATCTCCTCCGCCGCGCACCGCCCGGTTCCAGGCGCACGCACCGAGGTCGACCGGCCAGATCCATAGCCTTGCTTATGTGACCCTATGGTCAAGGCATTGACCTCGCCGGGGCGTGCTCCTAACGTCGTCCCTCGTGAGCACCACGACCCCCTCCCCCGCCCCGCGCAGCACCCGCAACCCGCTGCGCGCGATCGCGCGCATCCCCTTCGGCTGGCAGGTCCTCATCGGCCTGGTCCTCGGCGTCGCCCTCGGCCTCGTGGCCTCGGCGATAGGCCCCGGCAGCGGAGAGGAGGGCGCCAACTGGCTGACCACCACCCTGGACACCATCGGCACCGCCTTCGTCACGCTGCTGAAGGCCCTCGTCCCGCCGCTGATCTTCCTCGCGATCGTCACCTCCATCGCGAACCTGCGGAAGGTCACGAACGCCGCCCGCCTCGCCTGGAAGACCCTGCTCTGGTTCGCGATCACCTCGCTGATCGCCGTGCTCATCGGCATCGGCCTGGGCGCGATCACCAGCCCCGGCGCGAACTCGAGCGTCTCGGCCGACGCCGCGCAGGCCTCGGACACCCAGGGCACCTGGCTCGACTTCCTCATCGGCCTGGTCCCCTCGAACTTCCTGGGCATCGAGGGCAGCGCGGGCGACGACGGCTCGGTCTCCCTGAGCTTCAACGCCCTGCAGATCCTCGTCATCTCGATCGCCGTGGGCATCGCCGTGCTCTCCGTCGGCGAGAAGGCCGAGCCGTTCCTGAAGATCACCGGCTCCGCCCTCGAGATCGTCCAGAAGCTGCTGTGGTGGGTCATCCGCCTGGCCCCGATCGGCACCGTGGGCCTGCTGGGCAACGCCGTGGCCAGCTACGGCTGGGACGCGATCGGGCAGCTCGGCGTGTTCGTGGCCGACGTCTACATCGGCATGCTGCTGGTGCTGCTCGTCGTCTACCCGATCCTGCTGCGCACCAGCGGCCTCTCGATCGGCTCGTTCTTCCGCGGCGTGTGGCCCGCGACCTCGCTCGGCTTCGTCTCCCGCAGCTCGCTGGGCACCATGCCGATGACCCAGACGGTCACCGAGCGCATGGGCGTGCCGCGCCACTACGCCTCCTTCGCGATCCCGCTGGGCGCGACCACCAAGATGGACGGCTGCGCCGCCATCTACCCGGCGCTCGCCGCGATCTTCGTGGCGAACTTCTTCGGCGTCCCGCTCGGGATCACCGACTACCTGCTGATCGTGCTGGTCTCCGTGCTGGGCTCGGCGGCGACCGCCGGCATGACCGGCGCGACCGTCATGCTCACCCTGACCCTGTCGACCCTGGGCCTGCCGCTCGAGGGCGTGGGCCTGCTGCTCGCGATCGACCCGATCCTGGACATGGGCCGCACCGCCCTGAACGTCACCGGCCAGTCCCTGGTCGCCGTGATCGTCGCCAAGCGCGAGAAGATCCTGGACCAGAGGGCCTACGACGACTCCGTGCGCACCTCCTTCGCCGAGATCCAGGCCGATCAGAAGGCCGAGGCGGACGCGTTCGCCGAGGTCGAGGCCGAGGTGGCCGAGCAGGAGGCCGGCGCCCCGGCACCGGACGCCCTCGCGGATCCCGCTGCGCACGCCGCGGGCGGCGAGAGGCGCACCGAGGCCGCCGAGGCGGCGCGCCCACAGGCCTGAGCCACCCCGCGACCAGTGGAAATCGGTCGCCGTGCTCGGACTCTGCGCGATACCGTCCCCGGCGTGGAGACCGGAGACGACGCCCGCGAGATCCCGCTCGGCGGAGGCAACGCGAGCGCGGGTGTGCTGCGCGTCGGCGACACCGTGCGCAAGCCGTGGCTCGCGGGCACGCCGCTCGTCGCCCGGTTCACTGAGGCGCTGCGCGCGGCGGGCATCGACGTCCCCGCCCACCTGGGCCGCGACGACAGGGGCCGACAGATCATCGAGCACGTGCCGGGCGTCCTCGCGATGGACATGGGCCAGCTCGACGTCGGCCGGCTGGAGCGCGTCGGCCACCTGGTGCGCGCCGTGCACGAGGCGAGCGCCGCGCTGCCGAGGGACCGGTTCCCGCTCGGATCGACGTCGGAGACCGCGGCCGACCTGCATGAAGGACCCCGGCCGGACGGCGCCCGCTGGGAGGTGCTGCTTCCCGCCCCGACACCGCCCGAGCTGATCTGCCACCACGACATCGCTCCCTGGAACCTCCTGGTGGACGGCGAGCGGATGATCCTCATCGACCTCGACGGCGCCGGGCCGAGCACTCGCGCCTGGGACCTCGCCTATGCGGCGCAGTCGTTCTCGGGCATGGTCGCCGGGGCCGACCCGGCGGACGTCGCCGTGCGCCTGCGGGCCCTCGTCGTGGACGGCTACGGGGCCGACGCCGACCTGCGCGTCCAGCTGCCGCGGCTCGTGGCCGAGCGCGCGCAGGCGATGCACGACCTGCTCGCGCGCTCGCACGCCGAGGGCAGGGAGCCGTGGGGGTCGATGTTCGTGACGGGGCACGGCGAGCACTGGCGGGCGGCGGCCGCGTTCGCCGCCGCCCATGAGGAGGCGTGGCGCGACGCGCTCAGCTGAGCGCGCGGAGGCCGTCGGCCGCCCCGGTACCCTCCGGGACATGGAGGCCGCCGACCAGCCCCGCACCGCCGCCGACCCGGACCGCGCCGACCGCTCCCCCGCGGACGCCGCCGCCGCGACCGGGCTCAGCCTCGACACCCTGCGCTACTACGAGAGGGAGGGGCTGATCGGCCCGATCGCACGGGACGCCGGCGGCCGTCGCCGGTATTCCGCCGACGACGTGGCCTGGATCGGCATCGTCACCTGCCTGCGCGACGCCGGCCTCGGCATCGAGGACCTGCGACGGTTCACGAGGCTGCTCACGCAGAGCGCGGATCCCACGGATCGCGTCGCCTTCCTGGAAGAGCGCCGCACCGAGCTCGAGGAGCGGCAGCGGGCGACGCGGAAGGCCCTCACGGTGCTCGACGACAAGATCGCCTACTACGGCGCGCGGACCGAGCGCAGGGGTGACGGTCGGGGGCGAGTCCGCCCCTCCGACGGCGTCGGCCCTCACCCCGCAGCGTCAAGGGTCTCTCTCTCCTCCGCCGTGAGCACGGTGGTCGCTCCTCGCCATGCCTGATCGAGCTGCGAGATCCTGCTGCCGCCGATGATGGGCACCAGGGCGGGGGCACCGCCGGTGAGCCAGGCGAGCGCCACCTGGCCGCGGCTGAGCCCGCGCGCGCCGGCCACCTCGGCGAGGGCGGTCATGCGCCTCTCGTTGCCGGGGTACCGGTACTCGGGGGCGAGCGGACGATCCGCGCGGTCGTAGGCGCCGCGCAGCAGCGGCGTGTAGACCCAGCCGGTCAGCGCGGGGTCCCGGCGCAGCAGGTCGAGCCCGTCGGCGCCGAGCATGCCGAGCTCCACGGGCTGGCCCTCGACCTCGGTGCCGGGCAGGGGCTGCAGGTAGGAGAAGCGCTGCTGGTAGGCCGACGGACCCGCCAGACCCGCGTCCCGGGCATGGAGCCGGGCCTCGGCGGCGCGCCAGGAGGGATGGTTCGACAGGCCCCAGGCGCGCACGCGCCCGTCGGCCACGAGGGACCCGAACGTCTCCACGACGTGCGTGAACGACACGTCATGGTCCTCGATGTGCGCCCAGTAGAGGTCGACGGCGTCGAGGCCGAGACGCTCGAGGCTGCGGGAGAGCGCGCGGTCGACCGCATCCGGCGACAGTCCCTCGAGATCGTCCGGGAACCCGCCGGGACGGTTCGGCTCGGCGCCGACCTTGGTGCCGATGCGGACCGGGGCGCCGGGGTTCGCGCGCAGCCAGCGGCCGATGACGGCCTCGCTCTGCCCGCCGAGGCCCGAGGGGTCCTGGTCGAAGTAGTAGTTGTCGGAGGTGTCGAGCCAGCGTCCGCCGAGCTCGACGAAGCGGTCCAGGAGCGCGAAGCTCTCGCGCTCGTCGAGGCGCGTGCCCATGTGCATGGTGCCGAGAGCGGGCGGTGCGGGCGTCGTCGGGAGGGCGGGTGCGGGTGCTGCGATGCGTGCCATGCGCATGAGCATGGATGCTGGAGCGCGCTCCAGGTCAAGGGACCTCCGCGTAGCCTTCTCGGATGCCACCCCGCACCTGCGCGACCACGAGGCCGGCCGAGCGCCCATGACGCCCTCCGCCCTGGCGCTCGTGCTCACCGCCGCGGTGCTGCATGCCCTGTGGAACCTCGCCGCGAAGCGCGCGAGCGGCGACGGGTACGTGTTCGTGTGGTGGTACAACGTCTTCTCCGCGGTGCTGTGGCTGCCGCTGGGGCTCGTGCTCCTCGCCCGCGCAGGGTGGCCCTGGGGCTGGGAGCTGCTGGTGGGCCCCGCGGTCTCCGCGGTCTTCCACATCGCCTACCAGCTGTGCCTGCAGACGGGCTACCAGCGCGCCGACCTGGGCGTCGTCTACCCCGTCGCCCGCGGGACGGGCCCTCTGCTGACCGTCGTGCTCGCCCTCACGGTGCTCGGGGAGCGCCCCGGGTGGCCGGCGATCGCGGGCGCCGTGGTGGTGATCGCCGGCATCGTGGTGGTCGCGACCGGAGGTGCGCGCTCGCTGCACCATCGGGCATCGACGGGCATCGCCTGGGGCGCCGCGACCGGCGCCGGCATCGCCGCGTACACCCTCTGGGACGACCACGCGGTGACCACGTGGTCCCTCGCGCCCGTCGTCTACTTCTCCTTTGGCTGCACCCTGCAGGCGCTCGCGATGACGCCCGGCGCCCTGCGTCGAGGGCGCGCCGCGCCGGTGGGCGGGGTGCTGCGCCGGCGGTGGCGGGAGGTCGGCGTGGTCGCCGTGCTCTCGCCGCTCGCGTACGTCCTCGTGCTCGAGGCCATGCGGACCACGCCGGTCTCGCTCGTGGCACCCGCGCGCGAGTCCTCGATCGTGGTGGGATCGCTGCTGGCCTGGTGGCTGTTCCGCGAGCCCGACCCGGTGCGACGGGTGCTCGGGGCGGCGATCGTGCTGGGCGGCATCATCCTCATCGTGTCGTGATCCGGCCGGGCCTGTCGCGGACGGGCCACGGGTGAGGAGCCGTGGCGATATCGCCATGGCTCCTCACCAGCGGCCCTTCCGTGACAACCACCCGCCGACGCCCGGCCCGGCCCGGGTGCCCGTGCTCCCTTCCCCGTGCCCCGTGCCCCGTGCCCCGTGCCCCGTGCCGCGCACTGTGCCCCGCACCGCGCCGCACCGCATATCGTGAGCCGGCCCGCGCCGGCGGATCTGTGACCTCCGCGGCCGTCCCGGGCCGGATCCCTGGCCCCGGGGCGGCGCCCCCGGATAGGCTCCCAGCGTCCCATCAGCAGTGCATCACCTCGGGTCCGCAGACCATCCGGCAGTTCTTCCCCGGTGCGGGCCGTCCAAGGCGGCACCCCACCGTCCGGAGGATCGATGACCTCGCCGCAGCACCCGACGACGGCCCCGCAGGCCACCACCCTGACGCGCGCCGCCGGCCTCGCCTACTTCCCGATCGCGTTCGTGGCCCGCTTCCCGTTCGCGATGATGGTCGTGGGCACGCTGACCCTCGTCGTCTCCGCACGCGGCTCGATCGCACTGGGCGGACTGAACTCGGCAGTGGTGGGCCTCGGCTCGGCGCTCATCGGCCCGCTGCTGGGCGCGGCGGCCGACCGCATCGGCCAGCGCCCGGTCATCCTGCTCGCGGGGATCGTGAACTCCCTGGCCCTGCTCGCGATGGCCGCCGTGGCCTTCAGCTCCCTGCCCGATCCCGCGGTGCTCGCCGTGGGCTTCGTGATCGGGGCGTCGTCACCGCAGATCGGCCCGCTCTCGCGCAGCCGCCTCGTGCACCTGATCCTCACCCGTCTGCCCTCGGCGCGCCGCGCGAAGAGCCTCAACGCGACCATGGGCTACGAGTCCGCGGCCGACGAGACCGCCTTCGTGTTCGGCCCCGTCGTGGTCGGCCTGCTGGCCACGACGATGAGCGCCGCGGCCCCGATGATCGGCGCGGCGGTCCTCACCCTCGTCTTCGTCACGGCCTTCGCGCTGCATCCGACGGCGCGCGCCGCCGCCCCGGCTACCGGATCGCCCGTGGTCCAGGCCCCGGCGCGGGAGCTGCGCAGCGCGCGCGTGCTCGTGGTGGTCGCGGGCGCGCTCGGCGTCGGCCTCTTCTTCGGCACGGTCCTCACCTCGCTCACGGCCTTCCTCGCGGAGACCGGCCACGGCGACTCCGCCGGGCTCGTCTACGGGATCATGGGCGTGGGCTCGACGATCCTCGCGCTGAGCATCTCGCTGTTCCCCGAGCGCTTCGCGCTGCGCTGGCGCTGGGTCGTGTTCTCCGCCCTGATGCTCGCTGCGATGATCGCCTTCGGCCTCGCGGGCGGCCTGGCCGGGACCGCGGGCGCGATGGCGATCGCCGGCATCGGGATCGGGCCGACGGTCGTGACGCTGTACAGCCTGGCCGCGGACCGCTCGCCGCGCGGCCGCTCGGCGACGGTGATGACGATGCTGGGCTCGGCGACCATCGTCGGCCAGTCCGGCGCCTCGGCGCTGACCGGCGCCTTCGCCGAGAACGTCGGGGCGCAGGCCGCCATGTGGCTGCCGGCCGGCGCGGCCTCTCTGGTGGTGCTCGCGGCTCTCGTGAACGCGGCGCTCGGCAGAGCCGCCGCTCCCTCCGCCTCGCATCACGAGGTCATCGACGAGGCCGAGGAGCTGCTCGAGAGGCCCACCGAGCACCTCTGAGGCGCAGGGCGCAGAGCGCAGGGCGGCGCTGGCCGCGGGCCCGTCGCCCTCGGTCAGCGCGCCGCCGGGTGGCCGATCTCGCGCAGGGAGCGGGCGAGCATCGACAGCTGCTCGAGCGTCTCGTCCTCCCAGGTCCGCGCGGTGCGAGCGGCGTGGGCGCCAGTGGTGGAAGGGGTGGAAGGAGCGGCAGGGGAGCCCATCGGCCGGTCCTCGGACGCACGAGCTGCCCCGACGACCGCGCTCACCTCGGCCACCCGCTCCTCGTCGGCGACGTCGCGAGCCAGGGCCGCGACGGCATCGCAGGCGTCGGCCACCCGCGGATCAACCGTGCGCGCGTCCGCCGGGACCGTCGGGGCCGTCGGGGCCGTCGGGGCCGTCGGATCCATCGGGCCCTCGCTAGCGGTCCGCGCCATGACGCGGCTGGTCACGGTGCGGGCGATGCTCACGGAGGTCGCCACCACGGTGAGCCGGCGGCGCACCCGGCGCGGACGGTGCTCGGTGAGGTGGTAGCGCGTCATCGGCGCGGCGGCAAGCGCGAGCCGCCTGCGGGCGCCGATCGTCGCGAGCAGCAGGGCGTCGACCTCGTGCGGGGTCCCCGGACCCGGGTCGCGCAGCGCGCGGGCCGTCCCCTCCATGAGGTCGCCGATCGACGCGGCGACCTCCCGCTCCGCGCGCGCCACGGTGTCGCGCGTGCTGACCGGGGCGAACAGCAGCGCCACCAGCACGCCGATGCCCGCGCCCGCGACCGTCTCCGCGAGGCGCAGCAGGAGCAGGGCGTCGGAGAACAGTCCGAGGATCCCGTAGAGCTGCGCGACCAGGATCGTCACGAACAGCATCATGTAGGCGTAGGAGATGCGGATCAGGTAGAAGCCGCAGAAGACGCTGATGAGGATGACCGCGAGCTCGATCATCGGGTGGCCCGCGGTGAGGGCGGCGAGCGCGATGCCCACCACCAGGCCCAGCACCGTCCCGATCACGCGGTTCAGGGACTTGCCGAAGGAGTCCATGCGGGTGCCGGTGCCCGTGAACACCACGAACGCGGCGATCACCGCCCAGTAGTAGCGGGAGTCGCTGATCAGGGTGCCCGCGAGGATCGCGAGCGCACCGGCGATCGCGACCTGCACGGCCTGCCGCGTGGTCGCCTGCGTGCGCACGACGGGGTTCCAGCGGGCGCCGCGGGCGCGCACGTCCTTGGCGACCGAGGGCGGCCCCGGCAGCATGCCCAGTCCGGTGAGCGCGGCGGCCGGCGTGAACTCGGCGTTGCGCTCCAGGTCCGGGGGCAGATGGGGATCGGCCGGCCGTTGCACGAGCTCGTCGATGCCGCGTGCCAGGGAGCGCACCTCGCGGCGCAGGCGCTCGGCGTCCATCGCCCCGTCGGCCGCGGGACCCTGCCCGGGAGCGCCCTCGCGCGCCATCATCCGCTCGAGCAGCGCAGCGACCCTGCGGGCGCTCTCGTCCTCGCCGTCGGCCAGGTGCACCAGCGCGCGGGCCGCGAGCGAGCGCACGCGCGGCGGCGCCTGCATGAGATGCAGGGACGCCCAGCCCACGAGGTCCAGGGAGAGCTGCCCCTCGAGCAGACTGCGGCGCAGGGTCTCGGCGCTCCAGCCCACCGGCAGCGCCCGCGCGCTCGCCGCCCATCCGTCGCTCATGAGCACCATCTCGTCGAAGAGCTGGCGCTCGTCGAAGACACGGCGGGTCAGCCGGTCGCGGTCCCGCTCCGACTGCGCACGCAGCCGGGAGGCCATCAGCCGCAGCAGTCGGCTGCGGCGCGCGACCATGCTGCGGAAGACCCGCGCGAGCGTGCGCCGCGGATGCGGTCGGAACACCGTGGTGCACAGCAGGGCGACGACCGCGGTGCCCACCACCACGGCGAGCATCAGATGCGGCAGCTGATCGGGCGTGGGGCGCAGGAACAGCGAGAAGAAGAACCCCATCCACAGCAGGAAGCCGTAGAAGAAGAAGTCGAGGCCGAAGCGCCGCACGTACACGGCACCGAACATGACCAGCACGAACACGAGGTGCGAGAGCCACAGGGAGCCGCCGACGAGGGTCCCGACCACCAGGCCGACCCCCATCGCCACGGGGAAGAACAGGGCGGCTCGCAGGCTCTCGCGGGCCATCGGCCGCGCGAGAGCGTTCGAGCCGATCATCGCGATCACCGCGCCGAGGATCATCGTCGGCAGCAGCGCGGCGGGCTCCAGGTGCAGGGCTGTCCCCAGCAGCGCCTCGGCGGCGAGGTTCGCGGCGACGCAGCAGGCCCCGGCGAGGCCCATGCGGAGTCTGCTCAGACCCGGATCGGAGGCGATGAGAGCGTCCAACGGGCGCGAGAGCAGCGGCGGCACTGGGCGGGAGCCTCCTCGGGCGGCAGGGGTGTCGGGGACCCATGGAGTCTAGCCGCGCCTCCCGAGCGCTCCCTGCCCGTCGCCGTCCCCTCCCCGCTCATCCTGCCGAGCGCAGGACCTCCTCGAGCACCTCGCGGGTGCGCTCGGGCCGCTCGACCCAGGGGAAGTGTCCGGCGGCCTCGATGATCCGCTTGCGTCCGCGACGGGCATGGGCGGCGAGCGCGACGACGCCGGCGACCGGCCGCGGATCGGCGAGCCCGTGGAGGAACCAGACCGGTGCCTCGATCGTCTCGAGAGCGGCGACGAGGGCTTCGTCGGCCACAGCGGGATCGGCCGACAGCAGCCGGTTCGCCGTGTGCTCGATGTCCAGGCCGACGGCGGCGAGGCGCTCGGCGCGCGCGATGCCGTCGGCGGTGTCGGCGAAGTCGGTGGCCCACTGCAGGGTGCGCCAGCGGGTCTCCTGCTCCCCGGTGCGTCGCTCCGGTCCGAGGGCGTCAAGCCGGGCGAGCTCCTCGGTGATCCCGGCGGCCCCGCGGCGGCGATCGCGCTCGGCGCGGAAGTCCGTGCGCCAGTCCCCGATGCCCGTGCCGCTGAGGAAGCCGACGGCGGCGACGTGCTCGGGGTGCGCGCCCGCATAGGCGAGGGCGAGGGAGGCGCCGAAGGAGTGGCCGATGACGATCCATCGCTCGTGGCCGCCGTGCCGGTTATCGAGCGCGGCGCGCAGCTCCTCGAGGTCGGCGACGGAGCGCCGCACGGCCAGCTGCTCCTCGGGTACGGGCCTGGGCGTGCTGCGTCCGCATCCGCGCTGGTCGTAGCGGTGCACGAGGGTCTGGTCGGAGAGCAGGGCGGCGAGGTCGCCGAGGTCGTCCCAGAGGCCCGGCCCGCCGTGGACGAGCACGACGGGCGGATGGGCCCCGGCCTCGCCGTCGGTCCAGGTGGCGAGCTCGGTGCCGTCGGCGAGAGGGATCTTGCGCATGGGGCCGACGGTATCGGGGACGCGGGGCGCGCCGCGCGAGTCCCCGTCTCAGGGGACAGGAATCGTCCGCATCGCGGCGCAGTATGTACTCATGGCCGCGGAGCGCACCGCTCCCGGCGCCGCACCGAGCCAGGAGCACACCATGTACGCACCCACGCAGGACACCGAGATCGACGGCCTCGTCGGCTACATCGACGCACAGCTCGACGCCCTGCGCGCGAGCCTCCACGGACTCACCGAGGAGCAGGCGCATGCCACGCCCTGCCGCAGCGCGCTCTCGGTGGGCGCTCTGATCAAGCACTCGATCTACGTGATGCGCGGGGCGACTGAGCGCCTCACCGACGGGCCGCGCCTCGTTCCCCCGACGCAGGAGGGATTCGTGGAGTTCGAGGACAGCACGCGGCTCGGGCAGGACGAGTCGGCCGCGGCGCTGCTGCCCGTCTTCGACGCCACGCGTGAGGACTACCTCGCCGCCCTGCGGGCGACGAACCCGGCGGCGCCGTCGCAGGAGCCGCCGGCCCCCTGGGCCGGGATCACCGAACCCATGCCGATCCTGCAGCGCTACTACCTGGTCCACCAGGTCGAGGAGCTCGCACGCCACGCGGGCCACGCCGAGATCATCCGCGAGCAGATCGACGGGGTCACGATTCCCGAGATCCTCATGACGCTGTCCGGGCAGGGGCCCAGCGCGTTCTTCAGCCCCTACGAGGCGCCCGCCGGGACGATCACGGGCTGATCGGAACCCGTGGGGCCGCGCCGCCCGCGCACGTCAGCGGCCCTCGCCGCCCAGCCGCCGCATCTCGGCCTGGATCCGCTCCTCGCTCACCCCGCCGCCGAAGACGCCGAGCACCTGCCAGAGCAGCCCGATGCCCCAGAAGGCGATGGGGAAGAAGGGCCAGAAGAAGCCGCCGCCGTTGCGCGCCCAGAACACCACGAGCATGCCGTTCACGACGACGTACACGGCAAGGCTCATGACGAGGTTGCGACGGGCGTGCAGGCGGTCGACCGCGCGGCGGCGGAGATCCGTCTCCGCCTCGCTGCTGTCCGAGCGGGGGAAGCTGTCGTCGAAGCGATCCATGGTGACCCTCCTGGCCGAGCGCCGTCGGCGCGTGTGCTGTCGATGCATTCGACGCTAGGCGGCACCCGTCCCGACCTCCCCTGACAGCTGTCACGTCCGCACCGGGACAACCCTCCTGCCCCGTCAGCCAGTCGTCCCGATAATCCCGTTGCCCACCTGCACGCCCCGCCGTAGCGTCCGCCCCATGACGCACCAGAACACCGACGACCTCCCCCTCCCCAGCGCCGCGCTGCTCACCGGCGTGGGTCGGCGCCGCGGGATCGGCGCCGCGATCGCCCGCGCGCTCGCCGAGGACGGCTTCGACCTCGCCCTGAGCTATTCCGACGACTACGACCGGCGCGTGAACGCCGAGCCCTCGGACGTCGAGCTCATCGCCGAGGAGCTGCGCGGCCTCGGCCGGCGCGTGGTCCTCGTCCCCGGCGACCTGTCCGATCCGGCCGAGCCCCCGCGGATCCTGGGCGCCGCGAGCGCCGAGCTGGGTCGGCTGGGCGCGCTCGTCATGTGCCACTGCGAGTCCGTGGACTCGGCGATCCTCGACACCACCGTGGAGAGCTTCGACCGCCACTATGCGGTGAACGTGCGGGCCAGTTGGCTGCTGCTGAAGGCCTTCGCCGAGCAGGTGGAGATCGGCGATGACACGCCCGGCGGGGCGGTCGTCGCCCTCACCAGCGACCACACCGCCCACAACCTCCCGTACGGCGCGACCAAGGGCGCGCTGGACCGGCTGGTCCTCGCCGGCACGCACGAGCTCGCCGACCGCGGCATCCGCACCAATGTGGTGAACCCGGGCCCGATCGACACCGGCTGGATGGACGACGCCGTGCGCGAGGCCGGCGCCGCCCAGACCCCCGGCGGGCGTCTCGGCGGCCCGAGCACCGTCGCGGACCTCGTGCGGTTCCTGGTCTCGGCGCGCGGCGGCTGGATCCGCGGCCAGCTGCTGCTGTCCAACGGAGGGTTCGCGACGCCCGCCGTGTGAGGTCCATGGTGTGAGGCGCACGGTGTGAGGATCCACGGCCGCATCGAGGGCGCGGGGGCGCGGGCGAGGCCGCGGAGACTATGCTCGCCCCGGCGCAGAGACGGTGTCCCTTCACCCGGACGACCTCCGCGCCCCTCCTCCGCCCCCGCCAGAGAAGAGCACCCGGCATGACCCAGATCGGCCCCGACGGCAGCACCCGCTTCGCCGAGGAGCAGAACCAGGTGCTGCATCGGACGCTCGGGCGCTTCGACATCGTGTTCATCGTGGTCTCGGCGGTCGTCGGCCTCGAGATGCTCGGCTCAGTGTCCTCGCAGGGGCCGGAGACGTTCACCTGGCTGGTCTTCCTGATCATCGTCTTCCTGGTGCCCTACGCGCTGGTCTTCGCCGAGACCGGCTCCGCGTTCGTGGGCGAGGGCGGCGTGTACCTGTGGGTGCGCCAGGCCTTCGGTCGCCCTGCCGCCGCCGTGGCCTCGGCGTTCACCTGGATCACGCAGCCCGTGTGGGTGGGCGGGTCGATGGCGTTCCTGTGCGCGGAGGCCGCCCGTGAGCACCTCGTGCACTTCGCGGCTGGCTCGTTCGCCGACTACGCCTTCAAGACCGCGTTCATCTGGATCACCGTGCTCGCGGCGATCCTCTCCCTGAAGCGCGCGAAGTGGATCCCGACGATGGGCGCGGTCTGCAAGATCGTGTTCCTGGCCCTGTTCATCCTCACCGCGGTCATCTATGCGGCCCAGCACGGCGTGCAGAGCCTCGCGATCGGCGACTTCTCCCCCACCGTCCAGGGCTTCATCACCCTGACCCCGCTGCTGCTGTTCGCGTTCCTGGGCTTCGAGTCGGGCTCGAGCGCCTCGGGCGAGATGAAGAACGCGGAGAAGGACGTCGCCTTCTCCGTGCTGCGCTCCTCGGCGATGGCCGGCGTGCTCTACCTGATCCCGGTCTTCACGATCCTGCTGGTCATCCCCCACTCCGACATCGACGGGGTCTCCGGTCTGCTGCGCGCTGTCGCGACCGTGTTCTCCGTCTACGGCGCCGCGGCGCCCGTCGTGCTCACCGCCGCGGTCGCCCTGTTCCTGCTCGCGAACATCGGGCAGGGCGCGGCCTGGATGATCATGTCCGACCGCATGCAGGCGATCGCCGCGGCCGACGGCTCTTTCTTCGGCGGCTTCTTCGGGAAGTTCCACCGGAGCCTGGGCACCCCGATCCGCGTCAACCTGCTCTCCGGCACGGTCGCGACGGTGTTCATGATCGCCGCGATGCAGCTGACCGGCTCGAGCGCGGCGCTGTTCAACGTGGTCCTCTCCGTCGCGATCACCACCTACCTGTTCAGCTACCTGCTGGTGATCCCCGCGGCCGTGCGCCTGCGCCTGCGCTTCCCGGACCAGCCGCGGCCCTTCCGCGTGCCCGGCCCGAACGGCGTGTTCGTGGCGCTGGGCGTCGTGAGCACGGCGTTCGTGGCGCTGGGCTCCTGGGTCTCGGTGTTCCCGGGCACCCTGGAGACGCTTCTGGGCGTCCACTACGACTTCTCGAGCGCGATGGGGGTGCCCTACACGTCCTTCGAGGCGCTCACCCTGGGCACGATCGTCTTCATCATCGCGATCGCCCTCGTCGGCTTCGTCGCCGGACGCGGCCTGCGGCGCGAGACGGTCGCGGCGGAGTCGGCCGCGGTGGAGGGCTCCGGGATCACCCGCTGATCCCGTCCTTCGCCCGTCGGCCGACGGGCCCGAGCATCCTCCCGCGCCGCATGGCGAGGACCAGCATCACCACTCCCGCGGCGAGCCCGACGAGCACGGTGACGAGCGAGCCCTCGATGCCCATCGAGCCGCCCGTCAGCCACGTCGGCCCGTCGATGTCCGCGATCAGCAGGCCGTTCTGCCGCCCGGTGCCGGAGACCACGGAGGAGAACACGCCCGCCTGCACCGTGTTCCAGGCGATGTGGATGCCGATCGCGAGCCACAGCCGGCGCGTGAGCAGGTAGGCGGCGCCCAGCAGGATCCCCGCCTCGACCACGAGCCCCAGGGCGCTGGCGGGGCTCGCGCCGTCGTTCGTGAGGTGGATCAGGCCGAAGACGAGCGAGGTGAGCACGAGCGCGCCCCAGCTGCCCATCCAGGCGTCGATGAGCCGCAGCAGGATGCCGCGGAAGAAGATCTCCTCGACGAACCCGGCGCCGATGCCGATCGCGAGGGGCGCGAGCAGCTGCGGGGAGGCCGCGATGCCGGTGAACCGGTAGCCGCCGAGCAGGGCGATCAGGGCGACGCTCAGCGAGATCAGCACGGCGCCGATGATGAGGCCGACGACGAGCTCCGCGAGCTTGCCGCGCCCGCGCAGGGCGAGACCCGGGCTGCGGCCGACGGGCCCGACGATGAGAAGGAAGCCGCCGACCCCGATCGCCGCGGCGATCACGGCGCCGAGAAGGAACGCCCAGGGCATCGGCCCGTCCGCGACGTCACCGCCGGCGAGAACGGAGGCGAGGACCGAGACCGCCCCCATCACGACCTCGGCGACGAGGAAAAGGACGACGCCGAGGATCAGCTGGAGCCAGCGACGGCGGTCGCTGCGGTCGATGGGGTCGAGCGGGTCCGTCGGGCGGAGGGTGGGAGGCGGGGCCGAGGTGCTCATGGCACCGATCATGGACCCGTTGGGCTCCCGTGTCCCGGCCCGGGCCCGAACCGTCGGGTCGCCGGGTCAGGGGGCGTCGTGCCTGCCCGACCCCTCCTCGCCCTCCGCGGGGACGTCGAGGGTGATGGTGCCGCTGTCCAGGAAGTCGGCGTCGCGTCGGGGAGCCGTCTCGCTCGCGCTCTCGGCCTCGGCGACCTCCTCGATGCCCTCGTCGGGCCGCGACCAGGGGAAGGCGGCGGTCGGCGGGAGCGAGGGGATCGCGCCGCGTCGCAGGGGGTTGCGGGGCTGCTTCTCGTCGGCGGATTCGTCCTCGGTCATGGTGGTCTCCTCTCCGTCGTCATGCCTACGGTGGCACATGGCTGATTTCGTGAAGCAGCGACCCGGCGCCCCGCAGGGCTTCTACGCCGCCGAGGCCGCGGGCCTCGCCTGGCTCGCGGCACCGCGCGCGGTGCCCGTCGTCGAGGTCCTCGAGGAGGGCGCGGATCATCTGCGGCTCGCGCGCCTCGAGTCGGTGCGGCCGTCCCCGGAGGACGCCCGCGCCTTCGGCGAGCGCCTCGCCCACCTCCACGATGCGGGCGCCGAGGGCTTCGGCGCCGCCCCGTCGGACACCTCGTGGTTCGGTCCGCTCGAGAGCCCCTTCGAACTGCCGACCACCGCCCGCGAGGACTTCGCGATCTTCTGGGCGCAGGACCGCCTGGAGCCGCTGGCCCGTCGGGCGGCCCCGCAGCTCGGGCCCGACGGGTCCGCCGCCGTCCACAGCGCGATCGAGGCGATCGCGGGCGGCGCCTTCGACGGCGTGAGCGGCGAAGGACGCGAGGACCCCTCGCGCGTGCACGGCGACCTGTGGTCCGGGAACCTGATGTGGACGTCGTCGGGCGGGACGCTCATCGACCCCTCGGCGCACGGAGGCCACCGCCTCGAGGACCTCGCGCTGCTCACGATGTTCGGTGCGCCCCACCTCGACGCGATCCTCGCGGGCTACGAGGCCGCGCATCCGATGCCGACGGGCTGGCGCGAGGACCTCCCCGCGCACCTGTTCTTCGCGCTGCTCGCGCACGTGGTGCTGTTCGGCGGGAGCTACGGGGCCGAGAGCGTGCGCGTCGCCGAGCGGATCACCGAGCGCGCCCGGGATCTCGCGGGCTGAGCGCGGCCCGAGCGCGCTCCCGTCACACCCGCGTGAGGATCTCCCCGTGCAGCAGCACGAACCAGCCGGCGGGGTCTTCGGCCCAGCGCTTCCAGTCCTCGCCGATGGCGTCGAGCTCGTCCTGGCTCGCGCGGCCCGCGTCCAGGAGCTGCTGGGCGACGGCGCCCGCGGTGATGCGCTGCGAGGAGGATCCGGCCCAGAAGGCGCGGTCGGCCGGGGTCGCGTAGCACCAGGTGCCCGCGCCGGGCTCCACGTCGCCCAGCCCCGCCTCGAGCGCCCAGCCCAGCAGGCGCCGGCCGGCGTCGGGCGTGCCGCCGTTGTCGGCCATGGCCTCGATGAACAGTTCGCGCCAGCGGTCCAGACCCGGCAGCTCGGGCCACCAGCGGAAGGCGCCGTAGTCGGCCTCGCGGGCGGAGACGATGCCGCCGGGCGCGGTCACGCGGCGCATCTCGGCCAGCACGCGCACGGGATCGGCGACGTGGTGGAGCACCTGGTGGGTGTGGGCGACGTCGAAGGAGTCGTCCTCGAAGGGCAGGTGGTGGGCATCGGCCGCGCGGACCTCGACGCCCTCGAGGCCCTGGCGGGCGAGCTCGTCGCGGGTGATCCCCGCGGACTCCTCCGAGACCTCGATCGCGGTGACGTTCTCGGGGCCGACGATGCGGGCGAGGTCCGCGGTGATCGTGCCCGCGCCGCTGCCGACGTCGAGCACCCGCATGCCCTCGCGCAGGTGCGGGAGCAGGTGCGCGGCCGAGTTCTCGGCGGTGCGGTGGCGGTGGGAGGAGAGCACCGCGTCCTCGTAGCCGTGGGTGTAGTGGTGCTCGTGACCAGGGTGCTCTGCGGCCGGGTGATCGCTCATGGCCGCGACGCTACGCGCGCCTCCTCGGCCCCGGGCGCAGGTCTCGCGATCTGACGTTCCTGGTCGGGCACGGTCCCTTCGGGCAGTCGTGCCCGTCGTGCCCGTCCCGGCGCCCACGAGGCCAGCAGCACCCCGCCGACCACGAGCACGCCCCCGGCCAGCTCGAGGGGGGCGACGCCCTGGGAGAGCACGATCCAGGCCGCGCTCATCCCCACCACGGGCACCAGCATCGAGAAGGGCGCGACGGATCCCGCGGGATGGCGCGACATCAGCCAGCTCCAGATCCCCGAGGCGACCAGCGTCGCGATGACCACGGTGTAGAGCAGGCCGAGGATCGCGAGCAGGCCGCGGGAGGTCAGGAGACCGTCGGCGGAGGCGGCGATGCGCTGCGGCCCCTCGACAAGGAGGGAGAGCGCGAGCGTGGGGATCGGGGGGATCACCGACATCCAGAGCACGAGGCGCAGCGGCTGCGTCGAACGGGCCTCGCGCGTGCAGATGTTGCCGATCGCCCAGCCGAGGCCCGCGAGCAGGGTGAGGACGAAGGGCCAGATGGCGGCGTTCTCCGCCCGGTGCCAGCCGACGACGGCGAGGCCGAGGACCGCCACCGCGATCCCGATCCCGGCGCGCCGGCCCAGCGATTCGCGGGTGAACAGGACGCCGAGGAGCACCGTGAACGGGGCCGAGGCCTGCAGCACGAGGGAGGCGAGGCCGGCGGGCATGCCCAGCGTCATCGCGATGTAGAGCAGTGAGTACTGGGCGACGCCGAAGCCGAGGCCGTAGCCCAGGAGCCAGCGCAGCGGGACCTGCGGCGGGCGCACGAGAAGCACGGTGGGGATCGCGATGAGGGCGAAGCGCAGCGCGACCAGGAACAGCGGGGGGAACTGGGCCAGGGAGGCGTCGATCGCCAGGAAGTTGACGCCCCAGATCGCGGCGACGGCGATGGCGAGGAGGCGGTGACGGCTGGGCATGGGTCCACGGTGCACCCGCGCTCACTTCAGCACAATCGCAGAGTTCTGCACCATCGTTGTAGCGTTGCTGCATGGACGTGCGCCACCTGGAGCTCCTGCGCGAGTTCGCCGCGCGCGGCAGCGTCACCGCCGTCGCCGCCGCGACCCACCGCACCCCGTCGGCCGTCTCGCAGCAGCTGCGCGCCGCCCAGCGCGACCTCGGGGTGCAGCTCGTGCGCCCGCAGGGCCGGGGCCTCCGGCTCACCGAGGCGGGCCGGCTGCTGGCCCGCGGCGGGGACGAGGTCGCCGAGGCGGTCGCCGCGATCGCCTCCCGGCTCGACGACCTGCTGGGCGCGCCCAGCGGCACGGTCGACGTGCTCGCCCTCGCGAGCGCCGCCGTCTACCTCTACCCGCAGCTGGTGTCGACGCTCGAGGGCTCCGGGATCGACCTCGTCCTGCACGACGACGACATCGCCGAGACCGCCTTCGCCCAGCTCACGGCGGATCACGACATCGTCATCGGCCATTCGCTCGCCGGCCCGGCACCCGCGGGCAGCGAGCGCTGCCGGGTGGTCCCGCTGGGGGCGGAGCCGCTGGACGTGGCGATGGCCGCCGACCATCCGCTGGCCTCGCGCACGTCCCTCACCGCCGCCGACCTCGCGGACCAGGAGTGGATCGGCGTTCCCGAGGGGTTCCCCTTCGACCGTGTGCTGCAGACGATCTCGCTGGCCACGGGGAATCCCCTGCGCGTGGCCCAGCGCCTGCGCGACAACCACCTCATCGAGGCCCTCGTCGCGCGCAGCGACCTCCTCGCGATCCTCCCGCGCTTCACCACGCGCACCGATCGCGGGATCGCCCTGCGCCCCGTGGAGGGCGTGCCCACCCTGCGCCACGTGAGCGCGCTGATGCGGCCCGACGCGGCGCAGCGCTCGGCCGTGCGGCGGGTGCTCGAGGTGCTGCGCGAGGCGGCCGACGCAGCGACGCAGACCGCCGCGGGCGCACAATGGACGGGCGCACAGTGGACGGCCGACCCGAGGGCCGGCACGGCCCGCAGCACCGGAGACGAGGAGAGGGACGAGGCATGAGCACAGCCCCGCAGGAGGCTCACCCGGCGCCGCTCGCGCCGACCCCGCAGGCCGGGGACGACTCCGATGGCTCCTCCGGCAGCGGCTTCACGGTCGTCCTCGCCTTCGGCGCGAACCTGCTGGTGGCGATCGCGAAGTCGATCGTCGCGGCCCTCACGGGATCCGCCTCGATGCTCGCCGAGGCCGCGCACTCGTGGGCCGACACCGGCAACGAGGTCTTCCTCCTGATCGGCGAGCGGCGCGCCCGCAAGCCGGCGGACGCAGCCCATCCCATGGGCTACGGGCGCTCGGGCTACGTGTGGGCGATGTTCGCTGCGATCGGCCTGTTCGCCGTGGGCGCCGGGGTGTCGATCTGGCACGGCATCCAGTCGCTCGGCGCGAGCGGCGACGAGGGTGCCGACTACACGTGGGGCTACGTGGTGCTCGGCATCTCCTTCCTGCTCGAGGGCACCTCGTTCCTGCAGGCCCTGCGCCAGACGCGCGCGGGGGCGAAGCGGCGCCGGATCAGCCCGCTGCGCTACGTGCGCACCACGTCCGACCCGATGCTGCGCGCGGTGTTCGCCGAGGACTCGGCGGCGCTCGTGGGCCTCGTGATCGCGGGCCTGGGACTGTTCCTGCACCAGATCACGGGGAACGCTATGTGGGACGCGCTCGGCTCGATCCTCGTCGGCGTGCTGCTGGGCGTGATCGCCGTGATCCTCATCGGCCGCAACGCCTCGCTGCTCACCGGAGAGGGCGGGACGCCGCTGGTGAGGAACCGCCTGCTCGCGATCCTCGAGGAGAACCCCGACATCGAGACGGTGACCTTCCTGCACACGGAGTGGATCGGAGCGAACAAGCTCTTCGTGGTCGCGTCCGTGGACGTGGTCGGCGACGTCAAGGAGTCCGAGCTGCGCGAGAAGGTGCAGGCCGTGGAGGATCTGCTCGAGCGGGAGGACGACGTGGAGCGCGCGCTGCTGACGCTCGCGCGCCCCGGGGACACGACCCGGCTCGAGCCCTCGCCGCTGCCCGACTGGTACGAGCCGGCCGACGAGGGCTGAGGGCTCGGGGCCGAGAACCGGACGCCGAGGACCGGGGGAAACCCCCATCGACGTCCCCGCGCCGCCCCGCCTACGATCGGGGCATGCGTGGAATCCTCACCCTGATCCTGAACATCATCTGGCTGCTCACCGCGGGCTGGTCGCTGTTCCTCGGCTACGTGCTGGCCGGGATCATCGCCTGCATCCTGGTGGTCACGATCCCCTTCGGCCTGGCGTCCTTCCGGATCGCCGGCTTCGTGATCTGGCCCTTCGGGCGCGAGGTCGTGGACACCCATCGCGGCGGCGCGATGAGCGCCGTGGGCAACGTGATCTGGTTCCTGGTCGCCGGGCTGTGGCTGGCGATCGCGCACGTGCTGACGGCCGTCGCGCAGGCCGTGACGATCATCGGCATTCCGCTGGCCTGGGCGAATATCAAGCTGATCCCGGTCACCTGCTTCCCGTTCGGCAAGGAGGTCATCTCCTCCTCCGATGCCCGGGCGCAGATGTTCCCGACCGCCCGCTGAGGGCGGTCGTCTGCGGAGGCGGACAGCCCCGTCGGCGCCGTCGGCTCAGGCGCCCGACGGCGCGGGCAGCACGCAGAACTCGTTGCCCGAGGGGTCGGTGAACACCCGCCAGGGCAGGTCGCCCCAGTCGGGGTGCTGCTCGGCGCCGCCGCGCGCGACGATCCCCGCGGCGACCGCGTCGGCGTCCTCGCCCGCTCCGAGCCGCACGTCGAGGTGCATCCGGTTCTTGCCGTCGGCCGCGCGCTTGGGTGCCGGTTCCGCGCACATCTCGAGCAGCGGCCCGCGGCGCGAGGGATGGCGCAGAGACGCGTCGGCGACGCCCTCGACCGGCGTCCATCTCGTCAGCCACGACCAGAACTCCCGGTCGCGCGAGGGATCGGCGGAGTCGAGCGGGAGCGCGGCGATCGGGCCCGTGCCGCGATAGGCCGCGCGCTCCTCCATCACGCAGAAGGGGTTGCCCTCGACGTCGCCCAGCACCACCCACGGCACGTCGCGCTGTCCGATGTCCAGGTGCCGTGCGCCGAGGGCGAGGGCCCTCTCGACGACATCAGCCTGACCGGGCCCGCCGAGCAGGTCGAGGTGAAGGCGCAGGGGCTCGGTCGGCGGCACGGGGACGGGCTGGAGGCAGACGTCGAGGAAGGCGCCCAGCTCGGGGCCGTTCCCGGGATCGAGGTGCACGCGCATCTCGAACCCCTCCGGCCCATCGGTGAGGGGCTCGGCGTCCAGCAGCTGCCGCCAGAAGCCGCCCAGGCGGTGCGGATCGACCGCGTCGATGACGATGTTCTCGAGATGCACGGCGTCCCCCTCAGCGCGCGGCGCCCGCGAGCCGCAGCCGGTCGGTGGGCAGCGCGACGTCGATGCCGCCCACGAGGTCGATGGCCTTGGCGACGTGCCCGGACATGTTCTCGATCGCGCGGCCGACGACGACGCGGTCGCGATCGATCTCGCGGATGCGCACGCGCGTCCACCCCGCCCCCTCCTGCAGCAGCCAGTCCTCGGCGAGGAGCCGCAGGCCGATCCCGTCGAGCACGGCCTCCGCCTCATCCAGGTCCATCGGCTCGCCGCGGCGCTGCCACAGCAGGTCGTAGGGGACGAAGCCGCCGTCGGCGGTCATCTCCATGTAGCCCACGTGCTCGCCGTCCTCGGCGCGCAGGTGGTCGAAGACGTCGGCCGCATCGGGACGCGGGGAGGCACCTGTGCTCATGGCGTGCGAATCTACGCGGCGCCGTCGGGGATGGCGAGGGGTTTGCGCGCCGGGCTCACCCGTAGTGGTACCGGCACGCGGCGATGCGCACTTCGTCCGCGCCCACGAGCTTGTAGACGAGCCGGTGCTCGTCGGTGATCCGGCGGGACCAGTAGCCGGCGAAGTCGTGCTTGAGGGCTTCGGGCTTGCCGATCCCCTCGTTCCCGTTCCGGGCGATGTCCTTGAGGAGCGCATTGATGCGGCGGAGCACCCGACGATCCTGCGCCTGCCACCAGAGGTAGTCCTCCCAGGCGTTCTCGTCCCAGACCAGCCGCATCTCAGGCCCGATCCGGATCCGGACCGTTGTCCTCGATCAGCTCGTGCTCGCTGCCGGCCCCGGACTCGAGTCGCTCCATCGCGTCCAGGAGACGGCGAGCATTGCGAGGCGACCGCATGAGATACGCGGTCTCGCGCAGCGACTCGTAGTCCTCGAGCGAGAGGATCACGACCGGGTCGTGCCCCGCACGGGTGACGACGACCTCCTCGCGGTCGTCGACGACGCCGTCGAGCACCTCTGCGTAGCGCGCACGGGACTCCGTGTAACTCATCGTCTTCATGACCGCCTCGCCTCTCGTGCCGCACTCCGATCACAACCTGTACAGAAAAGTGTACGCATCGCCGGAGCGCTCGTCGAGAGCCGAGGCGCATTCCGCCCACAGCGCACCCGTTGGCGCTCCCCGTCGGCGAGGCGCAGGATGGCCCACATGAGCACTGGACACATCGGAGACCTCACCGTCCGCCGCGTCGGATACGGCGCCATGCAGCTCGCCGGCCCGGGCGTCTTCGGGCCGCCCGCCGATCCCGAGAACAACAAGAAGGTGCTGCGCCGCGCCGTCGAGCTCGGCGTGGACCACATCGACACCGCCCAGTTCTACGGCCCCGACGTCGTCAACGACCTCATCCGCGAGGCCCTGCACCCCTATCCCGAGAACCTGCGTCTGGTGACGAAGGTCGGCGCGCAGCGCGGCGAGAAGGGCGAGTGGCTGCCCGCGGGCGAACCCGATCAGCTCGTCGAGCAGGTCGAGCAGAACCTGCGCGCCCTGGGCACCGAGCAGCTGGCGATGGTGAACCTGCGCCGCTACGAGCTCGACGCCCCCGGCGGCGAGGAGCCGGACCTCGAGGAGCAGCTCGCCGCCCTGGTGACTCTCCGCGAGCAGGGCAAGGTGGCCGAGATCGGCATCTCGAGCGTCACCGCGGACACGGTGCGCCGCGCGGTCGAGGCGGCCGGCGTGGTCTCGGTGCAGAACCCCTACTCGATCCTGGACCGCTCCGGGCAGGAGGCGCTCGAGGTCGCCCGCGAGCACGGCCTCGCCTTCGTCCCGTACTTCCCGCTGGGCTCGGCCTTCACGGGCGGTCCCGCGAAGATCACGGCCGATCCGCACATCGCCGCCGTCGCCCAGAAGCACGGCGTCGCGCCCACGCAGGTGGCTCTGGCCTGGCTGCTCGCCCAGTACGAGAACGTGCTGCTGATCCCCGGCACCGCCTCCCTCGCCCACCTCGAGGACAACCTCGCGGTGGACGACATCGAGCTGGACCCCGAGGACCTCCTGCAGCTCGCGAAGGTCGAGGAGTCGCCCGTCAGCCACTGACCGGGAGGACCTCGCCGCGCGGGACGGCTTTGCCGCTCCCGAGCGGCGAGGACTACCGTCAGCCCGTGCCGAAGATCCCCTCCCCCTCCGACGGCGCCCGCATCGCCTATGACGTGACCGGCTCCGGGCCCGCGGTCGTCCTCCTCCACGGCTCCGTGCTCTCGCGCGCGATCTGGCGCGCCTACGGGTACGTCGACGCGCTGAAGAGCGACCGCACCGTGATCCGCATCGACCTGCGCGGACACGGACGGTCCGACGCCCCGCACGAGGCGTCGGCCTACACCCAGGACGCGTTCGTCGCGGACCTGATGGCCGTCCTCGACGCCGAGGGCATCGAGCGCGCGGCACTGATCGGCTACTCGCTCGGCGCGCGCATCGCCATCACCGCGGCCGTGCGCCGTCCCGAGCGCGTCACACACCTGGTCTCCCTGGGCGGTTCGGCCTCTGCGCAGCAGGGCTCGGTGGACACCGTGTTCTTCCCCGGCACCGTTCAGACGCTGCGCAGCGAGGGCATGGACGGCTTCTGCCAGGCGCAGGGCCTGGGTCCCGAGGTCAGCGGCCGGCGCGACCGCGGCACCCGCACCGCCTTCCTCGCCGCCGATCCCCTGGCGATGGCGGCCCTGTTCACGGCGACCGAGACGACCCCCGGCATCCCCGACGCCGAGCTCTCCGCGTGCCCGGTCCCCGCGCTGTGGATGGCCGGAGATCGCGACCATCCCCGCTTCGAGGAGTCCGAGCGCGCGGCGGCGCTGATGCCCGACGCGCGCTTCGTCCCCCTGCCCGGCCGCACCCACGCCGCGACCCTCGCCCCTGCCGAACCGATCCTCGAGCAGGTCCTCCCGATGCTCGACGCCGCGTCCTCGTCCACGTCCTCCTCCACCCCCTCCCCCGCATCGACGCGTCAGGAATCCGCATGACCACCTCCTCCTCGGCCTTCTCCCCCGCTTCCGGCGCTCCCGCCGCCTCCGCCCTCCCGGCCCCGCATCCGCGCCGCTGGCTGATCCTGGTGCTGGCATGGGCGGCCTTCACGATGACCTCGCTCGACCGCTCCGTGTGGGGCCCGGCGGCGCCGAGCGTGGGCCAGGCCCTCGGGGTCGCGCTGGCCTCCCTGGGCGTGTTCGCGACCTGCTACTACATCGGCTACGTGGTCTCGAACTTCCTGGGCGGGCTGGCCTCGGACTGGGTGGGGCCGCGCGTTGTGCTCACCGCGTCGATGGTGCTCGCGGGCGCCGGGATGGTGTTCTTCGGCAGCGTCGAGTCCTTCGCGCTCGGCCTCGTGGCGCAGGCGCTCGTCGGCTTCTTCGCCGGCGCCGACTACTCGGCGGGCGCGAAGTCGATCTCCTCGTGGTTCACGGGACGCGAGCGGACCTTCGCCGTCGGCCTGTTCACGACCGCGACGTCGCTGGGGACGGTGGTCGCGAACCTCGTGGTGCCCACGATGATCGCCGAGCACGGCTGGCGGCTCTCCTACCACCTGTTCGGCGCGATCTCGATCGTGCTCGGCCTGGTCATCGCCGTGCTGCACAGGTCCCGGCCCCCGCAGGCCGAGGGCGCCGAGCTCGCGACGCCGACGGCGCCGCGCACCCCGCACCTGGGACGCGTGCTGCGCAGCCGCGACCTGATCGTGCTGGGCATCGCCGGCTTCTTCTCCCTGTGGGGCACGTACGGCTTCATCACCTGGTCGAACACCCTCATGATCGAGGGCAAGGGCATCGACCCGGTGCACGCGGGCGGGATCGTCGCCCTGTTCGCGATCACCGCCGTGGTGATGAAGCCCGTGATCGGCCTGGTGGCGGGGCGGGTGCCCTTCCACCGCAAGTACCTGGCCGCAGGCATCCTCGTGCTGTTCGCGCTCATGCTGCTGGCGTTCGGGGCGCTGGGATCCCTGCCGGCGTTCTACATTGCGGCGCCCGTGCTGGGCTTCGCGGCCTACTGCTACTCGCCGATCCAGAACGCCCTGATCCTCGACTACGCGGGCGCGGGCGACTCCGGCTCGGCCGCGGGCACGCTCAACGCGGTGTGGCAACTGGGCAGCGTCGTGGTGCCGACGGTCGTGGGGGCGGTGTTCGCCTCGACCGGCTCGGTCTACTCTGCGTTCGTGACCCTCGCGATCGGCCCGCTGCTCGCGGCGCTGCTCATGCTGCCGCTGAGCGGGAGGTTCCGCTCGGCCGCACCGGAGGACGAGGCCACGGCAACCGCGCCCGCAGCGGGTCCCGCGGCAGGCTGAGCACAGCCCGACACGAGGAGCACACCATGGACCAGCGCATCACCCTCATCACCCTCGGGGTCTCCGACCTCCGCCGCTCGACGTCCTTCTACGAGGCGCTCGGTTGGCGGGGCCAGGAGGTCGAGGAGACCGTGTTCTTCCAGGCAGGAGGCATGGGCCTCGTCCTGTGGAGCCGCGAGAAGCTCGCCCGGGACTCGGGCGTCCCCGGTCTTCCGTCGGGCGACGGGTTCGACGGGATCGTCCTCGCCCAGAACCTGCGATCGGCCGCGGAGGTCGACGAGCTCATCGCACGCGCAGAGTCCGCCGGCGCCGCGATCACGCGGGCACCGGCGGAGACATTCTACGGCGGCTACGCCGGCTGCTTCGCGGATCCCGACGGCCACCTCTGGGAGATCGCCTTCAACCCCGGGCTCCCGCTCGAGGACGACGGGTCGCTGCGCATTCCTGAGCTGGGCTGAGGGAGGGGTTCGGCCGCCCCGATTCCCTTGGCCCTCCCCGGGGCGTCGAGACTGCGCCTCAATCGGCTAGTGCCGCGTCGACGGCGGCCTGCGCGTGCAGTCGCGTGGTCGGGAACACCGGGACGGGGGAGTCGTCGGCCTCGATGAGCAGCTCGATCTCGGTGCATCCCAGGATGACGCCCTGGGCGCCGCGGTCGACCAGGCGCCGGATGACGTGCTGGTATTCGCGGCGCGAGGCGTCGCTCACGACGCCGACGACCAGCTCCTCGTAGATCACGCGGTGCACGAGTGCGCGGTCCTCGGCGTCTGGGACGATCGTCTCGATGCCGTGCTCGCGCATCCTGTCCACGTAGAAGCCCTGCTCCATCGTGAAGGTGGTGGCAAGCAGGCCGACGCGGCAGAGCCCGGCACGGGCGACCGCATCGGCCGTGATGTCGACGAGGTGCAGCAGGGGGATGTCGACGGCGGACTCGATGGCATCGGCCACCAGGTGCATGGTGTTGGTGCACAGCACCAGCAGGTCGGCACCGGCCGCTTCAAGGGCGCGTGCGCGCTCGGCGAGCAGACGCCCTGCCGCATCCCAGTCCCCGGCTTCCTGCATGGCCTCGATCTCCGCGAAGTCCACGGAGTCCAGGACGATCTGCGCGGAGTGCGTGCCTCCCAGGCGCTCGCGCACGGACTGGTTGGCCAGACGGTAGTACTCGGCCGTCGACTCCCAGCTCATCCCACCCAGCATGCCGATCGTCCGCATCGTCCTCATGGTTGTCCTGCCTCTCATTCCGCCCGCGCAGCGGGCTGTCGCCAGACCAGCACGACGACGGTCAGCACCAGAATGATCGTGGTCATCGCGAAGGGGATCGGGATGACGGGGTCGATGAGCACCAGCACCGCCGCGACGGGCACCACGGTGTTGACCCAGCGGTCGGCGTTCGGACGGATCGCGAGCGCCCAGATGCCCAGCATGAACACCGCGATCGGGATCGTGTAGGCGAGGGAGGCGTAGGGCGCGTGCAGCTCGCTCGCACCGGTGATCACGTCGATCTCGACCTCGATGCCCGCGGAGAAGGCACCCGCGGCGGCGAAGATGAAGAAGTGCCCGTAGCCGTAGAGGAGGGAGCTGGCGAAGCTGCTGATCGCGTCATGGTGTGGCGGCCAGAAGTAGATCCACCACAGGGCAGCGGTCGCGACGAGCGTCAGGGAGGCGATGGAGATGAGCGGCCCGAGGGACTCCGCATCGTGCAGGGCCTCGATGATCGCATTGGCCGATCCCAGCAGGCTCTCGCCCAGCACGATCAGCGTGAACAGGCCGTAGCGCTCGGTGATGTGGTGCGGATGCCAGGGCGTGCTCTCCCCGCTCCCTGTGCTCTCGGCGACGACCGGCACGGCCACCTCGGCGAGGATCAGGACCCCCAGGGCGACGGGGAACACGACGGCGGGAAGCGCGAGGGCGACCAGCCAGAGGGCCTGCACGAGCGCGATGCCGCCCGCGTAGATCAGCGTCGCGCTGCGCGCGGATCCTGCGTGGCGGGAGGCCCGCAGCCATTGCGCGACCATGGCCAGGCGCATCACCACGTAGGCGGCAATGAGCACCGAGAAGTCCTGCTCCTCGAAGGCCGGGGCGATGCCGGAGGCGAGCACGAGGACGCCGCCCATCTGGACGATCGTGAGCACCCGGTACAGCCAGTCATCGGTCGCGAAGGAGGTCGCGAACCAGGTGAAGTTCATCCATGCCCACCAGATCCCGAAGAACACGATGAGATAGCTGAGGATCCCGTGCTCCACGTGCCCCTCGGTGAGGGCGTGGTGGAGCTGGACCGACGCAGTGCTCACGGCGACCACGAACACAAGGTCGAAGAACAGCTCGAGCGTCGAGGCGGCCCGTCCCTCCTCTCCGGGGTCGCGCGGCCGCATCGGGATCAGTCGGAAGCGGGAGGTCGCGTTCGCCGACGGAGCGTCGTGCGCGCTGGAGGAGCCCGAAGCGGCGGGACTCGGGGATGAGGGGGCCATGGGGACCATTCTGGTGGTGAGCGAGCGCGCCCCGGAAGCCGTGGACCGGCCTCCGGGGCGCGAGGGAAGGTGACGAGCGGGTGCGCTCAGTCCTCGGGGACGACCTCGAGGGTGTTGCGGCGCACCGGCTCCGTGGACATCGTCACCGAGTACTGGCTGTCCGCGTACTTCTCCAGGAAGGAGGCGTCGACGGCCGTGTTGGTCTCCTCGTCCTCGGGGTCGACGGCCACGAAGCGCACCGCCTTCTCGACCCCTCCGGAGGAGATCCGGCCGCGGCCGCTCTCGAGCGCGGGGCCGTACCACTTTCCCTCTGTGCCGTGGAAGGAGCGGATGAAGATGCGGTCGCCCACGGGGACGGACCAGATGTCGACGGTCTTGGGGGTGGTGCCGTCGGCGAGGGTCGCCCCGACGGTGAAGTAGGTCTGGGCGTTGATGCGATCCAGCTCGTCCTTCGTCCATGCAGCCATGATGTGTTCCTCTCTTCAGGATGGGTCCCGGTCTTCGGGATGGGTCCCGGTCTTCGGGTTGGGTTCCAGCGCCTTGGGCGCTGCCGGGTGCGCAGGCCCGGTCGGGATCAGCCCTGCGCGGCGAGGGTGGGGCGGGTAAGGCTCTCGGTGCGATCCCACTCCGCGAGGCGATCGCGGTGGAAGCGGCGCACGTCGTCGAGACCGTGCCCGACCACCAGCCGCAGCGGCGCATCCTCGGTGCCGGCCACCGCGACGATCGCCTTCGCCGCCTCCTCGAGGTTCCCGGGCGTCCAGTCGTACATGTCGGGGAGCTGGGCGTTCGCCGCGTCGTAGGCGTTGATGGGATGGCGGGTCGCGGTCGCTCCCTCGCCCAGCTCGGTCTCGAACACGCCGGGCTCGATGGTCGTGACCTTGATGCCGAAGTGGGCGACGGAGCGCGACAGCGCCTCGCTCATGCCCTCGACGGCGAACTTGGACGCGACGTAGGCCTCCATCCGGGGGATCCCGATGACGCCCGCGGCCGACGAGAACGTGATGATGTGGCCGTGCTTCCGCTCGCGCATCCCGGGCAGCACGCCCTGGATGACGGCCGCTGTCCCGATCACGTTCGTCTCGAACTGGGCGCGCAGGTCGTCGAGGGTGAACTCCTCGACGGACCCCTGGACCACGTAGCCCGCCGCGTTGACCACGGCGTCGAGGTCGCCGCCGAAGTGCTCCGTCGCCGCGGCGACGGCCGCGGAGATGCTCTCGGGCGAGGTGACGTCGAGCGCCGTCACGAAGATCCCGTCGCGATCGGCGAACTCCGCGGGCGCCTTCTCGGGCGTGCGCATCGTCGCCGCGACGTTCCATCCGGCGTCGGCGAAGGCCGTCGCGAGCGCTGCTCCGAATCCGGACCGCGCCCCGGTGATGAGAACTGTCTGTGCCACGTTCTGTGTGCTCCTTCTGTCTGCGGTTCGTGCGTGGGTGCCGCGTCGGCGCGGGGCCTCCGCGGCTATGTCTCAGAGCTTCGCGGCGAAGAACGGGCCGAGCTCGGCGACCGCCTCGGCGACCTCCTTCTCCCCGTCGTACATGTCCATGTGGTTCGCGCCGTCGACGACGTGGAACGTCTTGTCCTGGCTGGCGACCCGGGCGAACAGGTCATCGCTCATCCACTTCGACCCGGCCTCGCTTCCCGCGATCACGAGCAGCGGCTGGGTGAAGAAGGCCTCGGCCTTGTGGAAGGCGTCGTAGGTGATGATCTGGCTCAGGCTGCGGGTGGTCATGTAGCCGGGAGCGTTGGGATGCTCGCAGCGGGGGGTGTGGTAATACTCCCACGCCTGGCGGAGCTCCTCGTTCGGGGCGTCCTCCTCGGTCATCGGGGCCAGCGGGAACTGGTTGTCCTGGCCCGCCGCGTCCGTCGTGCGGGCCTGGGCGGCCTGCTCGAGGATCGGTGCGGCGTCGGCGTCGGCAACGTCGCCGGTCCAGCCGTTGCGGAACATCTGGCCGATGTTGACCAGGCTGACGGTTCCCACGGCCTTGATGCGGGGGTCGTCGATCGCGGCGTTGGCCGTGTACCCGGCGCCCGCGCAGATGCCCATCGCGCCGATCCGATCGGAGTCGACGTAGTCCAGGGTGGTCAGGTGGTCCACGACCGCGCTGACGTCCTCGGTGCGGATGAACGGGTTCTCCAGCTGGCGGGGCTCACCAGTGCTCGCGCCCTGGAAGGACGCGTCGTAGGCGACGGTGACGAAGCCCTGCTCGGCGAGCTTGCGGGCGTACAGGCCCGCGGTCTGCTCCTTCACGCCGCCGCCGGGATGCGAGACGACGATCGCCGGGTAGCTCTTCGAGGCGTCGAAGTCCGGGGGGAAGCTGATCACGGCGGCCAGGGTGGTGCCGTAGCCGTTGAGGGTGGTGATGTCGATGTTCTCGCTCATGATTCTCCTCTGTCGATGATGCTGGTGGTCGATGTGGTGCGGACGAAGGGGCCGTGCGGTCGCCCGGTCACAGGTGGGCGCCGAAGAACTCCGTCGCGGCCGCGAGGGCCTTGCCCGTGGGCTCCGGCTGGTCGTAGAGCTCGTAGTGGGAGACGCCCGGCAGGACCAGCAGCTGCTTGTCCTTCGAGGGCGCGCGGCCGTAAATCTCCTGGCCGTCGCGGTACGCCCCGAAGCCGCCGGGCTTCTCGCCGATGACGATGAGCATCGGCTGCGTCAGCAGCGTCTCGGCCTGGAGGAAGGCGTCCCACCCCATCGCCGCGGCGCGGCGGGAGAAGGCGGCGCTGGTGGCGCCCCCAGGGGTCCGGCCGCGATCGGTCTTGTAGTAGTCGGTCGCCTCGAGCATGTCGATGTCCTCGATGCCTGCGCTCCGGCCCTCCGCGACGGAGGCGGGCAGGTAGTCGTCCACGCGGGCGTCCTCCCCTCGCGCCTCGGAGGTGCGCTGGGCGGACATCTGCTCGAGAGCGCCGATCGGGTCATACCCGCTGAACGCCTCGCGGCTGAGCCGACCGAAGTTCACGCCGGTGATCGACGCGACCGCCTTGATCCGACGGTCGGACATGGTCGCGTTCAGCACGTATCCGCCTCCGCCGCACACGCCGATGCCGCCGATCCTGTCGGCATCCACGTAGGGCAGGGTGACGAGATGGTCGATCGCGACCCGCACGTCCTCGACGCGCTGAGCGGGGTCCTCGACCAGGCGGGGCTCACCGCCGCTCTCCCCCTGGAAGCTGGCATCGAAGGCGAGCACCACGTACCCGGCCTCGGCGAGTCCCTTCGCGTACACGTTCCCGGCGGTCTGCTCCTTGCAGCTGCCGATCGGGTGCACGCTCACGATCGCCGGGTAGGAGCCCTCGGCGTCGAAGTCCTCCGGCAGATGCAGCACGCCTGCCAGGTCCCAAGCCATTCCCGGCGAACGGAAGCGGATGTTCTTGGTCGTCTCGGTCATCGTGACCTCCTCGATCGATGTGCGGGGCCCGCGGACTGCGCCCGGTCCCCGCCGGATGTCTCCATCCTGGGACCGACGGCCGACGGGAGGAAGGTTCCATCCCGACCCCCCTCGGAGCCCATGGCAGGGAACAGGGGTCTGAGGGAACCTGGATCCGTGCGTCGAGGGCACATACCGTTCTTCGCATGGCACCCAAGGACGAGAACGTGCGGGCCTTCCTGTCCACCCGCCGCGCGAAGATCACCCCGGACATGGCAGGCATTCCCCGCGGCACCAGCGCCCGGCGTGTGCCCGGCCTGCGCCGCGAGGAGGTGGCGACGCTCTCCGGCGTCTCCGTGGACTACTACACGCGCATCGAGAAAGGGGACCTGACCGGGGTGTCCGACGAGATCCTCGATGCGATCGCCCAGGTCCTGCAGATGGACGAGAGCGAGACCGGGTACCTGTACGACCTCGCCCGTGAGGCCCGGAGGCCTGCGCGTGCCCGTGCGCGCTCCCGTCGGGGTCCGACGACCGTGCCCCCGCAGATCCGGCTCCTGCTGGACTCCATGGGCACGACGCCCGTCATTGCGTTGAGCGGGCGGCTGGACATCCTCGCGGCGAACGCCCTGGGGCGTGCGGTCTTCGACGTGGTCCACACGAGCCCCACCCGACGCACGGCCGTCTCGGCGCCGAACCTCGCCTCCTTCGTCTTCCTGGACCCGGCCGCGTCGGGGTTCTTCGACGACCTCGACGGCGCCGCCGACACCTGCGTGCGGATGCTGCGAGCCCAAGCGGGCACCGCCCCGCACGACGCGCAGCTGACACAGCTCATCGGCGAGCTCTCGACGCGGAGCGAGGACTTCCGCACCCGGTGGGCCGCCCATGACGTAGGCGACCACCGCTCGGGCTCGAAGATCCTGCATCACCCCGAGGTCGGCGAGCTCGATTTGCGGTTCGAGGAGCTGACCCTGGCCTCCGCGCCGTCGATCGTGCTATCGGCGTACATCGCCGAGCCCTCCTCGCCGACGGCCGAGCGGCTGCAGATGCTCGCGGCGTGGACCACGGGATCCGCGGTCGGCCCCGCTGCTGAGGTCTGACGCGCCTGTACCGTCCCCACCAGCGGTCCCCCGGAGGATTGCGGCGCGTGCGCGGAGACTGTCCGGAAACGGCGTGGGAGCGAGAGCGGGGAGTCCTGTCCACCTGAACGAGACGGTCAGAACCGGATGGAGACGATGACCTGGCTCCCGCCGCGCATCTCGACGTGATGGTGGATGGTGGTGTTGAGGATCAGCCGTCCCACTACACCGTTGCTGCGCCGCTTGGTGAACTTGAAGAAGCCGACCTGCAGGATCACCGTGAGGGTCTCGAAGACGAACAGGCCGCCGAGGACCACCATCAGCAGCTCGGTACCGGGCGGGCGTGCGTGTAGAGGGGCACGGTGGTGTGCCCCTCTACAGGTGGGGGTGGTGTCGCTAGGCGCGGTGACCTCGGTGTTCCGGAGGTCCGCCGACTCGTGGCCTGGTCGGGCTTTCGGGTCAGAAGGGTGGTGGTCCGGGGTCGAACTTGGGTGGTGGGTTCTGTTGCTTGCGTGGTTTTCGGGTGGTGGCGCTGATGGGGATGTCGCCGTCGTACTGGAACGTCGGGAGCGGTTGATATCGACGCCGGACGGGTTTCTCGACGGGGACTTCTTCGAGGTCGGGGGCGACGGCCTGGTCCATGTCCACGCGGGGCCACGGGTCCGGGACACCAGGCCGGACCGGCCAGGGCGAGTCCAGAACTGACGGCTCAGGCGAACCAGTCACCCAGCCGCTGGGGGTTTCGCTGTCGTGCTCGCCCGTGCCCCGCTGCTCGTAGTCGTCCTGACTGCGCTCTATCGAGTCCCAGACGGCGTCGAGCTGGGCGACGGCTTGTGGGGTGAGGAGATCGGTGTCGTCCTCGCGGAACACGCGGAAGCGTTCTTGCATCTCCCACACCGTGCCCGCGGTCCCCGCCGGGGACTCGTCCGCCTCCACACGAATCGGGTCGAGCTTGCCGGCGGTCTTCATCGCGTGGTGGAACCAGCACAGGAAATGCAGGTTCTCCACCGCCGTCCGACCACCACAGACGGGATCGGCATGGTTGT
>NZ_JAEDAJ010000009.1 GCF_016623465.1 Brachybacterium halotolerans
CTATAATCCCGACAAAACAAACGACTAGCACATTCATATAAATCTGCTACATCATCCGTCATGCCAAAACAAAAAATTTGGCATCAACAAACAGACACGCTATTGAGATCTCAAACAACACGCGCACTCAAAGATCCGCACCCATCCGGGCCTTCTCTCCGAGGCAACCCCTAAAGCTTAGGAGCAATCGGTTCTCCATGTCAACTCGGCACCCTGTGATCTGGGCTACCACCGAAACTGACTATTAGATTAACCGTGGCACCCCAACCCATCCGAGAAACCAGAAACACTGTTTCCGATCCCCCGAACCTGTCGGCTGGGCACGAGGTAATAACTTACGCACCCCGAGCCCCCACGTCAACTCTACAGCCCCAGGTCAGAGCGTGTTCTGCACCACGTGACGCAGGGCGCTCGGGCTCGTTCGTGCGTGACGAGCACCCAGGGAACCGTCACACGCTCGGCGCGGGCCCCGTCCGTCGGCCGCTCGCGGCGTCGTGCGCCTCCGTGGTCCCGTCCCTGCGCCACCGGCGCATGACGCCGAACTTCGTGACCGTCGCGATGACCATCGAGCCGCCCAGGATCACCGTCTGCACGGCGGTGGGGGCCTGGGGCCATGCGCCGTCGAGCAGCAGCAGCGCGCCGGCGCTGAGCGCCCAGGTGAGAGCGAGCAGGGCGAGCCCCTGGAGCTGGTGCCACAGGGCACCCTCGCGCTCACGGATCCCGAAGGTCCAGGAACGGTTGGCGCTCGTGTTCACGATGGTCGCGACCAGCAGCGCGAGGATATTCGCCGCCTGAGCCCCCATGCCGAGCAGTCCGTGCAGGGCGGCGAAGCCCGCGAGATGCAGCAGCGTGCTCGCGACTCCCACCGCGGCGAAGCGGATGACCTGCCCACCGGTCTGGCCCGAGGGCATGGTCCGCCCCAGACGCGCGCGGATGCCGTCGATGCCGAGCTCTCCCGAGCGCAGCGAGCGTCGGACCCGCAGCACGCCCCGGATGTCGTCGAGGGCCGTCCCCACCACGTCCACCCGGGAGTCCGGGTCGTCGTACCAGTCGACGGGCACCTCGTGGATCCGCAGCCCGGTGCGCTCGGCGAGCACCAGGAGCTCGGTGTCGAAGAACCAGGCGGGGTCCTCGACGAGCGGCAGGATCTCCCGGGCGACGTCGGCCCGGATCGCCTTGAACCCGCACTGGGCGTCGGTGAAGCCTGCTCCCAGCGCGACCGAGAGCCCGGCGTTGTAGCAGCGGGAGATGAACTCGCGCTTGGTCCCCCGCACCACCCTCGACGAACGGTGCAGGCGCGTACCGATCGCGAGATCGGAGTGCCCGGACATCAGCGGTGCGACGAGTGGCCAGAGCGCGTCGAGGTCCGTGGAGAGGTCGACGTCCATGTAGGCGAGCACGAGCGCGTCCGACGCGGACCAGGTTGCTTTGAGCGCTCGCCCGCGGCCCTTCTTGTCCAGGTGCACGGCGCGCACGCGGTCGGGCATGCGCTCCTCGAGGTCGGCGGCGATCTCCCGGGTGCCGTCGGTGCTGCCGTTGTCGGCGACCGTGATCCGGAACGGGTACGGGAAGGTCGAGCGCAGGTGGCGGTCCAGGCGCTCCACGCACGCCTCGATCGTGTGCCGCTCGTTGAGGACCGGCACCACCACGTCCAGCACCGTGGTACCGGGCTCCGCACTCACCAGAGGTCGGGCCTGAGGCAGGTCCTCGGGTGTGTGCGCCGAGGGATCGTGGCTCCCGGAGCGGGTGCCGGGGGCGCTGTCGGCGCGCCCGGCCCCGGCGGAGAGGCCGCCCGTGCTTCGTGCGAGGTCCAGGGTCATGACGCCTCCTGGGTGCTGGTGGAGCTGGAGACGGGCTGGGTGAGGTCGTAGAACGTGGAGTCGCCGATGGTGACCTCCTTGAAGTTCTCGCTCGCCCACTCGACGATCTCGCTCGCGGAGTCGGAGCCGCCGTTCTGCTGGCCGAAGCCGCTGCTGGCGAGCAGGTAGTGGATCTGGCCGTCCTCGACGTAATGCTGGAACTGCTCGAGGGTGGGGCTCGGGTCGGATCCGTTGAACCCGCCGATGGCCATCACGGGCTCCTCGGTCGCCAGCTGCATGCCCGCGGCGCTCTGGCTGCCGACGGCCGCGGCGACCCAGGTGTACTGATCGGCGTCGGCGGTGAGGGCGTCGACGACGTCCTGGTCGGGCTCGGTGGCATCGAGCAGGCCGCTCATGCCGCCGCCCCCGCCTCCGCCGGGCCCGCCGCCCATGGCGCCTTCGGCTCCGCCGGCCGACGGCATCTGGCCCTGCTGGGTCTGTCCCTGCTGGGACTGGCCCTGCTGGAACTGCTGCCCCTGGCTCGACTGCCCCTGCTGGGACTGGGAGGACTGGCCGGGAGGTGTGCCCATCCCGCCCTGCCCCTGACCGTTCTGGCTCTGGCCCGTCGTGCCCTGGCCGGTCTGGCCCTGGCCGGTCTGCCCGGTCTGGCCCCGGCCGCCGGGGAAGCCCTGGCCTCCGCCGGGCCCGCCCTGGCCACCGCCCTGACCGCCGCCCTGGCCTCCCGGGCCTCCGCCCATGCCGCCGGGGCCGCCGCCCATGCCGCTGGAGACCGTCGGCCCCGCGGTGATGATCGAACCGGTCTTGGCCGTGGTCACGGTGCTCACCGCGTAGGCGGCCTGCCCGGCGCCGGCGCTCAGGATCGCGCTGGCCAGCAGGGCCGCGAGCAGCGCCCTGCCCATCCGGTGGGCGAAGAGCACGCCGACGGCGGCGAGGATGCCGGTGGCGAGGACGAGGATCGCGAGCCACTGCCCGTACTCCGTCTGTCGCTGCAGGAGCGCGAATCCCCAGATGCCTGTGGCGAGCGCGGCGAGCGCGAGGCCGATCCTGGCGAGCCAGGTGCCGCGGCGCTGCCACAGCTCCCCCGCTCCGGCGCCGACCATCGCGGCGATCGCCGGCGACAGGGCCACCGTGTAGTACTGGTGGAAGATCCCGGCCATGAAGGAGAACGTCAGGAAGGTGGCGAGGAACCAACCGCCCCACACCATGTGGGAGGCGCGGCGCATGTCGGTGCGCGGGGCGCGTCGCCCCATCCACAGCGCGAGCACCACGAGGATCAGCGCGGCGGGGATCAGCCAGGAGATCTGACCGCCCAGGTCCGAGGAGAAGAGCCTCGCGAGGCCGGTCTCCCCGGAGGAGGGTCCGCCGCCGCCCACGGATCCGGTCTCCTCGCCGTTGATGCGGCCCAGGCCGTTGTACCCGAAGGTCAGCTCGAGGAACGAGTTGTTCTGGGAGCCGCCGATGAAGGGCCGCCAGCTCTCGGGCACGAGCTCGACGATCGCGACCCACCAGCCGCCGGCGACGACGAGCGCCCCGACCGCGGCGAGCAGACCCAGCACGCGTCGGCGCCAGGTCGCGGCGGCGAACAGCATGAAGGCGAGCCCGAAGAAGGGCACGACCAGGAACGCCTGCAGCGTCTTGGTGAGGAAGCCTAAGCCGATGAACACGCCCACCAGGGCCATCCAGCGGATCGAGCCCTTCTCGATCGCGCGCAGGGTCGCCCACGCGCCGAGCGCCATGAGCATCACCAGCAGCGCGTCGGGATTGTTGAAGCGGAACATGAGCACCGCGACCGGGGTGATCGCCATCGCCGCACCGGCCACGAGGCCCGCGCCCACGCCGAAGTACCTCTTCACCGTGCGGTCCACGAGGAGCACGGTGCCGATGCCCATGAGCACCTGCGGCAGCAGGATCGCGATCGTGTTCAGCCCGAACATGCGCACGGACAGCGCCATCAGCCACAGCGAGGCCGGCGGCTTGTCCACGGTGATCGAGTTCGCCGCGTCGGAGGAGCCGTAGAAGAACGCCTTCCAGGACTCCGATCCCGCCTGCACGGCCGCCGAGTAGAACGAGTTCGCGTACCCGTTGGCGCTGAGGTTCCAGAAGTACAGGACCCCGGTCGCCACGAGCAGACCGAGCAGCGCGAGGCTCGCCCGCGGGGACTCGTCCAGGAGCCTCCTGCGCACGGCCTCGAGCCGGTGCGGGGGCTTCCCGGTCGCCGCGCCCGGGCTCGATGCCGCGGGCGCGGCGCCCGTCGGCCGAGCGTCTGGTGAGGACCCGGGGCTCGAACCGTCCCCGGTCCGCTTCTCATCGGTGGTGGTCATGGCGGGAAGACTTCCGGCCGGGCCTATGGATCTGCTGTGCCCCGGGCATGGTGCGCGTATGTGCCGAGCGCCTCACCTCACCGCCCGGCGACAGCACGGTCACAGCGGATCCATAGCCCCGCGGGCGAGCGTCGTGGCATGGACATGATCGACACCTCGATGACCGCCTCCGTCCACATCGTGCAGGAGGCCGCGCAGACGACGACAGAGCAGGCCCTCGCCGACCCGTCCCCCGAGCCCACGACCTCTCCCGCGCGAACTCCCGTGGCCTGGGCGGGTGCGAAGCCCGCCATCGGCGCGGCGCTCGCGGTCTCCCATGAGCAGCGCTCCGAGGAGCCCCGTGCGGATCGCGCGTACCGGCACCGGCGCACCCTCGAACCCTGAGTCCCGGAGCTCGTCGCCCCCGGCGGGCTACGCTCGCCTGAGCCGCACCCCGCCGAAGGAGACGAGATGGCCCTGCACGAGTTCACGTTCCCCTCCCGCAACGGACGCGACGAGATCCATGCCTGGATCCACGTCCCCGTCGTCCCCGCGCGCGCCGTCGTGCAGATCGAGCACGGGCTCGGCGAGCACTCGCGGCGCTATCAGCGGCTCATCGCGCGTCTCCTGGATGCGGGGATCGTGGTCGCGGCCGACGACCATGCCGGTCACGGGGCCACGGCCGTCGCCTCTGGCGTCTGGGCGGACACCGGCGAGGACGGCCTGAAGACCGTGATCGCCGACGAGGAGACCCTCCGCGAGAAGGTCACCTCGATGTTCCCCGAGCTGCCGTACGTCGTCTTCGGCCACAGCTGGGGCTCGATGATCGCCCGCGCGCAGGCCTCGCGGCACCCGCAGGGCCTGGCCGGATTGGCGCTCGGCGGGATCGCCGCCGGGATGCGCTCGATGCGGACGTTCGACCGCCACGCCCTGGACCGGGCGATCGGCGCGGGCGACGGCGCGAGCAGCGGCGAGTCCTTCCTGCCGAGCCTCTTCGACGGCTTCCTGGACCGCTACGACGACGTGCGCGGGCCGACCGACTGGGTCGCGCGCGACCGCGACGTGGTGCGCGACCACGGCTCCGACCCGCTCAACGGCTTCGGGACGCCCATGTCCCTGCGCTTCGTCCGGGACTTCGTGGGGCTCTACGACGAGGCGAACGCGCCCGAGTGGGCCGCGCGCATCCCCGGCGGCCTGCCCGTGCTGATCCTCTCGGGAGACCAGGATCCCGTGGGCGGCTTCGGCGAGGGCGCGTACGGCGTGGCCACCGCGCTGGTCGAGTCGGGGACACGCGATGTCACCACCCGCGTGTACACGGGCTTCCGCCACGAGGTGCACAACGAGCCCGAGATCCGCGACGAGGTCGCGGACGAGATCGTCGCCTTCGTAGAGCGCGTCGCGGGCTGACGACGCTCCGCAGCCTGAGGGAGCGCACGAGGGCGCCGCATCCGTGCAGGATGCGGCGCCCTCGTGCAATGGGCCGTCGGACCGGAGACCGGTCTGGACCGGACCGGGCCGGGCCGGGCCGGGCGTCAGACGGTCGGCGCGGACTCCGGGGCCTCGTCGGCCGGCTTCTGCGCGATCGTGCCCGACTTGAGGGAGGCGACCATCTCGTCGAACTGCTCGCGGGCTCTGGCCGGCGGCGCAGGCGTCACGAGCGAGACGACGACCGCGACCAGCAGGTTGAGCACGAAGCCGGGGATGATCTCGTAGAGGTGCTCCCCGCCGAACAGATTCCAGGCGACGTCGGGCGCCTCGGCGCCGAGGCCGCCGCCCCACCAGAACGCCACGACCGCACCGACGATCATGCCGGCGAGGGCGCCGGGCATCGTCAGGCGTCGCCAGAACAGGCACAGCAGCACGAGGGGCCCGAAGGCGGCGCCGAAGCCGGCCCAGGCGAAGGACACGAGATCCAGGATCGAGCTCGAGGGGTCCAGAGCGAGCAGCGCGGCGATCAGCGAGATCACGAGGACGCCGGCGCGTCCGCCCCAGAGCTTGGCCGCGGGGCCGATCGAGCGGTTGAACGCGCCCACGATGTCCTCGATGAGCGCGGAGCTCGTGACCACGAGCTGGCTCGACATCGTCGACATGATCGCGGCGAGCACCGCGGCCAGCAGGATGCCCGCGAGCAGCGGGTGGAACATGATCTGCGCGAGGTCGAGGAAGACCGACTCGCCGTTCGTCTTGTCGGTGAGCAGGGCGTCGCCGTTCTGCTGGAAGTACGCGAGCCCGGCGAGGGCGGTGAAGATCGCGCCGAGCACGCAGATGATCATCCAGCCCACGCCGAAGGTCGCGCCGTACTTCGCGTCGCGCGAGGAGCGCAGCGCCATGAAGCGCACGATGATGTGGGGCTGGCCGAAGTAGCCCAGGCCCCAGGCGAGCGAGGAGATCACGCCGATGGCGGTCGCACCGCTCGTCATGGAGGCGAAGTCGGCGTTGACCTGGCGCACGGAGTCGAACATCTCGACGGGGCCGCCCACGGAGAACATCGCGACCGTGGGGACCACGATGAGCGAGATGAGCATGATGACGCCCTGGACGACGTCCGTGTAGGTCGCGCCGAGGAAGCCGCCGAACAGCGTGTACAGCACGGTGACGCCGGCGACCAGGAGCATCCCGATGAGGTACGGGCCGCCGAAGAAGGACTGGAAGAACACACCGCCGGAGACCATGCCTGAGGAGACGTAGAAGGTGAAGAACACCAGGATCACGAGCCCGGCCACGATGCGCAGGGCGCGCGTGCGATCGAACAGACGGTTTCCGAAGAAGCTCGGGACCGTGAGGGAGTCGTCGGCGATCTGCGTGTACTGGCGCAGACGCGGCGCGACGAGGATCCAGTTGAGGGCCGCACCGACGGTGAGGCCGACGGCGAGCCACGCCTCGACCAGACCGCTCATGTAGAGCGCGCCCGGCAGCCCCATGAGCAGCCATCCGGACATGTCGGAGGCGCCCGCGGACAGGGCCGCGGTGAAGGGGTGCAGCTGGCGACCGCCGAGGATGTACTCGTCGCCGCCCTTGGTCTTGCGGAAGGCGTAGAAGCCGATGCCGAGCATCGCGAGGAAGTAGATCGCGAGCGCGATCAGTTTGAACGTGAGGTCCATTGCCGTGCCGTTCTGGTCGGGGACAGGGACAGGGATGCCCTGCACGGTAGCGGCATAAGGAGGCGCGCGTCACCGCGACTCCCCTGTTCTCCCCCGTTCCGGACGGCCCGGGCACCTGTGAGACGTCTCGCGATCACGCCCGGCTCCTCCTGGTCACAGCGGTGTGATCACGGAGCGAGCAGATCGACCTCGCTGTCTCCGTGCAGCACGGCGAGTCCCCGCCGTGCGCGTGACGCGCCCCACGGACCGAGCAGGTCCAGCTCATCCGCGTCCGCGAGCATCCAGTCGTCGAGCTCCGCGGCCTGCGGGACCACGTCGAACTCGAGCCGCGCGGCCGGGACGACGCCCGCGTCGAACAGGAAGTGCGCGCCCATCGGCGCTCCGACACGTGCGCGCGAGGGCATCCAGTGCACGGCGAGCAGGCGGCCGATCGGCAGGTCCAGGCCGAGCTCCTCGCGCACCTCGCGATGGGCGCATGCGCGGGCGTCCTCCCCCGGGTCGACGCCCCCGCCGGGCAGCAGCCAGTGGTCGCGGTAGTTCGGCTTCTCGATGAGCACGCGGTCGTGCTCGTCGCGCAGGATCACCGCGCCCGACGTGATGACCTTCGGGAGCGAGTCGAAGTAGACGGCATCGGGGAGCAGCTCGTTCATGGCGCCATCCTCACAGACCCGAGCGGCCCGCGGACGCACCTGCCCGTCGTGCGCCGAGCGCCCCCACGAGCGTCGCGAGGCTGAGGGCGATGAGCACGAGCGCGGGGTGCCACCAGGCCTGGCCGGTGACGCCGCCCAGCGCGGCGGTGAGCAGGGGGACGAAGCCGCTGAGGGTCGCGGCGATAGCGTAGGCGAAGGACAGCGCCGAGTACCGGAAGCGCCCTTCGAACAGGTCGTTCATGAGTCCGCCGAGCGCCGCCCACGACATGGTGGGCAGGATCCCGCCGATCACCATCATCGCGACGAGCACGCCGAAGGTCGCCGAGGGCAGCAGCGCGTACATCGGCAGGGCGATGAGAGCGGTGCCGAGAGCTCCGATGCCCACCACGCGGGCCGAGCCGATGCGCGTGGCGAGCAGGCCGAACAGCGGGATCGTCACCAGCTGCAGGAGCGAGCCGATGGTGGTGGCGGTGAGCAGCTGCAGGAAGGGATAGCCCAGCTGCTTCGCGCCGTAGTTCATGGTGTACGTGTTCATGAGGGAGTACGAGCCGATGCCCAGCAGCGCGGCCAGCACCGCGGTCCCCAGGGCGAGCGGCCGCGAGCGCAGCATGTCGAGCACGGGGATCCGGTCGCGCGAGCCGTCGGACCTCAGCCGGGTGAAGACGGGCGTCTCGTCGACGCGCATCCGCAGGTACAGCGAGACCAGCAGCAGCGGGAACGCGAGCAGGAACGGCACCCGCCAGGCCCAGGCGGCGATCGCGGACTCGGGCACGGCGGCGATCAGCACGAGGTAGACGGCGGCCGAGAGGATCGAGCCGACGGGTGAGCCCAGCTGCGGGATCGCCGCGTACAGCGCGCGGCGCAGGGGCTTCGCGTGCTCGGCCGCCAGCAGCACCGAGCCGCCCCACTCCCCGCCCAGAGAGAGGCCCTGGGCGAGGCGCAGCACCACGAGGCCGATCGCGCCCAGCCAGCCCGCCTGCGCATAGGAGGGCAGCAGGCCGATGAGCCCGGTGGCGACGCCCATGATCCCGACGGTCCACAGCAGCGTCGCGCGGCGGCCGAGCCGGTCGCCCATGTGCCCGAACACGATCGCGCCGAGCGGCCGGATCACGAAGCTCACGGCGATCGTGCTGAAGGAGGCGAGGGTCGCCCCGGCCGGGCCGAGCGGCTCGAAGAACAGCGGGCCGACGAAGAACGCCGAGAAGTACGCGAACAGGTAGAAGTCGAACTGCTCGAGGGAGGTGCCGACGAGCGAGGCCCAGGTGACCCGGCGCGCCTCGCGGGGGCCGGCGGGTCCGCTCGAGGGGGCGCCGGCGGCGGACTGGGGCGCGGCGTCGGTCGTGGCGTCGGCCGTGGGGACGGCCGTGGGGACGCCGACGGGCCGGGTGGGTTCTGCGGGCATGGTGCTCCGTTCACGGGTCCCGTGCCGGGATCGAGCACAGGTCAGGTCACCCTAAGCTCGCGGGGCGCGCGGGCGGACGCCCGGGCGATGTGGGCCACAGGTCCCGGGCCGGCGGCTCCTCATCCCTGCGCAACCACGCACCCACGCACCCGAACCATCGCTCCCCCACCCCCTCGCCCGGGACGACGACGGCCAGGTTCTCTGACAGGAATCGGACGATCCTGTCGGGGAACCTGGCCATCGATCAGGCGCCGGGGCGCTGGGCGGCCGCGCGGGACGCCGGGGTCAGTTCTCCTCGAGGGACCCGTCGTAGGCGCAGATCGCGTCGACCTTCGCGGCAGAGGACGAGCTCGGGTCGAACTCCAGATCCAGCCACACGTCCACCAGTGCCTTCGCGGACTCCAGGCCGATCACGCGCTCGCCCATGCAGAGGACCTGCGCGTTGTTCGACAGGATCGAGCGCTGCACCGAGTAGAGGTCGTGCGCGGTCACCGCGCGGATGCCCTTGACCTTGTTCGCCGCGATCGCGACGCCCAGGCCGGTCCCGCAGATCAGCAGCGCGCGGTCGGCCTCGCCGGCCGCGACCTTCTCCGCCGCGTCGACCGCGACGTTGGGGTAGTAGGTGCCGTCCTCACGGCCGGTGACGCCGACGTCGGTCACGGACGCGACCCGCTCGTCGGCCTCGAGGACCTTCTTGAACTCTTCCTTGTATCCGAATCCGGCGTTGTCTCCGCCGACGACGATCCTCAGTGCCATGTTCTGCTCCTGTTCCTGCTCGTGATGCGAGGTATGTGGTTCGGGACGATTATCCGTGCAGCGCGGGGCGATGGTCCCGTGAGGTCCGACGGGCCGTCGGCCCGCCCGTCCGACGGCCCGGACCCGCCGAGCTCAGGCGAGCTGCTCGCCGAGGCGGGCGACGATCCGTGAGAACGAGACCGCGCCCGGGTCGGGCGTGCCCACGGACTTGTCGCCGAGCACGCGGGCGCGGCCCAGGTGGGCGGCGATGTCGCTGGTGCCCTCGGCGGCCTCGGCGGCCGCCTCTGCCGCGGTGGAGATCGCGGCGCCTGCGGCTGCGAGATCCGACGGGGTGCCCGCGGACTCGAGGGACTCCCGGAAGGGCACCATCGCGTCGACCATGGTCTTGTCGCCGACCTTCGCGCCGCCGAGCCGCTCGACAGCCTCGATGGCCTGCACGATCCCGGCCACGAGCTGCTCGGGGGTGACCGCGGTGTCGTCCGCGAGCGCGCTGCCGAGGCTCGTGAGCGCGGCACCCCAGAGGGCGCCGGAGGTGCCGCCGGCCTCGGCCGACCAGGCGGAGCCGCCCTGGACGAGGACGGTGCGGGCGCCCGCGCCTCCGTCGGACGCCTTCTCCGCGGCGGCACGGGCGGCGCGCACGCCGAGCACCATGCCCTGTCCGTGGTCGCCGTCGCCGGCGACGGCGTCCATCTTCCCGAGCTCGGGCTCCCACTCCTCGAGCTTCTCCTGCAGGTCAGCGAGGATCTCGACGATCCGCGCCGCACTGCCGCGGGAATCCTCGGACGCCTCGGGGATGGGGTCCTCGCCCGGGGTGTAGATCTCGCCGCGCTCCTCGCCGGCCGGACCCTCGACGACCACGCCGCGGCGGAAGGCGGGGGTGTCGGCCGGGGCGAGCCAGAGCTCCTCGAGCTCCTCGTCCAGGCGCATGACCGTCAGGGACAGCCCTGCCATGTCGAGGCTGGTCACGTGCTCGCCCACCTCGGGGCGCACGATCGTCAGCCCCGCCTCGCCGAGCATCCGCGCCACGTGCGCGTAGACGACGAACAGCTCCTCGTACTTCACGGTGCCCAGGCCGTTGAGGACCACGGCGGCCCGCGTCGAGTCGAGCTCGGGGGTCTCGGCGAGGACGCCGTCGACCAGGCGCCGGGCGAGGTCCTCGGCGCTGGGCATGTCGACCTCGTCGATGCCGGGCTCGCCGTGGATGCCCAGGCCGATGGCCATCTTGCCCTCGGGCACGTGGAACAGCGCCTCGTCGGCCCCGGGGATCGTGCATCCGTCGAAGGCGACGCCGAGCGAGCGCGTGGCGTCGTTCGCCTTCCAGGCGAGGCGCTCGGCCTCGGCGATGTCCGCGCCGGCCTGGATCGCGGCGCCCGCGACCTTGAAGACGACGAGGTCGCCGGCGATGCCGCGGCGGTCGCGGTGGTTCTCCTCGGAGTTCGAGGCGATGTCGTCGCTCACCTTGACGATGCGCACATCCACGCCCTCGGCGCGCAGCTTCTCCGCGGCGACACCGAAGTGCAGGACGTCGCCCGCGTAGTTGCCGAAGCCGAGGATCACGCCGCCGCCGTTCTCGGCGTTGCGCGCGACCGAGTACACCTGGTCGGAGGACGGCGAGGAGAAGATGTTGCCGCACGGGGCGCCGTGGGCGAAGCCCGGGCCGACCCAGCCCGCGAAGGCCGGGTAGTGGCCCGAGCCGCCGCCGACGACGAGCGCGACCTGCCCCTCGGGCGTCGCATCCCGGCGCACCACGCCGCCGTGGACCTGCGTGAGCTCCTCGGGATGGGCGGCGACGAGTCCCTCGACCGCGGCGGCCGGGAACTTCTTCGGATCATCGAACAGGTAGGTCATGGGGTGGTCTGCTCTCTGCGAGGGAGGAACGGATCAGGAGGTGTGCTCGGGGCCGACGGTCGCTGCCTCAGGCGGCGGTGTAGCCGCCGTCGACGCTGAGGATCGAGCCCGTGACGAAGGTGGATGCCTGCGAGGCGAGGAAGACCGCGGCGCCCGCGAGCTCATGGGGCTCGCCCGGCCGCTTCATCGGCGTCATGAGGTTCCACTGGTCGATCTGCGGACCGCCCTCCTCGTAGAACCCGCGGGTCAGCTCCGTGCGCATGTAGCCCGGAGCGATCGCGTTCACACGCAGCCCGCGCTCGGCCCACTCGCAGGCCGCGGATCGGGTGAGGTTGTGGACCGCCGCCTTCGAGGCGTTGTAGGAGGCCTGCTTCTGCGGGATGTTCGCGATGATGCCGCTCATGGAGCCGGTGTTGATGATGCTGCCACTCCCCCGCTCGAGCATGTGGCGGGCCACGGACTGCATGACGTGGAAGACGGCGTCGAGGTTCAGCCCCATGACGGCCCGCCAGTTATCCTCGGTGACCTCCTCGAGGGGCTGGTGGATCGTGCGCCCCGCGTTGTTGAGCAGGGTGTCGATCTGCCCGAGGTCGGCGACGACCCGGTCCACGAGCGCGTCGACCTCGGCGGGGTCCATGACGTTGCAGTGGTAGTAGCGGACGGTGCGGCCGGTGGCTTCCGACAGCTCTGCGGCGGCCTGCTCACCGGTCGAGTCGTCGATGTCGGCGAGCGCGATGTCGCTGCCATGATCGGCGAGGCCCTTCGCCATGGCGAGGCCCAGGCCCTTCGCGCCTCCGGTGACGAGGGCGACGGTGCCGCTGAGATCGAAGAGGTCTGTGCCGGTGGACATCGGGGGTTCCTTCCGTGGGGTGCCGGGGTGCGTGCGAGTCCGTGGGCGGAGGTCAGTCCTCCACGACCGGCCCGTGCAGGCGCGGCTGGTGGACCTTGAGGAAGAAGGTCATGGTGAAGGCGCAGGCGTAGAGCAGCACGAACGCCCAGACCACGCCGACGTTGCCTCCCCAGGGGCGCACGATCGCCACGACAGCGCTGCCCAGGAACGTCGCGCCGCCCGCGGCGGTCGTGTACATGGCCATCGCGGCGCCCTTCTCCTTCGGGGCGATGGCGGGCATGATCGCGCCGAGCGGGACGAAGCCGGCGAGCAGGATGCCGAAGACGGTGCCCGCGGCGACGGAGACCACGAAGCCCCAGTCGGACCCGGCCGGGACCATGTGCGGCACGTACCACCACAGCAGCAGGCCGATGGCCGAGCCCAGGATGCCGAACCAGCGCACCGTCTTCACCCAGCCGACCTTGTCGCCGAGGGCTCCGAAGGCCGCGTTGAAGAGGATGTTGCCGGCGTAGACGATCGTGGTCATCACGAGCCACTGCGACTGGCTCCAGCCCAGGCCGCCCTGGTCGGCCGTCCCGTAGATGACGTTGGGCAGGATGATGAACATGCCGAACTCGGGCGCGGTGTTGATCAGGCGCGTCAGGAATCCCATGGCGATGCGGCCGTTGGTGAAGGTCAGGCGCAGTCCGGAGAGGATCACTCCGGCCCCCGACTCCCCCGCGGGCGCCAGGCGGCGCGAGCCGTGCTCCTCGTGGACGCCGAAGCGGGCGATGAGGAAGCCGATGAGCACGATCACCGTCGAGGCGAGCATCGTCCACTTCTCGCCGCCGTAGCCGTCGCCGAAGGCGGGGATCAGGAACACGGCGACGAGCGAGCCCAGGGTGGGCAGGCCACCGGTGAACATGACGTAGAACCAGCCGACTGCGGCACCGTTGCGCTCCTTGTCCACGACGTGGTTGATCCACACCAGGAAGGCGAAGGCGAACAGCGGGAACCCGAACCCGCGCAGGAAGTAGCTGGCGCCGACGAGGAACGTCGATTCGAGCTGGAGGGAGCCGAGGAAGGCGAGCTCGAAGACCACCCAGACGCCGAAACCGATCGCCATCACGCGGCGCGGGCCGATGAGGTCGGACAGGGCACCGGCGAGGTAGGAGCCGACGAGAACGGCGAGACTGTACATCGCGATGATGGTCGCGGCGAGGTTGGTCTTGTCGTCGCCGCCGCCGAAGGTGTTCGCGATGTGCGGGGAGACGAAGTTGGACTCGACGCCGTTGCCGGTCATGAAGATGAGCACGCCGAGGAAGCCCCAGCGCAGCGGGTGCGGGATCCCGAGCCGATCGAGGAAGGGCACGCGCTCGCCGGCGGTCACGGGGGGAGCTGCCGGTTCGGCTGCGCTCATGGGGACACTCCTTCGTGTGGGTCACAGGCTCGGCGGCGCGCGCGAGGCGCTGCCGCCGTGACAGACACTAGGGACCCATCCGAACATACGTCAAGCACAAATGTTCGGGTCGCGCAGGGCTGAGCGGTCCGGGCGCCTGCGCGTGCGCCCGGACCGCTGGAGAGCCGCCTCCTCAGCCGCTGTAGGTGAAGGCCTCGGTCATCTTGTCGACATTGTCCTCCGTGATGAGGATGCAGTCGAAGGCCTGCTTCTCCTGCTCGGGCTCGGTGCCGTCGGCGACGAGCGCATGGGCCATCTCGACCGCCTTCGCGGCGAACTGGGCGACGGGCTGCAGCACCGTGTAGGCGAGCTCCCCGGCCTTGATCGAATCCACCGCGTCGGGGGAGCCGTCGAAGCCGCCCACGACGATCCCGTCGAAGGCGTTCGCCTCCTTGAGCGCGGCGATCGCCCCGAGCGCCATCTCGTCGTTGCCCGAGATGATGCCGTCGATGTCCGGGTGCGCCTGCAGCAGGGACTGCGCCTTGTCGTGGCCCTTGGTGCGATCCCAGTCGGCGACCTCCTGGCCCACCTTCTTGAGGTCCGGGTACTGGCTGATCGTGGTCTCGTAGCCGTTGGACCGGGTCTGGGCGTTGTTGTCCGAGGGCAGCCCGAACAGCTCGACGTACTTCCCCTTCTCCTTCATCCGCTTCACCCACTCCTGCGCGCCGATCGCGGCGCCCTGGGCGTTGTTGGAGACCAGCTGGGACTTCGCGACGCCGGCCTCGTTGACCTCGGCGTTCACGAGGAAGACGGGGATGCCGGCCTGGTTCGCCTTCTTGATCGTGCCGATCGAGCCGTCGGCGTTGGCCGGATCCAGGATCAGCGCCACGGACTTGTTCGAGATCGCCGTGTCCACGAGCGTGTTCTCGGTGTTGGTGTCGCCCTTGTGGGCGCCGACGGTGGTCGTGTAGCCGAGCTCCTTCGCCTTCGCCGCCGCGACGTCGCCCTCGGTCTTCCAGTAGGGGTTCGAGGGGTCGTTGACGATGATCGTGATGAGCCCGCCGGCCTTGCCGCTGCCGCCGCTTCCGCCGTCCGAGCCGGAGGCGTCGTCCGAGCCGCTCGAGCAGGCGGCGAGTCCGGCCGTCGCGGCGCCGATGCCGAGAGCGGTCAGGAAGATCCTGCGTTCCATGGTGGGTGTCCTTTCCAGGGGCGCGCGTCCGACGCGGACATCGCGAGAGGGGATCCGGTCGCGGGTCACGACCGGTTGTCAGGGGTGTCGGGGGAATCGGGAGCAGCAGGGGAATCCGGGGAGGCGGGGGCCGACGGCGATGCGTGCGCGGACGGCTCCGCCCCGTCGGCCTTCACCGCCCCGTCGGCCTTCGTCGTCCCCGGTGCCGCGCCGAAGCGCCGACCGGTCCGTCCCGGGCGCCCGTACTGCAGGGAGTTCAGCAGCACGGCGATCACGATGACGGCGCCCACGAAGACCGTCTGCCAGTAGGCGGAGACGCCGATGATGACGAGGCCGTCGGAGAGGAAGCCGATCACGAAGGCGCCCAGCAGGGTGCCGCGCACGGTGCCGCGGCCGCCGGAGAGGGCCGCGCCGCCGATGACGACGCCCGCGATCGCGGTGAGCTCGTAGGTGTTGCCGGCCGTGGGGCTCGCGCTCGTCAGGGTCGAGGCGAGGATGAGGCCCGCGACCGCCGAGCACAGACCCGAGACCACGTACACCCACACGGTCACCGTGCGCACGGGGACGCCGGAGAGCTGGGCGGCGCGCTCGTTGCCGCCGGTCGCGTACAGCCAGCGGCCGAAGGTGGTGCGCCCCAGCACGAGGGCGATGACGGCGGCGACCACGACCATGATGAGCACGCCCACGGGGATGCCCAGCAGGCGGTTGAAGCCGAGCCATTCGAAGCCCGTGTTGCCCAGCGCCTCGTCGCCCGAAAGGTCGTTGACGGTGCGTCCGTTGGTCATCAGCAGCGCGGCGCCGCGCACGACGTAGAGCATGCCCAGGGTCGCGACGAACGGGGCGACCTTGAACTTCGCGACGAGCACCCCGTTGACCAGGCCGATGAGCGCGCCGAGGGCGACGGAGACCAGCACCGCGACGGGCACGCTCGGGTAGAGGGTGACGCCCAGGAAGTGCAGGGGCACGCCCTTGAGCAGGAAGCCCGCGATGACGGCGGTGCAGCCGAGCGTCGACCCCACGGAGAGGTCGATGCCTCCGGTGAGGACCACGAGCAGCATGCCCAGGCTCAGCAGTGCGTAGATCGCGACGTGCGAGGCCATGATCAGCACGTTGTCGACGGTCAGGTAGTTCGGGGACAGCAGCGAGAACACCACGATGATGAGGGCGAGCGCGAGGAACGCGCGTCCCTCGACGAGCAGCTTCGAGATGTCGAGGCTCCGTCGGGGTGCTGCCGTGGCGGTGGTGGAGGTCATGGGAGTCATCCGTTCGCGGAGATGAGGCGGGAGGCGGGCGGGAGCGGGTCAGAGGGCGACGGCCTCGCCGGAGGCGGCCATGACGTCGGACTTGTCGGCGGTGCCGGGCTCGAACTCGGCGGAGATGCGACCGCGCCGGAGCACGACGATGCGGTGGGCGATGCTGAAGCACTCCTCGACCTCGGAGGTCGTGAAGAGCACGGCGAGGCCCTCGCGGGCCTTCTCGGCGAGCAGGGCGAACACCTCGGCCTTCGCACCGATGTCGATGCCACGGCTGGGCTCGTCCAGCAGCAGCACCTCGGGGTCGGTGGCGAGGATCTTCCCGATCACGACCTTCTGCTGGTTGCCGCCCGAGAGCGCGCCGATGGCCACGCGCGGACTCGAGGTCTTCACGGTGACCTCGCGGACCATGCGCTCGGCGAGCGCGCCCTCCTTCGACCGGGAGAGCAGGCCTCGGCGCAGGAACTGGCGGATGCTCGCGAGGGTGAGGTTCTGGCCCACGTCCATGGTCTGCACGAGGCCCTCGCGCTGACGGTCCTCGGGCACCAGACCGATGCCGCGGCCGATCCGCTCCCCGATCGTCTCCTGGCCCAGGGCGTGCCCCTCGTGGAGGATGCGGCCGCCCGCGACCTCGCCGCTGCCGGCGACGGCCTCGAGCACCTCGGTGCGTCCGGCGCCCATGAGCCCGTACAGGCACACGATCTCGCCGCGGCGCACGTCGAGCGAGAGGCCGTCGACGACGGCCCGCTCGGGGTTCTCGGGGTCGCGCACGGTGAGGTTCTCGATGCGCAGCACCGGTTCGCCCAGCTCGTAGCCCGTGGGCGGGGAACCGAGGTCGAAGTGCTCGCCCACCATGTGCCGCACGATCCACGGCAGGTCGATGTCCGCGCGATCGCCCGCGGCGGTCATCGAGCCGTCCCGCAGCACCACGGCGCGGTCGGTGACCTGCAGCGCCTCCTCGAGGTGGTGGGAGATGTAGACGATCGAGACCCCGCGCGAGGTCAGCGACTCGATGATCTCGAAGAGGATCTCGACCTCGCGGGCGGCGAGCGCCGAGGTGGGCTCGTCCATGATGAGGATGCGGGCGTCGATCGAGAGGGCGCGCGCGATCTCGACGATCTGCTGCTGCCCCACCCGCAGGTCGCCGACCAGCGTGGACGGATCCACGTCCAACCGCATCTCCTGCAGCAGCGCGGCGGTCTGCCGGCGCTCCTCGGCGAAGTCCACGCCGCGGGGCCCGGAGATCTCCCGGCCCAGGAAGATGTTGTCGCGGATCGAGAGGTTCGGGGCGAGGCTCAGCTCCTGGTGGATGATCGCGATGCCGTGCTCGCGGGCCTCGGTGGTGTCCGCGAAGGTCACGGGATCCCCGTCGAGCAGGATCTGCCCCGAGGTGGGCTGCTCGACCCCGGAGAGGATCTTCATGAGCGTGGACTTGCCGGCGCCGTTCTCCCCGAACAGGGTGGTGACGCTCCCCCGCCGCACGGTGAAGTCGACGCCCTTGAGCGCGCGGGTGCCGCCGTAGGTCTTCACGACCTCGCGGGCCTCGAGGACCACGTCCCCGCGTCCCTCGCGCTCGTCGGCCGAGCCGGCCGCGTCGGCCGCGTCGGCGCTCATCACGAGACCTCCAGGTCCGAGGGCGTGACGAGCCAGCCCTGGGGGTTGATCGCGGTGAAGGCGCCGGTGACGGTGACGGTCTTCCCGTCGAGGTCGCCCGCGGGATCGAGGACCTGCTTCTTCATCTCCTCGTTGAGCGCCGCGCCCGCGTCCTGGTACTCGATCTGGTTGGTGAACTGCCCGAAGCCCAGCGTCCCGGTGGCGTCGCGCAGATCGGTGCCGTTGATCGCGGGGCCCACCTGCATGCGCACCGAGACGTCCTTCGGCATGCCGTCGACGGCGACCTCGCAGATGCCGGACTCGCAGTCGTGGACCTTGCCGGTGAAGGTCGTCGCGTACACCGTGTTGCCGGCGGACTCGACGCCCTCCTTCTTCGCGGCCTCGGGGTCCTTCTCGATGGACGCGGCGAGGTCGGGTGCGGCGACGGCCTTCTCGGCGATGCCCTTCTGGATGGTCGGGAAGGTCTTGGGCCCGTAGGTGGCCTTGTCGAAGGCGGCGGGGCCGGAGGCGACCTCCTGGCCGTCGGGCACGACCTTGGTGCCGGCGACGACGAGGATCACCGCGAGCACGGCGATGATCACGCCGATCCAGCGGCCGAGGTGCCTCTTCTTCGGGAGGGTCGCGCGGCGTGCGGCAGGGCGCGCGGCGGGGGCGGTGCTCGTCATGGAGCAGCCTTCCTGTGCGGGCGTCCGGGGTCGGCGATGACCCGGGGCGCAGGAGGAGAAAGGAGGAGCGAGCGGGATGCTCGGGCGCGGCTCGGCGGTGAGCCGCGGAGGTGCCGGCGCAGGGGCCGACGATCGGGACGGGGCGGGGGCCGGCGCGGCCGGACGCGATCAGCGATGATCGCGTCCGGCGCCGCCGTCCGGGAGGGGACGGGTCCGGCTCAGCGACCGGGGAGGATGGAGACCTTCACCGAGGCGCCGGCGGAGTCGCCGACCTTGTCGAGGGCCTCCTGGAACTCGGCGAGCGGGTACTGGTGGGTGCAGATGTCGTCGAGCGGGAGCTCACCGGACTCGATCATCTTGATCGCGGCGGGCCAGCAGTGCGGGCCGAGGTGCGCGCCGAGGACGTCGAGCTCCTTGTCGTCGGAGATGATCGACCAGTCGACCGAGACGTTGTCCTTGAACACCGAGTACTCGACGTAGCGGCCGAGCTTGCGCAGCAGGGTGAGGCCCTGGCTGACGGCGCTCGGGTGGCCGGTGCACTCGATGTAGACATCGGCGCCGTAGCCGCCGGTGAGGTTGCGGATCTCCTCGTAGACGTCGACCTTCGAGGGGTTCAGCGTGAGGTCGGCGCCGCACTTCTTGGCGAGCTCGAGCTTGTGGTCGTCGAAGTCGAGGGCGATGACCATCTTGGGGTTCTTGTGCACGGCGCCGATGATCGCGCCGAGGCCGATCGGGCCGCTGCCGGCCACGACGACCACGTCGTCGAAGGTCAGCTGCGCGCGCTCGACCGCGTGCAGGGAGCACGAGAGGGGCTCGGAGAACGCGGCGTGGTGCGGCGGGACGGACTTGTCGACCTTGTGGGCGCGCGCGAGCGGCGGCACGATCATGTACTCGGCCATCGCGCCGTCGTAGTGCTTGAAGCCGAACATGTCGTGCGGGCCGCACATCCAGTACCAGCCGCGCTGGCAGTACATGCACTCGCCGCAGGGCACGATCTGCTCGCAGGCGATGCGGTCGCCGACCTGCACGCCGTGCAGGGCGAGTGCCTCGTCGGAGCCGGCGACGACCTCGCCGACGAACTCGTGGCCCGGGGTGATGCCGGGCTGGACCCAGCGCTCGCGGTTCTCGTCGCCCCAGAACTTAGTGGCGCCGTGGTAGCACTTGAGGTCGCTCGCGCACACGCCCACGGCCTCGACCTTCATGAGCAGCTCGTCGGGTCCGGGCTCGGGGACGTCGAGGTCCTCCAGGCGGTAGTCCTCCGGCGCGTGCATGACGACGCCCTTCATGGTCTTCGGGAACTCGCTCATCACCGATCTTCTCCTTCGAAACGCCCGGTCAGCGTGATGTCGTGGCTCACACTAGGAGGCGCGAGCACAAACGTCAAACACATTTGTTCGCGACGTGTGTGCGGAGTCGGCCGCCCCCGGTCAGAGCGCCGCGGCCAGCACGGCCTCGGCGGTCGCGGCGTCGGTGACGAGGGTGGAGACGAGCCCCGCGCGGCTCGCCGCGAGGATCGACGGAGCCTTCTCCGCGCCCGCGGCGACGGTCACCAGGTGCGGGATCCGGCGCAGCTGCTCGAGGCTCGGGCGCACCAGGCGATCAGCCCCGGGGAACCCGACCTCGCGGCCGGCGGAGTCCAGGAAGTGCAGGCAGATGTCGCCCTCGGCGCGCGCGAGCGACGAGTCGCCGCGCGGCACCACCGAGGTCAGGCTCGAGCGCGAGCGGTAGGGCGCGCCGACGCCGGTGACCGCGACCCGCGCCCGGTCCCAGAGGTCGGTGATCTCGCGGTAGCTCGGATCGGCCTGCAGCGAGTCCCACAGGCTCGCGCTGGGCAGGGCCGGGGCGAACATGAACCGCGGCGTCGCACCGGTGCGGTCGGCGAACCGGCGCACGAGCTCGTTGGTCTGGAACCACGGGTCGCTCTCCTGCTGGCCGCCGACGGTCGGAGCGACGACCACGCCCGAGAGGTCCGGCAGGCCGGGAGAGTCGCAGACGGCGTGGACGGTCTTCCCCGAGGAGAGCAGCAGCGCCTCGCCGGAGCCGAGATCGAGGGCGCGCAGCTCCTCGCCGAGCAGCTCGCCGAGCCCCTTGAAGTCCCGTTCGTGCTGGTCGCCCGGGGCCACGCGCACCTCGCGCACGCCGAGCACATCCCGCACCTGGCCCGCGAGTGAGCGCACGTCGACCGCCGAGGGGTCGAGCACCTCGAACCGGACCATGCCGATGCGCCGCGCCTCGGTGAGCAGCTTGCTGACCGTGGGACGGGAGATGCCGAGCCGCTCGGCCACCTCGGCCTGACGCAGGTCGTCGAGGTAGTAGGCCGTCGCTGCGCGGTGCAGGAGGGGGAGATCCATGTCGGTCTCGAGCACCGTGACTCCTTCCGCACGCCGCAGTTCTCCGAGATTGTAGGGGCATGGCCCCCGTGGCAGGATGGAGCGTCGTGACGCGCGGGTCAACAGCGGGTGACGCGCAGGTGAACACGACCCGCACGCCGCCTGCCCCGCCGCCAGAGCGAAGAAGCCGGAGGAACGCATGCCCCAGCCCCATCCCGAGGTCGTCCTCGGCTTCGACGTGGGCACCTCGGCGAGCAAGGGCGTGCTGGTCACGGCCGACGGCGAGGTCGTGCGGCGCGCGGTGCGCGAGCACGCGGTCTCCCGCCCCCATCCCGGCCACGTGGAGATGGACGCCGAGGTCTGGTGGCGCGAGCTGGTCTCCATCATCGACGAGCTGCTCGCCCCGGGGGACGTCGAGGTCGCCGCGATCGGCGTCTCGGGCATGGGGCCCTCGGTGGTCCCGGCCGACGCGGTCGGCGAGGCCGTGCGGCTCGCGATCCTCTACGGCGTCGACTCGCGCGCGTCGGCCCAGATCCAGGAGCTCGAGGACGCGCTCGGCGCCGACGAGATCTTCGAGCGCTGCTCCCTCGCGCTGAGCTCGCAGGCCGCGGGCCCGAAGATCATGTGGGCGCTCGAGGAGCACGCGGACTCGGCGCGCCGCACGCGGCGCTTCTTCATGCCCTCCTCCTTCCTCGTCCACCGCCTGACCGGCGAGTACGTGCTGGACCATCCGAGCGCGAGCCAGACCGCCCCCTTCTACGACCCCCGCACCCGCTCCTGGGACGAGGAGCTGGGCGAGCGCTTCCTGCCGGGCGTCGAGATGCCTGCGCTGCGCATGCCCGCCGAGCAGGCGGGAGCCGTCACCGAGGAGGCCTCGCACCGGCTCACGGGCATCCGCACGGGCACCCCGGTCGTCACCGGGACGATCGACGCCTGGGCCGAGGCGGTGAGCGTGGGCGCAGACTCCCCGGGCGACCTCATGGTCATGTACGGCACCACCATGTTCCTCATCGCGACCACGAGCGAGCCCTGCCGCAGCCGCACCCTGTGGGCCTCGGCCGGACTCACGCGGGAGGACACGCACGCGCTCACCGGGGGCACCTCGACCTCGGGGGCGATCACCTCGTGGGTGCGGGACCTCACCGGCGACGCCGACCACGCGACCCTCATCGCGGAGGCCGAGCGCAGCGGCCCCGGCGCTCGCGGGCTGCTCATGCTCCCCTACTTCGCGGGCGAGCGCTCGCCGATCATGGACCCCGGCGCGCGCGGCGTGATCGCGGGCCTCACCCTCTCCCACACCCGCGGCGACCTCTACCGGGCCGCTCTCGAGGCCGCGGCCTTCAGCGTCCGCCACCACCTCGAGGAGATGGCCGCGGCGGGCGTGCGCCCCCGGCGCGTGGTCGCCGTGGGCGGCGGCACGCAGGGCGGGCTGTGGCCGCAGATCGTCTCCGACGTCACCGGCGTCGCGCAGGAGATCCCGCGGCACACGGTCGGTGCGGCCTACGGGGTCGCCCGGATGGCGGCGCGCCTGAGCGGGCTCTCCGCCGCCGAGGGCTGGAACCCGTGCGACCACGTGGTGCGCCCGGACCCCGCGGCCGACGGCGCCTACGACGGCCTCTACGCCTCCTTCCGCGCGCTCTACCCGGCGACGCAGGGCATCGTCCACGACCTCGCGCGGCGCGCGGCGGACTGACCTGCGTCGATCACTCCGGGCCCCGGCGGGTTCCGGAGAATACTTCCGCGCGGACGACGCGGAGTGGAAGACTCCTCTGCACCCGACGAAGGAGTCACGCATGTCATCCCCCTCCCCCATCGGCCGCCGGACCGCGCTCGCAGCGCTCACCGCGAGCGTGCTCGCCGTCCCCGTCGCCGCCGAGGCGGCGCCCGACGCCGACTCCCCCGACCACGAGAGGCTGCGCGGCCGCGGAGGCCGGCACGGACACGGTCATGGTCATGGTCGCGACCACGGCGGAGGCCACGGGACCCGGCCCGTCGCCGCCCTCTCCCCGCCCGACGGGCCCTTCACCCCGGACTGCCCGCGCGGCGTCTCCTGCGACGTGCGTCTTGCGGCCTACGAGTCCACGGGCGAGGACCCGCAGGACTACGCGAACTTTACGCTGGGCGGGCGCACCGCCCGGGACATCACGAGCATCGTCGTCCACGACACCGAGGAGACCTACGAGGGCACGGTCCGGATCTTCCAGGATCCCGCGAGCCAGACCTCGATCCACTACGTGATCAGAGAGGACGGCCACATCACGCAGATGGTGCGCGTCCAGGACATGGCCTGGCACGCCGGGAACTGGACCTTCAACCAGTCCTCGATCGGCATCGAGATCATCGGCTACGCGGAGAAGGCGGAGTCCTTCACCGCCGCCCAGTACGAGGCGACCGGGAAGCTCATCGCCCACCTGTGCCGCCGATACGACATCCCCCGCGACCGCGAGCACGTGGTCGCGCACGAGGACATCCCGGGGTCGTCGGCCGCGAGCCAGGCCGCGATGCACTGGGACCCCGGCGCCTACTTCGACTGGGCGGCGCTCCTGCAGGGCGCGGGGATCCGCGTGCCGCGGGCGACGACGGGTCGGCTGCGCGAGGTCGCGACCATCGCCCCCTCACTGCGCTCGAACACCCTCGCCCTCACGAGCTGCACCGAAGACGGCGGCGCCCTCCCCGCGCACGGCGCCTCCGCGGTGCCCGTGCGCACGGCGCCGCGCGATGACGCTCCCCTGCTCGTCGACCCGGCCCTCGCGGCCGACGACACCCCGAACGGCGGCAGCGACCGCATCTGCGACTGGGGCGCGCAGCTCGCGCACGGCCAGTCCTTCGCGATCGCGCAGCAGCAGCGTGACTGGGTGGGGCTGTGGATCGGCGGCGAGATCGGCTGGGTGCGCCGCACCGACGCGGGTGGTCGGGCCACGATCGCCCAGGGCCCGCGTCGGGCCCGGAGGGTGGCGCCCCGCGGCTCCGCCCCGGTTCGGCCGACGGGCTCCGCCTACCCGGCGCAGTCCGCCTTCGAGGAGGCGGGACTGGAGCCCTCGAGCACCGATCCCCTGCCCTACGAGCTCGCTCCCGGACAGTCGTACGTGGTCGAGGACGAGGTGCGCGGCAGCTACTACTGGGCGCCCGACGTCGACGGCACGGGCGGGATGTGGGTCCGCGACGACACCCGCTGGCTGCGCGTGAGCATCAACCACCGCTTCGGCTTCGTGCGGGAGAGCGAGGTCCGGGACGTGTGACCCGGATGCAGACGCGGGAAGGGCGGGGCACCGGATGCTCCGATGCCCCGCCCCGTCGACCTCTCGGCCCGTCGGCCGAACGACTGACCGATGCTCAGGCGGTCGCGGCCTCCACGTCCTCGTCGACCCAGTCGAAGGTCTTGGTGACGGCCTTCTTCCACAGCCGCAGCGAGCGCTCGCGGGTCTCGGGATCCATGTCGGGCTCCCAGCGCTTGCCCTCGGCCCAGTTGTCGATGACGTCCTGCTCGCCGTCCCAGTAGCCCACCGCGATGCCGGCGGCGTAGGCGGCGCCGAGCGCGGTGGTCTCGATGACCTCCGGGCGCACCACGGGCACGCCCAGGATGTCGGCCTGGAACTGCATGAGGGTCTCGTTCTGGACCATGCCGCCGTCGACCTTGAGCTCGGTGAGGTCCACGCCGGAGTCGGCGTTCATGGCCTCGAGCACCTCGGCCGACTGGAAGGCGGTGGCCTCCAGGGTCGCCCGCGCGATGTGGTTCTTGTTGATGTACCGCGTCATGCCGACGATCGCGCCGCGGGCGTCGGAGCGCCAGTACGGGGCGAACAGCCCGGAGAAGGCGGGGACGACGTAGCAGCCGCCGTTGTCGTCGACCTTCTTGGCGAGGTCCTCGATCTCCGGGGCGCTCTTGATGAGGCCCAGGTTGTCGCGCACCCACTGCACGAGGGAGCCGGTGACGGCGATCGAGCCCTCGAGCGCGTAGACCGGCTTGCTGTCGCCGATCTTGTAGGCGACGGTGGTGAGCAGCCCGTTCTCGCTGCGCACCAGCTCCTCGCCCGTGTTGATGAGCATGAAGTTGCCGGTGCCGTAGGTGTTCTTGGCCTGGCCCACCTCGAAGCACGCCTGCCCGAAGGTCGCGGCCTGCTGATCGCCGAGGATGCCGGCGATCGGGGTGTCGATGAGCAGGTCGTTCTTGCGGCCGTACCCGTAGACCTCGGAGGAGGACTTGATCTCGGGGAGCATGGACAGCGGGATGCCCATGTCCTTCGCGATGTCCTCGTTCCAGTCGAGGGTGTCGATGTTCATGAGCATCGTGCGGGAGGCGTTGGTGACGTCGGTGACGTGCACGCCGCCGTTCTGGCCGCCGGTGAGGTTCCACAGGACCCACGAGTCGGTGTTGCCGAAGATCAGGTCCCCGGCCTCGGCCTTCTCGCGCGCGCCCTCGACGTTGTCGAGGATCCACTTGACCTTGGGGCCGGAGAAGTAGGTCGCGAGCGGGAGGCCCACGCGCTCCTTGTACTTGTCGGCGCCCTCGTCGCCCGCGAGCTCGTTGCAGATCTTCTGCGTACGGGTGTCCTGCCAGACGATCGCGTTGTAGACGGGCTCGCCGGTGTTCTTGTCCCAGACCACCGCGGTCTCGCGCTGGTTGGTGATGCCCACGGCGGCGAGCTGGTGGCGGTTGATCTCCGCCTGCTGGAGCGCATCGGCGACGACCGCGCGGGTGTTGCGCCAGATCTCCACCGGATCGTGCTCGACCCACCCGGACTTCGGGAAGATCTGCTCGTGCTCCTTCTGGCCGGTGGCCACGATCTGGCCGCCGTGATCGAAGACGATCGCGCGGGTCGAGGTGGTGCCCTGGTCGATCGCCAGGATGAACTTCTTCTCGTCAGTCACGGAAACTCCTTCAGTCCCTTGCTGCGGTGATGGTGTCGGTGAAGCGGGTGCTCGTGGGGAGCCGGTCTCAGAATCCCATCAGGACGACGAGGCCGGCGATGATCGCGCCGATCACGGGGCCGACGATCGGCACCCAGGCGTAGCTCCAGTCGGAGCCGCCCTTGCCCTTGATGGGCACGAGCGCGTGGGCGATGCGGGGCCCGAGGTCGCGCGCGGGGTTGATGGCGTATCCCGTCGGCCCGCCGAGGGAGGCGCCGATGGCGACGACCAGGAGGGCGACGGCGAGCGGGCCGAGCTGGCTGGGCGTGTTGCCGAAGTTCAGGATGATGAACACGAGCACGAAGGTCGCGATGATCTCGGTGAGCACGTTCCAGCCGTAGCTGCGGATACCGGGGGCCGTCGAGAACGTCCCCAGCACGGTGGCCTGGTCCTCGGTCTGGTCGTAGTGGTTGCGATAGGCGAGCCAGACGAACACGGCGCCCAGGAAGGCTCCGATCATCTCCGCCGCGAAGTAGGCGAGCGTGGTGCCCACCGTGATCGGGATGCCGGGCGCGTACTCGCCGGCGCCCGAGACCAGCAGGCCGATGGTGACGGCGGGGTTCAGGTGCGCGCCGGTCTTGTACGCGGCGTAGACGCCGACGAACACGCCGAGGCCCCAGCCCCAGTGGATCATCAGCGGGCCGCCGCCGTGGCCGCCCGTCTTCGCCAGGGTGTGGTTCGCGACGACGCCGCAGCCCAGCAGCGTCAGCATCGCGGTGCCCATGATCTCGTAGATCATGATCGTGCCGATGGTTCCCATGGGTTCTCCTCGTCGAGTGGGATGCCGCAGCGGTGCGGCCAGATGGAAGGGTCCCGCGCGCGGCCATCGGGACCGCGCGCGGGGTGGTCGGTCAGCGACCGGGTGTCAGCTGCGGGGCACCTCCTGGGCGGAGGCGACGGCTGCGGCCGCCTCGGCGTCGGAGTGGGTGGCCTCGCCGGCCAGGCGGGCATCGACGAAGGCCCGGTAGGCGCCGACCTCGGCGTCGCGGGTCGCGCGGTCCCAGCCGAGCTCGCCGGCCATGATGTCGGCGATCTCCTCGGAGGCCGCGGCGCCGCGGTCGCGCACCTCGTAGTCGAGGCGGGTGCGGCGCAGCATGAGGTCGGCCAGGTGCAGGGCGCCCTCGGCGCGGACGGCGTAGAGCACCTCGGCGCGCAGGTAGCGCGGCGCATCCTTCAGCGGCTCGCCGAGCGAGGAGTCCTCGTCGATGAGGGCGAGCACGTCGCGCAGCAGGGTGCCGTAGCGCATGAGCAGGCGATCGGTGCGCAGCTCGTCGAAGCCGTGCTTCGTCGCGATCGCGTCCTTCTCGCGGCGGATGCCCTCGAAGCCCTGGGCGCCGATCAGCGGGACGACGGTCGTCATCGAGGGGCGACCGGGGAACACGTCCTTGATCGCGAAGTCGACGACGTCCTCGGCCATCACGCGGTAGGTCGTGTACTTGCCACCGGCGATCGCGGTGAGGCCGGGCTCGACCTCCATCACGGTGTGCTCGCGGGAGACCTTCGTGGAGGCGCCGCCGGCGTCCTTGACGGGCTGCAGCAGGGGGCGCAGTCCGGCGTAGGTGCCGATCACGTCGTCGCGGGTGAGGTCGTGATCGAGCACGGCGTTGGCGTGCTCGATGATGTAGTCGATGTCGTCGGAGGTCGCCGCGACGTGCGCGGGGTCCTCCTTCCACGGGGTGTCGGTGGTGCCGATGACCCAGTACTCGTCCCACGGGATGATGAACAGGACGGACTTCTCGGTCTGGGTGATAATCCCGGTGTCCGGGACGGCGGGGATGCGGTCGCGGGCCACGGTGATGTGGACGCCCTTCGAGGCGAGCACCTCGAGGCCGGTCGTCGCGCCCGCGACGTGCTGCTGGTCGCCGGTCCACACGCCCGCGGCGAGGATGGTCTCGCGCGCATGGGCGTCGAACTCCTCGCCCGTCTCCTCGTCGCGCAGACGGGCGCCGACCACGCGATCCCCCTCGTGCAGGTAGGAGACGACCCGCGTGTACGTCGCGGCGCTCGCCCCGTACTCGAGCGCCGAGCGGACGAGCATCATCACGAAGCGCGCGTCGTCCTCCTGCGCGTCGTAGTACTCGAGCGCGCCGACGATCTTCTCGCCGTCGAGCGCGGGGAAGACGTTCATCATCCGGCGGTGGCTGAGGTGGCGGTGGAAGGGCACGGCGCGCTTGCGGCCGATCGACTGCATCGCGTCGTAGAGCATGACGCCGGAGCCGATGAAGGCGCGCTCGACCACGCGCTTGAAGAACGGGAAGACGAAGCTGATGGGCTTGACCAGGTGCGGCGCCGTGCGGGTGAGCAGAAGATCGCGCTCGCGCAGGGCCTCGGCGACGAGCTTGAAGTCGAGCATCTGCAGGTAGCGCAGGCCGCCGTGCATGAGCTTCGAGGACCGAGAGGAGGTGCCGCTGGCCCAGTCGTGGGCCTCGACGACGGCGACGTCCAGGCCGCGAGTCGCGGCGTCGAAGGCGGCGCCTGCGCCGTTCACGCCTCCGCCCACGACGAGCACGTCCAGGGGGTTCTCGGCCGTGGCGGCCCGGAGTCGATCAAGGCTCTCGGTGCGGCTCGCGGCGTTCAGGGTGGTGGCGTTCTGCGACGGCACGTGCGCTCCTTCGTCAGCTGTGCGTCATCGGATGACGACGTCTGGGACGTCGGCCGACGGGGCGGGAGCTGGGCGAGCGCTCCAGGAGGAAGGGCATGCCGCCGCACGGGCTCCGCTGGCCGATATGTCTCCATCTTCGGGACGATGTGCGCCGCGAGCAACCGGAGTGCACGGATGTGCAAGACTGCCGGGGTGAGAGCGGATGCACGGCGCGCGGCGGCCTTCGAGGCTGCACGGATGTACTACCAGCAGACGCAGACCATGGAGGCGATCGCCTCGCACCTGGGCGTCTCCCGCTCGACGGTCTCGCGTCTGCTCGCGACCGCGCGCGACGAGGGGATCGTGCGGGTGAGCCTGCACGCGCCGGGCGCGCGGCGGGCCGGGGACCTGCAGGAGGAGATCGCCCAGTCGTACGGGGTCGCGGTGCACGTGGTGCCGTCCGTCCCGGAGTCGACGGAGCGCGAACGGCTCGACGCGGTGGCGGCAGAGGGCGCGGCGCTCGTGCAGTCGCTCCAGCAGCCGGATTCGGTGATGGGCATGGCCTGGGGGACGACGGTCGCGGCGCTCGTCGAGGCGGCCGAGGCGAAGCCGGTGCCGGGGCTCGCGATCGTGCAGCTGAACGGCGCGATCAACCCGCAGGGCTCGGGGCTGGGGTATGTGTCAACCGTGCTCGCGCAGGCGGCGTCGTCCTGGGGAGCGACGGTGCACCTGTTCCCGGTGCCGGCGTTCTTCGACTACCCGGACACCCGCGATGCGCTGTGGCGGGAGCGGTCGGTGCGCCAGGTCCTCGCACTGCAGTCACGCTGCCGCCTGGCGGTGTTCGGCGTCGGCGCGTTCGACGCCGAGGTCCCCAGCCACGTGTACACCTCGGGGTACCTGTCGGCACGGGACGTGCACGATCTGCGGTCCGACGGTGTGGTCGGGGACGTCTGCACGACGTTCCTGCGGGCCGACGGCAGCTGGGACGACGTCCCCCTGAACGCACGAGGATCCGGACCGACCCCTGCGGATCTGGCCCGGATCCCCCGTCGCGTGCTGGTCGCCGCGGGCCCGCGCAAGGCGGCGCCGCTCAGGGCGGCCCTGCTCGCGGGCTGCGCGACCGATGTGGTGGTCGACGAGGTGACGGCGAACCGGCTCGTGCATCTGGGATGAGCCGGAGCCGGCGCGTCGGGCCCGGACCTCGTCGACCGCAGTGATCAGTGCTCCGCGATCAGGGTTCCGCGATCAGCGCTCGTCGATCAGCTCCCGGAGACGGCGCCCGCGAGGTCGGCGAGGGACTGCTCGATCTGCTCCTCGGAGACGAGCGGGAAGATCTTCAGCAGGTCCTTGTCGGTGACGTCGGTCCAGGAGTAGGTGAGGGTGACGAGGGTGGAGTCGGATCCCTGGGACTCGAGGGTGTAGAGCCACTCCCAGCCCTTCGGGTCGTCCTTGGCGTCCTCGTTGGCGGGCTTCCAGCCGATCATCTTGCCGTCGTCGAAGGCGGTGACGTGGTTGTACATCTTGTACTCGCCACCCATGTGCTCGCCCTCCATGTTCATGACGAACTGCTCGCCGACCTTCGTGATGCGCTCGGTGTCCTCTGCGCTGCGCACGAAGCCGGAACCGTCGAACTCGTGGTGCCGGGCAGGAAGGGAGAGCAGGTCGAAGATGTCCCCGGCGGGGGCGTCGATGGTGCGGCTGACGGAGATGCTGGTCTCGTTCGTGGTCATGTCCCCCACCGTGCCACCATCACCTGGAGATGTCACGGGCTGGCGCCGACCTGGCGAACGTTGGTCGCGCGTGGCGCGCACGCTGGGGACGGCACGGAGCGAACTGCGGCGTCGCTGTTTTCAGGCGTGCCTGTAGAGGGGCACGGTGGTGTGCCCCTCTACGGGTGGGGGTGCTGCTGGCGGGGCTCCGACCTCAGGCTCTGCGATGGCGGGTCGGGCTTTCGGGTCAGAAGGGTGGTGGTCCGGGGTCGAACTTGGGTGGTGGGTTCTGTTGCTTGGGTGGTTTTCGGGCGGTGGCGCTGATGGGGATGTCGCCGTCGTAGTGGAACGTCGGGAGCGGTTGGTACCGATGCCGCACGGGTTTCTCGACGGGGACTTCTTCGAGGTCGGGGGCGCCGGCTTGGTCCATGTCCACGCGGGGCCACGGGTCAGGTGGCCCGGGCCGGACCGGCCAGGGCGAGTCGAGAACTGACGGCTCGGGCGAACCAGTCACCCAGCCGCTGGGGGTTTCGCTGTCGTGCTCGCCCGTGCCCCGCTGCTCGTAGTCGTCCTGCCTGCGCTCTATCGAGTCCCAGACGGTGTCGAGTTGGGCGACGGCTTGTGGGGTGAGGAGGTCGGTGTCGTCCTCGCGGAACACGCGGAAGCGTTCTTGCATCTCCCACACCGTGCCCGCGGTCCCCGCCGGGGACTCGTCCGCCTCCACACGGATCGGGTCGAGCTTGCCGGCGGTCTTCATCGCGTGGTGGAACCAGCACAGGAAATGCAGGTTCTCCACCGCCGTCCGACCACCACAGACGGGATCGGCATGGTTGTACTCCACGATGTGATCCGCTTCCGAGGCGACCGACGCGGTGCGTTCGCAGCCCGGGACACCACAGGACTGGCCACGCAAGCGGAGGTGTTCGAGCATCGCCCCGGTCGGCCGGTACTTCTCCGCCGGCCGCGGCAGAAACTCACCACTCGACGGGTCCGTGAGGACCCGGAACCACTCCTCGCTCTTCCCGGCGATCTCACGGGCCATCTGCGCCGGAATCGGCGTCCCGTCCTCCAGGACACCCGGGGCATCATTGCCGCCGACCAGAGTGAGGAAGGGGACGAGGACGTTCAACCGGAACCGGGCCTCCGGGACGGTGATGCCACCGGTGTCGAGCTGCGCGGCATGGGCGAGGTGATACCGGATCAGGTTCAACGACAGGGGCATGCCCTCGTTCTCCACCCGACGATCCGGATCCAGGGGGATCTCCGTGCCCTCGATCAGGGCGTGGCGCTGGGCGTTCTGGATCGCCCGCGCGGCCTGATCGAACCGCCCAGCCAATGCTTTGATCTCCGGCGCCGGACCGATGATCCGCAGGGACGCGACCCCATCGAGGGTTCCAGGGTCCAGGACCATGCGACGGCGAGTGGCGGAGATTTCTTCGGGTTCTTTCGGATGCCGCTGCTGAATCTTCGTCACCAGCAGTTCGAGGCATTTCGTGAATACTCTCGGCATGATCGCCAAACACCACGACGCGACCGTGACATCCACCAGCACCATCTCCGCCGGCGTGAAATACGCGGTCCGCCGCAACAGGGTGCGGAACCATTCCGCCGGGAATTCACCTGCTTCCAGGGCCTGGGTGCAGCGCGGGAGGAGGTCCACGGCCCGGTGGGCGTCGGTGATGGCTTTGGCGGCCTGCCCGCGGGTGCAGCGCATCGCCACAGCGACCATGAGGTCCTGCTGCTCGACCTCGAACGGGTCGGCGTCCATGTCCTCACGCCCCGCCCAGAACGGCGCCAGCGCCACGAAGCGGCGGGAGAGCTCATAGGACTCGTCGACCCCTTCGTCCCAGAGAGCACGGACCCGCGCGGTCAGCTCCGCATCCGGGCGGGCCGTCACCCTGCGCGCCACCACCTCCCGGCACACCGCCTTCTTGGGTTCCTTCACGATGAACAGAGGCTTCACACCCTCCGGGGGCGCGGCCACGAACCGGGGCGAGTGGACATGCATGTCCTCCCGCTGCCGCTCGGTCATCTTCTCCAGGTCATCCAGGACCGAGAACGTCGACTCGATCACCGGCTGCCCGGGCAGGTCCAAACGCCCCTGCGACTCCGGCTGCTCCACCGCACTCACACCACCCACCCCCTTCCCTGGCATTCCACGACTCCGCGCGATAGTGCACGACGTAAGGACTCTGAATCGATAGACGAGAACAATGAATCCGACGACTTCGCCCGTGAACCCGCGATCTCTCATGCTCGATCGATATGTCCGATTCTATCCCGTCTTGCCACCGAAAACTAGACCTCAATCGAGAATGTGGATAAACCCGCGAACATTCCCCGCCTCCTCTGTGCCCACCCACCTCTCAGTGGATAACCCCGTGGACAACACCCCTTTGTGGAGGAACCACTCCGCCCACAGAGGAACCACCGAGCGCGAAGACGAACCGATGCGCGAACCCCCGCCCGCAGATTCACCGACTTCCCGCGACACGACACAGCGAGGCCCACCCCACCCGCCAGGCCACGGGCCCCTCAGCGCGCCGAGAAGCGGCCGATCCTATAGCTCCGCACACCGCCCACCCCCAAGCCTGCCTCGGAGCACGCTCGCACCGCCACCTGCAGTCCCCACCGTTCACCACCCACTCCTCGACTCCCCGCCGCACCACGACCCACCCGAGCCCACCGCCACACCACACACCACCCCCGCAAGACACCCCTTGACTCCCTATAGGATCCACACCACACTTGCGACCGAACCATGGCAGGGACGCCGCGACGACGCGGCCCTGAGGTGCGAAGGAGCGCTCATGACTGCCTCTCACGGTCCGACCGAAGCCGCCGACGCGGAAGCAGCCGGGATCAACCCCGGCACCCATCGTCTGGTGCCGCGTGCGCCGGCGATCTCGTGGTGGATGCTGCTGCTCACCACGGTCGCCATCCTCATGACCTCGGTCGATCATCAGATCCTTCCCGCGGTGCTGCCGGAGGTCTCGCAGGAGTTCGGACTCTCGCCGGAGCAGGCCGGGCTCATCAACTCGGTGTACTTCGCGGGGCTCGTGGCCGGCGGCATCGTGTTCGGCTACCTCTCGGACCGGATCGGCTCCGGATACCGGCGGACGTGGACCTGGAACATCGCGATGCTCCTCGCGATCATCGGCGGCGCGCTCACCTTCGGCCTCGCCGGGAGCTTCCTCGCCTTCCTGCTGCTTCGCATCCCGATGGGCATCAGTCGCGGCGGATCGGAGCCCGTGAACGTCGCGATCGTCGCGGAGTGGTGGCCCAAGGAGCACCGCGGATTCGCCGTGGGCGTGCACCACACCGGCTTCCCCATCGGGCAGTTCCTCGCGGGTGCGCTCATCGCGATCGTGCTGGGCTCCGGGAACTGGGCGACGGCGTTCCTGGTGATCCCGCTGCTCGGGATCCCGATCATCATCGGCCAGGCGTTCCTGGGCAGGCGGCGGAACCAGGCCACGCTCTACCGGAAGATCGAGGAGAGGGGGCAGACTCCCCCGCTGCCCGAGCTCACCGACCGCAGCGCGGCCGGCCTCTGGGGCCCGGTGCGCGAGGCGCTGCGCCACGCGAACGTGCGCTGGGCCGTGGTGCTGTGCTTCCTGTTCCTGTGGGGCGAGGCCGGGGTCGTCACGTTCCTGACCACGCAGTTCAAGGGGATCGGGATGGAGACCTCGCAGGCGATCCTGGTCTCCGGTGCCTCGGGGCTGACGGGCTGGATCGGCCAGGTCGTGTGGGGCACCCTCTCGGACCGTCTGGGCAGGAAGTTCTCGATCGCCTTCCTGATCCTGGGGTGGACGGGGACGCTGCTCGCGATGATCCTCATCCACGACGTGGTGACCGCGTGGATCATCCTGCTGGCCTGGGGGCTGTTCCGCAATGCGCCGTTCCCCGTGGTCTATGCGCTGCTGGTCGACTCAGTGCCGCGGGCCGCCGGCACCGCGCTGGGGATCATGATCGGCGTGGCCCTGGGCGTCTCCGGGATCTTCGCCTCGGCGGTGTCCGGTGTGGTCATCACGCATCTCGGCTTCACCTGGCACTACGTCATCCTGGCGGCGATCTGCCTGCTCGGGTTCATCCCGCTGGCCCGGATCACCGAGACCGTGCGGGTCGCGCGCCGGGACATGCCCGATGCGCCCCGCGACGCGTGAGTCCACCACGAACCCTCGAACCCCCGCCCCGATCCCCAGAAGGAGACCACCCATGACCGCCCCAGATCTCTTCGATCCCGATGCCCGCCTCGAGAAGGTCGCCGACGGCTTCACGTGGACCGAGGGTCCCGCGTGGATCGCCGCCCGCGGCGTGCTGCGCTTCAGCGACATCCCCGGGAACCAGGTGCTCGAGTTCAGCGAGGCCGACGGCGTGACGCGGCAGGTCACGGCTGCGGCCGAGTTCACGAACGGCCGGACCGTCGGCCCCGACGGGGCGATCGTCGAATGCTCGCACGGCCGCCGCGCGGTGCAGATCGACCGCACGGGCGCGTCCGCCGATCCGTCGGCCACCCCCTACGCCCCCGAGGTCCTCGTCGACCGCTTCGGCCGGGCGCGGCTGAACTCCCCGAACGACGTGGTCGTGAAGTCCGACGGCACGATCTGGTTCACCGACCCCTCCTACGGGATCAAGCGGCCGGTCGAGGGGCATGCGGGCGAGGAGGAGTACGGGGACAGGTACGTCTTCCGCTTCGATCCGGCCGACGGGTCGCTCGCGCCGGTCGTCATCGACGTCGAGGCGCCCAACGGCATCGCCTTCTCGCCCGACGAGTCGATCCTGTACGTCTCGGACTCGTCGATCGACCCGCCCGACCGCGACCACCCGGACCCCGAACGTCCCGGCGGGCACGCGATCCACGCCTACGACGTGCTCGGCGGGCGGCACGCGAAGAACGGACGGACGTTCGTCGAGGTCGGCCCCGGTCTTCCCGACGGGTTCCGTGTGGACGAGGACGGCAACGTGTGGTCGTCCTCGGCGACGGGCATCCAGGTCTTCTCACCGGACGGCGCGCGCCTCGGCGAGATCGCCGTGCCGGAGAAGGTCGCGAACTGCTGCTTCGGCGGGGCCGACGGCCGCACCCTGTACATCTGCGGCTCGACGAGCCTGTACCGGATCCGCACGCGCGCCAGGGATGCCCACGCGCTGGCGCACGGCTGACCCGCGGCCGGCACCGGCATCGGGCCCGTCGTCAGGCCCTGCCGAGCACGTCCTCCAGGCGGAGCTGCGGCCTGCCGAGCACCTGCTGCACGTCCCCGCTCACCGGGGAGAGGACGCCCGAGGCGATCGCCGTGTAGGTGCTGATCCAGGCGTCGACCTGCCAGTCCGGGGCCCCGTAGGGGGCGCGGGAGGCGCGTGCCTCGTCCATCGTCTCGTCGACGTACTCGAACCTCTCGCCCGTCGCCGCGGTCAGGCGCTCGGCGGACTCTCCCAGCGTGAGAGCCTCACCGCCGGTGATCTCGAGGACGGTGTCCGCCCACGCCTGAGGATCGGCGAGCACACGGGCGGCGACCTGGGCGACGTCCTCGCGGGCCACGAACGTGCACCGGCCCTCCCCTGCCGGCCCGCGCAGCGTGCGGTCCTCCCCTGCCCAGGGCAGCAGGACGTCGAGATAGAAGTCGTCCCGCAGGAACGTCCACGTCAGCCCCGAGCGGCCGGCGGCCTCCCGGATCGCGTCCTCGGTGGCGCCGTGGTCCCGGGCGAGCGTGAACTCGGCGTCGGCCGAGGCGCCCGTGAACGAGGTGTAGACGAGATGGCGCACGCCCGCGTCGGTCGCCGCGGCGATCGCCGTGCGGTGCTGCGCGACGCGGTCGTCGGACTCGCCGGCGGAGACCAGCAGCAGGGTGTCGAGGCCCGCGAACGCCGCCCGGCAGGCGTCGGCGTCGTCGAAGGAGGCGACGGCCGCCTCTGCTCCCGGCACGTGCGGGGCCCGCGCCGGATCGCGCACGATGAGCCGCAGGTCCCCGGCGCGGCCCTGCGCGGCGAGGAGCTCCGCGACGCGTCGTCCGATGTGGCCGCTCGCCCCGGTGATGCCGATCCTGCGGGTGGCGACGCCGCCGGCTTCGTCGACGCCGGATGCCGGGGCGATCACTTCGCGATCCCCTTGTCCTTGAGCCAGGCCTTCGCGATGGTCGCGGAATCGGCCTTCTCGTCGACGCTGCGCGTGTTCAGGGCGATGAGTTCGTCGGTGCTGAGCGCATCGGTGACCTTCTTGATCGCGGCGGCGCCGGCGTCGTCCACCTTGGACGAGACGATCGGGACCACGTTCTCCGGCAGCACCATGACCTTCGGGTCCTCGAGCGGGACCAGGTCGTTCTTCACGATCGCCGGATCGGAGGTGTAGAGGTCCGCGACCTGCACCTTGCCATCCATGAGGGACTTCAGGGTGAGAGGGCCGCCGGAGTCGGAGACGGGCACCACGGTGATGTCCACGCCGTAGTCGCTCTTGGCGCCCTTGGGGCCGTAGGGGCGCTCCTCGAACTCGGGGTTCGCCGCGATCTTCAGGTCACTGATGCCCGCGAGGTCGCCGATCTCCTGGAGGGAGTTCTGCGAGGCGAAGTCCTTGGTGACCGTGTAGGAGTCCTGGTCGGTGGCCTCTGCGTAGGGCAGGGCGCGCAGGCCGTCGTCGAGCGCCTTCTCGAGGCCCTTCGCGAGGTCGTCGGCCGTGCCCTTCGCGGCGGACTCGTCGAGGTACTGCAGCAGGTTCCCGAGGTACTCGGGGATCACGTCGATCGTGCCCTTCTGCAGCTCGGGCACGTAGACCTCGCGCTGGCCGATCTGGAACTGCCGCTTCACGGTCGCGCCCGAGCCCTCGAGGGCCTGGGCGAAGAGCTCGGCGATGATCTCGTTCGAGTAGTACTGCTGCGAGCCGACGACGATCTCGCCGCTGCCGCTCCCGCCGCCGTCGGACCCGCCCGAGCCGGAGCCCGAGTCGCTCTTCAGCGGGTCGTCGTTCGAGCAGGCGGCGGCGCCGAGGGCGACGATCCCCGTGCCCGCGAGGGCGGCGAGGCTGCGTCGGCCGACGACGGGGCCGGTCGTGGTGATCGGGCTGCGGGCGGGGAGGCGGCGGCGATGGGTCATGGAGACTCCTCGGTGGATGGGACGGAGGTCGGGGAGATGCGGGGAGGTGCGGGGGGGCGGTGCTCAGCCCCGGGCGGCGCCGCGCGGCGCGAGGAGGCGTTCGAGGACGCGCAGCGCCACGTCGAGGACGAGTGCGAGGGCGACCACCAGGATGGACCCCGCGAGCATCTGCGGATAGTCCTGCAGCTGGAGGCCCAGGAAGATGAAGCGGCCGAGCCCGCCGTTGCCGATGTACGAGGCGAGCATGACGGTGGCGACGACCTGCACGATCGCGAGGCGGAAGCCCGAGATCAGCAGCGGCAGCCCGAGCGGCACCTCGACGCGGGAGAGGATCTGCCATTCGGTCATGCCCTGGGCGCGGGCGGCGTCGACGGTGCGCGGGTCGACGGACTCGACCGCGGAGTAGGCGCCCGCGAGCAGGGACGGGATCGCGAGGACCACGAACGCGAGGATCGGCGCCTTCAGCCCGATGCCGAGCCACAGCCCGAACAGGGTGATCAGGCCCAGCGTGGGCAGGGCGCGGGCGGCGCCGCTGAGCGCGACGACGAGACCGCGGCCGCGGCCCGTGTGGCCCACGAGGAGCCCGATCGGCACCGCGATGACGGCGGCGACGACCACGCCGAGCGCCGTGTACCAGAGGTGCTCGAGCAGGCGGGTGGGGATGCCGTCGGTCCCCGACCAGCGGGTGGGGTCGGCGAGCCACGAGAAGGCCTCGAGGAGCTGGCTCATCGGACCCCCTCCCCGCGCACGCGGGACCAGGGCAGCGCGAGGCGGCCCCCGAGCATGATCAGCAGGTCCAGGGCGATCGCGAGGGCCGCGGTGAGCACGATGCCGGCGAGGATCTCCGCGGTGATGCTGCGCTGGAACCCGTCGATGAACAGCATGCCCAGGCTGGGCACGCCGAGCACGCCGCCCACGGTGACCAGGGAGACCGTGCTCACCGCGACCACGCGCAGCCCCGCGACCAGGGCCGGACCGGCGAGCGGCAGCTCGACCCGGAGGAACCGGGCCAGCGGCGCATAGCCCTGGGCGGTGGCCGACTGCAGGGTGTCGCGGCTGACCGCGCGCAGGGCCTCGGAGGCGCTGGGCACCATGAGCGCGAGGCCGTAGATCGTGAGGGCGACGATGATGTTGACCGTGGAGCGGATGCCTGTGCCCAGGATGATCGGCAGCACGATGAACAGCGGCAGCGAGGGCACCGCGTAGAGCAGCCCGGCGCCGGCGGTGAGCCCGCCGCGCAGCCAGCCGCGGGCGTTGGCGAGCTTCGCGATCGGGATCGCGAGCACGAAGGCCAGCACGATCGGCGGGATCGACTGCCCCAGGTGGGCGAGCAGGCGCTCGGCCAGCAGCGGGAGGTTCGCGAGCACCCAGCTCACGAGCGGGATCCCTCGCGCAGGACCCCGACGGGGCGGTCGCCCGCGTCGAGGACGACCTGCTGGCCGCTGACCTCGTCCACGTGCAGGGCGCGCTTGCCGACGCCGCTCCCCACGAACGACTCGACGAAGTCGTCGGCCGGATCGGCGAGGATCTCCGCCGGGGTCCCCTGCTGGGCGATCTCGCCGCCGGGGCGCAGGATCACCACCTGCTCGCCGATGAGGAAGGCCTCGTCGATGTCGTGGGTGACGAAGAGGATGGTCTTGCCGAGCTCGCTCTGCAGGCGCAGCAGCTCCTTCTGCAGCTCGGCCCGCACGATGGGGTCGACGGCGCCGAAGGGCTCGTCCATGAGCAGGATGTTCGGGTCCGAGGCGAGTGCCCGGGCGACGCCCACGCGCTGCTGCTGCCCGCCCGAGAGCTGCGAGGGATAGCGGTCGCCGAGCCGATGGTCGAGGCCCACCATCTCCAGCAGGGCGAGCGCCCGCGAGCGGGACCGCCGACGGGAGACGCCCTCGAGGAGGGGGACGGTCGCGACGTTCTCGGCGACCGTGCGGTGCGGGAGCAGCCCGGAGGCCTGCATGACGTAGCCGATGCTGCGGCGCAGCTTCACGGGGTCCACGCCCGCGACGTCCTCGTCGTCGATGAGGACGCGGCCCGAGGTCGGGTCGACCATGCGGTTCACCATCCGCATGAGCGTGGTCTTGCCGGAGCCGCTGGTCCCCACGAGCACCACGCTCGCGTGGGAGTCGATGGTGAGGGAGAAGTCCTCCACTGCGGTCGTGCCGCCGGGATATGTCTTCCCGACGTGGTCGAATCGGATCACGGCCGCCTCCCAGCGCGGGGGTCGTCGTACAGATGTTCGAGACGTGCAGGCCCGACACTACGCCACCGCGGTGGCCGGTGCGAACGGGACACGATCAGCGGGATCGGCCGCCGCCCTCCGCGGCGCGGCGCCGCATGCGCCGCTCGAGCAGGCCCGCGGCCTTGGTGAGCAGGAAGTTCAGCACGATGTAGATCACCGAGACGACCACATAGGTCTGCACCAGGAAGCGGGTGATGGAGACCATCGTCTTGCCCTGGAACTGCAGCTCGTTGAAGCTCACCACGAAGCCGAGGGTCGAGTCCTTGAGCAGGCTCACCAGGGCCAGGATCAGGCTCGGCAGCACGAGGCGCACGGCCTGCGGGAGGATCACGTAGCGCATGGTCTGACCGCGGGAGAGGCCGATCGCGGCCGACGCCTCGTCCTGGCCGCGGTCCACCGCCCCGATGCCCGCGCGGAACACCTCCGCGGTGCTCGCGGAGCTCACCAGGATCATCGGCACCACGAGCATCCAGAAGCGCGGCAGGTTCACGCCGTAGGCGGGCAGGGCCAGCAGGAACGCGTAGACGACCAGCAGCATGGGGATGCCGCGGAAGAACTCGATCCACACCGCGGAGATCGCGCTGAGGGCCCGTGCCCGCGAGATCCGCCCCAGGGCCAGGACGAGTCCGAAGGGGAAGGCGATGACGGCGGCGACGGCCGTCGCCTCGAGCGTCCCCATCAGCCCCTTGCCCAGGAACGCGATGTAGTCGCGCCGCAGGTAGGGCAGCCACTTGTCGGCCGCGAGCTGGCCGTTGCGCTGGAACTGCCACAGGCCCAGCGCGATCAGCGCGAGGATCGCGAGGGAGGAGACGATCGAGATCAGCAGGATCCGCCGACGGCCCCGCGGACCGGGGGCGTCGAAGAGGACCTGCGTGGCCGAGGTGCTCGTGGTGCTCATGCCTGCGCCGCCCCCTGCAGTCGGTCGGCGGTGCGCAGCGGGCGCGCGTCGCCCGGGGCGACCGCCCTCTCGACGCGTCGGCCGAGGTAGGCCACCCCGAGCGAGAGCGCGAGGTAGAGGGCGCCCGCGACGAGGAACAGCAGCACGGCCTGCGCGGAAGCGATGTTCAGCTGCTGGGTGACGTAGGTGATCTCGACGACCGAGATCGCCGCGCACAGCGAGGACCCGATGACGGTCGCGATGAACACGTTCACGAGCGGCTGCACCATCGTGCGGAAGGCCTGCGGCAGCACCACGTAGCGCAGCACCCCGAAGAAGCCCAGCCCGATCGAGCGGGCGGCCTCGGCGTGGCCGATCGGGACCGTGTTGATGCCCGAGCGGATGTTCTCGCACACGAAGGCCGCGCCGGAGAGCGACAGCCCCGCGACCCCGCACCAGAAGTAGGGCAGCAGCACCCCGGCGTCGGGCAGACCGAAGGCCAGCAGGATCAGCAGGCTCAGCAGCGGGATGTTCCGGAAGATCTCCACGTAGACGGTGGCCGCCCAGCGCAGCGGCGGGATCGGGCTGACCCTGCATACGGCGAGCGCCGTGCCGAGGACCAGCGCGAACGCGTACCCCAGCACCGTGAGCGCGATCGTGGTGCCGATCCCCTGCAGCAGCAGCGGGATGTTGTCGAGGATGATCTGCATGGCGTCCCTCCGTCGCTCCTCCGTCGGCCCTCCGTCGGTCCCCCGTGGATCAGGACGGCAGGTCGCCGATGGTCGGCGGCTCGGGCGTCTCGTCCTCGATGACCTGGCCGATGGTGGCCTCGTAGAGCTTCTTCCAGGTGCCGTCGTCCTCGATCGCCTTCAGGAAGCCGTTGACGAAGTCGAGTGCGTCGGAGTCCTTGTTCAGCCCGATGCCGTAGGGGTCCTCGGTGAAGGGCTTGCCGACGACGGTGACCGACGGGTCCGCCTTCGAGTTGCCGAGCAGCACGCCCTGGTCGAGCACGTAGGCGTCCACGCGCTTCTGCTTGAGGGCGGCGACGCAGGACTCGTTGTCGGCGAGGGTCTCCGTCTTGCCCGGATCCTTCACGTGCTCCTCGATGGCCTGGATGCCCGTGGAGTTCGACTGGGTGACGAGCTTCTTGCCGGTGAGGTCCTCGGGCCCGGTGATCGAGTCCTTGTCCTCGGTGCGCACTTGGATGGCGGTGCCCGAGAGGTAGTAGGGCCCGCCGAAGTCGATCTTGTCCAGGCGCTCGGGGGTGATCGAGTAGGTCGCGATCACGCAGTCCACCGAGTCGTTCTCGACCATGGTCTCGCGGGTGTCGACGGTGGTGTCCACGTAGTCGACCTTCTCCTCGCCGCCGTCGCCCAGGATGTACCGGGCGAGCAGCTGTGTGATGCCCGCATCGAAGCCCGTGACCTTGTTCGTCGAGGGGTCGATGAGGGAGAACACCTGATTGGCGGTGGTGCCGCCGCGGGTGAGCTTGCCGGAGTCCTTGATCTTCTTCGCCCACGCGCTCTTCTGCACGTCGGCGTCATCAGCGACGGGGCCCGCGGTGATGACGCCGTCGTAGGCGGAGCTCGCGCCGCCGTCGTCGCTCCCGCCGCCGAGCGACGGGGCGTCGTCGGAGTCGGAGGAGCAGGCGGCGAGCGCGGCGCCGAGCGGCAGCGCGGCGGCCGCCGCGACCACGGCGCGGCGGGCGGGACGGAAGCTGGTGGAGGTCATCGGGTTCTCCTTCGTCGGGAACGGGATCGGGGATGGAGGGATCGGGCGCGAGGGATCAGTGCGGGAGGATCTTCGAGAGGAAATCCTTGGCGCGCTGGGACTCGGGGGCGGTGAAGAACTGCTCGGGCTCGCCCTGCTCGACGATCTCGCCGGCGTCCATGAAGACGACGCGGTCGCAGACCCGGCGGGCGAAGCCCATCTCGTGGGTGACCACGAGCATCGTCATGCCGGCCTCGGCGAGCTCGGTCATCACGTCGAGCACCTCGTTGATCACCTCCGGGTCCAGGGCCGAGGTGGGCTCGTCGAAGAGCATGGCCTTGGGCTTCATGGCGAGCGCGCGGGCGATCGCGACGCGCTGCTGCTGGCCGCCCGAGAGCGCCGCGGGCAGGCTGTGCTCCTTGCCCGTGAGACCCACGCGGGCGAGCAGGTCCATCGCCTCCTTCGTGGCCTCGGACTTCGAGACCCCCCGGACCTTCGTCGGCCCGAGCGTCACGTTGTCGACGGCGCGCAGGTGGGGGAAGAGGTTGAAGGACTGGAAGACCATGCCGACGTCGCTGCGCAGGCGCGCGAGGTCCCGGCCCTCCTCCGGGAGGGGCTCGCCGTCGATGAGGATCTCGCCGGCGCTGATCGTCTCCAGACGGTTGATGCAGCGGCACAGCGTGGACTTGCCCGAGCCGGAGGCCCCGATGAGCGCGACGACCTCGCCGCGGTGGATGTCGAGATCGATGTCCTTCAGGGCCTGGAAGTCGCCGAAGTGCTTGTCGACGCCGCGCACCGAGATCACGGGCTCGGCGCCCGACGGGCTGCCCGGGCTGTGTTCGCTCATGCCGGAAGCATTCCCTGATCCGGGCATTCTGTCCACGCGACGCGGCCCCGCCGCCTGGATCGATGCCCTCTCGTGACCGCCCGCGGGGCTGGGCACCGGGGAGTTCACGGAGAGCGACGGGGACCGCGTAGGGTGCCACGAACCGCCACAGAGCGCATCCGCACCGACCGCGCACGAGAGGTGGAGCGCGCACCCTCCGCCGGCACCGACGCTCGAACGGAGTGACCATGGACCTCACCGCCCTCCCCCGCCGCCGGTACACCGACGGTCCCACGCCCCTGCAGCACCTGGAGCGGCTCAGCGCAGAGCTCGGCGGGCCGCAGATCTGGGTCAAGCGCGACGACCTGCTGGGCCTCGCCCTGGGCGGGAACAAGACCCGCAAGCTCGAGTTCCTCGTGGCCGACGCCCTGGCCCGCGGCGCCGACTGCCTGGTCACGGCGGGCGGCGTGCAGTCCAACCACTGCCGGCTCACCCTGGCCGCCTCCCGCGTCGATGGCCTCGCCTGCCATCTCGTGCTCGAGGAGGACCTGGGGGCCGACGGCGCGGCCGTCCCGGGCGGGAATCCGCCCGAGGACACGGGCAACCGCTTCCTCTTCGACCTCCTGGGGGCGGAGACCGTGGAGGTGCACCCGCACGGCGCCGACCTCGGCGCCCGCATGGAGGAGATCGCCCGGGAGCTCGAGGCGAGAGGCGCCCGCCCCTACGTGATCCCGATCGGCGGCTCGAACACCCTGGGCGCGCTCGGCTACGTGGATGCGGCCGACGAGCTGCTGCGCCAGATCGACGAGGCAGGACTCGAGGTCGATGAGATCGTGACGCCGAGCGGCTCCGCCGGGATGCAGGCGGGCCTGGTCGCGGGTCTGCACGCCGCGGGCAGCGGGATCCATGTGGTCGGCATCAACGTGAGCCGCTCGCGCGAGGAGCAGGAGCCGAAGATCGTGGGGCTCGCCCGAGAGGTCACGCAGCTCCTGGGTCTGCCGGAGGTTCCGAGGGAGAGGATCGTGGGGCTCGGGGACTTCGTCGGCCCCGGGTACGCGCTGCCCACGCCCGGCATGGTCGAGGCGCTGCGACTGTTCGCGCGCACCGAGGGCCTGGTGCTCGATCCGGTCTACACGGGCAAGGCCGCGGCAGGGCTCGTGGAAAGAATCCGCAGCGGTGAGCTCGGCCCAGGGCAGACGGTCGTGCTGCTGCTTTCCGGCGGGGTGACCGGCCTCTTCGCCCGCACCGCGGCCTTCGCCTGACCGCCGTGCCCGTCGACCGGGCCTGTCGGTCCGGCCCCCGGATCAGCCCCGGTAGAAGCCCTGGTAGACGGCGTCGAAGGGGGCGCGGCCGTGCTGGCGGTGCTCGATCGCGCTGGTGACCACGCGCTTCGCGGTGCGCGCCGCGTCGAGCGCGTCGGCGCCCTTCGCGAGCTCGGCCGTGACGGCCGCCGCGAGCGTGCAACCGGCCCCGGACACGCGGTGCTCCCCGATCTTCGGGCTGCGCAGCACCACCTCCCGCTCGTCGTCGACGAAGACGTCGACGGCGTCCTCGCCGGCGAGCTCGACGCCGCCCTTGGCGAGGACCGTCACGCCCCAGCGCTCGTGGATCGCGCGCGCGGCGGCGGTGAGATCCTCGAGGGACTCGAGGGGGCCCGTGCCCGCGAGGATCCGGGTCTCCCCCAGGTTCGGGGTGACGAAGGTGGCGCGCGGCAGGATCTTCGCCATCAGCGCGTCGTCCGTGGCGCGGGCGGGGGTGTCGTCCTCGCCCTCCTTGCAGATCATCACCGGGTCCAGCACCACGTGCGGGAAATCGTGCTCGGCGAGGGCGCCCGCGACCACGTCGATCGTGCCCGGGGTGCCGAGCATGCCGAGCTTCACGGCGTCGATCTCGTGGACGGCGGTGCTCGACTCGATCTGGTCGGCGATCGTCCCCGGGTCGATCGGCACGAAGCGGTGCGCCCAGCCGTCCTGCGGATCGAAGCTCACGATGCAGGTCAGGGCCACGCTGCCGAAGACCCCGAGCTGGTGGAAGGTCTTGATGTCGGTCTGCGCGCCCGCGCCTCCGGTGGCCTCGGAGCCGGCGATGGCGAGGGCGACGTGGACCATGGGGACCTCCGGGAGCTGGGGTCGGCGGCGGTGTGCGATGCGGCCGACGGGGAACGGGCGATCGCCCACTCTACGACCCGGGCCGATAGTGTGCGGGGGTGCCCGGATCAGCGACGGACGGGCTCTGGGCCCGCCATCTGGGTCCGAGCCTGAAGTTCCTCACCGTGGGCGGCCTCGTCTTCCTGTTCGACGCCGCCCTCTACAACCTGCTCGTCTTCTGGTCCCCCGCGAGCGGCTGGGGGCACGGGCTGCTGCACGCGCATCCGATCACCGCGAAGGTGCTCACGATCGTCGCGGCCTCGTCCCTCACCTACCTGGGCAATCGGCTGTGGACCTACCGCGACCGGCCGAGCCCGCGCACCGCCCGCTCGATCCTCGTGTTCGTTGGCCTCAACGTGCTGGCCTCCGCCCTGCAGCTCGCCTGCCTGGGCTTCTCGCGGTACGTGCTGGGCCTGGACTCGGCGCTCGCCGACAACGTCTCCGGCACGCTCATCGGACAGGTGGTCTCGACCACCTTCCGATATCTCACCTATGGGCGATTCGTGTTCCCGCACGACCAGGAGACGGCGCCCGAGGACGCCGACATCGCGTCGGACGAGCACACCGGCTCCCTGCAGGACCGCTGACCGTCCTAGAATCCAGGCAGACCGGCGGACATCCTCCGCGTCGGCCTCGGCGTTCCACCGGCACGCCGCTCCGCCCACCCGGGTTGCGACCTTTCCCGCCCCGGGGCGTCGATGAGGACAGTCATGACTACAACAACCGAGGCCAAGAGCGGTTTCAGCCCGCGCGTGGCCCTGCAGAAGGTCGGCACCTCGCTGTCGAACATGGTGATGCCGAACATCCCGGCGCTCATCGCCTGGGGCATCTTCACCGCGTTCTTCATCGAGAAGGGCTTCACCCCCGTGCCCGCGCTGGGCGGCTTCACCGGCGACGACGGCGTCGCCTACGGCGGCATCGTCGGCCCGATGATCCACTATCTGCTGCCGCTGCTGATCGCCAACACCGGCGGACGCATGGTCTACGAGGCGCGCGGCGCCGTGGTCGGCGTCGTCGCCACCATGGGCGTGATCGCCGGATCCGACGCGCTGATCGCCGCCGAGAACACCCGGCTGCTCGCGCAGTGGGTGGCCGAGGGCCACGACGCCTCCGAGTACGCGCCGCTGGGCGAGGTGCACATGTTCATCGGCGCGATGATCATGGCACCGCTCGCCGCATGGGTGATGAAGAAGCTCGACCGCCTGTGGCAGGAGCACATCCCGGCGGGCTTCGAGATGCTCGTGAACATGTTCTCGGCGGGCATCCTCGGCTTCGCCATGGCCGCCCTCGGGTTCTTCGCCTTCGCCCCTGTCATCAACGGGCTGATGACTCTCCTGAGCAACGGCGTGGAAGGGCTCATCAGCCTGGGCCTGCTGCCTCTGGTGTCGATCCTCATCGAACCCGCGAAGGTCTTCTTCCTCAACAACGCGATCAACCACGGCGTCCTCACGCCGCTGGGCCTCGAGCAGGCTTCGCGCGACGGCAAGTCGATCCTCTTCCTCCTCGAGGCCAACCCCGGCCCCGGCTTCGGCATCCTGCTGGCGTACTCGATCTTCGGCCGCGGTGCCGCGCGTGCGTCCGCCCCTGGAGCCGCTCTCATCCAGTTCGTCGGCGGCATCCACGAGATCTACTTCCCGTACGTGCTCATGAAGCCGATCCTCATCATCGCCGCCATCGGCGGCGGCATGACCGGCGTGTTCCTCAACGTCCTGTTCCACACGGGCCTGCGCTCCCCGGCCGCCCCTGGGTCGATCATCGCGATCTTCGGCAGCGCCGCGACGGACTCATACCTGGGCATCGCGATCGCCGTGGCGGGCGCGACGGCCGTCAGCTTCGTGCTCTCCATGATCTTCCTGAAGATCGGCAAGCAGGACGACGGCGACATCGCCTCGGCCACCGCGAAGATGGAGCAGATGAAGGGCAAGAAGTCCTCCGTCGCCGGTGCCCTCACCGGCGGTGCGGCGGCGGGCGGCGCGGCCGGTGCCGCGGCGGCCGCCGACGGCTCCTCGCACACCGACCCGATCCAGCGGATCGTGTTCGCGTGCGACGCGGGCATGGGGTCCTCGGCGATGGGCGCGACGGTGCTGCGCAAGAAGGTGCGCGCCGCCGGCTTCGACGACGTCGAGGTCACCAACAAGGCGATCTCGAGCCTGAACGACGAGTGGGACGTGGTGGTGACGCAGAAGGAGCTCACCGACCGCGCCCGCCAGCGCACCGGCTCGGCGATCCAGGTGAGCGTCGACCAGTTCATGAACTCGCCGCGCTACGACGAGGTCGTCGAGCTCGTCGAGCAGCGCAACAACCCCGATGCCGCGTCGGCCGACGACTCCGCCGCTGATCAGGCCGGGGCCGACGGCGGCTCCACCGCGACTGCCGAGGGCGCCGGCACCGGCGGTGCCGTCGCCGCGGCCGGAGCCGGAACAGCGGCGGGAGCCGGGGCGGGTGCCGCAGCGGCCTCCGCGAACACGCACCGCGCCGAGCCCGTCCAGGAGCCGTCGTCGACAGACGCCGCTCCGGCCGGAGCCGCGCCGTCCGATGCCGCGTCGGCCGATCAGGGCCCCGAGATCCTCTCGGCGTCCTCGATCGTGCTCGACGGCAGCGCCGGTTCGGCCGACGCCGCGATCGACGAGGCCGGCGGCCTCCTGGTCCGCGCCGGCGCGGTCGACACCGAGTACGTCAGCGCGATGCACGATCGCGAGGCGACCGTCTCGACGTTCATGGGCAACGGACTGGCGATCCCCCACGGCACGAACGAGGCGAAGGAGTCCATCTCCCGCTCGGCCATGTCGTTCGTGCGCTACCCGAACGGGATCGACTGGAACGGCAACCCCGTGACCTTCGTCGTGGGCATCGCGGGCGTGGGCAACGAGCACCTCGCCCTGCTGCAGAACGTCGCCATGACGTTCTCCGACCCCGCGCAGGTGGAGCGCCTCGAGAAGGCCACCACCGCGCAGGAGATCCTGGACATCTTCTCCGAGGACAAGGACTGATCCGATATGGCCAAGAAGGCAGTGCATTTCGGCGCCGGCAACATCGGCCGCGGCTTCGTGGGGCTGCTGCTCCACGAGGCCGGGTACGAGGTCGTCTTCGCCGACGTCGCCGACGCCCTCATCGATTCCCTCGACGCCGCGGACTCCTACACCGTGCGGACCGTCGGCCAGCACCCGACGGAGACCGTCGTCGACGGCTTCCGCGCCGTCAACTCCGGGAAGGACCTCGAGACCCTCACCGGTGAGATCGCCTCCGCGGACGTGGTCACCACGGCCGTGGGCGTGCACATCCTGCGGTTCGTCGCGCCGGCGATCGCCGCCGGGATCGCTGCGCGCGCGGCCGACGCACCCCGCGTCGCCGTGATGGCCTGCGAGAACGCGATCAACGCGACGGACACCCTCGAGGAGGAGATCCGGAAGAACTACGAGGGCGACGACCTCGACGCCAAGGCGCTGTTCGCGAACACCGCCGTGGACCGGATCGTGCCCGTCCAGGACCCCGCCGCGGGCCTCGACGTCACCGTCGAGGACTTCCACGAGTGGGCCGTGGACCGCACGCCCTTCGGCGGCGACGTGCCCGACATCCCGGGCGTGACCTGGGTGGACGACCTCGCCCCGTACATCGAGCGGAAGCTGTTCACGGTGAACACCGGCCACGCCACCACCGCCTGGCACGGCTGGAGGGCCGGTCACGCGACCATCGCCGACGCCATCGAGGACCCGGCCGTCGAGGCCAAGGTCCGCGAGGTGCTCGCGGAGACCTCCGAGCTGCTCATCGCCAAGCACGGCTTCGATGCGCAGACGCAGCAGGACTATGCGACCAAGGTGCTCGGGCGCTTCCACAACCGCGCCCTGCCCGATCCCGTCGAGCGCGTAGGCCGCGCGCCCCTGCGCAAGCTCTCCCGGCACGACCGCATCGTCGGCCCCGCCGCCGAGCTCGCCGAGCGCGACATGGCCGCCCAGGGGCTCCTGGACTCCTTCTCCGCCGCTCTCGCCTTCACCCCGGAGGGCGACGAGGAGGCGGACCGGCTGCAGGAGATCCTGCGCACCGAGGACGCCGACGGCGCGACCGCCGAGATCACCGGGCTCGACCCCGAGCACCCGCTGTACCCGCAGGTCAAGGAGAGGATCGCCGAGCGGCAGTCCGTGCTCTGACCAGGCGGGCGATCCCGACGACGCCCCGTGGGCGTCCGCCTCCAGGACACCGTCCATCGGCGTCCGATATCGTCCCTGAGTACTCCCGACCCAGAGCGCGGGCAGACCCGCCCGCGCGCCGCGCCGTCGCCCCGAGCGGCGGTCCATCGAAAGGCTGAACCATGGCAGAGCGCACCGTCACCATCGCCAGCGCCTCCGGGCTCCACGCGCGCCCGGCGGCCATCTTCTCGAAGGCCGCCGGCGAGCAGCCCGCGACCGTCACCATCGAGAAGGCCGGCGGCAACGCCGTCCAGGCGTCGAGCATCCTCATGCTCATGACTCTCGGCGCCGGCCACGGCGACGAGGTGACCCTGCGCGCCGAGGGCGACGGCGCCGACGAGTCCGTCGCGGCCCTCGCCGCGCTCCTCGAGAAGGACCTCGACGCCGAGGAGTGAGCCACAGGGGGCCGACGCCCGTCGGCCCGTGGACCCGCACGACATGAGGGCCACGAACCGGATCCCACCGATCCGGGTTCGTGGCCCTCATGTCGTCGCCCTCGCGGGCACGGGCGCGCTGCGAGCGACGGGCGCGCGTCAGAGGCCGAGCTCTCCCAGGATCGGGAGGCCGGCGCGGACGGCGTCGCGGGCGTCGTCCGCGGTGCGCGCGGCGACGGCGGCGGCCGCGAGCTGCTGCGCCTGCTCGAGGGAGACCGTGGAGAGCACCTTCGCGACCGCAGGCAGGGAGCGCGGAGTCATCGAGAGGCTGTTGACGCCCAGGCCCACGAGCACCACGGCGAGGCCCGGATCGCCTGCGGCCTCGCCGCACACGCCCACGGGCTTCGCGGCGCTCTCGCCGAAGGCCTCGGGGTCGCCGCCCGCCGCGCGGGCGCCGTCGCAGGTGGCCTTCACGAGGGTCAGGACCGCGGGCTGCCACGGGTTGTTCAGGTGCGCGAGGGTGCCGAGCATGCGGTCGGCGGCCATCGTGTACTGGGTGAGGTCGTTGGTGCCGATCGAGGCGAAGTCGCAGGCCGCGAGCTGCCGGTCCGCGGTGACCGCGGCCGAGGGCGTCTCGACCATGATGCCGGCCGGCGCGAGGTCGCGCTCGCGGCACAGGCCCACGAAGTCCTCGGTGTCCTCGGTGGTCGAGATCATCGGGGCCATCACCCACACCGTCGCGTCGCTCTGCTTCGCGGCGGCGGAGATGGCGTCGAGCTGGTTGGTCAGCACCGAGCGCTTCTCCCACGAGGTGCGGTAGGCGCGCACACCGAGCGCGGGGTTCGGCTCGTCGGTGTCGGTGAGGAAGGGCAGAGGCTTGTCGGCGCCCGCGTCGATCGTGCGCACCACGACCTTCTTCCCGGGGAACGACGCGAAGGCCTCGAGATAGGCCGTCGTCTGCTCCTCGACGGTCGGCTCGTCCTCGCGGTCCAGGAACAGGAACTCGGTGCGGAACAGGCCCACGCCGTCGGCGTGCGCGGCGGCTGCGGCCTTCGCGTCCTTCGCGCCGCCGATGTTGGCCAGCAGCTGCATGCGGGTGCCGTCGGTGAGCTCGATCCCGCCGCCCTCGTAGGTCAGCGGGTTCTTCTGCAGCTCGGTCCAGGCCTCCGCGAAGCGCCGGTGCTCGTCGGTGACGTCGTCGGTGATGGTGCCGAAGCCGGCGTCGACGAACACCTCGGTGCCGTCGGCGATGTCGAGCACGCCCTTGGCGGCGACGATCGCGGGCAGGCCCAGCTGGCGGGCGAGGATCGCGGTGTGCGACTGCGGCCCGCCGTCGGACGTCACCAGGGCCATCACCAGCGCGGGGTCGAGGGTCGCGGTGTCCGCGGGAGCGAGGTCGGTCGCCGTGAGCACGAAGGGCTCCTCGACATCGGGGATGCCGGGCGCCTGCTCGCCGCGCAGCTCGGCGACGATGCGGCCGCGCACGTCCTTCACGTCGGCCGCGCGCTCGGCCATGTACCCGCCGAGGCCCTCGAGCATGGAGGCGACCTGGTCGCCGGCCTCCCACACGGCGCGCGCCGCGGAGGCGCCGCCGGCCAGCACGAAGCCCTGCGCGGTCTGGGTGAGGGAGGGATCGGCGGCCATCTGCGCGGTCGCCTCGAGCACGGCCTTCCCGTCTCCCGGGGCGTGCTCGGCGCGGTGCGTGAGCGCCTTCTGCACGCTCGCGGCGGCCTCGGCGATGCGTGCGGCCTCGGCCTGAGGATCCGCGTCCTCGGGGATCTTCTCGCCGACGGGCGGCTCCGCGACCGGCGGCGCCATCGTCCGGACCGTGCCGACGACGCGGCCGGGGCTGACCGCCACACCTGTGTACTGGGACATCTCGGACTCCCTCTGTGATGGGCCCGTGGGGGAGGATTCGGGCGCGCTGGACCACCTCATGCTACGTGCCCGGCGGCCCCTGCGCGGAGCCGTGGACGGTCCCTGCCGGAGCCCGCGGAGCGGGGAGGGCGTCGGCCCGCGGACCGGGGCGGACGCCGTCACGAAGCGGTCACGGTCTGCCGGTCACGACCCCATCGCGACCAGGACTGTTCTAGAGTCGACCTGCCGGCTCGACGTCGAGCGGGCACCCGCCCCATCCCGCTGCGCACTCCCCCTCCCGCTGCAGCTCCCCACCCCCATCCCGTGTCTTCGAAGGAGAAGAACATGTTGGATCGCAGACGTTTCCTCGCCCTCTCCTCCGCCGCCCTCGGCGTCGGCGCACTCGCCGCGTGCAGCTCGGGAGGCGATTCCGGCTCCGGCGGCGACGGCGGCACCGACGTCGAGGTCTTCACCTGGTGGGCCGCCGGCTCCGAGAAGGCCGGCCTCGACGCGCTGGTCAAGGTGTTCGGCGAGCAGCACTCCGACTTCACCTTCGTCAACGGGGCGGTCGCGGGCGGCGCCGGCTCCGCCGCCAAGGACATGCTGCAGTCGCGCCTCCAGGCCAGCGACCCGCCGGACACCTTCCAGGCCCACGCGGGCGCCGAGCTCCAGGACTACATCGACGCCGCGCAGATCGAGGACGTCTCCGACCTCTACGACGAGTACAAGCTCACCGACGCCTTCCCGAAGGACCTCGTGGACCGCCTGACGGTCGACGGGAAGATCTACTCGATCCCCTCGAACATCCACCGCTCGAACGTGGTGTGGGCGAACGCGAAGGTCCTCGAGAAGGCGGGGATCGACGCGAAGAAGGCCCCGGGCAGCGTCGACGACTTCCTCGCCGACCTCGAGAAGGCGAAGGGCGCGGGCGTGACCGCGCTGTCCGTCGGCACCACCTGGTGCCAGGTGAACCTGCTCGAGGCCATCCTCATGTCCGAGCTCGGCTCCGAGAAGTACAACGGCCTGTTCGACGGGAAGACCACCTGGGACGACGCCGCCGTGACCTCCTCGCTCGAGGCCTTCCAGAAGATGATGGGGTACACCAACACCGACCGCGACTCCCTGGACTGGCCCGACGCGACCCAGCAGCTGATCGACGGCAAGGCCGCCTACAACGTGATGGGCGACTGGGCGGAGGCCGCCTTCCAGCAGGCGAAGCTGAAGGACGGCGAGGACTACACGTATTTCCCGCTGCCCGGCAAGGAGAAGATCTTCGGCTTCCTCGCCGACTCCTTCACCCTGCCCGTCGGCGCCCCGAACGCCGACGGCGCGAAGGCGTGGCTCGACACGCTCTCCTCGAAGGACGGCCAGCTCGCCTTCAACCTCGCCAAGGGGTCGATCCCCGCGCGCACCGACGTCGACGAGTCCCAGTTCGGCACCTACTCGCAGACGGCCCTGAAGTCCTTCGCCGAGGACGCGATCTCCCCGTCGATCGCCCACGGCGCCGCGGTGCCGGTCGCCTGGCTCAACGATCTCTCGGACGCCACCAGCCAGTTCACCACGGGCGCCTCCGACCTCGCGGCCTACCAGAAGGCCCTGGTCGCGGCGGCGCACAAGTACGCGAGCTGAGGAACGGAGCTCAATGCGATCCCGCGTGCGCCGGTACGGACCGCCGCTGCTGCTCATCTCCCCCTCCCTCGTGCTGGTCGGCGTCTTCGTCTACGTGCTCATCGCGAGGAACCTGTGGACGTCGATGACCGACAACCACACGGCCGCGCAGGCGAACGGCCGCAAGGACGTCTCCTTCGTGTTCCTCGAGAACTACGTCGCCCTGTTCAAGAGCCCGCAGTTCCAGCACTCGCTGTGGAACCTCGTGCTGTTCACGGCGGTGTTCCTCGTGGGCGCGATGATCGTGGGCTTCGTGTGGGCGTGGCTGCTGGAGCGGCCGCTGCCGGGCGGGCGCATCTTCCAGACCGTCTACCTGTTCCCGATGGCGATCTCCTTCGTCGCCTCGGGCGTGGTGTGGCGCTGGCTGCTGAACTCAAACCAGGGGGACAGTGCGACGGGCCTGAACCGCCTGTTCCAGATGGTGGGCCTCGACGTGCTCGAGAACCCCTGGTGGAACCAGGTCACCTTCGGCATCGCCGCGATCGCGATCCCCGCGATCTGGCAGCTCTCGGGATACGTCATGGCGCTGTTCCTCGCGGGCTTCCGCGGGGTGCCCGACGACCTGCGCGAGGCCGCCCGCATGGACGGCGCGAGCAGCCTGCAGATGTACCGGCACGTGATCTTCCCGCAGCTCACGCCGGTGCTCATGAGCGCGATCGTCATCATCGCGCACATGTCGCTGAAGTCCTTCGACCTCATCATGTCGATCTCGAAGCCCGCGAACTACCAGACCAAGGTGCCCGCGGTGGACATGTACGTGTTCAAGTCGAGCTTCGACTACGCGAACGCCGCGGCCGTGGGCACGGTGCTGCTCGCGTTCATCGCGATCCTCATCGTCCCCTACCTGATCCAGCAGCACCGGGAGCGCACCCGATGAGCACCACGACGTCCGCGCCGCCGAGCGCCGCGCCGCTCGGCGAGAGCTCCCCGCTCGCCTCCCGCGGCCGCGGCGCCCCCGGCACCCGCCCCACGCCCGTCGGCCGCACCCTGCGCTATCTCGCCATCCTGCTGGGCGTGCTGTTCGTGCTGATCCCCGTGTACGTGCTGGTCATCACGAGCTTCAAGACCGGCGGCGATGCCAGCCCCGCGCGGGCCTGGGCGCTCCCGCACACCTGGACGCTGGAGAACTGGCAGCGGGCCTGGACGGCGCTCGCCCCGGCGCTGGGCCGGACCCTCTCGCTGGTCATCCCCTCGACGATCATCTCCTCGGTGCTGGGCTGCCTGAACGGCTTCGTCCTCTCGCGGTGGCGCTTCCCGGGGGCCGACATCGTCTTCACCCTCATCCTGTTCGGGATGTTCCTGCCCTACCAGGCGGTGATGATCCCCCTGCTGCAGCTCGTGCTCGCGACCGAGATCCCCAACGGCATCCCCTCGCTGATCCTGCTGCACGTGGTCTTCGGCATCCCCATCACCACCCTGATCTTCCGCAACTACTTCGAGACGATCCCGCACGAGCTCATCGAGGCCGCGACCGTGGACGGCGCGGGCATGCTGCGCACCTTCTCCTCGGTCGCGCTGCCGATCGCGATCCCCGGCTTCGTGGTCGTGGGGATCTGGCAGTTCACGAGCGCCTGGAACGACTTCCTGTTCGCGGTGTTCTTCTCGACCCCTCGCAACGGCCCGGTCACCCTCGCCCTGAACAACCTGGCCAACGGCGCGCTGCTCACCGACTACGGGGTCTCGATGGCGGGCGCGCTGCTCGCCTCCCTGCCGACGCTCGTGGTGTACGTGCTGCTCTCCCGCTACTTCATCGCCGGTCTCATGTCCGGCTCGGTGAAGGGCTGAGCGCCGTGGGACGACGAGCGGAGAGCCCGGCCGGGCCGCCGGCGCCGGCGCCCGCAGCTGCCCAGCATCCGGCCGCTCCCCCGCATCCGGCTGCGCAGACTCCCGTCGGACCCGCGCCCGCCGTCGACCCCGTCGGACCCGCGCCCGACCACCCGGCCACGACCGATAGGCTCGCCACCATGGATGAACGCAGCTCCTACCTCCTCGTCGACGGCGAGAACATCGACGCCACGCTGGGCCTCTCGGTCCTGGGGCGCCGCCCGCACCCCGAGGAGAGGCCGCGCTGGAACACGCTGCTGAGCTTCATCCAGGAGCACTGGGCCGAGCCCACCCACGGACTGTTCTTCCTGGCCGTCGCGAGCGACCTCCCCGCGAGCTTCGTGCAGGCGCTGCTCGCCATGGGCTACACGCCGATCCCTCTGCGGGGCGACGGCAAGGTCGTGGACATCGCCATCCAGCGGACGCTCACCGCCCTCAAGGAACGTGCGGCCGACGTGGCCCTGGTCAGCCACGACCGCGACTTCGTCGACCAGATGCGCGACCTCTCGGAGGACGACGAGCGGCGCCTCGCGATCGTGGGCTTCCGCGAGTTCATGGCCTCCGACCTGCGGCAGGTGCCGCGCGTGGAGATCCTCGACCTCGAGTTCGACGCCGGGACGTTCACCAGCCCGCTGCCGCGCGTGCGCGTCATCGAGATCGACGAGTTCGACCCCTACGAGTTCATCTGATCCTGCTCGCGTTCAACTGATCCTGCTCGCACGAGCAGGCCTCAGGAGAGCCGGCCGAGCACCTCGTTGAGCGCCTCGGTCGAGGACGGGTGGGTCCAGATCCCGTCGCGCAGCTGCGTGGCCGTGATGCCCGCGCGCATGGCGAGCGCCACGAGGTTCACGACCTCCTGGGAGTCGACGTGGAACAAACGCGCCCCCAGCACGAGATCGCTCTGCGCGTCGACGACCACCTTGATCACGCCGCGGGCGTCCCCCAGTGTCTTCGGGCGGGGCATCGCCTTGATCCCCGCGACGGGCGCGAGCACCGTGCGAACCTCGTGGCCGGCCTCGCGAGCCTCGCGCTCGGTCAGGCCGACGGCCGACAGCGGCGGGGTGAGGAAGGTCGTCGACGGCACCGCGACGCGGTCCGAGAGCCGCCGCGAGCCGTCGCCCGTGAGCGCGGAGGCCACGATGCGGCTGTCGTCGAGGGAGAGGTAGGTCTGCTGCCCGTGCCCATGGACGTCGCCCATCGCGAACACGCCCTCGGCGCTCGTGCGCAGCTGGTCGTCGACGACGACGGTGCCGTGCTCGTCGACCTCGATGCCCGCCTGCTCGAGACCCAGATCCGCGGTGGCGGGCCGCCTGCCGGTGGCGACCAGGACCGCGTCGGCCACGAGCGGTGCGCCGTTCCCGTCGTCCGTGCCGTGCAGCGCGACGCCGTCCGGGCCGTCGACGTACTCGCCGACGGAGGTCCTGGTGATGAGCGTGATGCCCTCGTCCTCGAGGACCTCGCGCACCGCGTCCGCGACGTCGTCGTCCTCCGCGGGCAGGATCCGCTCGCCGCGGGCGATGACGGTGACCTCGCTGCCGAAACTGCGGAATATCGCGGCGAACTCGAGGCCGATCGGTCCCGCGCCGATCACGGCGAGACGGCGCGGGAAGGGCTTCACGTGCTGGAGTGAGGTGGAGGTGTGGATGCGCGGCCCGTCGATGCCGGGCACCGCGGGCAGGACGGGCTCGGCGCCGGTGTTCACGATGACGGTATCGGCGCTGATCAGGAGGTGCTCGGCGAGGCCGGCACCGCCAGCGGAGGGAGTCACCTCGACCTCGCGGGGCCCGACGAAGCGGGCGCGGCCGTCCACGATCGTCACGGTGTCGTGGTCGGCGAGCATGTGCAGGTTGACGTCGTTCAGCTTCCCGATGAGGGCGTCGCGCGTGTCCACTGCACGGTCGAAGTACTCCTGGGGGTCGTCACCCTCGCGGCGCTCGTCCGCGGCGTGCACGAGGGTCTTCGTGGGCACGCAGCCGATGTTGATGCAGGTCCCGCCGTACATCAGAGAGGACTGCTCGACCATCACGACGCGGCGCCCGGCGGCGGCCATGCTCGCGGCGAGCGTCTTCCCTCCCTTCCCCCAGCCCAGGACGAGCAGGTCGGCGGTCAGGGTGCGCGGTGCGGTCATGGGGTTCCTCCCGGGAGGGTGCGGCGAGCGGTCCCGACGCAGGGGCCTGCGGCGACGCTACCCCCGCGGCGACAAGGACGTGCGCGGACAGCAGAAGGCCCCCGCCGGAACCGGCGGGGGCCTTCGGGACCCGGACGAGCTCCGGGCCAAGGGCGGTAGCGGCGGGATTTGAACCCGCGGTGGCTATTAACCACACATCATTTCGAGTGATGCACCTTCGGCCGCTCGGACACGCTACCGCCCGCGATTCTACGCAGGGCCATGAACGACGGGCAAACCGCGGGCGCCGACGTGCGATCCAGTTCACCGGCGCAGGCACTACCCTCGACGGGATGACGAGCACCGATGCCCCGACTCCCTCCCAGCCTCCCGCAGATCCGGCCGCGTCCGCGCCCCGACCGCCCCGCCCCGTCCATCGGCCGACGGACCGCACCCACCACGGCGACACCGTGAGCGATCCCTTCGAGTGGCTGCGCGTCAAGGAGGACCCCGAGGTCATCGAGCACCTCGAGGCCGAGAACGCCTTCGCGGACGCGCGCACGGCGCACCTGTCGGGGCTGCGCACCGAGCTGGTCTCCGAGTTCGTCGGCCACACCCAGGAGACGGACCAGTCCGTGCCCGTGCGCCGCGGTGACTGGTGGTACCTCACCCGCACCACCGAGGGCGAGGACTACCCGCGGCACACGCGCGTCGCCGAGACCCCGGAGCTGCCGCGCGGCGCGGGCGGCGTCCCCGCCGTCGAGCCCGGCGTGCTGCTGCCCGGCGAGCAGGTGATCCTCGACGCGCAGTCCCTCGCCGAGGGCCAGGAGTTCTTCTCCCTCGGCGGCATGCGCCCCTCCCCCAGCCAGGCCCTGCTCGCCTTCAGCACCGATGTGCGCGGCGACGAGCGCTTCGACGTGGTGGTCACGGACCTGCGCCGCGGGAGCTCGGGCGGCGAGCGCGGCGCGGGCGGCGAGGTGATCGACGAGGCGGTGCGCGGCGCCGGCTACGGGCTCGCGTTCTCGACCGATGAGCAGTGGCTGTTCTACGCGCGGGTCGACGACGCCTGGCGCCAGCACCAGATCTGGCGTCACCGCCTGGGGACGGATGCCCAGGAGGATCAGCTGGTCCTCGAAGAGACCGATGAGCGCTTCTCGATCGGCTTCGGGACCTCGCGCGACGGCTCCACGCTGATCATCGAGGCCGCCTCGACCACGACCAGCGAGGGCTGGCTCCTTGACCTCTCGGATCCCACCTCGGCACCGCGCTCCGCCGGTGGTCGTCGGCCCGGGATCGAGTACTCGCTCGAGCCCGCCGGGGACCACCTGCTGGTGGTCCACAACGACGGGGCGCCCGGCTTCGCGCTCGCAACCGCACCGCTCGAGGACCCAGGATCCTGGACGACGATCCTCGAGGCAGCCGACGGCGAGCGCCTCGAGTCCGTCGACGCATTCGCGGGCTTCGCCGCGCTCGAGCTGCGCAGCGGCGGGCTCGCCGCGGTGCGCGTGATCCCCCGGCGCGGGGCGGCGAGCGCGGGCACGGGGTTGAACGCTGAGACCGGTGCTGGCGCTGACGTCGACGCGGAGACGGCGGCGCACGCCTGGGCGGTCGAGGACGCCTGGGACGTCTCCCACGGCGGCGAGCTCGACACCGTGTTCCTGCAGGCGAACCACCAGTTCGACGAGCAGCTCCTGCGCTACCAGCTCACGAGCCTGCTCACCCCGTCGACGATCGCCCAGGTCGACGTGCGCACCCGCGAGCACGAGGTGCTGCGCCGCACCCCGGTCCCGGGCTACGACCCGGAGCTGTACGTCGAGAAGCGCCTGTGGGCGCGGGCGGCCGACGGCACCGCGATCCCGATCTCGCTGGCCGCCCGCCGGGAGGTCGCGCCCGACGCCACGAACCCCGGCTACCTCTACGGCTACGGCTCCTACGAGGCGTCCATGGACCCCTCGTTCGTGCCCACGCGCCTGTCCCTCCTGGACCGCGGGGTCGTGGTCGCCGTGGCGCATGTGCGCGGCGGCGGCGAGATGGGCAGGCCCTGGTACGAGCACGGCAAGCTGCTCGAGAAGCGCAACACCTTCACCGACTTCGTGGACTGCGCGGCGCACCTGGTCGACGCGGGCTGGGTCGCGCCGGACCGCCTCTCCGCGGAGGGCCGCAGCGCGGGAGGCCTGCTCATGGGCGCGATCGCGAACCTCGCCCCCGAGCGGTTCCGGGCGATCATCGCGGGCGTGCCCTTCGTGGACGCGCTCACCACTATCCTGGACCCTTCGCTCCCCCTCACCGTGGGCGAGTGGGAGGAGTGGGGCGACCCGCTGCACGATCCCGAGGTCTACGCGTACATGAAGTCGTACTCGCCGTACGAGAACGTGCGGGAGGTCGAGTACCCGGCGATCTTCGCCTCGACCTCGCTGAACGACACCCGCGTGTTCTTCGTCGAGCCCGCGAAGTGGGTGGCGCGCCTGCGCGAGACCGTGACCAGCGACCAGGACGAGCGGCCGATCGTGTTCCGCTGCGAGATGGTCGCCGGGCACGGTGGGCGCTCGGGCCGCTACGCGAAGTGGGAGCAGCGGGCCGACGAGCTCGCCTGGCTGCTCGACCAGATCGGCGCGACCGCCCGGATCTGAGCGGCCGGAGGGCCCGAACGGACGTCGATCGTCCGTCGGGCCCCGTCCGGTCAGAAGGCCGGGATGACGGAGCCGTCGGTGTACGTGGTGGTGATGAAGTCCTTGACCTTGTCGGAGTGCAGGAGCTCGTCGAGCTTCTTCAGCGCGGCGTTGTCCTTCTCCTCGGTGCGCACCACCACGAAGTTCGCGTAGGGGTTCTCCGCGTCGCTCTTCTCGAGCACGATCGAGTCCTCGGACGGCTTCAGGCCCGACTCGATCGCGTAGTTGCCGTTGACGACGCCCGCCGCGAAGTCACCCAGAGTGCGCGGGATCTGGGCGGCCTCGATCTCCGTGAACTTCAGCTTCTGCGGGTTCTCGGCGACGTCCTTGGTGGTCGCGTCGGTGACCTCGACGCCGTCCTTGAGGGTGATCAGACCCGCCTCGGCGAGCAGGCCCAGGCCGCGGCCGCGGTTGGTGGGGTCGTTGGCGATCGCGATCTCGTCGCCGTCCTTCAGCTCGTCGAGCTTCGTGATCTTCTCGGAGTACAGGCCCAGGGGCTCGATGTGCACGCCCTTGAAGGCGAAGAAGTCGTAGCCCTTCTCCTTCTCCTGCGAGTCCAGGAACGGCTGGTTCTGGTAGTAGTTCGCGTCGATGTCGCCGTCGTTCAGCGCCTGGTTCGGGATCTGGTAGTCCGTGTAGGGCGTGATGTCCAGCTTCAGATCCGCGTCCTCGGCGAGGTTCTTGCTGACGAACTCCAGGATCTCCTGGTGAGGCTTGGGCGAGGCGCCGATGGTGATCGTGGTCACCCCGTCCTTCTCCTCGGGGCCGTCGGAGCCCCCGCCCACCAGGCCGCAGCCGGTGATCGAGAGCGCGGCGAGGCCGGCGCCGGAGGCGAACAGGGAGCGGCGGGTCAGGTGCGACATGGGGATCTCCTCGGGGAGTGGAACGGAGCGGTGGGGCGGAAGGGCGAGGGCAGACGGGGAAGGGGCCTCGGGGGCGGGGCTCAGGCGTTGCGTGCGCGGTGGTCGACCGCGCGGGCGAGCACCGAGCCCAGCGACTGCACGAGGATCACGATGACGATGAGGACGACGACGGTCGAGATCATCACGACGTTGTCGTAGGACTGGTAGCCCATGCGGTTGGCGAGGTCGCCCAGTCCCTTGCCGCCCACGGCGCCGGCCATGGCGGTGTAGCCGATGACGGCGATCGTGGTGGTGGTCAGCGAGCCGATGATCCCGGGCAGTGCCTCGGGGAACAGCACCTGGCGGATGACCTGCCAGCGGCTCGCGCCCATCATCTGCACCGCCTCGATCTTCCCGGCGGGGATCTCGCGCAGGTTGATCTCGATGAGTCGGGCGAGGAACGGGATCGCGGAGACCACGAGCGCGAACATGGCGGCGTTCGGGCCGGTCACCCGGCCCACCACGATCCTCGTAACGGGGATCAGCGCGATGATCAGGATGATGAACGGGAACGAGCGGCCCACGTTCACGATGAAGCCGACGATCCGGTTCACCCAGCGGGCGCCGCCGCCGGCGGCGCGGTCGGTCTCGAACAGCAGCACGCCGAGCGGGGTGCCGATGAGCGCCGCGAAGATCATCGTGCCGATCGTCATGTAGAGGGTGATCAGCGTGTTCGACCACAGGCTCGTGTTGGAGTCCCAGGTGGTGAAGACGGGGTTGCTCAGCCATTCGCTCATGCCGAGGCCTCCTTCGTGACGACGCCGCGGCCCTCGAGCTCGCGCAGGAAGGCCGCGAGGCCCTCCTTGCTGATCGGGGTGTCGTCCTCGTTGCGCAGGGCCAGCTGCACGCGGCCCACCTGGCGTCCGGCGATGGTCTCGATGGTGCCGGCGACGATCTGCGCGAGCGCTCCGTGCTCGGCGGCGATCCGCACGAGCTCCTCGCTGCTGGCCACGGCCTTCTCGTTCTGCGGGTCGGCGCCGTAGTCACAGTCGACCACGCGCGCGCTGATGCCCGTCGGGGCCGGCGGCAGCGGGATCAGCTCGCTGCTGAGCGGACCGTGCGGGTCCGAGGCGACGTCGGCGAGCGCACCGGACTGGCGCACTCTGCCGTCCTCGAGGAGGGTCACGGAGTCGCAGATCTCGCGGACCACGCTCATCTCGTGCGTGATCATGAGGACGGTGATGCCCAGGCGATCGCGCAGGCTGCGGATGAGCGCGAGGATCTGCCGGGTCGTCGTCGGGTCGAGCGCGCTGGTGGGCTCGTCGCACAGCAGAACCTTGGGCTCGGCGGCGAGGCCGCGCGCGATGCCCACGCGCTGGATCTGTCCGCCCGAGAGCTGCGCGGGATGGTTGTGCTCGCGCCCGGCGAGGCCCACGAGGTCCACGAGCTCGGCGACGCGCGCGGAGCGCTGCTCACGGCCGACGCCGGCGATCTCGAGCGGGTGGGCGATGTTGCGGGCGGCGGTGCGGGAGTCCAGCAGGTTCGCGTGCTGGAAGACCATGCCGATCTCGCGGCGCGCCGCGCGCAGGGCGGGGCCGTCGAGCGCGGCGATGTCGGTGCCGTCGATGCGGACGCTGCCGGACGTGGGCTTCTCGAGCCCGGTGAGGCAGCGGATGAGCGTGGACTTCCCGGCGCCGGAGCGGCCGACGATCCCATGGATCTGGCCGGCGTCGACCGTCAGGTCGATGCCGTCGAGCGCGGTGACGGGGTCTCCCCCGCCCGGCGCGGGGAAGACCTTGGTGAGGCCTTCGAGAGTGATCACAAGCAGAAGTAGAGCATCCCCCTAGCGCACCTGCCGACCCCTGCGTTCACGAAACGTCATCTGACCGGGGGAGGCGTGGGAGGGATCACCGCGCGGGGCCGTGGCGTGTGGTGCGGGCCTCAGCGCCTGCGGCGGGCCCGGAAGAAGCCGCGCAGCAGGTCCCCGCACTCCTGCTCCCGCACGCCCGTGGTGAGCTCGGCGCGATGGTTCAGCCGAGGCTCGCGCACGAGGTCGTAGAGGGACCCGGCGGCTCCTGCCTTCGGGTCCGGGGCGCCGACCACGACGCGGGCGATCCGCGCGAGCACGATCGCACCGGCGCACATGGTGCACGGCTCGAGCGTGACGGCGAGGGTGCAGCCGGTGAGGTTCCAGCGTCCCGTCGCGCGGGCGGCCCCGCGCAGGGCGAGGATCTCGGCGTGCGCGGTGGGGTCCTCGTCGGCCTCCCGGCGGTTCCCCGCCCGCGCGATCACGCGGCCGGTCGGGTCCAGGACGACGGCGCCGATGGGGACGTCGGCCGGCTCGCGGTCCGCGGCCGCGCGCGCCTCGTCGAGGGCAAGGCCCATGAGGTCGTCGTCGGAGAGCCGCGGGGTGTCGTCGTCCACGCCCCCATTCTCCCCGGCCGCGCCGTCAGCCGCGCGCACCCGTGACCGCGAAGCGCGCCTGGAGCAGGGCGCCGTTCCTCCCGAACTCGCGCAGCTCCAGCTCGAGCCGTCCTCCCATCAGGGGCTTCCCGCTTCCGAGCGTCACGGGGGCGATGGACACGAAGACCTCGTCGAGCATCCCGGCCTCCGCGAACGAGTGGGCGAGGTCCCCGCCGCCCACGATCCAGACGTCCTTGTCGCCCGCGGCCTCCTCGAGCCGGGCGCGGTGCTCGGCAGGAGGCCCCGCGACGCGGGTGATGCCCGCGAAGTCCTCGGGCAGCTCCCGATGGGAGAAGACGAACGTGGGCTGGTCGTAGACCCAGGCATCCGCGACGGTCTCGAGGTGCCCCACCACCCAGTCGTACGTCGAGCGCCCGGAGACCACCGCCCCGACCTCCTCGATGAAGTCGTCGTAGGGAAGGATGCTCTGCGCGGGGTCGGTGGGCTGGGAGAGCAGCCAGTCCAGGCTCTCGTGCTCGTCGGCGAGGAAGCCGTCGAGGCTGGTCGCGGTGAAGAAGCGATAACGGGCCATCGGGGCCTCCTGCGCGCCGGCGCAGCGCCGCGGGTCGGTCGCTGCGAGGTGTTGGTCCCAGTATTCGCCGGGGCTCCCCCGAACGGATCCCGCGCACAGAGGCGTCGGGTAGATTCGGCGCCATGCGCGTGCTCGAACTCGACCATCCCCTCGTCGCCCACAAGCTGACGGCGCTCCGCAAGGCCGAGACGCGGTCCTCGATGTTCCGCCTCCTGGCCGACGAGCTGGTGACCCTGCTGGCCTATGAGGCCACGCGCAACGTCGCGGTCGCCCCCGTCGAGATCCAGACCCCCGTCACCACGATGACCGGCACGCGCCTGACGGACCCCAAGCCCATGGTGGTCCCGATCCTGCGCGCGGGCCTGGGCATGCTCGACGGCATGACCCGCCTGCTGCCGACGGCAGAGGTCGGCTTCCTGGGCATGGTCCGCAACGACGAGACCCTCGAGGTCACGACCTACGCGAACCGCCTCCCGGACGACCTCACCGACCGCCAGTGCTTCGTGCTGGACCCGATGCTCGCGACCGGTCACACCCTCATCGCCTCCGTGAACTACCTGCACGAGCGCGGCGCGAAGGACATCACCTGCGTGACGCTGCTGTGCGCCCCCGAGGGCCTGAAGACCCTCGAGGAGCAGATCGATCCGGCCATCGACCTCACCGTGGTCACCGCCGCGATCGACGAGAAGCTCAACGAGAAGGGCTACATCGTCCCCGGGCTCGGCGACGCGGGCGACCGCCTCTTCGGCGTCGTCGACTGAGAGCACCCGACGACGGACGACGGCTCTCGCCGGGTCCCACCGAGTCCCACCGGACTCTGACCTCGCGCGTCCCAGGATGCGAACACCCGCTTGAGGCCGGCCATCGGCCTCGGGCATGATGGCCGACATGTTCACGAACGCTCCGAGCCGAGAGGTCGCCACGACGGCGGCCCGCTCGATGATGCGTTCGATGATGATGTGCATGTGCATGATGCACCGTCAGCCGAGCCTCTGAGCGCTCGAGAATCCTCCGGGGTCGGCTGACAGGAGCCGGCCGGAAGGCGCGGGCTCCAGGTGCCGGCCGGGAGCACACCCCAGCGATCCGCGAACCTGACGCGTCGATCGGAACTGGGATCCCGGGTCCCCACCCGTTGCACCAGGCGTGCACGAACCCGGAGAACGCATCATGAGCATCACCCTGAACAGTCCTGTCACCCAGACCCGCACCCCGCAGAGCGTCGCCGGCCAGAGCCCGGCCGCCCGCGTCGAGCGCCCCGCGCACGACCGCGGACCCCGCGCCCTGCGTCCGCAGCACACCGCCCGTCCCGCCTTCCGCGCCCCGGGCGCCGCCGGGCAGTCCGCCGGCTCGTCCGCCCTGGCCGCCGCGCCGGAGTCCGACCAGGTCACGCTGACCCTCACGGTCACGCTGCCGGCCGGCACGCCCGACGTCGAGGCCGCCCAGATCGCCGACGCGCTGCGCGCCAACGCCCGTCGCCTGACGGCCGGCCGCCGCGCCTCGGCGAGCGTGGGCGTGCGCTCCCCGCGCCCCTTCTCCCCCACCGGGGAGGCCGAGGCCGCGAGCACCGCACCCACCCTGCGGGCCCTCCCGCCGCGCACCCAGGACGGCGAGGCCGCGCAGCCCGAGCGCACGCGCCGCACCGGCGTCGTCTCGCCGAACTCCCCGGCCCGCCGGGACGCCGAGGCGGCACGCCAGCGCCTGCTGCGCGCCACCGCCGTGAGCCCGAACGTCGCCCCCTCCGCGAGCACGGACTGCTCGCTGGTGATCGACCTCTTCGGCCGCCGCGTGCGCATCGACGGCGAGGACGTGGACCTCACCTACAAGGAGTTCGAGCTGCTGGCGCACCTGGCGCGCGGCGCCCGTCGGATCATCGGCCGCGACGAGCTCATGGAGTCCGTGTGGGCCGACGCCTCGTCCGAGACCGGTGAGCGCACCGTCGACGTGCACGTGCGCCGCGTGCGCGCGAAGCTCGGCCGCTACCGCCGCCTGATCTCCACCGTGCGCGGCGCGGGCTACCGCCTGGACACCGGAAGCGACGTCGCGATCCTCGACTGATCGCGCTCGTCTCCCGGTTCTACCGCAGACCCCCGCCCGAGGACCATCGGCCCGGACGGGCAGCCGCTCGTCCGGGCCGATGCATTCGGTGACGAGCGCTCGTCGTCGTCCCAGGTCCGGGAAAGTCGAGGATCCGGGTGGCACGAGGATCCGGGACGAGTCAGAATCCGGGAAGAGCGAACGGCCCGGAGCTCACATCGACGCACTGTCGGGGCTCACGGGCCGTTCGCGATGCCAGCCGTCCCTCAATGGTGGTGGGTGCGGACGACCAGGCAACACGGGTCCACCGATATCGGGGGGAACGTCGGAGGACCCGTTCGTCGCCTCCCGCGAGGGGGATCGAGGAGGCGACGTCCGGGACGATGCTACGGGTCGCGGCGCGCGGATGTAAACGCGAACATGCAATGCTTTGCATGCTTTTGCGCGGCCATGACCAAGTCGGGATTGCCGTTGTCTCCGGCACGTGTCCACCGGTCAGGCGCTTGGCGTCTCGTAGAGTGGAGCATGGCCCCGCGCGCACCGCGGGTGTGTCGACCACCGCAGTGAGGGAGAGCCCATCCATGATCGCGCAGGCGCGCATCGACTCCGACCGGTCCGCGACCGTCCACCTGGCCGATGAGGAGATCGGGATCCACGGGGAGCACATCTCCGAGGTGCGGGCGAACGTCAAGAGCGTGTTCATCGACGCCGCGCGTCGCGCAGGGCGCGACCTCGACGTCGTGATCGTCGAGCCCGACGCCACGCACCATCTGCGCGTGGAGCCCTCGGGCCGCATCAGCACCCGCGGGGCCGACGACCGGCCGCTCTTCGGCCCGTCCGCAGGCGGCGCGGGTCACGGGGCGGAGTCCACCACCGCTCCCTCCTTCGCCGCGCACTCCTTCTCGGCGAGCTCCTTCGACGTCGCCTCGTTCGGGCAGCACGCCTTCGATCCCGAGGGCGACGTCGAGGCGACCGCCGTGCACCCCGCTGTCCCCGAGGGCTCCACCGCGGACAGTCCCTCCTGGATCCCGCCGTCGCTGCTCGGCGAGGAGACCCACGAGGCACACGAGGCGCAGGACGAGCAGGGCTCCCAGGACGAGCTCGTCGCTGCATCGGTTCCCTCGGCTGCGCCGACCACGACCTCCGCATCCGTCGCGCCGGCCGCGCGGACTTCCACTTCCGCATCCTCGGCCGAGCAGGCTCCCTCGGCGCCGGTCGCGCCGGCCCCCGCTCCCTCGGCCGCGTCGCCCGCCGAGCCCTCTGACCAGGCGGGCCCAGCGGCACGTCCCGGCCACGGCCGCCGCGCCGCGGCGACGACGGCGCCGCAGTCCCCCGCCTCCGCGCCGGCGGCGGACGCGCCGCAGGTGGCGGACGCGCAGCCGTCGGGCGAGACCCGTCGGCCTACGCTCCAGGACCTCCAGTCGGCCGGTCGTCAGCCGTCGCCCGCCCCGGCGACCCGCGGCTGGCAGGGCACTCTCACGCGCCTGACCGGCGGTCGGATCTCCCCGCGTCCCGGCCGCGCCGAGCGCGAGGAGCGCGCCCAGCTGCAGCGCATCTCCCGCACCCTCGACGGCCCGAAGAACATCGCCGTCGTGAACCTCAAGGGCGGCGCCCACAAGACCACCGCCTCGCTCATGATCGCTGCGACGCTGGGCATGGCCCGCGGCGGCGGCGTGCTGGCCTGGGACAACAACGAGACCCGGGGCACGCTGGGCTGGCGCGGCGCGCCCGCCGAGCACCACCGCACCGCGATCGACCTGCTGCGCGACCTCGACCAGCTGCGCACCGAGCAGGCCACCGTCTCGGACCTCGACCGCTACGTGCGCCGGCAGGAGGCCACCCGCTTCGACATCCTCGCCTCCGACGAGGATCCGGGCTCCTCCGCCCTCATCGACGACGCCGCCTTCCGCGAGCTCGACGAGACCCTCTCGCGGTTCTATCGCCTCAAGGTCATCGACACCGGGAACAACGTGCGCGCCTCGAACTGGCTGGCCGGCGTGCAGTCGGCCGATCAGCTGGTCATCATCTCGACCCTGCGCGAGGACACCTTCAACGCCGCCGCCTGGATGATCGACGAGCTGCGCGCGACCGGTCTGGCCGAGCAGGTCGACCACGCCGTGACGATCCTGTCGCACTCCTCCGGCAAGAAGATGGACCCCTCGCTGCGCACCCAGCTGCACAAGCACTTCGGCGCGCACACCCGCGCGATCGTCGAGGTCCCCTTCGAGGAGCAGTTCGTGGACGGCGCACCGCTGGACTTCTCGCGGATCCACCCGGAGACCCGGGCCGCGTGGCTGCGGGCGACCGCCGAGATCGTCGACGGCCTGTGAGGACGGGGCCCTCCGGTTCGTTCCTCCCCACAGGGCTCCCGTCCACCGCGCGCCCCGGACGTCGGAGGATGCGCGTAGGTTCGCCCTCATGCCGCTGAACCGCCTGCACCTGGTCGTCGACGACGACCTGGGCCCCGCGCTGTGGGTGCGGGTGCAGGCCGAGGGCGGCGGCTCGCGGCCCGCCGCCGACCTCACGGCCCTGCTCGACGAGGCGCCGAGCGGTCTCTCCGATGCCCTCTCCCGCGCGCTCGGCCGGCACGAGGGCCCGCTGCGCCATCGCGTGCGCGTGCGCGGCCGCACGAGCGAGCATCGCGTGCCCGCGCTCCCGCTGGACGGGGAGGCGCTGCTGGACGTGGTCGGTGCGATCGGCGACCTCGTCGCCGCGCGCACGGGCGCGGGCGCGGAACCGACGGGGCCGACGGGGCCCAGTGGTCCGACGGGGTCCTCGGACACCGGGAGCGAGGTGGCCGCCGTGATCGGGCCGCTCGTGGAGGCCGGCACCTCCCTGCGACTGTCCGACCAGGTCATCGCCATGCCGGACCTGCTCACGGCCGTGGTGCTGGACCTGCATGCCGAACGCCTCGTCGCCGCGCGGCACGTGCGCGTGCGGATCCTCGAGCGCTTCGGCCGCCCCTGGGCGCGCTGGATGGCCCTCGAGGACGATGCCCAGCCGCTGCTGCACTCCATCGTCGACGCCCGCGCGCGCGAGGCCTTCGCCCGGCACGTCGGCTCCCGGCGGCGCGCGGAGACGGAGACACCGGAGGACGACGCGGCGAAGGATCCGACGGCTCTCATCTCCTCGCTGTCCGCCCCCTCCGCGGACACCCCTGTGCGCGCCGATGTCCCGACCCAGCGGCGCATGCAGTTGGCGCTCGATGCGTTCATCGACTCGGGGCGCGCCCGCGTGCACCTCTCCTCGACCGGCTCGGAGCTCGTGGTGCGCCTGCACGAACCGCCGCTGGGCACCGCGTGGCCGCTGCAGACCTGCCTGCGCGACGCGGACGGGACGGTGCGGCCGGTCGCCGACCTGCGCGCCGTGGGCGACGTGGGCGTCGAAGGGGCCGCGGAGGCGTCGGCCGAGGTCATGCGGCTCGCACCGACCGTGCGGGAGGCCGCCGTCGACGACACCGGCGTGGACTGGCTGCTCACCACCGCGCAGGCCTCCGCCTTCCTCGCCCACGACACCGGCGCCCTCGAGGCCGCCGGCGTCACCGTGATGCTCCCGCGCGAGTGGACGAAGCAGAAGACCCGTCTGCAGGCCGTCGTCGGCGAGGAGGAGGCCGAGCAGGAGAAGACGGGCAGCGGCGTGGGCATGCAGGCCATGGCCCGCTTCGACTGGAAGATGTCGGTCGGGGACGTGGACCTCACCGAGGACGAGATCTCCGAGATCCGCGCCGCCCAGGCCGAGCTCGTGCAGCTGCGCGGCCAGTGGGTGCGCCTGGACTCCACGACGCTGCGCGCCGCCGAGCGGTTCCTCGACGCGTTCACCGCGAAGAGGCGCGGGCGGGGCGACGGCGAGGGCGGGGCCGACGGCGGGGGCGCCGTCGACGGTGCGCGTCGGGCACCGACCCGTCGGCCCGACGCACCCCGCGAGGCCGGGCGTCCCGAGCCGATCGCCGAGAGCGCCGGCAGCATGCACTGGGGCGAGATGTTCGCGCTGCTGGGCAGCGCCCAGGCCGAGGGCCTGCAGGTCCGCCTGCAGGCGGAGGATGCCGCGCCGGCGCCGCCGCATGCCGGCGCCCCGGCGCGCGGACGCTCCAACGGTCTGCGCAACCTCGTGCCCGGCGGCCCCGGTCCCCTCCCCCTTCCGCAGCCCGAGCGGCTGGACGCCTCCCTGCGCGGCTATCAGCTCGAGGGCCTGAACTGGATGTGGGCGCTGCACGAACTCGGGCTCGGCGGGATCCTCGCCGACGACATGGGGCTCGGCAAAACCATGCAGGTCCTCGCGCTGCTGAGCCGTGAGCGGGAGCCCGATCCCGCCGCGGTCGCCCCCGAGGTGCGGCCTGCGCGGGTGCGCCCGCGCCCCGGGGCACGTTCGCGCACCCACGGAGCGGGCCCCGCTCCCGGGCCCACGCTGCTGGTGTGCCCGATGTCCGTCGTCGGCTCGTGGCAGCGGGAGGCCGCGCGCTTCGCCCCGGACCTCGCGGTGCACGTCCACCACGGCGGCGATCGCATCCGCGACGCCTCCTTCGCCGAGGGCGCGGCCGATGTGGACCTCGTGATCACCACCTACTCGCTGCTGGACCGGGACCTCGAGGTGCTCTCCCAGGTGCGCTGGCATCGGCTCGTGCTCGACGAGGCCCAGCACGTGAAGAACGCCGGCACGGCCGTGGCGAAGGCGGCGCGGGCGCTGCCCGCCCCGCACCGTCTGGCGCTCACCGGAACCCCGGTCGAGAACCGCCTGAGCGACCTGCACGCCCTCATGGAGACCGTGAACCCCGGCCTGCTGGGCAGCGCCGCCTCCTTCCAGGAGCACCTCGCGGGTCCGATCGAGAAGGACGGCGACGAGTCGGCGCTCGAACGTCTGCGCGCCCTGACCAGCCCGTTCGTGCTGCGACGCGTGAAGACGGATCCGAGCATCATCTCGGATCTGCCCGCGAAGATCGACATGGTGCGCACCGTGAACCTCACCCCCGAGCAGGCCGGGCTCTACGAGGCGCTCGTCGGCGAGCTCATGGCCCAGATCGACGGCGCCGACCAGAACCAGCGCCGCACGCTCGTCGTCTCCACGCTCACCAAGCTCAAGCAGGTCTGCAACCACCCCGCCCACTACCTCGGCGACGGCTCCGGCATCCTGCGCGACGGCGAGCACCGCTCAGGCAAGCTCGAGTACGTCGACGACCTGCTCGGATCGGCCTTCGCCGACGGCGAGAAGGTGCTGCTGTTCACCCAGTTCACGACGTTCGGGCACATGCTCGTCCCCTACTGGCGCGAGAGGTTCGGCCGCGAGATCCCCTTCCTCCACGGCGGGGTGAAGAAGGCCGATCGCGACGCTATGGTCGCCCGCTTCCAGTCCACGCCCGGTGAACCCGGGGCGATGCTTCTGAGCCTGCGCGCGGGCGGCACGGGGCTCACGCTGACCGCAGCCAACCACGTCGTCCACCTGGACCGCTGGTGGAATCCCGCCGTGGAGAACCAGGCCACCGACCGCGCCTTCCGCATCGGCCAGACCAAGGACGTGCAGGTGCGCAAGCTCGTGGCCGCGGGCACCGTCGAGGAGCGCATCGACAACGTCCTCGCCGAGAAGCAGACACTCGCGGACCTCACCATCACGCCCGTCGAGAACGCCCTGGTCAACATGGACGCGGCGCAGCTGTGGGGCATGCTCGCGCTGTCCGACGGGGACGCACCGGACGAGCAGACCCCGAACGATCCGGCGCAGGGAGGTGGACGATGAGCATCCGCATGCGCTCGCGCCGCGGGCAGATCGGCGCCAGCTGGCAGGGCGCCGCCCTGCGCGAATCCCTCGAGAGCGTGATCAGCAGCGGCCGCAGGTCCTCCGGTCGGCGCCTCGCGCGCGCGGACCGCGTGCAATGGCTCGACGTCGCCCCGCGCCGCGCCCGCGCGGGGGTCCTCGACGACGACGGGACGATCTACGAGCCCGAGCTCGACGTCTCCGCCTTCGGCGCCGCCGACCGGCAGATCGTCGTCGACACGCTGCGCGCTCACCCCGAGCTGCCCGCGCTGCTGAGCAGCGGCACCTACCCGCGGGCGGTCGAGTCGGAGCTCGACGCGCACATGGCGACCCTGCTGCCGGGCAGCGCCTCCGAGGTCACCCACGACTGCACCTGCCTGGACTGGCCCGGCCCGTGCGTGCACGTCGCCGCGCTCGCCTACGTGCTGGTCGAGGCGATCGACGAGGCCCCCGTGCACCTTCTGACCCTGCGCGGACTCACCCTCTCCGAGATCGCCCAGCCCGTCGCGACAGGCCGGGGTGCACGGGCCCTCGCCGAGACCGCCGGATCGTCGGACGCCGAGACCCCGCAGGGTGCTTCCGCTGCGGGGCGTTCGTCGGACGGGGTCGAGACGGACGGGGCCCCGACGGGAGGAGATGCGCCGGGGGCAATCTCGTCGGCCGGTTCTCCGTCGGCCGACGGCGCGGCGGACGGGTCAGCGGGCGAGAAGACAGCGGACGAGGAGACGGCGGGCGGCCGCCCCGCGAGTTTCGATCCGGCGATCGCCGATCCGACCCTGCTGCAGGATGCGCTGGGAGAGGAGGCATCCGCGATGCTCGCCTCGTTCTATGCCTCCGGTGCGGGATCCACGGGATCCGCGGCAGACGAGGCCGCCGGCGAGGACTGATCCCCGCGCACCGCGCGTTCGGGGCCCGGGCCCCGGAGAAGAATCCGGGCCGGCGCGCAGAGGGGGTAGCGCGCCGGCCCGGCACTCAGGGAACCATCACGACACGACAGCTGTGCCGGATCGGGACGAGGGGGTGTCCGTCACGAGAATCATGGAACTCCTCCGACGTGGGAAACCACTGGTGCTTCCCTGTGCGTTCGCTATGTCGGGCGCTGCGCGGGCGCGCAACGGTGGGGCCTCGCGGCGTCACCCGCACCCTAGAGTGGGAGCCATGCCCCTCACCACGTCCTCGCATTCCCCTGCCTCCGTCGACTCCGCCGCCGTCCTGCCCGACGAGGCGATCTCGCAGATCGACCGCCTCGCGCGCGACGCCGTCGAGAGTGATCGCACCGCCGGGGCGATCTGGGCGATCGTCGGCGGACACGATCATGAGACTGCTGTGCTGGCCGCCGGGGCAGCGGGTGAGCGCCGCCTGGCGGACGGCGAACGCGCCCCGGACTCCGCGCCCATGGACCCCGCGACGATCTCCCGGATCGCCTCGATGACGAAGTCCTTCACCACGGCGGCCGTGCTGCGCCTGCGCGACGAGGGGCACGTGCGCCTGGACGACCAGATCTCCCGGCACGTGCCCGAGGCCGCGCACCTCGACCCCGTCACCCCGGACTCCCCCGCGATCACCGTGCGGGACCTGCTGAGCATGTCCGCGGGCCTGGTGACCGACAACCCGTGGGGCGACCGCCAGGAGGCCATGACCCGCGAGGAGTTCGCGGCGATGCTCGCGGGCGGACTCGGCCACGTGCACGCCCCCGGCACCGGCTTCGAGTACTCCAACACCGGCTTCGCGCTGCTGGGCCGGCTCATCGACGAGCTCACCGGCACCCCCTACGACCAGTACATCGCCGAGACCTTCCTGCGGCCCCTGGGCATGGAGGACACCGCCTTCTCCCGCGAGGGCCTCGACGCGGCGCGCATCGCCACCGGTCACCGCCTGGCAGACCGCGAGGACCGCACCCGCTTCGAGCCCGTCGACTTCGACTCCCCCGGCGTCTACGGGGCGATGGCGGGTCTGTACTCGACCGTCTCCGACGTGGCGACCTGGGTGCGCTTCCTCGCCGCGGCGGACGCGCCGGACGCCGCCGACCGCGACCAGTCGCTGCTGCGCACCTCCTCCCGCCGCGAGATGCAGCAGCTGCACCGCCTCCAGGACACGCCCTCGCTGCCCGCCGGGCCCGACGGCTCCTCCCCCGGATTCACCCACGTGCGCGGGTACGGCTTCGGGCTCGTCGTCGAGCGCTACCCCGACCTCGGCGAGATCGTCTCCCACTCCGGCGGCTACCCGGGGTACGGGTCGTTCATGGTGTGGCACCGCGACAGCGGCCTGGGCGTGGTGGTCCTCGCCAACAGCAAGTACGCGCCCGCGACGCGGATCGCGATGGACGCCCTGCGGGTCATCGACGCACAGGCCCCGCACCTGCTCGCGGCGCGTCTGCCGACGGCCGCGCCGCGCACCCTCGAGGCCGCGGCGGCCGCGCTGGACTGGCTGCGCGCGGGGACCGGGGCGGGCGTGACGCCGGACGACGGACGCTCCGACGACATCGCCGACGCCTGGTTCGCCGACAACATGGACCTCGACATCTCCCGCGAGGAGCGGCGCCGACGCCTCGAGACGGCCCTGCAGCGCGCGGGCCTGGGGGCAGGCGCCCTCGATGACCTGCGCGCCGAGGACGCCGAGGTGCTCTCGCGGGCGAGCGTGCGCTGGACCGTGCCGGGCGCCGCCGGCGACGACTCCGCGGGGCGGCGCCGACTGCGCATCACGCTGCTCATGGACCCGCGGGCCGAGGCCCTCATCCAGTCCCTGGACACGCTGGCCCTCGACAGCACGGGCACGCCGGTCACCGCCGGCTGACGGGCCCTGGTCGGGTCGCGGAAGGGTCAGAAGAGGGTCACCAGGAGAACGGCCGTCGGCACCCCGATCACGACCGCGAGGACGGCGCCGACGCCCGCTCCCAGCAGGGTGGCGCCGCGGCCGCTCGGCCGGGGCGCCGGGGCGTGTCCCGGGGCCTGACGCGCGGACGTCCCCGCAGGAGCGCCTCCGTGGCCGACGGGCGCAGAGCCCGGCCGTTCACCGGTGCCGGCCGAGTGCGCACCCGGGGAGTGTGCGCCGGCCGAGCCGTGGGACGCGGATGCCTGCCCCGCCGGTGCCTGCGGAGGACCATCCACGAGCCTCCGGCCCGCCGCGTTCCGCGGCGTGCCTCCGTAGGGGTAGGGGCCGAGGTCCTGCGGACCCCGCTGCGGGGCGACCGTCGCGGCGTTCTGGCCGTGCCCCTGCGGTGGCACACGCTGCGGCATCTCCCCGGGCCGCGGGGTGAAGGCCTGCGAGACGCTGCCCTGGCGGATCTCCTCCATCGAGGGGCCGGTGCGCGCGGGCGCCTCGGGTCGCTTCGCGCCCGGGGCGTCGGGCGGGAGCGGCGGGAGGGTGTCGGAGATGTGCAGAGGCGCGCCGTCGGCGAAGCCGAGCGGCAGACCGGGCGGCACGCGCGGCAGGTCACGGCGCACGCTCGGGGCGTCCTGGTAGCGGCGCTCGGGCTGCGGGTCGAGCATCCGGCGGATCACGGCGGCGAGCTTCGGGGAGACCCCGCGCAGGCGCCGCGAGAGCTCCTCGGGCCGGAAGGCGCCGTCGCGCAGGGGGAAGGGCCCGTTCAGCGCGAACAGCGCGACGACCCCCGCCGCGTAGAGGTCGTGGCTGGGGTGCGGCTCGGCCATGGAGAACAGCTCGGGCGCCATATATCCGGGGGTCCCGTTGATCATGCCCACGCTCGTGAAGCGCACGTCGGTCTCGTGCACGGCGATCCCGAAGTCCGCCAGGCGCGAGTGCGGCACACCCGGCCCGGTGGACTCCAGCATGATGTTCGCGGGCTTCACGTCGCGGTGGATCCAGCCGTGGGAGTGGACGTGCGCGAGGCCGTCGAGCAGCTGGTCCAGCAGCACCACCACGGCGGGCTCGCCGAGCGGCCCCCGCGCACGGACCATCGACTCGAGGGTCCCGCCGCTGGCGAGCGGCATCGCGATCACCACGTGCTCGTCCTCGGCGCCCCAGCCGTAGGGGGTGAGCAGGTGCGGATGGTCGAAGCTCACGCCCTTCTCGCGCACGAAGCGCATGAGATCGGCCGAGTCCCGCTGACGCAGCACCTTCGCCGCGCACAGACGGCGGGTCTTGGAGTCCCAGGAGCGCCACACGGCGCCCGATCCGCCCTTGGCGATCAGGTCGATGAGCGCGAAGCGCCCCACGATGACGTCGGCCATGCTCTCCGGTTCCCTCCGTGCTCCCGATCCGCGGCTCTGCCCACGGCGGGAGCGCAGGTCCACAGTACGATGGATCGTGCGCGAGGTCAGTGCACTCGGCGTGCCTGTGGACGTGCTCGCGCGACGCGCGACGGCATGGGGGCGACACCGTGCGGCACAGCACCGCACCGCACGGCCCTGCGCCGCCGGGCACCACCCAGCACCGCCTGGCACCGCGCAGAGCAGCACCGCACGACAGCGCACAGCGAGAGGGGACGTCACATGGACTGGCTCATGGACTGGTTGACCGACCCCTCCGAGTTCGATCCCCTGGTGTTCGTCGTGCTGGTCGCCCTCACGATCCTGCTCACCCTCGGGAGCATCGTCTGGCTCGTGCTCGAGCGCGAGGAGCCGTCGGCCCGGCGCGGCACCTCGGACGACGCCGCCGCGGCCGCGGAGTCCTCCTCGCCCCTCGCCCGGATCGCCGCGCGCAGCGAGCGGGAGGCCGCGCGCGTGCGGCGCGAGATGGACGCCGACGCCGGTCGTGGATCCGACGCCCGAGGGGGTGCGCGCCGATGAGCGGCGATCCGGGGCCGGCCGCCGCTGCGTCTCCCGCCGCTCCCCCGCGCATCCGCCTGGCTCTCGCCGAGGACGCTCCCGTGGTGCTCGGCATCCGCGACGAGGCCATCCGCAGCTCCTCGGGCCTGTGGATCGACGAGGTCCCGGAGTCCGTGTCCTCCCGTGCCTGGTTCGACGCCCACCTGGATCGCGGCTCGATGCTCGTGGCCGCGGGGGCCGACGACGAGGTGCTCGGATACGCGTGCTTCTCCCCGCTGCGCGACTACGCGGGCTACCGCTTCACCGGCGAGGACTCGATCTACCTGCTGCCCGCGGCGCAGGGACGCGGGGTCGGCCGCGCGCTGCTCGGGGCGCTCGTCGCGCATGCCCGCGAGCACGGCATGCACTCCCTGGTCGCGCTCGTCGAGGCCGGCAACGTCGGCTCGATCCGCCTGCACGAGCGCTGCGGGTTCCAGGAGGTGGGTCGCATGCCCGAGGCCGGCTTCAAGTTCGACCGCTGGTGGGATCTGGTCACGCTCCAGCTGCTCCTCTGACTGCTCGGCGCCGCACCGGGATCGTCACGTGCGGGAGCACCCAGCCCACGATCGGGCCGATCGCGATCGCGTACACGAAGGTGCCCACGCCCACCGGCCCGCCCAGCAGCCAGCCCGCGACCAGCACCGTCGCCTCGATGCCGAAGCGCAGCGGGCCGACGGGCCGCCCGGTGCGATGGTGCAGGCCCGTCATCAGTCCGTCGCGGGGACCGGGTCCCAGATGGGCGCCGATGTAGACGGCGTCGCTCACGGCGTTCAGCAGCACGCCGCCGAGCATCATCGTGATCGCGAGCGGCAGGCCGTGCGCCGGCGGGACGACGAACAGCGTGAGGTCGGTGGCCACGCCGATCCACAGCGCGTTGGCGAGGGTGCCGATGCCGGGGTGCTGACGCAGCGGGATCCAGGCCACCAGCACCAGGAAGCTCACCACGATGATCACCGTGCCCACGCTCAGCCCCGTGCGCTGGGCGATGGCCACGTGCAGCACGTCCCACGGATCCGCACCGAGCCCCGAGCGGATGAGCAGCGCGAGCGCCGCGCCGTACCCGGTGAGGCCGAGGAACAGGGACAGCAGGCGCAGCCCGATGCGGTCCAGGTGGAACTGGTCGCGCAGGCTGACGTTCTCGAGAGCGGCGGGCATGCCTCCAGCATGCCTGTGATGGGCCCGGCGACGCCGCGAGGACGCACGCTCACGGGCCGCGGAGGTCAGTGGGCGGCGGCGCGGCGGCCTTCGTTGACGGGGGCGTCGAAGGTGAGTGCGTCGCGCACGAAGCTGATCTGGGCGCGGCGGGCGCACTGGGCGGCGGGTCCGCGCCAGACCAGCGGGTAGCAGTGCCAGCCCCCGGGCTGCTCGAGGTAGGTGACATGGACGTCGGCGAGGCCGAGGGCGTCGCGCAGGCGCTGGGAATCACCGAGCAGAAGATCCTGGTCGCCGACGGTCAGGTGCACGGGAGGCAGGCCCTGGAGGTCGCCGCCGAGCGGGCTGAGCCGCGGGTCGTCGAGCGGGAAGCCGTCCGCGTACATCGCCGCGCAGCGCGCGAGCAGGTCCGGGCGCACCGCGGGGTCCTTCTCGATCTGCGCCGTGCGCCGCGGGTCCTCGCCCGTGAGGTCCGCCCACGGGGAGGTCAGCAGCAGCGCGGAGGGCAGGGACTCGCCGCGGTCGCGGAGTGCCTGGACCACGGCGAGCGCGAGTCCGCCGCCGGCGCTGTCGCCGGAGAGGACCCAGTTCGGGGAGACCGCGTCGAGGTCCTCGAGGATGCCGAGCACTCCCTCGACCGCATCGCCGTAGGCGGCGGGGAACGGCATCTCCGGCGCCATCCGGTAGTGCAGCATCGAGGCGGCCGCGCCGGTGCGTCGGCGCAGGTCCGACAGCCAGTCCCAGTGGTTCGGGCTCTCGCCGTTCACGTAGGCGCCGCCGTGGAGATGGATGACGAGCCCGGCGTTCGCGCGCGCACGATCGATCCAGGTCACGGGGATGCCGCGGTGGCGCGATCGGGTCACCAGCGAGCGGTCGACGAGCTCGCGGTCGGGCTTCGTGGGGTGGTGGGTGCGGCGCACGTTGAGCTCGTAGAGGCCGATGGGCATCTGGGCGCTGATGAACGCGCCGACGCGCAGGGCGCGCGCCCCAGAGGCCTCCTCCTCGTCGACCTGCGGGACGGGGGTCTCGACGTGCATGGACTTCATGAGGGCATCTTCGCATGCGCTCTCGACCGCGCGGTGCGGACACCGCGTGACGCCGCCCGATGCCGCGTGATGCCCGACCCGTCGGCCCCGTCGGTCCCGTCGGCCCCGTCGGCCCCGCGTCGGATCTCAGGCGCGCTCGACGGCGTCGACGAGGTCGTCGTCCACGAGCCTGTTGGCGCTCGCCCGCCAGCCGGCCACTCCCAGCAGGACGGCGCTCGCCACCAGCAGCCACAGCACGAGCGTCATCGAGCCGGTCGCCTGCAGCAGCGCGCCCATCACGAGCGGGCCGACGCCCGCGAGCAGGTACCCCACGGGCTGGACCATCCCCGAGAGCCTGGCCGTGATCGCGGGGTCGCGGGTGCGGCCGGGGATCATCGCGATCGCGGTCGGGAAGGCGAAACCGCCGATGCCCAGCAGTGCCGCCCAGGCGACGGGCGCGGCGGCCGGCGCGATGATCAGGGCGAGGTAGCCGGCCGCGGTGAGCACGCCGAATGCGAGCGCGAACACGCCCAGGCGCTGGGAGCGCGCGATCACCGTCGGCATCACCAGCCCGCCGATCATGCCCCAGGCGGCGACCTGCGAGACCGTCGCCCCGGCGGCGGCGCCGGAGAGTCCCGCGTCGGTGAGGATCTGCGGGAGGAAGCCGAACTGCGTGTACGCGTTCATCGACTGCAGACCGAACATGAGCGTGAGGAAGAGCGCGGTCGGCGAGCGCCGCAGGGGGACGCTGCGCGCCGCCACGCGGGCTGCGGCCCGGACCCGCGCGCGCTCCGTCGTGGCGTCGGGGGCCGCCGGGTCGGACGCGCCCTGCTCAGGGGGCAGGACGCCGTCGGCCGCGCGCGGGAAGTCGTTGCCGACCTTCGCGAGCACCACGAGGCCGACGAGCACCGGCAGCACCGCGAGCGCGGTCCAGGCCTGCAGAGAGAAGCGCCAGCCGCTGCCCCCGGAGGCGAGCGGGACGGCGATCGCCGGACCGACGGCCGCCCCGACCGAGAGCAGCATCGAATAGGCGGTCATGAGCAGCACGGTGGAGCGTCCGCCGTGGTGCTTGACCCAGGCCGGCGTGACCACGTTGACGAGCGACGGACCCATCAGCGCGACCGCGCTGAGCAGCACGAACAGCCCGAACGAGCCGGAGAGCGGGCGCAGGATCAGCCCGATCGTCAGCAGCGAGAAGGCGAGCACGATCGTCCCGGTGAGCCCGATGCGCCGGGACAGGGGCACCGCGAGCAGGCCGAACGCGCCGAAGCACAGGCAGGGCAGGGCGGTGAGCAGGCCGTCGGCCCAGGCGCCCACGCCGTAGGCGCCGGTGATGTCCTCCATGAGCGGGCCCAGCCCGGACGCGGCGGGGCGCAGGTTCAGCGAGATCGTCACCACGAAGACGATCGCGAGCGCGAGCCCGACGGCGCCCGCGGTGCGGCCGGACGCGGCGGCACGGCCGGACTCGGCGGGGCGCGTCGAGGCCGTCGGGAGGTCGGGATCGGGGGTCGAGGAGGAAGGGGTGTCCGGGGACGTCACCGGTCGATTCTCCCCCTCCTCACCCCCTCGCCGCGCATCGCCCCATACGCTGGACCGATGGAACCGATCCCCCGCTTCTGGGCCTCGCGCACCACCACCGTCCCCACTCGTCGCCGCGGCGAGGTCCCCGTGGACGTGTGGGGGTGGTCGGACAGCTCCCGCGAGGACGCGCTCTCGCGCGCCGAGCGACGGGCGCAGGACCTCGCGGCGCGCGGGATCGAGGACACGCGCGCGGCCGAGTACTACCCCGGTCGGCCCGTGCGCGAGGAGATCCTCGAGGAGGTGCGCGGCGACGACGGCGCGCTGCTCGCCGTGATCACCCGCAACCGCTACGGCGCCGCCGTGCTGAACACGGACGCCGTGCTCATCGCGGATGTTGACCTGCCGGCCTCGGCGCTGGCACGGGGCCGACGGGGATCCGGGCGCGGTGCGGGCCCGGCTGCGGGCGCGGGCGGGGAGCGCCCGTCCCTTCTGGGGCGTCTGTTCGGACGGCGGGCGCAGGCGTCCGCCGCGGCGGCCGACGAGGCGGGCGCCGGGGCCGAGGCGCGCACGGGGACCGGGTCCGACGACGCACCGGGCGTGTCCGATGCGCTCGACGCGACGCCCGAGGCGACGGCCGTGCGCGAGAGGGTCGAGGCCTTCGCCGGCGCCCACCCGGACTGGGGCGTGCACCTGCACCGCACCGCTGCGGGGTTCCGCGTGCTGATCAGCGGGACGGGCGCGGCGCCCGCGAGCGAGCAGGCCCGCGGCATCCTCGACGAGCTCGGCTCGGATCCGCTGTACGTCAGGCTGTGCGCGGCGCAGGCCTCCTACCGGGCTCGGCTCGCGCCGAAGCCGTGGCGCGTGGGCCGCGCGGCGCTGGGTGTGCGCTGGCCGGCGGAGGGCCGGGCGGCCGACGAGTACGCGTCATGGGTGCGGGACTTCGAGTCCTCCTGCGCGGGCAGCGCCGCGTGCCGGCGCGTCTGGTGGAACGGCGTCGAGCCGACGAGCGATGCCGAGCGCCGGCTGCTGACCCTGCACGACGAGCGCTCCGGCGCCGACTCGGGCCAGGCGCTCGCATGAGCGCCGACGTGCGCGCGGTTCGGGACGGGCCCGACGGTCCCGTCGGCCCCGAGCGGAGCACCGAGCGCCTCGACCTCCACGTGCCGCGGCTCTCCGATCTGCCCGAGCTGCACGCCCTGTACGAGGACCCCCGGGTGTGGGCGCACTTTCCGCAGCTGCGGCACACGGACGAGCAGGACACGCGCACGATGCTCGAGCGTTGGATCGCCCAGTGGGAGCGCGATGGACTGGGCACCTGGATCGTGCGCCCCCGCGGAGAGGACGAGCTGCTGGGCAACGCCGGCTGCTCGCTGCGCGGGGCGGCCGACGAGGCGGCGCAGGGCGCGCGCTTCTGGAACCTCGGCTACCGCTTCCGCCCGGAAGCGCAGGGGCAGGGCTTCGCCCGCGAGGCGGCGCGGGCAGCGATCGAGGCGGCCCGCGCGGCGGCCCCCGAGGTGCCGGTGGTGGCCTTCCTGCTCGAGCACAACGAAGCCTCCGCGGCGCTCGCACGGCGCCTGGGACTGGTGCAGCGCTACCGGGGACCCGATGCGGGGAACCCCGATCCCTCGGCGATCCGGCTCGTCCTCTCCGACCGGGAGCTCAGCGACGAGGAGCTGGTCGAGACCCTGCGGTGAGCGTCCCGTCCACGTGACAGGGTCGACTTTCAGTCGCCGAGCAGAGCGAGAGGGACGACGGCGACCCCGTCCGCGCGCCGGTAGGCCTCGGGTCCCGTGGTGAGGACGACGAGGTCGGCGACGTCGTCCCCGAGCTTCTCCCGCAGCCACAGCAGGTGGCGCACGTCGTGGTCGTCGACCGACCTCGCGAGCTTCACCTCGATGCCCACGATCCGCCCGTCGGGCCCTTCGACGATGAGGTCGACCACGCGATCTCCGTTCCGGGTGCGCAGATGGCCCACGTGCGCATCGGCCGCAGTGGCCGACGCGCGGACGGACAGCGTGGCGAGCGATTCGAACAGCGGTCCCGCCATGTGCGCGCCCCGCGGGCCCATGAGCGTCTTCGCGCTCATCCCCAATGCCCTCAGAGCGAGGGCGGGATCCACGAGCTGGTGTTTGGGGGCCTGCTGCAGTCGTCCCAGCGAGATCCGTACGGGCTCCCACGCGGGTACGGGGTCGAGCACCCACAGCTGCGTCAGATGCTCTCGGTACGCGATCGTCGTCGTCTTCGCCGGCTGCGTCCCATCACCGCCCGTCGTGGCATCCATGATCTTGGCGTACGCGGTGGTCGACGACGACGCCGCCGCGTAGGCGGCGATCCATCGGCGAAGCACTCCCGGGCGTCGCACCTTCAGTCCGACCTCGGGAAGGTCTCGATCGATGATCCTCAGGAGGTAGCTGTCCAGCAGGACGCGTCCGGCCCTCGCCTCGGCCCCCATGACTCCCGGGAAGCCGCTGCGCGAGAGGGCCTCCGCGTAGTCGGACGTCGTCCAGTCCGTCATCCCGGTGACCTTGGCGTCCCCCTCGCCGTCCATCATCGCTGCAAGGCTGACGGTCGGCTCGACGACACCTCTCTCGTGCACTGCCATGGGCCGCATCCGGAGCGAGACGATCCGGCCCGCACCACTGTGCGTCCCCTGCGCAGCGGACTCCGAGGCACTGCCGGTGAGGAGGAACCGGCCCGGGCGTGCCCCGGAATCCACTCGGCGCCGCACGACATCCCACACCTCCGGCAGCCATTGCCACTCGTCGAGAAGGACCGTGCCCTGGTCACCGTTCAGCAGCGACGGATCGGATGCCAGGAGCTCGCGCTGCGCGGGATCATCCAGCAAGTAGGCGCGGGATGCCCTCCGCAGGGCCGTGCCCGACTTCCCGACGCCTTTGGCCCCGTCGATCGCGATCGCGGGCAACGAAGGCATCAGCGCGTCGAGCGAGCTGTCGAGACTTCGTCGTCTGTATCCCACGATTCCCCCCTGACGTGCACATCTGACGCCACATGGCCGCGCGTACGCTACCTTCAGCAGGACTTTTACGCTACCTTCAGCACGGATTCGACGCTACCATCAGCACGAGAAGGATCTGCAGGACACCCGCACAGGAGCGAGCCCCCGCTCCACGAAGATTCCGGGCACGCAGGCGTGCATCCCGGCTCGCCATCCTCATGTCTACGGCGGCGCTCAGTGCCGCCGCGCCACCGCTCACCCGCCGGTGAAGCCGCCGCCTCCGGGCATGTCCTTGAAGCGCGAGTAGTGGCCCTCGAAGGCCACGGCGATGGTGCCCACGGCGCCGTTGCGGTGCTTGGCGAGGATGAGGTCGGCCTCGCCGGCGCGCTGGGACTCCTTCTCGTAGTAGTCCTCGCGGTGGATGAGCACGATGAGGTCGGCGTCCTGCTCGATCGAGCCGGACTCGCGCAGGTCGCTCATCATCGGCTTCTTGTCCTGGCGCTGCTCGCTGCCGCGGTTCAGCTGGGAGATCGCGATCACCGGGACCTCGAGCTCCTTGGCCAGCAGCTTGAGCGCACGGGAGAACTCGCTGACCTCCTGCTGCCTCGACTCCACGCGCTTGCCGGAGCTCATGAGCTGCAGGTAGTCGATGACCACGAGCTTGAGGTCGTGCTTCTGCTTGAGCCGGCGGCACTTCGCGCGGATCTCCATGAGCGACATGTTCGCGGAGTCGTCCATGAACAGCGGCGCGTTGCCGATGCGGCTCATGGCGCGCGCCATCGCCTGCCAGTCGCGGTCGTCCATCGAGCCGTCGCGCATCTTGCCCATCGGCACCTGCGCCTCGGCCGAGAGCAGACGCATCGTGATCTCGGTCTTGTCCATCTCCAGGGAGAAGATGACGCTGGTCTGGCCGTTGTGGATCGACGCCGAGCGCAGCACGTCCATGCCCAGCGTCGTCTTCCCCATCGCGGGGCGGCCGGCGAAGATGATCATCTGGCCGGGGTGCAGGCCCTGCGTGATCTCGTCGAACTCGGAGAAGCCCGTGGGGATGCCGGTGACCTGGCCGCCGCGGTTCTGCGTGGCCTCGATGACGTCGATGGTGCCGCCGATGACCTCGGACAGAGGCAGGAAGTCCTCGCTCTGGCCGCGCTCGGTGACCGCGTAGACCTGCGCCTGCGCCTCGTTGATGACCTCCTCGACCTCGCCGCCGTCGGCCGCGTAGCCGAGCTGGACGATGCGGGTGCCGGCCTCGACGAGGCGGCGCAGGGTCGCGCGCTCCACGACGATGTCCGCGTAGAACCCGGCGTTCGCGGCGGTGGGGACCATGTCGATGAGGTCGGCGAGGTAGGCGCCGCCGCCCACGCGCTGCAGCTCGCCGCGCTTGGTGAGCTCGTCGGAGACGGTGACCAGGTCAGCGGGCTCACCGCGCGAGTAGAGGTCGGTGATGGCGTCGAAGATGACCTCGTGCGCGGGGCGGTAGAAGTCCGAGCCGCGGGCCTTCTCGACGACGTCGGCGATCGCGTCCTTGGACAGCATCATCCCGCCCAGCACGCCGCGCTCGGCGGCGAGGTCCTGCGGCGGGGTGCGCTCGAGTCCGCGATCGGGGCCGGGTTCGAAGGCGTCGTTCTGGGTCACCGGGACAGTCTAGGGAAGAGGGCCGACGCCGCCCGACGGGACTGTGGATCCACGCGGCTCGCGTGTGGAGTCGCACGCCGCCCTTCCCAAGTCTTTGATCTTTCCACTACCGTGGGCGGCCACCGCCCGACGCCGGACGCTCGCCGCGGCGGGCGCGGGCCCGGGTCGACCCCCGCATCCGACGGAAGGACCCCTCATGGCCACCTCCACCGCACAGCGCCACTCGACCGCACGCGACCTCGGCCTGCTCGTCGCCCGCATCGTCCTGGGCGTCGTCTTCACGGCCCACGGCATCCAGAAGATCTCCGAGTGGGGACTGGACGCGACCGCGCAGAACTTCGCGGGCATGGGCGTGCCGATGCCCGAGCTCGCCGCCCCGGTCGTGGCGATCCTCGAGCTCGCCGGCGGCATCGCCCTCATCCTCGGCGTGCTCACGCCGTGGGTCGGGATCCTGCTCGCGATCGACATGCTCGTCGCGGCTCTGCTCGTCCACGTGGGCTCGGGCGTCTTCGTCGACGGCGGCGGCTGGGAGCTCGTGGGCGGCCTCGGCGCCGGTGCGCTGGCGCTGGCCGCGACCGGCTCCGGCCGCCTCTCGCTGGACCACCTCTTCGTGGGCCGGCGCTCGGGCCGCCGCTCGGCGCGCGCCTGAGCCGCGCTCGCGCGACCACGCGACCAGCACGCGACCGATAGGACGACGGCCGACGGACCGACGGGCCATCGGCGACGTCCACGGGGCACGATGGGTGCGGAGCGATCCGCGCTCCTCGTGCCCCGTCGCGTTGCAGGAGGTCCCGTGCCATGGCAGGTTCCGCACGATCCGAGCAGCCCGGCGAGCCTGTGCCCGCGACCGCATCCGCCCACGGGCCCGCGTCTGCCGCCCGCGTGGTCGTCGTGGGCGGGACGGGCACGATCGGCGCGAAGCTCGTGCGCCTGCTCGAGGCCGACGGCCATGAGGTGGTCGTCGCCTCGCCCTCGACGGGCGTGGACGCCGTGACCGGCGCAGGCCTCGAGGATGCCCTGCGCGGCGCGGACCTGGTGGTCGACACCTCGAAGCCCCGCTCCTTCGCGCCCGAGGCCCTCGAGGCCTTCTTCACGACCGGGATCCGCCGCCTGCTGGGCGCCGAGCGCGCCGCGGGCGTGCGCCACCACCTCTCGCTGTCCATCGTCGGCGCCGACCGCGCGCCCGACGTGCCCTTCTACCGGGCCAAGGCAGGCATGGAGCAGGAGGTCCGCGACGGCGGGATCCCCTGGACGATCCTGCACGCCACCCAGTTCTTCGAGTTCGCACGCGGCATCGCCGAGGCCGCGGAGCGCGCGGACGGCCCGGGCGGGCCCGGCTCCACGACCCTGCTCCCGCCGATCCAGGTGCAGCCGATCGCCGGCGACGCGGTCGCCGCGCATCTCGCCCGGCTCGTCGCCCGGATCCTCGGGGCCGACGGGGAGAACGGCGGCGACCTAGATATCGCCGGTCTCCACCGGATGTCCCTCGCCGCGTTCGTGCGCACCGCCCTCGGGGACGACGCGCCACCGATCCTCGAGTCATCCCGCGCCCCCTACTTCGGCGGCCTGATCAGCGAGGACACCCTTCTTCCGGGCCCGTCGGCCCGCCGGATCGGCCCCGCGCTGAGCGAGTGGACGGGCAGGGAGCGCGGCGTCTGCTAGGTCACGACGAGCGCGCACGGGTTTGTGCCCGGCGCGCAGCGGCGGCACCATGGCGGCCCGTGAATGCCACCCAGCACCCGGACCGCACCGAGGCGGTCCCCTCCCCAGCATCCGGCGATCCCGCGGCCCCGCACCACGGCGGCCGCACGTTCTTCGGACAGCCCTGGCCGCTGATGAACCTGTTCAGCCTCGAGATGTGGGAGCGCTTCAGCTTCTACGGCATGCAGGGGATCCTCGCGATCTACATGTACTTCGCGATGACCCAGGGCGGTCTCGGGATCGACCAGGGCGTCGCGACCTCGATCGTCGGCGCCTACGGCGGCGCCGTGTACGTGTTCTGCATCGTCGGCGCCCTCGTCTCCGACCGGCTCATCGGCCCCCAGCGCACCCTGTTCGCGAGCGCCGTCCTGATCATGCTCGGCCACATCTCCCTGGCGCTGCTGCCGGGCGTGCCGGGCCTGGTCACGGGCCTCCTGTGCGTCGCGATCGGCTCCGGCGGGCTCAAGGCCACCGCCGCGACCCTCGTCGGCTCGCTCTACGCGGTCGACGACCCCAAGCGCGACGCGGGCTTCTCGCTCTACTACATGGGCGTGAACATCGGCGGCCTGCTGGGCCCGCTCGTCACCGGCTTCCTCCAGCAGAACTGGGGCTTCCACCTGGGCTTCGGCGCCGCCGCGGTGGGCATGGCCGTCGGCCTGGTCTGGTACGTCCTCACCCGCGGCTCCCTGCCCGCGAACGCGAACCGCGTGCCCGATCCGCTGCCCCGCTCCCGCTTCGTCCTGTGGGGCGTCATCGCCGTGGTCGCCGTGCTGCTCGTCGTGATCCTGGTGCTCGCCGGCGTGATCAACCCCGGCAATCTCGCGAACATCGTGGTGGGGATCTCCGTGGTCGCCGCGATCATCATCTTCGCGATCATGCTGACCAGCTCCAAGATCACCGCGACCGAGCGCTCCCGCGTCATCGCCTTCATCCCGATGTTCATCGGCACCGCCGCGTTCTTCGCGCTCTTCCAGCAGCAGTTCACGGTGCTCGTCGTCTACGCCGACGAGCGGCTGAACCGCAGCATCCTGGGCTGGGAGATGCCGATCTCCTGGCCGCAGTCCTTCAACCCGCTGTTCATCCTGCTGCTCGCGCCCGTCTTCGCCGCCCTGTGGACGAAGCTCGGCCGCCGACAGCCCGGCACCCCGGTGAAGTTCGCGATCGGCATCCTGCTGGTGGGGGTCGCCTTCCTGCTGTTCGTGCCGATGGCCCCGGTCGCCGGCGTCCCGGTGCTGTGGGTCGCGCTGATCCTGCTGGTCGCGACGCTCGGCGAGCTCTCGATCTCGCCCGTCGGCCTCTCGCTCGCGACCCGGCTCGCGCCCGCCGCGTTCCCGGTGATGATGATGGCGCTGTACAACCTGGCCGTCGCGCTCGGCACCGCCCTGTCCGGCTCGCTGTCCACGCTCTACTCGGTGGACCACGAGGTCGCCTACTTCGGCATCACGGGCCTTGTGACCATCGCGGTCGGCCTGATCATGCTCGCGATCGCGAAGCCCGTCACCCGCGGCATGGCCGGGGTGCACTGAGCCGCGCACCGACCCGCGGGCGCCTGGGGTGCCCGCGGGTCGTCCGGGCCGCGCGGCGGGTCGACTGGGGCGCGCGGGTCGACTGCGCCGGGCCGCGGGTCAGGCGCGGGGGATGCCGGCCGCGTAGGCGGCCTGGCCCACGTGCTGGGCGGCGTCGTCGATGACGCTCACCAGACGCGCGCCGCGCGTGACCGGCGGATCCCAGGCATCGTCGATGACGACGCCGAGCTCGTCCTCGGAGAGGGTGCGCAGGTAGGCGATGAGCGCGTCGGTCGCGGCGCGCACGTACTCGGCGAGCAGGGCGCCGTCGGTGACGACGACGGAGTGGGCCTGGTCGGAGCTCTGGCCGTAGCCGACGGCATCGCCCAGCTCACCGAGGTCGAAGCGCTCGCGGAAGCCGAGGCTGCGCCAGACCTCCTGGTCGCCGGACAGGTCAGCGAGCTGCACGTCGATCTCGCGTCCCGTGTGCCACAGCAGCCAGGCGATGGAGTTCGGGTGGCCGCCGGGATGCTGGACGAGCAGCTCGGGGGTGAGCGTGGGACGCAGGGCGTCGACGGCGTCCGCCGGGCGCGACGCGGCGTCGATGAGGATGTCGATGGCGTTCATGTCCCTCACGCTACGCCCCGGGTCCGACGGTCCGTCGGCCGATCAGTGGGGGTCGGACGGGAGCGAGGGGCCCGCGTGGCGGGGTGCTCCGCCCGATGACCAGTGGGCGATCTCCTCGGCGATCCGCACCGCCTCGTCCTCGCGGCCCAGCTGGCGCCAGGCGCGCTCGGCGCGGCGCGCGGCCTTGAGCGCCCGTGAGCGGTCGCCGCGGGCGGCGAGCATCGCGGCGTGGCGGTCCTCGAGGTAGGCGCCCCAGTAGGAGGCGCGCGCCTCGTGGCCCTCCGGCACGCGCTCCAGGGTCGCCATGGCCTCGCGTCGGGCCTTCTCGTACGGGGTCCGGGTCTTCGCGGGCGCCTCGTCGGCGCCGCCGGTCCTGGGGGTCCCGTCGGCCCCACCGGTCCCGCCGGTCCCGCCGGGAGCACCGGCGTGCCTGTCGCCGGCGTCGGCTACTGCCCTGAGCTCGGCGGCGGCGCGCAGGCCCTCGGCGATCATCGCGCCGATGCGGGCGTCGGCCTCGTGGTCCCAGAGCAGCACATCGGGCAGGCTGCCCGTGCCGCGCTCGGAGCGGACGCGGCGGACGACCTCGCGGGACGCGGCGGCGGCCTCCGTCGGCCGTCCCAGGTCCAGGGCGTGGCGCAGCACGAGGGCCTCCGCGTCGAGCTCGGCGCGGATGAAGCGCGGCCGCTCGGCGAGCGGGGTGAAGAGGTCGTCGGCGACCCAGCGGGCGTCCGCGGCGGAGAGACGGAGCTGGTCGAGCGCCTCGAGCCCCTGCCCCTGTTCGTGGTGCAGACGGGCGAGCAGGCGCGTCGCCTCGAGGCGCGAGCGGCGATCGCGCAGCTGCGCGCTCAGGGACTGCACCTCGCTGAGGGCGACCATGGCCCCGTCGTAGCGGCGCGCGGCGACGCGCTGCGCGCCGACCGCGAGCAGCGGCTCGATCCTCTGCTCGTCGTGGGGGAGGGTGCGGGTGAGGGAGGCCAGACGACCGGCGGTGAACGTCGCCTGATCCTGCAGGTCGCAGCGCACCAGCGCGCGCAGCAGATCGGTGATGAGGCCGACGCGCAGCGGCGGGTCCTCGACCTCGCGCAGACCCTCGAGGGCCGCGAGCGCATGGCCGACGGCCGCGAGCGGGTTCTCCTCGAGCAGCGTCCGGGCGAGCAGGGCGTGCGCGGAGACGGCCACGCGCGCGGCATCGGCGAAGCCGCCCTCGCGGGCCTCGAGACGGGAGGCCTCGTCGAGGACGTCGAGCGCGAGGCGCGTCGCCTCCGGCAGCCAGCCGATCGCCTCGAGATCCTGCGCGTAGCGCACGGCGAGCAGCGGCCCGGGATCGTCCACGAGCGGCACCTGCAGCTCCGGCAGGGCGACGAGGGCCTCGCGCAGCGCGCGCTGCTCGACGTCGACGGCGCCGGGCCGCGGGAGCTCGAGGCAGCCGACGACGGCGAGCAGACCGGACGGGATCGCGTCGCCATCGCGCCGACGGCGGTGGCGCCCGTGGGCTCGCGCGTCCCCGGAGGCTTCGGCCGCTGCGGGGGACGACGCGACGGGGGACGACGAGACGGCACCGGAGCGGCTCGACGCCGCCGAGCCATGGCGGGTCGGGGCGGCCAGGCGACGCAGGTGGGCGCCGAGCACCTCGAGGGTCGCGCCCGCCTGCTCGGGGGCGCCGGCGTCCTCGATGGTCCGGACCATGTCCCGCACCAGCTCCTGCAGGGCGATCAGGTCCTGCGGGCCCGTCCGATCCTGCTCGGCGTGGCCCCCGCGCGCAGTGGACTGGTCCGGCCCGGGGAGATCGTCGCCCGCGCCTCGCTCCTCGTGCGCGGCGAGAGCCGCGGTGAGCTGGGCCCGCAGCAGCTCCAGCCGCTGGGACGGCGGCGCGGGGATGTCGCGGAACCGCTCGGCGACGTACAGGGCTTCGGCGAAGCGCTCGGCGTGGACCAGGTCGCGCACGCGGACGGCGGCCTCGCGGACCCCGCGGGGCGGCGGCAGCGGCGTCTCGGGGCCCCGCAGGGCCTCGCGCAGCCGGGCCAGCGAGGGCACCTGCACCGGGACCGCCGAGAGATCGGGGACGCTCTCGCCCGCACCGCCGGGTCGCGCACCGTCACCGGGTCGCGCGCCGTCACCAGGGTGCGCCGCTCCGGTCCCGGAGGACGCGGAGCGGGGAGCTGTCATGGGGGCAACTTACCAAGGAGCGCCGCCCAGGGTCTTGTCGGCAAATGCGTCGACGGGACTCGCGGACGGGGCGCAAGCCACCTCCCACCCCATGTCCGCTTCGTCCGGTTCCGTCGGTGCGCCGCGCCGCCGCGCGTCGGCCCTCGTCATGGGCGGATCACGCGGGGTCGGGGCGCCCCCGCGCGCCGCGTCGGCCGCTCACGGGGCCGACGGGTCTCCTGAGGCCCCGCCCGCCCCGACGTGGACCCGCTCACAGCGCCGCCCTGGATTCCCACGAGCACCCGGGCGTCACTAGGATGGACGGGCATCCGCTCCCCCGTGGAGCCCGGGCCCGACCGCCGCGGTCCGCAGCGACGGCGTCCCGGACGTTCCGGCGACAACCGATGCTTCCGCGGCCCATCCCCTCGCGCGCCAGGAGGTTCCAGCACCCGTGAGCGCTCCCGCACGGCGCGGCTCCAGCACCCGGAGCCGCACCCCACGCCCGACGCCGCGCCCCGTCGCCTATCACGACGACGCGCCGCGCGAGGGCACGCGCGTCTTCTCCGACGGCTCCGTCGCTCCCGTGCTGCGCACGTCCTTCGACGTCAGCGCCTACACCATCGAGGTGCCCGGGAAGATCGACGTCGACGCCGAGGAGATCGCGCGCACCGCCCGGGAGCTCACCGCGGATCCGCACGGCATCGAGGCCCGCGACCTCGAGGACCTGCGACGCGACCTGGCGTTCCTCCACTCCCTGGAGTCCACCGCGCTCACCGAGACCCGCACGATGTACAGCTCGTGGACGTCGAACGAGGCCCGCATCACCGCGTTCCTGGCCAGCTGGCTGTGGGAGCGCCACTGGTGGGCGCACGCCCTCCAGGAGATCGTCGAGGCCCTGCCCGGCGGCGGGCACGACGCCGACCGGCTCCACCTCCCGCATCCGCGCCTTCCGCATCCTCATCTCCCGCACGCCGCCGCCGCGCTGCGCCACGCGTACGTCGAGCGCGCGCTGCCGATCGTCGGCCCGGGATGGACCTGGCTGGCCGGCGAGAAGGTCACCGCCGGCCACATGGCGCGCATGGCGATCCAGGAGGGCGGGCTGCGGGCGGCCGTCGACGCCCTCCTCCCCCGCGCCGCGCAGGTGCCCGAAGCGGGCCGCGTGCTCGGCGAGCTGCTCGCGCGCCGCACCCGCACCATGGAGTTCTTCCGCCTCGAGGCGATCGCCCGGATCACGCGCTCGCGCGGCGAGGCGATCGCCGCCCGCGCGGTCCTCGCCGTCGGCGGCGACCCGATGCGGCCGGCCGGACAGCACCTGCCGGGCGAGGAGACGGTGCTCCCCAGCATCTTCCGGCGCGCCTCCGACCGCGCCGCCCTGCGCTCGGCCCGCTTCGAGATCACGCGCCTGCTCCCCGGGCCCGACCTGCACGGTCTGCTCGGCCCGGCCCGCGCGATCCGTCGCGGCGTCGGACGCGCCGGCGGCGTCGTCGCCCACGCGGGCGGTGTCGTGGCGCAGGCGGGCGGCGCCGTCGCCCACGCGGGCGGTGCCGTGGCGCAGAAGGGCGCCGGGATCGTGCAGCAGGGCGTCGGACGAGCGGACGGAGGAGCCGATGGCATTCGACCTTGAGAAGTTCGCGGAGACCTCCGAGCCCGTGGGCTGGGACGACCTCGACTTCGACACCTTCGAGACCCAACCGCTGGACGAGCCCACCCTGCGCTCCCTGCGCTACATGTGCGACGTCGAGTACCACACCTCCTGCTACCTGCGGGACATGCTGGTCACGCCCTCGCGGCGCGAGCACGCCACCGGCGGCTTCATGACCGTGTGGAACCGCGAGGAGTTCTGGCACGGCGAGGCCCTCGCCGCCGTCCTCCAGCGCCACGGGATCGTCGTCGACTACGACGAGCTGAAGTCCAAGCGCGTGAAGCTGGGCTGGACCCAGGCGCTCAGCCCCCTCAAGCAGTCCGCGCTCTCCAACCTCGCGGGCACCGACTTCGTGGCCGTGCACATGACCTGGGGCGCCGCGAACGAGCTCTCGGCCGTCGCCGCCTACCGTCGGCTCTCCGCGATGACCGACCACCCCGCGCTCAGTCCCCTGCTCAAGCGCATCGCCCAGCAGGAGACCCGGCACGTCGCCTTCTACACCACGCAGGGCCGCGAGCGCCTCGAGGCCTCCAAGAAGGCGCGCCTGGCCACCCGCCTGGCGCTCTCGAAGGCGTGGCGGCCCGTCGGCTCCGGCGTCATGAGCGACGACGAGGTCGTGCACGTCATGGGCCACCTCTTCGGCGGCCGCGGCGAGGAGCTCGACGCCCTCGACAAGAAGATCCAGAAGCTGCCGGGCCTCGACGACCTCACCATCTTCCGCAACGCCTTCGGACGGATGGGCATCGCCATCTGACCGGTGGCGGGCCCGCGGGAGGGTCCGGTCGCCGCAGGATCGCCGCAAGGGTCCGCCGCTGCTGGCTGGGGAGTCGTCATGGTCTGCGCCGAGCGCGGTCGGTGCGCAACATGGTCGGCGGCCGGCATGGTCGGCGGGCGTCATGGAGCGGCGTATGCGGGACATCTCTGCCGTATATGGCAGAGACGTCCCGCATATACCGGTCGGTGACAGCAATGCGATGAGGCGCACCTCGGATGAACCCGGTACGCGACTGTGCGGCTGTGCGCTGCTCGCGCCGCTGTCCGCTGGCCGCTCGCCGCTCGCCGCTCGCCGCGGGCCGTCGGTCCTCCCCATACCCGCTTGGTCCACATTCGGGCTGTCCCACCCCCACACCCGGGACGCAGCTGGTGGCATCGCCCCATGAAGATCCCCGGAGTCATCCGCAAGCCCCGGCTCCCGAGCATCGAGCCGGACCCGAACGTCCGGCGTCGACTGCTGCGCGACGGCGCCATGCGCTCCGCGGGCCAGTGGTACGTGACGCCCGAGGCACCGGACGACCTCGTCGCGCTGCTCGAGATGGACATGCGTCCCACCTGCCTGGACGCGGCCGCGCTGCATGGCCTCTGGGTCCCCGTCGGGCACGGCGTCCATGCGTTCTGCCCGCGGGTCACGTCGGCTCCCGCACCCCCGCCGATGTTGACGCAGATCCGCCGCAGGATCGATCCGAGGACCGGGCGACTCGCCCCACCTCCGCAGCCCGGACCCGGCGAACCCCGGCGCCCGCTGGAGCCGCTGATCCTGCACCGGCCCAGCCTGCGCACCTGGCCGGACGACGACCCGGTCCCTGACATCACCCTCACGCTCGAGCACGCGGCCCGATGCCTGACGACCCTCGACGTCGCCATCCTCATCGAGTCCGCGCTCAACAAGGACGTGCTCAGCCGGCGACAGCTCGACGACCTTCTGGCCGGACTCCCCCGCAAGAAGAGCGCGTCGCTCGGCCGGGTCCGCTCGGACGCCCAGTCCGGCACCGAGACGGCTGTGCGCTGGTGGCTCGAGCAGCGCCGCGTGCCCGTCCGCACGCAGGTGCGCGTGCTGCCCGGGATACGCGTCGACATCCTCATCGGCACGAATTGGCTGAACGAGTGCGACAGCAAACGTCTCCACGACGACCCCGAGCAGTACCACGAGGATCGTCGGCGCGACCTGACCCTCGCCGCTCTCGGCTACAAGGTCACGCGGCTGACCTGGGAGCAGGTGTTCCTCACCTGGGACAGGACCCCTGCCGTGCTCATGACGCTTCTCCAGCGCCGCCTGCACCGCAGGGCCCTGCCGGTGTGACGGACAGGTTCGCGCTCGACCGAGCTGTGCGGGGGCCCGCACCTCGGCCAGGCCGCGTCCCCGTCAGGGCCCGGCGAAGACAGCGCACGGCTGCGTCACGGCCCCGGCTGCGACAGCGCGGCGGGGCGGGTGTCGTGGAACGGCGTATGCGGGCTCTCTCTGCCATATTTGGCAGAGAGAGCCCGCATACGCCGTTCGCCGACATCGACGAATCCACAGCAGTCGACCCGCACCCGCCCCGCGGCGGGACCGGCCGCCTCGCGGCGGGGCCTTCCCCGCTCAGCGGCGGAAGCGGTTCCGGATCCTGCGCAGCGGACCGCCGCGTCCCGACGAGCGTCGGGCTCCGGCCGACCCGGACTCCGCGCGACTCTCATCTGCGCCGCCACGGCCGGCGGCGTGCGCACCGCTCTCCCCTGAGGGAGCCGTGTGCGCGGGGCCGGGAGCCCGGTGCGAGTTGGCCGAGGTGTCGGAACCGGACGACGCGTCGGCGCTCGGTGAGGCACCGTCGGCCGCCCCCTCCGGCGATGTGCCGTCGGCCGCCCCCTCCGTCGCGGCGCCGGCGGGCGCCTCGGCCGGCGAGGCCGGGGAGACCGGCGCAGATGCCGAGCCCGCTGCCGCCGGGACGCCGGCCGACCGAGTGGACGCCGCCGGGGCCGAGGCCGCAGTATCGGCCGCCGCCCCAGGATCATCCGTCGCGGTGCCCGGCCCGGACGACGGGGACTCAGGACCCGACGAGCCCGACGCCGCTTCCGACGCCGTTTCCGCCGCCGTGCCCGACGCCGCGGGCGCAGACGCCGCGGGCGCACCCGCCGCGCCCGTCGTCGCGCCCGACGCCGCGGGCGCAGCCGCCGCGGCCGCCGCGCGCTCGCCGAGCTCCTTGGACTGCGCCTCGCGCTTGGCCTGGGCGTCGCGCTCCGCCGTCTCGCGACGATCGCGCTCGGCGGCCTCGCGACGCAGGCGGCGACGCTCGCCCGGGCCCTCGGTGAGCCGGTAGAGCACCGGCACGATCACCAGGGTGAGCAGGGTCGACGTGACCAGGCCGCCGATCACGACCACGGCCAGCGGCTGGGAGATGAAGCCGCCCTTGCCGGTGATGCCGAAGGCCATCGGCAGCAGCGCGAAGATCGTCGCCGCCGCGGTCATGAGGATCGGCCGCAGACGCTTGGCGGCGCCCACATGGATCGCCTCGTCCAGGGCCATGCCCCCGCGCCGGTACTGGTTGACCAGGTCGATGAGCACGATCGCGTTGGTGACCACGATGCCGACCAGCATCAGCAGGCCGATCATCGAGGGCAGCCCCAGCGGGACGCCGGTGAGGACCAGCAGACCCAGCGCGCCGGTCGCCGCGAACGGGATCGACACCAGCAGCACGAGCGGCTGCACGAGGGACTTGAAGATCCACACCAGCAGCACGTACACCAGCAGGATCGCCGCGAGCATCGCGATGCCCAGCTGGCCGAACGTCTCGTCGATGTCCGAGGCCGAGCCGCCGAGCGATGCCTTCACACCGCTGGGCAGGTCCGCGTCGTCGATCGCCTTCTGCGCCGCCTGGGAGACCGCGCCGACGTTGTCGCTCGAGGTCGGGGCGAGGGAGACGGTGACCGTCTCGACGTTGTCCTGCGTCGCGATCGAAGGCCGGGACTCCTCCTCGCTGACCTTCGCGACGTCCGTGAGCGGCAGGCCCTCGGCGAGGTCGAGGTCCTTGAGCTTCTTGAGCGTGGTGACGTCGTCCTTCTGCTCGACGTAGATGTCGAGGTCCTCGTCGTCCAGGGTGATGGTGCCGACGGAGCCGGGGTTCATCTTCTGGGCGACCAGGCCGACGACGGTCTGCTCGGTGAGGCCCTTCTCGGCGGCCTTCTTGCGGTCGACGGTCACCACGGCGGTGGGCTGGTCGCCCTCGAGGTCGCTCGTGACCTCCTTGACGCCGCTGGGGGCCGGGTCGAGCTGGTCGAGGATGGCGTCGTTCGCCTTCTTGCGGTCCTCGGCCGTGGGCCCCGTGATCTGGATGTCCACGGTGCTGGAGCCGGTCGCCGACGTCATGTCGGCCGCCTCAACGTCCCCGGGGTCGGGGAGGTCCTGCAGGGTTCGGACCATCTTCGTCTGCAGCGCCTGCTGGTCGGAGTCGGCGTCGGTGGTGATCGAGAAGCTGATCTCGTTCTCCCCGCCGCCTCCGGCGCTGAAGCCGCCGCCGTCGCCGCCGGAGCCGATCGTGGTCTGCACGGTCTCGACGCCGTCGAGATCCATGAGGGCCTTCTCGGAGTCCTTCGCCTTCTTCGAGGAGTCCGCCAGGCTCGTCCCGGCGGGGAGGGTCTGGGTGATCGAGGCGATGTTCTGCCCGGTGTCGCCGAGGAAGTTGATCTTCAGCAGCGGCGTGAGGAACACGGTGCCCACGAGCACGAGGATCGCGACGGCGACCGTGATCAGGCGCCGCGGCAGCGAGTTCAGGGTCAGGCGCAGCACGGGCGCGTAGAGGCGGTGGAGCCAGGTGCGCTCCTCGCGCGCCTCGGCGGCCTCGCGCACCTTCGCGACCTGCGCCTCGTCGTCCGGATCATCCGGCACCGGCTGCTTCTTGGGCGGGCGCAGGAACCAGTACGCGAGCACCGGAACGATCGTGAGCGCGACCAGCAGCGAGCTGAGCATCGCGATCGCGACGGTGAGGGCGAACGGTCGGAACAGCTCCCCGGCCATGCCGGCGACGATCGCGATCGGCAGGAACACCACCACGGTCGCGAGCGTCGAGGCGGTGATCGCGCCCGCGACCTCCTTGACCGCGTCCAGGATCGCCCGTCTGCGGGTCTTGCCGTAGGCCAGGTGTCTGGTGATGTTCTCGATGACCACGATCGAGTCGTCGACCACGCGGCCGATGGAGATCGTGAGCGCCGCCAGGGTCAGCATGTTCAGCGTGTAGCCCGTGACGAGCATGCCGATGAACGCGATGAGCAGCGAGGTCGGGATCGAGATCGCGGTGACGAGCGTCGGACGCAGGCGCCGCAGGAACAGCAGGATCACGCCGACGGCCATGACCAGGCCCAGCAGACCCTCCTCGGCGAGGGACACGATCGACTCGCGGATGAACGGCGCCTGGTCGAAGACCACGTCGCTCTTCGCGTCGCCGCCGACCTCGGCCAGAGTGCTGTCGAGCTTGGAGGAGACATCCTTGGAGATGTCCACGACGTTGCCGTCCGAGGTCGCGGTCACCATCATCACGAGCGACTCGCGGCCGTTGGTGCGGGAGATCGAGGTGGGATCCTCGGTGGTCTCCTCGACCTTCGCGACGTCGCCCAGGGTGCTGACCTCCTGCTGACCCTGCTGGCCAGCCTGGCCCGACTGGCCCTGCTGACCCGACTGGTCCTGGCCCGACTGGCCCTGGTCGGTCGCGGCGCCCTGGTCGGCGCCCGCCTGGCCCTGCTGGCCCGCCTGACCCTGCTGACCCGACTGGCCTGCGGCGTCGCCGCCGGACGCGCCGTCGCTCGACCCGTCGGCCGATCCGCCGGAGGCACCGGAGGAGTCCGACGAGCCGGAGGACGCACCCTGCGAACTGGGCATGACGACCATGCCCTTGAGGTCGTCGATGCTGGTCATCTCGTGGCCGATGACCACGTCGATGCTCTGCTTCTTGTCGGTCACGCTGCCGCCGGGCAGGGAGAGGCCGTTCGCGTCGAGCGCCGTGGAGATGTCGTCGTCGGTGAGGCCGCGCTTCTTCATCTCGTCCTCGTCGGGCGTGATGCGCACGATCTTCTCGGGCGCACCGATCACCGCGACGGAGGAGACGCCGTCCACGCGCTCGAGCTCCGGGGTGACGCTCGTGTCGAGGCGGTCGGCGAGCTCGGACGGGTTCAGATCGGAGGAGACCGACAGCACCACGGCCGGCAGATCGCTCGTGCCGCCGGAGATGACCTGCGGGTCCGCGCCCTCGGGCAGCTGGTCGTCGATGCGCCCGATCGCGGCGTCGACCTGGTTGGTCGCGCGTGCGGTGTCGGTGCCGTAGGTGAGCTCGACGGTCACCACCGAGACGCCCGCCTGGGAGGACGACGAGGTCTTCTCGACGTCCTCGATGCCGGTGACCGCCTGTTCGACGGGCTTGCTGATCTGCTTCTGCACCTGCTCCGAGGAGGCCCCCGGCGAGGTGGTCATCACCTGGATCTGCGGGAGCGAGACGGAGGGGATCAGCTCCTGACGCATGGTCGTCATCGCGAAGATCCCGATGATCGAGACGGCGATGCAGACCAGCGCGATGAACGGGCGATTGTTCAGGCTGAGCTTGGCCAGACGGTTCATGAGTCTCCTGGGCCGATGGGCCGGGACGGTCGAGCGGGGCGTGCGGACTCGGCCGACGCGAGGCGGCCATCCTCGGGCATTCGACCACAGGTCGGACATCCCGAGCATCAGCCGAAGGTCGGAGCATCGGGTGTGATCCGCGCCCCGCCCGTCGACCCTGCGGCCCCTGGCACGATGGATGCGTGCCCGACCCCTCGCCTGATCTTCCCCCCGACTCCTCCTCCGCCTCCTCGCGCGACTCCTCCCCCGCGCGGCCGCCCGAGCCCTCGCCCGCGGCGGCGCGGCGCTCGGTCGACCGCGAGATCCTGCGCCTCGCGCTGCCCTCGCTGGGCGCGCTCATCGCCGAGCCGCTGTTCGTCATCACCGACTCCGCGTTCATCGCGCGGGTCTCGACGACGTCGCTGGCCGGGCTCGGCCTCGCCTCGACCGTGCTGACGACGGTCGTCGGACTCTCCGTGTTCCTCGCCTACTCGACGACCGCGGCGGTCGCGCGGGCCGTCGGCGCGGGGCGCATGCGCGAGGCCATCGCCCGCGGGGTCGACGCCGCCTGGCTCGCCCTGATGATCGGCGCGGGCTGCCTGCTCCTGCTGGTGGTCGGAGGCCCGGTGCTGCTCCCGCTGTTCGGGGCGGGGGCCGACGTCACCGCCGAGGCCGCCGTCTACCTGCGGATCTCCGCGCTCGGCCTGCCCGCGATGCTCTCGGTGCAGGCGACCACGGGCCTGATCCGAGGGCTCCAGGACGCGCGCCTCCCGCTCGTCGTGGCCGTGGGCGGAGCGCTGCTGAACATCCCCCTGAACGCCGTGCTGATCTTCGGCCTGGGCCTGGGGATCGCCGGCAGCGCGACGGGCACGGTGATCAGCCAGTGGCTGATGGCCGGTGTGCTGCTGGGCGTGGTGGTGCGCCATGCGCGGCGCGAGGGCGTGGCGCTGCGGCCGCATCTGGGCTCGGTCGCCGCGACCGGCCGCGAGTCCTTCCCGATGCTCGTGCGCACGCTGAGCCTGCGCATCGTCACCCTCGTCACCGTGCTCGTCGCGGCGCGGCTCGGCGCGGTGCAGCTGGCCGCCCACCAGCTCGCGAGCACTGTTTTCATGCTGCTGTCCCTCGCGCTCGACGCTCTGGCGATCGCTGGCCAGGCCCTCACCGGCAGACACCTGGGCGCGGCCGATACCACGACGGTCCACGCCGTGACCAGCCGCCTCACCCGGTGGGGCGTGGGCGGCGGGGCCGTGGTCGGTGTGGTGCTGCTCGCGGCGAGCTACGTGGTGCCGTCCTGGTTCAGCCCCGACCCGGCCGTGCAGGAGAGCCTGCGCGCGGCGCTGTGGGTGCTGGTCATCGCCCAGCCCGTCGCGGGCTACGTGTTCGTGCTCGACGGCGTCCTCATGGGCGCGGGCGACGCCCCTTACCTGGCCCGCGCGGGGATGCTCACGATGCTCGCCGTGATGCCCGGCGCGATCGTCGTCTGGTTCTGGGCGCCGGCGGGTCCGCTGGGACTGGCCGCCCTCTGGGGCGCCACGAACCTGCTGTTCATGGTCGCCCGCGCCGTCGCCCTCGGGGTCCGCGTGCGCGGGGACGCCTGGATGCGCACGGGGGCGTAGGGCGGCACGGATCCGGCGCGGGCGCGCACGGTGCGCGGCGCGCACCGAGGACCCCGCCGTGCCCCACGTGCCCTGCGGGAACACGCGACGATGACCAGGATCTATGACAGGAACGGGCCGTTCCTGTCATAGATCCTGGTCATCGTCAGGCGCAGGGGCCGGGGCCGACGGGCCGACGGGCTGGCGGGCCTGCGGGCCGACGGACCGCGGGGGCTCAGTACTCGCTGTACTGGACGGAGAGCTTCCCGTCGTCGTCCACGGTGACCGCGCCCGAGACCGTGATCGAGCTGTCGCTCGTCTCGTCGGTCGGCTTCTCGTCGTCCAGGAACGGCTCCTGCTTGTATGAGTAGACGGCGGAGCCGGCGTCCTCGTACCCGGTCGAGAAGTACCAGCCGTCCTCCTCCTCGACGGTGACCGTCGGGTAGTCCTCGATCTTCCACGAGCCGGAGTCGTCCACCTGGTCGTAGACGTACGCCTCGAAGGGGCAGTCCTCGGGAGCGGCGTCCTTGCTCGTGGCGCACTCGTCGATCCTGGCGTTCACCTGCTTCTGGACCTCCTTCAGACCTGCCTCGGAGAGCTGGTAGAAGGGGCTCGCGTAGGTGTCCTCGTCGCCGCTCGGCTCGACGAGCACCGGCACCTCGCTGTCCGTCACGGTGACGAGATCGGAGGCGGCGGGCAGCGACACGGTGTACGTGCCGGGCAGCGCCGGCAGGTCCACGTAGCCCGGCGACAGGTCCAGGTCGGAGACGTCGACCTCCTGATCGTTCACGAGGATCGTGGACGTGCCCTGGTCGACCACGAGCCGGAGCGTCGAGTACTCGACGGCGCCCAGCCGCCACGACGGGAAGACGACGGCGGAGCGGCCCGCGCGCTCGACCGTGAAGGTCCGCTCGCTGGTGACGCCATCCTGCGTGATGCGTGCGGTGACCTGCGCGGATCCGTCGTCCTGCCGGTCGGTGGCCGTGATCTCGTGGGAGTCCGGACGCTGCGCCGCCGCGCCTGCGATCTCATCGGTCAGCAGCACCTGCTGAGCGGTGGGCACGTTCGCGGGCGCCAGCTCGGACGCCTGCGAGGCCGAGCCGTCCTCGAGGGCGGAGAGGTAGGCGTCCACGCTCTTCTCCGGTGCGTAGACGGTCCGGGCGATCACGTTGTACGCGATGACGAGGCCGACGACCAGGACGCAGATCGCGCCGGCTCCGGCGAACCCGGCGATGAGGCGGCGCCGCGCCTTCTTCGAGAGCGGGCGTCGTTCCTGGGTCCCGGGCGCCGATCCCGACATGTCCACGGTCGTCGCGCCGCCGGCGGCGGCACCGCCGGCGAGGCCGGTCGCTGCACCAGCGGCGAGCCCGGTCGCTGCACCACCGCCGAGCGCGGCACTCCCGAACGGGGCGCCGGCCGGAACACCGGTCGGGGCACCGGTCGCGGTTCCCTCGGCGACTCCCGTCGCCGGGCTGCCGGGGCCGTTGGCGCCGGCAGACGCGTCGGCAGGCGCCAGGGGCCGGCGGAACCAGGAGAGCGCGCGGCGCGACAGAACGGGGACCAGCAGCGGGGCGAAGAACCGCGAGAGCACCTCGACGATCACCCCGGCCAGCAGCGCGAGGAACGGCGTCCACCAGGCGAGGCCGACGGAGCCGGACATCTGCTCGCCGCCGCCGAAGAATCCGCCCTCCACACCGACGGACACGGAGACCCGTGCCAGCACGAGCAGCACGATCCCGCCGGCGAAGTAGACCACAGGGAGCGCGGCCCAGGAGACGACGAGGGCGATGATGTTCCCGGGCACGATGCGCCGGCCGTGGTTCCACGGCAGCGAGACCACCAGCAGCACGCCGATCCCCACCAGGATCGTGATCAGCCACGCGTACCAGGGCAGGTCGAAGACCGTAGCGCGGCCTGTGAAGCTCGAGGACGGCAGGAACTCGCCGAGGAGGTCGGGAGCGTTCGCCTTCGCCGTGAGCGAGGACAGCAGCGGCAGCCCGGTGAGCGCCGCGATCATCTGGCCGCCGAGCAGCGGCAGCAGGAGCACGAGCACGAAGACCGGCGGCTGCTTCCCGTCCGCGAGCGCCTGGATCGTGGTGCCGATGGCGCCGAGGACCCCGAGTGCGATGCCGATGACGAGCGCGTGGACGACGGCGAGCTTCGCAGCGGCCGGCAGGTCCGCGACCAGCGGCCACCAGGCCCAGCGTGCGCGCCGGCTCATCCGGCCGAGCCCGATCGCGAGGGTGATCAGCAGCAGCGAGCCGAAGAACGCATCGAAGCCCGCGGCGTGCACACGCAGGGAGAAGCCCTCGTCGAGCGGGACGGGCTGGGCGAGGACGAGGGCCGCGAGCACCGTGAACAGTGCGGTGGCGATGCCCGTGATCAGCGCGCTGACCCAGATGCCGAGGAGCCCCGTGCTGCGTCCGCGCTGGACGAAGCGGCCTCCGTAGAAGGCCAGCAGCACCATCACGAGCGTGACGACGAACGGGAGCAGCCGCACGGAGGCCCGCAGGGCGACCCCCTCGAACTCCGCGTGCGTCCCCCAGGAGCCGAAGGATGCCATCGCGACCAGCTGGAACGGCATGCGCACGATCATCGCGATCCCGCTCAGCGCGCCCTCGGGGTCGATGCCCGCGGAGTCCAGCTCGTCGCCGACCTCCCCGGTGCCCGCGGCTCCCACAGCCATCGCCGCCGCCGAGAGCAGCACCGCGACCAGCGAGGTGAGGAGCGCGCCGACATAGGCGACGCCGCCCACCGCGAGCGACCGCAGGGGGCTCTCCAGCCCCGCTCCCCGCAGCGTCGCGACCACCTGCTCCGTGCTCATCGACGACGAGGCGGTCGGCATCGCCTGCGGCCCGGCGGCCGCGGGCGATCCCTGGCCCGGGGCCGACGGCGACCCCTGGGCGGGGGCCGCGGGCGACTCCTGCCCGGGCGCCGCTCCGACGGGTGAGGCGGGTGCCGGCGATCCGGCGGAGGCCGAGGCCTGCTGCTGGTCGGTGCCCGCCGGGCCGTCGGCGGACCGGGTCGGGTCCTGCCCGGGCGCCGCTCCGACGGGTGAGGCGGGTGCCGGCGATCCGGCGGAGGCCGAGGCCTGCTGCTGGTCGGTGCCCGCCGGGCCGTCGGCGGACCGGGTCGGGTCCTGCCCGTACGAGCCGTACGAGCCGTACGAATAGTCGGTGGTGCGCTGCTCGCCCTCGGGCGGGTTCGCGGCGGTGTGCTCAGGCGGCTGCGCGGACGGCGTCGTGCCGTCGGGCGCGGACGTGCCGTCATCGGGCGTCGTCATCGGAAGGTCCCCTCGTGCTGATCCGTGGTGTGCAGGATCGGATCCCGCCCGCACCGCTCGCGCCCACCATGAGGAGCCGATGATCAGGGTCCGTGCGGGAGATCTTCACCCTGTTCTCAGATTAGCCCCGCCCACCCACAGATCCAGGGAAATCCCGACGTGCGGACGCCCGATTTCCGGGCGCCCAATCCCGGGGCGCACGAATTCCGGGCACCCGATCTCCCGGCGCTCGATCTTCGGGCGACCGCATATCGGACGCTCGATCTTCGGGCGACCGCGCGGCCCGCCCCGTCAGCCGACCGGCAGACCCGCTCCCTCCCGCGCCGCCCGCTCGCGGACAGTGCGCGCGGCCTCGACGAGGTGCCGGAGGCTCTCGGTGGTCTCCTCGTAGCCGCGGGTCTTGAGCCCGCAGTCGGGGTTCGCCCACAGCCGCCCCTCCCCCACGCGGTCGAGCGCGGCCGAGAGCTGGGAGCGGATCTCCTCGGTGGCGGGCACGCGCGGGGAGTGGATGTCCCAGACGCCCGGGCCGATGCCGCGGGAGAAGCGCTCGGGATCGAGGGCCTCGAGGATCTCGCCGCGCGATCGGGCGGCCTCGATGCTGGTGACGTCGGCCCCCAGGGCGTCGATCGCGTCGACGACCTCGTTGAACTCCGAGTAGCAGAGGTGGGTGTGGATCTGGGTGGCGTCGGCCGCGCCGGAGGTGGCGAGGCGGAAGGAGTCGACGGACCAGCGCAGGTAGTCGTCCTGGTCGGAGGCGCGCAGCGGCAGCAGCTCGCGCAGCGCGGGCTCGTCGACCTGGACGATGCCGATGCCGGCCGCCTCGAGGTCCGTGATCTCGTCGCGCAGCGCGAGGGCGACCTGGTCGGCGGTCTCGCCGAGGCTCTGGTCGTCGCGCACGAACGACCAGGCGAGGATCGTCACGGGACCGGTGAGCATGCCCTTGACCGGCTTGTCGGTGAGCGACTGGGCGAAGGTCGACCAGCCCACGGTGATCGGCGCGGGACGCGACACGTCGCCGAAGAGGATCGACGGGCGCGTGCAGCGCGAGCCGTAGGACTGCACCCAGCCGTGCGCGGTGGTCGCGAAGCCGTCGAGGTGCTCGGCGAAGTACTGGACCATGTCGTTGCGCTCGGGCTCGCCGTGCACCAGGACGTCCAGGCCCAGCTCCTCCTGCAGCGCGACGACGCAGCGGATCTCCTCGCGCATCGCCTTCTCGTAGGCGGCGTCGTCGATGCGCCCGGCACGGTGGTCGGCGCGTGCCCTGCGCACGCCCGCGACCTGCGGGAAGGAGCCGATGGTGGTGGTAGGCAGCACGGGCAGGCCGAGCCGCGACTGCTGGGCGGCGCCGCGCACCTCGAAGGCGGAGCGCTCGAGGTCCGCCGCGGTCAGGCCCGCGGTGCGCTCGCGCACATCGTTGCGGCGCACGCCCGCGAAATCGCGCGGCACGGAGCGGGGCCCGTCGACGGAGCCGGGGGCGACGGAGGAGCCCGCGAGGGCCACGATCTCGGCGATCTTCTCGTCGGCGAAGGCGAGGGTCGCCCGCAGGTCGGCGGGCAGATCGGTCTCGCGCTCGAGGGTGTGCGGGACGTGCTGGAGGGACACCGAGGTCGAGACGACGACGGCGCCGGGGTCCCCGCCGGCCTCGGCCACGCGCTCGCGCAGCAGGGCGAGACGGGCGGCGGCCGTGGGCAGCTCGGTGCGCCACACGGAGCGGCCCTCGACGAGGCCGGCGGCGATCACGGTGCGGCCGACGCCCGCGAGCTGCGTGGCGCTCGGGATCTCGCCGCGCGTGAGGTCGAGGTGGACGGCCTCGATGCCCGTGGCGAGCAGGCCGGGCAGCAGGTCGCCGATGCCGCCGTAGGGGGTGGTGACGAGGATCTGCGGACGGTCCTCGGCCGACGCCAGGCGGCCCTCGGCGCGCTCGAGCAGCGCGGCGAGGCCCTGCGGGTCGATGCGCTGGTCGGCGGCGAGCGCGGGCTCGTCGAGCTGCACCCAGGTCGCGCCTGCCTCGTGGAGGCGGGCCAGCAGCTCGGCGTAGACGGCGACGACGTCGTCCAGGCGGTCCAGAGGGTCGAAGCCCGCCGGTGCGCCGTCCTGCGCCTTGGCGAGCAGGAGCAGGGTCAGGGGGCCGACGAGGACCGGTCGCGCGGCGGCGTCGGCACCGCCCTCGAGGCTCTCGCGGAACAGGTCGATGACCTGGGTCGATGCGATGTGCAGGTCGGTGTCGGGGCCGATCTCCGGGACCAGGTAGTGATAGTTCGTGTCGAACCACTTGGTCATCTCGAGCGGCGGCTGCTCTGCCGTGCCGCGGGCCAGGGCGAAGTACCCGTCGAGGTCGATCGTCCCGTCGGCCGAGCCCGATCCGTCGGCCGAGCTCGCGCCGTCGGCCCCGAGGACGTCGGCGAAGCGGTCCGGGACGATGCCGACGGCGAGCGCGGCGTCGAGCACCTGGTCGTAGAGGGAGAACGTCTCGGGGATCGCGGCGGGGCCGGTGAGGCCGAGCTCGGCGAGGCGGGCGCGGGTCTCGTCGCGCAGCGCGCGGGTGCGCCGTGCGAACTCGGCGCGGTCGATGCGACCGGACCAGTAGGCCTCCTCGGCCTTCTTGAGCTCGCGGTCGGGGCCGATGCGCGGGTAGCCGACGGGCGTAGCGGCGGGCAGCGGGGCGCGGGCGGCGTCCGGGGTGCGGGGAGCGTTCGTCATCGGGCATCTCCAGTGGTCGGGTCGATTGTGGTCGGGCCGGGTGCGGTCGGGCCGGATGTGGTCGGGGAGGGTGCGGTCGGGTCGGACCAGCGGTCCAGGTCGAGGAATTCGAGCACGTCGAGGGACTCGGCGTGGCGGTTGAAGGTGAACAGGTGCAGTCCGGGGGCGCCGGCGTCCAGGACGCGGGTGATGAGGTCGACCGTCCAGCGCACGCCGATGCGCCGCTGCTCGGACTCGTCGCGCGCGGTCTCCAGCGAGTGCATGAGGTCGCGCGGGAGCGGCACGCCGGAGAGCTCGCCGAGGCGCTCGAGCCGGCGCGGGTTCGTGGCGGGCACGAAACCGGGGATCACGGGCATCCGCAGGCCGGCGTCGCGGGCCTTCGCGATCAGTGCGCAGTACTCGGCGGGGTCGAAGAAGACCTGCGTGATCGCGAAGTCCGCGCCCGCGCGCTCCTTGGACAGCAGCACCTCCAGATCGTGCTGGGAGGTGGGCGACTCGGGGTGGCGGTGCGGATAGGCGGCCACGCCCACGCTCACGCGTCCTCCGGCCAGAGCCGCCGTGCGCTCGCGCTCGACCTCGCGGATGAGGTCCACGAGCGGACGGGCGAAGGGGATCTCGTCGTCCTCGAGGTCGTGCCCCTCCTCCTGGTCCCCGCGCAGGGCGAGGATGCCGCGCACCCCGCGGTCCAGGAGGGCCTCGACGACGGTGCGCAGCTCGGCCCGGCTCGAGCCGATCGAGGTCACGTGCACGAGGGGCCGCAGATCGGTCTCGCGCAGCACGTGGTCGGTGAGCTCGAGGACGCGCGCGAGGTTCCGCTGGCCGGTGCGGCTGGTGACGGAGACGTAGTCGGGCGCGGTGGTCTCGAGCTGGGCGATGGTGTCGCGCAGTCGCTCGAAGGTGGTGTCGGTGCGCGCCGGGAACAGCTCGTAGCTGAGCGCGGGCCTTCGACGGGATGCCACCGTGCGCTCGAGCTCGGGCAGGGTCGTGGGCGCTGTCATGCCCGGGAAGCTACGGGAGGGAGCGGGCGGCCCCGAAGGACGGTGACCGTGTGTGAACCCGGTCTCACGGAAGGCCTGGTGAGCGGGCCGGTCAGTCCTTCTGCGAGGCCGCGCGGCGGAGGACTGTGAACGCAGGCTTCGGGCTGCCGTCCTCCTGCAGGATCCCGAACCCGCTGCCGTCGGTGGAGCGGAGCTCGTAGAAGAAGGAGGCCAGCAGCGCGGGATCGTCGAGGACCTTCACGTACCGCGCGTACGCGTCCGCCTGGTCCGCCTCGTCGAACCGGTCGTCACCCGTGGGCAGGCCGATCTCGCCGATCATCATCGAGGCGCCGTACCGATCGGCCAGCCGCTTCGCGCGGGCCGGCAGGGCGTCGAGCGCCGCGGCGTCCAGGTCGGGATACGCGTCGACGGTCAGCACGTCCAGGCTCGGCGCGATGACGTCGAAGATCTCCCTCCAGCGGCGCTCCCGGGCGTCGTCCACCGGGTATCCGTACAGGTTCGTCGTCACCCGTCCGTGGGGCGCATGCCGGTGCAGGGCCGCCTGCGCATCGCCGAGGGCGCGCGCGAGGAACGCGAGGTAGTCGGCCGTCGCCTCGCCCTCGAGCGGCTCCGTCGAGCGGGGATCCCAGCCGTCGGGCTCGTTGAAGACCTGCCACACGTACGACTGGTCGCCGACCGCCCGGGCGATGGCGTCCCAGTACTCGCGCATGCGCCGCAGGAACACGGACTCGTCGACATCGTCGCCCGTGCGCGCGTCCACGAGCAGCAGGCAGACCTGGAGTCCGCGCTTCCGCGCATCGGAGACGTCGCGCGCGAGCGCCTCGAGCCCCTTCTCGTCCATCTCCACGGGACGCTCCGCATCGCCCCACGAGCGCAGCACGGACTCGGTGTCGACGCCGAAGCGGACCCAGCCCAGCCCGAGCTCGGTCGCGAGATCGAGCTCGCGCGCCATGCCCAGCCCGCCGTCGCGGGAACCGGCGATCGTGACGCCGAACCGGCCCAGCGGCACGGCGGGCTCCGCGCGGGCCGAGCCCGAGGCCGTCAGGAGCACCCCGGCCCCCACGGCCGCCGCGCCCACGACCCGTCGCCTCGAGGGGAGCGCGCCCGGAAGGGCCGCGCCGACGTCGGTGTCGATGTCGGCGCCGACAGGGGCCTGACCAGGCGAGCTCCTGGGGGTCATGGTGCGATCCGGGACGCGGCGATCACGAAAGCGAGCACCGTTCCAGGATAGACGGGCGGGCGGATCGCGGCCGGGGCCGTCCGGCAGCGCGCGATGCCCGGCGTCCGATCCGCTGCACGACAGTCGGCCCGTCCCCCGCGCCGCCCCTCCTCGCCGCGGCGACCCCACCCCCGGGACCCGTGACCCGCCGCACAATGTCTTCGCGAATCGGACAGAAGGGTGGATTCTGGTCATTCGGGGCAGTTACCGGCGGGTCATCGACGCGCCGACGCCCGGCGCTGCGGGGGACGTGCAGCGCATCAACGCCGTCGACGACTGCTGTCCAGGGGGAATGACATGCACGCACGCTCCGTCGAGCGCGCCCCGGCAGACGTGCGCGTCCTGCACCTGATCCACGACACCACGGTCGGCGGCGTCGAGGCGATCGCCGCGCACCTGCAGGCGGCGCTCCGCACCCCGGAGCCTCTCGCGGCCGACGTGCGATACCGCGTGGCCTCCCTCGCGGGCGCGCCGGAGGGCCAGGAGGCCCTGGTCGCCGACGTCGAGGGCACCGGCGTGAACTCGCCCCTCTCCGCGCTCCGACTCCTCCGGGAGGCCCGTCGCCTGCGCCCGCAGGTCACCGTGACCTCGCTCTGGCGGGTCGTCGCGCTGGGCGCCCTGGCCCGCAGGCTCTCCGGCGGCCGATGGGCCGTCTGGGTGCACAGCTCCCGCTTCACCAACCGCTTCGACCGGGCCGTGCACCGCTGGGCGATCCCCCGCACGGACATGGTGCTGGTGGACTCCGCCTCGGCGTACGAGAACGTGGTGCGACCCGCACTGGCCCGCGCGGGGACGAGCGTCCCCCACGTGCTCGTGCACCCCCGCGCCTCGCCGATCTTCTCCGACGACGTCCCGCGCAGGGCACCGCGGACGGACGAGCCGCTGCGCCTCGTGTTCTGGGGGCGCCTGGCTCCGTCCAAGCGCCTGGACCGCATCGTCGAGCTCCTCGGCCGCGCGGATGCCCTCTGGCCCGGCGGCGCCCGGCTCGATCTGATCGGGCCGGACGACGGAGCGCTCGAGAGCGCCCTGGCCCTCGCCGCGTCCTACGGGCTCCGAGATCGCATCACGCGTCACGGCGCGAGCGCGCGCGAGGAGATCGGCGCCCTCGCCGCCGCCGCGCACGTGTTCGTGCAGCTCTCGGACTTCGAGGGGTACGCCATGTCCGCCCACGAGGCGCTCTCCGCCGGCATGGTCTGCGCCCTCACGCCCGTCGGCGAACTCGCCACGGACACCGCCGACGGCGTCGACGCCCTGCTCGTGGGCGAGGACACCGATTCCGCCGCCGAGCGGCTCATCGCCCTCGCCCAGGACCCCGAGGCCTTCGAGGCGATGGGCACCCGCGCGCGGTCACGCCACAGCGCATCGAGCACGGACATGGCCGAGGCCTTCGTGCAGGCCTGCCGCCGGCTCGCGGGAACCGAGCGGCCGGGATCCGGCGCGGCCCCGCGGCGAGGGACGGGCGCACGATGAGGGGCCTCGGGAACCAGATCGCCGTCGTGCTCATGGCCGGCGCGGCGCTGCTCGCCGCTCCCGTCATGCGGTCGATCGTGCCGGAGCAGTTCGTGCTCGACGGCGGCCACATCGACCACTCCATCCACGGGCCCATTCTGGGCGACGCCCAGTCGTTCCGGCGCGTGGCCGCGATCTACACGGCGCTCGGCCTGGGCGACCAGCAGTCCCTGGCCGCGATGCTGGGCATCGCCCTGTTCATCGCCGCCATGTTCGCGGCGATCGGGTGGACGCGCATCCGCGACCTCTCGCTCGTCGGCCTCGCCGCGGTCGCCGCCTCCCTCGGCCTGGCGGCCGTGTACCTCGCCCAGTACTCCAAGGAGCACGTGACGCTCCTACTTGTCCTCCTGGTGCTCCTCCTGCCCCGCGGACGCCGCTGGGACCTCGCGGTCCCGCTGCTCTGCGTCGCCTACGGCGCGACGCTGCGGCCGTACTGGCTGCTCATCGCCGTCCTCTACCTGGGGTGGCGGATCCTGCTCTCGCGCACTCGCAACCCGCTGGTGATCGTCGCCGCGCTGGCTCTCGTCTACGCGCTCCTGCAGCCCGCGTTCCAGATCGCGCTCGGGCAGACCCTCGAGGGGATGCGCACCTGGTCGAACGAGCAGCAGGCGAACGCGGACGTCGCCACCGTCATCGACTCGGCGTTCCCGGACGCCACCGGCCCGCTCGGCGTGCTCTCGGCCCTCATCGCCCTGGTCTTCCTCGTCATCCCGGTCCCGCTGGGATCGACCGGCACGCCGTACTACGCGGTCAGCGCCCTGCTGATCATGGCGATCTGGGCCGTCGCCCTGCGTCCCGTCGTCAGGGGCGAGCTCATCACGACGGGCCGCGCATCCCGCGCCGGCGGAGCCCGGTGGGGCGCGGATCCCGCCCGTCCCGGCGCCGCCCCGATCGGGACCCCCGGCGCGTCCCAGGGCAGCGGCGTGCGCACCGCTCGGGCCGTGTCGCTGCTGCTCGCGCTGCTCGTGGTGCAGGCGATCTTCGAGCCCGACTACGGCTCCTATCTCAAGCATCTGACGCCGATGCTCCCGCTGGTCCTCGCCGCGCTGCCGAGCGGGACCGACCGCTCGCACGCGGCCGCCGCGCTCTTCCCCGGTGCGCGCGCCGCACGACGGCAGGAGCGCTCGGCGCGGCACCGTCCGCCCGTCCGCGCGCACCGCCCCCGGCCGTCCGCCCCACCCGTGACCTCTCAGATCGGAGGGACCCCATGACCCCCCGCACCGCTCCCGACAGCGCCGTTCCTGACGGCGCCCCCGGTCCTGGCGCCCCTGTGCGCGTCCTGCACGCGACCGACGCCTCGAGCTCGGGCGTGCTCGCCGCCGCGACCGCGATCGCCAAGGCCACGGCCGCACTCCCGGGGTTCGACGTCGCCTTCGCCTACGTCCCCCGCGCCGACTCCCCCTCCCGGGAGGAGATCGCCGCGATGATGGATGGACACGTCCGCGTCATCCGCCTCTCCCGCAGCCACCGCACGGCGGTCCCCGCGTTCGCCGTGGGGATCCTCGCGCTGCTCGCCCGCCGCCGGGTCGACCTCGTGCACCTGCACTCCTCGCGGGCGGGGATGCTGGGGCGCGCCGCGGCCCTGGTGACGGGCCATCGGAGCCGCGCGGTCTACAGCCCGCATTCCTTCGCCTTCGACCGCTCGGACGCCTCGGCGTCGTCGGTCGCCGTCCTGCGGGGGCTGGAGCAGATCGGCGCGGTCCTCGGCCCGCGCCTCGCGCTCGTCTCCGGCTCCGAGGAGCGCCTCGCCCGCCGCTCCCTGCGCGGCGTCCGCACCGCGGTGCTGCGCAACAGCGTGGACGCCGCGGCGCTCGCCCGCCCCGCGTCGCGACGGACCGGGCACGGCCCCCTGCGCATCGTGCACGTGGGACGCGTCGCCCCGCAGAAGCGCCCCGACGTCTTCGGCGAGATCGCACGCCGGTGGGAGCAGGAGCGCCGCACCGGGGACAGCGCCCTGCCCGTGGCGCGTTTCCGCTGGCTGGGCGACGGCGAGCGCCAGCTCCTCGGGGAGGGGGTCGAGGTCACGGGGTGGCTCTCCCCCGCCCGGCTGCGCGCGGAGCTCGCCGAGGCCGACCTCATGCTCTTCACCTCCGCCGGCGAGGGGATGCCGATCGCGCTCCTCGAGGCCCAGGCGATGGGCATCCCCTGCGTCGCCCATCCCGTCACCGGCGTCACCGACATCCTCGTGGACGGCGAGAACGGGGTCCTCGACGGGACGGCCGACGGGCTGTTCCGCGCCCTCGCGTCCCTCGCGGCCGACGCCCCGGCGCGTCGGCGGATGGGCGAGGCCGCCACCGCCCGGATCACCCAGGAGTTCGACCTCGCAGATCTGGCGAAGCGGACACTCGACGCATATCGTGCATTGGGTGTCCGCCCTCCCCTCGACACGCGCGTGCCCGGCGCCGGCGAAGCCGCCGAGCACGTGGAGGACGCCACGGGGGCTCCCCCCGCCCCGAGGCCCGACACAGCACACGAAGAAGGAGTCCGCTCATGACCACAGCCGCCCTCTGGAGGACCCTGCGCGAGCGCTGGTGGCTGCTCGCCGCGGGCGCCGTCATCGGACTGATCGGCGGACTGATCGTGAACGCCGCCCTGCCGCACTCCTACGAGTCCAAGGGCCAGATCCTGGTCGAGGCGGACGCCGCGCAGTCCGCGGAGGTCACGCAGAACCTCCCCACGTACCTCGAGCTCGCCACGGCCGACAGCACCGTCACGAAGATCTCGAAGCTCATGGGCGAGAGGATGGCCGCCGCCGACGTGGCGTCGTCCGTGTCCGTGACCTCCCCGGAGAACACCTCGATCATCGAGGTCACCGCCGAGGACGAGGATCCGGCGACCGCGCAGAGGCTCTCCTCCGCCGCGGCGACCGCGCTGTCGGAGAACATCGGCGACGGCAAGGACAAGGGGGTGTCCGCGTCGGTCGTGCTCAAGCCGGCCGTCCCCTCCAGCCCGTCCTCGCCCAACCCGGTGATCATCGCGCCGATCGGCCTGGTCGTCGGCCTGCTGGCGGGGCTCGTCGCCGCGCTGGCGCTGAACGGCCGCGACCGGCGCCCGCGCCGGATCGACGACGCCGCGGACGCCGCCGAGGCGCCCGTCCTCGCCGTCCTCGGCTCCTCCGAGCACGGGCTCGCCGCGGAGGCCGCGGAGCAGGGGCGCCCCCGCACGCTGCAGGGGCTCGCCGGCGCGATCCACGGCCTGGACGGGGCGCCCGGAGCACGGACGACGCTGCTCGGCATCGACGGCGCACCCGTCGGCCGGCTCGCGGAGGGGCTCTCGGAGGAGGGCCTCGCCGTGCGCACGATCGACCTCGACGCCGACGCCGACGTCCTCGTCGCGATGGGGGACGACGAGGCGACGATCCTGGTCGGCGCGGCCGGCGCCCGGGTCAGCAGGTTCGCACGGGGGGCCGCGATGGCCCGTTGGAGGGGGAAGCGGCTCGACGGAGTGGTGATGCTCGCGGACGGGTCGGAAGAGCGCCTCGACGAGGTCGGGGAATCGGAGAAGCACGAGGCGGCGGGGGAACTGCCGCACGAGGGGGAAGAGAACGATGGCAGGCGCATCTGAAGCACTCGAGGACGAGCAGAACCGGGGCACCACGCTCTGGCCCCGCCGGTTCACGCAGGCGGGGATCGAGCGCAACACCCCGTGGGTGGTGGCGCTCGTGCTGGGCGCGTGCGATCTGGTGATGTGGGCGCTCGGCTGGCTGGTGGCCGATCTGCTGCTGCCGGGCGTCGTGCTCGTCCCGGCGCTCGTCCTCGCCCTGGTCTCGATCGCCGTGCAGTTCATCGCCGGTGCGCTGCTGGGCGTGTACCGGCACCGGTACATCGTCGGCTCCGTCGGCGAGCTGCGCACCGTCGCGCTGGCCTCGGCCATCTCGGCGATCGCGGCGGCCCTGGGCTCCCTCGCCTTCGCCGGCGACCGCTTCTTCGGCGGCGTCCTGCTGGCCTGGCTCGCGGCCCTGGTGCTCATGATCGGCGCCCGCCAGGCGCTCCGCATGGCCTTCGACCGCGAGCGCGCGCCGCGCGATGCGCAGGACGTGGTCATCGTGGGCGCCGGGATCCTCGGCGCCTCGCTCATCGACCACCTGCTCAGCGACAAGCACAGCAAGTACCGCCCCGTCGCGCTCGTGGACGATGACCTCGCCAAGCGCGCCATGGTGGTCCGCGGCGTCCCCGTGCGGGGCCGCACCATGGACCTGGCCCGGGTCCTGGACGAGACCGGGGCCGACGGCGCGATCGTCGCGATCTCCGAGGCCGACTCCGATCTGTTCTCCCGCCTGGCCGATCAGGTCGACACGAGCGCCCGCTGGGTGCGGACGGTCCCGACGTTCAGCGAGATGCTCACGCGCGACAGCATCGGCCGACTGGTCGATCTGGACGTGGAGGACCTGGTGGGCCGCCCGATCACTCCCCCGGACACCTCCGCCGCGCGCGAGGTGATCGCGGGCCGACGAGTGCTGGTCACCGGTGCCGGCGGCTCGATCGGGTCCGAGCTGTGCCGCCAGATCAAGAAGCTCGAGCCCGTGGCCCTGGTCATGCTCGATCGCGACGAGTCCGCGCTGCACGCTCTCTCGATGTCCCTGCAGGGCAGCGCCCTGCTCGACCAGCCCGAGTACGTGCTCGCGGACATCCGCGACCGCGAGGCCCTCGACGCGGTCTTCACCGAGCACCGCCCGGAGGTCGTCTTCCACGCGGCCGCGCTCAAGCACCTGCCGATGCTCGAGCGCTTCCCCGCCGAGGGATGGAAGACCAACGTGCACGGCAGCCGCAACGTCATCGACGCCGCGGAGCAGCACGGCGTGGAGCGCTTCGTGAACGTCTCGACCGACAAGGCCGCGCGCCCCACGTCGATCCTCGGCGCCTCCAAGCGGGTCGCCGAGGGCCTCACCACCGACGCCGCCGACCGCACCGGTCGCCGCTACGTGAGCGTGCGCTTCGGCAACGTGATCGGGTCGCGGGGCTCCGCGATCCCCGCCTTCGGCCAGCAGATCCGCAACGGCGGCCCCGTCACCGTCACGCACAAGGACGTCACCCGCTACTTCATGACGATCCCCGAGGCGTGCCAGCTGGTGCTGTTCGCGCTCTCCGTGGGCCGCAGCGGCGAGACCCTCGTGCTCGAGATGGGCGAGCCGGTGAAGATCGTGGACATCGCCCGGCGCATGATCTCCCTCGCCGGGGTCTCCTGCGAGATCGTCTTCACGGGCCTGCGCCCCGGGGAGAAGCTCGCCGAGGAGCTCTTCACGCCCGACGAGAACACTGTTCTCACCCGCAGCGGGCGCGTGTGGCACGTGCGCAACGAGCCGATCGCCGAGGGCGCCCTGCCCGCGCCGGCGGCGCCCGAGAGCGCCATCGACGCCTTCTACACGCAGGTGCTCGCCGAGAACGACCTGCACCAGGTCGTCGAGGGGTCGCCCGTCGTTCCGCCCGACGCCGACGCCGGCACGACGGCGCGCGCGCCTGAGCCGGCGCCCGCGCCCGCGCCGGCGCCCGGGCCCGCGGGCGCGCAGGTCGCGGTGCCCGAGACCCCCGCGACCGCGCGCACCCCGCAGATCGCCGCGGCGACGAGCGCCGATGGACCCCAGGAGATGACGAAGTGACCGCACGCATCCCCCTGTCGGTGCCCACGATCGGCACGCGCGAGCGCGAGCTGCTGCTGGAGGCCGTGGACTCGGGCTGGATCGCCCCCGCCGGGCCGCAGCTCGACGCCTTCGAGGCCGCGCTCGCCGAGCGCACCGGGAGGCGCCGCGCCGTGGCCCTCTCCTCGGGGACGGCCGCGATGCACCTGGCCCTGCGCGTGGCCGGCGTGGGCCCGGGCGACCTCGTGATCTGCCCCTCGCTGACCTTCATCGCCACGGCCAGCGGCATCGTCGCCTGCGGGGCGACACCCTGGTTCGTGGACTGCGACGAGACCGGCGTCCTCGACCCGGCCCTCGTCGAGCAGGCGCTCACGGAGGCGGAGTCGCGCGGCGCCCGCGTGCGGGCCGTCGTGCCCGTCGACCTCTACGGCCGGATCGCCGACCACGGGAGGCTCGGCGAGATCGCGCGCGCCCACGGCGCGCAGCTCGTCGTCGATGCGGCGGAGTCCCTGGGTTCGGTGCGCGAGGGCCGCCCGGCCGGGAGCGAGGGCATCACCGCGGCGCTCTCGTTCAACGGCAACAAGATCATCACGGCCTCCTCCGGCGGCGCCGTGGTCACGGACGACGACGCCCTCGCCGACCACGCCCGCAAGCTCGCCACGCAGGCCCGCGAGCCCGTCCCGTACTACCAGCACGAGGAGGTCGGCACGAACTACCGGCTCTCGAACATCCTGGCCGCGATCGGGCTCGCGCAGCTGGAGCGGCTGGACGAGTTCTGCGCGGTCCGCCGCGCGCACCGTGCGGCGTACGAGCAGATGGCCGCCGATCTCCCGGGCATCACCGTGCTCGGCGGCGGCGATCCCGGCAGCAACGCCTGGCTGACCTCGATCGTCGTCGACGAGCAGGTCGCGGGGATCGACACCGCGGGCATCGGCGAGGCCCTCGCCGCCCACGACATCGAGTCGCGGCCCGTCTTCAAGCCGATGCATCTGCAGCCGGTCTTCGCCGACGAGTCCGCGTTCCCCCGCACGATCACGGGGGTCGCCGAGCGCCTGTACCGCACCGGCCTCAGCCTCCCGAGCTCGCCCGCGTCCTCCGCCGACGACATCGCCGAGGTCTGCGAGCGCATCCGCGCGACGGTGCCCGCGCGTCCCGCGCGGTCGGCAGCCGTCTGATGCAGGATTCCCGAACCTCCGATCCGTCCGTCGGGCCACCGGAGACCAGCAGGCCCGACACGGCGAGGAGCGGCGACATGCCAGAACAGGCCGACCCTCCGGGCCGCGGCAAGCCCGATTCCGCGAAGCGCGTGAGCACGGACGTGCTCGCCATCGGCCTGGGCTACCTCGCCTCGTTCGCCTACCCGCTGGTCTCGCTCCCGTACCTGGGGCGGGTGATGGGGGCCTCGGAGCTCGGCCACCTGATGTTCGCCCTGGCGGTCCTGCAGATCGTCAAGAGCGTCGTCGACTTCGGCTTCGACCAGTCCTCGCTGCGCAGCATCGCCGTCTCGGCGTCCACCGCCGAGCGCTCCCGCGTGGCGGCCGAGACCCTCGCGGCCAAACTGCTCATCTGGACGGCCTGCACGCTCGTGCTGATGTCCACGGTGCTGATCGTCCCCGGGCTGCGGGAGCGGTGGCTGATGTACGCCGTGGGCCTGCTCCTCATCGGACTCGGCGAGATGTACCCCAGCTGGTTCCTGCAGGGCACCGGGCGGGTCAAGGAGTTCGCACTGCTCACGGCGGTCTCCCGCCTGATCTCGCTGGGCCTGCTGCTGCTCACGGTGAACTCCGCGGACGACATGGTCCTCGCGATGCTGTGGCAGCAGTTCCCCTTCGCCCTCTCCGCTCTCGTCGGCTGGTTCATGCTGCGGGTCGTGTGGAAGGAGGCGCACTGGGTCGTCCCCCGCTGGGCGGGAGTGAGCGGGACCATCCGGGACTCCTGGCCCCTGTTCATCTCGAGCGTCGCGTTCCTGCTGATGAGCACCGTGAACACCGTGGTGCTGGGCGTCCTCTCGACCTCCCGTCAGGTCGCGTTCTTCGGCGCCGGCGAGCGCTTCAGCAACGCGGCCCGCGGCGTGATGTACGGCGTCACCGGCGCGATGCTCCCGCGGATGACCCGCGAGGACGCGGGCGCCCGCTCGATCCAGCGCCTGATCAGCACGGGCATCGTCCTGGCGTACACGTGCGCCGGGATCATGCTCATCGTCGCCTCGCCCTGGTTCGTGCCGTGGTACCTGGGCGAGGGCTTCGACCCGACGATCACCGTCATGCAGCTGATGGGCATCGCGCTGCTCCCCGTGGGGCTGAGCTCGATGCTCGCGCTGCGCGCCACGGCCAACCATCGCTTCCGCGACGTCGGACGCATCTCCATGACCGGCGCCCTGCTGCACCTGGCGCTGCTGATCCCCGCCAGCTGGCTGTGGGGTGCGGTGGGCGCCTCGGCCGCACTCATCGCCTCCGAGGTGCTGCTGGCGGCCCTCTACATCCGCGACCTCGTCCAGCGGCGGCGCGCCGCCGCGAGCGCAGTGCCCGCCCCTGATCCTGAGGAGGATCCCTCATGAACGACAAGCCCCGCGTCAGCGTCGTCATCGCCGCCTACGAAGCCGGATCCGTGGTCGGCACCGCCCTGCAGAGCGTGCTCGACCAGACGATGGAGGACTTCGAGGTCCTCGTGATCGACGACGGGTCCACGAAGGATCCCGTCCCCTCCGATCTCTCCTCGGACCCCCGCGTGCGGCTCGAGTGGAAGCCGGAGAACGGGGGCCATCCGAGCGTCACGAACTGGGGCCTGGACCGTGCCCGCGGCGAGTGGATGACCTGGGTGGACGCCGACGACCAGATCGCTCCGCGCTTCCTCGAGGTGATGCTCGACGCCGGCGAGGCCGCCGGGGCCGACATCGTCGTCGCGCCCACCGCCTACGTGCGGGACGGCCACCAGGTGGGCGTCTCCCCGTGGGATCCCCCGGAGGGTCCGATCAGCGGCGCCGAGGCCCTGCGGCGCGCGATCCACGGGGAGTTCCCGCTCTCCCAGCACATCCTCTACCGCCGCCCGGTCACGCGGGCCGACGAGGGCCTCGTCTACGCGGACTACCTCTTCGCCCGCGAGGAGCTGAGCCGCGCCGGGACGGTGGCGTTCACCGACGAGCCCTGCTACCGGTACGTCATCCACTCCGACTCGGTCACGGGCAGCCTCCGCGAGAGCATCTTCGACCTCCCGGCGCTGGTCGACATGGTCCAGCCGGTCCTGGTGCGTACCTTCGGCGAGCCCGAGGCCTCGGAGCTGCGCACCGTGCACGAGCGGCACGTCGTCACCCACCTGCTGCACGCGGCGGCCCGCGAGAAGACGGACTCCCCCCTGCGCCGCCGGGTCCGCGCGTGGTGCCGCAGCCGCATGAGCGTCGCCGGCGTGCGCGCCCTCCTCGCCGAGGGACACCGCTCCGAGGCCGCCTCCTGGTCCCTCGCGCTGGTCTCCATGCCGCTGCACCAGGCGGCCTACGGCGCCTACGACCGCGTGAAGGACCTGCGGCGGCGCTGACCCCTCCGGCCCCGGCGCGCCCGCCTCACCCCACTCCAGAACCCGTTCCTCCTCCATCCCCCGTCGCACCAGGAGCTCCACAGCCGGAGCTCCGCACCCAGAGAAAGGCCCACCAGCGTGAGCAGCACCAGAGTCCTCGTCATCGCCCCGCATCCGGACGACGAAGTGCTGGGCTGCGGCGCGACCATCGCCCGCCTCGCCGACGCCGGGGCCGAGGTCACCGTCGCGATCGTGTGCTCGAACCTTCCTCCGCTGTACGAGGAGGGCGTCGCGCCCCGGATCGAGGCGGAGGCCCGGCGCGCGCACGCCGTCCTGGGCGTCCACGAGTCCGTGTTCCTCGACCTCGAGGCCGTGGAGCTCGCCCGCAACTCCGTGGCCCAGCTCAACGCCGGCCTCCAGGCGATCGTGGACCGGGTGAAGCCCGAGCTCGCGCTGATCCCGTTCCCCGACCGGCACGTGGACCACAAGGCCGTGTTCGACGCCTCGATGGTGGTCACGCGTCCGGTCGGCGAGGGCCGGGGGATCCGCACCGTCGCCATGTACGAGACGATCTCCGAGACCTTCTGGAACGCCCCCGGCGCCGAGCCGACGTTCGCCCCGAACTGGACGGTGGACGTGACCTCGACGGTCCATCGCAAGACCGAGGCGTTCCGCTGCTTCGACAGCCAGATCCAGGAGTTCCCCTCCGCCCGCTCGACGGAGGCGCTCGAGGCGCTCGCCCTGATGCGCGGGAGCCAGTCCTCGGTGCCCTACGCCGAGGCCTTCCAGATCGCCCGCATGCACACCCCGGCGTCGCTCGCGCTCTGAGCCCGGGCGGACGAGCGCACGGGAGCCGGCCGGGTTCCGTCTCCTCCCCCGGTCTCGGAACGGTAACCGGCCCCGCCCGCCCCGTCGATGCGTCCGTTTCGTGGCGTACGCTCGATTCGTCGGCGCGCATCGAGAGTCGGGGAGCGCAGCCGCACCGGGAGGTGGCGCATGCACATGCCATCCCGACCGGCCCGGATTCCGGACGACGCCGCATACCGGCACGAGGTGCTGCGCGCGCACGAGGACCTGCCCGCGGCGACCTCCCCCGACAATGACCGTCGCATGGTCCGAGACCCCGTGCTCGAGTCCTGGCGGCGCTCCCTGGACCTGCTCTTCCGCGATGCGGCGTCGCCCGTGCGCGCCGGCCTCTCCGGGGCCGAGCTCGCCGAGGCCCGCCGGCGCCACGCGTTCAGCGCCGTCCTCCCCCTGCTCCAGGAGCGTCTGATCGACCCGCGGTCGAGGACGGGATGCTGGTCGCCCTCGGTGACCAGCAGGGTCGTCTGCTGTGGCTCGAGGGTCCCTCGCGGCAGCGCACCCGCGCCGAGGACGTCGGCTTCACGGTCGGCGCCGACTGGTCCGAGGACGCCATCGGCACGAACGCCCCGGCGCTCGCCCTGGCGAGCGGCAGCGCGATCCAGGTGGCGGGTGCCGAGCACTACGTCGAGGCGATCCAGGGGTGGAGCTGCAGCGCGGTCCCCCTCCTGGACCCGGCGACCGGCGAGGTCCTGGGGGTCATCGACGTCACCGGGGACGACTGCGCCGTCGGCCCGCTCGTGCTGCCCCTGCTGCGGGCCGCCGCCCGTGCCGTCCAGGCGGAGCTGCCGCAGCGCGAGGACGACGGCGCGGACACCGCCCCCGTGCCCCGATTCCAGCGGGCCGACGCGGACCCGCGCACCGGCGATCTCGAGCTGCTGATCACCGGCCGGCGTACGGCCCTGATCCGGCGCGGCCGCGTCACGGCGTGCCTGTCGGGACGGCACGCGGAGCTGCTGACCCTTCTGCACCTGCATTCCGACGGCATGGGGGCGGGCGAGCTCGCGGAGTCCCTGTACGGGTCGCTCGACGCCGTGGGCACGGTGCGCGCCGAGGTGCTGCGCCTGCGCCGCGTCCTCGAGGGTTTCACGGGCGATGCGCTGACGCTCGGCTCGCGCCCCTACCGCCTGCAGGGAGAGCTCGGCAGCGATCTGCTGCGCACGCGCGCCGAGGCCCTCAAGGCGGAGGGGCAGGAGGAGCGGACGGGCGCGGACGTCCGCTGAGATCCCGGAACCCGACCGCCACCGCCGCCGCACAAGGCCGTGACCAGCGGGAAGAGCGTCCTGTTGCTCTGCGTCACCCGGGCGATCACGTCCGTGCAACCTTCGTGCAACGTGCCGCGGCATATGTTTCGAGCAACCGACGACGGCCGGCAGGCGCGCTGCCCCCGAAGCGCCCCAGCCACGCCCCCGCCTCAGCTGGACCCCCACCTGCGGCCGTCGTCGGAGCCCCCGAGGTCCGCCTCAGGCGTCGGTCCCGGCCACCCTCTCGCGCTTGCGGTCGACGACGCTGACGCCGAGCGCCGCCATCGCCATCAGCATGATCACCGTGAGGGTGATGATGAAGGCCTCCACCCAGGGCGTGCCGTTCTCCGTGAGGGAGAACAGGATTCCGGGGATGAGGGCCGTGCCGACGGCCGCGCCGATCCTCTGGCCCAGCGACAGGATGCCTCCGGCGACGCCGCCGTAGCGCGGGTCCACCGCGTTCAGGGTGAGCGTCTGGTTCGGGGAGATCGTCATGCCCTGGCTGATGCCCACCAGCGTGAGCGGCACGGCCAGCGTCCAGAACGGCAGCACGCCGCTCTCCACGACCCCGGCCATGACCGCGACCAGGGCGAGGCCGACGAGGACGACGACGAAGCCCGCGATCACGAGGCGCCTGCCCAGGCGCAGCACGTAGCGCCCGCCCAGTTGCGAGGAGATCATCGCCGCGACCGAGGACGGCAGGCCGATGATGGAGGCCTCGAAGGGCGTGCGGTCCAGGTGCATCTGCAGGAACAGCGGCAGCACGATCCAGATGCTCGTGGAGCCCAGGAAGTAGACGGTGACGATGATGATGCCGTTGCGGAAGGGCGGGCTGCGGAAGATGTCGGGGTCGACCATCGGCGGGCGTCCACCGCGGCGGTAGCGGTTCTCCCAGGTCACCCAGCCGAAGATGAGCAGCAGGCCCAGCGGCAGCAGCAGCCACACGAGCGCGGAGACCGAGCGCTCGAGGAACGGCAGCATGATCATGAGGATCGCGAGAGCGAGCAGGATGGTGCCGACGGGATCCAGGTCGGGCTTGGATTCCTTGGTGCGCAGCTTGTCGTTGGGGATCCACAGCAGCCCGAGCACGATCGCGAGGATGCCGATCGGGACGTTGGAGAAGAAGATCCAGCGCCAGCCCATGTCCTCGCCGAGGACCTGGATGAGCAGGCCTCCGATGACGGGGCCGATGGCGGTCGCGACGGCGACGGTGGTGCCGAACATCGCGAACGCCTTCGCGCGGGCCTGGCCGCGGAAGTTCATCTGGATCAGCCCGATGGACTGCGGGTTCAGCAGTCCCGAGCCGAGGCCCTGGAGGATCCGCGAGAGGTTCAGGACGCCCACGTTGGGCGAGAGCCCGGCCATCAGCGAGCCCAGGGTGAACAGGCCGACGCCGAGCAGCAGGATGCGGCGCCTGCCGGTCGCATCGCCCACGCGCCCGGCGGGGACGAGCAGCACGGCGAAGGCGAGGGCGTACCCGGAGAGCACCCACTGCAGGCCCTCGGAGTCGGCCTTCAGGGAGTGGCCGATGGGCGTGAGCGCGACGTTGATGACCGAGACCGCGACCAGCGCCATGAACAGGGGAAGCAGGAGCACGAACAGCACCCGGCGGGGATGCGCGGGCGCCTGGGCGGTCGAGGCGGGACGGGTGCTGGGGTCGGGAGCGCTCACCCGATCAAGGATACGGACGGTGTCCAGGGTCGGGACGGCGCACGCACTCTCTCGTGTGCGGGGCATCTCGCGGACAGCAGCGGCTCGAGTACCCTGGTCCGGTGCCGATCCTGCTGCTCACCGCCCAGCTGCTGGTCAGTCTGACGCTGCTGATCAGCGGTGCCGCGAAGCTCGGTGACAGGCGCGGGACACGGGACGCGATGGTGTCCCTGCGCCTCCCTCTGCCCCGTGCCCATGCCACCGCGGCGCTGCTGCTGCCCGGTGCGGAGATCGTGCTCGCGCTCGGGATCTGGCTGCCCGTTCCTCTCGTGCCCCTCGCATTCTCCGTGCTCATCGTCGTGCTGCTCGTCCTCTACTGGGCGATCATCGCCCGGGCCCTCGGATTCGAGGAGGCCGTGTCCTGCTCATGCTTCGGGACCCTGGGCTCCCCGACGCTCTCCCGGACCACCCTCGTGCGCAACACGCTGCTGCTTGCGCTGGGGGCTCTCTCGGTGATCGGCACCGCCCGCTCTCTCCCCGCGCACGCGATCATGGGCGCACCAGGAGCCCTCGGGCAGCTCGTCCTCGCGGTGCTCCTCACGGGGCTCCTCGCCCTGCTCACCCTCGGGGGCACCTCGCGCAGGAGCGAGACCGGACAGGGCGCGGCCGTCGTCGGCGATCGCCCCTCCGCGCACGAGCCGTCGGACGCTGCGGACCCGCGAGCGGCCTCTGCGGACGATGCGGATCTCGACTACGAGCGCACGCCGACGCCGTTCGGCATGCTGCAGAGGAGTGGCGAGGAGCCCGTCTCCCTCGCGGCACTGACCGCCGAGCGCGCGGCGCTGCTGATCTGGGTGCGTCCCGGCTGCGGTCCGTGCGAAAGGGTGTTGAACGCGATCGGGGCCTGGCGCGCGGCACTCGAGGAGACCGTGAGCGTGCACACGCTCGTCCGTGCGGATCCGGCGGGCCTCGCCCCGTCCGTGCGTGAGCGCGCCGGCGACAGCCTGGCGAGGGACATCGAGGGCAACCTCGCGGTCTCGCTCCGGGCGACCTCCTCCCCTGCCGCCGTCCTGCTGGGGGCCGACGGACTGCTGGCAGGCGGTCCCGTCGCCGGCGCGGAAGGCGTGACTGCGTTCGTCGAGGAGATCATCGAGCAGATCGGGCAGGCGCGGGACCGAGGGGAGCTCATCTCGCCGTCGGCCTGACCCCGGCGGATGCCGGATCCGGAAGCGGAGCGATCAGGGAACGCACGCTTGCACGATGCAGCCGGAGCCTCGCACGCTGACGTCCCCCTCGGACGCGGGGATGAAGACAGCCTGCCCCGAGCGCACCGCGATGCTGCTGGTAGCCGACTCGAGGAGAAGATCCCCTTCGAGGCCGAGCACGATCCTCGGACCATTGCCCAGCATCGGCCGGGCCCCCCAGTGCGTCGCCTCGTCAAGAGCGGTGAAGGAGACTTCGAAATCATCGACCGGGGCGTAGTACGACTCGGTGATCTCGTTGCGTCGCTCAGGCGCTATCCGGACCGGCGGTGCAGCGACCACGCTCACGCACTGCAGCAGCTCGTCGACATCCACGCGCTTCTCGGTCAGGCCGGCGCGGAGCACATTGTCACTCGCTGCAGTGACTTCGATCCCGAACCCGCTGAGGTACGCATGGAGCGTACCCGTGGGGATGAAGAGAGCCTCGCCCGGCTGCAGTGACACAGGGTTGAGCAGGAGTGCAGCGACCACGCCCGCATCGCCCGGATGGTGCTCCGCCAGCTCGACGACGATGCGATCGATGCGGGGCGACGGGGATGCACCGCGTCGCTCACGATCACGGCAAGCATCGACGACCTGCTGCACGAGGGGTGGTCCGGGGCGGAGCGAAGGCGAGAGGAGTGCGCGCAGCGCCGCATGCATGCCGCGCGCATCGGGGTTCTCCAGCAGGAGCCGATGCAGACGATCCGAGAGATCCGTGCCCAGGCCCTCGAGGATCTCGGTGGCTCGGCGAGGTGCCCGGAATCCGCACAGCGCCGTGAACGGCTCCAGTGCGACGAGGAGCTCCGGTTTGTGCTTCGGGTCCCGATAGCTGCGCCGAGAAGACTCCAAGGGCAGTCCTGCGGCGTTCTCCGCGGCGAAGGACTCCTCAGCACGGTCCTGATCCGGATGCACCTGCAGTGAGAGTGGCCGCTCAGGCGCGATCGCCTTGAGGAGGAACGGGAGCTCACCACCGAAGCTGCGAGCGACACCGCCTCCGAGCTGCATCGGCGGATCGGAAGCCACGAGATCCATCAATGTCTGGCCATCGTCGAGGAGGGAAGGCGCCAGCGGATGACTTCCGAACCACGCCTCGGCCCACGGCCTGCCGTCCGACGGCTGATCGAGGAAACGAGGCAGCCGTGTGTACGACCCCCACGCATAATGCTGGATCCGGCCGGCGATCGCGCGCATCATGCGGAGACGCGCTCCGTGACGCATCGCCCGATGGTCGTCATGCGACACCCTCGACCCGGTTCTCGACCTCCCGGGCGATGCGCGCGGCGGGCTCCTCCTCGGGCATCGCGGGCGCCGGGGTGGGCGTGCCGTGGCGGCGCATCCCGTAGCGGTGCCAGAACTCGTGCACCCAGCCGGGCGCGCCCGGCGCGTGCACCCACGCCTCTCCCCCACGGGCGGCGACCTCGAGGACCTCCGCCGCGAGGATCGAGACCACCGGCGCGCGCAGGGTCAGCGGGTCCGTGCCCGCGGGCAGCACCTCGATGCCCCGCCGCTCCCAGAGACGGTGCTGGGTGCGCGCGAGCCGCCCGGTCTCCTCCGCCTCGGGCAGATAGCGGGCGGCGCCGTCGCGGCAGAACGAGGAGGCCGCACGGGCGGCGAGTCGGCTCGGCAGCTCGATGCGCGAGAGCTGCCCCAGCACGACGGGCGAGGGCACGGACGTCGGGTCGGCGCGGTCCTCGGTCACGTCGGCCGACGGGTCGGTGGGCGCGTCGGTCGACGGGTCGGCGCCTTCGCCGGCCCTCGAGGCGGGATCCGCACTGGCCCTCGAGGCGGTATCCGCACTGCCCGGCGCCCCGTCCGCGGCGGGATCGTCCTCGCCACTGTGGTGCCCGAGCTGCCAGAGACGCTGGGAGCCGACCGCCAGCAGGGTGAGGTCCTCGCGCCCGGAGCGCCAGAAGTCGGCGTCGTCGGCGGACCAGGAGAGGACGGTCGCCTCCGTCGGCAGCGGCGCGGCGTACGGGGTGAGCACATCGGTCTGGACCACGAAGGACTGCAGGCCGCGGCGCTCGGCGACCGAGTGCAGGGCTGCGCCCGTCGGCCCGCCCTGACCGGCGGTGACGACCGCGGCGGCGTCGGAGGGGACGGCGTCGCGCGCGGACTCGAAGGCGCGGCGGCGCCAGGCGGGCCCGTCGAGCTCGGGGGCGATCAGGCCGCGCGGGGCGATCACGTCGACCCCCACGCGCAGATACGGGAGGAAGGCGAGCAGGGCGGCGCGGCTGCGCGGAGAGGCGTCCTCAAGGCCGATGACCACGCGCGCCGAGGTCTCGCCGTCACGCGAGTGGAGCACCCACCGGGGCTCCTCCCAGTGCTCGTCGCGACTGCGCGTGCCGCGCAGTGTGCGGACCGCGTCCGCGACCGAGCCGCGGTGCCGAGCGAGACCCCCGCGGGAGCGAGCCCAGTCCCGCCACAGGTCGATGCTCTCGGGGTGGACGAGACCGGCCATCATTCCTCCGCGGCGCACGTAGTTCGACAGACCGGCGGCTCCCCGGCCTGGTGCTCACACTGTCGCACACGCACCACCGCCCGGTCGTCGCGACGCGACGACCGGGCGGCAGGCATCTGGCCGGCGGGATCGGGCGAGGCTGCGGAGCGCCCCGCCCGGGAGGGGTCAGTTGCTGTTGAGGTGGATCTGCAGGGCCCGCACGGTGGAGTAGGAGGTGCGGAAGTCCCACACGCCGTTGTTCGAGTAGCCGATCTTCGCGCGCAGCTTGCGCGTGGTCTCGGAGCCGATCTTGCCGTCCTGGACCGCGCCGACCTTCTTCTGGAGGGCCTTGATGTCGCTCGTGGACAGGGAGCCGTCGGCCCTCACGCCCACCCACGACTGCAGGCTCGCGGTGGTCTTCGGCCCGAACTTGCCGTCGACCACGAGCTTGCCGCTCGAGGAGGAGCTGGACGAGCCCGACGTCGAGGAGCCCGAGGACGAGCTCGAGGCCTTCGAGGACGAGGAGCTCGAGCTGCTCGACGGGGTCGCGCTCGAGGAGGCGCCGCCGTTGGCCTTGGTCAGGCCCGCGCGGGCGCTGCACACGGGCCAGGCGCCGGGACCCTGGTCCTGCAGGGTGCGCTGGGCGACCGCGATCTGCTCGGCCTTGGTGGCCTTGTCCGCGGTCGCGGCGTAGCTGCCGCCGCCGTAGGCGATCCAGGTCGACCGGGTGAACTGCAGGCCGCCGTAGAAGCCGTTGCCGTTGTTGATCGACCAGTTGCCGCTCGACTCGCACTGGGCGACGTCGTCCCAGACCGCAGGGGTGCTGGCCTCGGCGACGCTCGCGCCGGCCATGCCGAGTCCGGCGACCATCACCGCGCCGCCGGTCGCGGCGGCGAGCTTCGGGGCGACGCGCGCTCCCCGGAAGTAGACGGGTGCGCCCTCGGCGCGATGGGTGGGGGTGCGGCGGGCCTCGGACATGGTGTGCTCCTGGGGTGCGGGAAGCGGGGGAAGGGCGGGGAAGACGAGGGGAACACCAGCGCGCGATCGCGTGACCTGCACTCCCGTCGTGGGATACCCCTTACCGTGCACCGGGCCCGGCACCACGAGAAGACCTCGTGACCACATCCGGCCGCTCGTTTTGCCGAACTTTTACCCGCCAGGCACGGCATGTCGGGTCGACAGCGTGCACGGCGGCGCGTGCCGGGTCACCCTGGCCGGATCCCGACCCACCGCACACGGCCCGCTCGGACGCAGCGGGCCGCGACCGCACGGACGTCGTCGGGAGCGACCGCACGGACGCCCCCGGAGCGACCGTGACCAGGTTCTATGACAGAAATGGCGGTCATCTGTCATAGAACCTGGTCACGATCCTCGCCGGCCGGTGATGGGCGGCGGGTGGACACCGCGGAGCGCCCCGGAGGGTGCCGGGGCGCCTCGGCGGACCTTGGCGGGCCTCAGCGCCCCTTGCCTCAGCGCCCCTTGCCTCAGCGCGGGATGTTGCGCACGTTCGTGGCGGCCATGTCGAGCATCTTGCCGACGCCGCCGCCGAGCACGACCTTCGTGGAGGCCATGGCGAAGCCGCGGATCTGCTGCGAGGTGACCTTGGGCGGCATCGAGAGCGCCGCGGGGTCGGTGACCACGTCGATGAGCACGGGACCCTTGTGCTTGAGGGCCGCCCCCAGCTCCTTCTTGAGCTTCTTGGGGTCGGTGATCTTCACCGAGTGGATGCCGGCGCCGGCGGCGATCGCCGCGAAGTCGACGTGCTCGTGGTCCGTCTCGTAGTCGGGCAGGCCCTCGACGAGCATCTCGAGCTTGACCATGCCCAGGCTCGAGTTGTTGAAGACGACGATCTTCGTGTCGAGCTGGTGGAGCTTCACGGTGAGCAGCTCGCCCATGAGCATCCCCAGCCCGCCGTCGCCGGACATCGAGATGACCTGGCGGCCGGGATTCCCGGCGGAGGCGCCGATGGCCTGCGGGAGCGCGTTGGCCATCGTGCCGTGGTGCCACGAGCCGAACACGCGGCGCTTGCCGTTGGGCGTGATGTAGCGGGCGCCCCACACGTTGCACATGCCGGTGTCGACGGTGAAGATCGCGTCGTCGTCGGCGAGCTCGTCGAGGGTCGCCGCGACGAACTCGGGGTGGATCGGCTTCATCTTCTCGACGTTGCGGGTGTACGCCGAGACGACGCCCTTGAGCGCCTTCTCGTGCTTGCGCAGCAGCGCGTCGAGGAACTTCCGCGAGCGCTTGGGCTGGACCAGCGGCAGCAGCGCGTCGATGGTCAGGGCGACGTCGCCGTTCACGGCGAGGTCCAGCGGGATGCGTCGGCCCAGGCGGGACCCGTCGGCATCGACCTGGACGACGGTCACGTCCTTCTGCGGGAGGAACTCGCTGTAGGGGAAGTCCGTGCCCAGCAGGATCACGAGGTCCGCCTCGTGCATCGCCTCGTAGCAGGCGCCGTAGCCGAGCAGGCCGCTCATGCCGACGTCGTAGGGGTTGTCGTACTGGATCCACTCCTTGCCGCCGAAGGCGTGGCCGACGGGGGCCTTCACGGCCTCGGCGAGCGCGAGCACCTGCTCGCGGGCGCCCCGCACGCCGGCCCCGGCGAACAGGGTCACGGAGTTCGCGCGGTTCACGAGGGAGGCGAGCTCCTCGACCGTCTGCGGATCGGGCTGGACGCGGCCGAAGCGGGTGGCGAGGTCCTTGGTGGCACCGGACTCGACCTCCTCGTCGGCGACGTCGCCGGGGATCACGAGCACGGAGACGCCCTGCTTGGCGAGCGCCGTCTGCGCGGCGATGTGCAGCATGTCCGCGCCGTGCTGGCCGGAGTTCACCATCTCGCAGAAGTGCGAGCACTCCTGGAAGAGGCGCTCGGGGTGGGTCTCCTGGAAGAAGCCCGTGCCGATCTTGCCGCTGGGGATGTGCGAGGCGATCGCGAGCACCGGGGCGCCGTCGCGGTGGGCGTCGTAGAGGCCCTGGATGAGGTGGGTGTTGCCCGGGCCGCAGGATCCGGCGCACACGGCGAGCTTCCCGCTCACGCGGGCCTCGGCGCCGGCGGCGAAGGCGGCCGCCTCCTCGTTGCGCACGTGCACCCAGTCGATGCCCTTGGTGGTGCGGACGGCGTCGACGATCGGGTTCAGGGAGTCCCCGACGACCCCGTAGATGCGCTCGACACCGAAGTCCCGCAGCTGGGTGACGAGGTGCTGGGCGAGGGTGACTGCCATGGCGTGCTCCTGACGACTCGGCGGATCCGCGACCCGTCCTGCGGGTCGCATGACGTGATCCAGCCTAGTGAACGGCCGTTGCGCCCACCGCCCGGACGTGGGCGAGAAGACAGGTCGGACGTCGGATCCGGGGCTCTGAACAGCGGCAGCTCAGAGCATCGCCGGATCCGATTCGCCGGCTCAGAGCAGCGGCAGCAGCTCCTGCCAGACCGCGCGCAGGATCTCCTGCGTCGGCCCGCCCTCGTGATGGGAGGTGAGGGTGACGACGGCGCGCTGGTCCGGCAGCACGATCGAGAACTGGCCGTAGGCGCCGTCGGCCCGCCAGGCCCCGGGCACCGAGCACTTCCAGACGCCGTAGCCGTAGCGGGTGTTCTCCGGCTCGAGCTCACCGGTGGGCACCCAGGACGACTCGGCGTGCATCGCGTCGATCCAGTCCGCGGGCACGAGCTGCTCGCCCTCCCAGGCGCCGCGCTCCAGCAGGACTCGGCCGATACGGGCCACCTCGCGCGTGCGCAGGTGGAGGCCGGTCGCGCCCCAGGTGCGGCCCTCGCGGTCGGAGTGCCACTGGGGGTTCACGATCCCCAGCGGCTCGAACAGCCGGGGCATCAGGTAGTCGCGCAGGCTCACGCGGGAGCGCTCGGCGATGGTGCGCCCGAGCAGGAAGATCGACCCGTTGGAGTACTCGAACCTCTCCCCCGGCTCGCGCACCAGCGGCGTGCGCAGCAGCAGGTCGGTGAGGTGCGGGTCCTCGCGCTCGGAGTCCAGGAACACGGTGACAGGGTTGCCGGAGGTCATCGTGATCAGGTGGCGCAGGCGCACCAGCTCCATGCCGCGCCCGTACCCGCCGGCGGGCGCGGGCAGGTGGTCGATGAGACGGTCCTCGAGGTCGAGCAGACCCTCCTTCTGCGCGATGCCGACGGCCAGCGCCGTCACCGTCTTGGACACCGACCAGACGTTCTCCGAGGTGTCCTCGACGAAGCGCACCTCGAGGTCCTCGCGCCCCTCGCGGTGCAGGTGGACCGCGCGGACCCCGAGCCGCTTCTCGAGGATGCGCTGGCGCAGGGGCAGCAGGATCAGCGGATCGGGCACGGGGGCCGACGGCGAGGCGGACGGGACGGGCGCAGGGGTCATGCCCCGACCCTAGACGCGCGGCGCCGCGCGGGGGTGCTCCGCGCGCACGAGATTCCCGTCGCCCGATCTGGGCGATTTGCCCGTACTGGAGGGTAGGATCGCCCTGGCGCGCTCGCGGTGGACGGGCGCCTCGGACGCGGCGGATCCCCCCGGCCGCTGTGCGTCCGATCCTGCTGCACACGGAACATCACAGAGAACGCGGATGAGCACTCAGAAGATCTCGGAAGACATCAGGGACGACGTATCGGCCGACGTCATCATCGTCGGCGCAGGGGTGTCGGGGACATCGACACTGCTGAGGCTCCTCGAGGAGCAGCGCACGGGGACCACAGGGACGGACAGGCTCCGCGTGGCGGTCATCGATCGCAGCGACGACATGTTCACGGGTCTGCCCTACGGCTCGCGCGCGGGCAGCGCGTCACTCATCGTCACCTCGCTCGACGAGTTCCTGCCCGACGGGATCCGCCAGGACTTCATCGCCTGGCTGGAAGCCCGGAAGGAGCGGATCCTGGCGGCCGACGCGTCGCTGGGCATCTCCCCGCACTGGGCGGAGGAGCACGCGGAGGAGATCCGCGGCGGCCAGTGGGACTCGCTGTTCATCCCCCGCCGGCTGTTCGGCCACTTCCTGCGCGGCCGCGTCGAGGACATCCTCGCGAGCACGTCCGACGTCGAGGTCATCCGGATCACCGGAGAGGCCGGTGCGCTGCGCCGGACCGGCACCGCCGCGCGGGCCGACGGAGACTCCGACGGCGATGTCGAGATCCTCGTCGCCGCACCGGGCGGACGCGTCGAGGACGGGTCCCCCGACGGTCCCGTCAGCAGCGCGAGCGACGGGACCGACGGCGCCCCCGGCGGCATCACGCGCGTGCGCGGGCGCTCCGTCGTCCTGGCCGTCGGCAGCCCGCCCACGCGCGTGCTCGGGCACGATCCAGCGGATGCCGGCAGCGGTCGCTTCCTCGACGACACACACGTCCACGGCATGGATCATCTCCTGCAGGAGGCGCGCGCGGCGATCCGGGCGATGCCCGAGGGCGCGAGCCGCGACATCCTCGTCGTGGGCGCGAACGCGGATGCGCTCGAGCTGCTGCACGCGGCCGTCCGCGCCGGCCTCGAGCGCGCCTGGGACCACCACGTGACCGTGCTGGCGACGCACGGCATCCCCGACGCCTGGACCGTCCACCCGGACCGTCGCAGCGAGTACCGCTCCCGGCACCTCGCCGACTACGCCGCGCGCACGCCCGACGCGGACCTCACCGCCCGCGCGGTGTTCGACGCGGTGGTGCGGGACGTGGACGACGCCATGGCCAGCGGCTTCTGCGAGCAGGACACCGTGGATGAGCTCAAGGAGCTGTGCTCGCAGCTGTTCGAGCGCCTGCCCGCGCCCGAGCAGAAGCTCTACGTCGACGTGTACGGCACGAAGGTGGGGCGCTTCGCCCGGCCCACCGGCGGCGACTACCAGCGCACCGCCTCGGAGCTCCTGGAGTCCGGGCGCGTCCACGCGGAGCGCGGCCACTTCGAGCACGCGGAGAACAGCGCCGCCGGCTGGAGGGTCACGACCTCGACCGAGGAGGGCATCTCCACGCTCGAGCGGACCTTCGGCGTGATCATCAACTGCGCCGGCTTCGAGAACGTCGCCGAGACCCGCGACGGGTTCCTGCGCTCCCTCCAGGACGAGTCGGGGCTGCGCTCCTCGACCTCGCGCACCGGGTTCGAGGTCGACGAGCACTTCCAGGCCGCCCCCGGCGTGTTCGTGGCGGGCCCGCTGCTCGCGGGGAACCTCAACAGCGCCCTGCGCGTGTGGCACCTCGAGAGCTGCCGACGGATCCTCGCGATGGCCGACACCATCGGCGCCGAGATCGCGGCCCACCTCCGCGCCACCGAGCTCGAGCCCGTCTGACGCGCACAGCACGAGAGGGGGCGGCCCCCCCGGGGGGGGGGGGCCCCCCCCCCCCCCCCGCGGGGGGGGGGGGGGGGCCCCCCGCGCCCCCCCCCCCCCCCCCCCCGCGCCCCGCCCGGCCCCCCCCGGGGGGGGCGGGCCCCCCCCCCCCCCCCCCCCCCCCCCCCCCCCCGCTTCTCGTGGAGCTGCCGGACTCAGCGCGTCCGGGCGATGTGGTCGAGGATCGCGCGCAGCGAGTCCTCGGCGGCACCGCGCAGGGCCGGGTCGAGACCCTCGCCGTAGACCGCGCGCAGCAGCCGGTCCATGCTCAGGGCGCCCGCCGCGCGGGCCTCCTTCACCTGGGCGATGCGCTCCTCGCGGTGGGAGATCATCGCCTCGATCGCGTCGATCGCCTCGAGGGGGTCGGTCGCGGGCGAGCCGTGCCCGGGGTGCAGCGAGGAGATGCGCCCGTCGATCGCCAGGGCGCGAAGGATCGCGAGGGACTGCATGTGCTCGGTGAGGCTGCCGTCGGGCGGGCTGATCACGGTCGAGGAGCCGTCGCCCAGCAGCGTGTCGCCGGTGAGCATGCGTCCGCCGTCGACCAGCAGGCCGAGGGAGTCGACCGTGTGCCCGGGCAGGTGGATGACATGGCCGACGACGCCGGCCTCGCTGATCAGGGAGGCCGGGGGCTTGCGCGATCCGGCGACGGCACGGGTGTCAGCCGCCCACAGCGCGACCTCGCAGCCCGTGCGGTTCTGCAGCTGACGGCGCAGGGTGCCGGCGCCGTCGGTGTGGTCGGCGTGGCGATGGGTGACGAGCACGCCCACGGGGCGCGAGCCGCAGGCGCGGATGATCGCGGCCAGGTGCTGGGCGTCCAGCGGACCCGGGTCCACGACCCAGGACTCCTCGCCGTCGCGCAGCACGTAGGTGTTGGTGCCCTGCAGCGTCATCGGCCCCGGGTTGTCCGCGCGGATGAGCTCGAGCGCGACGGGCGGAGCGTCGGGGTCCCTCTGGAAATCGTCCTGGGCGCCCGCGGGGACGTCGTCCTCCATCAGGCGTCCGCGAGGGGGCGCTTCATGTAGGCGACGAGCGACTCGGGGTTCGGGCCGGGGACCACCTGCACGAGCTCCCAGCCGTCGGAGCCGTAGTTGTCCAGGATCTGCTTGGTCGCGTGGATCAGCAGGGGCACGGTGATGTACTCGAAGCGCGTCACGGAGGTCATGCCCCGAGCCTACCGGCCCGTACTCGTGCCTTGGGCGGGCGCGCGGACGCCTAGGGCGGCGCTGTGACGGTCATGGCGCACGGCAGGCGACGCGTCGGCGAGGCGCAGCGCTTCGGCGACGAGATCGATTCACCCGCCGGCCGCACGGCGTGCGGTGCGGCCCAGCACGTCGTACCAGTCCTCGACGTCGGGATGCTGGCGCAGCAGTCGGCGCCGCTCGCGCTCGGTCATGCCGCCCCAGACGCCGAACTCGATCCTGTTGTCGAGCGCGTCGGCCAGGCATTCCATGCGCACCGGGCACCCCTGGCACGCGATCTTGATCTTCTGCTGGTCGGCCCCCTGCACGAAGAAGCCGTCCGGATCCAGCTGTGTGCACGCCCCCCGGGCGGCCCAGCTGCGATCATCCGTGCCGCGGATCCTGCTGATCGTCACGAATGTCCCCTCTCGAATCCTCGTCGATCCGTTCTGGTGCGTCAGAGTATCGAGATCGGCTCAGGGGCGCCAATCCCGCCTCCGGCCGACCCCCGCCGCCGATCCGGTATCGGCGACGGGACTTCGCACGCGCCGTGCCGGGACGACCGGAGCCATCCGGCCGCGACCAGGGGCGCGAGCACCACCCACGGACCCCGTCGCCGGCGTCCCGATCCCCCGCGCGATGCACATCCGGGGCCGGGGCAGGATCCACGCGTCCGTGAGCGCCGGGTGATATGCGCCGGCACGGCCGCGCCTCGTGGTCCGCGCGCGCCGGGGGCCGTACTGTGTTCCCATGGCTGACCGTGACTCCGCTCCGCTCGGGAACCTCAGCTCCGAGGCGACCTCCGCGTCGCCGACGGGCCCCGCCACCGTGCCCGGAGCCGCGCTGCGCGCGCTGATGCTGCTGCTGGGGATGCTCGCCGTCGCGGGCATCGCCGGCGTGCTGCTGGCCGCCTTCTTCCTGCCCGCGGTGTCGATGAGCTCGGCCGTCGCGAAGGACGGCGTGGACCTGTTCGACTCCCTCCCGGCGGAGCTGGAGACCCAGCCGCTGAACGAGGCCAGCCGGATCGAGGCGTCCGACGGGTCGCTGCTCGCGACGTTCTACAGCCAGAACCGCATCATGGTCCCGCTCGACGAGATCTCGCCGAACGTCCAGCACGCCGTCGTCGACATCGAGGACCACCGCTTCTACGAGCACGGCGGCATGGACTTCACGGGCACGGTCCGCGCGCTCGCGAACAACGCCGCCTCCGGCGCCACCCAGGGCGGTTCGACCCTCACCCAGCAGTACGTGAAGAACGCGCTGCTCATGGACGCCGAGCAGCGCAACGACAAGGAGGCGCAGGCGGAGGCGACCGAGCAGAGCTACGGCCGCAAGCTGCGCGAGGCGAAGCTCGCGATCTCCCTGGAGAAGCGCTGGAGCAAGGACGAGGTCCTCAACGCCTATCTCAACGTCGCCCAGTTCGGGCCCTCGCAGTACGGGGTGCAGACCGGCGCCCAGCACTACTTCTCGAAGGACGCCAAGGACCTGAACCCCGGTGAGGCGGCGCTGCTCGCGGGCATCACGAACTCGCCCAACGGCAACGACCCCGTCGCGAACCCGGAGGCCGCGAAGAAGCGGCGCAACGAGGTGCTCTCGGCGATGCTCCGCTACGACCACATCACCCAGAAGGAGTACGACAAGTACTCCCAGCAGTCGATCGACGACATGCTGAAGGTCAAGAACGTGAAGGCGGGCTGCGGCGACGCCGGCACCAACGGCTTCTTCTGCGACTACGTGACCCGGTCCCTGCTGAACGACCCGACCTTCGCGGACACCTACGAGGAGCGACAGAAGCTCCTGTACGGCGGCGGCCTCACGATCAAGACGACCCTGGACTCCGACCTCCAGAAGGACGCGCAGGAGATCGTGGACCGCAAGGTCCCCCAGGACTCCGACAGCGGATTCGGCCACTCGATCGTGACCGTCGAGCCCGGCACGGGCAAGGTCCTCGTGATGGCCGAGAACCGCACCTTCGATCCCCACGCGGACGCGAGCGCGGGCGAGACCTCGCTGAACTACAACGTCCCGCAGGCGCTCGGCGGCTCGAGCGGCTTCCCCGTCGGCTCGACGTTCAAGCCCTACGTGCTCACCGACTGGCTCGAGCACGGCAAGTCGATCTACGACAAGGTCGGCACGGCCCGCCAGACCTTGAAGACCTTCCCTGCGCAGTGCCTGGACCGCGGGCGCTGGTACGAGACCCAGGGCTACAACCCGGACAACGCGGTCTCCGTGCCGCTGTCTGCCCAGGAGACGGTGCTGAACGCGACCAAGTTCTCCGTGAACACTGCCTACGCGAACATGGCCCGCCAGCTCGACCTGTGCGACATCGCCGAGCAGGCCCGGTCGCTGGGTGCGATCCCCGCGACCTACAACCCCTTCGACAAGTCCACCTGGGACATGTCGATCGAGGACATGTACGGCACCGAGCTCGCACCCTCCGTGGTGGTCCTGGGCGAGCTGCGCATCTCGGCGCTCGACCAGGCCGCGGCCTACGCGACCTTCGCCGCCGAGGGCACCTACTGCAAGCCCACCGGCATCTCCGAGGTCATCGACCGCGACGGCAAGAAGATGAAGGACGTCGGCGCCGGGCAGTGCGAGCAGAAGATCGACAAGAAGACCGCCGACCAGGTCGCCTGGACCCTCGAGCAGGACCTCAAGGACCCGCGGGCGACGGGCAAGGGCAAGGTCATCCCGGGCCATGACGCCGGCGGCAAGACCGGCACCTCCGGTTCCCAGTTCCACACCTGGTATGTCGGCTTCACCCGCCAGATGTCGACCGCTGTGTGGTTCGGCAACCCCACGCGCAACGTCCGCCCCGGTGGGTTCTCCGTGGACGGCGAGTACCTCGAGCGGGGCAAGGTCTGGGGCAACACCGTCTCCCTGCCCACCTGGCAGGAGTTCATGATCAAGGCCCACAAGGGTCTGCCGGACGAGAAGTTCCCGAAGCAGCCGGCGGGCGCTCCCAAGGACACCGACCCGGGCAACGGCAGCGGGGGCACCGTCGACACGGGTGGAGCGGCCGGCGGCACCAACGACACCGGCGGAGCCGCAGGCGGCGACGGCGGGGACGCGGGCGGCGACGGCGGGGACCAGGACTCCGGCGACCAGGACACCGGCAACTGAGCGGGCGAGCGAGCATGAGCCGCCCCCGTTCCTGCGGCGCGGGCGCCCGGCGCGCCGCACTGGCCCTCGCCGGAGCCGGCGCGGCCGCCGCCGCAGCGGCCCACGTCTGGTCCCGGTACGTCGAGATCCACCGCTTCACCGTGCGCGAGCACGAGCTGCGGATCCTGCCTCCCGGCACCCGCCCGGTGCGCATCCTACACTTCAGCGACGCCCACCTGATGCCCGACCAGGCACGCAAGATCGCCTTCCTGCGCCATCTCGAGACGCTCAAGCCGCACCTGGTGATCGACACCGGCGACAACATCGCCTCCGCGGCCTCCATCCCCGTGTTGGCCGACGCGATCGACCCCCTGCTGCGCCGTCCGGGCGCGTTCGCGATGGGTTCGAACGACATGTTCGCGCCGCACCGCAAGAACCCGCTGCGCTACTTCCTGCGCGATCCCCGGCCCGAGGGGTTCACGAAGCGCCACCGCGAGCCCGACCTGCCCCTCGGCTCCCTGCGCAGCGCGCTCACCTCCCACGGCTGGAAGGACCTCACCAACACCCGCGCGAGCCTCCGCCTCACGGGGCTGCAGGTGGACCTCGTGGGCGTGGACGATCCGCACCTCGAGCGCGATCAGTTCCCAGCGCCGGATGCGGCGCGGGGTGCGGCGCCGGATGCGGCGCGGGGCGCGACGGGGGAAGCGGGGGCCGACGGGACCGGACGGACGCCTGCCGCAGAAGCCGCCGCGACCTCCACCCGGGCCGACGAGGCCCCCGCCGCCGATGTCCCGCACCTGCGGATCGGCGTCGCCCACGCGCCGTACCAGCGCGTCCTCGATGCCTTCGTGGACGACGGGGCGCAGCTGATCTTCGCCGGCCACACCCATGGCGGACAGCTGCGCATGCCCGGCGTCGGCGCCCTGGTCACGAACTGCGACCTGCCCCGTGCCCAGGCCCGGGGCCTCTCCACCTGGCGCGGCGTGCCGCTCAACGTGAGCGGAGGGCTCGGCGCGAACCCCTACTCGAACTTCCGCTTCGCCAATCCGCCGGAGGCGACCTTGCTCACGTTGCGCCCTCAGCGGCGCTGAGAGGTCGCGACCACCGCGGGCGGCTTGGTATCGTTGCTCGTCGGAGAGCGGCGCTCGCGTCTGCTCGCCGAACACGACCTCGGGGTGTGGCGCAGCTTGGTAGCGCGCCTCGTTCGGGACGAGGAGGTCGCAGGTTCAAATCCTGTCACCCCGACCAGATGATGAAGGGCTCCGCTGCGGCGGGGCCCTTCGTCATATCCGGGGCCTTCGCCATGTCCGAGCCCTTCGTCGTGTTCGGGTCTCGTCGTCGTGTCCGGAGCCCTTCGTGATGTCCGGCGCCCGTCGTCGCGCCCGGGCCCCCGTCACGTCCGGGGGTGCTCGGCGACTGACAGATCGACGGCAAGGAAGACACCGGTGGCGGTTTCGGAATTATCGGCTGCACCGGCAGCACCTGCAGCCTCCGCGGCGTCAGGAGCCCGCGGGCGCTCCCGGGCGGCGCCGGCCGGGCGGCGGGGCATGTCACGCATCGGCGTATAGCGGACATCTCTGCCATATATGGCAGAGATGTCCGCTATACGCCGGTCGCCGACACCAGCCCGACCGCCCCCTCGCACTCCTCAAGGCCCTCGCGCACTCCTCGAGGTCCTCTCGCACCCTCCCGCAGCCCGAAAAGGGCCACTCGCACCCCGTCGAACACCCCTGAATCACAACGGTGTGATTAACATATCGAATTTGGACATCGACGGTGCGACACGGCGAAAATCGTCGATTTAGTTAAAATCTTGGCAAAGGCCCTTGATAGCAGTCGCAAAGGCCCTGCGTGAAGGGCCTGGGTGTGCCCATACAGTGACCACGGTGCCTCTCCCCAGGCACCGTTCGAGAAGTCGCTCCCGCCACCGTTCTCGATCACTTCCTCACTTCCCTGGGTGGCGGGCGCAGCGGACCCCTCGGGTGTCGCCTCTCGGGTGTCGCTTCCCGTGGGCGGAACGCGATCGGTGGCTGTGCGGCGACAGAGAAAGCGACCTCATCCGATGTTCCGCTCCAGCGCCCCGCGCACGCATCGCGCCGCGGGCCCTGCCGTGATCGACTACCGGGGCCTCACGGCTCCCGTCGGTCGCACTGTCGGCGGTCTCGCCGTCGTCGGTGCCGTGACGGCCACGGCCTCCCTGCAGGCCATGGGTTCCGCCGATGCAGCAACCACCCCAGCCCCCACTCACCCGGCCACCACCGCGCCGACCTCGCCCCTCGCGGGCGCGACCGCCGCGACTGCCGCGAAGTCCCTGGCCCCCGCCGCCTACTCGAACGTGAAGCTCCGCTACGGCGCACGCGGATCGGCCGTGTCGGAGCTGCAGCGCCGCCTCCGCTCGCACGGTTCGGGCATCGCGGTCGACGGCGTCTTCGGGTCGAAGACCCTCAGCGCCGTGAAGTCGTTCCAGCGCAGCGCCGGCATCGGCGTCGACGGGGTCGTCGGCCCCAAGACCTGGAACGCCCTCGGGTCCTCCGCATCCACGGGATCCTCCTCGTCGAGCCAGCCGAAGCTGCGCAGCGGCTCCCGCGGCACGGCGGTCAGCACCCTGCAGAAGCAGCTGAACAAGCACGGTGCAGGCATCTCGGTCGACGGCGTCTTCGGGTCGAAGACCCTGAGCTCCGTCAAGGCCTTCCAGCGCGCGGCCGGCATCTCCGCCGACGGCGTGGTCGGACCCAACACCTGGTCGAAGCTGTCCTCGAGCAGCGCGACCATCGGCGGGTCCGGTTCCTCGAGCGGCTCCTTCAACGGGCAGAGCATCATCGCCAAGGCCCGCAGCGTGAAGGGGACCAAGTACACGTGGGGCGGCTCGAGCCCCTCCACCGGATTCGACTGCTCGGGCCTGGTGAAGTACGCCTACAACGCGAACGGCATCACCGTGCCCCGCACGGCGAAGCAGCAGACGTTCGCAGGCCGGATCATCCCCCAGTCGCAGGCGCAGCCCGGCGACCTGGTGGCCTTCACCGGCAACGACTACGGGCACATCGGCATCTATGTGGGCAACAACCAGATCATCGATGCCTCGGGCTCGCAGCAGAAGGTCGTGGAGCGCACCATCTGGAGCGATCCGCACGTCTTCGTGACCTACCGCTGATCAGCGCAGGCCACCCGGACCACGTCATGCCTGCTCGGTGCTGAGCGCACCAACGGGAAGGAGCAGGACGGCGTGTGAGGAGCCCGGTCGGGGAACCGACCGGGCTTCTCTGCGTCCGGGGCGGTTCGCCGCGCGTCGGACCCTCGGAACCGCCGCCCCGCCGCCCGCCGGCACCCCGGCACGACCGGTCGCGTCGGCCCAGCGCGACCGAGCGCGTCGGCCCGACACGTCCGATGGTCGTCGGCCCGACACGTCCGATGGTCGTCGGCCCGACACGTCCGAAGGTCGGCGGCCCGTCACGTCCGGTGGGCGCCGGAGTCTGTGACAGACTTGACCTGCAGCACATCCCGGTCAAGGAGGATCCCTCGCATGTCCGACCCGATCAGCTTGGTCCCGCTCCCCCGCTCCGTCATCTGGTCCTCGGGGACATGGGAGACGACCGACCCCTGGGCCGGCCTGTCGGTCGGCATCTCGGAGGACCTCCCGCGCGCGGAGTACTCGCTGTCGATCACGCCGTCGGGCGCGAACCTCACCGCCGGCAGCGAGGCCGCTCTGGCCGACGGCCGCAACACCTTCAACCAGATCGTGCTCACCGGCGAGACCTCGATCCCCTGCGTGACGATCAGCGACAGCCCGAAGTACGCATGGCGCGGCCTGCACCTGGACGTCTCGCGCCACTTCTTCGACATCGACACGCTGCACCTGTTCATCGACGCGATGGCGCTGCACCGCCTGAACGTGCTGCACCTGCACCTGACCGACGACCAGGGCTGGCGCGTGGAGATCAAGGGCTACCCGCGGCTCACCGAGGTCGGCTCGAAGCGCCCGCGCTCGCTCGAGGGCCACATGGGCGGCGACCCCGAGTCCTGGACCTTCGACGACACACCGGTCGAGGGATTCTATACGCAGGACGAGCTGCGCGAGCTCGTGGGCTACGCGCAGAACCGCGGCGTGATGATCGTGCCGGAGATCGATCTGCCCGGCCACATGCAGGCGGCGATCGCAGCCTACCCCGAGCTCGGCAACTTCCCCGCGAGCCCCGTGCAGGTGCGCGAGGTCTGGGGGATCTCCGACCACGTGCTCGGCGTGTCCGACGAGGTCTTCGACTTCGTCCGCGACGTGCTCACGCAGGTCGCCGACATCTTCCCCTCGCCCTTCTTCCACATCGGCGGGGACGAGTGCCCGCGCACCGAGTGGGAGCAGTCGGCCGACGCCCGCACGCGCATGAACGAGTGGGGCCTCACCCGTGTCTCCGAGATCCAGGGCCGCTTCACCGACTTCGCCACCCAGGTGCTCGCCGAGAAGGGCAAGACCGTGGTCGCCTGGGACGAGGTCCTCGAGTCCCATGTGCCGGACGACGTGGTGGTCATGAACTGGCGCACGGAGGACGGCCTCGAGGAGTCGCTCGAGCGCGGCTTCCGCACCGTCGTGTCCACCTCGAAGGACCTCTACTTCGACTACTACCAGGCCGCCCCCAAGAAGGAGCCGCTCGCGATCGGCGGGGACCTCACCCTCAAGGACGTGTACACCGACCGCCTGCTGCCCAAGAAGCTCGACCACGAGAAGGCCGCGCTCGTCCAGGGCATCCAGGGCCAGCTGTGGACCGAGTACATCGCCACCCCCGAGCACCTGGGCTACATGGCCTTCCCGCGCGTGTGCGCGCTGGCCGAGCGCGCCTGGGGCTCGCCCGAGCAGTCCTTCGGCGAGTTCGAGGAGCGGCTGCGCGGTCATCTCCCCCGTCTCGACGCCCTCGGCGTCTCCTACCGTCCTCTGGACTGACCGAGAGCGGATGGCACGGCCATGAGCTCCTCGCACCGCGACGCGCACCCCTACGGTCGCTCGAACGACGACGTGCGCCGGCGCGACCAGCGTCGGCGCCGTCAGCGCCGCGTCCGGATCACCCAGCTGGTGGTCTTCTCGCTCGCGATGATCGGCATGATCTGCGCGCTCACCTTCGCCTTCACCCAGCTCACCGCCGACGACGACGTGGTGGCCGCAGGGCCGTCCGACGCCGGGACCGAGGTGGCCACGGGGAAGGACGGCGTGCACTGCCCGGACCCCGGTGCGAAGCCCGCGAAGCCGAAGAAGGTCGAGGTGAGCGTGCTGAACGGGACCTCCCGCAGGGGGCTCGCGGCATCGGTCACCGAGTCCCTCGCCGATCGCGGGTTCTCCACGGGGAAGGCCGGCAACACGAAGGCCGCCTCGGGCGCCGTGACGATCGTCTACGGGCCCGCGGGGTATCTCGAGGCCACCGCCGTGGCCGCGGAGTTCTCCAAGCCCACGCTGAAGCTCGACGACCGCGAGGACTCGACGGTCGACGTGCTCGTGGGCGGCGGCTTCAAGGACGTGGTCGACGAGGACGACGCCGCCAAGACCCTGAAGAAGGCCGTGAAGATGCCCGCGGGGTGCTCCGGGGCCGAGGACTCCCAGGACTCCTCGACGCAGGACTCGAAGGGCTGACCGGCCGAGCGGACGGAGCGGGCCGAGACGGCGGACGGCTGACCGGGTCCGGCGAGCGGCCGGCTCAGTCCTTCCAGGTGCGACGGTCGGACTCCATGCGGGCCCCGATGAACAGCGAGATCACGCCGGCGAAGCCCATGAGGACGACGATCGTGAGGAACACGGCCGAGGTCGAGGTCGCGCTGGGCATGAGGCCCGAGAGCATCGTGTTGATCCCGGCGCTCGAGTCGCCGCGCGGGTCCGAGGCGCTGCCGAGCTGCGGGTCCACCTGCACGGAGACGTTCGCGCGGTACTGGACGCCCTCTGCGTCCTGCACCGTGTAACTGATCGACGTGGTGCGTCCGCGGAAGCCGCGGGCGGGCGTGAACCGCAGCACGCCGTCGCTGCCCACCTGGTACTCCCCCTCGCCGGGGACCACCAGATGCGTGCCGGAGTAGCGCTCGAGGTCGTCGAGGTTGGAGGCCTCCAGGGAGCTGATCCGCACGGTGGCCGGGGACAGCGGGTCGGAGGGGGCGCCGGCGGTGTCGTTCGCGAGCAGGTCCACCTGCACGGACTTCCCGGGCGCCGTGCGCAGCTCGTCGTCGCGCAGCACCGCCCCGCTGTCGGTGACCAGCGCCGTGAGCGTCGCGCTCGAGCTCGTGGAGTCGGCGTACGAGCCGCTGCCGACGAGCTGCACCGTGCTGCGCAGTCCGTTCTCGGCGCCGTCGGCCGGATCGAAGGTGACCGCGCGGGCGTCGAGATCGATCTTCCAGCTGCCCTGCCCGGGGATCGTGAGCTCGCGGCCGTTGGAGGACACCTTCGCCCCGTTGGGCAGGTCGTCGTGCGCGAAGCGGAGGGAGTCGGCGCGCACGAAGCGGGCGTCGTCCATGGGCGCGAAGGTGATGGAGGAGCCGGCCGTGCCCACCTGCGTCTGGTCGAGCATCGCCGGGTAGCCGGGGGCGAGGGTCGCGACGCCCGCGGTGTTGCCCTCGGAGTCCTCACCGGTCAGCCCGATCGGGTCGGCCGCCTTCACCGAGTCGTCCGCGGGGGCGAAGCGGACCGTCTGCGTCGTGCGGTCCAACGTCCAGGTGCCCTGACCGGCCACGACGGCGCGCGTGCCCTTGCTGTTGACCTCCACGCCGTCGTCGGCCGGGTCGTCGGTCGTCGGGCTCCCGTCGGCCCCCGTCGTGGAGTCCCCGTCGGCCACGGCGGTGGAGTCACCGTCGGTCCCGTCCCCGGCAGCGGCTGATCCGCTGCCGTCCGAGCCGCCGTCGCTCGCGCCCGTCGAGCCGGCGTCGGCGCGGGTGAGCGGGGCCAGGCGCAGCGTCGAGGTCTTCACGTCCTCCTGGCCGTCGGCCACGTCGAACTCGATGGGATCACCGAAGGGCGCGGCGCGCACGAGGTCGGGCAGCACGGGCGTGGTGAGGCTGACGATCCCGGTGGTCAGCACGGTGCCGTCGGCCGATTCGGCGACATAGCGCATGGGCTCGGGCGAACGGCCCAGGTGGCTCGAGGACGGCGTGAACGTGAGCTCGGTGCCGTCCTCGGAGACCTGCCATTCGCCCTCACCGACGGCGATCAGGCGGCGGCCGTCGCCCGAGAGCGTGCTGCCGGCGGGCATGGTGTCCAGCAGCAGTCGCACGCGCTCGGTGCCCGACGGGCGCAGATCCCCCTTGAGGGACACGCGGATCTCGCCGCCGGCGGGCGCGGCGATGTCCGCGTCGGCGACGGGGCTCGGGTCGACGGGGAGGTCGGAGGGCAGGGAGCGGATCCCGTTGGTCGCCTCGATGGTGATCGCGATCGGAGCCGGATCGCTCTCGGACTCGGACGCCGGCGTGAAGACGAGCTCCTCGCCCTGGATCGTCCAGGTCCCCTCCCCCTCGACCGCGAGCGAGGTGCCGTCGGAGGCGAGGGTCATCGCGGACAGCTGCGCGTCCGAGGCGTCCGACGGGACGGCGAGCCGCACCGTCTCCAGGTTCAGCTCCGACTCGGCGTCGTCGTCGAGGAGACTGGTCAGGGGGATGCGGTTGACGACGCCCGGCGCGATGGTGATGGTGTCGCGCGAGAGCGGCAGGTCGAAGGGGCCCTTCTCGCCGAGCGCGAGCGCCGCGGGGGCGGTGAGCGAGGTCAGCACGCCGAGGGCGAGCGTCAGCATGAGGACGAGGAGGGAGCGACCGGGGGCCGTGCGGGCGCGCATCCGGAGCGCAGGCGCGGGTGTCGCGCGCGCGAGCGGAGTGTTCGCATCCCTGCCTGGCACCCGGTCACGGTATCAGCCGAGGCTGCGCGGACTCGGGGGCGGAGGCACGCGTGAACCGGTGGAGCGCGTCGGTCGGCGGCCCTCGCGGAACGGCGGAGGCGGAGCGAGCCCGGGTCCTACAGTGGGCCCATGGATGAGCCTCGCTCGACCGACGGTCCTCTGCCCGATGGCCCCACGCCCGGCGACGGGCTCGACGTCGAGTCCGGCGACGGTCCCGACATCGGGTCCGTCGCCGGCCCCGTCGGCAGGCTCGGCGCGACGCTCGGCGACGGGCTCGCGGGGCTCCTCGACGACGCGCTCCCCTCGCTCGCGCAGTGGATGGTGCGGCAGCGCTGGTACCCGGCCAAGGGAGCGGGTGCACCGCGGCTCTCGGTGCGGGGCGCCGCGGTGATCGCGTCGACGGGAGCGGCCAACGGGGCGGAGCGCGAGGGTGTGCGGGCCGATGGGGCGGAGCCGGAGGATGCTCGGACCGGCCGGGCGCAGGTGCTCGATGTCGTGGTGCGGGCCGTGGCCGACGGCGCGGCGACGGACTACCAGGTGCCGCTCGTCGTGCGGTCCGGGGACGATGTGGAGGATCCCGACGCAGTGATCGCCGTCCTCGACGGCCGCACGGACGGCGACCCCGCGTCGGCCCCGCTCAGCGCCTCGTTCTCCGGTCCTGGCACGCGCTCCGGGGGCCTGCGGATCGAGGACGCGTGCCGCACCGACCTGGGCAGACGCGCCCTGATGGACCTGCTCACCGCTGATCGCCCGCTCGTCGGCCGCGGGCTCGCACTGGACCCCGCGCCCGTACCGGGGCGCACCGGCGCCCGCGTCGTCGCGACGCGCCTGCTCAGCGGCGAGCAGTCGAACTCCTCGATGATCTTCACGCTGGAGGACGCCGACCCCGTCATCCTCAAGCTCTTCCGCGTGCTCGCCGCGGGCGAGAACCCCGACGTGGTCCTGCAGGGCGCTCTCGACCGCGCCGGCTGCACGCGGATCGCCCCGATGATCGGATCCGTGCGGGTGCGGGTCGGGGGTGAAGAGAGCGCCGAGGCGAGCGCCGACGAGAGCGCTGACGCGCTGCTCGCGCAGAGCTTCCTCCCTGACGTCGAGGACGCCTGGCGGGTGGCGCTGCAGCAGGCCTCGGGCGGCGTCGACTTCCGCGCGGGCGCCCGCGATCTCGGCGCCGCGGTCGCCGAGGTGCATCGCCTGCTCGCCTCCGAGCTGCCGAGCGCACCGGCGGCCCCTGCGAACCGCGCGCGCGTGCTCGCCCAGATGCGCGCCCGGCTCGACGAGGTCGCCTCCCAGGTCCCGGAGGTCCTCCCCCATCGCACCGCGCTGCGCGGGCTCATCGACGCCGCAGCCGACGCCGCCTGGCCGCCCCTCCAGCGCATCCACGGCGACCTGCACCTGGGCCAGGTGCTCGCCGATCCCTCCCGAGGCTGGGTGCTGCTGGACTTCGAGGGCGAACCGCTGCGCCCGCTCGCAGAGCGCACGCTCCCGGACTGTCCGGTGCGCGACGTGGCGGGCATGCTGCGCAGCCTCGACTACGCAGGCGGCGCCGTGCTGCACGAGCACGGCGTGGACGCGTCGGCGTGGGTCGCGGAGTCCTCGCGCGCCTTCCTCGACGGCTACCTCGACGCCATGGGGATCGCGCACGAGGACGCGTCGTTCCTCGCGCTGCTGCGCGCCTTCGAGGCCGACAAGGCCGTCTACGAGGTGCTCTACGAGGCGCGGAACCGTCCGGGCTGGCTGCCGATACCCCTGGGCGCGCTGGCCCGCCTCAGTTCTCGGTGAGCACCGAGGACTCGGGCGTGGGCGCGCTGATCGGGATCCCGGCGGGCGCGACGGCAGGCATCGGCAGGGCGGCGGGCACGGCATGCGGATTCGGGGCCGGGCGCAGCACGCGCCGCACGGCCGACGGCGTGGTCGACACGTCACCCTGCTCGACACCGGGCAGGAAGGGCGCGCTGATCACGCGCAGGAGCAGGCGCGCGCCGACGACGACCTCCGCACGGTCCCCCTCCGGTCCCTCCCACACGCGGGTGCGCACGCCGCTGACCTCGCCGTCCTCGCTCATGGCGAGGCCGACGCCGCGCAGCGCGCGGTCGGCGACCCGGAGCAGCGATGCGGGGCTGGGCGAGGCGGGCGGCGCCGCGGTCGAGCCGATGAGGGCGCTCACGTGCTGGATGGTGCGCACGCCCAGGTAACGGGTGCCGGAGGCCCGGTCGCGACGGGGCTTGTGCTCGATGAGCTCGAGGTCCGGTGCGCCGGCATGGGGTGCGGCGTGCGTGCGCAGGGCATCGACCACGACGCTGAGGATCTCGTGCACCCGACTGCGGGCCTCGGCAGGGCCGCTCGGGACGTGCTCGGTGGCGAGGGGCCCGCCCGTCATCGGCTCACCTCCACGCTGCGTCCTGGCCTGATGTTCTGGTGTCGTGATGCCTTGGTGCCCTGGTGCCCTGCGGCTCGGACCACCGTATCGGCGCGACGCTCCCGATCACGATGGGGAGAAGTCCCCATCGACAGTCCCGTCCGATGCGTCTTCGGGCCGTGCGCGACGTGGCGGCCGGCCGGGCGTGTGGCCGTGCAGACGGGCCATGCGCCAGGACCGGCCCGGCGCCCTTCCGGCCGCGCCTCCGGGCTCAGTCGACGGGGACGAACTCGATCGGGCTGACCTGGGAGTAGCGGTCCTCGCGGATCGCGACCACGCCCACGCCGCCGATGAACGGGGCGAGGGCCTGGGGGTTCTTGCCGGGGTTCGCGAGGATGACCTGGAAGCCGAAGTGGCGGAAGGACTCCATGGCGGCCGTGATGAACTTGCCGGCGCCCTTCGAGAAGGCCTCGTCGATGATGATCGGCGCGTAGCGCGGGACGTCGATCCCGGTGCCGGCCAGTTGGTAGCGCAGCGCGGCCGCGAGGCAGAACGTCGTCAGACGCTCGTTCTGGCCGCCCGAGAGCGGGCCGCCGGACTCGTGCGCGTGCACGACCTTCCCCTCGGCGTCGACCTCCTCGGCGTGGAAGTGCACGTGGCGGCGCACGTCCAGGATCGCCCGGGAGACTTGGTCGTCCTTGGTGCGGGCGTTCGAGATCAGCTCCATGAGGTGGCGCAGGGAGACGAAGCGCTCCTCGGCCCGGTCCCGGTCGCGGGTGATGTCGTTCTCGATGGTGCCGGCGACGGCGTCCTCGAGGGCCTTCTTGAACTCGTCGAGGGCCGCGAGGTGCACGGGCCGCATGGACAGCTGCAGGTAGCGCCCGGAGTGGAACTCCACCTGGGAGAGCAGGGCGTTGATGCGCTGGAGGCGCTTCTTGATCTCGGCGGGCTCGCGGGCGATCGCGGTGGCGAGGGCCTGGACGTCGCCCAGGGTGTTGCCGGTGAAGAACTCGAAGAAGCGGTCCTCGACCTCGGGGAGCTTCTCCTCCTCGATGCGCTGCAGGATCGCGAGATGGTCGCCGGCCGCGTCCAGGGAGACGTCGGTGTCGCCGGCCTCGGCGGGCCAGCGTCGGGAGAACTCGCGCATCGCGGTGCGCATGTCCTCCTCGGCGCGGGAGGTGCGCTTGGTGAGGTCCACGAGCTCGGCGTCCAGCGTCGCCGAGGCGTCCTTGGTGACCTGGTCGATCGTCGAGAGCACGATCGTGGGCGCGATCGCATGGAAGCGCTCGGAGAGCTCCTCCTCGACCTCGGGGGTCAGGCTCCGCTCGCTCAGGCGCTCCTTCGCCTTCGTGAGGCGCTCGGCGGCGCGCTCGGCCTGCTCGCCGAGCTTGCCGGCGCCGCGGGCCACGTCCAGCAGCTCCTCGTCGGCGTCGGTGATGGACTGCTCGACGTCGTCGATCTGGCGGGCGAGGTCCGCGAGGGCCTCGGAGCCGGACTCGGCGGCGCGGACCATGTCCCGCAGGTTCGCGATGCGGCGGGCGACGGACGCGGCGTCGATGTCGTCCCATTCGACGGCGGCGAGCGCCTGCAGCGCGAACAGCCGCTCGCGGCGACGCTCGGCCTCGGCCTCGACGTCCTTGCGTCGGGCCTGGGCCTCGAACAGGGCCTGCTCGGCGCGGGTGCGCTCGTCCTCGAAGACTGCGCGCTTTCCGCGGTTGTCGAAGCCCAGCACCCACTGGGAGCGGTCGTTGATCGCGCGGTCGGTGTTCTTCTCGTGCCGGGACGCGGAGTGCTTGATCTGGCCCGAGCGCAGCACGGCGCGGCTCAGCCGCGTGAACTCCTCGAGGTCCTCCGCGCACACGTAGTCCATGCGGGCGGCGATCTCCCCGGAGAGCCAGGTGTGGAACTCGCCGTCCTTGACGTCGAGCTTCGCCGCGAGCGTGGTCGGGTCGATGCGCCGCGAGGGCCGGGTGAGGTCCGTGTTCACGCGGTTGTAGGAGATGCGGCGGCGCAGGCGCGTGCGGTCGATGACGCCCGCGACCTCGCGGTAGACGCGCTCGGGCACGAGGATCGAGCGGGCGAGACCGCGCAGCGCCTGCTCGGCGGCGGCGGTCCACTCCTGCTCGCCGTCCTTGACCTGGAGGAGCTCGGCCGCGAAGGGCAGATCGGTGGGGGCGACGCCGACCTCGCGGGCGATCATGTCGCGCACGGCGACGTCCTCGGAGTGCAGGTTCGACGCACGGGAGGTCAGCGAGTTCAGCTCGGCGACGGTCTGCTGGAGTTCCTGCTGCAACTCGCGGACCTTCGCCTCGGATTGCCAGCGGTTCTCGTCGGCGTTCTTCTCCTCGGTCTCGAGGGTCCGACGGAGATCGGCGACCTCGCGCTGGGTCGCCAGGAACAGGTCCTCGCTGACAGGGGTGCGCAGCTCGACAGTCGCGAGCTGCGCGGCGAACTCGGCGGCGCGCTCCTTGCGGCGCTCGCGCTCCACGTCGAGGCCCGCGATCTGCTGCTTCCAGTCGTCGATCTCGCCGCCGCCGGCGCGCCGGCGCTGCTCCTTGAGCTGCGCGAGGTCGGCGCGGGAATCAGCGAGGTCCTGGGTGAGGCGGCGCTGCTGGGCGCCGACGCGGTCGCGCTCGAGCTGCAGGCGCTCCTGCTCGTCCTGCAGGAGGCGCACCAGGTGCTGCGCGGCGTAGACGTCGATGTCGCTGCGGCGGTCGACGAGCTCCCCTCCGCGCTCGCGCATCTCCTTCCACGAGGTGTGCGCGTCGCGCAGGCCGCGCAGCAGATCGCGCTGCTCACGGGCGGTGACCAGGGCGTCGTAGACCTCGGAGAGGTTGTGGAAGTTCGTGAGCGCCTGGTCCGCGAGCTCGAAGGTGCGGGGCTCGTCGAGCATGTAGTCGCGCAGCAGGGCGTTGACGTCGCCCAGCTCCTTGGCGCTCTGGATCTTGTGGAGGAGGCCCAGGGCCTTCTCATCGGGGATTCCCAGCAGCTGGCAGAACTTCGCCCGGTACTCGCGGAACTGCCGGAACGTCTCGGTGCCGGGATGTGCGGCCTCCAGGGCGCGGCCCTCGATCTGGCTGGAGACGAACTGGCGCAGGTCGGTCGCGTCCAGCGCCTTCCGGGAGATGACGTACAGGCTCTTCACGTCGGAGTCCGAGGTGTGCCCGGCCTGCAGGAGCAGCAGGCGGGAGAGCTGCACGACGCCGCCCTGACCGTCGGAGAAGCGCAGCGAGAGCACCGTGAGGGTGGTCTTCTCGCGCAGCACCTCCTGGTTGAACTCGCCGGTGGCGGCGTCGTAGTGCATCGCCCAGGCGCCGCGCACGTAGCTGGCGACGGTGCGGCGGTACTTCGAGCGCGCAGGGCCCGCGTCGGACGCGGCGGCGTTGAAGTGCAGGGTGCGCGGCGGGGTGAGCAGGGCGCTGATCGCGTCCAGCAGCGTGGACTTGCCGGTGCCCGGGCCGCCGGTCAGGAAGTAGCCGCGCGGAGAGATCTCCAGGTCATGGGTGCCGTGGAAGGTCCCCCAGTTCGAGACCTGCACGTGCACGAGGCGCCACTGCCCGGGATGCGGGTGCTCGGGGTCCGTCTGCGCGGCGTCGGCGCGGTCGCCGGTGTCCTCGGCGAGGCCGGGCAGGTCGAGGGTCGTTGCGTCGAATTCCACCCCAGAAGGGTACCGGGACGGGCGGGGTCGGGGGTCGGGTGCCCGCTTCAGCCAGCCCACCCCTGGCGCCGGAGCGCGGTCTCGACTCGGGTCACGGCGCGCGAGCACCCGCGGCGGAGGTCGGAGGCGACCGTGCGCACTTCGATCCAGCCCGCGCCCACGCGCCGCTCGGTGCGCTCGATGTCCCGCTCCTGCTGTGCGCGAGTGAGATGGCGCGGGCCCTCGTGCTCGAGGCACACCCTCCAGCGCGGCCAGGCGAGGTCCGGCTCCCCGAGGTCGACTCCCCCGTCGTACATGCGCTCGTTGAGCAGTGGTTCCGGAAGACCGGCGACCTCGAGTCCGAGTCGGAGCGCGGTCTCGGCGGGCGAGTCGCTGCCGACGCGGGCCCGGTCGAGCGCGGCACGCAGCGCTCGGACGCCCCGCCGGCCTCGACGCGCCCGCAGCGCCGCTGCGAGCTGGTCGAGCGACGCGTACGGCTGCGTGCGTCCTTCGAAACGCGGGCGTGGCCGACGCACGAGGTGATCGGCGATCGCGACCAGGTCCTCCTCGCTGAGAAGCGGGCCGAGATCGCACCACGTACTGATCCTCCCCGTGGCGCGCACTCGTCCCACGAGAATCGTGTCGTCCGTGCCCGCGCGCTCACCAGCATGCGCTTCGGCATCCGCCACCAGGTCAGAGGATCTGTACCACCGGACGAGGGACGTGTGTGCATGCTTGTGGGAGCTGAGCACGTGGATGCTCAGGCTCTGCGCGGCCTCGAACGGGCGCGGGATCGGGATCCCGAGCAGCTCCGCGGCCGTCGGTCCACAGGCGATGACCGATGGATCATCGAACATCAGCGCACGCACGATCTGCGCAGCGCTCGCCCCGATCCCCGCCCGTGCGTAGAGCCCGCGCGCCAGCGTCCTGATGTCGGGGGCGCGCAGACGGGCCTCCCCGATTCCTGTGGCTCTCGCGCAGCGCGCCGTGAACACCGGCGGAAGGTCCGCGGGCAGCGGTGCTGGTGGTCTCGACATGGACACCAGCGTCCCGGGGGCGCGCCCCGCCGACTCAGCATCATCCACAATGCACAGGTCAGTGGGCAGAACGGGACAGCAGCCAGATCGTCCGACGCGATGCCCGATACCCCCGCCCCGTCACCGAGCGGAGTGTGCCCGTTCATGCCCGACACGGGACAGCAAGAGGTCACGTGTCGCTCTCAGACGCCAGCGAGAGGTCACTCACGGACCGTCGTCACCCGTCGGCACGAGGTCACGTGTCGTCGTCATCCGACGACGAAAGGTCACTCACCGTCGTCACCGGACAGCGAGAGGT